>CAWIXG010000013.1:0-255401 GCA_963839985.1 uncultured Alphaproteobacteria bacterium | reverse complement strand
CCCAGTCGGTCTTCTGCGGGTCGACGAAGTCGGCGTAGAACGGCAGCACGTCGATGCGCCAGCGGTGGCCCGCGGCCTCGCCGGACATGGTTCCGCTTCCGAGCTCGCCGCGATCCGGCAATCCGGTCATGATCGAGCGCGCGGTCTCGACCAGCGCGAGATGGCTGCTGACCGAGCGGACGCCGCGCACCGTCACGGCGACCAGCGAGCCGATCGCCGACAGCGACACCGCCACCACCGAGAGCGCGACCAGCACCTCGATCAGCGTGAAGCCTTCGGTTCCCGCGGCGCGTTTAGAGTTCATCGATCGGCACAACCTCGACGCCCCCGGTCAGCCAGTTGACGCGCACCTGATACCCGACGCCGAGCCGCGTCAACGCGATTGCGCCGCCGCACGACATGCCGGACGAGAAGAAGCGGATCGTCGGGCCGGCCGGGCGCGCGTTGCAGCGCGCCGCCAGCAGCGCGTCGAAGCGCACGTCCTCCGGCACGCGGATCGTGCGGCCGGTCGCACCGGAGCGCAGCATGCGCGCCGGCGCGTCTATCTCGGTCACGATCTGCACGCGGTTGCGGATCGCGGCATCGCGGTCGAACTTGAGCATTGCGGCCGCCTCGACGGCGTACGATTCCAGCCGCGCGCGCGACGTGCCGCGCGGCAGCCCCGGGATCACGATGGCGGCAAGGATGGCGACGATCGCCACGACCGCGACGACTTCGATCAGCGTGAAGCCGTCGGTCGCGCCGTCAGCGCTGCCAGCTCGTGAGGTCTTGTGCCGCGCCTGTTCCACCTTCCGTCCCATCCGCGCCATAGGAAAGGAGATCGTAGGTCCGGCCTTCTTGTCCGGGCGCACGATAGACGTAAGCGTTGCCCCAGGGATCGGGCGGCACGACGCCGCCCTTCAGATACGGTCCGTTCCAGGACGCGATGTTGCCCGGCCGGCGCACCAGCGCCGACAGGCCTTCCGAGCCGTTCGGGTAGCGGCCGGTATCGAGGAAGAACAGGTCGAGCGCGCTGCCGAAGCTCTCGATCTGGATCTTGGCCGCCTTGGCCTTCGACTCGGTCAGGTAGTTGAGCACGCGCGGGCCGACGATGCCCATGATCAGCGCGATGATCGTGATGACGACGAGCAGTTCGACCAGCGTGAAGCCGCGCTGCGTCCGCGCCGCTTTTCCGCGCTTGCGCTCAAGCCAATTCGCGACACCACGCATGACCGATCCTGACCCAATCCTAGCCGATGATCTGGCTGACCGAGAGCAGCGAGGTCATCACCGACACGATCAGCCCGCCCACGATGATGCTGATGGTGATGATCGCCGCCGGGCCCGCGATGCCGACGACGCGGTCGAGGCTGCGCTCGAGCTTGGCCTGGTAGAACTCCGCGACCCTCCCGGCGAGCATCGGCAACTGACCCGTTTCCTCGCCCAGACGTAGCATGCGCACCGCCATGGTAGGAAGCGCGGCGGTGTCGGTGAGCGCGTCGGACAGCTTTCCGCCGTGGCGCACGCGCTCGACCATGCGCATCCAGACCGTTGGGTCGCTCGAGGCCGCCATCATGTCCACCAGGATGCGCAGTGTGGTTGTAAGTGGCACGGCGCTCGCCAGAAGGACGCCCAGATTGCGGCAGAACAGCGTCGTGCGGTGATAGGTCAGCACCGGCCGGATCAGCGGCAGCCGCGAGAGGAACGCGATGATCGCGCTGCGTGTCTTCGGCCGCCGCCACATCAGCCAGATGCCGGCGCCCACCGCGGTGAGGCCGAGCGCGACCATCTCGCCGTGCCCGCGCAGGAACTCGGACAGGCCGATGAACATCAGCACGGTCGGGTCGAGCTTGGCGTTGAAGTCGCGCAGCACGGCGGCGAATTGCGGCAGCACGAACAGCAGGAAGAAGATCAGCACGCTGAGCGCGGCGAACAGCACGAAGGCCGGATAGCGCAGCGCGTCGCCGAGCTTGCGGCGCAGCGCCTCGGCGCGCGCGCGCTCGCCCGCGAGCACCTCGAGGATCTCGCCGAGCGTGCCGGAGGCCTCGCCCACCCGCACCAGCGCGACATACATCGGCGGGAACAGGGCCGGATGATGCGACAGCGCCTCGCCGAAGCTTTCACCGGCCAAGATGCTGGAGCGCACTTTCGCCACCACCGGACGCAGGCCGCCGACGTCGGTGTCGCTCGCCAGCAGTTCGAGCCCGTCGTCGAGCCGCGCGCCGGCCTTCAGCAGCAGCGAGAGATCGAGCGTGAACACCGTCACGTCCTCGGTCTTGGCGCGCTTGGTGAAGGTGAAGAACGTGGAGGCGGCGCGCGGCGGCGCGCTCCTCCGTCACGGTGTCGACCGGGACGAGACCGAGATATTCGATGCGGCGCGCGACTTCGGCCGCGGTCGGCGCCGCGATCGAGCCGGTGACGATCTCGCCGGCCTGCGTCATCGCCTTGTAACGGAAATTCGGCACGCTTTATCCTTTGAGCATGATCTTGCCCGACAACCGCTGCCCGTCCCCGATCGTGGTCGAGGACATGCGTTTCGGGATCATGCTCATCTGACCGTGGTCACGCGCAGGACTTCCGCCGCCGACGTCACGCCGCCGCGGCATTTCGCGACCGCGTCCTCGATCATCGTGGTCATGCCGTTGCGCACCGCGGCTTCCTCGATCTCGCCCGAGCCGGTGTGCGAGCCGATCAGGCCGCGCACGTTCTCGGTCATTTCAAGGCACTCGAACACGCCGGACCGGCCGCGATAGCCGGTGCCGCCGCAGCGCTCGCAGCCCTTCGGCTCGTGCACCGTCTCGCCGGCCTTGAAGCCGAGCATGCCGTAGCGCGGATCGGTGGCGAAGTCGTCCTCCTTGAGCGGATGCCGCGCCTTGCAGCGGTCGCACAGGATGCGCACCAGGCGCTGCGCCAGCACGGCGCGCAGCGTCGACTTGAGCAGGAAGCCCTCGACGCCGAGATCGAGCAGCCGCGGCACCGCGGCCGCGGCGGTCTCGGTGTGCAGCGTGGTGAGCACCAGATGGCCGGTGAGCGCCGCATGGATCGCGATGTTGGCGGTCTCGGCGTCGCGCACCTCGCCGACCATGATGACGTCCGGGTCCTGCCGCACGAAGGCGCGCAGCGCGTTCGAGAACGAGAGCCCGATCGAGGGCCGCACCTGCGACTGGTTCACGCCGTGGATTTCGTATTCGACCGGATCCTCGATGGTCAAAATCTTGCGGGTCGATTCGTTCAGGATAGACAGCATCGTGGCGAGCGTGGTGGTCTTGCCGCTGCCGGTCGGTCCGGTGACCACGATCATGCCGTGCGGCAGCAGCAGCAGCTTGCGCAGGATCTTTTCGTCAGGCGTCGAGAGACCGAGCTTGCCGATCTCCAGCAGGCCGCGGTCGCGCGGCAGCAGGCGGATGACGGCGGACTCGCCGTGCTGCGTCGGCATGGTGGCGACGCGGATGTCGAACTCGGTGCGTGCCGCGCGGATGCGCGCCGCGCCGTCCTGCGGCAGGCGCCGCTCCGCGATATTGAGCCCGGCCAAAATCTTGATGCGCGAGATCAGCGCCGCCGGCAGCACGCCGGGCGGCGTCGGCAACGCACGCAGCAACCCGTCGACGCGCATGCGCACCACCAGCCCGGTGCGGAACGGCTCGATGTGGATGTCGGTCGCGCGCAGCTCCATCGCGCGCTCGACCAGATCGTTCACGGCGCGCACCACCGGCGCACCGCTCGCGAGGTCGCGCAGGCTCTCGACGTCGTCGTCGGCGCGCGCTGTCGCTGCCTCCTCCTCGCTGTCGGCCGCAGTTGCGTCGTCTTCGCCGACCCGCTTGGCGATCGCGATCGCGAGGTCCTCATAGGAGCCGATCTCGATCCCGACCGGCACGCCGAGCACGATCTCGGCGGCGCGCGCCGCCGCCACGTCGTTGGGATCGGCGACCACCAGACGCGGCTTCCCGTCGGCATGCTGGTATGGGAACACCAGGGTCTCGCGCAGGAACCGGCGCGAGAATTTCGCCGTCAGGGGCGTCGCGTCGATGAGCTGGGGGAGGGTGGCCCGCGGCAGCGCGAAGAATGTCGAGACCTCGTTGGCGAAGTCGTTTGCCGAAAGATCGCTGACTTCCCAAAGGTCTCGCAGGGTCTTCTCGCCGCTGCGCCGGCCCGAGGCGTCTAGTTTCGACAGTAAGCTCCCAGCATTGAAATGCCGCGTGCTTAAGTATTCCACAAACTCATCTATAATATTTGTGGTCATGGACATTATCTCTTCAGTAGCGGGTCCATGTTTTCAAGTATTGAGGCAAGATTTCCCTGCTTTGCGGGAAGAGGAATATTTACCATGGGAAATGAAGCGGTGTCAATTTGCTCAGCCGCGACTCTGCGATATGCTTGCCTGAATTTGGCCAGCCTGATCGGGCAATAGGTCTTCTTGCTGAGTGCGCTGTGCGCAAAAAGGGTGGGCGCTGTGCGTAGAACCCGGGGGACGCTGCCTCGCCGCGTGATGTCGCGCGGACGTGTGCTTGCGTCCGTGCTGGCGATCTCGGCGATCACGTCGTCCTGCAATTTCCTCACAACCGAAGACGATCCGCGCCGTCCGCCCGACGTGTTCGACAAGGTGCGTGCGATCGATCTGTTGCCGCGCTTTCCGAAACCGGCCGGCACCACCTCGACGGGCTCCGGGGACGGTTCTGCGCCCGCCACCTATTTCGGCACCGCAACGCCCGCCACCACGGGTCCGTCGCCCGGCGTCGTCGGCGCGCAGCCGGCGGCGAGCGGCGACGGCTTCGAGCTTAATTTCGAGAACACGCCGGTCACCGGCGTCGTCAAGGTCGTGCTCGGCGACATCCTGCAGGTCGGTTACCTGATCGACCCCCGGGTGCAAGGCACCGTGACGCTCGCCTCCGGCCGGCCGGTGCCGCGCGGCGATCTTTTGTTCGTGCTGGAGAACGCACTGAAGCTCGGCGGCGCCTCGTTGGTGCGCGACCGCCGCGGCTACATGATCGTCCCGTCCTCCGAAGCGGTCGGCACCGGCCGCGTCGATGCCGCCGAACGCACCGAAGCGGGCTTCGGCATCACGGTGGTGCCGCTGCAATTCGTCTCCGCCGCCACGCTCGCCAAGCTGATCGACAGCTTCGCCGTGAAGCCCGGCACGGTGCGCGTCGATCCCTCGCGCAATCTCGTGCTGATCCAGGGCAGCGGCGCGGACCGCCGCAACGCCGCCGATACCGTGGCGAGCTTCGACGCCGACTGGATGCGCGGCCAGTCGGTCGGCATCTTTCCAATTCGCAACAGTGCGCCCGACACCGTCATCGCCGAACTCGAGCGCATCATGGACTCCGGCGACGGGGGCCTCAGCCAGAGTCTGGTGAAGCTGCAGCCGATCGCGCGCCTCAACGCCGTCATGGTCGTCACCAGCAAGCCCGCGATGCTGCGCACGGCGCAGACCTGGATTGCCCGTCTCGACAAATCCGACACGGCCTCGACCGGCGTGAAGGTCTACAACGTGAAATACGGCGACGCGCGCCAGATCGCGGCGCTGCTCAACGATATCTTCGGCAGCGGCCGCCAGGGCGGCGCGATCGACAGTCCGACCAACCAGATCGCGCCGGGCGCGGGCGTCGCCACCTCGACGAGCGCCGACAGCGGCTTCTTCCAGCAGGGCCTGCGCATTCCCAGCGCGCGCACCCAGCCGGGCGGTTCGTCCTCCGACTCGCGCCTCTCGGGCGGGAGCGGCGGCGCCGGCGCCATCAACCCGTCGGGCGGCGCTGCCGACGCGATCGCGGGCCGCAGCGGCCCGTTCGGGCGCGGCGCGAGCCCCGGCACGGGCGGCGGCAGCGGCTTCCCGGGAACCGGCGGTAGCGGCGGCGGCACCTCGGTGCTGCCGAATGTGCGGATCACCGCCGATCCGGTCAACAACACGCTCCTGATCTACGCCAACCAGGAGAACTATCGCGTGATCGAGCAGACGCTGCGCCAGCTCGACCGGCCGCAGCTCCAGGTTTCGATCGACGCGACGATCGCCGAGATCACGCTCAATGAGAGCCTGAGCTACGGCGTGCAGTTCTTCCTCAAGAGCCGCGATATCGGCGCGGGCGACGACAAGGGTTCCGCGCTGCTGACACGCGGCACCAGTGCGGTGCTGGGCCGCGCGCTGCCCGGATTCAACTTCCTGCTCGGCACCGAGGCCGAGCCGCGCTTCATCCTCGATGCGCTGCGTAACGTCTCCGACGTGAAGGTGCTGTCGACGCCGTCCGTGGTCGTGCTCGACAACCAGGTCGCGACCTTGCAGGTCGGCGATCAGGTTCCGGTCGCGACCGCGAGCGCCACGGTGCTGACCGGCACCGGCGCGCCGGTGGTCAACACCATCGACTACCGCAACACCGGCGTGATCCTGCGCGTCGTGCCGCGCATCAACTCCAACGGCAACGTGCTGCTCGATGTCGAGCAGGAGATCTCCAACGTCGCGGCCGGCAGCGCCGGCAGCCTGACGCCGACGGTGTCGCAGCGCCGCGTGAAAAGCTCGATCGCGGTCGCGAGCGGCCAGACCGTGCTGCTCGCCGGCCTGATCAGCGAGCGGTCCGACAGCGGCCGCTCCGGCCTGCCGCTGATCGACCAGCTCGGCGAATTCGGCAAGCTGTTCGGCAGCAACAACAGGAGCGCGCAGCGCACCGAGCTGATCATCTTCATCCGGCCGCAGATCATCCGCGACGGCGTCGATGCGATGCGCGTCGCCGAGGAGCTGCGCACCAAGCTGCGCGGCCGGCTGGGCACGACCGATCCAAGCTATCGCGTGCGCTAGCGCATGATCCCGAAAAGTGGACACCGGTTTTCGGACAAGATCATGCGCAAGCAAAAGGAAGGCGGCTGGAGTCCGGTTCAACGCCGTTGAATCAGACTCCAGCGCCGCGCATGTTCGGCTTCGACCGCCTGACCGCAGGGATGGCGCAACTTCGCATCGCGGGCCCGGTCTTGTTGCTGGCGATCGTCGGCATCGCGGCGAGCCTGTGGGCCGCTCCCGGCGTGTCCGGCTGGCTCGGCGCGCTGCTCGCGCTGATCGTGCTGGCGATTGCGGTGATCGACGCGCGCCTGTTCGTGATACCGGATGAGCTGACGGTCGCGGGCTTTGCGCTCGCGCTGGTCAACGCCGCCGTCACGTCGCCGTTCGCCGGATGGGAAGCGGCCGGCGTCGCGCTGTTGCGCGGCGCCGTGCTGGCGCTGTTGTTCTACGGCCTGCGTGCCGGCTACCGCGCCTTGCGCGGGCGTGACGGCCTCGGCCTGGGTGACGTGAAGCTCGCCGGCGTCGCCGGCGCGTGGCTCTCGCTCACCGCGATTCCGATCGCGGTGGAGATCGCGGCGCTGACCGCCATCGCGGTGTTCTGCCTGCGCCACTACGCGGCCGGCAAGCCGCTCGACACCGCGCTGAAGTTTCCGTTCGGATTGTTCTTCGCGCCGGCGATCTGGATCGGCTGGCTGCTCGACACTTTGCTTTTCAGCTAGCGGTCATGACCTCGGCCCTGGCGAAGCGGGAGGCGCGATCCGAGAGCACCCCGCGCGCTCTCTCCATCGTTTTCCACAGCGTTCGCACCGATGAGCCGGAAAGCCCAGACGGGCGCGGTCCGCCTTCTAAATGCCTGGAACTGAGAGGAAAATGCCACCGCCAAGCCCAGAACAATCCGACTGCGGACGGCTTTCCACCGCGTGAGCGTTTTTTCTATTCACGCGTGTATGTGGCTTTTTTGCACTAGGCGGCGCATGGAAGAGTGACTTTATTGCAGCCACGGAACTGTCCGGGGCGGGGCGCCCGCGCATGAGCAGAAATTTCAGTTACGCTGTCGTGCGGGCCATCGTCGGTCCCGAACTCGTCGCACAAATCCGTCGAGATGAACCGCTTCCCGCCATATGGGACGCGGTCCGCAGCACAATCTGGGCGCTGGCGAACTGGGTTACCAAGGGGTGGCTTCAGAAGCACTTCGGCCGGGTTCATTCGCGCATAAATGATTTCCGCAAGGAGGTCGCGGTTACCTTGGCGGTGCTCCACCTGCTGTGTCTGGTTACGGCCGTCACCGTCATGGTTATTGACCGAATGGACATGGAAGTACGCCAAGTAATACTGCCGGCAGGCCTGTTCATGATTGCCCTGGCCTTGATCTGTATCGAGAATATTTTCCTCGACGCCCGAAACGAATCGTCAAATCTTTCGCCTCATCCTTCCCAGCTGGAGGCGACTTCTCGCCCCTTTGGGGCGGCGGTTGCTCCGACACGGGAGCGACCAGCCATGGGCAAGGAAGGCGGTACTTCTGCGGCCGACAAACTGACTCCTCCGATAGAATCCCAGGCGACCCGCCTCTTGTCGCCCGAAGTCGATGCGCTCCTGAAAAAGCTTGCAGGCGATCCCAAAGCCGCAAGAGAGTTTCTCGTTGCGGCCGGAATTCATGATGCGGACGGGAAACTGCGTCCCGAATATAAATAGCGAGACGACGACATTTGGGCCCCGAAGAAGGGCCCTCCTTCTGGCGGGGGGGATATGCGGGGGGCGAGCTACTTACCGGTTCTTGGCTTCCATGGGTGCGATGCCGAAACCGCCACTGAGGTGGCGAGCGGCCGAACACAGCTGGAGCCGAGCGACAACGACTATGACTGGCTAGGCCCAGGGATTTACTTTTGGCTGGGCAGCTATAATCGGGCGTTGGATTGGGCCGTTTTCAAGAAGTCACGCGGTGAGATCGATACTCCTGACGTGGTAGGCGCCGTCATCGATCTTGGAAATTGCCTGAACTTGTTAAATCTGGACTCTGCTGCTGAGCTGGCCGCCTACTACCAGCACTTTTCCGAATTATGTCGCATCAGCAACTCGGACGTGCCGATCAATGACGAAAAGTTTCGGCGATTGGATTGTGCGGTGATTGCTGCGCTGCACTTCGCGAAGCGTCGAGCGGGTGAGCGCCGATACGACACAGTCATTGGAGCATTCGAAGAGGGCGCGCCCGCATACAGCGGATCGCGCATCCGAATGAAATCCCATGTCCAGATCGCCGTGTTGAATCCTGATTGCGTCACTGCGGCTTTCAGAAAAACCGACAGTCGATAGGCTCGAGCGTTCCTCCTGCGGGAACGCTAGCGCGCGGCCTTGAGCCGCGTCAGCAGCAGCGCGATGACGGCACCCGCGCAGGCGCTGAGCGCGTCGAGCACGAAATCGCTGAAGCGCGGGTGGCGTCCCGGTACGTAGAACTGCGCGAGCTCGACCGCGCCCGCAAACAGCGTCAGCCCGATCGCGTGCTGCGTCATGCGGTTCGGGTAGCCGAGGCCGATCGCGAGGCCGGCAGCCAGGAAGATCGCGACGTGCTCGAAATTGTGCGGCAGGAACGTCACCGGCCGCAGCGACGGCGCGACCAGCGAAAGCGCGCCGATCGCTGCGAGGCAGAGCCATGCGCCGAGCCGGAACAGGCGCGTCATGTGCGCGCTTCCGCGATGCCACCGACCGCAGGCGTCTTCCACGCCGGCGCGACGTGCTGGCGCAGGATGCGGCGCGCCGCGATCCAGAGATAGATGCCGCACACCGCTTCGCCCGCGATCGTGCCGAGGATCGACCACGCGACCGTCGTGACATTGAGCAGGATCGACACGCTGCAGAGGCCGACCAGTCCGCCGAACGTGGTGGCGAGCGCCACCGGCCTGAAGTGCCCGGCGGCCTGGATCAGGGCGAGTGGCACATTGTAGGTCAGATAGATCGCCGCCGTGATGCCGCACAGCGTGACCACCAGCGGAAACGCCGCGTGATCGAACTTGCCGCCGAGGATATGCGCGTCGAGATACGGCCAGGCGAGCCAGATCGCGGTGCCGGCCGTCGCGCAGCAGAGCAGGATCAGGCTGCAAGCCGAATAGATCGTGACGCTGAGCCGCCGGTAGCGGCTCTCCGCAAGGCCGCGGACGAAATCCGCGCGGAACACGTTGAGGAACGCGACGACGACCTGGCGCACCGGATTGAACAGCACATAGCCCGCCGCGACCGGCGCATAGGCGGCCGGCCCCGCGATGGCGGCGACCAGAAACATCAGTCCCTGGCTCTGAATGCTCCACGTGGTCGCGCCGAACAGCGACCACGAGACGTCCGACCAGATACGGCGGTAACGCCGCCACACCGCGTAGCGCAAGCTGACGCGGATGCGCAGCCCCAGCGCGCGCAGTGCGACGCCGATCGCGATCATGTTGGCAATCGCCAGCGCGGCAAGCACGCTGGTGACGCGCTCGCCCTCCTGATCGAGCCAGAGCGCCGCCGCGACCAGGGCGATTCCGCTCGCCGTGTAGCTGACATCCGACAGCGTCACCGCGCCGGCCGCGCGCCGCGCGAACATCGTGGTGCGCACGTGATAGCGCAGCATCCACAATCCGACGAATGCGCCGCCGGCGAGCGCCTCGATGCCGTGTTCGAGCGTCACGAACAATCCGAGCGAGACGACGGCGCAGATCACGCAAGCGAGCAGCAGCGCGATCGAGCCGAACGCCACATCCTGGAAATTCATCGCGCCGTGGCTCTTGAAGCGCGGCATGTGCACCGCCGCGGGCACGGAGACCAACGCGCTGCCGTACGACAGCGCGATGCCGCCGAGCACGAACGCGATGGCGAAGGTGCCGAAATCGTAGGCGCTGAACATCCGGATCAGGATGAGGTTCAGCACGAAGTGAAAGCCGCTCTGGATGCCTTCGCCGCCGAGCGAGAGCACGAAGCTGCGGATCAGGCGGGGCAGGTCGCGCATGGCTAGACCCGCGCCAGATCGCGCGCCGCGCGCGGTTTGGCCGTTGCGGTGAGGCGGGCACGCACGATGCCCTGGAGCTGGCGCGCGATCGCGTCCGCCGCGAATGTCGCGTCGAAGCGCGCGCGGGCGGCGGCGCCGTAGCCGCGCCAAGCGCCGGGAGAGGTCACGATGTCGGCCAGCTTGGCGGCAAGCGCGTCGGAGTCGTTCGGCGCGACGATCCAGCCGCACACGCCATCCTCCACGATCTCGGGCAGGCCGCCGATGCGCGCGACCAGCGGCGGACGCCGGTGCGCCATCGCCTCGATCGCGACGCGGCCGAGCGCTTCCGGCAGGCGCGACGGCACCGCGACAACATCGGCCCAGCGATAGAGCTCGGACGGATCGGCGCGGAACGGCTCGAAGCGGACGACCGCGTCAAGGCCCGCGGCGCGCACCGCGCCGTGCAGCGCGTGCTCGCGCGCGTCATCATTCTCGAACGTCTCGCCGACGATGCGCAGC
The DNA here is from genome assembly GCA_963839985.1 of uncultured Alphaproteobacteria bacterium. Taxonomy (GTDB): domain Bacteria; phylum Pseudomonadota; class Alphaproteobacteria; order Rhizobiales; family Xanthobacteraceae; genus PALSA-894. The sequence goes on along the minus strand of CAWIXG010000013.1, from coordinate 244,185 downwards.
TCGATCCGCTGCGCGAGCGCGCGCGGCAGCCGCGCCAGCGCCTCGATCAGCAGATCCTGTCCCTTGATGCGGTTGATGCGGCCGAGCATCAGCAGCCGCAGGGCGCGCGCGCCGTCGTAGTCGCCCGGCGGCGCGTCCAAGGGCGCCGCGACGCCGTTGTAGACGACATGCTGCGGACGCCCCGCAGGCAGCGCATAAGCGGCGCGCGTCGCCCGGGAATTGAAAATGGCTTCCGCGCGGGTCCAGTGCAGCAGGCGGCGGAACACGGCGAGCTTGAAGCCGTCCGGGATCTCGTGGACGTGCACCAGCGCCTTGGCGGCGAAGAAGCGTGCCGCGAGCAGATAATCCGCCACCATCATGGTGTTCACGTAGACCAGATCGGCGCCGCGCATGCGCCGCGCGGCGCGCAGAAGCGCGAGCGTCAGCCGCAGCGGTGCGGCCGCGAGCAGTTTCAGCAATCCGCGCCGGCGCAGGATGAACAGCGGCTCGATGCTGACGCGGCTGGCGAGCGCACGCAGCGGCGGCACGATTGCTCCCTCGCGTGGCAGCACCACCTCGATCTCCGCGTGAGGCCACGCCGCGCGCAGCGCCGCGACCGAATCGATGAAGCATCGGTCGGAGCCGTAAAGCTCGTAGCCTTGATGAACGCAAACGATCCGCATTGGCCGCCGTTTCGGTGCCCGCACGCCGCCGCGTCTGCACCAGCCGTGAAGGTCCACGATTAGCCCGCGCGAGCAACGCAAATGTGGCGGCGTCGTTAATGCCGCGCCGTTGGTTAACGCGCGCGGGCACGAAGCTTGCGGGCACGAAGCTTGCGACATGCGAACGCGTGCATGCGCTGCGTCCCGCGTTGGGACGCAGGCTGTGCCGTTTGAGGTCGTCATGTCACCGCGTGTGTTGATCCTCGGAACCCGTGGCGTGCCCGCCGCACATGGCGGCTTCGAGAGCTTCGCCGAGAAGCTCGCGCTGTTCCTGGTCGCGCGCGGCTGGCGCGTCGCCGTGTACTGCCAGCACGACGTCGCGGCGGTGACGCAGCGATTTGCCGTCGACACCTGGCGCGGCGTCGAGCGCGTGACGGTGCAGGTTGCGCAGCAGGGTGCGCGCGGCACGATCGCGTTCGACTGGCATGCGACGCAGCACGCGAGCCGCGAGCCGGGCGTCTGTCTCGTGCTCGGCTACAACACCGCGATCTTCATGGCGCTGTTGCGCGCACGCGGCAAGAAGATCCTCATCAACATGGACGGCATCGAGTGGAAGCGCCCGAAATGGAGCGCGCCGGTGCGCGCCTGGTTCTATCTCAACGAATGGCTCGGCGCCTGGCTCGGCCACCGCCTGGTGGCGGATCATCCGGCCATCGAGGATCATCTGGCGGCGCGCCGACCGCGTGGCGCCATCGCGATGATCCCGTACGGCGGCGACGAGGTGATCGCGGTCTCCGCCACGCCGCTCGCCGCATTCAAGCTGACGCCGCAGAAATACCTCGTCTCGATCGCGCGGATCGAGCCGGACAACAGCATCCTGCCGATGGTCGCGGCGTTCTCGCGCAAGCCGCGCGGCGTAAAGCTCGTCGTGCTCGGCAAGCTCGAACCGGGCAACGCCTACCACGCGGCGGTCAGGGCGGCGGCAAGCGGCGAGGTCGTCTTTCCCGGCGCGATCTACGACAGGACCGTCGTGCAGGCGCTGCGGCTGCATGCGCGCGCCTACTGCCACGGCCACACGGTCGGCGGCACCAATCCCTCGCTGGTCGAATCGCTGTGGTGCGGCAATGCCGTGCTGGCGCACCGCAACCGCTTCAACCAGTGGACCGCGGGCGCCGAGCAGTTCTTCTTTTCCGGCGTGGACGAATGCGAGCGCATGATCGAGCGCATCCTGACTGACGACATCGCGGTCGCGCGCGCGGCCCGCATGGCGCGGCTGCGCGCGGCGGCGGATTTCGTCTGGAGCGACATCCTCTCCGCCTACGAGCGCGAGCTCGCCGCGCTCGGCGGCTACCGGCTCGAGCCGGGCAAGTCCGAACCGGCGCCGCTTCCCTCCGCCCGGCAGGCCTGACATGCGCGCCGTCACCCGCCGCGGCGTGCTCGCGGGGCTCGGCACGCTGGCACTGCCCGCGATCGTCCGCGCCGGCGCGTCCGCGCTGCGGCTGCGGCGCGGCATGAACCTCTGGCCGTGGTTTTCGCTGACGCGCGAATTTCCCTCGCCGCGCACCGATTACGACTGGCCGCCGTTTCAACCGGGCCGCCCGATTCCGGTGCGCGGCGACCTTGCGGCGTTGCGCTCGGCCGGCATCGACTTCGTGCGCCTGCCGGTCGATCCCGGGCCGCTGATGGCGTTTTCCGGTGCGCAGCGCGAGCGGCTGTTCGCCGACATCCTCGGCGCGGTCGAGCTTTGCCGCGACGAGGCGCTGACCGTCATCGTCAACCTGCATCCGAACGGCGCCACGCATCACTTCAATCCGCGCAACATGGTGGGCGACGTCACGGCGCCGCTGTTCACCCGCTACCTCGGCCTCGTGCGCGAGATCGCGGCACGGCTTGCCAGGCTCGATCCCGCGCGGGTCGCCTTCGAACCGCTCAACGAGCCGCCGCAGCGCTGCGGCGCGGTCGACTGGGCCTTGATGCAGTCGGAGTTGCTGCGTGCGGCGCGGATCGTCGCGCCGAACCTGACGTTGGTCGCGACCGGCGCCTGCGGCGGCATGATCGCGGGCCTCGAGGCGCTCGATCCGGCCACCGACCCGAACGTCATCCACACGTTCCATTTCTATGAGCCCTATGTGTTCAGCCATCAGGGCGCGCCGTGGATGAGCGGCGAGCCGATCTACCGCTATCTCAACGCGGTGCCATGGCCGGCGGCCGCCGGCTCGCGGCAGGCGACGCGCGCCGCCGTGGCGGCGCGCATGGCATCGGATACCGCGACGCCCGCGGCCGAGAAGCGCGAGATCGCGCGCACCGTCGAGCGCGTGCTCGATGAGTATTTCAATGCCGATCCGGACAAACGCTTTATCGAGCGCTATTTCGCACGCGTGACCACGTGGGCCGACCGCCACCGCATCGAGCGCGGGCGCATTCTGCTCGGTGAATTCGGCGCGCTGCGCTCCGACGATCGTTACGTCGCGGCGCCCGCCGCCGATCGCGCGCGCTACATCCGCGACGTGCGCGAGGTCTGCGAAGCGGGCGGAATGCCGTGGGCGTTCTGGAACCTGTTCGACGGCATGGGGCTCGCCGTGGACGACTGGTCGCGCAGCTTCGATCCGGCGATCTCGGCGGCGCTCGGACTGCGCGCCGCGCGCTCCTGAGGAATCTGATTCAACTGCGCTAGCGTTTCGCCGGCTTCGGGAACATCACCAGCAGCAGCACGACGAACTGCGCGAGTCCGACCGTCTTGTTGGCGATGCTCTCGTAGGAATTGATGATCACGAGGAAGAAGATTATCGCCATGGCGGCACCGGGCCGCAGCCGCCTCGCGATCTCGATCATGAACAATGCAAAGCCCGCGATCAGGAACGCGGTGAACACCGCGCCCTGGTAGAGCAGCAGGCGCACGACCGGGTTCTCGATGCCGAGCTCGAGCCCGCGCGAGGTGCGCAGCGAGTTCGATCACGTCGCTGCTCGCGCCGATGAAGATCTCGCGCGCCGACAGGTTGTTGAAGATCTCGAACATCTCGACGCGCGTCTTGGCGCTGCCGCCGTCGTCGGCGAAGCGGTCGGTGATGACGTCGAAGAACCCGCCGACCGCGATCATGCCGACGCCTAGCGCTAGCATCGGTGCGAGCACCGCGATCGCGGCGAACGCCGGCAGCGACAGCCGGGCGCCGCGCAGCACGCCCAGCATGCGCGGCGCGAGCCAGAGTGCGGTCATCGCCAGCGTCAGCAGTAGCGCGGTGCGGCCGCCGAACGGCACCAGCGCGGACAGCTGCAGCAGGATCGCGGCCGGGCGCAGCGCCTTCGGCATGGCGGCGCCGCCGCCCGCCAGCAGCACCATGATGTAGAGCCCGGTCATCTGCGCATTCTCGAGCGGATGGCCGAGCAGGCCGTTCGAGCGCGCGTCCCAGTCGAGCGCGACGCCGTCGAAGCGGAACGGAAACACCTTGGTGTTGAGCGCGTATTCGGCGAGCCCGAGCAGCGCATTGGCGGCGAGCAGCACGTGGATCAGCTTCTCGGCCCGCGTGAAGTCGCGCGACTCGAGCTCGGCCGCGATCAGCGCCACCACAATGGCCAGCAGATACGTGTCGAAGATGGTCGCGATGCCCTTGCGGCTGTCGAGCACGATGGTGCCGCCCACCAGCAAGGTCGCGAGCAGGAATGCGAGCGTGCCGGGATGCCGGGTGACCAGCGTGACGAAGAACGACGCCGGATTGCGCCGCGCCAGGATCAGCAGGCCGAGCGTCGCGAAGCCGAGATAGGTCGCCGGATGGATTTTCGACGCGGCCGCGCCGGTCACGCCGCTGTAGTTGATGCCCAGGTTCCACAGGACGCCCGACGACACCGCAAACATCAGCAGCACGATCGCGAGGAACAGCGCGGCGACCAGCGTGCGGGCGAGCGGCCGCGTCCGCCGCGCGGCGTCCGCAGTCCCGAACGCGATGGCCTGCAGGCTCATGTCAGGCGTCCAGGGGCGCGCCTGCCAGCACGGTGCCGCGCAGCTTGCCGCCATTCTGGCGCAGCTGCTCGATCCCGGCCCCGATCTGCTCGCGCTTCGGCCCGCCGGCCCGCACCACGAACACGATGTCGTCGGAGAGTTCGGCAAACGGCCGTATCGCGTCGTCGGCAAGCATGGTGCCGCCGTCGATCACGATGAGGTCGATCTCGGGCGCGTTGAGTTTCGCAGCGATCGCCTGCGGGTTCGCGTTGCGGCTCTCGGCGCGCGTGGTGTTGCCGAGCGGCAGGAACGCAAGTCCGGTGTCGGCGTCGTTGAGCAGCACCGAGGCGAGCGTCGCGCGTCCCTCGATCAGATCGAACAGGCCCGCGTTGTCCGCCGCATCGAGCGTCTTCGACAATGTCGCGCGCGCCGCGTCGGCGTCGACCAGCATCACGCGCCAGCCGTCGGCCGCCGCGATCAGCGCGAGATTGAGCGCCACGGTGGTGCGGCCTTCGCCGGCCGTGGCGGATGTAATGAGAACGCGATGCCGGCGCGGCGTCGCGCCGTCGAACAGGCTGTCGCGCAGCCGGCGCATCGCGCCGATCATCTGCTCGGTCTGGTTCGCCGCGTCGCCTTCGTCGGCAAGCCGCATGCGTCCGCGCACCGAGCCGGTCAGCATCGCCCAGCGGCTCAGTCGCCGCGTCAGCGCCGGCGTCACCGCCAGCACCGGCACGCCGGTCAGCCCGGCGAGCGCGCGCCGCGAGTGGATGCTCTCGTCGAAATACTCGCGCATCAGCGCCGCGCCGGTGCCGAGCCCGAGTCCGCCGAACAGCGCGACCGCGAGCAGCAGCAGGCGCGGCGGCCAGCTCTTGTCGCGCGGCGGTGTCGCCTTCGAGATCACGCGGGCGTTGGTGTTGTCGATCGACTGCTGCTCGCCAGTCTCGCGCGCGCGCGAGAGGAACGTCTGGTAGATCGCGCGGCTCGCTTCGCCGTCGCGCTCGAGCTCGCGCAGCCGCACCGAGGCCTGGCTGGTCGTGACCGACCTCTGCTTCAGCGTCTCGAGGTCGGCCTCCAGCGCTTTCTCGCTCGCCTGCGAGCGCTCGAGGTCGCTGCGCGCCGCGGTTGCGATGCGCACGAGCTCCTCGTTGATCAGCTTCTGCACGCCCTGGATCTGCGCATCGAGATTGGTGATCGAGGGATGGCGCGGGCCGACCAGCGCGCCCAGCTCGGCGCGTTGCCGCGCGACTTCGGCGTACTGCGTGCGCAGCTGTCCAATGGTCTGCGACAGCACCGCTTCGGGAATTGCGCCGCTCTCGACGCCCGACTGGCGTGCGCGGATGATCTGGTCGTAGCGCGCGCGCGCTTCCGCGGTCTTGCCGCGCGCGGCGTTGAGCTGCACCGTCATCTCGCTGAGCTGCTGGTCGCTGACCAGGACGTTGCCAGCCGCGATCAGCTTGTGCTCTTCCTTGTAGTGCACGACGCGGTCTTCGGCCTCCTGCACGCGCGCCCGCAAGGCATCGAGCCGCGCGCCGAGTGCCGCCGAGGCGCGGCCGGTCGCGTTGGCGCGTGCATCGGTCTGGTCGTCGAGATAGGCCTGCGCGATCGCATCCGCGATGCGCACGGATTTCTCGCGGCCCTCGCTCGTCACATACACGTCGGCGACGAAGGCCTTCTCGGAGCGCTTGACCCCGACGCGCTTCTTGAGCTGGCGCAGCGCCTTGAGCTCGGCATCGCCGCCCTCACCGGCGAGGCCGGCGATCGCAAGTGTGTCGCGCATCAGGCCGGCGAGGCCGGTCGCCGCGCCGCCGAATTCCGGATCCGTGTCGAGGCGCTCGCGCACGATCGTGCGGCGCAGCACGGTGTCGGAGGTGATGACCAGCAACTGGCTTTCCACCACCGCGACGCCGCCGTCGGCGGCCAGGTTCTCCGGCGTGACTTCGTTGCTGACGATACGCCGGTCGCGCGGATCGATCAGGATCTGCGTCGAGGTGGTGTAGAGCGGCGTCGCCAGCAGGCCATAGACGAGCGCGAGCAGCACCGGCACGGCCGCGACCCACAGCAGGACCTTGCGCCGCCGCTGCAGCACGCGGATCAGTTCCTTGAGGTCGACGCGCGGATCCTCGGCGGGCGGTTCGGCGGCCGCCGCGGTTCGCACCACGCGCAGCGGCTCCGGCATCCGGTCGATCTTGTCCTGCAACATCGGTTCCACCTGGCTCACTCCGGTACACCCGCGCGCAACGTGTTGCGGTTCTCGCAAGTTAGAGACCAGCGCGGCGGCGAACCATCATTGACGGCGTTAACAACGCGGCATTAACCGCGTTTCTTGCGCCTTGGTTAAGCCTGCCGGACGGTCAAGCGGCGGCGCGCCTGAGCAATGGCTTGAGCCTGCGCTTCGCCTCGCGCACGGCTGCGTTCGCAAGCACGGCGGCGCGGCCGCGCAGCGTGCTCGCGCGATGCCATTCTTCGAGTGCGACCGTTTCGGCGCCGAAATCGGATTTGTAGGGATGATCGCCGATGGTGAAGTCGTAGACGCGGTCGCCGGCTTCCACCGCGGCACGCATCGAATCCTCGATCGCCAGCAGCCCTGGCGAAAGCCGCGCATGGCGTGCGATGTCGAGGCCGATCATCAGCATCGAGTAGACGCCCTGCCGCACCAGCCCGAACTGGACCGCGATCGGCTCTCCGGCAAGAGACAGGCACTCGGTGCGCGCGGTGCCGTCGTTTGCGCCCTCGATCGCCATGCGGCGGTAGAAGGCAAAGATCGCCTCGTTGTCGAGCACGTCGGGTGCGCCGATCGCCTTGAAGCGCGCGCTGCGGTAGCGGCGCAGCGCATCGAAGGCGGCCGTGATCGCGGCTGCGTCGCGCAGCGTGGAAAACGCCGTCGCTCCGCTGCGCATGAGACGGCGCCGCTTCATGTCGAGTTCGCGCCGGACGCTGGGATTGAGCTTTTCGGCGCGCCACGCTTGCCAGTCCGGTGCAAGCGTCGCCGGATAGGCCGAGATGCGCATCCGCGCGCGGCGCACGTCCGGAAAGAGATACGCGAGCAGGGCGTGTTCGCCGGCAAGCTTGGTCAGCGCCAGCGCATCGTGGCGCGGCAGCGCCGCCGCGATCCGCGCCGGGAGCGACGCATCGACCAGCAGCAGCGCGAGGTCGGCGGGGTCGTAGACCGGCGCGAGATAGTCGCACAGGCCGAAGTCCGCGAAGGAGAGCGTGGCCACGCCGTGGCGCCGCACCAGCGTGAAAGGCAGGACCAGCATCAGCCGGCCGTCGGCCGGGTCGCGCACCGTGACGGTGACGGGTTTCGCGCCGAACGCAGCGCCGACGTCGCGCTGCAGCGCGTCGAGCCAGCGCGGCGCCTGGAACGCCGTCGCGGTCGAGCAGTCGTGCAGCGCGTGATACTCGGCGCCGAGGAAGTCGAAATCCTCAACGGCGACGTCGAGCAGCGCATTGTCGGCGCGCAGGACTGCGCGTGGAGCGAAATTCATGCAGCAGGTTGTCGAAGCGCGCAGGCGCGAAAGCAAGGCTGCACGCCGACATTCGCGTGGCAAGGTTACCGCGACTTCGCCCGCGCCGCAGCTGCGGAATCGGATTAAGAGGTGTCTCGCTTGCATCGATCCGGGACATGAAACTCACTTTGCGCTTCGATCCGAACCGGCTGCGGCGCTGGCACGTCCGGCTGGCCGAACGGCTGGCGCGGCGCGCGGACACGCAGGTCAGCGTCGCCTGGCGCGCCGGCGGGGAACCGCTTCCCGCCGCGGTCGGGCTGCTGTTCGCTCTGGAGCGGCTGGTCTATCGCCTTGCGCCGGGCGACGAGGCCGGCGCGACGGTGCAGGATTTTTCCCGCCACACGGTGGCGGCGCATGATGCCGATCGCGTGCTCGATTTCACCGCCGGCGCGGTTGAGCCGCGGGCCTGGCGCGTGCTGTTCGACGGCGTGGCGGACGAGGCCGCGGCGCTGGGCGCGCTGGCGCAGTCGCGCACGCCGTTCGTGTCGATCGTGGACGCGTCCGGTGCGGTGGTTGCAAGCGGACATCCGGGCACCGAATCCGGCGGTGTGCTGACGCTTGCGTATCGCGACGTCCTGGCGCGCACCGCGACCCTGATCATTGCGGCGCTCGATGGCGCCGGTGCGCGGCTCGAGGCCGCGCCACTGTCGGTTGCGCCGGACACCGCAACGCTCGCGCGCTTCGCCGCAAAGTCGCTCGCCCGCGCGGCCGCGCGCAAGCTTTACGGCCTTGGCTTCAACGCGCCGCACTGGCGCGTCGGCTGGCGCCATGTCGAGGGCCCCGACGTGATCGATCTGCGCGCGCATCCTGCCGCAGGCTGGCACGATCTGCCCGACGATCGCAGCCGCTTCTATGCCGATCCGTTTCCCTTCGAGCATGACGGGCGCATGGTCGTGTTCGTCGAGGATTTCATTCACGCGCGCGGCTACGGCGTGATCTCGGCGGTCGAGTTCGGCGCCGACGGCCCGCTCGGCACGCCGCGCCCGGTGCTCGATATCGGCACGCACCTGTCCTATCCGTTCGTGTTCGCGCGCGACGGGGCGGTCTTCATGATCCCCGAGACGGTTGCCACCAACAGCCTCGACCTCTACCGCGCGGTGTCGTTTCCGGATCGCTGGGAGAAGGAGGCGACGCTTCTGTCCGGCGTCGAGCTCAGCGACGCGACGCTGTTCGAGCACCAGGGGCGCTGGTGGATGCTCGCCTGCGTGCGCGACGGCGGCGCCTACTCGGACGCGCTGCACGTCTGGTCGGCGCCGGATTTCCGCGGACCGTGGCGGCCGCATCGGCGCAACCCGGTGCTGGTCGATATCGCGAGCGCGCGCCCGGCGGGCCGCGTCGTGACGCGCGACGGCGCGCTGATCCGCCCGTTCCAGGATTGCCGCGACGGCTACGGCGCCGCGCTCGGCCTGGCGCGTATCACGCGGCTCGACGACGACGCCTTCGAACAACAGGTCGAAGCCGTGCTGCGTCCCGGCCCGCTCTGGCCGGGGCGGCGGCTTCACACGCTCAATCGCGCCGGCCGTCTCGAATGCATCGACGGCTCCGCAACCGCGCGCCGCTTCTAGCGCCGCCATAACCATTAACCACGGCCCGGTCCGTCGCGTGCCGCTCGCCGGCGCTGGCACGCATTTCGCGGAGCACCCTGTGCAATCACACAGGGCTGTCCCGGATCGGGACGGCGGACATCATGACTATCCTGCCGCACTCGATGCTGGTGGCCGCGCGTCCGGCGCGCTGGTGGAACGCGTTCGCGCGCTACACCATCGGCGTCGCGAGTGTGCTGGCGGACGCTGCCGTGATCATCGCGGTCTCGGTGCTGATCGGGCTCACCTATCACCTCGCGATCTACGGCAGCGTCGGACCGCTGCGCGGCTTTGTCGCGGTCGGTGCGAGCGCGGCCAGCATCTTCGTGCTGCCGGCGCTGTTCCGCGGCGAATACGAGCTCACCCACTACCTCTCGTTCCGCTCGCACGCGCGGCGCGCCTTCGCGTACTGGAACATCACCTTCGTGGCGCTGCTCGCGCTCGCCTTCGTAACCCGCGCGCTGGACGACTACTCGCGCGCCTCGATGATCCTGTTCTACGTGATGGGGCTGCCGGCCGTGGTGTTGGTGCGCTACCTGCTGGTGTCGACCGTGATCCTCGGCAGCAAGGTCGGCCTCGTCACGGCGCAGCGCGTGTTCCTGATCGGCACCGCCGAGGACATCGGCGCCTTCGTGCGGCGTTATCAGCCGTGGAATTTCGGACTGCACACGATCGGCGCCGCGCCGCTGTCGCCGCGCGACCCGCTTGCGACGCCGCAGCAGCGCCACGAGGCGCTCGCGGCCGATCTGCGTCACGCGATCGGCACGGCGCGCACCCTGCGCCCGGACGCCGTCTACATCGTGGCGCCGTGGTCGGAGACCGTGACGATCGAAAAGTGCGTGGAAGAGTTCCTCAATATCCCGGTCGAAATTCACCTCGGGCCCGAACGGATCCTCGATCGCTTCGAAAACGTCAGCATCTCCAAGCACGGCTCGATGGCGAGCTTGCAGCTCACGCGTGCGCCGCTGACCTGGTCCGAGCGCGCGCTCAAGCGCATCTTCGACGTCACCGTCGCGGCCGGCGTCCTGCTGGTGCTGGCGCCGCTGCTTGCGATCACGGCACTGCTGATCTGGATCGAGGGCGGCCGCCCGCTGCTGTTCCGCCAGCGCCGCTACGGCTTCAACCAGCAGGAATTCCGCATCATCAAGTTCCGCACCATGACGACGCTCGAAGACGGCGACGTCGTGCCGCAGGCGCGACGCAACGATCCGCGCATCACGCGCTTCGGCCGCTTCCTGCGCAGGTGGAACATCGACGAGCTGCCGCAGCTGATCAACGTGCTGAAGGGCGACATGTCGCTGGTCGGCCCGCGTCCGCACGCGCTGTCGCACAATCGCGAATACGAGCAGAAGATCGCGCTCTACGCGCGCCGCCACAACGTGCTGCCGGGGATCACCGGCTGGGCCCAGGTCAACGGTTTCCGCGGCGAGACCGATACCGACGAGAAGATGAAGCGCCGTGTCGATCACGACCTCTATTATCTCGACAACTGGTCGCTCTGGCTCGACCTGCGCATCCTGCTGCTGACGCTGGTCTCTCGCGGCCACTGACCGGGTCGCGCGCGCCCGCGCGTTGCGGCACTCCGCGCGGTTGCCGGAACCGGCGGTCTGGCCGACAATGACGGGAAACCCCGGAGGAACCGCCATGCACCTTCGCCGCCGCGCCCTGCATCTCGCGCTCTTGATCGTCTCGCTTGCGCTGCCGGCCGTCGCCGCCGCGCAGGGCTGGCCCGCGCGCCAGATCAACGTGATCGTGCCGCTCGGCGCGGGGAGCGCGAGCGACATCATCGCACGCGTCGTGATGGAGCAGGTCGGACGCCAGGTCGGCCAGACCGTCCTCGTCGAGAACCGGCCCGGAGCCGGCGGCACGATCGGCGCCAACATGGTGGCGAAGGCCGCGCCCGATGGCTACACGGTGCTGGTCTATGGCGCGCTCGCGAGCGCGCATGCGCTGCACGAGAAGCTGCCCTACGACTCGCTCACCGACCTCATCCCGGTCGCCTCGCTCGGCCAGCAGATCCTCGTGATCATTTCCTCGCCGGACAAGGGCTACAAGACGCTCGGCGATCTCATCGCCGCCGCGAAGGCAAAACCCGGCGCGCTCAACTATTCGAGCGCCGGTGTCGGCTCGGCCTCGCATATCGGCGCCGAGCGGCTGCGCACCAGCGTCAACTTCGAGGCGCAGCACATCCCGTTCAAGGGCGCGGCCGAAGCGGTCACCGACGTGGTGGCGAGCCGGGCGGATTTCAGCGTGCAGCTTCCGGCGACGACGCTGCCGCTGCTGAAGGACGGCAAGCTCGTGGCGCTCGCCGTCAGCGCGCACAGGCGCGCCGCCATGTTCCCGGAGGTCCCGACCACGATCGAGGCCGGCCTGCCGCCGAGCTCGGTCTATCCGTTCTATACCGGCGTGTACCTGCCGGCGAAGACGCCGCCCGACGTGGTGGCAAAGCTCGTCGACGAGATCGGCAAGGCGCTGCAGGCTGACGCCGTGAAGGGGCGGCTCGCCACCCTGGGTGTCGAGCCGATGCCGCTGTCGCAGGCGGAGTTCGCCAAGTTCACCCGGGACGACGTCGAGGCCAACATCGCGCTGGTGAAGGCTGCCAAGATCCCGACCCAGTAGCGGCGGCTGATTTGCCTGCAAAATCAGCGGCTGCCTAATTTTTCGCACTGCACAATAATTTCGCAGCGCGGCGCCGCCGATGCACCGATCGGCGCCACGCAGCGCTGCCCGCATACGCGGCAGTTGGCCGTTTCTATTTGATTTCAAACAGCTTTTTCCCCGCCGCCGCCTTGGCACGCGGCTTGTAAAGGCAAAGCCTGCCCGGCGCCGTCATGGTGAGGGCGCCGGCGCGCCGCAGCGCGCGGCTTTGCCGCAACGGGCACGTTCGGGCGTGACCCGCAACGACAGGGGAACAGCACCTTCATGACGACAAGGATCACGGGACGCGTCAGCCGGCGCACGCTGCTGAAGACCACCGGCACGGCGGCGCTGATTGCGGCTGCGAAGACCGCGTTTCCGTTCGGCGCGCACAGCGCGCAGGCCGCGGGACCCGAGACCACCAAGGCGATCCTCGGCTACATCGCGCTGATCGATGCCTCTCCGCTGGTCGTCGCCAAGGAGAAGGGCCTGTTCGCCAAGCACGGCATGCCGGACGTCGAAGTGTCCAAGCAGGCCTCGTGGGGCGCGACGCGCGACAATCTGGTGCTCGGCGCCGAGAACAACGGCATCGACGGCGCGCACATCCTGACGCCGATGCCGTACCTCATCTCCGCCGGCAAGGTGACGCAGAACAATGTGCCGACGCCGATGTACATCCTGGCGCGGCTTAATCTCGACGCACAGGCGATCTCGGTCGCGCAGGAATACAAGGATCTCAAGGTCACCGCCGACGCCTCGCCGCTCAAGGCTGCGTTCGCCGCCAAGAAAGCGGCCGGCAAGGAAGTGAAGGTCGCGATGACCTTCCCGGGCGGCACGCACGATCTGTGGATCCGCTACTGGCTCGCCGCCGGCGGGATCGATCCCGACAAGGATATCTCCACCATCGTGGTGCCGCCGCCACAGATGGTCGCCAACATGAAGGTCGGCAACATGGACGCCTTCTGCGTCGGTGAGCCGTGGAACGAGCAACTGGTCAACCAGGGCATCGGGTTCACCGCCTGCACCACCGGCGAAGTCTGGTCGCGCCATCCCGAGAAGGCGCTCGGCATGCGCGCCGCCTGGGTCGACAAGAATCCGAACGCCGCGAAAGCGCTGCTGATGGCCGTGATGGAGGCGCAGCAGTGGTGCGACAAGATGGAGAACAAGGAGGAGCTCGCCGCCATCGTGGGCAAGCGGCAGTGGTTCAACGTGCCGGTGCCGGACATCGTCGGGCGCCTCAAGGGCGACATCAATTACGGCAACGGCCGCGTCGCCAAGGGCACCAAGGAGTACATGAAGTTCTGGAGCGAGCACGCCTCCTATCCGTTCAAGAGCCACGACGCCTGGTTTGTCACCGAGGACATCCGCTGGGGCAAGTTCGACGGTGCGACCGACGTCAAGGCGCTGGTCGACAAGGTCAACCGCGAGGATCTCTGGCGCGAGGCCGCGAAAGCCCTCTCGGTTGCGGCCGCCGACATTCCGGCCACCGCGTCGCGCGGCAAGGAGACCTTCTTCGACGGCAAGGTCTTCGACCCGGAGAACCCGGCGGCCTACCTCAAGAGCCTCTCCATCAAGCGCGTCGAAGTGTGAACCGCGGCGGGCCGCGCCCGCGTCCTCGCCGCGACGGAGAATTCGGATGAACATGCCCCTGCTGAAGTCCCAGGCCACCGCGGCGATGTCCACGCCGCGCGCCGCGCCGGCGGCCACGCCCGGCACCGTGCTGCGGCTGACGCCCGCGAAGGCGAGCTTCGCCAGCAAGCTTGCGCCGAGGCTCAATGCCGTTGCGGCGCGGGTGCTCCCGCCGCTCATCATGCTCGCGCTGATCCTGGCGGTCTGGCAGGTCCTCTGCTCGCGGCCGGGCGCGACGCTGCCCTCGCCGACGAAAATCTGGAGCGAGGCCCGCGATCTCATCGTCGATCCGTTCTTCGTCGCGGGGCCGCAGGACATCGGGCTCGGCTGGCGCGTGCTCGTCTCGCTGCAGCGCGTGATGATCGGCTACGGCCTCGCGAGCGTCATCGGCGTGATCCTCGGCACCATCATCGGCCAGTCGGTGTGGGCGCTGCGCGGGCTCGACCCGATCTTCCAGGTGCTGCGCACGATCTCGCCGCTCGCCTGGCTGCCGATCTCGCTCGCGGCGTTCCGCGACAGCCAGCCCTCGGCGATCTTCGTGATCTTCATCACCTCGGTGTGGCCGATCATCATCAACACGGCGGTCGGCATCCGCAACATCCCGCAGGATTATCGCAACGTCGCGGCGGTGCTGCGGCTCAATCACTTCGAATTCTTCGTCAAGATCATGATCCCGGCGGCGGCGCCCTACATCTTCACCGGGCTGCGCATCGGCATCGGACTGTCATGGCTTGCGATCGTCGCTGCCGAGATGCTCACCGGCGGCGTCGGCATCGGGTTCTTCATCTGGGACGCGTGGAATTCCTCGCGCCTCTCCGACATCGTCGTGGCGCTCGTCTACATCGGCCTGATCGGCTTCGTGCTCGACCGGCTCGTCGCGCTGCTTGCCACCGTCGTCACGCGCGGCACCGCGGCCAACTGAGAGGACACGCCATGGCGGCCTATCTGCAGATCGATCACCTCTCCAAGACCTTCACGCGCGGCTCGCAGGAAACCGAGGTGCTGCACGACGTCACGCTGACGATCGACAAGGGCGACTACGTTTCGATCATCGGACATTCGGGCTGCGGGAAATCGACGCTGCTCAATATCGTGGCCGGCCTCGTGCCGTCGACGCTCGGCGGCGTGCTGCTCGAGAACCGCGAGGTCAACGATCCGGGTCCGGATCGTGCGGTCGTGTTCCAGAATCATTCGCTGCTGCCCTGGCTCACCGTCTACGACAACGTCAGCCTCGCGGTGAACAAGGTGTTCGGCGGAAAGAAATCGCGCGCCGAGCGCCACGCCTGGGTGATGCACAATCTCGAGCTGGTCCAGATGGGCCACGCCAAGGACAAGCGCCCGGCGGAAATCTCCGGCGGCATGAAGCAGCGCGTCGGCCTCGCGCGCGCGCTCGCGATGGAGCCGAAGGTGCTGCTGCTCGACGAGCCGTTCGGCGCGCTCGATGCGCTGACCCGCGCGCACCTGCAGGATTCCGTGATGGCGATCCACGCCAAGCTCGGCAATACCGTGCTGATGATCACGCACGATGTCGACGAGGCGGTGCTGCTCTCCGATCGCATCGTGATGATGACCAACGGGCCGTCGGCGCACATCGGCGAGGTGCTCGACGTGCCGCTCACGCGCCCGCGCAAGCGTCTCTCGCTCGCGGCCGACCCGACTTACCTCAAATGCCGCCAGCGCGTGCTCGAGTTTCTCTATGAGCGCCACCGCTTCGTGGAGGCGGCGTAATCGCAGGCGCGCGGCCGCAGGTCGCGCGGAGTTTGAACATGAGCGAACCGCTGGTGGTGATCGGCAACGGCATGGCGGCGGCGCGCTTCGCCGACGAGTTGAGCAAGCGCGCGCTCGGCCGCTATGCGGTGGCGATCGTCGGCGAGGAGCCGCGCCTCGCCTACAACCGCGTGCTGCTGTCCTCCGTGCTCGCCGGCGAGGTCGCCTCCTCGGAGACCGAGTTGAAGCCGGCCGCGTGGTGGCGCGACCGCGGCATCACGCTGCGCTACGGCTGCCGCGCGACCGCGGTCGACATGACGTCGCGCAGCGTGGTTCTGGCCGACGGCCGCTCGCTCGCCTTCTCGAAGCTCGTCTTCGCCACCGGCTCGCAGCCGATCCGGCCGGCGCTCCCCGGCATGGCGCTGCCCGGCGTGATGACGTTCCGCGACATCAACGACATCTGGACCATCTGGCATCGCGCCGGCGCCGGCGACCGCGTCGTGGTGATCGGCGGCGGGCTGCTCGGGCTGGAGGCCGCGTACGGGCTCGCGCGGGCCGGCGCGCGCGTCACCGTGCTGCACCTGATGGACCGGCTGATGGAACGCCAGCTCGACGCGCCGGCCGCGCGCATGCTGCGGCGTGCCGTGGAGGCGATGGGTATCGAGGTGATCCTCAACGCCGACACCGCCGCGATCGACGGCACCTCACGCGTCGAAGGCGTCGCGCTGAAGGACGGCCGCACCATCGAGGCGGACGCCGTCGTGGTCGCCATCGGCATCCGCCCGAGCGTAGACCTTGCGCGCGACGCCGGCATCGCGGTGAAGCGCGGCATCGTGATCGACGACGCGCTGGAAACCGATGTCGCCGGCATTCACGCGATCGGCGAATGCGCCGAGCATCGCGGCCTCTGCTACGGCCTGGTCGAGCCGGCGCACGAGCAGGCGCGCGTGCTGGCGGATCGGTTCGCCGGCCATGACGCGCGCTACACCGGAAGCGTGCTCTCGACCAACCTGAAGGTGTCGGGCGTCAACGTGTTCTCGGCCGGGGACTTCCTCGGCACCGGCGGCACGGACGAGATCCTGCTCTGCGATCCGGGTCTCGGCGTCTACAAGAAGCTCGTCGTCGCGGACGGGCGCCTCGTCGGCGCAGTGCTGTTCGGCGATACCGCCGACGGGCTGTGGTACCTCGACCTGATCCGCTCCGGCGCGGACATCGAGAGTGTTCGCGACGATCTCGCCTTCGGCCGCGCGCTAGCCGAGCGCGGCCCGCGCGGGCCCGCGCTGATGGCGGCGTGAGATGTCCGGCGACTTCTCTCCCGATCAGAAGCGCTATCTCGAGGGCTTCGTCTCCGGCCTCAACGCGGCGCGCGCGACGCGCGGCGTGCTGCCCGGGGCGAAGAGCGAACCAAGCGGGCCCGATGCGATCCACCTCAAGGCGCAGGACCGCGTCACGGCCGGCGGCGGCAAGCTCGCCGACCAGGAGAAGTTCAAGCGCGAGCAGCATCCCTTCGATGCGTACGAGCGGCTGAAGGAACAGGCCGAGAAGAACGAGCCGCCGAAGCCCGCGGACAATTTCCGTTGGCGCTATTTCGGCCTGTTCTACGTCGCGCCCGCGCAAAGCTCCTACATGTGCCGGCTGCGCATTCCGAACGGCATCCTGACGCACTGGCAGCTCGCCGGCGTTGCCGATATCGCGGAGCGCTGCGGCGGCCCCTATGCGCACGTCACGACGCGGGCGAATTTGCAGATCCGCGAGATCGAGCCGAAGCACGCGATCGAGGTCGTCGAGAGCATCGAGAGCCTCGGCCTGTGGTCGCGCGGCTCGGGCGCCGACAACATCCGCAACGTGACCGGCTCGGCCACCGCCGGCATCGACCGCCAGGAGCTGATCGACACGCGGCCTTATGCGCGCGCGTGGCACTTCCACATCCTGAACGATCGCGCGCTTTACGGCCTGCCGCGCAAGTTCAACGTCGGCTTCGATGGCGGCGGCATCATCCCGGTGCTGGAGGATACCAACGACATCGGCTTCCAGGCGGTCGAGGTGACCGACGGGCACGGCATCGCGCCGGGCGTCTGGTTCCGTCTCGCGCTCGGTGGCATCACCGGGCACCGCGACTTCGCGCGCGACACCGGCGTGATCGTGCGGCCGCAGGACGCGACCAAAGTCGCCGACGCCGTGGTGCGCGTGTTCATCGAGCACGGCGACCGCACCAACCGCAACAAGGCGCGGCTGAAATACGTGCTCGATGCCTGGGGCTTCGAGAAATTCCTCGCCGCCGTGGAGGAGAAACTCGGCTGGACGCTCGCGCGGGTTCCCGCCGACGCGATGAAGCCGCGCCCGACCTTCGATCGCGCCGCGCACATTGGCGTGCGGGCGCAGAAGCAAGCCGGCCTGAACTGGATCGGCGTCGTGTTTCCGGTCGGCAAGATCACCGTGCGGCAGATGCGCGGGCTTGCCCGGATCGCGCAGGATCTCGGCGACGGCGATATCCGCCTCACGGTCTGGCAGAACCTGCTCGTCTCCGGCGTGCCGGACGACAAGGTCGCGCTCGCGGAGGCCGCAATCGCTGCGCTCGGCCTCGCCTCGACAGCCAGCCCGATCCGCGCCGGGCTCGTTTCCTGCACCGGCGCGACCGGCTGCCGTTTCGCCGCCGCGCATACCAAGGAGCAGGCCGAGGAGATCGCCGCCTGGTGCGAGCCGCGCGTCGCGCTCGACACGCCGGTGAACATCCATCTCACCGGCTGTCACCATTCCTGCGCGCAGCACTACATCGGCGACATCGGGCTGATCGCGGCGCGTGTCGCCGTCAACCAGGAAGGCGACACGGTCGACGGCTACAATATTCTCGTCGGCGGCGGCTTCGGGCCGAACGCGGCGCTCGCGCGCGATATCTACCAGGACGTGAAGGCCGAGGACGCGCCGCGCGCGGTCGAACGCATCCTGAACGGCTACCTGGCGCATCGCGACGGCGACGAGACCTTCCTGACGTTCAGCAAGCGCCACGATGCCGACGCGCTGAAGGCGATGTTCGACGCGGAGACGGCGGCATGAGCCAGACCGTCGCGCCGCCGCTCCCGTCGCTGGTTCCCGAGACCGCGCCATTCTCGACCGAGCAGCGCGCGTGGCTGAACGGCTTCTTTGCCGGCCTGGTCTCGCTCGACGGCGCCGGCGTGACCGCGCTCTCGCCCGAGCAGAACGCCGCCTTGATGCCGGGTGCGCTGAACGAGTTCGGCGACACCGACGGCGGCGATGCGCCCTGGCACGACCAGACCCTGCCGCTCGCCGAGCGCATGACCCTGGCCGAGGGCAAGCCGCTGCGCCGCAAGATGATGGCCGCGATGGCGCAGCAGGATTGCGGCCAGTGCGGCTACAATTGCGAGGACTATTCGAACCTGATCGTCAGCAAGAAAGAGGAGCGGCTGAACCTGTGCGTGCCGGGCGGCAAGGACACCGCCCGCATGCTGAAGTCGCTCTACGAGGAGCTCGGCAAGGCGCCGGCCGCAAAGCCGGCGGCCGTGCCGGCGATCGGCAAACCGGGCGCGCCGGCCTCATCGGTCCCGACGCGCGACAATCCGGCGACCGGCACTTTCCTCGCGCGCACGCGCCTCAACCGCGCCGGCTCCGAGAAGATCACCTGGCACATCGATATCGATCTGGAAGGCTCCCGGCTGGACTACGCGGTCGGCGACGCGTTCGGCGTTTTTCCCGCGAACGATCCGGCACTGGTCGAGGCGGTGATCAAGGCGCTCGATGCGCCCGCGGACTTTCCGATCGGCGGGCGCACCCTGCGCGCGGTGCTGACCGACGGCGTGTCGCTGTCGCCCGCGCCCGACATGCTGTTCCAGCTCTATTCGTATTTGACCGGCGGCGCGCGGCGGCAGAAGGCGAAGGGGCTCGCCGCCGGCGACGATCCTGACGGCGACGCCGCGAGCCTCGACGTGCTCGCCGCGATCGAGAAGTTTCCCGGCATCCGCCCGGACCCGGAAGCCTTCATCGAAGCGCTCGATCCGCTGCAGCCGCGGCTCTACTCGATCTCGTCCTCGCCGAAGACCAATCCCGGCCGCGTATCGCTCACCGTCGACACGGTGCGCTACAAGATCGCCAAGCGCGATCGCCTTGGCGTCGCGTCGACCTTCCTCGGCGAGCGCGCCAGGCCGGCCATGCCGGTGAAGGTCTACGTGCAGAAGGCGCACGCCTTCGGCCTGCCCGCCGACCCGCAGACGCCGATCATCATGATCGGCCCCGGCACCGGCGTCGCGCCGTTCCGCGCCTTCCTGCACGAGCGCATGGCGACCAGGGCGCCCGGCCGCAACTGGCTGTTCTTCGGCCATCAGCGCTCGGCGACCGACTTCTTCTACGAGGACGAGTTCGCCGCCATGAAGGCGAAGGGCGTGCTGACGCGGCTCTCGCTCGCCTGGTCGCGCGACGGCGCGGAGAAATTCTACGTGCAGGATCGCATGCGCGAGGTCGGGCGCGATCTGTGGTCATGGCTCACCGATGGTGCGCACGTTTACGTTTGCGGCGACGCCAAACGCATGGCGAAGGACGTCGAGCGCGCGCTGGTCGACATCGTGGCACAGCACGGCGCGCGCGCGACCGATCAGGCCATCGCGTTCGTGGCGGAGCTGAAGAAGCAGGGCCGCTACCAGCAGGACGTCTACTAGCGTCATGACCCAGGCCCCGCAGATTGCCCAAAAAAGCGCCGCCGTGGTTTCTCTTCTTGCTGCCGAAATTGGAACAGGAGCAGCCGCTTCGGCGCAGATAGAGGAACAATCTTCTTATTTCTCAGCAGATATTGCGTTGAAACAGAAGGATATTCTAATCGCCTCGGATGGGCCGGTTCGGGCCCGATTGTCACGAGGCTCCCATGTCCGACCAGGCTCTGTCTCATTCCGCTCCGGCCACGATGCCGGCGGCCGCGCGGTCGCGCTACTGGCGCACCGAGGACTGGATCGCGGTTGTGCTCGGCTCCCTCGTCATCACGGCGGTGCTGCTGACCTTCCAGTGGAAGGTCGCGGACCTGCGCAACATCGTGCCGACCCTGCGCTGGACCACGGACGAGCAGGTCGCGCTGCTGAGCCCGGGCTGGAACAGGGCGCTCGACACGATCGTGATCGAGGCGGACGCGAGGGGGCAGCAGAACATCGTGTCGCTCGGCCGCGGCCTGAAGGACGCACTCGCGACGCAGGACCGCACGCAGATCCAGGCGGCGGCCGGCAAGCTTGCGGCGACCGGGCCGCGCACGCTGCCCGGTGCGCTGGGGGCGGAAGTCCGCAGCCACGCCGCGGCCTCCACCGACAAGGTCTTCACCCGCGACAACCTGCTGAAGGTCGCCACCGTCGGGATCGGCTTCATCCTGGTCGGTGCGCTCGGCATTGCGCTGCTCGGCGCGCGCGTGCTGCCGTTCCTTGCCGGCCTGCCGGCGGTCTTCGCGATCGCCTTTGCGGCGCGCTTCCTCGCCGGCAACGGGCTCTTCATCGACTGGGGCATCGAATACGTGATCTTCGCGCTTGGGCTCGGACTGCTGATCTCCAACACGGTCGGCACGCCGGACTGGCTCAAGCCCGCGGTGCAGACCGAGTTCTTCGTCAAAACAGGCCTCGTCATCCTCGGCGCCAGTCTCATCTTCTCCGAAGTGCTGCAGGCGGGCGCGCTCGGCATCACGCAGGCCGTGCTGGTCGTGTTCGTGGTCTGGTATTCGTGCTTCTGGCTCGCGCGCAAGCTCAAGGTGGACGACGAATTCGCCGCGATGCTCTCGACCGCCGTGTCGATCTGCGGCGTGTCGGCCGCGATCGCGGCCTGCGGCGCCATCAAGGGCGACAAGAAGAAGCTCTCCTATGTCACCTCGGTGGTGCTGATCGTCGCGGTCCCGATGATGATCGCGATGCCGTGGATCGCGAAGTCGACCGGCATGGACGATCTCGTCGCCGGCGCCTGGCTCGGCGGCACGCTCGACACCTCGGCCTCGGTGGTGGCGGCCGGCGCGCTGATCAGCGACGCCGCGATGAAGACCGGCGTGATCGTGAAGTTCTCGCAGAACGCGCTGATCGGTGTCGCGGCATTTGCGCTCGCGATCTGGTGGGCGCTGCGCCAGGGCGCCGAAACCGGCGAGAAGCCGAGCGCCGCCGTGATCTGGGAGCGCTTTCCGAAATTCGTCATCGGCTTCGTGATCGCGTCGGCGATCTTCTCGTTCCTGCTGCCGCCCGACATCGTGTCGGGCACGCGCAGCGCGTTGAATGACATCCGCACATGGTGGTTCGCACTCGCATTCGTCTGTGTCGGCCTGGAGACCCGCTTCGTCGATCTCCTTACCACCGACCGCGGCCGGCCGGCGCTCGCCTTCCTCGGCGCGCAGACCATCAACGTGTTCTGGACGCTGCTGCTGGCGTGGCTCCTGTTCGGCGGCGTGATCTTCGCGCAGCCGGCAATCCGCTAGGTGATGCCATGAGCGCCTCACCGATTCCGAAGACCGCGCCGTTCGCCGACGACGAGATCGAGATCCTCAATCGCGTCGTCGGTCCGGCGACGCCGGTGCAGCGCGCCTGGCTTGCGGGTTTCCTCGCCGGCCTCGACGCGTCGTCCGGCGCGGCCGCAAGCGTGCAGCCGGCTGCAGCGCCGCAGGCGGCCGAGCCGCTGACGATCCTGTACGCGACCGAGTCCGGAAACTCCGAGAAGCTCGCCGGCGACGTCGCGAAGTCGGCGCGCAAGATCGGCTTCAAGCCATCGCTCGTCGATATGGCGGACCTGGAGATCGCGTCGCTCGCCAGCGTGAAGAAGCTCATCGTCATCGCGGCGACCTGGGGCGAGGGCGAGCCGCCGGCGCGCGCCATCCGCGCGTACAAGGAGCTGATGAGCGATGCGGCGCCGCGGCTCGACGGCGTCGAATTCGGCGTGCTGGCACTCGGCGACACCGCCTACGTCGAATTCTGCGCCATCGGCAAATTGCTCGACGAACGCTTCGCGGCGCTGGGCGCAAAACGCGTCGCCGAGCGCGTCGATTGCGATCTCGATTTCGCCGAGCCGGCCGCGGCGTGGATCGCCGGCACGTTGAAGACGCTGGCGCCCGAGGTCGCGCCGGACGCCAAGGTGATCGCGGTCGACTTCGGCGCGAAAGCAGCGCCGAACCTCGATGTCGTCGAGGCCGAAGTGACCGAGCACATCAATCTCAACTCCTCGCGCTCCGACAAGGAGACGATCCATCTCGAGCTGTCGTTCGACGGCGCCGCGCCGGCCTACAAGCCGGGCGATTCGCTCGACGTCCATGCGGAGAACGATCCGGGCTATGTCGACGCGCTGCTGGCGGCGGCAGGACTGTCGTCCGATACGGCGCTGCGCGCGGACTTCATCAAGAGCCGCGACGTCACGACGCTCTCGCTCAAGACGGTCGAGACCTACGCCAATGCGACCGGGCACCACTACGTGAAAGAGCTGCTCGCATCCGGCGCGGCGAAGACCTGGATCGCCGGCCGCCAGCTCATCGACCTGATCGCGCAGTATCCGATCGCGCTCGACGCCGAGAAGCTGCGTGCGCTGACCCGGCCGCTGGCGCCGCGCGCCTATTCGATTGCGTCATCGCGCGCCGAGGTCGGCGCCGAGGCGCATCTTCTGGTCTCGGCCGTGCGCTACCAGACGCACGGTCGCGCCCGCAAAGGGGTCGCGTCGAACTACATGGCGGAGCGGCTGAAGAAGGGCGCGCGGCTGCGCGTCAAGCTGAAACCCAACAAGCACTTCGCGCTTCCGTCGGCGGATCGCGACATCGTCATGGTCGGCCCGGGCACCGGCGTCGCGCCGTTTCGTGCGTTCGTGCAGGAGCGCCGCGCCGCGAGCGCGACCGGCCGCAATTGGCTGTTCTTCGGCGACCGCACCTTCACCCACGACTTCCTCTACCAGACCGAATGGCAGGACGCGCTCAAGGACGGCGGCCTGACGCGGATGGACGTCGCGTTCTCGCGCGACACGCCGGACAAGGTCTACGTGCAGCACCGCATCTGGGAAAGGCGCGCCGATCTTGTCGCCTGGCTCGACGGCGGCGCGAGCTTCTACGTCTGCGGCGACGCCAGGCAGATGGCGAAGGACGTGCGCGCGACGCTGGTGCGCGCCTTCGCCGACGTGAAGTCGATCTCGCCGGAGGCCGCCGAGGCTGCGGTCGCGGCGCTCGAACGCGACAAGCGCTATCAGCAGGATGTGTATTGAGATGACCGAACTCTCGCGCAACGAGCACATCAAGGAGGCGAGCGATTACCTGCGCGGCACGCTCGCCGAAGGACTGACCGACGCGATCACCGGCGCGATCGTCGAGGACGACCAGCAGCTGGTCAAATTCCACGGCATGTACCTGCAGGACGACCGCGACCTGCGCGGCGAACGCGCGCGCAAGAAGCTCGAGAAGGCGTTCGCCTTCATGCTGCGCGTGCGCATCTCGGGCGGCGTGCTCACCACCAAGCAGTGGCGCGCGCTCGACTGGATCGCGCGCGTCTACGGCAACGGCACGATGCGCGCGACCACGCGCCAGACCATCCAGCTGCACGGCGTGATCAAGTCGAACCTGAAAGCCACTCTCAAGGCGATCGACGAGCAGTTGCTCAACACGATCGCGGCCTGCGGCGACGTGAACCGCAACGTGATGAGCAATCCCAATCCGTACCAGTCGAAGGCGCACGCGGTTGCGCTCGAGCTCGCGCGCGGCATTTCGGATCACCTGACGCCGCGCACCGGCGCCTATCGCGAGATCTGGCTCGACGGCGAGCGGATCGCGGGCGGCGAGCCCGACGAGGTCGAGCCGATCTACGGCCGGACCTACCTGCCGCGGAAGTTCAAGATCGTGGTGGCGGTGCCGCCGTCGAACGACGTCGATATCTTCGCGCACGATCTCGGCTTCATCGCGATCCTCGACGACGCCAGCAACGTCACCGGCTGGAACGTGACGGTCGGCGGCGGCATGGGCATGACGCACGGCGAGCCGGACACCTACCCGCGCGCCGCCGACGTGATGGGCTTCTGCGCGACGCGCGACGCTATTCGCGTCGCCGAAGCGGTCGTCACGGTGCAGCGCGACTGGGGCGACCGCACCAACCGCAAGCACGCGCGGCTGAAATACACCATCGAGGACCGCGGGCTCGATGCATTCCGTGCCGAGGTCGAAAAGCGCGCCGGCGTGACGCTCGCGGCGCCGAAGCCGTTCACCTTCACCTCGACCGGCGACCGCTACGGCTGGGTCGAGGGCGACAACGGCAAGGCGCATTTGACGCTCTACGTGCCGAACGGCCGCATCCAGGACGTGGCCGGCGCGAGTGCGATGCTCACCGGCCTGCGCAAGATCGCCGAGGTGCACAAGGGCGACATGCGCCTCACCGCCAATCAGAACGTGATCGTCGCCAATGTCGCGCCACAGGAGCGCGCCGCGATCGAGGAGATCGTGACGCAATACCGCCTCGTCCAGCCGGCCTCCGGATTGCGCCGCAACTCCATGGCCTGCGTGGCGCTGCCGACCTGCGGCCTCGCGCTGGCCGAGAGCGAGCGCTACCTGCCGGATTTGATCGACGCGCTCGATCAGCGGCTCGCCGCGTATGGCTTGAGTGACGACGACATCGTCATCCGCATGACCGGCTGTCCGAACGGCTGCGCGCGGCCTTATCTCTCGGAGATCGGCTTGGTCGGCAAGGGACCCGGCCGCTACAACCTCTATCTCGGCGCGGCGTTCGATTCCTCGCGGATGTCGAAGCTCTACGCCGAGGATCTGCAGCACGACGGCATCATCGCGGCGCTCGATGTTCTGTTCGCCGCTTACGCAAAGGAGCGCGAGGCCGGCGAACGCTTCGGCGAGTTCGTGATCCGCGCCGGTTTCGTTGCGAAAACATCGAACGGTGCCGACTTTCACAGGAACACGGGAGCGCGGCGCGCCGCATGACCGCCCTCGTCCCGCCGCCGGCCGTGCGCACCACCTGTCCTTATTGCGGGGTCGGGTGCGGCGTGCTGGCGACGCCGGACGGGCAGGGTGGAGCGACGATCGCGGGCGATCCCGCGCACCCGGCGAATTTCGGGCGGCTGTGCTCGAAAGGCGCGGCGCTCGGCGAGACGCTGGGGCTTGGCACACGCCTGATGCATCCGATGGTGCGCCAGGACGGCGCGCTGGTGCGCACCGGCTGGGACAGCGCGCTTGACCAGGTCGCGCACGGGTTCCGGCGCGTGATCGAGCGCGACGGGCCGGATGCGGTCGCGTTCTATCTCTCCGGCCAGCTGCTCACCGAGGATTACTACGTCGCCAACAAGCTGATGAAGGGCTTTCTCGGCTCCGCCAACGTCGACACCAATTCGCGGCTGTGCATGGCGTCGTCGGTCGCGGGCCATCGGCGCGCGTTCGGTGCTGACACGGTGCCGGGGTTGTACGCGGATCTCGACCAGGCCGACCTGATCGTGCTCGTCGGCTCGAACGCCGCGTGGTGTCACCCGGTGTTGTTCCAGCGCATGCAGCAGAACCGGCGCGCGCGCGGCGCCAGACTTGTGGTGATCGATCCGCGCCGCACCGCCACCGCCGAAGAGGCCGACCTGCATCTGGCGATCAAGCCCGGCATGGACACTGCGCTGTTTGCCGGCCTGCTGGTGCGGCTCGCCGACCGCGACGCGTTCGATCGCTGCTACGTGGCGAAGCACACGGTCGGGTTCGAGGCCGCGCTGCGCCGTGCAGCCGAGATCGCACCGGATGTCGGCACGCTCGCACGCATGACGGGTCTCGACGAGGCCGATATCAAGACCTTCTACGACCTGTTCGCCGCGACCGAGCGCACCGTCACCTGCTACTCGCAGGGCGTGAACCAGTCGGCGCAAGGCAGCGACAAGGTCAACGCGATCATCAACTGCCATCTCGCGACGGGCCGCATCGGGAAAGCCGGCATGGGGCCGTTCTCGCTCACCGGCCAGCCCAACGCGATGGGCGGGCGCGAGGTCGGCGGGCTCGCCAATCAGCTTGCCGCGCACATGAACTTCTCGCCGCCCGAGATCGACCGCGTGCGCCGCTTCTGGGATGCGCCCGCCATCGCGACGCATGAAGGCCTGAAGGCCGTGCAGATGTTCGAGGCGATCGCGCGCGGCGAGATCAAGGCGCTGTGGGTGATGGCGACCAATCCGGCGGTGTCGCTGCCGCGCGCCGCTGCGGTGCGCGCCGCGCTGGGCAGGCTCGAGCTGTTCGTCGTCTCGGAGAACGTCGCCTCGACCGATACGCTCAACGCCGGGGCGCATATCCTGCTTCCCGCCGCGGCGTGGGGCGAGAAGGACGGCACGGTCACCAATTCCGAGCGGCGCATCTCGCGCCAGCGTGGTTTCCTCGGCCCGGCGGGCGACGCAAAGCCCGACTGGTGGATCGTCAGCCAGGTCGCGCGGCGCATGGGTTTCGCGCCGGCGTTCGCCTACGAGTCGGCCGCCGATGTCTTCCGCGAGCATGCGGCGTTGTCGGCCTTTGAAAACAACGGCACGCGCGATTTCGATCTCGGTGCGTTCGCCGCCATCAACGATGCGGCGTTCGACGCGCTCGATCCTGTCGTCTGGCCGTGCCACGACGGCAACGGCGCGGAGACGCGCTTCTTCGCCGAAGGCGGCTTCTTCACGCCCGATCGCAAGGCGCGCTTTGTCGCGCCCGAAACCCCGGCGCTGCGTGGCGTGCCGTCGAACCAGTATCCCTTCGTGCTCAACACCGGCCGCGTGCGCGATCAGTGGCACACCATGACGCGCACCGGCCTGAGCCCGCGCCTGGCGCAGCACAGCCCCGAACCGTTCGTCGAGGTCCATCCGGAGGATGCGCGCGCGCTCGGCCTGACGGATTTCGCCCGCGTCGCGACCGCGCACGGCGAAGGCATATTCAGGGTGCGCGAGACCAACGGCCAGCAGCGCGGCGCGCTGTTCGTGCCGATCCACTGGAGCGGCGAGACGGCGTCCGGGGGCCGCGCCGGCGACCTGGTCGCGCCGCACACCGATCCGTATTCGGGTCAGCCGGAGGCGAAGGCGACGCCGGCCGCGATCGTGCCGCTCACGTTCGCCTGGCGCGGCTTTGCGCTGACGCGCGCGCAGATCGCCTTGCCGGATGATACCTGGTGGACCCGCGTCACCTTGCCCGGCGGCATCGGCACGCTGCTTGCGACCAACCGCGAGCCGAAGCACTGGCGCGATCGTGCGGCCGCGCTGATCGGCGGCGAGCTCGCCGAGTTCGTCGATCTCAGGCGCGGCATCTATCGCGCGGCCTCGTTTCGCGACGGCCGGCTCGATGCCGCGCTGTTCCTCGCGCCCGCCGATGCGGCGCCGCAATGGGATGCCGTGACGGCGCTGTTCGATGCCGGGAAGCTTGCCGATCTCGATCGCCGCATGATGCTGTCCGGCCGTGCCGCCGATGGCCTCGTCGAGACCGGCCCGGTGATCTGCGCGTGC
This sequence comes from uncultured Alphaproteobacteria bacterium, assembly GCA_963839985.1. Lineage (GTDB taxonomy): Bacteria > Pseudomonadota > Alphaproteobacteria > Rhizobiales > Xanthobacteraceae > PALSA-894. The sequence continues at coordinate 216,131 of CAWIXG010000013.1, read as the reverse complement.
TTCGGCGTCGGGCTGAATGTCATCCGCGACGCGATCGCATCGAAGCGTGCGACCAATGTCGAGGCGATCGGCAAGGCGCTGCGCGCCGGCACCAACTGCGGCTCGTGCCTGCCGGAACTGAAAAGGATCGTGCATGAGCACGCGCACGCCGTCTGAGGCGCGGCCGCCGCGCATGGAGGCGCTCGCGCGCCTGCCGGTGTTCTACGCGCTCGCCGGCAGGCGCGCCGTCGTCGCCGGCGGCAGCGCCGCCGCGGCGTGGAAGGCCGAGCTGCTGGCCGCGGCCGGCGCCGCGGTCGCGGTCTACGCCGCCGATCCGGGCGACGAGATGATCGAGGTTGCGGCGCAAGCGAGCATCACGATCGATCGCCGCGCCATCGAAGCCGCCGATCTTGCAGATGCCGCGATGGCGATCGGCGCCTTCGAGGACGACGCGGGCGCCGCCGCGTTTGCCGCCATGGCGCGCGCGGCCGGCGTGCCGGTCAACGTGATCGACAAGCCGGCCTTCTGCGACTTTTCGTTCGGCTCGATCGTCAACCGCTCGCCGCTGGTGATCGGCATCTCGACCGACGGCGCCGCGCCGGTGTTCGGACAGGCGATCCGCGCCAAGCTCGAGGCCTTGATCCCGCGCGGCTTTGCGCGGTGGGCACAGGCGGCGCGGGAATGGCGCCCGCGCGTGCAGGCGCTCGCGCTCTCGTTCCGCGAGCGCCGCCGCTTCTGGGAAAAATTCAGCGAGACGCGCGGTGGCCGAACCGGAGCGCACGCCTGCGCAAGCCGACATCGACGCCTTGATGGCGGAGGCACGCGGTGTCGCGCCCGGCGCAGGCTCGGTCGTGCTGGTCGGCGCCGGTCCGGGCGATCCGGAACTGCTCACGCTGCGCGCCGTGCGCGCGCTGCAGTCGGCCGACGTCATCCTGATCGACGATCTTGTCTCGCCGCAGGTGCTGGATTTCGCCCGCCGCGAGGCGCGCAAGATGATGGTCGGCAAGACCGGCCACGGCCCGGCCTGCCGGCAGAGCGAGATCAACGAGCTGATGATCAAGCTCGCCAAAGCCGGCAAGCGCGTCGTGCGCCTCAAGGGCGGCGATCCGATGATCTTCGGCCGCGCCGGCGAGGAGATCGCGGCCTGCCGCGCCGCGAGCATCGCGGTCGAGGTGGTGCCCGGCATTTCGGCCGCGCAGGGCGCCGCCTCGCGCCTGCTCGTCTCGCTGACGCATCGCGCGCAGGCGCGGCGCGTGCAGTACGTCACCGGCCATGACCGCGACGGCCGGCTGCCCGACGATATCGACTGGCGCAGCCTCGCCGATCCGGCCGCGACCACGATCGTCTACATGCCGAAGAAGACGCTGCGCGCCTTGTGCGAGCATGCGATCGCGCACGGGCTCGATCCTGCGACGCCCGCGGTCGCGATCGCGAATGCGACGCGCGCGGACGAGACGATGGTCGCCGCCACCATCGCGACGATCGCCGGCCGGATCGAAGCTGCGCAGATCGGCGGTCCTGTCCTCGTCATGATCGGCCGCGTTCTCGCCGACGTTATGGATATGCAGGAAAGCCTTGCGGAATCGGCATTGCCCGGCACAGCGATTGTCGCGGCGCGCGTCTGACGCAATCGCGCCGCGTCCGCGCCGCGATCGGTAAACGCGCACTTAACGGCGCGTGAAGGAACTCCTAACAGCGCGCGCCGCCGTTAACGAACCTGAAAATTTCCGTGACATCGCGGCAACAACGCGCATGCGCGCGCGCATCGCGATTCCTCAACCGAAAATCAGGGTTAAGTTTTAACGTTAAGCGGCGCTTAAAGTTTAGCTGGCAGCATCCACTCATCGTTCGTCCGTGTGTGTCGGGCCGAAGGCCCGCCGGTTCTATGAGGATGGAGTCATGCGCAGTTTGAAAGTTGCTTTGTTTGCCGGCGCGACGCTCGCGGCGGCCTTCTCGTCGGCGCAAGCCGCCGACCTCGGTGCGATCATGCAGCCGCGCTCGATTGCGCCGGTGCAGGTCGAGGAAATGACGGGCGGATGGTATCTGCGCGGCGACATCGGCGTCGGCGCGCAGAACTTCAAGGCGTTCGATTTCACGCAGACCAATTCCGCGTTCGTGTGGCCGGCGAGCTGGCGCATCGACCAGAAGGAATTCGGCGAGCGGCGTGTTCGCCGGCGGCGGTATCGGCTTCCAGTGGAATTCCTGGCTGCGCTTCGACGCGACCGCGGAGTATCGCGCCAAGTCGAAGTTCAAGGCGATCGGCAGCTACACCGAGTTCTGTCCGGGCGGCCGCTGCTTCGACGCCTATGACGGCCAGCATTCCGCGGTCGTGTTGATGGCCAACGCCTACGTCGATCTCGGCACCTGGATGTGCCTGACCCCGTTCGTCGGCGCCGGCGCCGGTTATGCGCGCCACACCATCACGGGCTTCAGCGACACCGGCTACATCTCCGACGGCACCACCGGCTTCGGCTATGCGCAGAGCGACTTCTCCGAGTGGAAGTTCGCCTGGGCGGTCCATGCCGGCGTCGCCTACAACGTCAACAACAACTTCAAGATGGAGTTGGCGTATCGCTACATGAACTTCGGCAACGTCAACACCGGCATCATCGATTGCGCGTCGGGCGGTTGCTCGACCGGTGGCGGGCCGCGCGCCTACTACACCTTCCGCGAACTCGACTCGCATGACCTGAAGTTCGGCATGCGCTGGATGCTCGCGCCGGAGGCTCCGGCCTACGCGCCGCCGCTGATGCGCAAGGGCTGATCACCACTCCAGAACGGACGAACAGCGAGACGGCGCGGGCAGAACGCCCGCGCCGTCTTCATTTTTGCGCGCACGAAATTAACCGGCGACGTGCCGAAAAGCCCGCGGCTAACCGTCCATTAAGGTTAATGCCTGATGATCGCTGGCACGCATCGAAGTCGAGTTCAGGCAAAAGGGTGAGGTCATGCGGTTGCGTTCGTTGCTTTGCGGTCTTGCGTTTGCCGCTGTCGTCCAGGGCGCATCGGCGGCCGATCTCGGCGACACGTTCCTGCGCGGATCGACCGTGATCAGCCAGCCGGGCGGAAACCGCTGGGACGGGGTTTATTTCGGCGCCCACGTCGGCGCGACCTATGCGGGCGCGGACTTCAGCGGCGCGACCAAGGAGCTGGTCGGCACCATCCTGCGCGAGTCGACGTTCAACAGCCTGTACAACGTTCCCGACTGGCGCGTGCTCAACAAGGCCGACACCTCCGGCTCGAGCTTCGGCGGCTTCATCGGCTACAACGTGGCATGGGACGGCGCGATCCTCGGCGTCGAGGGGACCTACAATCGCACCAGTCTCGCGCTGGCGTCGACCGACGCGATCGGCCGGATACCGGTCGGCTCGCCCGATAGCGTGTTCATCAATGCCAGCGCCTCGACCAAGATCACCGACTACGGCACGTTGCGCGTGCGCGGCGGCGTCGATGCCGGCGCGTTCATGCCGTACGGCTTCGTCGGCATCGCGGTCGCCCGTGCCGACGTGGCGCGCACCGCGACCGTGAACCTGGTCAACTTCAGCACGTCCCCGACGCCTTATTTCACCGACTCGCGCACCGAAAACCAGACCGGCGCCTTCGCCTATGGCTATACCGCCGGCTTCGGCATCGACCTCTGCGTCTGGAATAACCTGTTCGTGCGCGGCGAGTACGAATACGTGCAGTTCGGCGAGTTCAACGGCATCAACATGCACATCCACACCGCTGCGCGCCGGTGCCGGCCTGAAGTTCTAGGCGTCGGCGACGCCGGCCGCGCATCACGCGGCCTTGATAAGATCGATCAATTTATTTGCAGGCGCGCCGTCACGATTTTCTTGACGGCGCGTTTTGCTTTCCTTATTTGCGGCGGCGGGACACCTCTCCCCAACGAGAGGCTTCTATCTGGAAGGATAGATCATGGCGAACGCGATGCCCGGCGTGCGGCCGGCCGTTCCGCACTTCTCGTCCGGCCCCTGCGCCAAGCGCCCCGGCTGGACCCTGCAAGCCCTCAAAGACGCATTTCTCGGCCGTTCGCACCGCGCCAAAGGCGGCAAGGCGAAGCTCAAGCGCGCCATCGAAGAGACGCGCGCGGTGCTGGAAGTCCCGGCGGACTTCCTCATCGGCATCGTGCCGGCCTCCGACACCGGCGCGGTCGAGATGGCGATGTGGTCGATGCTGGGCGCGCGGCCCGTCACCATGATCGCGTGGGAATCCTTCGGCGAAGGCTGGGTCACCGACGTCGCCAAGCAGCTCAAGCTGAAGGACGTCACCACCATCAAGGCGCCCTACGGCGCGCTGCCCGACCTCTCGAAGGTCGATCCCAAGTCCGACATCGTGTTCACCTGGAACGGCACGACCTCGGGCGTGCGCGTGCCGAACGCCGACTGGATCGCGGCCGACCGCGAAGGCATCACGATCTGCGACGCGACCTCGGCCGCGTTCGCGCAGCCGCTCGACTGGGCCAAGCTCGATGTCGTCACCTTCTCGTGGCAGAAGGCGCTCGGCGGCGAAGCCGCGCACGGCATGCTGATCCTCTCGCCGCGCGCGGTCGCGCGGCTGGAGAGCTACACGCCGGCCTGGCCGCTGCCGAAGATCTTCCGCATGACCAAGGGCGGCAAGGTCAACCGCGGCATCTTCGAAGGCGAGACCATCAACACGCCCTCGATGCTCGCCGTGGAGGACTATCTCGACACGCTCGCCTGGGCGAAGGCGGCGGGCGGCCTGAAGGGCTTGCGCGCGCGCGCCGATGCGAACGCGAAGGTGATCTACGACTGGGTCGACGAAGACGCCGTGGATCGCGAGCCTCGCCGAGGACCGACGATACGCGCTCGAACACGTCGGTGTGCCTGAAGATCGTCGATCCGGCGATCACGTCGCTGTCGGTCGACGCGCAGTGGGCCTTCGTGAAGGACCTCGTCGCGCTGATCGAGAAGGAAGGCGCCGCCTACGACATCGCGACGCATCGCGACGCGCCGCCGGGCCTGCGCATCTGGTGCGGCTGCACGGTCGAGCGCTCCGACGTCGAGGCGCTGACGCCGTGGATCGACTGGGCGTTCGAGCAGGCCAAGGCCGCGCTGCCGAAGGCGGCCTAGTCGATCGAACTGCGTTCGTCCGCGCGCAAGCGGGGACGCAGCCTCGGCACTGGTCCCGCCTTCGCGGGAACGAGCGTGCAACGACCTCAGACAATCGAGAACTCCCATGGCCCCGCGCGTTCTCATTTCCGACGCTCTCTCGCCCGCCGCCGTGCAGATCTTCAAGGATCGCGGCGTCGAGGTCGATTTCCAGCCGAAGCTCGGCGCCGACAAGGACAAGCTCGCCGAGCTGATCGGCGACTTCGACGGCCTTGCGATCCGCTCCGCCACCAAGGTGACGCCGAAGATCCTCGAGCAGGCGAAGAACCTGAAGGTGATCGGCCGCGCCGGCATCGGCGTCGACAATGTCGACATCCCGGCCGCGACCGCAGAAGGGCATCATCGTGATGAACACGCCCTTCGGCAATTCGATCACCACCGCCGAGCACGCCATCACGCTGATGCTCGCGCTCGCGCGCCAGATCCCGCAGGCCGATGCCTCGACGCAGGCCGGCAAGTGGGAGAAGAACAAGTTCATGGGCGTCGAGATCACCGGCAAGACGCTCGGCGTGATCGGCGCCGGCAATATCGGCTCGATCGTGGTCGACCGCGCGCTCGGCCTGCGCATGCGGGTGATCGCCTACGATCCGTTCCTGTCGCCGGAGCGCGCCGCCGACATCGGCGTGCACAAGGTCGAGCTCGACGAGCTGTTCCGCCGCGCCGACTTCATCACGCTGCACACGCCGCTGACCGAGAAGACCAGGAACATCATCGACGCCGCAGCGCTTGCGCAAAATGAAGAAGGGCGTGCGCATCATCAATTGCGCGCGCGGCGGCCTGGTCGACGAGCACGCGCTGCGTGCCGCGCTCGATGCCGGCCAGGTCGCGGGCGCGGCCTTCGACGTGTTCACCGAGGAGCCCGCGACGGAGCAATCCGCTGTTCGGCCATCCCAACGTCGTCTGCACGCCGCATCTCGGCGCCGCCACCACCGAGGCGCAGGAGAACGTCGCGCTGCAGGTCGCCGAGCAGATGTCGGACTATCTGCTGCAGGGCGCGATCTCGAACGCCGTGAACTTCCCCTCGATCACCGCCGAAGAAGCGCCGCGGCTGAAGCCCTTCGTCGCGCTCGCCGAGAAGCTCGGCTCGTTCGCCGGGCAACTGACCGAGACCGGCCTGAAGAAGGTGCAGATCTCCTACGAGGGCCAGGTCGCGCAGATGAAGACCAAGGCGCTGACCTCGGCCGCGGTCGCCGGGCCTGCTGCGCCCGATGCTGCAGGACGTCAACGTGGTGTCGGCGCCGATCGTCGCCAAGGAGCGCGGCATCGTGGTCGAGGAGATGACGCGCGAGGGCGACTGCGACTACGAAAGCCTGATCACGGTGACGGTCGAGACCGAGCGGCAGTCGCGCAAGGTGTCCGGCACGGTGTTCGCCGACGGCCGTCCGCGCATCGTCAACATCAAGGGCATCCGCATGGACGCGGAGTTCGGCCCCTCGATGATCTACATCACCAATCTCGACAAGCCGGGCTTCATCGGCAGCTTCTCCGGCACGCTCGGCGACGCCGGCATCAACATCGCGACCTTCCATGTCGGCCGCGAGGCGCCGGGCGGCAACGCCATCGCGCTGATCGAGATCGACGGCGAGCTGCCCGCCGCGACGTGCTCGAGAAGGTGCAGGCGCTGCCGCAGGTGCAGTCGGCGAGGCCGCTGAAGTTCTGACGTTCGTTCCTGCGGCAGCGTCGCGCCGGAAGTGCGCCGCGATTCGCCGTCGTGTCCGAGCCGCCTGCGGTTGGCCTAACGTAAACCTGAATTTCTGCGAGTTCCATGGCGGCGGGAGCGACGCCTGCCCAGAGGAACCCGCTCATGACGCCTTCATTTGCGCATCTGCCTGTCGCCTGCGTGCTGATTTTCGCCGGCACTTGTCCCGCTCTCCGCCGCCGAGCTCGACGTCCGCTCCGCGCATCGATGCCGTCACGGTCTATCCCGACGGCGCGACCGTGACGCGGCTCATCACGGTCGATCTGCCGCAAGGCGACACCACGCTGATCGCGCGCGACTTCCCGCCCGGCCTCGATGCCGTCCTCGCTGCGCGTCGAAGGCGAGACGGCGCGCGCGCGTCACCATCGGCGCGATCGATGCGCGCCCGCCGCGTGCCGAACGTCCGCCGGCCGCGCCCGAGCTCGAGAAGCGCTGGCAGGCGCTGAAAGACGAGCGCGCGGCGCTCGAAGACCAGATCGGCGCCGAGACCGCGCGCAAGCGCTTCGCCGAGCGCTTCGCCTCGGAAACGCCGTTCGGTCTCGGCGAGAAGGGCGAGGCGCGCCCGATCGCGGACTGGCGCGCCGCGTTCGGCGCGGTCGCGGAAGAGATCCGCGCCGCCAACGACGCGATCCGCGAGCTCAAGGTGAAGCAGCGCGAGCTCGACGACGAGCTCGCGCGGCGTCGAGCGCGCGCTGCAAGGCCAATCCGCCGCGCAAGATGGAAGTGCGCATCGACCTCGCGGCCGACGCCGGCTCGCGCGCCGACCTTCCGCGTCAGCTACACGGTGCGCGGCGCGCGCTGGGCGCCGCTCTACGATGCGCGGCTCGATACCGGCACGCGCGAGCGCAAGCCCGCGCTCGAACTGGTCCGCCGCGCCGAGATCGTGCAGCAGACCGGCGAGGACTGGAGCGACGTCGCGCTGTCGGTCTCGACCGTGCGCACCGCCAAGGGCGGCAGCGGGCCGGAGCTGCGGCCGCTGATCGTGCGCTATGCCGAGCCGCCGTCGCACGGCGCCGCGAAGGCTCGCGGCTCGTGCCGGATCGCGTGCGCTGCGCAGCGCTGCCGGCGACGCTCGCCTATGCGGAGCGACCGCGGAGAACGTGACGCCGTCGCGCCGGCGACGCGGCCGCGCCGATGCCCGCGCAGGAGCAGGAGGCCGCGATCGAGACCGGCGGCTACCAGGCGCTGTTCCGCATTCCCGGCCGCGTGACGGTCGCGACGAACGAGGGCGCCAAGAGCTTCCGCATCTCGACCGCGACGATCGCGCCCGAGCTGCTGGTGCGCGCGGCGCCGGCGCTCGACGAGACCGCCTATCTCGAGGCCTCGCTCAAGCACGCCGAGGAGGCGCCGCTGCTGCCGGGCCGCGTCGCGCTCTATCGCGACGGCATCTTCGTCGGCCGCGGCCACGCTGGCGCTCACGCCGAAGGACGAGACGCTGCGGCTCGGCTTCGGCGCCGACGAGAAGGTGAAGGTCGCGCGCGTGCTCACGCGCAGGCTCGAAGGCTCGGCCGGCATCATCTCGTCGGCCAAGACCGACGAGCGCGAGTTCAAGACCACGGTGCGCAGCGGCCACAGCCGGCCGATGCGGATCGTGATCGAGGACCAGATCCCGGCCAGCGAGATCGCCGAGATCCAGGTCGAGATGCTGCCCGGCACGACGCCGCCGACCGAGCGCGACGTGCGCGACCGGCGCGGCGTGCTGGCCTGGAGCTTCGAGGCGGCGCCCGGCGAGGCCAGGGAGATCAAGCTCGGCTGGCGGCTGCGCTGGCCGGGCGACAAGGTCGTCGCCTACGAGCCGCGCCGCCCCTGACAGGCAGGCTTCGGCCGACCGGCAAGCCATTGGGCCGTTAATTGAGACGGCCCAATGGCTTGCCTCGCCCAACGCCTTCCTTTATCGGGGCAGGGTATCCGGGCGTCCGGCGCCGCGTCGCTGTCTCTCCACGTCGCCAGTCGTGCGGCTCAAGGGGTCCTCATGGCGAATGTGGTCGTGGTCGGCTCCCAGTGGGGCGACGAAGGCAAGGGCAAGATCGTCGACTGGCTGTCCGAGCAGGCCGACGTCGTGGTGCGCTTCCAGGGCGGCCACAATGCCGGCCACACGCTGGTCATCGACGGCATCACCTACAAGCTGTCGCTGCTGCCGTCCGGCGTGGTGCGGCCCGGCAAGCTCGTCGGTGATCGGCAACGGCGTGGTGCTCGATCCGCGCGCGCTGGTCGAGGAGATCGAGCGGCTCGCCGCGCAGGGCGTCGCGGTCACGCCGGACAATCTGCGCATCGCCGAGAACGCGACGCTGATCCTGCCGCTGCATCAGGAGCTCGACGCGCTGCGCGAGTCGGCGGCCGACGGCGTCAAGATCGGCACGACCAAGCGCGGCATCGGCCCGGCCTATGAGGACAAGGTCGGCCGCCGCGCGATCCGCCTGATGGATCTCGCCGACCTCGGTTCGCTCAACGAGAAGATCGACCGGCTGCTGGCGCATCACAACGCGCTGCGGCGCGGCCTCGGCCTCGAAGAGATCAAGGCGAAGACGATCTACGACGAGCTCGCCGCCGTCGCGCCGAAAGTGCTGCCCTACATGGATACGGTGTGGTCGCTGCTCGACGAGAAGCGCCGCGAGGGCAAGCGCATCCTGTTCGAAGGCGCGCAGGGCACGCTGCTCGACGTCGACCACGGCACCTATCCGTACGTGACCTCCTCCAACACGGTCGCCGGCCAGGCGGCGACCGGCTGCGGGCATGGGCCCGGGCGCGATCGGCTACGTGCTCGGCATCTGCAAGGCCTACACGACCCGCGTCGGCGAGGGGCCGTTCCCGACCGAGCAGCACAACGAGATCGGCCGCCTGCTCGGCGAGCGCGGGCGCGAGTTCGGCACCGTGACCGGGCGGCCGCGGCGCTGCGGCTGGTTCGATGCCGTGCTGGTGCGCCAGACCGCCCGGACCAGCGGCATCAACGGGCTGGCGCTGACCAAGCTCGACATTCTCGACGGCTTCGACGAGATCAAGGTCTGCGTCGGCTACCGCCTCGACGGGCGTGAAATCGACTACCTTCCGGCGAGCGCCAGCGCACAGGCGCGGGTCGAGCCGATTTACGAGACCGTCGAAGGCTGGAAGAGTGGCACCGCGCGGGCCCGCTCCTGGGCGCGAATTGCCCGCGCAGGCGATCAAGTATGTGCGGCGAATCGAGGAATTGGTGGACTGTCCGGTGGCGCTGCTATCGACCAGTCCGGAGCGGGAGGACACGATTCTGGTGCAGAACCCGTTCGAGGCCTAAACCCGCTGGGGGTGGGAAGAGCGTAACTGACGCATGGCCGATTATTATCCGCTCGTCGCCAAGGCGATCGCCGGTCTCGAGAAGAACACCGGCGAGGGCCGTCGCGCGCTCTATGAGCGCGCGCGCACGGCGTTGGTCGCGCAATTGCGCGGGATGAGCGATCCGCCGCTGACCGAAGCCGAGATCACGCGCGAGCGTCTGGCGCTCGAGGAAGCGATCCGCAAGGTCGAGGCGGAAGCCGCGCGGCGCGGGCGCGACGGGACGAAGTCCGAGCCCCCCAAGCCGCCAGAAAGGCCGCCCACGCCGGCGCCGAACGATGTCCGCGACCTCGACGCCATCCTGTCGCCGTCAAGCCTCGCCCCGTCCGCCCCGTCCGGCCGGCGACCGCCCCTCGGTCACCGACGAGGGCTTGCGCGGTTTTCGCGACGTCATCGCCGAGACCGAGGCGCTTGGCGATGCGACCGCGCAGGGCGCGAAGGCCGCGCGCGACGTGTTCGCCGCGACGCCGAGCGGCAACCAGTCCGTCGACCGTGTCGAGCCGCGCGTCGAGCCCGAAGGCCTGCGCCCGCCGATGCGCCCGCCGGCGCGTCCGCCAGAACTGCCGCGCTCCCCGCCGCGCGGTGAGCGAGCCGCGCGTGAGCGAGCCGGACGAGCCGCCCTGGCCGCCGCCGCCACCGACTCCGGCGCCGCAAGATCGCGGCGCGGAGCAGCGCGCCGGCCTGCCCGGCCGCGGCGGCCCGATGCGCGCGCCTTCGGCCGACGACATCGACGAATTGCCGAAGCGCTCGCGCGCCGGGCTGATCGCCGCATTGCTCACCGTGCTGGTCATCCTCGGGCTCGGCGCCGCGGCGTATCTGGCAGCGGCGACAGCATCGGCGCGCTGGTCAACGCGGTGCGCGGACCGGCAAAGCAGGCGCCGAAGGATGCCGGCGACATCAAGCCGAAGATCGCGGATCGCGTCGGCCAGCCGCAGGACGGACAGGCCGACACCAAGCAGCCGACCCAGACCGCGACGCCGGCCGCAGCGGTCGCGCAGCGCGTCGTGCTCTATGAAGAGGATCCGGCCGATCCGCAGGGCAAGCGCTATGTCGGCTCGGCGATCTGGCGCACCGAGACCGTGACGCCCGGCCCGGGCGCCCCGCCCGACCTCGCGGTGCGCGCCGATCTCGAGATCCCGGAGCGGCGCATCACCATGACGTTCTCGCTCCGCCGCAACACCGACCAGGCGCTGCCGGCGAGCCACACGATCGAGATCACGTTCAACCTGCCGGCGGATTTCGCCGTTCGGCGGCATCTCCAACGTGCCCGGCATCCTGATGAAGCAGGCCGAGCAGACGCGCGGCGCGCCGCTCGCCGGCCTCGCCGTCAAGGTCACGTCGGGCTTCTTCCTTGTCGGCCTCTCGGCCGTCGAGGCCGACATGCAGCGCAACCTTCAGCTCCTGAAGGAGCGCGCCTGGTTCGACATTCCGATCGTCTACAACAACGGCCGCCGCGCCATCCTGGCGCTCGAGAAGGGCAATCCGGGCGAGCGCGCCTTCGACGAGGCGTTCAAGGCGTGGGGACAGTAGCGCGGCTGTCATCCCGGCCGAGCCATAAGCGCGTTCACGCGCGTCTGCGACGCGCTATGGCGAGAGCCGGGACCCATCTATCCAGGCGCCGCAGTTCATCGACACGATCGTGATACATGGGTCCCGGCTCGCGCCCGCTGCGCGGGCTTGGCCGGGATGACAGCCGGAGGATGCGCGGTTGCCGAAAGACCAGATCCGCGTCGCGACGTTCGACGGGCCCGGCGCGCCGCCGGTCATCCGCAGCGTGCCGTGGCCTGCCGTTCCGAAGAAGGCCGCGCTGATCAAGATCGGCGCCTGCGGCGTGTGCGGCACCGACCAGCACATCCTCAAAGGTCATTGGCCCAAGCCCTTGCCGTGGCCCTTCACGCTCGGCCATGAACTCGGCGGCGTGATCGTGGAGGCGGGCGCGGAGTTCACCGAAGACTTCATGGGCAAGCCGCTCAAGGTCGGCTCGAAGGTGATGATCCCGCCGCTGATGCCGTGCGGCTCCTGCTACTACTGCGTCCACTACCCGCAGAATGCCAACAAGTGCCTGACGCCGGTCTACTACGGACGCTATCTCGGCTTCGACAAGGCGCCGCATCTGTGGGGCGGATGGGCCGAATACGTCTACGTCGATCTCGACATGCTGCCGGGGACGAAAGTCTACAAGCTCCCCGATGACATGAGCCTGCGCCTCGGCGCGCTGAGCGAGCCGCTCACCTCGTGCATCCGCGCGTTCAATCGCGCGATCGAGGCGGGCCGTTTCAAGTGGGGCAATTCGGTCGTCATCCAGGGCTCCGGTCCGATCGGCATTCTCGCGGTCGCGGCCGCGCAGGAGATGGGCGCGGGGCGCGTGATCTGCGTCGGCGCGCCGGAAGCGCCGCGCTTGCAGCTTGCGCGCAAGTTCGGCGCCGAGGCGACCGTGAACATCGAACAGGTGAAGACGCCGGACGCGCGGATCGCGGCGGTGCGCGACATCGTCGGCGGCTTCGGCGCGGATCTGGTGATGGATTGCTCCGGCCATCCCAGCGCCGGACCGGAAGGCATCGAGATGCTGCGCGACGGCGGCACCTATGTGGAGATGGGCCAGTTCACCGATGCCGGCTCGATCGCGACCTCGTGGCATCGCATCTGCGCCAAGGACCTGAACGTGCTCGGCTCATGGGCGTTCACCGCCAACGACCTGCCGCTCGGCGTCGACATGCTCTATCGCGCGCGCGACAAGTATCCGTGGCTCGAGATGCAGACGCTTTATCCGTTCACCGAACAGGGCGTCGCGCAGGCGGTGGCCGACGCCATGGCGATGAAGACGGTCAAGTCCACCATCATCCCCTGGCTCGAACTTGTGTGACGGAACTCGCTGACGGTCCAACGCGTTAACCGCGGCCGCGACCGCCTGCGGCGGATCAACCCGCAGGGTGGTAAGCCGGGTTGGAACCGTGTAAGAGCGGCCACTATTCAGAATAAAGAGGGGTCTGGGAGTGCTGGAAACTGCTGGATATGCCGAGGGCCTGGGGAAAACGCAGGTCCGGCAGGGACCTTTGCGGCGTTTCACCCGCGCGTTCATTCACTTCTGGTCGTATCACCTGTTCCTGAAGCACCGCCGCACGGTCGTGACCAATGTCGCGGGGTTTCGGCTGACGGTGCCGCCGACCGTGTTCCATCCGAAGGTGTTTCTCACCAGCAAGTATTTCGCCGGCTTCATCGGCAGTCTCGACCTCAAGGGCAAGACGGTTGCCGAAGTCGGCTGCGGCAGCGGCATCCTGTCGCTCGCGGCGGCGCGCGCGGGCGCCGAGCGGGTGGTCGCGATCGACATCAATCCGAACGCCGCGGGTGCGGCCAGCAAGAACGGCCGCGACAACGGCCTGCCGCAGGTGCGCGGGGTCGCCTCCAACCTGATGTCGGGGCTCGCGGCCCGTCCGATGTTCGACGTCATCATCACCAGCCCGCCGTCGTTTCCCGGCGAGCCGCGCGATCTTGCCGACCGCGCTTGGCATGCGGGTCCGGGCTACCGCGACATCGCGGCGCTGTTCGATCAGGCGCGCGAACGCCTCGCCCCCGGCGGCGTCGTCTATCTGCTGCTCTCCTCGGATTCCGACCTCGGGCGGATCGGCGAATTGATCCACCGCGCGCATTTCTCCGCGCATCTCGTCGGCAAGCAGTCGATCTTCATCGAGGACTTCATCCTCTACGAGCTGCGCACGTATTCGTAAGCGCGCGCTGCGGCGCGGTGACGGGCGCGCGATCACCTGACATTCGCACGCCGTCATCTGAGGTGCGCGCGCAGCGCGCCGCGAAGGATGATCGGACACGAGGCCGCGCCGCCATCTTCGAGGCTCGCCGCAAGCGCGGCGCACCTCAGGGGACGGTGAGAGAGTGGTTCTGCGCGAGATGGTTGCGCGTTACCCGCCCTGCGATGCCGGATGCCGCGCCCGTCACGATGACGACCTTGCCGTTGAAGCGCTCCATGCTGGTCACCCCTGGCATCGATGCGCGCGGCCGTCGGCTCCGCCTTGTTCCGTCAATGTGGCTGAAAGAAATCGCTATTCCGGCCCGATCGCGCGCGCTTCCTGCCGCGAAAACGCCCTGACCCCTTGATGAGTTGCAGCGCCGCATCGGGGTCAACGGGGAGAGTTCATGCACCGCGTCGTCGTTGCGCTCGTTGTGGCGCTGCTGCCCGGCCTCGCGTCGGCCGCGCCCAGGATCCTGCCCGAGCCCGCCTCGAAGGAGATGATCCTCGGCTGGATGAATACCTATCGGCACAATCCCGATCCCGACCGCGTGCCGGTCGCGGTGCGCGGCATGAGCCGCCTCGGCCTCATCACCGATCCGGAAAGCTCCGGCGTCTATGCCGGCTTTCTCGCCGGCATCATCGCGGCCAATCCCGATCGCGCCGACGTGCTGATCGGAAAGATGTTTCCGCTGTCCTACGAACATCATTGGGCGATCGTGCGCGCGATCGCATACTCGGGCCATCCCGACTGGCGCATGCTGATGCAGCGCGTCGCCGACCGCATGCCGGCGCGCGGCGTGATGATGGACCGCTATCTCGCCGGCAAGCTGCCGCGGCTCGACGAGGCGCCGATCGAGAAGGACGAGAGCTGGGGCGAGAAGGTGCGCGCGCAGTTCACCGTCACGAAATACTTCGCCAGGCCGGCGGTCGAGACCCGGCTTGCGCTGACGCCCGACCTGCTCGACACGCTCTGGGGTTATTATTTCGCCACCGGCAGCGACAAGCCGCTCGCGCGCATCGTGCTGATGCTGCGCTGGTCGAAGGACCGCGACGCGATCGAAAAGCTGACGCTGGGCAGCATGGCGAAGTACACGCTCGCGATCAACGCGACCCGCAATCACGACCTGCTCGGCCGGCTGAAATGGATCGCCGCGCGCGAGCAGCCCGACGCCGTCAAGCCGATCCTTGCCGAGGTGATCGAGGCCGCCGAGACGGTCGAGACCGGCAAGCTCCGCAACGAGGCGATCGCCGCGATCGACGAGCTGCGCCGCAAGGGGCCGGGCTACAAACGCGACATTTCGATGTGGGGACAGGTGGGTGAGAGCGCGCTCGCATTGGGCTGCATCGCGGCGGCTGTCACCGGGCAAGTTGAACTGGGCCTTCCGTGCGTGATCGGCGGAGCCGCGACCTCGGCGGCTTTGCGGATGTGGGACGGGCAGAAGTGAGGGGTACGCGGTTTCCGGGACGGTTTTGCCACCAGATCGCCGTAATGATGTCCGATCCCGGTAACAGCTTCTTCACCCTGATCCCGCACTGTAATCGAGGGGAAGCGTGGGATTTACGATGACATTGATGCGGTTTGGCGTTGTCTCGCTCGGTTGCGTGGCGGGTGCGGTTGCGTTCGGCGTCGTCGCCAACGCGGCCATCGATATCGTGATGCCTCGCGGACCGGCGGAACTCGCGTTCCCGTCAGTCCCGATCAAGGCTGCCGCCACCCCGGTTGAGGCCGCCGCCGAGGCGCCCGCGAGCTTCGCGCTCGCCTCCGCGACGTCGACCCCGGTCGATCTCGGCCCCGCCAGGGTGAAGTCCATTCCGATCATCGCGCGCGGCGACCAGTTCATCGAACAGACCGCCGATGCGCCGCCGCCGCCGGTCAAGACCGCCGCGGTTCCGCTGCCGCGTCCGCGTCCCGTGACGGCGCCGGCCCATGAGGCATCTTCGGTTGCCCGCCAGCCCGGCTCGCTCGCCATCGCGGCGGCGACCCGCAAGGCCAACGCCGAAGACGGCGAGATGCTCAGCGCCGCCGGCGTCGAGCGCATGAAGACGGCGCTGGCGCTGACCGCCGAGCAGGAAGAATACTGGCCCGCGATCGCGTCCGAGCTGCGTGCGCTCGGCAAGGCGCTGAAGACCGCGAAGGGCCAGACCGCCAACATCACGCTCGACGGCGACACGATGCAGCGTCTCTATTATGCGGCGGCGCCGCTGATCTCGCGGCTCTCCTATGACCAGAAGCTCAAGGTCAAGCAGATGGCTCACGTGATGGGTCTGCATCAGGTCGCGCAGGCGCTCTGACCGTCTCGCCGCACCACCCAGCAGAATTGAAACGTCGCCGCGGCTCGCGCCCCGGCGACGTTTTTGTTTGGGCGACGCGCCGGCGCAGAATTGCCGCGCGCAGGATCGCTCTCTCGCCGTCACCCTGAGATGCGCGCCGCGCTAGCCGCGCCAGCCGGTCGGTCCCGGCGCTACAGCTCCTCGTTGATCGGCGCGCGGCTTGTCGCGTGCTACAGTGCCGGCATGACGACACGCCGCTCCGTTCTCGCAGGCCTGGCCGCCGCCGCAACGCTCCCGCGCCCGGCGCGCGCGCAAGCCTATCCGAGCCGCCCGATCGCGCTGCTGGTGCCGTGGGCGCCCGGCGGATCGACCGACATCCTGGCGCGCATCGTCGCCGCGCACCTGCATCAGTCGATGGGCCAGCCGGTGGTGATCGAGAACCGCACCGGCGCGGCCGGAAACATCGGCACCGGCGCGGTCGCGCGCGCGGCGGCTGACGGCTACACGCTCCTGTTCAACACCATGAGCGTGCACACCATGAACCACGCGCTGTTCGCCACCATGCCGTTCGACGGCGTGAAGGATTTCTCAGCCATCACGCTGCTCGCCTACGTCACCAACACGATGGTGGTGCACCCGTCGGTGCCGGCGAACACGGTCGGCGAGTTCATCGCCTACGCCAAGGCCAACCCCGGCAAGATCGCCTACGCGTCGTCGGGGCCGGGCTCGACCAACCACCTGTGCGCCGCGATGCTCGAACGGATGGCCGGCATCGAGATGCTGCACGTGCCGTATCGCGGCGGCGCGCCCGCGGTCGCCGATACGGTCGGCGGCCAGGTGCAGCTGTTCTTCACCGCCGGAACGCAAAGCCTCGAGCATGTGAAGGCCAAGCGGCTCAAGCTGCTCGCCGTCACCGAGGCGAAGCGGTCACCGTTCCTGCCCGACGTGCCGACGGTGGCCGAGACGGTGCCGGGCTACGAGATGACGGTGTGGTACGGCGCGTTCGGTCCGCCCGGCATGCCGAAGGAGATCGTGACCCGGCTCAACAGCGAGATCGGCCGCGCGCTGTTCCTGCCCGAGGTGAAGGGCCGCATGGCCGACATCGCGGTCGAGGTGGCGTCGTCGACGCCGGATGAGCTTGCCGCGCGCATGCGCAATGACGCGGACAAATGGGGCGGCATCATCAAGAGCATCGGGATCACGCCGCAGTAGGTTTCGCCGGCGCGCGATGTGTGTTTTCGAGGCGGCGCGCGCGAAGAAAGCATTCCGTTGCGTCACTCTGTGCGCGTTTTTCGCCGTGCTGTCTTTATGTGATTGATAAATCTGGTGGAATGGCCGAAAATCGGGTCCGCCGGACGGGCAATTCGACAGGGCTGTGACAAAGTAAATCCGGTTCCGCGGGGAGGCGACACATGACCATCGAACGTCGGACATTTCTGGCCGGTGCGAGCGCCGCCTTCGCGGCCGGCACGTCGGCGCAGGCGCAGCCGGTGCCGAACTCGACCGGGACCGAGGCACCGAAGCTGAAGGCGCCCGCGAACGCCTGCGACTGCCACATGCATATCTACGACGGCGAGCGCTTTCCGCCCGCGCGTCCGGGTCCGCAATCGCGCATGCAGGCGAACGCCGCGGTCGACCAGTACCGGCTGCTGCAGGCGCGCATCGGCACGACGCGCACCGTGATCGTGACGCCTGCGGCCTACGTCACCGACAACCGCGTGACGCTCGACGCCATCCAGCATCTCGATCCCGCCAATACGCGCGGCGTCGCGGTGGTGCATCCGACCGTCTCCGACGCCGACCTCACCGCGATGGCCGACGCCGGCATTCGCGGCATCCGCTTCACGGTGTTCGATCCGGCGAGCGCCGCCGTGTCGATCGACATGATCGAGCCGCTGGCGAAGCGCGTCGCCGACCGCGGCTGGCATGTGCAGATCCACATGCGCGCCGACCAGATCGCCGAGAATGCCGATCTGCTGCAGCGCCTGCCGGTGCCGGTCGTGTTCGACCACATGGGGCGGCTGCCGCAGCCCGATCCGCTCGCGCATCCGGCCTACCGCATCATCCGTGCCATGCTCGACAAGGGCCGCACCTGGATGAAGCTGTCCGGCGCCTACATGGACACGAAGAGCGGCGCGCCGACCTATGCGGACAAGAAGGCGGTCGCCGACGCGTATCTGGCGGCCGCGCCCGAACGCATGGTGTGGGGCTCGGACTGGCCGCATCCGACCGAACGCGAGAAGCCGAACGACGCGACGCTGTTCGACCTGCTCGCCGAATGGGCGCCGGATGAAGCGCTGCGCCGGCGCATCCTGGTGACCAATCCGGAGGCGTTGTACGGCTTCGCCAAAACGTCCTGACTGCGCCAAAACGTCCTGACTGCGCCAAGACGTCCTGACGACCGCCCGATCACTCCGGCTCGATGCCGGCGTCCTTGACCAGCTTCGACCAGCTCGCGACCTCGGCCTTGATGTAGCCGGCGAAGTCCTCCGGCGAGTTCGGCCGCAGATCGACGCCGAGTTCGAGCAGCCGCTGCTTCACGTCCGCGCGCTCCAGGATCTTGAGGATCTCGCCGTTCAGCCGCTGCACGATCGGCGCCGGCGTGCCGGCGGGCGCGAGCACGCCGGTCCACGACTCGATCGCGAATTCCGGCAGCACGGTTTCGCGGATCGTCGGCAGCTCGGGGAGGATCGCGCTGCGCTCGCGCGACGTGATCGCCAGCGGCCGCAGCTGGCCCGCCCTGACGAACGCGATCGCGCTCGACATATCGACGAACATCATCGAGATGCGCCCGCCGATCAGGTCGGTCAGCGCGGGCGGATTGCTGCGGTAGGAAATCTTCAGCACCGGGACGCCGGTTTCGCGCTTGAACGTCTCGGCCATCACCATGCTGGTCGAGCTGCCGGCCGCGTAATTGAGCTTCTCGGGATTGGCTTTCCCGTAGGCGACCAGCTCCTGCGGCGTCTTCGCCGGAACGTCGGGATTGACGACGAGGAAGTAGGTGAAGATGCCGATGCGGGCGATCGGCGCGAAATCCTTCACCGGGTCGTAGGGCAGGCTCTTGAATAGGCTCGGATTCGAGCCATGCGTCGAGTTGGTCGCGAGCAGCAGCGTGTGGCCGTCAGGCGCGGCGCGCGCGACTGCCGCGGCCGCGAGCGAGCCGGTTGCGCCGACCTTGTTCTCCACGATCACATTGCCGCCGAGCGCGGGCGCAAGATGCTGCGCCACGATGCGCGCCGCGGTATCGCTGCCGCTTCCGGCGGCGAACGGCACCACGATGGTGACGGTGCGGCTCGGATAGCTTTGCGCTTGCGCGGTCGGCGGCGCGGCGATCAGCGCCGCGAGGATGGCAAGGTGCCGGACCATGCGTTTGCTCCCTGACGATCGTTGCCCGACCGTATCGAAAGCACGCCGCGCGGCGAAGCGAATTCAGGCGATGTGATTGCCGCAAACCTCACGTGCAAGATGCAGGCTTGACGGCGCTCTCGCGAGCCGCTTTTTGCTGATGCTCACGGCGCCGTGCGAACCGGAGGAGAGCCAATGACCAACGCCTTGCGTGGCGCCGATATCGTCGCGCGTTCGCTCGAGCGGCTCGGCTGCCGGCACGTGTTCACGCTCTCCGGCAATCACATCATGTCGGTGTTCGACGCCGCGCTCGAGGCCAGGCTCGATCTCGTGCATGTGCGTCACGAGGCGGCGGCCGTGCACATGGCGGATGCCTGGGGCGGCTCACCGGCGAGGCCGGCGTCGCGATGGTGACCGGCGGGCCGGGTCACGCCAATGCGGTCGGTGCGCTGTTCACCGCGCTCGGCGCCGAATCCCCGATGGTGCTGCTGTCGGGACACGCGGCGACCTGGGAGCTCGGCCGCGGCGGCTTCCAGGAGATCCGCCAGGCCGAGATGGCGGCGCCGGTCAGCAAGGCCTCGTTCACCGCGACCTCCGCGGCGACGCTCGGGCGCGACATCGGCGAAGCGATGCGCATCGCGACCTCGGGCCGTCCGGGGCCGGTGCATCTGAGCCTGCCGTCCGATCTGCTGGAGGAGACGGTCGAGAGCAATGCGATCGTTTGGCCGGACGCGCGGCCCGCATCGAGCCCCGCGCTGGCGGCCTCGGTCGCCGACGCCGTGCTCGCCGAGATCGCGTCCGCGGCGCGGCCGGTCATCTTCGCCGGCCCGCAACTGTCGAGCGTGAGCGGGCGCGCGCTGCTGGCGAAGCTGGAAGCCGCAACCAGAACGCCGGCCGTCATCCTGGAAAGCCCGCGCGGCATCGCGGACGCGACGCTCGGCGCATTTTCCGATGTGGTACAGCGCGCCGACCTGATCGTGCTGCTCGGCAAGGCGCTCGATTTCACGACGCGCTGGGCGACCGGCAAGGGCTTCGACCCGAAAGTGCGCGTGATCGCGATCGATCCCGAGGCCGCGCTGGTCGAGCGCGCCGCGAAGGAAATGGATGGCCGCCTCGCGCTCGGCAGCATCGCGGACAGCCGCCAGGCCGGCGAGATGCTGATCGCGCGCGCCGCAACGTCCGGGACACGCAGCGACGGCTGGCTGCGCGAGGCGCGTGCCGCGCTCGACAATCGCCCGGCCGCGTGGGCGTCGGCGGCGGCGCAGGCGCCGGGCTGCCTGCATCCCGCGCAGGTGTTCCGCGCGCTTCGCCCTTATGTGGAGCGCGATCCCGACACCGTGCTGATCTGCGACGGCGGCGAGTTCGCCCAATGGGGCCAGAGCATGCTCCCGGTGCGGCGGCGCATGATCAACGGCGTCGCGGGCTCGATCGGCGGTTCGCTCTCGTTCGCGATCGCGGCGCGGCTGCGCGAGCCGCGGGCACCGGTCTTCGCCGTGCTCGGCGACGGCACCATCGGCTTCCATATTTCGGAATTCGAGACCGCGGTGCGGCGCAAGCTGCCCTTCGTCGCGGTGCTCGGCAACGATGCGCTGTGGAACGCCGAAAGCCAGATCCAGTTGCGCGAATACGGGCGCGCGCGCATGCACGGCTGCGATCTCACGCCGGCGCGCTACGATCTCGTGGTCGCGGCGCTGGGCGGCCACGGCGAATACGTCGGCAACGCCGCCGATCTGCCCGGCGCGATCGAGCGCGCGCTCGCCAGCGGCAAGCCGGCCTGCATCAACGTGATGATCGAAAGCACCGCCGCGCCGGTGATCCGGCTTTAGTTGGTGGAGCATGATCTTTTCCGAAAACCGGTGCCCATCCCGGATCAAGTCCGGGACAGGCTTTTTCGGGATCATGCTCTGATGCGCGACACGGTCATTTTCGATCTTGGCGGCGTGCTGATCGACTGGAATCCGCGCCACCTGTTTCGCAAGCTGTTCGACGACGAACAGGCGATGGAGCATTTCCTCGGCCACGTCTGCACGCCCGACTGGCATTTGCAGCACGACGCCGGACAACAGTTCGCCGAAACGCGCGATGACTTGAAGCGCCGGCATCCCGCGCATGCGGCGCTGATCGACGCGTTCGGCGACCGCCATGACGAGATGATGCCGCGGGCGATCGGCGGCACCGTGGCGTTGCTGGAGCGTCTCGCGGCGGCGAACGTGCCGCTGTTCGCGATCACCAACTTCCCGGCGCAGATGTACCCGGTCGCGCAGCAGCGCTTCCCGTTCCTCAGCCTGTTCCGGGATGTCGCGGTGTCGGGCTACGAGCGCCTGGTCAAGCCCGACCCGGCGCTGTTTCACATCCTGCTGCGGCGAAACGATATCGCGCCGTCGCGCGCCGTGTTCATCGACGACACGATGCGCAATATCGAGGCCGCAAACGCGCTCGGCCTGCACGGCATCCACTTCACCTCGCCGGAGGCGCTCGAACAGGAATTGCGCTTGCTCGGGCTCCCAGGCGGCTGAAGCACAGCGGAGTTTCGCTGCTGGTCAGTGCCACAGCCCGTCGTTGATGGCCTGACGGCCCTCGTAAATGCCGTTCTGCAGGAAGTGGTCGAGCGGATTGACGTGGGCCGCCGCGACATCCGGGTTCGCCGCCAGATAGCCGAGCGTGTCGAAGCTTGCCGATGGATCGCGGCCTTCCTTCCAGCCCGCCTGCTCATAGTGCGCGAGCGGGTTCACACCCGCGGCCGCAACATCGGCGTAGTGCGACAGATAGCCGGCGGTGTCGAAATACGCATTCGGATTGCGCCCCTCGTGCCAGCCGCTCGCCTGGAAGTGCGCGAGCGGATCGACGCCCGCCGCCGCCACGTCGGGATTGTGCATCAGGTAGTACTCGGCATCGAACCCGTTGACGATGGTCTGCCCAATCGCCTGATAGACGGCGCGACCCTCCGCCATGCCGTATTGCAGATAGTGCGTGAGCGGATCGACGCCGGCTGCCGCCACGTCCGGATTGTGGACGAGGTACAGCTTGGTGTCGAAGTTCGCCGACGGGTCATAGCCGAGCTTCCATCCGATCTGGTCATAGTGTTCGAGCGGGTTCATGCCGCTCGCCGCCGCATCCTTGTGGGCGCCGAGATAGGCCGAGGTGTCGAAGAACGCATTCGGGTCGCGCGCTTCGTGCCGGCCTGACGCATTGAAGTGTTCGAGCGCGTTCACGCCCGCGTGGAAGACGTCCGGGTTGTGAGTTCATGTAGTAGACGGTGTCGAACAACAGGTTGCCGTCGTCGACGTTGACGGTGCCGTCGGCGAACCGCAGGTGCTCGATCGCGCTGAGCGTATCGGTGCCGCCCGGTTCGGAAACCGCGATGCTGGTGCCGAAGTCCTTGACCGCGTACGCGCTGAGGTCGTTGGAGAAGACTGCGGTATCGTCGCCGGGACCGCCATAAAGCGTGTTGCTGCCGATACCGCCCTTCAACGTGTCATTGCCGCCAAGACCGAAGAGCGCACCTCCCGAACCGAGCGTTATGGTGATCTTATTATCGAGTTCGTTGCCGTAGGCTTGGACCGAATTGAATCTGACCTCGATATTTTCAATGTTGGCCGGCAGCACGAAGGTTGCAAGAGACATGATAACCTGATCGATGCCCTCGCCGGGCAGCTCGATCGCGACGTCGCCTGCGACCGCGTCGTAGGTGTCGTCGCCCAGGCCGCCGTAGAACGTGTCCCCGCCACCGAAGCTGTTGAAATAATCATTGCCATCGAGGCCATGGAGCGTGTCCTTGCCGCTGCTCCCGCTCAGGACATTGTCGCGTTCGTTTCCGGTCCCGACATGGGCGCCGCTGCCTGCAAATCCCAGGTTCTCGACATTTGCCGGCAGGGTATAGTCGGCGAGCGTGGTGAAGACGATATCGTGGCCCGCATTTGGCTGCTCGGTCACCACGTCGCCGGAATTGTCGACGTAATACCTGTCGTTGCCGGCGCCGCCGGCCATCGTGTCTTTGCCCGCATAGCCGTTGAGGTAGTCGTCGCCCGCATAGCCATTGAGGGTGTCGGTGCCCGGCAGCGCAAGCGCCAGCTTGGCGTCGCCGTTTGGTGCGCTCAGGAACGCGGCGGCATTCGTCGACATTCCCGTGATGGTTTCGTAGGTGATCGCGCCATTGCTGCTGGTGTGCGACATCGTCGTGATGTTGCCGCCGACGACCGAGCCGCCCACGACCGTGAGGAAGTTGCCGGACAGCGACGTCAGCGTTCCATCCTTGTTGGTGATGGTGATGTGGCTGGAGGTCGCCACATAAGATGATCCGAGAACGGCGCCCCAGGTCGACGGAAATCCGAGTATGTTGGTCGGGATCGAATTGCCGGTGTGCGTGTAGGTGGCCATGACGCTTGCTCCGTCTCGCGTGTTGCGCTCGGGCCGCCGCGTCATTGCGGCAGCGCTCATGGCGCGACGTTTAGGCGCGTGCGGGGCGGCGCTCTTGGACGGGACCGAAGTGCCGTAGGGAGAAAAGCGAAGGACCTCGGTACGCGGCGCGATACCAACGGTACAATCACCGATACCGGAGACACCGGAACGTTCTCGACGGACTCCCTGCCGTCCCCGACAATGCCCGATCCGGGAAGGGGTCGGCGCCACCGATGAGGTGACGACGGCCCGGCCGCACGGGACTGCGCGAGAGATCGCGTATCGGCATTTCGGCCTTGGGGGCACGCCATGAACGGCAATCGCAGCGCTTTAGCTGTTCCTGATCCAACTGTCGTGCGTTTCTCGACGGATGCGTTCACGCCGGCCGAGCGCGTTTCAGCGTGGTGCAAGGCCTATGGCCGGACCATTGCAAAGCTTGAGCTCGATCCTTTTCGGGACGAACCCTTCGCCGCGGAGGCGACGATGCGAACGCTTCCCGGCCTCGGGATTGTCTCGATGGCGACCGGTAAAGTTGACTGGAACTGTCACGTCGAGTCGGATGACCTGATCCTCGTGATCGTGGAGACAGGTGTCTGGTTCGGCAACGAGCGCGGCCGCGACATTCGTCTGACGCCGGGCAGCGCAACCTTCTGCTCGAAAATCGAGGCATCGAAGGGCGTGGCTTACGGGCGCCGCGCGATGATCCGCGTGCCGCACGAGACGATCGCGCCGATGTGCGGCGGCATCACCGACAGCTTCTACCGGCCGATCGCACCGGATACCGACGCGCTCAGGCTGATACGGCCTTATGTCCGCGCGATCCAGGACCATGCGGTCACGCCCGGTCTTCAGCGTGTTGCGGCGACCCACGTCCACGATCTCCTGGCGCTCCTCATTGGCGCAACGCGAGATGGAACCGAGGTCGCGCGCGGCCGGGGGCTCGCAGCTGCCCGCCTGCAGGCGATCAAGGACGACATCGCGCGCAATCTCGAAGACGGCGATGTGTCGGGGGGTGCGATCGCGATGCGCCATCAGGTGACGGTGCGCTACATCCAGATGCTGTTCGAGAACGAAGGCGTGACGTTCACCGCGTACGTCACGGCGCGGCGGCTCGAACGCGCGCACCGGCTGCTGACTGGCGTGCGCTATCAACGCGAAAAGATCTCCACGATCGCATACGATGCCGGATTCAAAGATCTCTCGCACTTCAATCGCCTGTTCCGCCGCCGCTATGGTGCCTCGCCGTCCGACGTGCGGGCGCAGGCGGGCCACCTGAACTGAACGCCGTCCCGCGCACCAGGTCGTCGCACGCGATAATCGGCAGCGTGCCTGTCTTGTGCGAGATGCTCTCGCAACGTCTTCAAATCCGGGACGATCGTGAATAGATGAGAGCTTCGGGGCATCATCCGGCACAGCGATCGGGACGGAGATCGATCACATCGTAAATCCTCAGGCACAAAAATATCTTGATCTGTTTCGGCGCCTCTCGCGCGTTCCTTTTGCAGCGGGCTCGGCGGACAGAATCGGGCTTGGGCATGTGCTGAAGGAGTGGGGCACCGCGCCGGCCGGAGAGAGTATCGATTTCGGCGGGCTGTTCAAATTCTACGAGACGCACACCTACGACATCATGCAGGAAATAGCGGTCGCAGCCGCGCGCCTGCGGCACGTGCCGGATTTTGATTTCGATTGTTTCGACCTGGGGCGGCGAACCGCGTGGTTTGCCAATGCAAAAGGGTCGCCGTTCGTTCTGCTCGACGACAGTCTGATCACGTTTCTCTTCTTGTTCTTCTGCAATCGGTGCTTTGAGTTCTACGTCTGCGACGCCGCCGAGGAAAAGGCGATCCTGAACAACGAAGCCGTGGATCTATTGCACTCGCTGAGACACGACGGGATGGCGGATCCGGACCTCGCCTATACGGCAAGCCTCTTTCCGCGCAGCCACAACGCGTGCAACTTCGCCAATAGTCTGACCTACACCGCGATCTACTTCGTTCTGTGTCACGAGCTTGCTCACTTCCTGCTCGGTCACTCATCCAGGGACATTTACCGCAGCGAGCTTGCGGCCGACGACCTGGGCATCCAGATTTACAATCAACTTGCGCGTCAATCCGGCGCGAAATGGACGACGATTCCGGACGGCTACATGGGCGCGCCGTTGTTGTTGTTTAACACCCTGTATGCGGCCGAACGCCTTCCCGGAGCGGGGGACGTACCCGCGGCGGGAGACGACTATCCGCCGGCGCGCGAGCGCAGAAACCGCATTCGCGACAAGATCGAATGGCGGACCCAGCTCGACCGTGACGTCTGTCGCGACCTGCGGCTTTCGACATTCGAAGCGGTGCTCTTCGCCCGTCGCGCGTCGCGTCGGCACGGGTAAAGCAAAAGGGCCGCGCGAGCGGCCCTTTCGTCGTTTCATTTGAGTGATGATCAGTGCATCGCGAGCTGCGGCTGCGTCGGCGGCAATTCCATCGCCGCCACGCGGTTCTTCACCGCCTTCTGCACCTTCTCGAAGGCGCGCACCTCGATCTGCCGCACGCGCTCGCGCGACACGCCGAATTCCTCGGCGAGGTCCTCGAGCGTGATCGGATCCTCGGCGAGGCGGCGCGCCTCGAAGATGCGTCGCTCGCGTTCGTTCAGCACCGAGAGCGCGTCGCCCAGCGCCTTGCGGCGGTTGTCGGCCTGCTCGTTGGCGACCAGGCGCGTTTCCTGGCTGACCGAGTCATCCACCAGCCAGTCCTGCCACTCGCCCGCATCGCCGTCCTCGCGGATCGGCGCGTTGAGCGAGGAGTCGCCGCCGAGGCGGCGGTTCATGTCGATCACGTCCTGCTCCGGCACGCCGAGGCGCTTGGCGATCAGCTTGACCTGATCGGGACGCATGTCGCCTTCCTGCAGCGCGTCGATCTTGCTCTTCGCCTTGCGCAGGTTGAAGAACAGCTTCTTCTGGTTCGCGGTCGTGCCCATTTTCACGAGCGACCACGAGCGCAGGATGTATTCCTGGATCGACGCCTTGATCCACCACATCGCGTAGGTGGCGAGGCGGAAGCCCTTCTCGGGCTCGAAACGCTTGACCGCCTGCATCAGGCCGACATTGCCCTCCGAGATGACCTCGGCGATCGGCAGGCCGTAGCCGCGATAACCCATCGCGATCTTGGCAACGAGGCGGAGGTGGCTGGTCACCAGCCGGTGCGCCGCATCGCGGTCGCCATGCTCGCGCCAGCTCTTGGCGAACATGTACTCCTCCTGCGGCTCCAGCATCGGGAACCGCCGGATCTCCTCAAGATACCGAGACAGGCCGGATTCGCCGGACAGTATCGGTAAGGCCGAAGCACGGGCCATGGTAGCGCCCTCCTAAGTTTGCCCCCTTGCGGCGGGCTCGTTCGGTCACCCCTCCCCCGGAGCCGGGACCGGACGTACATATGCAACTGCGAAGCTCGATCGCAGTTGCAGCAAATATACACGGGATGTCGGGACCAAAGATAGAGATCGGGTCGTCACAACGCCTTGATGGCATTGTGATTTCTCCCGCGAAGGCAGGCCAAGCGCCTGTATTCGCTTAAGTTTTTGTGCCCCTTGGGACCGGCTGGCGGCTTCCCGCCGCACCCCCCGAGAGGGATTGCCGCAGCTCCGCAAGATCGCGGGGCAGGGCGGACTGGAACCGCAGGACGTCGCCGGTTTTGGGGTGTTGGAAGCCCAATATATGGGCGTGCAGAGCCTGTCTGCCAAGGGCCTGAAGGGCCTGGCGGCCGCTTTCAGTCAGGTGGACCGCCTTGGTCTTGAAGCCGGGCCCATAGGTGTCGTCCCCGAGCAGGGGGTGGCCGAGATGCGCCAGATGGACCCGGATCTGATGGGTGCGGCCGGTCTCCAGCCGGCAGGCGAGCAGGCTTGCGACCGGCTTTCCGTCCACTCCGGGGTATTTGTCGAGGAGTGCCCAATGCGTCACCGCCGTGCGGCCGTCCGGCCGGATCGCCTGCCGGTCGCGCGCCTGGGGGTGGCGGCCGAGCGGGGCGTCGACCGTCCCCTTCGGCCGGTCCGGCGCGCCCCACACGAAGGCGAGATACTCCCGCTCGAGATCGCCGCTGCGCCCATGGTCGGCGAACTGCGCCGATAGCGCGCGATGCGCGCGATCGGTCTTCGCCACCACCATCAGCCCGGTGGTATCTTTGTCCAGCCGGTGCACGATTCCGGGCCGTTTCACGCCGCCGATGCCCGACAGGCTCGCCCCGCAATGGGCAATCAGCGCATTCACCAGCGTTCCGGTCGCGTGTCCGGCAGCCGGATGCACCACCAGGCCTCGCGGCTTGTCGATCACGATCAACGCGTCATCCTCGTGCACGATCGCGAGCGGGATGTCCTCGCCCTGTGGCTCGGCGGGCGCGTCCGGCGGGATCGTGACGCTGATCGCGTCCCCGGCGTTGACGCGATGGCCGGGATCGCGGATCGTGCGGCTGCCGATCGTCACTGCGCCTTCCAGGATCAGGGTTTTCAGGCGCGAGCGCGAGAGGTCCGATGCTTGAGCGAGCATGCGGTCGAGCCGGTCGCCCTTTTGGGCGGCGGTCATCTGAAATACGGAATGCCGGTCGATCATGAATTCTGCCAACGACAAATATGGGCCCTCTTTGGATCGTCCGCAGGCGCCGGGCAAGCCGGTCGATCCCGCGACCCGGCTGTCCGAGCTGCTCGCCCAGTCGCTCGAGGAGCTGACGCGCCCGTTCGATCCGGCCCGGCCGGGGCAACATCCCCCGGAGCCCGCCGGCCGCGACGAGGCGCCGGCCTTTGTGCCGCAACACGAGCCCCCCGCCGAGCCCCAGCCCGAGCTTAGCCCCGAGCAGGTGCGTGTCGATGCCGACAAGGCGCTCGCCGAACTGGAAGCGGAGCTGTTCGCGGCCGCCAAGCAGGTCGATCGCGATGCGACGATCCCGCACGAGGAGAGCGACCCGGCCGCCGCCCACGATCTGGATCATGCCGAGACCACGGCCGGATCGGCCGAGCCGGTCGAGGCCGACATGGCGGCCTTGCTGGCCGCTCACCCGCCCCAGACGGATGCGCGCCCGGCCGCCGACGAGGTCAAGCCCGCGATCGTTGCGCTCGCGCCCGCCGAGGCGAAAGCCGCCGACCCCGAGCCGGATCCTGCCGCATCCGCCGTCATCGCCAGGGTGCGCAAGCTGATGCTGATCTCGATGGCCGTCACCGTGATCGCGGTCGGCTCGGTGTTCGGCTTTGTCGGCTACCGCATCTTCAAGGGCGAGGGGACGGTCGAGAAGAAGGCCGACAAGCTGCCGGACTCCTCGCCGATCCCGACCGACGTGACGCTCGCGCTGCCGCGCGGCACCCGGGTGATCCAGAGCGCCGTCACCAATGATCGTCTGGTGATGACGCTCGAGATCGACGGCAAGATCGAGGTACGCACCTTCGACGTGAAGACGCTGCAGCCGGCCGGCCGGCTTAATTTCTCCGCGACGCCTTAGGCTGTCCGCACGCGCGGTTCATCCCTCCCCGTCTTCGGGGGAGGGTGGCCGGCCGCGTAAGGCCGGCCGGGTGGGGTCCTCGTCACCAATGAAATCGCCCGCAAGCTGCGCGAGTAAAGCATCCCACCCGGTCGCCTGCGGCGACCACCCTCCCCCTTCGGGGGAGGGATAAGCGGAGTATGCCGGCTCGTCCTCGAACTCCCTCACCCGCGTGATGAACGCCGCGTGCTCTACGCCCTTCCGAGAAAATCGCGCTTGCCGATCTCGACGCCGCAATGGCGCAGGATGTCGTAGGCCGTGGTGGCGTGGAAATAGAAATTCGGCAGCGCGAAGCCGATGAGGTAGTCCCCGCCTTTCAGCGTCATGGTCTGCTGCGGACCGATCGGGAAGTTGACGTCCTTGTCCACCGCGGCGTCGATCTGCGCCGGCGTGAAGCCCTTGACGTAGTCGACGGTCTTGGCGATGCGCGCCTTCAGGTCGGCGAAGGATTTCTCCTCGTCGGGAAATTTCGGCGGCTCGCCGGTGAGCCGGCCCATCGTGTTCTTGGCGAAGTCGCAGGTGAGTTGAACCTGCTTGGTGAACGTCAGCATGTCGGGCGCAAGCCGCATGCTCAGCAGCGCCGCCGGATCGATCTTCTTCGCCTCGCAATGCGCCGCGGCCTTGTCGAGGATTTTCGCCAGTGCGCCGAGCGTGGTCAGGAAGCTCGTCGCCGCAACCGCGTGCATCGAGAAAGCCATGGTTTTGTCCCTGGGAGTTGAGGAAGCCGGTCGTTCGTGCCGGATGATCATATGCGCATCCGCGCGATCGCCGGCAAGGCCGGGCGGTGTGTGAGCCTGACCACATTCCGTGTCTTTCCGCTGTGGTTGAATAAGGCGCCGTCCCGTTGAATAATCCGGCCACGTGTCCGGGGGAGATGTCATGCCGCCTTTCGATTCCGACAGGGTGCTGCGCGACGAGGCGAACGCCATTCATCCGGCCGTGCCGATCGCGGACGGCGTCGCCGGTGCCGCCCTCTACCGCGAACTGCACCAGCGCAAGAGCACGGCGCTGTGCCTGTCCGGCGGCGGCATTCGCAGCGCATCCTTTGCGCTCGGGGTGATCGAGGCGCTTGCCGTGCATCCGCGGCCGGCGAAAGCCGTGGGGGAAAGCGACAAGCAGGCGGAATCCGAAAAGGCGTCGCTGCTGTCGAAATTCCACTACCTCTCGACCGTCTCGGGCGGCGGCTATATCGGCAGCTGGCTCTCCGCCTGGATCGCGCGCGAGGGCTATCCGACGGTGTGGAGCAAGCTGATCGGCCGCCGCGCCCATCCGGACGAGGAGCCGGGCGAGATCGCGTGGCTGCGCGCCTACAGCAACTATCTCACGCCGAAGCTCGGGCTGTTTTCGGCCGATACCTGGACGGCGATCGCACTCTACGTGCGCAACCTGATCCTCAACTGGCTGGTCATCCTGCCGGCGCTATGTCTCCTGCTGTTCGCCATCAAGTTCGCCAGCGTGCTGGCCTACTGGCTGTCGACCCAGCCCGATTGCCAGCTCGCTTTGGTCGGCGTCGCCATCCTGATGATGGTCTGGACATTGCGCTTCGCCACGCGCAACCGCCCGACCTGCAATCCGCGCGGACCGGCCGATGAGGCCTCCGCGGATGCCGAGCAGGTCGCCGGCAAGAAGTCCACCGACGTGCACCGCAACGAGCTGCTTCGCCAGGCCCGGGGTGCGGACCAGTCGACGTTCTTCTGGCTTTGTCTTCTGCCGGCCATCCTCGCGTCGAACATTTTCTCGATCTACCTGTCCTCGAAGGACTTCGCGATCGCCACCGAGCCGGTGTCGTATTTCCTGCGCATCGGCATCACATCCGGTATCGCGCTCTACGCGCTCTCCTGGCTGACGGCGTATCCGTTCAAGACCGCCGGCGAGGATCGCGGATTCGTCTACTGGCTGCGCGACTGGCTCTGCTGGGGCGTCGGGGCCGGCGGCGTGTACGGCGCGCTGATGGGGCTGGGCGCCTATCTGTTCCTCCATCACGACCTCAGGTTCCTGATCGGCCGTCCCGACGTGACGGAAGACACCGCGAACCTTCTCATTCTGGCGATCTACGGCGTACCGTGGGTCATCAACGCGCAGCTCACCGCCGAGATGGTGTTCGTAGGCCTCACCAGCTGGCAGCGCGGCTCGGATTCCGACCGCGAATGGTTCGGGCGCTCGACCGGGTGGTTCGCGGCCGCCGCGATCGTCTGGTTCGCGGTCGCATTCGCGATCCTGGTCGGCTCGGAGCTCGCCTGGCAATACGTCGTCGACAACTATGCGAAGTATATTACCGGCGCGGCCGGTGCCATATCGGGAATCCTGACGGCGGTGTTCGGAGCCGGGAAGATGTCCGGCGGCACCGAACAGAAAGACGCGAAGGCAAGCCTCACCAGCAAGATCGTGCTGACGATCGCGCCCGCGGTGTTCCTGATCCTGCTGGTGATCGCGACATCGTTGCTGATCGACTATCTGCTGCTCGGCTATGCGCTGATCGAAAGCCCGCTGCTCGGGGCGGCCGAAGGTGCAGCGACATACCGCGAAGACCTCAAGTGGCTGGCGATCGGATGCGGCGCCACGCTGTTCGTGGCGTTCTTCTCGTGGACGCGGGTCAACATCAACCGCTTCTCGATCCACGCGCTCTACCGCAATCGCCTGATGCGCGCCTATCTCGGCGCGTCCAATCCGTACCGCTCGCCCAATCCGTTCACCGGGTTCGACGAGCGCGACAACTATCCGATGCAGTCGCTCTGGACCCAGGGCAAGGATAGCTGGCAGCCGTTCCACGTCGTCAACATGGCGCTCAATGTCGTGGCGTCGAGCCGGCTCGCCTGGCAGGAACGCAAGGCCGAGCCGTTCACCGCGACGCCGTTGCATTGCGGCACGGCCACGTTCTCCGGCACGACCGCGCATTCGCTCGGCTACCGCCCGACGAACGAATACGGCAGCCGCAATGGCGGCATGACGCTCGGCACCGCGCTGGCGATCTCGGGCGCGGCGGCAAGCCCCAACATGGGCTACAACTCCTCGCCGATGGTGACGCTGCTGCTCGCGTTGTTCAACGTGCGGCTGGGATGGTGGCTCGGCAATCCGGGAACGCCGGGCGAGAAGACCTACCGGTCGGATGGACCGGGACTCGCGATCAAGCCGTACATCTTCGAAATGTTCGGGCAGACCACCGACACGCGCTCCTACGTCTATCTCTCGGACGGCGGCCACTTCGAGAATCTCGGGCTTTACGAAATGATCCGCCGCCGCTGCGCCTGCATCGTGGTGAGCGATGCCGGTTGCGACCCCGACTACGGCTTCGAGGATCTCGGCAATGCGGTGCGCAAGATCGCGATCGATCTCGGGGTCTACATCAAGTTCGATACGCTGAAGGAGCTCAAGCCGCGGTCGAAGGACGGGACACTGATCACCGACGCCTACTACGCGGTCGGCGTGATCGACTACAAGACCGCGCCGGAATGGAAATCAGGCGCCGCGGCAGGCAAGCCGGTCGAGAACGGGCTGATCCTCTATATCAAGCCGGGCTATCACGGCGGCGAAGGCGCCGGCATCGTCGCCTACGCCAAGGCGCACAAGGATTTCCCGCACGAGACCACCGCCGACCAGTTCTTCTCGGAATCCCAGTTCGAGAGCTATCGCACGCTCGGGTTCGAGATCATGGACGACGTGCTGGACACGGCGCACACCGCGTTCGCCAAGGACAACAAGGCGACACCAACGATCTGCCAGCTGATCGGCGTGCTCAAGGACACCAAGCCGGCGGAAAAATAATCCTCGGCGCGTAGCTTACGCGTCCACGCTCGCGGAGAGCGCGTTCTCCTGGATGAACTCGCGGCGCGGCTCGACGACATCGCCCATCAGCTTGGTGAAGATGTCGTCGGCCTCGTCGACCTCCTTGACCCTCACCTGCAGCAGCGAGCGCACATTGGTGTCGAGCGTCGTCTCCCACAGCTGCTGCGGGTTCATCTCGCCGAGGCCCTTGTAGCGCTGCAGCGTGAGGCCCTTGCGGCCGGCCGCCGTGACGGCGTCGAACAGGCTGACCGGGCCGTGGATCGCCGTGTCCTCGCCCTTGCGGCGCAGCACGCCCTGTTTGGCGTAGATCTGCCTGCAGGCTGATGGCGCGCTCGTCGAGCCTGCGTGCATCGGCCGAGCCGAGCAGCGCCGCATCGATGAACGACACCTCCTTGACGCCGCGCACGGTGCGTTCGAACCGGAAGCCTTCACCTTCGACGAAGGTTCCTTCCCAGCCGCGCTCGGTTTCCTCGCTCAGCGAGTCGAGCCGGCGCGCGATGTATTGCGCGGCCGCAAGCGCCTTCGGTGCATCGCCGGTCACCGTGGGGGTGAGCACGCCGGCGATTGCCGCCTGCTCGACCACCTTTCGACTGTAGCGGCTGTGCAGGCCGGACAGGATATTGCGGATGCTGCGCGCTTCCTCGACGACCGCTTTCAGGTCGGCGCTGGCGCGCGCGTCGCCCGCATAGGTGCGGAACACCGCGTCCTCGAGACCCGTATCGGTCAGGTAGTCCTCCAGCGCGTGCTCGTTCTTCAGGTACTGCTCCGACTTGCCGCGCGAGACTTTGTAGAGCGGCGCCTGCGCGATGTAGATGTAGCCGCGGTCGATCAGCTCGCGCATCTGGCGGAAGAAGAACGTCAGCAGCAATGTGCGGATGTGCGAGCCGTCGACGTCGGCGTCGGTCATGATGATGATCTTGTGGTAGCGCAGCTTGTCGGCGTTGAACTCCTCCGAGCCGATGCCGGTGCCGAGCGCGGTGATCAGCGTGCCGATCTGCTCCGACGACAGCATCTTGTCGAAGCGCGCGCGCTCGACGTTCAGGATCTTGCCGCGCAGCGGCAGCACCGCCTGGAAGGCGCGGTCGCGCCCCATCTTCGCCGATCCGCCGGCCGAGTCGCCCTCGACGATCAGCAGTTCGGCCTTGGCCGGGTCGCGCTCCTGGCAGTCGGCGAGCTTGCCGGGCAGCGAGGCGACGTCGTTGCCCTTGCGCCGGGTCAGTTCGCGCGCCTTGCGCGCGGCCTCGCGCGCGGCGGCGGCTTCCACGACCTTGCCGACGATCACCCTGGCTTCGCTCGGGTGCTCCTCGAACCAGGCATTGAGCGCATCGTTGATCACGCCTTCGACCACCGGACGCACTTCCGAGGACACCAGCTTGTCCTTGGTCTGCGACGAGAACTTCGGGTCGGGCACCTTGACGGAGAGCACCGCCGTCAGCCCTTCGCGGCAGTCGTCGCCGGTCAGGGTGACCTTTTCCTTGCGCGCGTTCGGCGCCTTCTCGGCATAGCCGGTCACCTGCCGGGTCAGCGCGCCGCGGAAGCCCGCCAGATGCGTGCCGCCGTCGCGCTGCGGGATGTTGTTGGTGAAGCAGAGCACGTTCTCGTGGTAGCCGTCGTTCCACCACAGAGCGCACTCGACGCCGATGCCGGCGCGCTCGGCCTTGATGACGATGGGCGCCGGCACGAGGCCGCTCTTGTTGCGGTCGAGATACTTGACGAACTCCTCGACCCCGCCCTCGTAACGCAGTCTGCTCGCGCTTCTCGACCGCGTGGCGCATGTCGGAGAGCACGATAGTGACGCCGGAATTGAGGAACGCGAGCTCGCGCAGGCGATGCTCGAGCGTGGCGAAATCGAACTCGACCATCGTGAAGGTCTTGGGCGAGGGCAGGAAGGTCACTTCGGTGCCGCGATTCTCGTCCGCGTCGCCCACGGCCTTGAGCGGCGCGACCGCGTCGCCGTCGGCGAATTCCATGGAATGCTCTTTGCCGTCGCGCCAGATGCGAAGCGTCAGCTTCGTCGACAGCGCGTTGACCACCGAGACGCCGACGCCGTGCAGGCCGCCGGACACCTTGTAGGCGTTCTGGTCGAATTTTCCGCCGGCGTGCAGCTGGGTCATGATGACTTCGGCCGCCGACACGCCTTCCTCCTTGTGGATGTCGGTCGGAATGCCGCGGCCATCGTCGCGCACCGTGCAGGAGCCGTCGGGATTGAGCGTCACCGTCACCGCGCTCGCGTGGCCGGCGAGCGCCTCGTCGATCGCGTTGTCGACGACCTCGTAGACCATGTGGTGCAGGCCCGAACCGTCGTCGGTGTCGCCGATGTACATCCCGGGACGCTTGCGAACCGCGTCGAGGCCTTTCAGGACCTTGATCGATTCCGCGTCATAGGCGGTGGGGGAACGGGTGTCGGACACGGGTTGCTGGCGGGCCGCTTCGGCCATGCGAAGAACCTTCGAATCAGTGCTGCAAAATACGCGAGGGAACGCTGTCTGGTGTGACACGAAACATAGGTGCCGTATAGGGCAATTTGAAGACTGTTAAGCTATTGTGAGAACAAGATTTTTTAACGTTTTCTCAAGCTCTTTGGAGACGCCTTGCGCAGCCTCGCAAAGCGGTGATTTCGGGCCTTGCCGCACCCGCGCGCAGGCGCCGATTCAGCCTCCGCGCGGGCGGCCTCCGGGGGAACCAGCCGGGCCGGCGCCGTGTTGGACTCGGCGAGGCGACGATCGCAGTCGGGAGACGACGATGCGGCACATGATGGTCATGGCATTCGCGATCGCGCTGGTGGGTCTGGTTCCGCGCAACGCAGCTGCGGAAACGCGGTATCCCTGGTGCGCCTACTATGACGGCTGGTCCTACAACTGCGGCTTCACCAGCTTTCAGCAGTGCCTTGCGACAATCAGCGGAGCGGGCGGCGCGTGCCGGCCGAACCCCTACGGCGCGCCGGCGGCATCGTCGCGCGGAAAGCCGCACGCCCAGGCGCGGCAGCGCTATTGAGCGGACAACACGCGGCAGCGCTATTGAGCGGACAACAAAAGTGAGCGGACAACAAAAGTCCCGGTCGAGCTTTACGCTCGACCGGGACCCGAGCCCCCCGCAAGGCTGTGCGCAAGGTGTATCCTGACCCGCGCGTGCGCGCGAGTCCGGATAAACACGCAGGAACTCAGGCCGGCCCGACGCTGCCGGGATTGACGGCGAACATCTGCGCGCGCGCCGCCACTTCGGCGAACGGTGCGGGATCGGCGCCGGTCATCCACACCTGCGCATCAAGCGCGGCGAGCGCATCGTAGAGCGCGCGCGCGCCGGCCCGGGATCGAGATGCGCGACGACTTCGTCGAGCAGCAGCAGCGGCGCGAGTCGCGTCATCTCGGCGACGAGCCCGGCATGCGCGAGCACGAGCCCGATCAGCAGCGCCTTCTGCTCGCCGGTCGATGCCTGCGCCGCGGCGATTCCCTTCGGGCCGTAGAGCACTTCGAGATCGGTCAGGTGCGCCCCGTCGGTGGTGCGGCCCGGCGGCGGCATCGCGCGCGCGGTTCTCCCGCAGCACCGCGCGATAGCGATCCTCCACGTCGGTTGCCGGCTGCTCCATCAGGGCGTTCTCGATCCAGCCGTCGAGCGCGATGCCGGCCCACGGGAACGGCGAGGCCGGATCGCGCTCGCGTGCGAGCGCGGCAGCAAGTCTGCGCACCGTCTCGGCGCGCGCCGCCGCAACCGCGATCGCGACGTCCGCGGTCTCGTGCTCGATCGCGTCGAGCCAGTGCGGATCGGGGTTTTGCTGCTCCAGCAACCGATTGCGCGACCGCAGGCTATCGCTCCAGCGCGTTGACGCGGCCCGAATGCGTGCCGTCGACGGCGAGCACGAGGCGGTCGAGAAAGCGCCGCCGCTCCGACGCCGGCCCGCCGAACAAGTCCGTCCATCGCGGGCGTCAGCCAGACGATGCTGACATGGTCGGCGAACGCCGCGGCGGAAGACGCCGGCTCGCCGTCGATGCGGCATTTGCGCAGGGACGCCGCATCGTCCGGCGACGGCGGCGTGATGCCGGTGCCGAGCGTCGCCAGGCCGAGCGCGCCTTCAAGCTCCGCCGCGACCGCCCACGAGCCGTCGCCTTCGACGAACGCGACCTCGTCGAGCGTCGCGCGCCGCAGTCCGCGTCCCGGCGCCAGAAACGAGATCGCCTCGATCAGGTTGGTCTTGCCTGCGCCGTTCGGGCCGACCAGCACGGCAAGCTGTGCGTCGAGCGTGAGCGCCGCGGCGCGGTAGCTGCGGAAGTTCGAGAGCGTCAGACGGCGGATGCGGGCCGCGCTCATCGGGTTCCCGGCGGCGAGGCGAACACGAACCCGACGGGTTCCATAAACCGTTGGCGATACGCGAGAAAAGGCACCGCGCGCGGCACCGGCAGAATGGGGAACGAATAAGGCGGCGAGCGATTGCATCATAGAGAAAGAACATCTCCGATGAAGGCAGTCGCCGCCGGTGGAGGAAGCGATGGCGAAGACCTTGCAGGAAAATCTAACACGCCAGCTGCACGATTCCGTCGAGCGCCTGCAACAGCAGGCCGAGAAGGTGGAATTCTGGGCGTCCGCCGTGTCCGGCCTCGCGGCTCCGGTTCCCGATTACATGCCGGAGGACACCGCGGTGTCGCGCTACGTGAAGCCCGGCCGCCTGCCGCGCAAGCGCCGCCGCCGGCGTTCGCCCGAGAGCGGCGGCAAGACGGGCGCTAAACCCGCATCGGCATGAGCACGTAGAGCGCGCCGGCCGTGTCCTTGTCCTGGATCAGCGTCGGCGAGCCCGGATCGGCGAGCTTGAGCACCGCGACATCGCCTTCGATCTGCGCCGCGATGTCGAGCAGGTAGCGCGAGTTGAACCCGATATCGAGCGCCTCGGCGTCGTACTCGACCTCCAGTTCCTCGGTGGCGCTGCCGGAATCCGGATTGGTCACGGTGAGGATCAGCTTGCCGGCCGAGAGCGCGAGCTTCACCGCGCGGCCGCGCTCGCTCGACACCGTCGAGACGCGATCGACCGCAGCCTCGAAGTCCGGCTTGTTGACGATCAGCGTCTTGTCGTTGCCGGCCGGGATGACGCGGCCGTAGTCCGGGAACGTGCCGTCGATCAGCTTCGAGGTCAGCACCACGTCGCCGATCGAGAAGCGGATCTTGCTCTGCGACAGTTCGATCGCGATCTCGGCGTCGAGATCCTCGATCAGCCGCTGCACCTCGCCGACGGTCTTGCGCGGCACGATGATGCCCGGCATGCCCTCCGCGCCCTTCGGCGCGTCCAGCTCGACCTGCGCGAGACGATGCCCGTCGGTCGCGACCGCGCGCAGCTTGCTCGCCTTGCCGCTCGCCGCGACGTGCAGATAGATGCCGTTGAGGTAATAGCGCGTCTCCTCGGTCGAGATCGCGAACTGCGTCTTGTCGATCAGGCGCTTCAGGTCCTTCGCCGGCACCGAGAACTTGTGCGTCATCTCGCCGGCGGCGAGATCGGGAAAGTCGCTCTCCGGCAAGGTCTGCAGCGAGAAGCGCGAGCGCCCGGCGCGGATCGTCAGCGAGGCGCGGTCGCCGGAGGAATCGAGCACGATCTGCGAGCCCTTCGGGCAGCTTGCGCACGATGTCGTAGATCATGTGCGCCGGCACCGTGGTGGCGCCGGCCGGCGAGACCTCCGCCGGAATGGTCTCGATCACCTCGAGGTCGAGGTCGGTCGCCTTCAGCGCGAGCTTGCCCTTCTCGGCGCGGATCAGCACGTTGGCGAGAATCGGGATCGTGTTGCGCCGCTCGACGACGCGGTGCACGTGGCCGACGGATTTGAGGAGCGCGGCGCGCTCGACGGTGACCTTCATGTCCGACCCCACTCGGGCGTGAAAAACGTCCGGCCAAGGGACTTGCGCCGGGTCCTGAAAGTGGCGCGGCGAGGGGGTTTCGGCAAGGGCCGAGGGCGCGGAAAGTCCCAGTTATTCAGGGGATTCCTGAGCGTGATCGCGAAAAGCAGGTCCCCGACTGCGATCGGGGATGGACGCCGGTTCACGCTCTCGGGACAAGGGTCGAGCCGCGGCTCACTCCTGCAGCAGCCGCTTCAGCAGCTCGATCTCCTCGGCGAGCGTGGTGTCGTTGCCGACCAGGCTCTCGATCTTGCGCACCGCGTGCAGCACCGTGGTGTGGTCGCGCCCGCCGAAGCGCCGCCCGATCTCGGGCAGCGAGCGCAGGGTCAGGGTCTTGGCCAGATACATCGCGATCTGGCGCGGGCGCACCACATTGGCGGTGCGGCGCGAGGACAGCAGGTCGGCGCGGCTGACATTGTACTGCCGCGCGACGACGCGCTGGATGTCCTCGATCTTGACGCGCTTGGGCTCCTGCGGGCGGACCAGGTCGCGCACCGCGCGCTCGGCCATGTCCATCGTCACCGGCAGGCCGGTGAGCTTGTTGTGCGCGAGCAGGCGGTTGAGCGCGCCGTCGAGATCGCGGCCGTTGTGCGTCACCTGCTTGGCGATGAAGCCGAGCACCGGCGCGGGCACGTCGAAGCCGGCGTGATGCGCGCGCGCGGCGGCGACGCGGCTCTTGCAGGATCTCCAGCCGCAGCTCCTCCTCGAGCGATCCCATCTCGACCACGAGCCCGCCGGCGAGGCGCGAGCGCACGCGGTCGTCGAGGCTTTCGAGATCGGACGGCGGACGGTCGGCCGCGATCACCACCTGACGGCCGGCATCGATCAGCGCGTTGAGCGTGTGGCAGAACTCGACCTGCGTCGACTTGCCCTGCAGGAACTGCAGGTCGTCGATCACCAGCACGTCGATGCCGCGCAGCGCTTCCTTGAAGGCGATCGCGGTCTGCGCTTTCAGCGCCGCCACGAAGCCGTACATGAACTTCTCGGCGGTCAGGTAGAGCACCTTGCGCTCGGGGATGCCGTTGCCGGCCCAGGCGATCGACTGCAGCAGATGCGTCTTGCCGAGGCCCACGCCCGCATGGACGTAGAACGGGTTGAACATCACCGGCTCGCCGCGCCGCGCGAACGCGACCTGCTTTGCCGCCGCATGCGCGAGCGTGTTGGAGCGGCCGACCACGAAGGTGTCGAACGCGAGGCGCGGATCGAGCGGCGAGCCGCCGAGCGCGTCGTGCGCGGCCTGCGCCGGAAGCTGCGCGGTGCGCGTCTCGCCGCGCTCGGCCGCGCCGTTCTTCATCTCGCGCACGGCTTCGGCCGGCTCGCCGGTCTTCTCCTTGACGGTCGCGTTGCGCAGCACCGCCGAGCGGACGGATCACGTCGATCTCGCGCGCGACCGGCGAAGCTCCGCCTTCCAGCAGGCGAGCAGCTTGTCGGCGTAGTGCGACTGCACCCAGCTCTTCAGGAAGCGCGTCGGCACCGACAGGCGCACCGTGTCGCCCTCGACCGCGACGAGATCCATCGCGGCGAACCAGCTCTTGAACATTTCCTCGCCGACTTCGGCGCGCAGCCGCGCCTTCACGCGCAGCCAGCGTTCCTGTTCCGGGAGGTTCATCGTCCGGCCCTCAATGGGAGACGACGGCGGAGTGCCGCCGGCGAGCGGGGCAGGGACGG
Source organism: uncultured Alphaproteobacteria bacterium (assembly GCA_963839985.1). GTDB lineage: Bacteria > Pseudomonadota > Alphaproteobacteria > Rhizobiales > Xanthobacteraceae > PALSA-894. The sequence continues at coordinate 175,427 of CAWIXG010000013.1, read as the reverse complement.
CGCGAGCGGGATTGTGCGCGAAAGCGGGAAATTGCGACATCTGTGTTTCCGGACATCGTTGGAGGCCGACGCTTGGTTGCCCGTCAGCGACGGGCGCGAGATAACGCAACGCAACGGGTCACGAGGCGGGCGTTCAACAGCCCGGCGGTGCGTCTCGTCGGCCGGCGGCAAACGCCGGCGTCGTCGGTCTTTCGCAATGATCGGAAGGTAATCGTGCGCGCGCGCATCGTCGCGCTGGCGCGATGCTCCGCAGATCGCGCTGCAGCGCAGATCCTGCTCTCGCCCTGGTCATGAATGGCCCCCTGTCTGGATCGCCGCAACCGCCGTGCGCGACGCCCCGTTACTTATAGTTGTTTGTTGTCCCGTCCCTGTTTGGCCTTGCCCGGCCGCCGCACGCATCTACAAGATCGCCGTCCGAACTTTGCGCCGCGCGAAATCTCCAGGACCCCTTCGCCGTCACAGGCAGCATCCATCGGACAACCGGCATGTGGTGCCGGTCCCCATCTTGACGATGAGCCTGTGCGAAGCGAGGATTTGTTTGGCCGCGAGAGAAGTGCGAGCGCCAGATGAAGATACACGGCCTTCACTAGCGGCGCAAGCATTCTATCGCAGCTGCGCGCCGCGATTTGACTGCCGATGTGACCCTTGTGTGACGGGCTCGAGTCGTCAACCGCTTGAATCAGCGCCGCATTTCCAGACGAAGATTTTTGCAACACCGATGCGAAAATGTGTCGCCGCGATGACGCTGAAAGTGCCTGCGGCATCGTCACTTTTCGCTGAAATCGAAGTACCGCGCGACGCTATCCGACTTAACTGTCTGGAATGTGGACGTTTTTGTTGCGCGAATGAAGCACGTAGCCGTCGTTGCAGACGATGTCGACGTTGCGCGTCGATGGCACACCAGCGAACGCGTTTGTTGTCGCGCCGTCACATGACGAAAAAATGCTTCACGCGCCACCGCGGGAAGCGGTGACGCGTGCGGAAACTCATTCATTCGGATGATTGTGACGCCGCGTGAGGCGGCGTCGGAGCGTCGGCGTTCCGCTTGGTAGAATTACTTACCGAGCTTGGCGGCCGCGTGCGCGAGGCGCGACACCTTGCGGTTCGCCGCGTTGCGGTGGATCACGCCCTTCTGCGCGGCGCGCATGATCTCCGGCGCGGCGGCCTTCAGCGCGGCGAGCGCGGCGGCCTTGTCGCCGGAGGCGATCGCCTCCTCGGCCTTGCGCACCGCGGTGCGCATGCGCGAGCGGCGCGCGGTGTTGACTTCGGTGCGGCGCGCGATCACGCGGGCGGCTTTGCGGGCGGAAGAGGTATTGGCCATCGTGTGTCCGTCAGGGTAACGCGGCGCTTGCAGCGGCCGCAGATTTCAGGCGTTGAAAATGAAAGGCGGCGGCTACGGGCCGCCGGTTGGGCAGGCTTATAAAGGGGGGCGCCGGAAGCGTCAACGCCCGTCCGGAGCGGGTTTCAGGGCGGCCAGAAGGACCGCCGCCATCGGGGCATAGTCGGCTGCATGGCTGGCGATCGAGGCGCCGATCCAGGCGCGGCCCGTCGATCCGCGCAAGGTCGAGGCGGTGGCCCGCCTGCTCGGCCAGCTGCTTGAGGTACTGGAGCTGCGTGCGGCCGTTCCCCTCGCGGAAGGGATGGATGTAGTTGATGTCGCCGACGATCACCGCGGCTTGCTCGGCGAAAGCCGCGGGCGGAAAGCCCCTTCAGGAAGCGGGAGCGGACGAGCCGGCCGTGAACGTCGCCCATTCCGGTCTCGATGAACTTGCGGAACTGAAACTGCTGGCGGCCCTTGCTGATCTCGACCGTGCGCAGTTCACCGGCCCAGTCGTAGATGTCCTGAAACAGGTGATGATGGATGGCGCGCAGATGGGCGAGGTCGAAAGCGCCGCGCGGGATCGTCTCGCGGCTGCGGTTCGTCGTATGAAGGCGTTCGACTCCTGATCGTCGAGATCGGCGGCGTCGGTCAATGCCAAAGCGATTTCTGAGTACGGACGTGCCGGGATAGACGTAAGGGTCTTCGCTCACTTGCCTGGCGAGAGCGGCGGGCGAGCGCGTTGAATGTAGGCGCGGCAGCGCTCGTCGTCCCAACCCTCGCGCTCGAACATCTCGAACATGGCGATGTCCTCGGCGTCGAGAGGATTGCCCTCGATCGCCTGCAGGTTCATCGCTTCGAGCCGAAGCTGGCGCAGCTCGGCGACGTCCGCCTTGGACAGCTTCTTTTCCGCGGTATCGCTCATGCACAGATCATAGCATGAATGGGCCGGAAAGTCGCGCCGTTACGCCACCCGCTTCGCCCGCGCGGCGTCATATCCGGCGTTCGCCGAGGCCTTGTCGGAGGCCGGGAACGGCGGCGAGCGGCGGGGCGACCCGCGCCCAGCCGGCATCGTTATGGATATGCGCGAGCGTCGACTTGACGCCCGAGACCAGCGCCTTGCCGTCGAACAGCTTGCGGATCGTCACCGCGGCATCGAGCGCGGCCGTATCGCCCGACGCCCAGGCCGTGCTGGCAGAGATCGGCGTTGAGGTTCGCGGTCGCCGAGATGCAGCCCGCGAAGATGCCGGAGCGCGCCTCGATCAGGCAGGCCTCGGTCGAGGGGAACACGTCGAAGCCCTTCGCCACGCCTGCGGCCTCGCGCGCGTAAGCCATGTCGCCGGAGGAATCCTTCAGGCCGACGATGCGGCCTTTGTGCGCGTCGAGCAGCCGCGCGAGCAGCTTGACGTGCCAGGGCAGGCCGGACTGCGACGGGAAGTGATAGAGATAGATCGGGATCGGCTTTTCGCGCGGTCGCCTTCACGATCGTGTCGATATAGGCGGCAAGCCCGTCGTCCGGCACGCCCTTGTAATAGAACGGCGGCAGGATCAGCGCGCCCGCGAAGCCGAGCTCCGCCGCATGGCGCGTCAGCGCGACCGCGTCGGCGGTTGCGGCCGCGCCGGTGCCGACCATCAGCCGGTCGAGCGGCAGGCCGGCGGCCTTGTAGGCCGACATCACCGCCTTGCGCTGCTCGAGCGAGAACGAGGTCGCCTCGCCGGTGGTGCCGAGCACGTTCAGCCCGTCGCAGCCGGTGTCGAGCAGGAAGCGCGCGAGCTTGGTGGAGCGCGCCGCGTCCGGCGCGCCGGTCTCGTCGACCGGCGGTGGCGACGGCGGCGATGACGCCGGTGAGTCTCTTGCTTGGCATGAGAATTATCCGCTGACGTTGTACGCCGCGAGCGCGGCCATGTTGACGAGGTCGGTGTCCTTCGAGGACAGGTTCACGATCTGCACCGAATTGTCGAGCCCGACCAGCAGCGGCCCGATCACGGTCGCGCCGCCGAGCTCCTGCAGCATCTTGGTCGAGATCGCCGCCGAGTGGAACGCCGGCATCACCAGCACGTTGGCCGGGCCCGGACAGGCGGCAGAACGGATAGGCCGCCATCAGGTCCGGATTGAGCGCGACGTCCGCCGCCATCTCGCCGTCGTATTCGAAGTCGACGCGCTGCTGGTCGAGGATGCGCACCGCGTCCTGCACCTTCGCGGCGCGCTCGCCGGGCGGATGCCCGAACGTCGAGAACGACAGCAGCGCGACGCGCGGCTCGTAGCCGAGCTTGCGCGCGACCAGCGCCGCCTCGATGGCGATCTCGGCGATGTCCTTGCCGTCCGGCATTTCGGTGACGGCGGTGTCGGCGACCAGCACGGTGCGGCCGCGCGCCAGCACCAGCGAGACGCCGATCACGCGGTGGCCGGGCTTCGGATCGATCACGCGCCGCACTTCCTCCAGCGCGACCGAGAAGTTGCGCGTGACGCCGGTCACCATCGCGTCGGCATCGTTCAGCGCCACCATGCAGGCCGCGAACGTGTTGCGGTCCTGGTTCACCATGCGCTGGCAGTCGCGGATCAGGTAGCCGTGGCGCTGCAGCCGCTCGTAGAGATAGGCGGCGTATTCGGGATTGCGCTTCGACAGCCGCGCGTTGACGATCTGAGATGCCGTCCTCGAGCTCGATGCCGGCATTCGCGGCCGTCGCGCGCACGCGATCCTCGCGCCCGACCAGCAGCGCGGTGCCGAGCCCCTGCTCGACGAAGCTCGTCGGCGGCGCGGATCACCTGTTCTTCCTCGCCCTCGGCGAACACGACGCGCTTGGGCGCGCGCTTGCAGCCGCTCGTGCACGCGCGACAGCACGCCCGCGACCGGATCGCGCCGCGTGCGCAGCGTGCTGCCTGTAGGCTTCCATGTCGACGATCGGCTTGCGCGCGACGCCGGTATCCATCGCGGCCTTCGCGACCGCGGGCGGCACGTACGAGATGAGCCGCGGGTCGAACGGCGTCGGGATGATGTAGTCCGGGCCGAACTTCAGCCGCGCGCCGTAGACCGCCGCGACCTCGTCCGGCACGTCCTCGCGCGCGAGGTCGGCGAGCGCCTGCGCGGCCGCGATCTTCATCTCCATGTTGATGGTCGAGGCGCGCACGTCGAGCGCGCCGCGGAAGAGGAACGGGAAGCCGAGCACGTTGTTCACCTGGTTCGGATAGTCCGAGCGCCCGGTCGCCATGATGGCGTCGGAGCGGACCTGCGCGACCTCCTCGACGGTGATCTCCGGATCCGGATTGGCCATCGCGAAGATGATCGGCTTGTCCGCCATCGACTTCACCATGTCGACGGTGAACGCGCCCTTCTGCGAGAGGCCGAACGCGACGTCGGCGCCCTCGAAGGCTTCGCGCGAGCGTGCGCGCCTTGGTCTCGACCGCGTGCGCCGACTTCCACTGGTTCATGCCCTCGGTGCGGCCCTGGTAGATCACGCCCTTGGTGTCGCAGAGCACGACGTTGTTCGGATGCAGGCCGAGCGCTTTGAGCAATTCCGTGCAGGCGATGCCGCTCGCGCCCGCGCCGTTGCACGACCAGCTTGGTGTTCTTGATGTCGCGGCCGGTGAGATGCAGCGCGTTGATCAGGCCCGCCGCCGCGATGATCGCGGTGCCGTGCTGGTCGTCATGGAACACCGGGATGTCGAGCAGCTCGCGCAGCCGCTGCTCGATGATGAAGCACTCCGGCGCCTTGATGTCTTCGAGGTTGATGCCGCCCCAGCCCTTGCCGAGGAACTTGACGCAGTTGATGAACTCGTCCGGGTCCTCGGTGTTCACTTCGAGATCGATCGAGTCGATGTCGGCGAAGCGCTTGAACAGCACCGCCTTGCCTTCCATCACCGGCTTGGCGGCGAGCGCGCCGCGATTGCCGAGCCCGAGGATGGCGGTGCCGTTGGTGATGACGGCGACGAAATTGCCCTTCACCGTGTAGTCGTAGGCCTTGCTCTCATCCTCGGCGATCGCCAGCACCGGCACCGCGACGCCGGGCGAATAGGCGAGCGAGAGATCGCGCTGCGTCGCCATCGGCTTGGTGGCGATGACTTCGAGCTTTCCCGGCCGGCCCTGGCTGTGGAACAACAGCGCTTCCTGGTCGGTGAACGTCGGCCGCGACTGGCGGCCGGGCTTTTTGTCGGACATTTCAACCCCTTGAACGGCGCGGCACCTTGGCAGCGCCGGAACGGCGAGTTTATCGGACCGGTGGGGGGCGGCTCAAGGATGCTCGGCCGCCTGCATGGCGCATGGGCCGGCCCCGTGAACCCGGAACGGGCCCGGAACCGTTACTGCCGCAGCGTCGCGGCGAGCCTTGTCGTAGGCCGCACGCGCGGTCGGGAATTTCTTCGTCAGCTCGTCGAGATACTGGTCGGTCACGGGTTTGAGCGCCTCGCGCCAGCGGCCGATGCGCGCCGCATCGGGCACGATCACCTCGTGGCCGGGCGCATTGGCGCCGTCGCGCACCGGTCTTGTCCCATTTGTCCCAGTAGGGCCCGAACTTCGCGACCCACGCGTCGCCCGAGATCGCCTCGATCGCGGCGCGCACGTCCGCCGGCAGGCTCGTCGTATTTCTGCTTGTTCATCACGATGAAGAACGCCGACGTATAGAACTGCGTCTCGATGTGCAGCTTCATGGCATCGTTGAAGCCCTGCAGCGGATTGCCCCAGTTGGTCACGATGCCGTCGATCTTGCCGTCCTTCACCGCCGGCATCACGTCATTGACCTGCAGCAGCACCGGCTCCGCGCCGAGATGGCGCAGTGCCGCCGACACCGTGTTGTTGGGCGAGCGGAAGCGCACGCCTTTCATGTCGGCGGGCTCGAGGATCTTCTTCTCCTTGGTATGGATCAGGCCGGGATTGTGCACGAACAGCGCGAGCACCTTGTAGTCCTTGTATTCCTCGGAGAGCGTGCCGTCCCGGTAGAGTCCCCACAGCGCCTGCGATCCGCGCGCCGCGTTCGGCACCAGGAAGGGCAATTCGATCACCGAGCTGCCGAGGAATTTGTCGCCTTCCGCGCCGCGCAGGCCGAGCGCGATGTCGACCTTGCCGGATTTCACGTTCGAGGCCTGATCGGTGACGCCGCCGACCGCCGAGGTGCCGTCGAAGGTCTCGACCTTCACACGGCCGCTGGTCTTCGCCTCCAGCTCCTTCGCCCACGGCTCGACCACGTCGAGCTGGAAGAAGCTCTTCGGCCCGAGGAAATGGCTGAACTTGAGCGTCACCTCCTGCGCCGCAGCGCCGCCCGCGCCGAACGCGGTCGCCAGCAGCGCTACAATGAATGCCGATCGCGTGATCATCCTGCGCTCCCCGCGGCTGCCTGACCTGCGGCATTGTGCGCCCGCGCGGCGCGCAAGATCAACGCGCAACGGCATGTTCACGCGGCAGATCAGAACGGCACGGCCATCAAGCCTGTGCGCGGAAGTTGCGCCGCAGTGGTTTAGCTGCGGACTTCGGCGTAGCATGCGTCTTGCTTCGCTTTGGGCTCCCGATCGGAGAAGCCATGCGCACCCTCCGCCTTCTCGTCCTGGCCATGGCCGCCGTCGCGGCGTGTGTTGCTCCGGTCCGCGCGGCCTCGCTCGAGGAGCTGGTCGCCGCGGTCGTGCGCATCAAGACCTACATCAATCCCGACGGACAGACCGTGCAGAGCCTCGGCCGCGAGCGCGAAGGCTCCGGCATCGTGATCGACGAGGACGGGCTGATCCTCACCATCGGTTACCTGATGGTCGAGGCGCATGCCGCCGAGGTCACGCTCAACCAGGGGCGCACCGTTGCGGCGAGCATCGTCGGTTACGACCACGAGACCGGCTTCGGTATCCTGCGCACGCTCCAGCCGCTCAAGATCAAGCCGCTCGCCTTCGGCCGCTCGGCCGACGTGAGCGTGAACGATCCGGTGCTGGTCGCGAGCGGCGGCGGGGCGAACATGATCGGGCCGGCGCGCGTCGCGGCCAAACGCGAGTTCGCCGGCAGCTGGGAGTACCTGCTCGACGAGGCGATCTTCACCGCGCCGCCGCATCCGGCCTGGAGCGGCGCGGCGCTGATCTCGCGCGAGGGCAAGCTGCTCGGCGTCGGTTCGCTGATCGTCGGCGATACCCGCGGCGACGGCGGCGGAACGCCGGGCAACATGTTCGTGCCGATCGAGCGCCTGCCGCCGATCCTCGGCGACCTGATCGCGGACGGACACGTCGCGGGTCCCGGGCGGCCCTGGCTCGGCGTCGCGGCCGAAGATGTGCGCGGGCAGGCTGATCGTCTCGCGCGTGACGCCGGACAGCCCGGCCGAAAAGGCCGGCATCCGCAAGGGCGACGAGATCGTCGGGGTCGGCGGCGACGCGCCCCGCAGCCTGCCGGATTTCTATCGCAAGATCTGGGCAACCGGTGCCGCCGGCGCCACCGTTCCGCTCGATGTCGAGCAGGGCGGCGCCAAACGGCGCATCGAGGTGAAGTCGATCAACCGGCTCGACCATCTCAAGATGAAATCGACGCTGTAACATTGCCTGTGGGATGCGCGCTGAGCGCCCATGAACCGGCGCGCGCGTTCTGCTAGACCGATCCCGCTCGTCCCCGCAGAAGCGGGGACCCAGTTCTTTGCCCCTGGATGCCCGCTTGCGCGGGCATGAGCGGAGACCGGAACGCCTGACTCGCATGAACATCGTGAGCTCGAAGGTCGCAACTGAGGATGCTGTTGCCGTGGAAGGCACCGGCTTGCCGCTTGCTGCCGGCGACGCCGTCATCACGCCCATAGCTTCCGGCGAAGCCGGGAGCGTCACGCCCATAGCTTCCGGCGAAGCCGGGAGCGTCACGCCCATAGCTGCCGGCGAAACCGGGAGCGTCACGACCATAGCTTCCGGCGAAGCCGGGAGCGTCACGACCATAGCTGCCGGCGAAGCCGGGAGCGTCACGCCGATGATGAAGCAATACCTGGAGATCAAGGCGGCAAATCCGGATTGCCTCCTGTTCTACCGGATGGGCGATTTCTACGAGCTGTTCTTTCAGGACGCCGAGATCGCGGCGCGCGCGCTCAACATCGTGCTGACCAGGCGCGGCAAGCACAACGGCGCCGACATCCCGATGTGCGGCGTGCCGGTGGTGCGCTCGGACGAGTACCTGCACAAGCTGATCGCGGCGGGTTTCCGCGTCGCGGTGTGCGAGCAGACCGAGGATCCGGCCGAGGCGAAGAAGCGCGGCGCCAAGAGCGTCGTGCAGCGCGGCGTCACGCGGCTGATCACCGCCGGCACGCTCACCGAAGACTCGCTGCTCGATGCGCGGCGCAACAACTACCTCGCCGCGATCGTGCGCGCGAAGGCTCCTCGTCCGATGCGCCGGCGCAGTTCGCGCTTGCCGCACTCGACATCTCGACCGCCGAATTCCGCGTGATGGAGTGCGACCGCGCCTCCCTCGCGGCCGAGATCGCCCGCATCGAGCCGGGCGAGATCATCGTGTCGGACGCGCTCTATGGCGACAGCGACATCGCGCCGTATCTGCGCGAGCTGCCGGTGACGCCGCTCACGCGCGACGTGTTCGACGGCGCGACGGCCGAGCGGCGGCTCGCCGCCTATTTCGCGGTCGCCACCACGCGAGGCGTTCGGCACCTTCTCGCGGCTGGAACTCACCGCCGCGGCCGCCTGCATCACCTACGTGGAGCGCACGCAGCTCGGCGCGCGTCCGCCGCTCTCGCCGCCGGCGCGCGAGGCGGCCGGCGCGACACTGACGATCGATGCGGCGACGCGCGCCAATCTCGAATTGATGCGCACGCTCTCGGGCGAGCGGCGCGGCGCGCTGATCGCCGCGATCGACCGCACCGTGACGCCCGCCGGCGCCCGCCTGCTCGGCGCGCGGCTTGCCGCGCCGCTCACCGATCCGGCCGCGATTGCCGATCGTCTCGACGCGGTCGCGTTGTTCGTCACCGACGGCGCGGCGCGCGCGGACGTGCGCGCGCAGCTTTCGGCGGCGCCGGATCTGGCGCGTGCGCTGGCGCGGCTCGTGCTCGAGCGCGGCGGGCCGCGCGACCTGGCGGCGATCCGCGACGGGCTTGCGGCCGCACGCGCGCTCGCGGCGCGTTTGCGCGCAATCACGCCGTTGCCGGATGAACTGGAGACCGCGGCGACAGCGCTCGTCGATGTTCCGGTCGCCGTCGCCGCAATGCTCGCCGCCGCGCTGGCCGACGACCTGCCGCACCTCAAGCGCGACGGCGGCTTCGTGCGCTCCGGTTACGACGGCGCACTCGATGAGACGCGCGCGCTGCGCGACGAATCCCGCCGCGTGGTCGCGGCGCTGCAGGCGCGCTACGCCGAGGAGACCGGCGTGCGCGCGCTGAAAGTGCGCCACAACAACGTGCTCGGCTATTTCGTCGAGGTGACGGCGCAGCACGGCGAGAAACTGCTGGCCGCTCCGCTCAACGCGACCTTCATCCACCGCCAGACGCTCGCCGGGCAGGTGCGCTTCACCACCACCGAGCTTGCCGCGCTCGAGGCGAAGATCGCGAGCGCGGCCGACCGCGCGCTCAGCATGGAGCTCGGCATCTTCGACACCCTTGCCGCGCAGGTGACCGGCGCCGCCGAGCCGGTCAAGCGCGCCGCGGAAGCGCTCGCCATCCTCGACGTCGAGGCGGCGCTCGCCGCGCTGGCGGTCGAACGCGACTACGTGCGCCCCGAGGTCGACCGCTCGCTCGACTTCGCGATCGAGGGCGGGCGCCATCCGGTGGTCGAGCAGGCGCTGCAGCGGGACGGCGGGCCGTTCGTGGCGAACGACTGCGAGCTGTCTCCGCCGCCGGGCGAGAGCGCCGGGCGCATCTATGTGGTGACCGGCCCGAACATGGCCGGCAAGTCGACCTTCCTGCGGCAGAACGCGCTGATCGCGGTGCTCGCCCAGATGGGCGGCTTCGTTCCGGCCAAGCGCGCGCGCATCGGCGTGATCGACCGGCTGTTCTCGCGGGTCGGCGCGGCCGACGATCTTGCGCGCGGCCGGTCCACGTTCATGGTCGAGATGGTCGAGACCGCCGCGATCCTGAACCAGGCGACCGAGCGCGCGCTGGTGATCCTCGACGAGATCGGGCGCGGCACCGCGACCTTCGACGGCCTGTCGATCGCATGGGCCGCGATCGAGCATCTGCACGAGACCAACCGCTGCCGCGCGCTGTTCGCGACGCATTTCCACGAATTGACCGCGCTCTCGGCCAAGCTCGCGCGGCTGCACAACGCGACCGTGCGGGTCAAGGAATGGCACGGCGACGTCGTGTTCCTGCACGAAGTGATGGCGGGTGCGGCGGACCGCTCCTACGGCATCCAGGTGGCCAAGCTTGCGGGCCTGCCGCATGCCGTGATCGAGCGCGCCAAGCTGGTGCTCGCGCAGCTCGAGTCGCAGGACCGCGCCTCTCCGGCGCGCACATTGATCGACGATCTGCCGCTGTTTGCCGCGACCCGCGCCACGCCGGCGCAGACGGGCGCGCCGGATACGGTGGCGCAGGCGCTCGCCGCGCTCAACCCGGACGAGATGTCGCCGCGCGACGCGCTGGAGGCGCTCTATGCGCTCAAGCTCAAGGCGGCGAAGAAGGCTTAAGCCGTCGCCGCGCGTTTGCGCCGGCTGTAGAGCCACAAGCCCAAATTCCAGGCGACGCAGGTCGCCAGCGCAAGGCTGAGTGCAACGGCGGCGCCGAACCGCAGTGCCGCGAGGTGCAGCACCACGATCGCGATGCCGAAGCCGATCAATCCCCATTGACCGTTCGCCAGCACCGCGGCCGTGGCCGGACCGCCGATGCGCGGCATCAGGATCAGGATCAGGCTCGTGAACACCGCCGGGAACAGCGCGATCACGCCGCTGCCGCGCGGCCCGATGGTGTTCGACAGCGTCACCACGATCGCCACCAGCGTGGCGACGAGCGCGGCGCGCAACGGAATGTCGTACCAGCGCCGCGTGATCAGCGGCATCCTGGCGTGGCGGAAGCGCTGCACCAGCGGCAGGCAGACGCCGAGCGCGATCACGTTGATCAGGATGCCGCCCGCGAGCGTCCATTCATAGGCACGCGCGATCGCCGCGAACACGAACCAGACCGCGATGCCGGCCGCGAGGCTGACGATCAGGCCGCGATGCTGCGCGAGATGCACGAACACGAGGCACATCAGGATGGTGGCGGCATTCATCGGCAGGCTGGCGAGCGCGCCCTGCGCGATGAACGCTGCGTCGTGATCGAGCGCGAGGAAGAGATAGGAGGGGCCGGCCGACACCGGCAGCGTCGCGACCAGCGCGCCGATCACCGGTCCGGAACGCTCGGTGATGATCGAGGCCGTGATGACGAACGCCGCCGTCACCGCCATGCGCAGCGCGAGGACGAGCAGGAAGGAGAGGTCGAGGGACATACGCTAAATCGTCATCCTGAGGCGCCCGGCGAAGCCGGGCCTCGAAGGATGGCCGCAAGCGCCGTCGCCCTTCGAGGCTCGCGGAGTTTATCATCGGGCCGGCCGAAGGCCGGGCCCGTTGGCTCGCACCTCAGGGTGACGGCGTCGAGAGCGTGAGGGTCACGCACGCCTGAGACTGACCTCGACCGGCGGCCCGCTCTTGATCGTCTGATACACCACGCAATAGCGCTCGGTGAGCTTCAAGAGCTGGTCGAGCTTGTCCTGCGGCGCGTCGGTGTCGACCGCGAAGGTGAGGCGGATCTGCGCAAAGCCGACCGGCGCATCCTTCGCCACGCCGAGCGTGCCGCGGAAATCCAGATCGCCTTCCGCCGACACCGTGCCGGACTTCAGCGGAATCTCCAGCGCGGTCGAGACGGCTTTCAGCGTGACGCCGGCGCAGGCGACCAGCGCCTCGAGCAGCATGTCGCCGGAACACAATTCGAGCCCGGAGCCGCCGGTCGCCGGATGCAGTCCCGCAACGCTGAGCGCGCGTCCGGTCTCGACCTTGCAGGCGATGTTCTGGTCGTCGAGCGTGCCCTTGGCCTTGAGCGTGATCATCGCGGCGCCGGGATCGCCCTTGTAGCGATCCTTGATCGGCGCCTGCATCGCGCGCAGTGCGGTTGCGTCCATCGGAATCTCCTTCTTTCTTTTTATCCCTCCCCCACAGGGGGAGGGTGGCTCCTCGCGTTAGCGAGGAGGCGGGTGGGGTGTCGCGATTGCGGCACGAACCCCACCCGGCTCGCATTCGCTCGCCACCCTCCCCTTTCAGGGGAGGGATTACGCCGCCGGCGTCAGCACCACGCGGCCGACGATCTTGCCGGCACGCAGGTCGTTCAAGGTCGCATTGACCTCTTCGAGCGGGCGCGTGCGGATCGGCACCGGCGGCATGCCGGTGCGCTTCACCAGCGCGAGCAGCTCCGCCATGTCGCTCTGGCTGCCGACGTAAGACCCGCGCAGCGTCATCGCGCGCAGCGGCAGATAGGGCGTCGGTACCGTGATGTCGCCGCCGTAGAGACCGACCACCACGATCGTGCCGCCCTTGATGATGCTGGCGACCGCGAGATTGACCGTCGCGCCGGAGCCGACGAAGTCGACGATGGCCCAGGCGCCGCCGCCGGTCGCCTTCTGGATCTGCTGCACGGCGTCGGCCGCGCCGCCGTCGACCGCCTTGGTGGCGCCGGCCTTCAGCGCGGCATCGCGCTTGGCCGCATCGATATCGACGATGATGATCTCTTTCGCTCCCATTTTTGCCGCGAGCGTCACGCCCATCAATCCGACGCCGCCGGCGCCGATGATCACCACCGCTTCATCCTTCAGCGTGGCGTCGACTTTCTTCAGCGCGCTGTAGGCGGTGACGCCGGAGCAGGCGAGCGGCGCGGCCTCCGCGGGCTTGAGATCGCCGATGTCGAACAGGTGGCGCGGATGCGGGGTCAGCATGTGCGTCGCGTAGCCGCCCTGCGCGAACACGCCGACGTTCTGCGGCGTGAGGCACAGGTTCTCGTCGCCGCGCAGGCACACCTTGCAGCTGCCGCAGCCCATCCACGGATTGACCAGGCGCACGTCGCCGACCTTGACGCCCTTCGCGTCGGGGCCGAACGCCACCACCTCGCCGACGTTCTCGTGCCCCATGGTCAGCGGCAGCTTGATGCCGCGGTCGGCCAGCATCAGCTTCTTGCCGCCGCCGATCTCGTAGTAGCCGTCCCAGATGTGCAGGTCGGAGTGGCACACGCCGGCCGCCAGCATCTTCAGCAGCACCTGCGTGCCGGCCGGCTTCGGGTTCTCGGCCTCGTTCATCTGCAGCGGCGCGCCGCACTGGCAGACCTGAAAGCTCCTCATGGCGTGTCCTCTTGTTGCCGTCCCGCCGTCGATGGCTTCTGTTGTCGGCTTCTCTTATCGGAATGCCGGCTAGCTCGACAACGGCCTTTGCGCCTCGTCGTCCGTCGGCTCGGATATCCGCCGCTCGACCTGCCGTTGCACGAACGAGCCGATGAAAGCGCCCAGCGTCAGCTTGGTCAGGTCGAAGAAGCTCCGCTGCGCCTCGGCACCGAGCGGCAGCAAGGCGAGCACCGCGAAGATCAGCGTGAGCGCGATGGTCGCCAGCGGCAACCCGGTCAACCCGAGCTTGGTGAAGGTGCCGGTAAAGCCGCTCAAGCTCGACAGCCGCACGTATTGGTCGATCGATTCGGATTTGCCTTCGCGGATCAGCGGCGCCAGCAGCGCATAGTCGTTGGGCGGGATCGGATGTTCGGCGCTGGCGCCGGACGCGACGACGAGCTTGTAACCGACATAGCCGCTCACGATCGTGGTGATGAACAGGAGCAGGTGCGGCAGATGCAATGTCAGAAACAAGATCGCCGGCGTCGTGTCCGGGCCGAAATCGTAATGCAGCTTGGTCTCGTATCTGAGGATGGTCATCAACGTCGGCATGAATATCAGGAGCAGCAGCGCAACGAAGGATAACAGTGAGATCGTGAAGGGAAGCTTCGAACGATGCAGCACCAGCGGATTGATCGCCACGTGACTGCTTTCGCCTTGCGGGCGAGGCGTCCGCTCCGTGTCGGTCTCACTCATTACCGTGCTCCTCAACGCCACTGTCGGGTCAGCGCGAGCAACAACCATAAGTGCTTTCGCGGCGGCGCGCTATCGCTCTACCACCACATCGCCGAGCCATGCTCCGACGTCGTCTCGCGATCGTCGATCGTCGCCTTGCGCTCGAGCGAGCGGTCGAGCGCCGCCATCACGCGCCGCTTGGCGAAGTCGTACGCCGCCGACTGGCGGTCGCGCGGCCGGGCAAGGTCGATCTCGATCTCGGCGAATACGCGTCCCGGCTGCGGACGCATCACGATCACGCGGTCGGCGAGCACGATCGCCTCGTCGACGTCGTGCGTCACCACGACCAGCGTCGGCTTGCCGTCGGCCCACAGGTCGAGCAGATGATCCTGCAGGTCGACGCGCGTGAACGCATCCAGCGCCGAGAACGGTTCGTCGAGCAGCAGCACCTCGGGGCGCATCACCAGCGCGCGCGCGATGGCGACGCGCTGGGCCTGTCCGCCGGAGAGTTCGCGCGGCCATACGTTCGCTTTGTCGGCAAGGCCGACGCGGTCGAGCTGGCGCGCCACGCGCTCGGCGCGCTCGGCTCGCGGCCGGCTTGCCAGCCCGAACCCGACATTGCCGGCGACGGTGAGCCACGGCAGCAGGCGCGGCTCCTGGAACACGATGCCGATCTTCTCGTGCGGCGAGACGATCCGGTCGCCGTCGAGCGCCACGTTGCCTTGCGTCGGATTGTCGAGACCGGAGACGAGACGCAGCAGCGTGGACTTGCCGCAGCCCGAGCCGCCGACCACCGCGACGATCTCGCCCGGCGCGACGTCGAGCGAAATGCCGTCGAGCGCGCGCACCAGGTTGGCGTAGGTCTTTCCGACATGACTGATATTGAGCGTCATATTTATTTTCTGCGCATGATCTGATCCGAAAACCGGTATCCATCCCGGATCAAGTCCGGGACAGGCTTTTTCGGGATCATGCGCGTGCTCCGTACCGGTCTTCCCACTTGAGGAACGGCGCCGCCGCCGCGCTCAGCATCCAGTCGGTGGTCTTGCCGATCACGGCGAACACCACGATGGCGGCGACGATCTGCGCCGGCTTGCCGAGCTGCTGGCCATCGACCAGCAGGTAGCCGAGACCCTCGGAGGCGCCGAGCAGCTCGGCCGCGACCACGAACATCCAGCCGAGCCCGAGGCCGGAGCGCAGCGCGATCACGTAGGTCGGCAGCACCGCGGGCAGCAGGATGCGCAGCACCATCTGGCTGCCGGAGAGGCGGAACACGCGGCCGACCTCGACGATCTTGCGGTCGACCGAGAGCACCGCGCCCATCACGCCGAGATACACCGGGAAGAACACCCCGACCGCGATCAGCGTGATCTTCGAGGATTCGAAGATCCCGAGCCACAGGATGAACAGCGGCACCCAGGCGATCGACGGGATCGAGCGCAGCGCCTGCAGGGTCGGATCGATCAGCCGCCGCGTCAGCGCCGAATACCCGGTGATCGCGCCGGCGAGCGTTCCGGCCGCGACGCCGAATGCAAAGCCCGCCGCGACGCGCGCGACCGTGACGCCGACATGGCGCTGCAGCTCACCGGCCGCCGCGAGTTCCACCAGGGTCGTCCAGATACGCGAGGGCGGCGGCACCAGGCGGCCGTCGGAGAGGCCCATGCGCACCGCGATTTCCCACGCGATCGCGAGACCGACCGGCAGCAACAGTCCAAGCGCGGGCCGCGCGAAGCGCGCGAGCGAACGCGGCTCGCCCGTGAGGGTGACAGGCCCGGCGACAGTCATGGAGAAAAGAGACATGGGGCGGAGGCAGAATGCAATGTTGAAGTGATGCGTCACCGTTGCCGCGCGCGCGGTTCACCCTCTCCCCTTGAGGGAGAGGGTGGCGAGCGCAGCGAGCCGGGTGAGGGGTTCTTGCTTGTCGCGCCGAACCCCTCACCCCGCGCCTTCGGCGCGACCCTCTCCCTCAAGGGGAGAGGGTATCCGAGCGCGGGGCGTCGTCAGTGCCAACTCAGTTCGTCACCGCCACCCGCCTCGTAAAGCGCTGCCGCTCGTCCCCGCGAAAGCGGGGACCCAGAGCCAACAGGACGGTCGGTCAGTCTGGATTCCCGCTTGCGCGGGAATGAACGGAAAGATTGGCGCTAGTTCGTTACCGCCACCCAGCGGTCGTCGATCAGGTTCTCCACCGTCGCCTTCACGTCGACGTCGGCCTTGATCACGCCCGCCTGCTGCAGCGCGAGCCCGGCCGCCAGGATCAACTCCTTCTGCGGCGCGCCGATGCGCGAATGCGTGAGCTCGGTGCGCTCCTTGAGCTGCTTGTCGACCACCGCCTCGGGCAGCTTGGTCGCCGCGATGAACACGCGCTTCACGTCGGCGTAGTTGGCGAGCGAATGCTTGCGCGCGGCCTCGTACACGGTGAGCACGCGCCGCACCAGATCCGGATGATCCTTGAGGAACTCCTCGCGCACGTTGAGGATGCCCCAGGTGTTCGCCTCGGGCTTGCGGAAGAACAGCTTCGCGCCGTCTTCCACTTCGGCTTGCGCCATCATCGGGTCGAGGCCGGCCCAGGCATCGACGTCGCCGCGAATGAGCGCGGTCTTGCCGTCGGGATGCTGCAGCAGCACCGGCGTGATGTCCTTCTCGGTCAGGCCCGCCTCGAGCAGCGCGCGGACCAGGAAGATGTGCGGGTCGGTGCCGCGCGTCACCGCGACGCGCTTGCCCTTCAGCTCCGACACCTTGCTGATGGTCGAATCCTTGCGCGTGACGAGCGCGGTCCATTCGGGACGCGAATAGACGTAGATCGACTTGATCGGGTTGCCGTTGATCTTGGAGACCAGCGCCGCGGAGCCGGCGGTCGAGCCGAAGTCGATCGAGCTGGCGCTGAGGAACTCGAGCGCCTTGTTCGAGCCGAGCGTCTGCACCCAGCGGATCGCGATGCCGTCCTTGGCGAATTCCTTCTCGAGCAGGCCCTGCTCCTTCAGCACCATCGAGACCGGGTTGTAGGTCGCCCAGTCGAGCCGGATTTCCTTCGGCTTGTCGGCGGCAAGGAGCGACGTCGGCAGCAGGCCGACGAACAGCGCGGAGAGAAGGAGAGAGCGTCGTGAGAAGAGGGACATGAAGTCCTCCATTGCGGCGAACCGCGGTTGATGGAGGCGGGAAGGCCCGCCGTTCAGCCTAATGCTTGGGCCGGGCCCACGCTTTAGCTGCATTTGTTAAGCGCCCGCAAGCTGATCGCTCAAATCGGCGCTATGTTTATTCTATGGGGGCGATACAGATGGCGTCAATGCGAATGAAATTCCCTTATTCATCGCATTGTTGGAAAATCATCCTCCGGCGAGCTGTATCTGCCGCAGCGCCGCGCGCCGCCCGGACGCTCTGCCGGGTGGCGCCGCCGTTTCAACTCGGCATGGCGTGAGACCACGTCATCGGCTATCGCAATTTCCCCATGCTCTCTCCCGCCGACCGCACGCCGCCCGCCCTCATCGATGTCGATGCGGTCGCGGCCGATCTTGCGCGGCTGCGCGAGGACTTCGCGGGGCGCGAGCGCGAGCTGCGCACGGCCGTCGCGCAGCGGCTCAAGATCGCGCTCGCCGAAGGGCGCGCCGGCGCCGAAGCGCTGCTGATGAAGGACCGCCACGGCCGCAAATGCGCCGAGCGGATCTGCACCATGCAGGATGACATCATCCGCATGCTCTACGAACTCTCCGCGACGCTCTACAGCTCGGCCACGCCGTCCGACAGCGAGCGCATGACGGTGGTGGCGACCGGCGGCTACGGCCGCGGCCTGCTCGCGCCCGGCTCCGACATCGATCTCCTGTTCCTGCTGCCCTACAAGCAGACCGCGTGGGGCGAGTCGGTCGCCGAAGGCATTCTCTATTGCCTGTGGGACATGGGGCTGAAGGTCGGCCACGCGACGCGTTCGGTCGACGAGTGCATCCGCCAGGCCAAGGCCGACATGACGATCCGCACCGCGCTGCTGGAGGCGCGCTACGTGCTCGGCGACCGCGCGCTGTTCGACGAGTTCGTCGCGCAGTTCGACAAGTCGATCGTGAAGGGCAGCGCGGCGCAATTCGTCGCCGCCAAGCTCGCCGAGCGCGAGGAGCGGCTGCGCCGCGCCGGACAGTCGCGCTATCTGGTCGAGCCCAACGTCAAGGACGGCAAGGGCGGCTTGCGCGACCTGCATACGCTGTTCTGGATCGCCAAATACGTCTACCGCGTGCACGAGCCCGCGCAGCTGATCGAGCGCGGCGTGTTCGATCACGAGGAGTACAGGATCTTCCGCAACGCGGAGGATTTCCTCTGGGCGGTGCGCTGCCACATGCATTTCGTGACCAAGCGCGCCGAAGAGCGGCTGTCGTTCGACATCCAGCGCGAGATCGCGGTCCGGCTCGGCTACACGGCGCATCCCGGCATGCGCGACGTCGAACGCTTCATGAAGCACTACTTCCTGGTGGCCAAGGATGTCGGCGACCTCACCGCGATCCTGTGCGCGGGACTCGAGGAGCGCGAGGCAAAGCCGCTGCCGGTGCTCGACCGCGTGATGGCGCGCTTCAAGCCGCGTCCGCGCCGCGTCGTGCTCGAGTCGGATGATTTCGCGGTCGACAACAGCCGCATCAACATTGCGGATGCCGAGGCGTTCCGCCGCGATCCGGTGAATCTCATTCGCCTGTTCCGCCTCGCGCAGAAGCACAATCTCGCCTTCCATCCGGAGGCGATCCGCGTCGCGAAGCGCTCGCTGCGGCTGATCGACCAGGCGCTGCGCGACGACAAGGTGGCGAACGGCCTGTTCCTCGAGATCCTCACGTCCGAGGGCGCCGAGGTGGTGCTGCGCCGCATGAACGAGGCGGGCGTGCTCGGCCGCTTCGTGCGCGCGTTCGGGCGCATCGTCGCGATGATGCAGTTCAACATGTATCACAGCTACACGGTCGACGAGCACCTGCTGCGCTGCATCGGTATCCTCGCCGACATCGAGGCGGGCGGCAACGACGAGTTCGTGCTCGCCGGCGAGCTGATGAAGACGATCCAGAAATCGCACCGCCATCTGCTCTATGTCGCGCTGTTCTTGCACGACATCGCCAAGGGCCGCGTCGAGGATCATTCGATCGCCGGCGCGCGCGTGGCACGGCGCTTCTGCCCGCGGCTTGGACTGTCCGCCGCCGAGACCGACACCGTCGCCTGGCTGGTCGAGCAGCATCTCGTGATGTCGAGCATCGCGCAGTCGCGCGACCTGTCGGACCGCAAGACGATCGAGAACTTCGCCGGCGTGGTGCAGTCGCTCGAGCGCATGAAGCTGCTGTTGATCCTGACCACCGCGGATATCCGCGCGGTCGGCCCGGGCGTATGGAATTCCTGGAAGGCGCAGCTCCTGCGCACGCTCTATTACGAGACCGAGCCGGTGCTGACCGGCGGCTTCTCGGAGGTGAACCGGCAGAAGCGCGTCGAGCTGGCGCAGGCCGAGTTGCGGCATGAACTCAAGGACTGGGGCGCGGACGAGCTCAACGCCTATATCGGCCGCCACTATCCGGCCTACTGGCTCAAGGTCGACCTGCCGCACAAGGTGTCGCACGCGAACTTCCTCAAGTCCGCGCAGGGTGCCGGCAAGGCGGTCGCGACCGGCGTCGGTTTCGACACCGCGCGCGGCGTCACCGAGCTGACTGTGCTCGCGCCCGATCACCCGCGGCTGCTGTCCGTGATCGCCGGCGCCTGCGCGGCGGCGGGCGCCAACATCGTCGATGCGCAGATCTTCACCACGACCGATGGGCTTGCGCTCGACACCATCGCGGTGTCGCGCGAGTTCGAGCACAACGAGGACGAGGCGCGCCGCGCCGTGCGCATCGCGGATTCGATCGAGCGCGCGCTGCGCGGCGAATTACGGCTGCCCGACGTGATGGCGAAACGCACGGCGCGCAAGGCGCGCCTCAAGGCATTCGCGATCGAGCCGGAGGTGATGCTGAACAACCAGTGGTCCAACCGCTATACGGTGGTCGAGGTCACCGGGCTCGATCGTCCGGGCCTGCTGTACGAACTGACCGCGACGATCTCCAAGCTCAACCTCAACATCGCGTCGGCCCATGTCGCGACCTTCGGCGAGCGCGTCGTCGACGTGTTCTACGTGACCGACCTCATGGGCGCGCAGATCACCTCGCCCTCGCGCCAGGCCGCGATCCGGCGCGCGCTGCTGCCGCTGTTTGTCGAGGATGAGCGCAAAGCCGCCAAGGCCGGTTGAGGCTGCCCCGAAAAGTGCGATCCGGCCTTCGGATAGGGTCATGCGCGAAAGGACTTTGTTAACTACGCGGCTCTGTCGCGACAGAGTACGGCCGTCCTTTGCATGGGGTTGTTTTTCGATTTTTTTTCCGCCGCCCCTTTGCGTCCGTACCCGAATACTTAACCGCGCATTAAACCGCGCCCGCTAGCGTGCGGTGCAGTGGACGGCCCTCGCGTGACGGAGGGCTGGTGCAGGGGCGCGCATGGCCGAGCGTAAGAGTAAAGAGCGTGAGCCAGCGTCCGACCAAGCCCCGCGCCGCACATCCAAAAAGAAGAAGGACGGGCCGCGCCGCTCGCTGATCGGCCGCATGGCCTATTGGGGATTGGTGCTCGGCCTGTGGTGCTTCATCGGCACCATCGGCGTGATCGCCTGGGTGGCGGCGCACCTGCCGCCGATCCAGTCGCTCGAAGTGCCGAAGCGTCCGCCGTCGATCCAGATCGTCGGCCTCAACGGGCGCGTGCTCGCGACGCGCGGCGAGATGGGCGGCGCCGCGGTGCCGCTGCGCGAACTGCCGCCGTTCTTTCCCAAGGCATTCCTCGCCATCGAGGACAAGCGCTTCTATTCGCACTGGGGCCTCGACCCGATGGGCGTCGCCCGCGCCATCGGCGCCAACGTGCTGCATCGCGGCGTCGCGCAGGGCGGCTCGACCATCACGCAGCAGCTCGCCAAGAACCTGTTCCTGACCCAGGAACGCACGATGACGCGCAAGCTGCAGGAGCTGATCCTCGCGGTCTGGCTCGAGCGCAAATACTCCAAGGACGAGATCCTCGATCTCTATCTCAACCGCGTCTATTTCGGCTCCGGCGCCTACGGCGTCGAGGCGGCGGCGCAGCGCTACTTCGGCAAGTCGGCGCGCACCGTGACGCTCTCGGAAGCAGCGCTGCTCGCCGGCCTGGTCAAGTCGCCCTCGAAGCTCGCACCGACGCGCAACTTCGATGGGGCGGAGCGCCGCGCGCAGATCGTGCTCGCGGCGATGTCGGACGCCGGCTTCGTGACCGACGCCAATGCCAAGGCGGCGATCGCGATCTCGCCGCAGATCGTGAAGCAGAGCGCGGGCGGCTCGATCAACTACGTCGCCGACTGGGTGATGGACGTGCTCGATGGCGTCGTCGGCCGCGTCGAACAGGATATCGTGGTCGAGACCACGATCGATCCGACCTTGCAGGCGCTCGCGGAGAAATCGCTGCTCGACGAGCTGACGCCGAAGGGCGCGAAGTTCAACGTCGAGCAGGGCGCCTTCGTCGCCATGACGCCGCAGGGCGCGGTGCGTGCGCTGGTCGGCGGCAAGAACTACGCCGAAAGCCAGTTCAACCGCGCGGTCGCGGCGAAGCGCCAGCCGGGCTCGGCGTTCAAGCCCTTCGTCTACCTCACCGCGCTGGAACGCGGGCTCACCCCGGACACCATCCGCGAGGACAAGCCGATCGACGTGAAGGGCTGGAAGCCGGAGAACTACACCCATGAATATTTCGGGCCGGTGTCGCTGACCAAGGCGCTCGCGATGTCGCTCAACACCGTGTCGGTGCGCCTCACCATGGAGGTCGGTGCGCAGTCGGTGGTGCGCACCGCGCACCGGCTCGGCATCACCTCGAAGCTCGAGCCGAACGCCTCGATCTCGCTCGGCACCTCGGAAGTCTCGGTGATGGAGCTGGTGTCGGCCTATGTGCCGTTCTCGAACGGCGGCGTCGCGGTCGCGCCGCATGTGATCGAGCGCGTGCGCACGGCCGGCGGCAAGCTCATCTACAAGGCGCGCAATCCCGGCCTCGGCCGCGTCATCGACGACCGCCACGCCGCGATGATGAACCAGATGATGCAGGAGACGCTGCTGACCGGCACGGCGCGCAAGGCCGAGCTCGGCGCCTTCCCGGCGGCCGGCAAGACCGGCACGTCGCAGGATTTCCGTGACGCCTGGTTCGTCGGCTACACCGGCCACCTGATCGCCGGCGTGTGGCTCGGCAACGACGATAATTCGCCGACCAGGAAGCTGACCGGCGGCGCCATGCCGGTCGACATCTGGAGCCGCTTCATGAAGGCGGCGCATCAGGGGCTGCCGGTGGCGGATCTGCCCGGCATGACCGGCCGCACCCCGGTGCCCGCGCCGCAAGCGCCGCCCGCCTATGCGCCGGCCAATCCGCTCACCTCGATGCTCTCGCAACCGCCCGGCGCGGCGCCGATGGCGCGTGACGACGACATGCGGCCGGCCGCGCCGCTGACCCCGCTCGCGCCTGCGCGTCCGCCTGCGATTGCGGTCGCGCCGATCCCGCAATCTCAGCCGCGCGCCGCAACGCCGGCGCCGCGTCCGCCGCAGGCGCTCGCCGCGCGTCCGGCGCCGCAGCCGGCGCGCACCGTGCAGCTTCCGCCGCCGCCGCGGCCGCAGGTCGCCGCCGCGCCGATGCGCACGACGCCGCACCCGCAATACGCGCCTGCGCAGCAGCAGCAGCCGCCACTGCAGCTCTCCAATGTGCCGCGTCCGCCCGGCGCCGTCGGCATGGCGCAGGAGCCGCGGCAGCAGACCGCCGCCGCGAACGACAACGCGGTCGGCAACTTCTTCAACAACCTGTTCGGGCAGCGCTAGCGGCGCCGCTTGCGGCTCGATTCCAGCAGGATGTCGGCGAGCGCGCGGATCTTCGGCGACTCGGCGCCCTTGCGCCAGATCAGCATGGTGCGCGCTCTGCCGTGCGCGCCGGGCAGCGGATGCACGCTCAGCGCATCGCGGCCGGGGAACGCGTCGAGCACGCTCTTCGGCAGCAGCGCGATGCCCATGCCGGCCGCCACGCATCCGAGCAGGGCATGGTACGACGAGATTTCGACCGTGCGCTCGGGCATCTGGCGGGCACGCGCGAACCAGTCCTCCAGCCGCTTGCGGTGCGGACAGCCCGGCTCGAATGCCAGGATGGTGCAATTCTTCGCCGCGCGCGCCGAGGCGATGCGCGGCACGCCCGCCGCCGCCACGATGACGAGCTCTTCGTCGTAGACCGCGAGGCTTGCGAACGGCCCGTCCGCCACCGGCTCGGTGATCAGCGCGGCTTCGATCTCGCCGTTGAGCACGCGCGCGGAGAGCTGTTGCGGATTGCCGGAGTGCAGTTCCAGGGTCACGTCGGGGTAGCGGCGGTGATACTCGCTGAGCGGCCCGGGCAGCCGCACCGCGGCGGTGCTTTCCATCGCGCCGAGCCGCAACAGCCCGCGCGGCGTCCGGTCGCTGAGCGCCTCGCGCGCCTCCTGCGCCAGCGCCAGCAGGCGGTCCGCATAGTCGAGCAGCACCGTCCCGGCCGGCGTCAATTGCAGCCGCTTGCCTTCGCGCAGGAACAGTTCGGTGCCGAGCTTGTCCTCGAGCTGCCGCACCCGCGTGGTGATGTTCGACTGCACCCGATGCAGTTGCGCGGCGGCGCGCGTGACGCCGCCGGCGCGCACGACGGCCTGGAAGATGCGCAGGTCGGATAATTCCATCGTTCTCTCTCAGAGATGATTTCGTTCCGGATAATTCATTATCCATGATGTTAGCGCGTGGCTAAAGTCGCGGTCAATCGAACCCCGACGCAAAGGACTTGCCGCCATGTACAGCCTTCCACCCGCGGTCCTGTTCAACGAACGGACCGGACGCCTCGAACTCTGCCATGCCGAGATCGCGCGGCGCGTGCGCCGCACCCGGCGGCTGCGCTCGCGTTATCGCTCGGTGGTGGTCCGCCGGCTCGCCATTGCGGCATTCAGGGCGCCATGGCGCGGCGTTGCGGCGCTCTATCGCCTCGCGATGACGCCGCGCGTTGCGCCGGCACGCTCCGCGCGATAGCGCATCAGTGATGCGGGTGCGCGTTCTCGCGCGCCCGCACGCCGCGCGAGACCGCCCAGAGCACGAGCGTTGCAACGCCCGTGACCGCGAGCGGGACCGCGACCGGCCAGGCGCTCGTCCCCAGCAGGTGCCCGACGATGATGCCCGAGACCGCCGCGCACACCATCTGCGACACGCCGACCAGCGACGACGCCGTTCCGGCACGGTGCGGGAACGGCATCATGGCGCCGGCGATGGTCTGCGGCTGCAGCAGCCCCATGCCGATCGCGTAGATCGCCATCGCGCCGACCAGCGGAATCGCCGACCCGCCGCCCAGCGGGACCGCCGCGAGGCCGGCAAGTCCGCCGATCGACAGCGCCAGCGCGCCGATGCCGATGGTGCGGTCGAGCCCGAGGCGCACGACGAAGCGCGCAGCCAGCGAGGTGCCGGCGAGATAGCCTGCGCTCGACGCCGCGAAGGCGAGGCCGAACTGCAGCGCCGACAGCCCGTAGATATCCTGCAGCACGAACGATGCGCCCGAGATCCAGGCGAACACGCCCGCAAAGCTGATCGACAGCATGCTGATGTAGGCCAGCACCGCGCGGTTGCGCGTGATCTCGGCGTAGCCGGCCCAGATCGCGCCGACCGAAAAAGGCCCGGACGTCTGCAGCCGCAGCGTCTCGGGCAGCTTGCGCCACACGAAGAACGCCGCGATCAGCCCGAACGCGATCTGCAGCACGAAATGCGAACGCCAGCCGAACGCGGTTTGCAGCAGGCCGCCGATCATCGGCGCGCCGACCGGCGCGAGCGCCATGATGGCGCCCATCAGCGAAAGCTCGCGGCCCGCGCGCGCGCCGGAATAAAGGTCGCGCACGATCGCGCGGGCGAGCACGATCGCGCCCGATGACCCCAGTGCCTGCAGCGCGCGTGCCGCCAGCAGCGTCTCGATGCTCGGCGCGAGCGCGCAGGCGAGCGATGCCACGCAATAGATCAGCAACGCGGCGCGCAACACCGGGATGCGGCCCCATCGGTCCGACAGCGGCCCGTAGACGATCTGACCGATCGCGTAGGACACCATGTAGAACGACAGCGTGAGCTGCACGGTCGCAGGCGATGCCCCGAGCAGCCGTCCGATATCGGGAAACGACGGCAGGTACATGTCGACCGCCACCGGCCCGAGCGCGGTGAGCAGCGCGAGCAAGGCGGTCAACGCGAAGGTGTCGGGGCGCAGCATGGAAGGGGCGCGATCTATCGGGTTTGCGTTGCCTTGTCGAGCGTGGTGCGCCGTCTCATTGGCAGATGCCGCGATCCTGCTCTAGCATCGCGTCATGCGCAGGATTCTTCTCGCCGGGCTGGCGGTCGTCGTCGCGTTCGGCGCGGCGCTGCTTGCGATGACCCTGTTCTCGCCCTCCGCGCCCGAGCGCAAGCCCGTGCTTGCCGAAAGCCCGCCGCTCAAGCCCGCGACCCGCACCTCGGTGATCATCGCGCCGACCGCGATCGCGCTGACGGCGATCCGCGATGCGCTCGAGGCGCAGGCGCCGCGCGATCTGTCCGGCAAGCGCGACAATCCGCTCGGGCAGTTGTTGCAGAACGCCGAGCTCGGCTGGACCATGTCGCGCGGGCCGCTTGCAATCGCCGGCCGGCCGGAAGGGCTGACGGTCGCGGCGCCGCTCAACGGCGCATTCCGTCTCACCGGTCAGGTCGGGCCCCAGGTCGGCAATCAGGTGGGCAACATCACCGGCATGCTCGGCGGCCTGCTCAATGAGCAACTCGGCGCGCAACTCGGCAACCTCGCCGGCCGCACCCTCGACCAGCGTGCCGACCTGCGCGGCAATATCGTCATCGCGGCGCGGCCGGAGCTGACGCCGAATTGGCGGCTCGAGCCGAACCTGCAGGCGCAGGCCAACATCGGCGACGCCAACCTGTCGATCGCGGCGGTGCGGCTGAACCTGTCGCGCGAGGTGAAGCCGCTGCTCGACCGCGCCGTCGGCGAGCAGGTGAGCGCCCTGCAGGCGCGGCTGCGCAACGATCCGTTCATCGAGCAGGTCGCGCGGCGCGAGTGGGCGAAGATGTGCCGCGCGATTCCGCTCGGCAAGCCTGTGGCCGGCATGCCTGATCTTTGGCTCGAGCTGCGTCCGGTGCGTGCGGTCGCGGCGCAGCCGAGGATCGATGCCGCCGCGGTGACCCTGACCATCGGCGTGCAGGCCGAGACGCGCATCTCGCCGGCCGAGACCAGGCCGGATTGTCCGTTCCCGGCGACGGTCGAGCTGGTGCCGCCGCTCGACCAGGGCCGCGTTTCGCTCGGCGTGCCGATCGACCTGCCGTTCACCGAAGTGAACAAGCTGATCGAGGCGCAGCTGAAGGGAAAGCCGTTCCCCGAGGGCGGTCCGGTCACGGTGACGATCCAGCGCGCAAGCCTCGCGGCGTCCGGCGACCGGCTGCTGATCAGCCTGCGCGTGAAGGCCAACGAGAAGAAGAGCTGGTTCGGCTTCGGCGCCGAGGCCGACGTCCATGTATGGGGCAAGCCGGTGCTCGACAGCGCGCAGCAGGTGCTGCGCCTCGCCGACATCACGCTCGACGTGCAATCGGAGGAGGCCTTCGGGCTGCTCGGCGCCGCCGCGCGCGCCGCAATCCCTTACGTCAAGGACGCGCTGGCCGAGAATGCGCGGATCGACCTGAAGCCGTTCGCCGCCAACGCTCGCAAGAGCATCGAGGCGGCGCTCGCGGATTTCCGCACCGCGCAGCCTGGCGTGCAGGTCGACGCCGCGATCACCGAGCTGCGCCTCGCCGGCATCGAGTTCGACGCGAAGACCTTGCGCATCATCGCCGAGGCCGAAGGCAGCGTGCAGGTCGCGGTCAGCGCGTTGCCGAACTAGCCGGCGGCCGGCGATGCCGATACGGGTTTTCAATCCTCGCCGTAGCGATGCAGCGCATTGCCCTGCGCGGTGAGCCAGCCTTTGGCGCGCTGCCAGTCCGGGCAGATGCGCTCCACGACGCGCCAGAAGCGGCGCGAGTGGTTCATCTCGATCAGGTGCGCGACCTCGTGCGCCGCCAGGTAATCGAGCACATGCGGCGGCGCCAGGACGAGACGCCACGAATAGGAAAGCACGCCCGCCGCCGTGCACGAGCCCCAGCGGCTCACCTGGTCGCGCACCGACACCCGCTTGAGCGTGACGCCGAGCATCGCGGCGTAGCGGCGGCTTGCGGCGTCGAGATCGCGCTTCGCCTCGCGCTTGAGAAAATCGCGCACCCGGCGCGCGAGATGGGCGCGATCGCCCGCGACGCACAGCAGCGGCCCGGCCTCGCTCGCCTCGGTCCACACCGTGCCGCGCGTGCCGGCGCGATGCACGATGCGATGCGGCACCCCGCGCAGCGGCAACGCGAGGCCGTCGGTGAACGGCGTGGCCTGCGGCAGCCGCTTCAGCCGCGCCGCGATCCAGGCGCCGCTGCGCTCCGCAAAGGCTTTCGCTTCCCTGATGCTGCCGCGCGGCGGCATCGTGAGCACGACGGCGCGGCTCGCCGCGCGCACACGCAGCGTATAGCGCCGCGCCTGCGCGTGCCGTTTCAGCTCGACCGGATAGACCGCGCCGTCGAATGCGACTTCGATCGTCTGCGGTTCGGGCGGGCGACGGAAGAGCAGCGCGCGCAGCGACATCGGCGAAGTCCAGCAGAATCGCCGCAATTATAGCGCAGGCAACCCCGGAATGCTCAGCCTTCGGGCGGCGCCTTGCGCTTGCCGCCCTTGCCGCGCCCGTTGTGCGTCAGCATGAAGTCGGAAATGCGCGGCGCGATCTCGGATCGGAAGCGCGAGCCGTTGAACACGCCGTAATGGCCGACGCCCGGCTGCAGGTAATGAACCTTCTTGTCGGCCGGAATATTGCTGCAGAGCTTCTGCGCCGCCTCGGTCTGCCCGACACCCGAGATATCGTCGTGCTCGCCCTCGACGGTGAGCAGCGCGACACGGCGGATCTTCGAAGGATCCACCGGCTTGCCGCGATGGGTCATCCTGCCGAGCGGCAGGTCGTGGCGGATGAACACGGTCTCGACCGTCTGCAGGTAGAACTCGGCCGACAGGTCCATGACGGCGAGATACTCGTCATAGAATTCGCGGTGCTTCGAGGCCGAGTTGCCGTCGCCCGTCACCAGGTGGCGGAACAGGTTGCGGTGCGCCTCGAGGTGACGATCGAGGTTCATCGTCATGAAGCCGTTAAGCTGCACGAACCCCGGATAGACGTCGCGCATGAAGCCCGGATGCGGAAACGGCACCTTGGTGATGACATGGCGGCGGAACCAGTCGATGCCGCGCTCCTGCGCGAGCGTGTTCACGACGGTCGGATGCTCGCGGGTGTCGATCGGTCCGCCCATCAGCGTCATCGAGAGCGGAACGAAAGGATCGTCCTCGGCCTCCATGCGGGCGACGGCCGCCAGGACCGGCACGGAGGGCTGGCACACCGCGACGACGTGCGTCTCGCCATTGAGCGCGTGCAGCATCGAGATGACGTAGTCGATGTAGTCGTCGAGATCGAAGCCGCCTTCCGCCAGCGGAACCATGCGGGCGTCGACCCATTCGGTGACGTAGACGTCATGGTTCGGCAGGAACGCCTCGACGGTGCCGCGCAGCAGCGTCGCGTAATGGCCCGACATCGGCGCCACGATCAGCAGTCTGGGTTGCGGCCGCTTCGGTGCATGCGCGAATGTGCGCTCGAAGCGCAGCAGGCGGCAGAACGGGCGCTCCCAGACGCAGGAGATGTGCACCGGCACGCGCTCGCCGCCGGCGGTCGTGGAGTCGATCATCCAGTCGGGCTGGCTGTAGCGGCGCGTTGTGCGCTCGAACAGTTCGAACGCCGCCGCCGCGGTCTTGCCGGCGGTGGTGTGCGCGAAGGGATTGGCGGGATTCTTGAAGAAGATGCGGCCGGCATCCGCAAAGGCGCGCGACGGCGTCAGCGCAGCGTGGCCCATCTCGTACAGCCAGTACATCGGCGCCGAGAAGAACGGGCTACCGTCGCCGGGCAGCGCTGCTGCCCCGCCGAATTCGCCAATTGGCATGTGGTCTGGCCCCGGCCCGACTTTTTGCACTGCAACATCGTGTCGCTTTTTCGTCATGTCGTCAACACGGGCCAGCATGTATTTCACTCAAACCTGCGCTCAATTGATGAATTATTCGCCAGTCTGCATCAGCGAGCCGTTGCGCCGCGCCGACGCGAGCAACGCCAGAAACGCGATGGTGGCTGCCGCGAACCATACGATATTGAGCCCAAATGCCTGAATCATAAGGTCCGCCCGGAACGTATGCTCCATCAGCAGCGCGCGCATCCCCTCGAATACGTATGTCGGCGGCAGCGCCCAGGCGAAGCCCTGAAGCCAGCCGGGCAGCACGGTGACCGGGTAGTAGACGCAGGTGAGGGGGAGGAAGAGGAACATGATGCTCCAGGCAAACGTCTCGGCCCCGAGACCGTTCCGCAGCACCAGCCCGGAGACCAGGATACCCACCGCCCAGGCGGTGAGCATCAAATTCAGAAAGAACGCCGCCAGTGCCAGGCCGAGCGCCCACAGGTTGAAGCCGAAGAATGCGATCGCCAGCAACGTCACCGGCACCATGCCGATGGCCAGGCGGATGATGCTCATGATCATCAGCGCGAGGATGAATTCCGAGGCGCGCAACGGCGAGATCATCAGGTTGCCGAGGTTGCGCGCATACATCTCCTCGAGGAATGAGATGGAAAATCCGAGCTGTCCGCGGAACAGGATGTCCCACAGCAGCACCGCGCCGACGAGCACGCCGCCGGCGCGCGCGATCGTGCTGCTCTGTTGCGAGAGATAAGTCTGCAGGAAGCCCCACATCAGCATCTGCACCGCCGGCCAGTAGACCAGCTCGGTCAGGCGCGCCCACGACGAGCGCAGCAGGTACCAATAGCGCAGCACCATCGCGGCTACCCGGCGCGACGAGGATGACACGGCGTGCGGCGTCATTGCGCCGCCTCGCGATGCTCGCCGCGTCCGCGCGCGACGTCGAGGAAAACCTCCTCCAGCGTGTCGCGGCCGTAACGCTGCAGCAGCCGCGCGGGCGTGTCGTCATCCTCGATGCGGCCTTGCTTCATGAAGATCACGCGCTCGCACAGGCGCTCCACCTCAGCCATGTTGTGCGACGCGATCAGCATCGTGGCGCCGCGCGTGTCGCGATAGCGCTCCAGATGCGTGCGGATCCAGTCGGCGGTGTCGGGATCAAGCGAGGCGGTCGGCTCGTCGAGCAGGAGAAGATCCGGCGAGTTGATCAGCGCCTTGGCGAGCGAGACGCGCGTCTTCTGTCCGGCGGAGAGCTTTCCGGTCGGACGGTCGAGCAGGTCGGTCAACTCGAGCTCGGCGGCCACTTCGGCGATTCGCGCGGAGAGGTCGGCGACGCCGTACAGCATGCCGAATACTTTCAGGTTTTGCCGGATGGTGAGGCGCATCGGCATCTCGACATACGGGCTCTCGAAATTCATCCGATGCAGCACCTTGTAGCGCTCGCGCGGCATGTCGTGGCCGAGCACGCGCACAGCGCCGGAGGTCGGCGTCACCAGGCCCATCAGCATCGCGATCGTGGTGGTCTTGCCGGCGCCGTTGCCGCCGAGCAGCCCGGTGATGCTGCCGCGCGGCAGCGCGAACGAAACGTCGTCGACCGCCGGCGAGGTGTTGTAGACCTTGCGGAGGCGATCGGCGCGAACGGCGGGTTCGGATAGGGCGTCCATCGGGCCTGACGGTGCGGAAAAGCACGTTTGGTGCGGCGAAACAGCACAATTGGCGGCTTGCACCGCCCCGCGCAAGCCCCGCGCGGTTCGGTCCTGATGCTCTCCGGGGCGCACTCCGTTATTCTGCGTTCATGTCCCTGTCCGCCGACACCGTCCCCGCGCGAAGCACTGTGCGCCTGAAGACACTGGTCGGCCTGCGCTGGTTTGCGGTGATCGGCCAGGCGATCACCGTGTTCGTGGTGCATTACTGGTTCGAGTTCGACCTGCCGCTCGGCACCTGTCTGGCGCTGATCGCGCTGTCGGCCTGGCTCAATGTCGCGATGAGCATGCATTTCTCGACCGTCCAGCGGCTGCCGCCGCGGCCGGTCGCCTGGCTGCTTGCCTACGACATCGCGCAGCTTGCCGCGCTGACCGCGATGACCGGCGGGATCGAGAACCCGTTCGCGTTCCTCATCCTGGCGCCGGTGCTGATCGCCGCGATCTCGCTGCCGCTGCGCTACACCCTGCCGCTCGGCCTGTTCGCCGCCGCGTGTTCGACCGCGATCGCCTATTTCTTCTGGCCGCTGCCATGGATCAGCCAGCAGGAACTGCTCCTGCCGCCGCTCTACATTTTCGCCATCTGGGTCGCGAACCTCGTCGCGATCGTGTTCATCGGCGCCTATGCGTGGCAGGTCGCCGAGGAAGGCCGCCTGATGGCGGACGCGCTGACCGCGACCGAACTGGTGCTGGCGCGCGAGCAGCATCTGTCGCAACTCGACGGGCTCGCGGCCGCGGCGGCGCATGAGCTCGGCACGCCGCTCTCGACCATCTCGGTCGTCGCCAAGGAACTGCAGCTCGCGCTCGGCTCCGGCTCGCCATACGCCGACGATGTGAAGCTGTTGCGCGAGCAGGCGGAGCGCTGCCGCGACATCATGGGCAAGCTGTCGGCGCTGCCGGCGGAAGGCGCGCCGTTCGAGCGCGCGAAGCTTTCGGTGCTGGTCGAGGAAGTGGCGGCGCCGCATCGCCATTTCGAGGTCGCGATCGACGTGGTGATGCCCGCGGAGCGCGCCGGCGAGCCGGTGGTGCAGCGCTCGCCCGCGATCCTTTACGGACTCGGCAATCTGGTCGAGAACGCGGTCGATTTCGCGGCCGCGCGTGTCGAGATCGCGGTTCGCTGGAGCGAGCAGGACGTGGCGGTGACGATTTCGGATGATGGGGCCGGCTTCCCGCCGGAAATCCTGCGGCGCATCGGCGAGCCCTATGTGACCAGCCGCCGCCGCACCGGGGCGGACGGCGAGGAGAGCGGCCTCGGCCTCGGCTTCTTCATCGCCAAGACGCTGCTCGAGCGTTCGGGCGCGACGGTCGCGTTCCTGAACCGGCAGGCTCCGGAAAAAGGTGCCGTGGTACGGGTGCGCTGGCCGCGCCACGAGATCGAGGCGCCGGTCACCATGGAACCCGCGGGCCCCCTTGAGCCCGGGGACGCGTCCGCTTAGCTATGCATATATGAGGGAACAGGAATGACAATCATGACCATGACCGAAACGGCGGCGCCCGCGCCGATCCCGGGCGAGCGCACGCTGCTGATCGTGGAGGACGACAAGTCGTTCCTGACCCGGCTCGCCCGCGCGATGGAAGCGCGCGGTTTCGAGGTCGCGACCGCCGAGAGCGTTGCTGACGGGTTGCTGCAGGTCGAGCGGGCGCCGCCGTACTACGCGGTGGTCGACATGCGGCTCGGCGACGGCAACGGGCTCGACGTCATTTCGGCGCTCAAGAAGCGCCGGCCCGAGGCGCATGGCGTGGTGCTCACCGGCTACGGCAACATCGCGACCGCGGTGAATGCCGTGAAGCTCGGCGCGATCGACTATCTGGCCAAGCCCGCGGATGCCGACGATGTGGTGAACGCGCTGCTCGCGCTCGAAGGCCGCGCCGCCGAGCCGCCGGAAAATCCGATGTCGGCCGACCGCGTGCGCTGGGAGCACATCCAGCGCGTCTACGAGCTGTGCAACCGCAACGTCTCGGAGACGGCGCGCCGGCTCAACATGCACCGCCGCACCCTGCAGCGCATCCTGGCGAAACGCGCGCCGAAATAACTACTGCCTGATGTTCGGCAGGATGTCGTTGCCGGCGGCCTCGATCCGGTCGCCAAGCTCGCGCATGCGCGCGAAGATCGATGACGGCTTCATCGTGTCGACGAACCGCTCGAGTGGGCCGCCATGGGGAGGCGGCGGAGCCACGACCTCCTGCTCGCGCGCGGCGGCCTCGTAGGGCACGTTCTGCGGCGCGGCTGCGCTCTGCGGATAGGCGGCGCGCTGACGGTCCGGCACCGTCACCACCGGCTTTGCGGCGATGACCGGCGGCGGCTCCTGCGCCACCGGCTGCTGCATCGGATAGGCCTGCTGCGTCGGATAAGGCTGTGCCGGATAGGGCGCAGTCGCGATCACCGGACCGGGTGCCGGCGGCTGCGCGACGATGACGGGAGGCTGCGCGACGATAACCGGAGGCTGCGACACGACAACCGGCGCGCCATACGGACGCGTCTCGGCCGGACGGCGCTCGACCACGCGCGGTTCGGCCTTCTTGGCCGGTGCGCGCACGACCGTCGGCGTAGGAGCGGCAACGGGCGCCGGCGCAACCGCCGGCGCCGCGGTGGCGGACTCGACCGGCGCCGGATCGGGCGCGGACGCAGTCTTCAGCGCCATCTCATCCTTCGCCGCTTCGCGGTCGTTGTCTTTCGCGAACACGCGATTGTGCACGCTGACCGGCTCCGCGACGATGACCGCATCGGTGACCTCGCGCACCTTCGTGGTCGCAGGACGCGGCGCCTCGTCGGCGACAGCTTCGCCGCTATGCATCGCCGCCATTCGCGGCTGCACCAGATGGCCCGTGAAGGCACGGTTGTAGCCCGCGATCAGCACCGCGGCGATCAGGGTCGCGATCACGGGCGGTACGATCTGGCGGGCGGCAGTGCGTATGACAGGCAGGAATCGGGCGGTGGCCGCGAGCATATCCGTGCTCCCCTTGACGCAATATCGATTGGCCCGATGGGACGGCGACTTTGCGGCAGCAAGGTGAAGAAAGGCGTGCGTTCTTGGGGAATTCTGCGGAATAAAAGGTGAGCGGTTAACGCCTGCGGACCAGCACGAAGGCTCCGCCCGCGATCTTCAGCGCCATGCAGACCAGCAGGGCGGCGGCGTAGTCGCCGGTGGTTTCGCGGATCAGGCCGATCAGACCCGGGCCCAAAGCGCCGGCAAACGTGCCGATCGCGGTGGACAGCCCCAGCACCAGGCTGAACGAGGCCGGCGGGAACTCGCGCTGCATGATGAGCGAGGGCAGCGTGATGATGTTGCCGACCGAGAAACCGTAGGCCGCGCAGCAGATCAGCAGCAGGCTTGGGTCGCGTGTCTGGGTCATGCAGAACAGCGCGGCCGCCTGGCTGAACATCGAGCCGGACGAGATCCAGCGCGGGTTGAGCCGGTCGACCACCATGCCGAGGGTGAGGCGGCCGGTGACGGCGAACACCGTCATCAGCGATACCGACAGCGCTGCCTGCGCGCGGCCGACGAGCGGTTCCATGAATGCGATCTGGTGCACGATGAAGGCGACCTGCGCGAGCAGCGCGAGCGCGAACGGTGCCGACACGGTCCAGAACGGCAGAGCCCGCAGCGCGTCGCGCCGCGTCATCGCCGGCTCGGCGGATGGCGGCGGTACCGGTGTTGCGGCCTGCGACGGCACCCACAGGGTGACGACCGGGACCAGGATGACGACCATCACGGCCGCGGCGATCAGCATCGCGGTGGTGAAGCCGGTTGCGCCGATCAGCACCACGAGCAGCGGCGCGACAACGATGCCGCCGAAGCTCGCGCCGTTGAGCGCGAGCGAAATCGCAAGGCCCCGCTTGCGGGTGAACCACTGGCTGATCAGGGTCGGGATGGTGACGAGCCCGAGCCCGAGCCAGCCGAACGACATCGCGAGATACGCCGCGTAGACCTGCCACGGCTCGCGCGCGGTCGCGAGCAGGACGAGCGCGACGCAAAGCGCCGCTATCCCGAACAGCACGAAGCGCCGTGCACCGAAGCGCGCCAGCGCGGTGGACGTGAAGATCACCAGCACGGCGTTGAGCAGATAGGTCGCGGTGCTGGCGCCCGAGATCAGCGACGGCGGCCAGCCGTGCAGCCGCGTGAGTTCGACGAGGTAGACGCTGTGGCCGTAAAGCCCGAAGCCCCAGCAGGCGAGCGCCATCAGGAAGCACGCGGCCACGACGCGCCAGCCGAAATAGTGCGGCGATGATTCATTGTCGCTGGCGGGTGACGTCGTCGGGCTCACCCGCAGACTCTACATCGCGGCAGCCCGAAGCGGCATCACGAATGCTTCGTCTCACACCGAAGCATGGAGTGCCGCATAGTGGAATACGATCGCGAACGCCGTCATGCCGATCGCCGCTGCGGCGACCGGGAGGATGATCTCCAGCGCGGCGTTCGCCCCCGTGATGCGGTCCTGCCACGTCTCGAACTGGCCCGACGCCCAGTCGTCGAAGTCGGGTGATCGGTCGTCGCCGGCGCGGTCTCGGTGTGCGCGCGCCACGCGCCACAGCACGATCGGAATCGCGATCACCAGGATGAGGAACCCGGTCACGACCGTGAGTGCGACGTCGGCGTAGCCGGGGCCCGCAAAGCCCCAGGCGGCGAGCGCCATCCAGGCGACGCAGCCGACCAGCGCGACATACACGATCGGAGGAAGCCGGTCGGTGCTGGCGGTATTTTTCGGTTCGCGGGACATGACGCCTCCTGCGCGGGCGTCGCCTCTATCCGGAGAACACGCGGCAAACGGCCGCGTTCCCGCATGACCGATGTTTTAGAATTCGGCCGCGAACGGACCTTGCGGATCGATCAGCGACTGCAGCCGCAGCGCGGCGCAGCGCGCAAACGCCAGCATCATGCTCTTGCGTGTCGCCGCGTGCAGCCGGTGCTCCGGCGCCTCGCACATGACCTGCGCGCCGAACGCATCGGCGACGATCAGCCCGGTATCCCTGGGGAAGATCTCGCACGGCACCTCGAGTGTGGTCGCGAAGAACAGCCGGTCGCAATGCGCGCGGTAGTCCATCCATTTCTGGTCGGCGCGAAAATCCTCGATCGAGGACTTGATCTCGACGATCCAGATCTCGCCTGCCGCATTGAGCGCGGTGAGATCGGCGCGCCGTCCGGACGGCAGCGGCAACTCGCTCACCGCCGAAAAGCCGAACTGGTGCAACAGCCGCATGGTGCCGCGCGCGACCGCCAGCGCGGTCTGCGACTGGCGGCCGTCAACGGGCAGCGTGCGGGAAACGAGTGCCGGAAGCATCGCGCGACGATGCCATGACGCACGAACAAATCAAGTACGAATTACTCGGCTTTCAGTCCCAATTGCCTGACGATGCCGCCCCATTTCGCCGCCGCGGCGGCGATATCCGCCGCGTACTCCTCCGGCGTGCTCGGCGCCGTGTCGGCACCGTCGGCAGCGATGCGCGACTTCACCTCGTCCGAATTGAGCGCCTCGTTCAGCGCCGCGTTGAGCCGCATCACGATCTCGCGCGGCGTATGGGCCGGCGCGATGATGCCGTAGCGCTGCGTCGACTCGTAACCGGGCAGGGTCTCGGCCGCGGTCGGCACGTCCGGCAGCAGCGCGGAGCGCTTGGTGGCGGCGATCGCGAGCGGGCGCACCTTGCCCTCGCGCACCAGTCCGAGCGCGGGCGGCAGGCTGGAATACGTCATGCTGACATGTCCGCCGAGCAGGTCGGCGATCGCCGGTCCGGTGCCCTTGTAGGGCACGTGCGTCAGCTTGATGCCGGCCATGCTGGCGAGCAGCTCGGGCCCGAGATGCGCCGGGCTTCCGGCGCCGCCCGACGCGAAGGTGTATTTGCCGGGCTCGGCTTTCGCGAGCGCGATGAACTCGGCCAAGGTCTTCGCCGGGATGAAGTTGTTGATCAGGATGATATGCGGGCTCGCGGCGATCATCCCGACCGGCACGAAGTCCTTCACCGGGTCGTAGCCGACGTTCGGCAGCATCGCGGGCGCGATCGCCAAGGTCGCCGGATTGCCGATGCCGAGGGTGTAGCCGTCGGGTTCGCTGCGTGCGACCTGGCGCGCCGCGAGACTGCCGCCTGCGCCGGGACGGTTCTCGATCACGATCTGCTGGCCGAGCAATCGGCTCATCTTCTCGGCGACGGTGCGCGCGACGGTGTCGTTGCCGCCGCCCGCCGCCGCCGGAACCAGCAGCGTGATCGGGCGTGACGGATAAGTCTCCGCCTGCGCCGCCGCGCCGAACAACAGGGCGGCGAGAATGAGAAGCGATCTGCGCATCCGGCTCCCTCGCGGTGCCCGAGCTTATTTTATCCCGCGCGTTCGGGAAACGCCTGCGCCAGCGCCTGTGCGGTTGGCGCGATCACGCCGCGCTCGGTGATCAGCCCGGTGACGAGGCGTGCCGGCGTCACGTCGAAGCCGTAGTTCGCAACCTGTGAGCCGTCCGGCACGATGCGCACGCTCTCGATGCGTCCGTCCGCCGTGACGCCGGTCATCGTGGTGACTTCCTCCGCGCCGCGCTGCTCGATCGGGATCTCCCTCACGCCGTCGCTCACGGTGAAATCGATCGTCGGGGAGGGCAGCGCCACGTAGAACGGCACGTTGTTGTCCTTCGCGGCCAGCGCCTTCAGGTACGTGCCGATCTTGTTGCACACGTCGCCCTGCGCGGTGACGCGGTCGGTCCCGACGATCGCGAGATCGACCTGCGCATGCTGCATCAAATGCCCGCCGGTATTGTCCGGGATCACGGTGTGCGGCACGCCGTGCTGGCCGAGTTCCCAGGCGGTGAGCGAAGCGCCCTGATTGCGCGGGCGCGTCTCGTCGACCCACACATGAACCGCAATGCCCTTGTCGTGCGCCTGATAGATCGGCGAGGTCGCGGTGCCCCAGTCGACGGTCGCGAGCCAGCCGGCGTTGCAGTGGGTCAGCACATTGACCGGCTCGCCCGGCTTTTTCGTCGCGGCGATCTTCTCGATCAGCGCCAGGCCGTGGCGTCCGATCGCGGCGTTGATCTCGACATCCTCGTCGGCGATCTCCTGAGCGCGCTTGTAGGCCGCCGCGACGCGATCCTCGCGCGCGCGGTTGCGCACCGCCGCCATCATCTCGTCGAGCGCCCATTTCAGGTTGATCGCGGTCGGGCGCGTGGCGATCAGCAGCGCATAGGCGCGTTCCAGCGCCGCGTCGGAGGCATCTTCGCGCAGCGCCAGCGCGATACCGTAGGCCGCGACCGCGCCGATCAGCGGGGCGCCGCGCACCTGCATGGTCTTGATCGCGCGCGCCGCGTCCGCGACGCTGGCGAGCCGTAACGTAGCGTAACGATACGGCAGCACGGTCTGGTCGATCGTGCCGACGGTGACGCCGTCAGGCTCAACCCAGATCGAGCGGGTGTGCTGTCCGTTGACCTTCATCGGCGCCCTCTTAGCGCAGGTTAGTATTGAGGACAAAGCCGGTTCGGGCGCCCTTATTGCTTGCCGCGCCTGCGGCGATCCTCCAAGGTTCGATTCGGGGTATCGTGGGGCGCGAGTGGGGCCATGTCGGTTGATTATGAGACCGAGTACAACAATCGCGCGCGCGTCCCGGAGCATGCGGAAATCTTTGCCCGCTGGGAGCGCGAGGCGGCGGCCTATCGCGAGCGGATGAAGGCAGAAGAGAACGCCGAGCTCGGTTTGGCCTATGGCCCAAGTCCGCGGCAGACCGTCGACCTGTTCTTTCCCGACGCCACCGGCCACACGCCTCTCGCTCTTTTCATCCACGGCGGTTACTGGCGCTCGCTGCATCCCTCGACCTTCAGCCATGTCTCGGCCGGGTTGAACGCGCGCGGCGTCGCGGTCGCGGTCGCGGGTTACGATCTTTGCCCCCAAGTGTCGATCGTGCAGATCATCGATCAGATGCGCACCGCCTGCCTGTTCCTCTGGCGTCGCTTCGGCCAGCGCCTGATGGTGTACGGCCACTCAGCCGGCGGACATCTCGCGGCCTGCATGCTGGCGACCGACTGGAAGCAACTCGACCCGAAGGCGCCCGCCGATCTCGTGCCGGCGGCCTATTCGATCTCCGGCCTGTTCGACCTGAAGCCGCTGATCGCGACGTCGATGAACGCCGACTTCAAGCTCAACGAGGCGGCCTCCGCGCAGGTCTCGCCGCTGTGGTGGCCGGTGCCGCGCCAGCGCGTGTTCGACGCGGTGGTCGGGGCTGACGAGTCGAGCGAATTCCTGCGCCAGAGCCGCGCTATCGCGAATGACTGGCGCCAGCGCGGCATCGAGACGCATTTCGAGGCAATGCCGGGCGCAAACCATTTCACCGTGATCGATCCACTGAGCGATCCGGGCAGCGAGATGACGGCGCGCTGTGCCGCGCTCGCGGCCCGCTGCGCAAAGGTGGATAAGTAAAGCCGCCGGTTTGTCCCGCTCAGGCCCGCGCGCTATACGCGGTCAAACCGGAGCACCGCCATGCAGCCTCTGCGCCGCGACACCGGCAAGCATGATTACCGCGCCGAACTGTTCGCGCTGATCCGCGCGCGCTCGTTCGGGCGCGGGAAGATCATGCTCGCCTCGGGCCGCGAGAGCGATTACTACATCGACATGCGCCCGACCACGGTCCATCCGGCGGGCGCGACCTGCGTCGGCGAGCTGATCGTCGATGCGCTCGAGGGTCTCAGCGTCGATTTCGTCGGCGGGCTGGAAATGGGCGCGGTGCCGATCGCGACCGCGGCCGCGATCGCGAGCCACCGGCGCGGCCGCGATATCGGCGCCTTCTTCGTGCGCAAGAAGCCGAAGGATCACGGCGCCAGGAAACTGGTCGAAGGACTGCCGAAGGGCGAGACGCTGCGCGGCAAGAATGTCGTCGTGGTGGAAGACGTGACCACAACCGGCGGCTCGGCGCTGCAGGCGGTCGCGGCCTTGCGCGAGGAGGGCGCCAACATCGTGCTGGTGCTCACCGTCGTGGACCGGCTCGAAGGCGCGAAGGAAAACTTCGACGCCGAGAAGCTGGAATTCAGGGCGCTCTACACGGCGGACGAGTTTTTGAACGCATAGCGGCCCGTCGAGGCTCTTACGTAAACGCCTGGATGCCGGTCTGCGCGCGGCCCAGGATCAGCGCGTGGATGTCGTGCGCGCCCTCGTAGGTGTTCACGGTCTCCAGATTGCACATCACGCGCATCACGTGGAATTCGTCCGAGATGCCGTTGCCGCCGTGCATGTCGCGCGCCACGCGCGCGATGTCGAGCGCCTTGCCGCAGTTGTTGCGCTTCATCAGCGAGATCGCCGGCGGCGCCGCGGTGTGCGCCTCGAGCATGCGGCCGAGCCGCAGCGCGCCGTGCAGGCCGAGCGTGATCTCGGTCTGCATGTCGGCGAGCTTCTTCTGCACCAGCTGATTGGCGGCGAGCGGCCGGCCGAACTGCTTGCGGTCGAGCGTGTATTGCCGCGCGCGGTGCCAGCAGAACTCGGCGGCGCCCATCGCGCCCCAGGCGATGCCGTAGCGCGCCATGTTGAGGCAGCCGAACGGGCCGGCGAGGCCCTTCACGTTCGGCAGCAGGTTCTCCTCCGGCACCACGGCGTTCTCGAGCACGATCTCGCCGGTGACCGAGGCGCGCAGCGAGAGCTTGCCCTCGATCTTCGGCGTGGAGAAACCCTTGGTGCCGCGCTCGACGATGAAGCCGCGGATCACGCCGTCGAGCTTCGCCCACACCACCGCGACGTCGGCGATCGGCGAATTGGTGATCCACATCTTGGCGCCGTTGAGCGCGTAGCCGCCGGCGACCTTCTCGGCGCGCGTCACCATCGAGCCGGGATCGGAGCCGTAGTCCGGCTCGGTCAGGCCGAAGCAGCCGACGATCTCGCCGCTCGCGAGCTTCGGCAGATAGCGCCGCCGCTGCGCCTCCGAGCCGTAGGAGTAGATCGGGTGCATCACCAGCGAGGACTGCACCGACATCGCCGAGCGGTAGCCGGAGTCCACCGCCTCGACCTCGCGCGCGATCAGCCCGTAGGCGACGTAGCCGAGCCCGGCGCCGCCGTACTCCTCCGGAATGGTCGCGCCGAGCAGCCCGAGCGCGCCCATCTCGCGCATGATCTCGCGGTCGAAGGTCTCCTCGCGATAGGCCTTGAGCACGCGCGGAAACAGCTTCTCCTGCGCGTAGCCGCGCGCGGTGTCGCGCACCATGCGCTCTTCCTCGGTGAGCTGGCCTTCGAGGTCGAGCGGGTCCTCCCAGTTGAAGTCGGAATCCTTCAACGATACCGCGGGTTTACCGACATGCTGCTCGGCGACCGACATGGGAGGCTCCTTGTGTTCAGCGCGTCATTATAGAGCAGCCGCGCGGGCGGCAAGAGAGGCTACGATTGCGGTATGGCCGGCCCGAATTTTCTACTTTGCATGGGGTTGTTTTGCGATTTTTTTTCCGGCGGCCTCGGCGGTACGCGATCACCCCTTCAGCCACACCGCATCCGCGCCGAGTTCCGGCCAGCCGATGGCGCGGCCGGCCTTGGCGGCGGCGTCTGCACCCGGGAGCGCGGTATCCCAGTTCGCCGCAATGATGCGCTGGCCGGTGTAGCCGGCGGCCTCGTCCGAGATCAGCCAGCAGGCCGGCGGCCCCATGATCGCGGGCTGCAGCATCTTGGCGCGCTCCCAGCCGGCGCCGTCGGAAATGAACGGCGTATCGGTCGGCCCGCCCGGGATCAGCACGTTCACGGTGATGCGGTCGCCTTTCAATTCGGCCGCCCAGATCGCCGACATCGATTCGAGCGCCGACTTGGTCGCGCCGTAGGGCAGCACGCGCAGCATGGTGCGGAAGCTGGTGGTGTTGTTGATGACGCGCCCAAAGCCGCCCTTGCGCATGTGCGGCAGCGCGGCCTGCACCAGCAGCATCGGCGCGCGCACGTTGATGGCGAAGAAATTGTCCCAGATCTCGCGTGGTCAGCTCGTCGATGCGCGGCAGGTTCAACTCGCCATCCGGGCGCAGCGACGACACGCCGATGCCGGCATTGTTGATCACGGCGTCGAGCCGGCCGTACCGCTTCACCGTGGCGGCGACCGATGTCGCGGCCCGCCGCCTCGTTCGCGAGGTCCGCGACGAGCGGGTGGATGTAGCCCGACGCCGCGCCGAGCCGCGCGAGGCCCGCCGCGTCGCGGTCGACCGCCGCCACGATATGCCCTGCGCCGATCAGTGCGCGCGTGATCGCCGCCCCGATGCCGCCGGCCGCGCCGGTGACCAGCACGACGCGGCTCTTTTCATCCGTCATCTAGTTATCCTTGATTCCCGCCGCCTTGATCACCGGACCCCAGCGATCAATCTCGGCCTGGAGAAAGGTCGCAAGCTCGCCCGGGCTCGAGCCGACCACGGTCGCGCCGAGCTGCGCGTAGCGCGCCTTCACCGGCGGATGATTGAGCGCCGCGATCGCGTCACGGTGCAGCCTCGCGACGATCTCGGCCGGTGTCTTCGCGGCGACGAACAGCGCGAACCATGACGACACGTCGTATCCCGGCACGAACTCGGCGATCGCCGGCAGCTCCGGCACCTCCGGCTGGCGTTTCGCGGTGGTCACCGCGAGCCCGCGCAACTGCCCGTTCTGCACATACGGCAAGGTCGAGGGGAAATTCGCGAAGATCGCATCGACCCGGCCGGGAATGAGATCGTTCAACGCCGGGCCGGCGCCGCGATATGGAATGTGCGTCACGTCGATCCCGGCCATGCGCTTGAACAGCTCACCGGCGAGATGCAGCGAGGTGCCGATGCCCGACGAGCAGTAGGTCACCTTGCCGGGCTCGGCTTTGGCGCGCGCGATGAACTCCGGCACCGAGCGCGACGGCGATGAATTCGGCACCGCCATGATGTTGGGATAGACGCACATCAGCGTCACCGGCGCGAAATCCGCAACCGGGTGATAGCTGAGCGACGGCGTCACGAACTG
This sequence comes from uncultured Alphaproteobacteria bacterium, assembly GCA_963839985.1. Taxonomy (GTDB): domain Bacteria; phylum Pseudomonadota; class Alphaproteobacteria; order Rhizobiales; family Xanthobacteraceae; genus PALSA-894. The sequence continues at coordinate 132,472 of CAWIXG010000013.1, read as the reverse complement.
CGAGATCGCATGCCCGATCGATGCGATGTAGACGGTGTAGCCGTCTGCGTCGGCCTGCAGCACGGCCTGCGCGGCGACGTTGCCGCCCGCGCCGGGGCGATTCTCGATCACCATCTGCTGGCCCCACATCTCGCTCAGGCGCGCCGCGATGATGCGTGCGGCGCCATCGACCGCGCCGCCGGGCGGGAACGGGACGACGAGGCGCACGAAGCGCGCCGGATAAGTCTGCGGCCCGCGCGGCGCGCATCAGCGCGGGCGCCGCGAGCGCGGCCCCGCCAAGCGCGATGAAGCGGCGGCGCAACATGGGCGTTTCCTCTTGCCGAAAGCTTAAGGCCAGCGCGCCCGCAGCGGCAAGCGGCCTATCCGCGGCCGGTTCGGAATGCTTTGATGGCGGCACCCGAGCCCGAGATGGAGACAGACATGGCCAAGTTCGCGAGCATTCTCGACACCGTCGGCAACACGCCGGTCGTGCGCATCAACAAGCTCGCGCCGCCGCACGTGAACCTGTTCGTCAAGATCGAGGCATTCAATCCGCTCGGCTCGGTGAAGGATCGCCTTGCGCTCGGCGTGATCGAGGCCGCGGAGAAGTCCGGCGAATTGAAGCCGGGCCAGACCGTGATCGAGGCGACCAGCGGCAATACCGGGATCGGCCTCGCGATGGTGTGCGCCGCGAAGGGCTATCCGCTGGTCGTCACCATGGCGGAGACGTTCAGCGTGGAGCGGCGCAGGCTGATGCGTTTCCTCGGCGCCAAGGTGGTGCTGACGCCTGCGGCCAACCGCGGTCTCGGCATGGTGAGCAAGGCGATCGAACTGGCGCAGAAGAACGGCTGGTTCATGACCCGTCAGTTCGAGAATGAAGCCAACGCCGACATGCATTCACGCACCACGGCGCGCGAGATCGTCAACGACTTCAAGGGCGAGAAGCTCGACTACTGGGTGACCGGGTTCGGCACCGGCGGCACGCTGAAAGGCGTCGCGCGCGTGCTCGCCAAGGAAATGCCCGACACCAGGATCGTCGTGTGCGAGCCGGCCGACGCGCCGATGCTGACCTCCGGCACCGCGCAGCAGCGCGGGCCCGACGGTGCGCCCGCCGCGCCGCACCCGGCGTTCAAGCCGCATCCGATGCAGGGCTGGAGCCCGGATTTCATTCCCAAGCTCACCGGCGACGCGGTCGACATGAAGGTGATCGAGCGCATCCTGACCATCGCGGGTCCCGACGCCATTGCATGCAGCAAGGATCTGGCGCGCCGTGAAGGCATCTTCGTCGGCATCACGGCGGGCGCGACATTCGCGGGCGCGCTGAAGGTTGCCGCGGATGCGCCGAAGGGCGCCAATATCCTGTGCATGCTGCCCGATACCGGCGAGCGCTATCTCTCGACGCCGCTGTTCGCCGACGTCCCGGCCGACATGACCGAGGAGGAGCAGGAGATATCCCGCTCCACGCCCGGCTTTCACATGAAGCCCGCGAGCTGACCGGCCTACCAGCGCCGCGGGCGTTCGGGCCGGCTGTCACGCTCGCGCGCGCGCTGCTGCAGCTCGGCCTGCCGCAGGTCGGCCGCGAGGATCACCCGGTCGTCGAGCTTCTCGTCGCCGATGTCGAGCTCGAGAATCATGTCGCCGTGGCGGCCGATCCGCGAGGAGACCGCGAAGCGATGCTTGCGGTAGCGCACCTGCAGATGCGCGATTTCGATGCAGACGCGCCGCCCCAGGATCGCCCGGAAGGCGAGCACCGCGACGTTGTGCAGGTCGCGTCCGGCGGCCGCGCGCGCCGCCGGTGTCGAGATCAGCAGAAAGGGGAGGGATACACGATCCATCTGGTTCTCCTTGCGTTTTGGACGCACTTCGCCCGCCGGTTGGCGTGCGGTGGGTGCGTTCCAAATCGAAGGGTCATTGGTCGTGCATGTTCTCCGCGTAGCCGCGGTGCGTGGCGCAATTGTGACCTGCCGCCGCGTCACGCAACCTTGCGTCGCAGTTCCGTCCGGCGCAGACTTCGGTCGGCCCGCCGCAAGGCGGCAGCAGAGGGGCGAAATCCGATGTATCGGCGCAGGACGCTTTCGGGCGTGCTCGCGGCATGTGTCTGTTTTCCGTTGGCCGCGCACGCGCAGGTTCTCAAGGTCGTCGAGGTCGGCGCGCCGGCCGTCAATTGCGTCTTCCAGACCGACTGCACCATCCCGGTCACCGATACGACCGGCAATATCGCGTTGCCGACCATCGCCGGCGGCACCGCGTGGCTGCAATCGCGCACCTTCGCGGGTGAGACGGGCGCGCCGGGCGTGGGAACGACCGGCTACGAGTATCGCATCAGCATGACGCAGGCCTCGGGCTCGTCCGATTGCATCATCGGCTTCACGCTCAATTTCGGCCCGCACAAGCAGCTGCCGTACAAGGACAAGGCGCTCGCCGACGTCTACGTCATCACGACCGGGGGTCTCGGCAGCATCTCGGTGGCCAAGGCGGAGCGTTTCGGCGACGTCATCGTGTTCGACCTCGCGAAGGCGCTCTGCGTCACCGGCCCGACGGACATCAAGAACACGACCTACTTCATCGGGCTTGCCGCCGCCGCGGCGCCGATGAAGATCAAGGCACAGATCTCGGTCACCGGCACGACACCGATCTACGCGGTCGACGCGCGTGTGCCGACGCACACCATCCCGCCGCCGGGCGGCGAGTAGGCGCGGCGTCCGCCGGCCTGCCGTTGCCGCTTCCCGCGCGGTGCGTTAAGGGAGGGCGCACGCGCCCGTAGCTCAGCTGGATAGAGCGTTGCCCTCCGAAGGCAAAGGTCAGGGGTTCGAATCCCTTCGGGCGCGCCAGTTGCGGATCTCGCGGTCGGCGATGCCGGCTTTGATCGCCGCGTCAGTGGCGCGCCAGCAGCCGCGCGATGGCATCCTTCAGCTGATCCCGTCTGAACGGCTTGGGCAGAAACAGCGCTGCCCCGATGCGCAGGGCCAGGATCCCGAAGTCGCTGGCCGAGGTTGCGGCTGAACCGCCGGACATCGCGATGATGGGAATTGGCCCGATGTGCGCGATCGCCTTGATGGCCTCCAACCCGTCGAGGCCCGGCATGTGCATATCGATCAGCGCAAGGTCGACGCCGGCCGTCTCGGCTGCCGCGATGCCGTCCACAACGTTGCGCGCTTCGACGCAATCGTAACCAAGGCTGACGACGATGCGCGCAACCGCGCTGCGCACCGCGTCGTCATCGTCGATAATGAGAACGTTCGGCATTGAAATGGTCGGGAATAACCAACGGCGCCCGCCCGAACTATCGGCATTTGCCGCCGGCGAGGCCAGTCGCAAAAACGAGACGCATCCATGCGCAACCGAGAGTATCCGTAACGTCAATCTGCCGGATGTCGGCGGGCGTTGACGCCGATCAACCTGGAGGCGCGGCGGTGTCACGCCTGGTTTTGACGACCGTGCTCGTCGAGGTGGTCACGCGCAAAGAAAAAGGCCCCGGCGCGTGACGGGGCCTTTTCCATCGCCGCGGGGTACATCCGCCCGTCAGCGCCAGAACAGTGCGAGGAGAATGATGATCGGCAGCGGGATACCGAGCAGCCACCATAGTGCGCCTCGTCCAAAGCCCATGTTCGCCTCCGCTCTATGGTGGTGAGAAAACGCAGCCGGCCGACTGCGGTTCCTGAGAACCGGCGCGCGGCCCGCGCGTTGATGTCGGCACCGCCGGGTGTCAACCGGTCATAACGGGGAGCGACGGACGCGGTCATTTTGCCGGTTTCGGGCCGCGGCACCAGCGCATCGGTACGCGTAGCAGTCTAACCCGTTCCCGGCGGTGCACCTTGCCGGCGCAGCCACACGACGTGGCAGCTGCAAGAACGCTGATGTGGAACGAAAAAGTGCTCCCGACGCTTTCGAGTTGCTGCATGTCACCACGACATGCCCATGGGAGCTTGCCATCATGTCCGACCTCGTCGCAATCCAGACCATTCCAGAGGAGTCCAGCCAATCCGCCGTGTCGTGGGGAGCGATCCTTGCGGGCGGCGTCGCATCCGCAGCGTTCACGCTGTTTCTTGTTGAACTCGTCGCCGGGCTCGGCCTGGTGATGGTGAGCCCGTGGTCCAACTCCGGTGCCAGCGCCACGACCCTGAGTTTGGCGGGCGGCATCGCGCTCGTGCTGATGGCCGTGATGGCATCCGCGCTCGGCGGGTTCGTCGCCGGGCGGTTGCGCACGCGCTGGGTCGGCATCCATACCGACGAGACCTACTTTCGCGACACCGCCCATGGCCTGCTCGCCTGGGCCATCGGAACGATCATCCTGGCGACGGTGCTTGCTTCGGCCGCCGGCACGATGGTGAGCAGCGTTACGCAGGGCGCATCGTCCAACCCGGCGTTGGTACCGGACCGCAATGCCTACTATGTCGACTCGCTCTTCCGCAGCGACCGGCCGGTTTCGGCCAATCCGGGCGTGATCGAGCAAACCAACGGCGAGGTCTCGCGCCTGTTCGCGCGCGGCCTTACGCCGGGCTCGGAGTTCACCGCGAACGACCGCACCCGCGTCGCGCAGCTGGTCGCGGCGCGCACGGGATTGTCGCAGCAGGAAGCCGAGCAGCGCGTCGATCAGGTCGTCACGCAGGCAAAGGCTGCGGCCGATCAGGCGCGCAAGGCTGCCGCCAAGCTGGCCTTCTGGATGGCGGCGTCACTGCTCGCCGGCGCTCTTGCGGCTTCGATCGCCGCGATGGAAGGCGGGCGTGAACGGGACGATTGATCGGCTCGAAGCGATCCGGCACGCACCGCGGTGCTGACACAGCGGCGCGCACGATCCCGGGGAAATCTCCGGTCGTGCGCGCCGTATGCTGATGGAACTCCGCGTCCGGAGGCTGAAGCGAACAGGCGCTACGCGGCTTCCCGGTGGCCGGGTTTGTCATTCAGCAAGGCGGACTCGCGCAAGAAGCGGAATACGTCGTCACTGAACGGCTTGGCGACGATCTTCAGGAACGGATCGTCGTTCGGCAGATGACGTGGCGGGAAACCGGAATAGATCGCGAATGGCAAGCTCGCGGCGCGCGCGCGCACGTAGCGGTAAATCCGCTCCGCGGCCGGTTCGCCCGCGATGAGCCGGTTATCGCAAATGATTCCGGCCAGGCTGCCGTTTAGTTGTTCAAACAGTTCCACAGCGCCCTGATGGGTGCTGGTCAGCGCTGGCCGGTAGCCCAACTGGGCCGCGCGGGTCTCCAGCTCATAGCTTTCGAGGAAATCGTCCTCCACGATCAAGATGCTGCTACGCATTGCACGAACCGGTTAAGTCGCGGCGGGCGCCGCGTCGCCGGATCGATAACCTTGGACCATCGGTCCTGTTCCATCCGCCGCGCAGGAGGCCGCTCCTGCGACGAGCCGCCCGGCTAGGTTCGCGCAACGATATGCATTGATTTTGCCCTCCGGCTGCGCTGCACTGGCGCCAATCGACGTCAGGAGGAAAAACCCCATGAAAAACGGTTCCGGCGCGCCTGCGCCTTCGGCCGTGCTCGGCCTGCATCACAATGCCTATCGCTGCCGCGACGCCGAGGAGACGCGCCAGTTCTACGAGGACGTGCTTGGGTTACCGCTGGTGCACGTGGTGAAGGAATCCAAGGTGCCGAGCACCGGCGAGAATACGCCGTTCGTGCATCTGTTCTTCGAGCTGAAGGACAAGTCCTGCATCGCTTTCTTCGATCTTGGCGATAACGTGAAACCCCTACCATCGCCGAATACGCCCGCATGGGTCACCCACTTCGCGATGAAGGTGCCGTCGGTGAAGGATGTCGAGACCATGAAGGCGCGGCTCGAGGCGAACGGCGTCAGCGTCGTCGGCGTCACCGACCACGGCTTCGTCAAGTCGATCTACTTCTTCGATCCGAACGGCATCCGCCTCGAACTCACCGCCGAGATCGCGACGCAGGACGAGCTGGAGCAGTACGCTCGCACCGCGCACGCCGCGCTCGCGACCTGGACCAAGGAAAAGGCGGCTCGCGCCTGACGTTTCCCAATTCTCCGTGCAGCATCGCGGCGCGTTGGCGCGCCGCGCGGGGCGAAGCATGACCAGGACAGAGTGGGACCGCATCCCGATCGTCATCTCCTTCGCCGAAGCGAAGCAGATGGTGGAGACCTACGGCTTCGCCGGCAGCCAGGGGCAGACCGTGCTCGAGGGGCAACGCCTGGTGCCCCGCGACAAGCCGTCCGACACCGTGTTCGTGTTCATGCATCCGGCGACGACTTTGCATCTGCTGCCGATGCCGACCGCGCTGGCCAACGCGGGGCTGCACGTGCTGTGCGCCGGCAGCCGCTACGCCAAGAACGACGCGCCGCTGATCATGGAGAAGGTCGCCTACGATCTCGGTCAATACATCAAGTACGCTCGTGAGACGCTCGGATACGCCAAAGTGGTGCTGGTCGGCTGGTCGGGCGGCGGCTCGCTCTCTTTATTCTATCAGGGGCAGGCCGAGCATCCGACCATCACGCATACGCCGGCGGGCGATCCCTACGACCTCACCGCAGCCGGGCTGTCGCCCGCCAACGGCATCATCTTCATCGCGGCGCACTTGAGCCGCGCCGAAACGCTGACCGAGTGGATCGACCCTTCGGTGCGCGATGAGCTGCGCCCGGACGCGCGCGAGTTGGCGCTCGACATCTACGACCCGGCCTGCCCGAACCGGCCGCCGTTTTCCGCCGACTTTGTCGCCGCGTTCCGCGCCGCGCAGCGCGCGCGCAACAAGCGGATCACCGACTGGGCGCTCGACATGCTCGACGCGTTGAAGCGCAGGAACGACGGCGAGATGGAGCGCGCCTTCGTGGTCCACCGCACGATGAGCGACGTGCGCTGGATCGATCCGGCGATCGACCCGAACGGCCGCAAGCCGAACTGGTGCTTCCTCGGCGATCCGCGCATCGCGAACTCGGCGCCGGCCGGGCTTGCGCGCTATTCGTCGCTGCGCTCGTGGCTGTCGCAGTGGTCCTACGAGAAGTCGAACGCCAGGGGGCCGGTGAATGCCGCGCTGGTGAAAAGGACGCCGGTGCTGCAGATCGTCAACCAGGCCGACGACGCGGTGCCGGCGACGCACAATCCGGCGATCCGCGCCGCGCTCGCCACCACGGATAAAGAGTACGTCGAGATCGACGGCGCGACGCACTATTATTCGAACCAGCCGCAGCAGCTTGCGGAGTGCATCGCGGCGGTGACGGATTGGACCAGGCGGAAGGGGTTGCTGAGCTGAGTGGCGGCGCCGCTTGCTCAACACCTCATCCTGAAGAGGCCGCGAAGCGGCCGTCTCGAAGGATGGCGGCACGCTCGGTGTCTCGGGCCATGGTTCGAGACGCGCCGCTGCGCGGCGCTCCTCACCATGAGGGCGGTCATGGATCACCCACCCAGATACGCCGCGCGAATCTCCGGATTCTCGGCCAGATCCGTGGCCGCCCCGTGCAGGCGGATCTCGCCGTTCTCCAGCACATAGCCGTAACTGCTCGCCGCGAGCGCGACGCGCGCATTCTGCTCGACCAGCAGGATCGGCACCCCGTCGGCATTGATGCGCCTGACGATCGCGAACACCTGCTCGATCAAGACGGGAGAAAGCCCGAGGCTCGGCTCGTCGAGCAGCAGCAGCTTGGGGCGCGCCATCAGGGCGCGCCCGATCATCAGCATCTGCTGCTCGCCGCCCGAGAGCGTGCCGGCATGCTGGCCGGTGCGCTCCTTCAGGCGCGGGAAATAATCGTAGACGCGCTCGAGCGCATCGCCGGCCGGCTTGCGCCGGTGCAGCCAGGCTCCCAGTAGCAGGTTGTCGGCGACCGACAGCTCGGGGAAGATCTCGCGGCCTTCCGGCACCTGCACGATGCCGCGGGCGACCAGGCGGTCGATTGAGAGGCTGGAGACATCCTCGCCCTCGAAGCGGATGCGCCCTGCGGCCAAAGGCACCACGCCGGAGATGCAGTTCAGGGTCGTGGTCTTGCCGGCGCCATTCGCGCCCAGCAGACAGATCACCTGCCCCGCCGGGACGGTGAGCGACACGCCGTCGAGCGCGCGGATCGCACCATAGCGCGCCGAAATGCTCTCGAGCTCAAGCATGCGCGCCCTTGCCCAGATAGGCCTCGATCACCTGCGGGTCGCTGCGGATCTCGGCCGGGGTGCCTTCGGCGATCTTTTCGCCGAAGTTGAGCACGGTGATGCGGTCGGCGACCGCCATGACGAGCTGCATGACGTGCTCGACCAGCACGATGGTGATGCCTTGATTACGCGCAAGGTCGACCAGCAGCGCGTCGAGCGCCGCGATCTCGCGGTTGCGCAGGCCCGCGGCCGGTTCGTCGAGCAGAATGAGCTTCGGCTTCGCGGCGAGCGCGCGCGCGAGGTCAAGCATCTTCTGGTGCCCGAAGTCGAGCTCGCCGGCGGGCGTGTCGCGGTAGCGCATCAACGCGGTGCGTTCGAGCAGCGCGTCGGCTTCGCGCAGCGCGCCGCGTTCCGCCGCGGCGCGCCTGGGTGAGGGCGCGAAGGGAAAATAGGACGGCACACGCGGCGCCATGCCGATCAGCACGTTCTCCAGCACCGTCATGCGGCGGCACAGCTCGATGTTCTGGAAGGTGCGCGCGATGCCGCGCGCCGCGATGCCGTGTGCGGGAACGCGCAGCAGCGATTGGCCTTCGAACAGGATGTCGCCTTCAGACGGGCGATAGAAGCGCGACACGCAGTTGAACACCGTGGATTTGCCGGCGCCGTTCGGGCCGATCAGCGCATGGATCGCGCCTTGCGCGACGTCCATCGAGAAGCGGTTGAGCGCGCGCAAGCCACCGAAGCGCACGCCGACATCGCGCAGCGAGAACAGCGCGCTCATCGCGAACCTCGGCGCGCGCTGATCAAGCCCCAGATGCCGCGCGGCATGAACATCACGGCGAGAATGAGAATGAGACCGTAGACCAGCTCCTGCCAGATCAGCAGGCCGCGCATGGTGGTGCGCATCACCTCGGGGAGCAGCCCGAGCAGCGCGACGCCGATCAGCGCACCGGGAATCGAGCCGAGTCCGCCGACCACGATCATCGAGAGCAGCAGCACGATCTGGTGGAAACCGAACACGTCCGGGTTCACGAACGACTGGAACAGCGTGTACATGCCGCCGGCGACGCCCGCATAGACCGCCGAGATCGCAAACGTCCACGCCTTGGTGGCGCGCACGTCGATTCCGGCCGCGGAGGCGACGTGCTCGCTCTCGCGCACCGCGCACATCGCGCGGCCGAACTTCGAGGTGGTGAGATACATGGTGGCGACGATCATCAGCGCGAGAATGACCGCCAGCACCGGGAACGCGGTCGGGTCGGTGCCGACGCGGTAACCGAAGATGTACGGAGCGGCGATGCGCAGCCCGTCGGGCCCGCCGGTGACCCGGTCCCAGGAATTGAACACCCATTGGGCGGCCTCGGCGAACGCGAAGGTCGCGAGCGCCAGATAGACGGTGCGCAGGCGCGTCGCCGGAAAGCCGATGGCGAGGCCGATCAGGCCCGCGAGCATTGCGGCGAGCGGCATGCCGATCACGAACGGCACGCCGAGCCGGACCTGCAGCAGCGCGGTCGCGTAGGTGCCGATGCCGAAGAAAGCCACATGCGCGAACGCGAACTGGCCGGCCCAGCCGAGCAGCAGGTCGAGCCCCAGCGCCAGCACGGCGAACATCATCAGGAAGTTGCCGAGGTAGAGGTAGTATTGCGGCAGCATGAGCGGCAGCACGAAGCCCGCGATCAGCAGCGCGGCGAGCGGGATCAGGCGCGCGAGCGGGGGCGAACCGTGCACGTCACACCTTCTTGGCGGCGGCTTTGCCGGCGAACAGGCCCTGCGGCCGCAGCAGCAGCACCACCATGATGACGAGAAACGGCGCGAGCGAGATCGCGCGCGAGGAGACGTAGAGCCCGATCAGGTTCTGCACCACGCCGAGCACGATGCCGCCGGCGACGCAGCCGGGCAGGGACACGAAGCCGCCGATGATCGCGGCCGCGAGCGCCAGGATCACGATTACGCCCATGTCGGGCGTGATGAGGAGTTTCGGCGCCAGCAGAATTCCGGCGACCCCGGCGAGCGCGGACGCCAATCCCCACGCCGTCATGCTCATCACGCGCACCGGAATGCCGACGAGTGCCGCGGCGCGCGGGTTCTGGCTGGTGGCGCGCAGCGCCTTGCCGAGCAGGGTGAGACTGAAGAAAGCCCACAGCGCGATCATGATGGCGACCGCCGCGACCACGATCGCGAGGTCCTGATGCTGCAGCACCACCGGGCCGATGAAGATCGGCGCGCCGGAACTGAATGGCGGCAGGCGGCGCACTTCCTCGGTGTAGGGGACGACGCGCACCGCGCCTTTCAGCACGTACGACAAGCCGACCGTGCCGATGATCATCGCCACGAGAACGCTTTGCCCCGGTACCGCGCGTCCCACCACGCGAGTCAGCACGACGCGGTCGAACAGCGCGCCGATCGCGAAGATCACCAGTGCACCGAACGGGAAGATCAGCACGTAGGGCAGCCCGAGCCAGAGCAGGCCGAACATGCCGAGATAACCGCCGATCATCACCATCTCGCCGCCGGCGAAATTGATGACGTCGCTCGATTTGTAGACGATGACCAGCGACAGCGCGATCAGCGCGTAGACGCACCCGGTGACGATGCCGCTGGCGACACCTTGCAGGAGAAGCGGCGACATGAGCGCCGTGGTTTCACATGCCGGCCTTGCCGTCCCAGGTGTAAACGCCGGGCATCAGCGTGTGGTTCTTGCCGTCGAACCTGACGAAGATCGAGGAGCGGGCGCCGTCGCGCCGGTCCTTGGCAAACGCAGTGGGTCCCGCGATCACCTCGCTCTCGAAATTGATCGTCTCGAGCGCGTCGATGAAGCTTTCGCGTGTCACGTCGCGACCTGCTTTCTCCAGCGCGCGCGTTACCGCCATCGCGGACGGAAGCCCATAGGTCATGAAGCCGCTCGGCTGGCGATCGGGGTAATACTGCTTGTAAAGCGCGAGCCATTTTTGCTGCTTCGGCCCTTCGGTCAGGTCGTTGAGCGGCGAGCCGTAATAGAAGTTCGCAAGCGCCGCATCGTTGCCGACGTTCTTGGCGTAGACGGCGGGAACCGGGATGCCCTGAATCGCCTGCACGAGCGGCGTCTTCATCATGGCGAACTCGCCGTACTTCTGCCCGATCAGCACGGCCGGACCCGGATAGGCGGTGGAGACGATCACGTCCGGATTGGCGGCGCGGATGGTCAGCAGCGGTGCGGTCACGTCGGTAATGCGCGGCGAGATCAGCTCGGCGGCGACGACCTGGGCGCCGAGCGCGGTCGCGACCGCCTTGAAGGTGGTGCTGTTCGCGACGCCGAAGTCATCGTCGTGCGCGATGATGGCGACGCGCTTGCCCTTGAGCTCCTTCACGGCGAATTCGGCGAGCGTCGCGCCGACAGTGCGCTGCGTTCCCGCAAAGGCGCCGAACACGTAGCGTGTCGGCGGGATCACGGCGCCGTCGCCGGACGCGTTGAGCATCACGTGCGGCACCTTCTCGCGAGTGACGAATTCCTGCGCCGCGACGGCTGCCGGCGTGCACGAGCCGCCGTGCACGATGAAGGTCTTGTCCACGGTGATCAGCTTCTTGACGACCGCGACTGCTTCGTTCGGGATGCACTTGTCGTCTTCGACGATGACCTTGATCTTGCGGCCGTGGATGCCGCCCTTTTTGTTGGTCTCCTCGTACCACATCTTGGCGGCCTGCAGCGCGTCGAGGCCGAACGCCGCAAGCTGGCCGGACATCGGCGCGAACAGCCCGATGGTGATTTCGTTATCGGTGATGCCCGGATCGGCGGCGCGGGCAGGCGCGGCAAGCAGGGCTGCGAGCGCGGCAGCAAGCAGCGTGGTGCGAATGACGGACATGGACGTTCCCCGCAGGCCTTGTTTTTCTGCCGGCAAGCCGAACAGATCGATGTGCCAGCGTCAAGTCGCTCCTGAGCTCTGCAAGTATTTGAGCGCTTCGGTCGCAGGAATGCATGCGTAGCGCAGTGGTTGTGAGGCGCGCGCATCGTGCGGCGGCGCGCCTGTGCTAGAAGCAAACCGCAGCCGCCATCGCGCGCGCGGCAGGGAGACCGCCTGATGGATGCACCGTATCTCTATGTCGTGAAGTTCTGGCTGCATCCGGACGGCGCCGCCGCGATCCTGCGCTGGCTCGACGACAAGCACGTGGCCGAGGTGACGTCGCAGCCCGGGTTCCGCTGGTCGCGCCGCGTGCGCCTTGCCGAGGACGCCGACGACGGTTGGCACGCCTACATGATGATCTACGGCCTCGACTCGCACGCGGCGCTGCTGCGCTACTTCGAGAGCGGCGCGCCGAAGCAGTACGCGCTCGAGCGCAAGCCGTTCGAGCATCACCTGCGCACCGAGCGCGCCTGGGGCGCGGTCGAGTTTCGCGTCAATTGAGGCCGCGATGACCGAGCTCACCGTCCTCGCGCTCTCCGGCAGCCTGCGCGAGAAGTCCTACAACACCGCGCTGCTGCGCGAGGCCAAGCGCCTCGCGCCGGCCGGCATGACGATCGAGGTCGGCTCGCTGCGCGAGATCCCGCTCTACAACGCCGACGTCGAAGCGCGCGGCATGCCGGCGGCGGTCACGGACCTGAGCGCGCAGGTGAAGCGCGCGGACGCGCTGCTGATCGCGACGCCGGAGTACAATTTCTCGTTTCCCGGCGTGCTGAAGAACGCGATCGACTGGCTGTCGCGTCCACCGCTCGATGCCGCGCTCGTGCGCAAGCCGGTCGCGATCGCAGGCGCCGGCGGCCGGCTCGGCTCGGCGCGCGCGCAGTATCACCTGCGCCAGGTGCTGGGCTGCCTCAGCATGCTCCCCGTCCCGCGCCCCGAATTGTTCGTGCTCAACGCGTGGGAGAAGTTCGACGCGGACGGCCGGCTGACCGACGAACTTGCCGTGAAACAGGTCGGCGAGTTGCTCGCGGCGCTCGCCGACTGGACCGTGCTGCTGCGCCGGGCGAAGGGCAGTTGACCGCGCTCAACTCGCCGTCCACCCGCCATCCACCGGCAGCACCGCGCCGGTGATGTCGCGCCCTCCGGGTCCGGCAAGGAACACGATCAGGTCCGCGACGCTTTGCATCGACACGAAGCGCCCGCGCGGGCGGCGGCCCGCGAGGTAGGCCGTCGTCGCTTCGTCGATGCCGACTCCCTGTGCTGCCGCCTGCTGGCCGATGCGCCCCATGATGTCCGGCGTCGGCAAGGTGCCGGGGCAGATCGCGTTGCAGGTGATATCGCTGTCGTCGGTCTCGAGCGCGATCGCCCGCGTCATCCCGATCAGCGCGGTCTTGGTGGTGACATAGCCGACGCGGTCTTCGGCGCCGCGCACGCCGTAATAAGAAGACAGGTTGAAGATGCGGCCGAAGCCGCGCGTGCGCATCCCGGGGAGCACGAGCCGCACGATGTGGAACGGCGCCGTGAGGTTCACGGCGAGCGACTGCTCCCAGTCGGCCGGCGCAAGCTGCTCGATCGACGCGAAGTGCCGCACCACCGCGTTGTTGACCACGATGTCGATGGCGCCGAAGCGCGCCGATGCAGCGGCGATCAGCCGCTCGATCTGTGCGAGCTCGGAGATGTCGGCCTGCTGATAGATCACGTCGGTGCCGTGATCGCGCGCCAGCTTGGCCTGCGCGGCGCGGCCCTCGTCTTCCGCCGCAACGCCGTTCAGCACGATGCTGCAGCCGGCGGCAGCGAGCTGCGCCGCGATGGCGTAGCCGAGCCCTGCGGTCGAACCGGTGATGAGAGCGCATTTTCCGGCTAGCATCGGCGATCTCCGTGAGACGCCGGAAGTATAGGGCAGATCGCGGGATGCTCTACGGCCGGATCGCGGCCGGTTTGCTTTTGCTCGCAATGCAGGTCGCGGTGAAATGCGGCCAGGTCTGATTGCCGCACGGGTCCGCGGTGGACTGGACCGGCGCAACGATTGCGGCGAGCTGCACGTCGCGCGGCTCGAGCGCGACCGCAACGATTGCGGCGATCACGGCCGCAGCCGCGACTGCGAAAACGATGGTCAGCAGCCGGTCATAGCGCCGCAGCTCGGCGGCGGCGACGTCGTCCGCATAGGCCGCGATGATGGTGTCGGGGCCGTCGCCGTGTCGAACCTGCGCACGCATGATCGTTACCCAAACTCAAGGCCGCGACAACGTGCTAGCAAAGCTGTGAAAGGAAACCAGCGAGAGCTGCCGTTAAGCTTAAACCCGGAGCGCGCATGATCGACGTTTACTATTGGCCGACTTCGAACGGGCGCAAGATCACCATCATGCTGCACGAGGTGGCGCTGCCCTACACGATCATTCCGGTGAATTTCAAAACCGGCGAGCAGTACGCGCCCGAGTATCTGGCGATCAATCCGAACAACAAGATTCCCGCGATCGTCGATCATGATCCGGTCGGCGGCGGCGCGCCGTTGACCGTCTTCGAGTCGGTCGCGATCCTGATCTATCTCGCCGAGAAAAGCGGACGGCTGATGCCGCAGGACGCGCGCGGCCGCTACGAGGCGATGACGTGGGCGGTCTTCCAGGCCGCCAGCATCGGCCCGATGTTCGGGCAGATGGCGTATTTCCACGACTACGCCGAGCCGAGGATGCCGGCAGCGCTCGACCGCTACGAGAACGAGGTGCGCCGGCTCTACAAGGTCCTCGAGCGCCGGCTCGGCGCGGCCGAGTATCTTGCGGGAGATTATTCGATTGCCGACATCGCGGTGTGGCCGTGGATCCAGCCGGCGCGCCAGGAGCAGCGCTTCGAGGATTACCCGAACCTGAAGCGCTGGTACGACGCGATCGCGGCACGTCCGGCTGTTGCGACCGGCAACGCCGTGCGGCTCGACCTGCAGAAGGTTGGCGTGCAGACGCTCGACGAGACCGAGCGTCGCTCGCTCTACGGCCGGCGATTCTAGGCATTGATTCGGAGCGTATAAGGGAGCATCCCGGCGGCTGGGATGGTGACCTGCATGCGGCTTACGGATTCCATAACGGCCGGCGCACGATCCGGGCGCTGTCGCGTCGCGCTCTGCGCCGTCGCGCTGCTCAGCGTGGCGGTCTCGCCGGCAGCCGCGATCGACTGCGCCAAGGCGGCGAGCGGCATCGAGCGCGCGATCTGCCGCGACAGCGAGCTGCGGCAGGCGGATGACCGGTTCAATGCGGGCTACGTGCGGCTGATCGCTTTGCTCGACCGCGAGCAGCGCCGGCAGCTCATCGACACCCAGCGCAACTGGATCAAGGAGCGTGACGCGGCCTGCGCCGGAAAGCCGGTGGAAGCCATTGCGGCGTGCGTCCGGGACGCCGTCCGCAAACGCCGGGACGAGCTCACCAGGCTCTATGCCGGCGCTCACAACTTCGGCGACGTCAGGCTTGGCGAAGCCGGTGCGACGCTGATGGTGGGCGCCGAGCGGCTGGTGCTGCGCAAGCCGGACGACCAGCTGCAGCTCGTGCACGGAGACAAGGTGATCGCCGAATCGCAGGCGCCGTTTGCAGTCAATGGGCGCGGCGGGGATGACAGCGGCGAGGCGGTGGTCATCTCCGACCACGACTACGGCAATCTCGGCTGCTCGCACCAATACGTGTTGACCGCGTTGACGAACCAGCCGCTGCGCGTCGAACGGCTGACCGCGCAGGAGGATGCGTGCCGGCGCGGTTATGAGGTCCGGAAAAAGCGTAACGGGCTGGAGCTGAGGCTGGAGCCGTCGCCCGGGATCGACGGCACCGTCAAGTCCTGGTCGCCTCGCACCGGCAAGCTCGTGCTCGAGCGCCGCCTGCAATTCGCACCGAAAGCCGGCACCACCATGGCGACGTTCGATGGCGTGTTGCCGACCGACAATGAGGAGTTCTTCAACGCGATGAAGCGCGCGGCGCCGCGCGACTGGCGGCTCCTGGCGCAAGGGCTCAGCCACGCGCTGGTGCGCGTCGACGATGCCGACCATCTGGTGCTGTCGCCGTGTGCAGAGGACCCTCGCGCCTGTCCGCTCAGGAATGCATTCGCGGTCTACGTCAAGGCGAGCAGGATGTTCTTCTTCGCGTTCGAACAGGAACGGCGGTCGGACAAACCCGTGATCACCTATTATCCGGCGCGCGAGACGTGGCCCGCGCCGGTTGTTGCGTTCGTCGACCAATGGGCGGACGGCGATATGAGAGGCGACGAGAAGCCGTGAGACGGTCCGCCGCTATTTCTCCGGCTTCTCCGGGGCCGGAAAGCGGATGCTGGTCGCGAGCGTGATCCAGTTCGCGTTCTCGCCGGTAATGTTGCGGCCGAGGATCACGTCCATCGAGAAGCGGTCGACCGGTCGCCAGCGCAGGCCGACCTGGTAGCGCGGCTGCCCGACGGTCTTCGGATCGCCGAGACCGACCAGCCCGAACACTTCCGCGGTCAGGGTCCAGACATTATCCGGCGTGCGCCAGTCGAAGCCGAAGCCGTAGGAGAAGAAGTGCGTGTCGGCGATGCGGTCCCATTGCCAGCCGGCGTTGACGTTGAACCGCATCACCTCGGAGAGCCGCATCGTCGCCGGAATGTAGCCGTAGAAACCGGTGTTCTCGTGCGTGATCAGGTCGAACATCGCGCCGCCCGCGATCGCGACGCCGAACTTGCCGATGCCGCTCGGGATCAGGTTGGTCTTGAACTTCGGTGCCGCCGACGTGCCCCACTCGCCGTCGGCGCGCGACCGCTGGAACTGCACGCTCAACTCGACCGGGCGTCCGAGATCGACCACGCAGGACGGATTGGTGATCGCGAGGAAGTCCTGGTTGCTCGCCCACGACAGCCACGACTCGACCTTGCAGTTGCCGGCTTCCGACACCTCCGCGGTGTCGACGCCGTAGGCGGTGCCGGCCGCCTCGGCGCGCGCAAGACCGAGCAGGGCGGCGATGATCATCGTCGCGCCAAGCCGCGCCGTTTGCGCTGTCCGGCTCATTGTTCGGTTATCGGATTCGCCCCAGTGCGCGAACGCTAGCGCGATTCCCGACAGCCGCATGTGCCCCGCCGGTCACATCTGCTCGCCAACCTTTGTTTTTCTAGTTGCAAATAGTTCTCAATTGCATGAAATTCAGGGAACTGGGAACTTCAAGTCTTGGGGGCGACGCTATGCACGGGAATTGCTTTGTTCGCGCTTGTCTGCTCGCAGGAGCTGCAAGCGCAACGATCGCGTTGGCCGCATTGCCGGATTCGGCGTTCAGCCAGGTGGCGAACCGGGATTTCGAGCATGCCGCGCGGGATCCTGGGGTTCGCGGCGGAGCGCCGGGCGCCGGTGGTCACCTGCCCGGCCTGTCCGCGGGCGAGATCGCCTTCTTCGAGACTGGCAAGGAGGATTTCGCCGAGGCCGAAGGCGTGGCTGACGGCCTGGGCCCGCGTTTCAACCTCGACAGTTGCGGCGGATGCCACGCCCAGCCGGCGACCGGTGGAACGTCGCCGGCCATCAATCCGCAAGTCGCTATCGCGCGGGCATTCGGTGCGCGCAACGTCGTGCCATCGTTCATCAGGCCCAACGGCCCAATCCGCGAGGCACGGTTCAAGAAAAGCCCCGACGGTTCGCCCGACGGCGGGGTGCATGCGTTGTTCGTGATCAGCGGGCGCGTCGACTCGACCGGCAACGCGCGCGGTTGCAATGCGGTTCAGGAGGACTTCGAGAAGCAGGTCCGCGACAGGAACATCGTCTTCCGGATTCCAACGCCGCTGTTCGGCACCGGGCTGATCGAGGCGATCAAGGACAGCACGCTTGTCACCAATCTGGCGACCCACTCTCACCGGAAGTCGCAATTGGGTATTTCAGGGCGCCTGAACCGCAACGGCAACGATGGCGGCGTCTCGCGGTTTGGCTGGAAAGCGCAGAACCAGTCTTTGCTGCTCTTCTCCGGCGAGGCCTACAACGTCGAGATGGGCATCACCAACGAGTTGTTCCAATCCGAGCGTGATGAGAACCCGACCTGCCAGTTTGCCAAGGTGCCGAACGACACGCAGCTCGCCGACACCGCCGCCGGCTTCCCCGAGGTGATCCAGGCGATCGAGAATTTCGCCAATTTCCAGAGGTTCCTCGACCAGCCGAGACCGGCGTACGCGTTCGCCGGCGCGTCGGCGGCCTCGATTGCCCGGGGCAAGGAGATCTTCGGTGCGAGCGGCTGCGCGCTGTGCCACACGCCGAGCCTGACGACATCGCCGGTCGCCGCGGTCGCGGCATTGAGCAACAAGACCGCGCATCTGTACTCCGACCTGGCGCTGCACAACATGGGACCGGGGTTGGCCGATGAGGTCAGCCAGGGCGGTGCCCGAGGCGATGAATTCAGGACCGCGCCGCTCTGGGGCCTCGGGCAACGCATCTTCTTCCTGCATGACGGCCGCGCGGACAATCTCGTGACGGCGATCCACGAACACCGCAGCGCGGGTAACAACAAGTTTGGGCCGTCAGAGGCCAACAAGGTGATCGACCTCTTCGATGACCTCGGCAATTCATCGAAGCAGGATCTTCTCAATTTCCTGCGCTCGCTGTAACGCTCTCGCATGACGATGCAAAACATGGTTCGCTGACACGCATCGCAACACGTTGCTATATTCACCGTGATGCGTTCGGGGACCGAGGCGAAGAGTCGGAACATGCCGCGGCATTTCAATGCGCCCGCCTGGCTTCTGATTGCGGCGATCCTGCCCGTTGCGCTCTTTCATGGCCAATCCGCTCGCGCCGAGGCCCGCATCTCCGGCGCACCGGACGCCGTGCGGGTCGAGGCGCAGGATGCCTCGGTCGACGAGGTGATGGCTGCGCTGGTCGCAAGCTTTGACCTGCGCTACCGCAGCCCGGCGTCGCTCACGCGTCGCGTCACGGGAACCTACGAGGGATCATTGCAACAAGTGGTCGCGCGCCTGCTGGATGGGTACAACTTCGTCCTGCGGACCGGTTCGGAGGGTGTCGAAGCCTGGGTCTACGGCGCGGCCGGGGCAGGCGAGATCCTTCTGGCACCAAGAGCCGTCGAGGTCGCAAAACCCGCTCCGGCAATAAGGGTCCGCCGCGACAAGAGACGGAAACGCCAGGCACTATAGATGCGCTTTTTTACGACCCCGTCGCGAGCGCGCTGCGAGAAAGCACCACGCGGTCATCATTTGCATGGGGCGGCGTGAACGTCATGTTGGCGAGACTGGAAACGCGATAGGATCGGCTGTTCGGAATGGGGCGCATGGTGAGCCGATCGCTGATCGCGTTGCTGAGCTGCGCGCTGTGCGCCGGCGTAGCACTCGCCGACGATGAGGCGTGGAAGGACGGAATCCCGCCGGCCTCGGTCGCAACCAGCCTGCCGCATAACGGCGGCCCCGGCGGCATGCGCAAATGGCTGAGCGAACGCGGCCTCACCTACAGCTTCGTGCTCACCAGCGAGGTGCTTGGCAATGTGTCGGGCGGGGTGCGCACCGGCGCGGTCTTCCAGGGCAAGCTCGAGGCCATCGTGAAGGCCGACCTCGAGAAGATGCTCGGCCTGCGCGGCCTGAGTTTCTTCGCGAACGCGTTCCAGATCCACAACACCGGCGGCATCCGCCGCGACCATGTCGGCAGCTTCAACACCATCAGCAACATCGAGGCGCTGCCGAGCACGCGGCTCTCCGAGTTGTGGCTTGAGCAGAAGCTGTTCAACGACACCTTCAGCGTTCGTTTCGGCCAACTCGCCGCCGACGCCGAATTCTTCATCAGCGACAACAGCGTGTTCCTGATGACCAGCGACTGGCCCTCGATCACGGCGCAGAACCTGCCGAGCGGCGGCCCGGCCTATCCGCTCTCCACGCCCGGCATCCGGCTGAAGTTCGAGCCGCACAAGCAGCTCACCTTTCTCGCTGCGCTGTTCAACGGCGATCCGTCCGGCCCCGGTCCCGAAGATCCGCAGATCAAGAACCGTTACGGGCTGAACTTCCGCGTGCAGGATCCGCCGCTGCTGATGGGCGAGGCGCAGTACAGGTATAACCAGGACAAGGACGCGACACGGCCTCGCCGGCATTCTGGCGCGTCGGCTTCTGGCATCACTTCGGCGAGTTCGACAGCCAGCGCTTCGACACTACCGGCCGCTTGCTCGCCGACCCGCTCGGCACCGGCATCGCCGCCAGGCTGCGCGGCACCAGCGGCCTCTACGGCGTGGTCGACCACCAGCTCTATCGCCCGCGCGGCGGCGACAAGGACAGCGGGATCAGCGTGTTCGGCCGCGCCGGCATCAGCGCACCCGACCGCAACCCGGTCGAGTTCTATCTCGACGGCGGCATCGTATTCGCCGGCATGCTGCCGAGCCGGCCGGACGACAAGTTCGCCGCGACGTTCCTCTACAGCCGCATCTCGCGCGACGCCGCCGCCCTCGACCGCGACACGATCGCCTTCACCGGCCTGCCGCAGCCGATCCGCGACTACGAGCTCAACCTCGCGGTCGTCTATCACGCGCAGATCGTGCCGGGCTGGACCATCCAGCCCGCGTTCCACTACGTCTTCCATCCGGGCGGCCACGTGCCCGATCCGAATGCCGCGCTCCCGGTCGCGCCGATCAAGGATGCGGCGGTGTTTGCGGTGCGCTCCGTCATCACATATTGACGGGGCCGCAACCGCCGCCCGCGGGCGCCGTTTCATGAAAAGGACGCTTCGTCATGCCGGTCGACACGAAAGCCGCAACCGCGCGCCTGATGCGATTCCTCGCGATCGAAGGCGTCACCGGGCAGGAGGCGGCAATCGGGCGCGACATCGCGGCAGCGCTGAAGGAGATCGGCGTGCCGGACGCGTGCGATCCGTCTCGACGATGCCAACACGCGCATTCCGCTGCCGACGCAGACCGGCAACCTGATCGTCGACTTGCCCGGCCGCGGCGCGATGCACAACCAGCCGCGGCTGATGTTCATGACGCACATGGATACCGTGCCGCTGTGCGCCGGCGCCAAGCCGAAGCAGCAAGGCCGCAAAATCGTCAACACGGCGAAGACCGCGCTCGGCGGCGACAACCGCACCGGCTGTGCCGTGCTGGTGACGCTCGCGGCCGAGCTCGCGCGCGCGGGGCTCGACCACCCGCCGATCACGCTGTTGTTCTGCGTGCGCGAGGAAAGCGGACTGTGGGGCGCGCGGCATATCGATCGCAGTGCGCTGGGCGCGCCCGTCATGGCGTTCAACTACGATGGGCGCGCGGCTGCCGACATCGTGGTGGGCGCCGTCGGCGCCGACCGCTGGGAGGTCGAGATCTTCGGCCGCGCCTCGCATGCGGGCGGCGCGCCCGAACGCGGCATCAGTTCGACCATGATCCTCGGCCTTGCCCTGGCGGAGGTGCAGAAAGGCGGCTGGTTCGGCAAGATCGTCAAAGGACAGCAACGCGGCACCAGCAATGTCGGCCCGGTGACCGGCGGCGAAGGGCGGCCGGCCGGCGACGCCACCAACGTGGTGACCGACTACGTGCACGTGCGCGGCGAAAGCCGCAGCCACGATTCCAAATTCTTCAAGCAGATCACCGCCGCCTACAAGGCTGCGTTCGAGCTCGCCGCAAAGCGCGTCAAGAACAGCGAGGGCAAGGCCGGGCGGATCAGGTTCAAGGCGAACACCGACTATCATCCGTTCCGCATGAAGGACACGCTGCCGGTGGTGCAGCGCGCGGCCGATGTGATCGCGGCGGCCGGCCTCACGCCCAACGTCCGCACGGTGAACGGCGGGCTCGACGCGAACTGGATGGTTCGGCACGGCATCCCGACCGTCACCTTCGGGGCCGGCCAGAACGAGGCGCACACCGTGGACGAGTGGATCGATCTCAACGAGTTCGACCGCGCCTGTGCGCTGGCGCTGCGGCTCGCGACGACGCGGTGAGTTCCATACCGGTCCTCACTTGCCGGGGCTGGGTGAAAAAACTGCAAAACAACCCCATGCAAAGAGCTCCGCCTTGAGGAGAGGGGTGATTGCGTCAAATTGGCGGAGATTGAGACTCATTGTTTATTGCGCCGCGCAAGCAATGCGCAATTGTCCCGGCGTAAACTAACGGCCATGCGCGAGTGGTTCTGGATTCTGGCCGTGCTCCTCGCCGCCGTCGTGTGGGACGTCCACTCCTTCAACGGCCGCGTGACCTCATACGCCATTTCAATGGCGTCGAACGCGATGCCGCAGCGCCGCTAGCGCATGATCCCGAAAAGCATGCCCTCGACTCCGATCGGGGATGGACACCGGTTTTCGGAAAAGATCATGCGCAGCAAAAGCTCCGCTCACTCTTCAAGATGAGGACCGGTACTGGTTGCCGAGCTGCGCGGTCAATTGCTTCACCGCCTCGGTCAGCTGCAGAACTTCGGTTTCCCGCAGCTGGTCGATCTTCTGGTGCAACAGCTCGATCTCGAGCTCGGCCTTGATGTTGATCTGGTAGTCGTGCTCGGCGGACGCGCGGTCGATGTCCTGCTGGCGGTTCTGGCTCATCATGATGACCGGCGCCGCGTAGGCGGCCTGGAACGAGAGCGCGAGATTGAGCAGGATGAACGGGTACGGGTCCCACTGCTGCACGTAAGCCGTGATGTTGAGCCCGATCCACAGCATCAGCACGACCGACTGGATGATGATGAAAGTCCACGAACCCATCGTGGTGGCGACCGTATCGGCGACGTGCTGGCCGACGGTCAACGGCTTCGACCGGGCCCTGCGATGGGCGCGGCGGGTGGCGCGCAGCTCATGCAGCAGGTGCTTGTCGTCGTCGTGAAGGTGGATCTTCGCGGTCTGCTCCATCGTGGCTCCCTCCAACGATCTCACGCCGGCTCGGCCGTCCCTTCCGGGGCGGCTTCAGGCTCGGCCGGTTCTTCCGCGCGCGGGTCCGGCATGAACAGCCGCGCGAGGGTCGGTATCACCAGCAGGCTGCAGACCGGGGAGAGCAGCATACCGCCGACGATCACGCAGGCCAGCGGCTGCTGCACCTGCGAGCCGATGCCGGTGGAAATCGCCGCCGGCACGAGCCCGATGCAGGCGGACAGGCCGGTCATGAAGATCTGGCGCATGCGCGTCTCACCGGCCGCGACCACCGCGGTCCCGACATCGTTGCCCTGTTCGAGCTCCCGGCGGATGTAGGAGACGAGCAGGATGCCGTCCATCGCGGCGACACCGAACAGCGAGATGAAGCCGATCGCCGCCGAGATGCTGAAGTTCAGCCCCGCGACCGTCAGCCCGAGAATGCCGCCGCACACCGCGAAGGGGATGCCGGCGAGGGCGAGCAGTGCTGTCGCGCACCGAGTTGAACAGGCTGTAGAGCAGCATGAAGATCAGCAGCAGGCTGAGCGGCACGATCACGGCGAGCCGCTTCTGCGCCTCGACCAGCGCGCCGAACTCGCCCGCCCAGTCGAGCTTGTAGCCCTGCGGCAGCGGCACCTTGTCGGCGATGCGGGCCTGCGCCTCGGCGACGGTCGAGCCGAGGTCGCGTCCGCGCACGCTGTACTTGAGCGGCACGAAGCGCTGCGAGTTTTCCCGGTAGATATAAGACGCGCCGCTCTCGAGCTTCACCTCGCCGAGGTCGCCGAGCGGAATGTAGGCGGGCGGCGCCTTCGGGTCGTTGTTCGGCAGCGCGACCGGGATCGAGCGGATCGCGTCGACGTTGCCGCGATACTCCGGCGCGAAGCGCACCGTGAGGGCGAAATTGTACTCGCCGTCGTAGACCCGCGTGACCTCCTGCCCGCCGATCGCCGCCTGCACCACCGCATTGATGTCGCCGACCGAGAAGCCGTAGCGCGCCGCCTTGGCGCGGTCGATCTTGATCACCAGGCTCGGCTGTCCGAGCAGGTTGAAGACGCCGGGATTGGTGACGCCCGGCACCCCGGCGATCTCCGACTTCACGGTGCGCGACAGCCGCTCGAGTTCGGCGAGATCGCGGCCGAAGATCTTGACCGAGTTCTCGCCCTTCACGCCCGAGACCGCTTCCTCGATGTTGTCTTGGATGTATTGCGAGAAGTTGAAATCGACGCCGACGAACTCGCGTTCGAGGCGTTCGCTCACCTCCTTGACCAGCTTGTCCTTGGTCATGCCGTTCGGCCATTCGTCCATCGGCTTGAGCGGCACGAAGAACTCGGCGACGAACGAGCCGTCCGGGTCGGTCGCGTCCTCGCCGCGGCCCTGCTCGGAGACGACGGTGCGCACCGGCGGATAGCTGCGGATGACGTCGCGGATGCGCGCGACGCTCGCCATGCCGGCCTCGAGCGTCACGGTCGGCGGCAGCATCGCGCGGATCCACATGTTGCCTTCTTCCAGCTTGGGCAGGAATTCGCTGCCGAGCCGCGTTCCGAGCAGGCCGCAGACCAGCAGGAAGGCGACCGCGACCGCGGCGGCGAGACGCGCGTTGCGCACCGCAAGGGCGAGCGCCCGCGAGTACGCCTTGCGCAGCCAGCGCACCGCGATGGTCTCGACCTCGCTGACCTTCTCGGGCAGCAGCAGCGAGGCGAGCACCGGCGTCACCGTGAAGGTCGCGATCACGGCGCCGAGCAGGGCATACGCATAGGTGCGCGCCATCGGTCCGAAGATCTGTCCCTCCACGCCCTGCATGGTGAACAGCGGCAGGAACGCCGCGATCGTGATGATCACCGAGAACAGGATCGCCTTGTCGACCTCGATCGCGCCGATGAGTACCCGGTCGGTCTTGGTGACCTGCGCGGAGTCGCCCTCGCCGGGCTTCGGCGGATGGGCGAGATGGCGGAAGATGTTCTCCACCATGATGACGGTGGCGTCGACGATGATCCCGAGGTCGATCGCGCCGACCGAGAGCAGGTTGGCGGACTCCCCGCGCAGTACCGTGATGATCACGGCGAGGAACAGCGCGACCGGAATCGTCGCCGCCACGATCAGCGCGCAGCGCAGGTTGCCGAGGAACACCCACTGGATCAGGAAAATGAGCGCGACGCCGAACGCCAGATTGTGCATCACGGTCCTCACCGTGACGGCGACGAGATCGCCGCGATCGTAGAACGGCTCGACCTTGACGCCGGGCGGCAGCGTGCCGTCGGTGTTGATCGTCTCCACCGCGGCGCGCACGCGCTGCACCACCTCCGAGGTGCGCTCGAGCTTCTGCATCAGCACGATGCCAAAGATGATGTCGGTGGTCTCGTCGCGTCCCGCGATGCCGAGCCGCGGCGTGAAGCCGATCTGGATTTTGGCGATGTCGGAGAGCAGCACCGGAACGCCGCCCTGCTGCGTCAACACGATGTTGGCGATGTCGTCGAGCGATCCGATGACGCCGAGCCCGCGCACGTTGACCGACTGCT
The DNA here is from genome assembly GCA_963839985.1 of uncultured Alphaproteobacteria bacterium. Lineage (GTDB taxonomy): Bacteria > Pseudomonadota > Alphaproteobacteria > Rhizobiales > Xanthobacteraceae > PALSA-894. The sequence goes on along the minus strand of CAWIXG010000013.1, from coordinate 107,275 downwards.
CGCCCATCGAGATGGTGCGGCCGCCGACATTCGAGTTGCCGGCGGAAATGGCCGCGATGATCTGCGGCAGCGTTAGCCCGTAGGCCATCATCCGGTCGAGGTTGACCTCGGCCTGGAATTCCTTGGTCTTGCCGCCGAGCACCGAGACGTCGGCGATGCCTGCGACCGTGCGCAGCCGCCGCTCCACCACCCAGTCCTGGATGGTTTTCAGCTCGGTCAGCGACATCCCGGGCGGACCCTTGAGCTGATAGCGCATGATCTCGCCGATGCCGCCGGCCGGCGAGATCACCGGCGTCACGCCCGCCGGAAGCGTCACGTCCTTCAGCCGGTTGATGGTCTGCTGGCGCACGAAGTGGTAGTCGCGCCCGTACTCGAACTGCAGGCGGATGAAGCCGAGCGCGTAGACCGTGTTGGAGCGCAGGAACTTCAGCCCCGGCGTCGACGACACCGCGATCTCGATCGGGATCGTGACGTAGCGCTCGACCTCCTCGGGCGACTGCCCGGGCCATTGCGCGATCAGTTCGATGATCGGCGGCGCCGGATCGGGAAAGGCCTCGATATTGAGCGTGGTGAACGCCGCGTAGCCGAGCCCGATGAACGCCGCGAATGCGACCAGCACCAGCGGCCGCCGGGCAAGGCAAAGGGCGATCAGGCCACGCAACATCGTCGACGTTCGGCGCGGTTCAACTGCGCGATTCGTTGTCCACGAACACGGCGCCGCGACCGACCACCTGTTCGCCGGCCGCGATGCCGTCGAGCACCTGCACGAACCCGTCGCGCTCCAGGCCGACTCTGACCTTGCGGCGCTGGAACGTCATCGGCGCGCGCTGCACCCAGACGCTCGCCTGCGCGCCGTCGCGGATCACGGCTTCGGCGGGGACTGTCGCGCAGGGCTCGCCGCCAGCGGTGGTGATCTTGAAACTCGCGAACATCTCGGATTTCAGCACGCGGTCCGGATTGGGAATCTCGGAACGCACCGTCACGCGCCGCGTCGCCGCATCCGAGGCCGCGCCGACGGCGCTGATGCGCGCCTTGATGACGCGGTCGGGCAGGGCGGTGAGCCGCACCTCGATCTCCTGGCCGACGCGCACGTGCACGATCTCGCTCTCCGGCACGTTTGCCTTCAGCCACATGGTCGAGAGATCGGCGATCGAATAGAGCGCATCCGCCGCGTCGCTGCGCACGTACTGGCCGGGGCCGACCTTGCGGCCGATCACGGTGCCGTCGATCGGCGCGTTGATGGTGATCAGCGGATTGACCACACGTTCGCGCTCGAGCCGCTCGACTTCGCCTTGGTCGCGTCCGACGATCACGCGCAGCCGGTTGCGCGCCGCGGTGAGCGTGCCCTGCGCGGTCGCGAGATCGGACTCGGCGGCGGCGAAATCGTTGCGCGCCTGATCGACCTCGCGCATCGAGGTCGCCTTGTCGGCGAGCAGGCCGGTCTGGCGATCGAGCATGCGCCTGGCGAGCGCGACCTGCGCCTTCGCCTTGGTGATCCCGTGCAGCGCCGCGATCAGGTCGGTTTGCGACTGCACGACTTCCGGGCTGTCGATCTCGAACAGCGGGTCGCCGCGCTTCACGTCGTCGCCGATCTTGGCGATCAGCCGCGTCACGCGGCCCGAGAACGGCGACAGCACGACGGTGCTGGCGTCCTCGTTGAAGGCGATCTGCCCGATGGCGAGCTTCTGCACGCGGAATTCGGCAGTCTTCACCGGCACGATATCGAGCTGGTGCATCTGCTCGGCGCCGACCCGCACGTTGTCGGGGCTTTTCTGGTCGGGTCTCGCGCCGATGTCGATGGCGGCGACTTCCGCGGCTTTGGTGTGCGGCACCGCGAAGGCGGCGAGTCCTGCCATCGCGCCAATCAGAAGCGCGCCGATCAACGCCGTGTGCACGTCGTACTTGCTGAACTTGAAATTCATTGAGTGGTTGCCTCGGGGGCTTTGCGGTTCCACCAGCCGCCGCCGAGCGCCTGATAGAGCGCGACGGTGTCGGCAAGGCGTGCGGCCTGCGCCTGTACGCGGGCGAGCGAGGTCTGCAGATAGGCTTGCTGCGCATTGAGCAGGATCGGGCTCGACACCTGCCCCTGTTCGACCTGGCGGCGGACGAGATCGATGCTGCGGTTCGCGGCCTCCTCGGCGGCGGCCGCGGCGGTGACGGCGCGCGCATCGGCCTGCAGGGCGCGCAGCACGTCGGCGACGTTCTGGAACGCGGCGAGCACGGTCTGGCGATACTGCGCAGCGGCTTGTGCGGTCAGCTCCTCGGCGGAGCGCTGCTTGTAATAGCGTCCGCCGGCGTCGAACAGCGTCTGCGTGGCATTGCCGGCGACGGCCCAGAACAGCGTACCGGGCGCAAACAGGCGCGCCATCGAATCCGCGGTGCTGCCGGCGTTGCCGGTGAGCATGATCTGCGGCAACCGGTTCGCGACCGCGATGCCGATCTGCGCATTGGCGGCGTGCAGGTTGGCCTCGGCGACGCGGATGTCCGGCCGCTGACGGATGAGGTCTGCCGGCAGGCTGAGCGGCAATCTTGGAGGGAGTCCGAAAGATTGCAGCTCAAACGCCGCCGGCAGACCATTGCCCGCAAACCGACCCGTCAGTGTTGCGAGCAAATTGCGTTGCTGTGCGAGTTGCTTCTCGAGCGGCGGCAGCAACAGCCGCGCTTGCGCCACCGCGGTCTCCTGCGCCACCACATCGGGCAGCGCGATCTGTCCGCGGTCGTTTTGCCGGTGCAGGATGCCGAGCAGGTCGGTCTGGATGCCGATCAGGCGCCGGGTTGCGGCGATCTGTCCGCGCAGCGACGCTTCCTGGATCGCCGCGAGTGCGATGTTCGAAGCCAGCGTGGTATAGACCGCCTCGCGCTGGAACGCGGCGGCGTCTGCCTGCGCGTCTGCCTGCTCGATCGCGCGCCGCGTCCCGCCGAACACGTCGGGCACGAACGCGACGCTCACCTGCAGCGTGTGCAGGCTGTAGATGCCGGCGCCCGATGCCGCGTCGGACTGCAAGGTCTGCGTCGCCACCTGCTGGCGGCTCGCGTCGAACGACGCGGTGAGCACCGGGAACAGCCCCGAGCGCAGCGACTGCGCATTCGCCTGTGCGGCGCGCAGCGCCGCTTGCGCGGCGGCGAGATCCTGATTGTTGTCGATGCCGTCCTGGATCAGCCGGTTGAGCGCGCGCGAGCGGAACACCTTCCACCAGCGCTCCGCCACATCCGCGCCGCGCACGGTCGCGACGCCGGCGTTGCGCTCCGCGCCACCGGGAAGATAGCCGCCGACCGGCGGCGGGGCCGGCTTGAGGAAGTCCGGTCCGACTGTGCAGCCCCCCAGCATGGTCAGCCCGAGCACTGCCAGGATGGCGCGCGCAAACGGCGCCGCTCCGGCAATCGAGCCGGCCAGCGTGTGGTACCCCGCCAAACCCTGATCAAATTGACCCACTCCCGACGCGCCCCGCACCCGCTTTAGCGAGAAGGCGGACTTTGCTGCCGCCCTTGATCGCCTTTCCAAGAGCAACTGGCGTGCCAGCAGGCGCGCGGAGATGCGTGAAATACGTCAATTAAATCAATTTGTTAGAAGAAGGCCGAATGGCCGGTTCAGCGCTTCGGCGGCGATCCGCCGGCCGGCTCTTTTTCGTCGGCGGGTTTCGGCCGATCGGCACCGGCAAAGCGGTGCCGGTCGAGCCCGAAGCGGGACATTTTCTCGCTCAGCGTACGGCGCGGAACGTCGAGCTGTTCCATCACGGCGCTGATCTTGCCGCCGCTCCGCGCAAGCGCGCGTTCGATCACCATTCGCTCGAACGCGTCGACCTGGCCGGCGAGCGAATGCTTGGGCTCATCGGCCGGCGGCCGTGCCGACGCGCCGAGGCCGAGCGCGTAGCGTTCCGCGGCGTTGCGCAGCTCGCGCACATTGCCGGGCCAGTCCTGCGCCATCAGGCTCGCGACCGTGGCGGCGGACGCCGGACGCGGTTCGCGTCCGTGCTGCTCCGCGGCGAGCGCGGCGAAATATTCGAACAGCAGCGGGATATCGTCGCGCCGTTCGCGCAGCGGCGGGATGGTCACCTCCACGACGGACAGGCGGTAATAGAGATCGAGCCGGAACTTGCCCTCGTCGCTCGCCTTGCGCAGGTCGATCTTGCTCGCCGCGATCGGCCGCAGGTCGACCGCCACGGTCTGGTTCGAGCCGAGCCGCTCGACCGAGCGCTCCTGCAGCACGCGCAACAGCTTGCCCTGCATGGCGAGCGGCATCGAGTCGATCTCGTCGAGGAACAGCGTTCCGCCGTTCGCGTGCTCGACCTTGCCGGGTCGCGCCTTGACGGCGCTGGTGAACGCGCCGGCCTCGTGCCCGAAGAACTCGCTCTCGACCATCGTCTCCGGAACGGCCGCGCAATTGACCGCGACGTAGTTGCCCTTCTGGCGCCGTCCGAAATCATGCAGGCAGCGTGCCACCAGATCCTTGCCGGTGCCGGTTTCGCCGCACAGGATGACGCTCACGTCGGTGCCGGCGAGCTCCGCCACCGCGGCGCGCAGTGTTTCAACGGCATGCGAATTGCCGATGATGCGCGAGGCGAGCGTCTGCTCGTTCACGGCGCGGCGCAGCCGCCGGTTCTCCAGCACCAGCGCCCGCTTCTCGCTGGCATGACGGACGATATCGAGCAGCCGCTCCGGCGCGAACGGCTTCTCGATGAAATCGTAGGCGCCGAGCCGCATCGCCTCGACCGCGGTCTCGACGTCGCCGTGCCCGGTGATCACCACCACCGGCAATTCAGGATCGACCTCCTGCGATTGGCGCAGCAGCTCGAGGCCGTCCATGCCCTCCATCTTCAGGTCGGTCACCAGCGGCCCGCGAAAGTCGCGGCTGATCTGCCGCAGCGCCGAAGCCGCATTGTCGTGCGCGACCAGATCGAATCCGGCCAGCCCGAGCCACTGCGTGACCGCCTCGCGCATCGACGCCTCGTCGTCCACGAAAAGGACCGGGCCGTGATCAGGCATGAACCGTCCTCTCCGGTGCCATCGCGTCGGCGGTGAGACGCGGAAGCTCGACCACGATCTCGGCGCCGCCTTCCGGGCGGTTTGCCGCATGAACGTGGCCGCGGAAGTCCTGCACGATGCCGTAGGTGATCGACAAGCCAAGTCCGAGGCCCTTGCCGACCGGCTTGGTGGTGACGAAGGGGTCGAAGATGCGACCGATCAGGTCCGGCGCAATGCCCGGCCCGTTGTCGGCGACGCGGATGCGCACGACATCGCCGGCCGCGCATGCCTCGATCTCGATCGCGGGCCGCTTGCTTTCCGCGGCGGCGTCGAGCGCGTTGCGGATCAGATTGACCAGCACCTGCTCGAGCTGCACCGCATAGCCCGACACCAGAATGTTCGGCTCCACCTTGGTGGTGAGCCGCACACCTTCGGCCTTGATCTGGCTTTCGGTGAGGAACAGCGCGCCTTCCACCGCGCGCGCGACCTGCACCGGTTCGGGCCGGCCCGGCTCGCTCTTGCGCGCGAAGGTTTTCAGGTGGTTGGTGATCTTCGCCATGCGCTCGGCGAGGCCGTCGATCAGGTCGAGGTTCTTGGTGACCTGCTTGCCGTCGCCGCGCTGCAGATAGATCTTCGCGCTTGCCATGAAGGTGCGGATCGCGGCGAGCGGCTGGTTCACCTCATGCGCGATCGCGGCCGACATCTGGCCGAGCGCCGCAAGCTTTCCGGCCTGCAGCAATTCGTTCTGCGTCGCACGCAGCCGCGCCTCGGTGCGGCGGCGCTCGTCCACCTCGCTCTGCAGCAGCGCGTTGGCGTCGCGCAGCTCGCGCGTGCGTTCGGCGACTTCCGCCTGCAGCCGTGCGCCCGCCTCGCGCGCCGCCGCATAGGCGCGCTGGCGCTGCAGCAGATAGAGCAGCAGCGAGACAAGGAGCGCCGAAATCGCGGCGCCGATGATCGCGCCGTCGCGCTGATCGGCTTCGACGGCGGCCAGATCGACGAAACGATGAATGGTCCAGCCGAACTCCGGCAGCTGGAACTTCTGATAGAGAAACGTGTCGTCCTCGTTTTCACTTCTGAGCTCGACGACGGACTGCTCGCCGCGCGCCTCCTGCACGGCGATCTCGATCGGCTTGCGCGCCTCGCCCGGAAAATTCGGCACTGCGGCCTCGGTCGCCAGATGATGGCCGCCGGCGCCGGGAACGGTGCGGTAGCGATAGGCCGGCGTGCTGGTGAGGAACACGGTGCCGTCGGCATCGGTGATCATCACGCGCTCGCCACCGCGTTCCCAGGTCGATTCGAGCGCGTCGAACTCGATGCGCACGACCGCGACGCCGAGCAGCGCCGGATCGGTGATCGCCTCGGCGAGGTAGTAGCGCACACGTCCGCTCACCGGATCGACGCCGAGATAGCTGCTGCGCCCGGACTCGATCGCCTTCACGAAATAGGAGCGGTCGGTGAGATTGCGGCCGATCATCGCTTCCGCCGCATGCGATTGTCCGGCGGCGACGATATGCCCGTTGCGTCCGATCACGTAGAGCGCGCGGGTGTCGGCCTCCTCGCTGACGCGCTGCAGCTTGGCCTGCAGCTGCTCCACCCGCGCGGCGTCGTGCGACTGCAGCGTGCTGCGCACGTCGGCGTCGAGCGAGAGCACGAGCGGGAGGTGATCCTGCCGGTTGATCTCGGAGCGCACCGCGCTTGCGATCAGCTCGATGCGCGAGGCGTTGATCGCCTGCAGCGAGCGCAGCCCGGTCTCGTGACGCAGGTGCCAGGCGCCCCACGCCGACAGGCCGATCAGCGCGGCGGCCGCTGCGGTGAACAACGCGGGTCGCAGGCGCGCTTGTTGTGCTCTCGTGAAGCCGAATGCCATGCAACGTCGCCGGGATGGGTGCGCAACTCTAGAGCAAGCCGGCCGCAAGCGAAATCGCGGCGCCCGCACGCACTCTGCTGCAGCTCTGTGAAAACGCGGCGTCCCGGCGCGTGGAGGGTTTTCCATCTGTCGCCTGCGCGCGCAAAATTTTGACAACAATATCAAATGCTTACGCGAATTTCTCCGTACCCTGCACCAAACCGGCACAGCTCGCGGCCGCAATTCCGGCGCGCCCCTTGCAGAGTTGACCTGCGTGGAGTCCTGCGACGGCGCAACGCGCGTCGCATCATGAAGGACGCAAGGCCATGACCATCGAGGCAACCCACCAGGATACCAGTTCGCGCGCGCCGCTGAGCGACTGGTTCGCGGAAAAGAGCGCCCGCGCGGCGGGCCGGCTGCATCTCGGACTGTACACCGCGCTGACCCGCTACGGGCTGAGCCGCGACCTCGGCGTTCCGATCGTCAATCCCTCCGCCAAGATCCCGATCAGCGTGCGCCGGCTCGAGCCGCGCGACGTGCCGGCGCTGCTCTCCTACGACGCCGTGGCGGCGAGCGCGCAGGAAAAAGCTGAGGTCGCAGTGCGCCGCGCGTTCCTCGCCAAGGGCGCGCAGAACGGATACGTGGCGATCGACGAGCGCAACGGCGCGCCGTGCTATGTGCAATGGCTGTTCGGCGCCGGGGACAACGCCTTCGTGGCGCAGCTGAAAGGCTTCCCGGTGCTCGCGCCGCACCAGGCGCTGCTCGAGAACGCCTACACGCCGCCGGCCTATCGCGGCTTCGGCATCATGTCGGCCGCCATGGCGCTGATCGCCGAGCGCGGCGCCGCGATCGGCGCGCGCCAAGTGCTCACCTTCGTCGGGCTGGAGAACATCGCCTCGCTCAAAGGTTGCCAGCGCGCCGGCTTCAACCCGCTGATCCTGCACCGCTCGACGCGGCTCGGCTTCGGCGCGGTCCGGCGCGACCGGTTCGAGGAATTGCCGCAGGGCGATGTGCGGAGGACGGCGAAGTTTTGAGGCGGGCGGGGGAAAGGGGCGCGCTTGGCTCCGCACTTCGCTGCGTTCAATCCGGGCGGCGCTCGCTCCCGAATTCACGGCCGCGAGCACACACCAGCCCGGCGCGCGCCACATGCAGCGGCGCCGCCAGCACCGCATCGATCGCGTCGCATTGATGCAGGCTGCGCGATCGCCGCCCGGCGATGAACGCCCGCGCGACGCGCCGCGGCGTCAGGCACAGTCCGAGGAGAACCAGCGGGAAGCAGAACACGGTGGCGCCCCAGTGCGGCATCGGCCCGGCGCCGAATTCCCAAGCGGCGACCTGGAATTCACCGGTGAGGCCGCACGGATATCCGGTCAGCACATGGTGCAGGTCGTGCGCGAGCAGCGCCCGCCGGCGCCATGTCCAATTGGGAAGCCGGAGCGAGACAGGTCCGAGCCGGCACGTCCACCATGAGTCCACGGCGTCATGGGCCGCCAGTCCGTTCGCTTTCCTGAATTCGATGAGCGCCTCGCCGACCGTCGGCTCCATCGTTTCAGTCTCACGTCTGCCCGCGCGACAGCGCGGCTTGTCCCGGCGCCGCAGCGCTCAGCGCGCGCGCCGTCACCGGGCTGATGCCCGGCCGCGGCGGAAGGTTGGCGGGGACCTGGACGTTCCAGGCGAGGCCCAGCCATTGCAGCAATTGAATGAAGCGCCAGCCGAGATCGATCTGGCCGGGATAAAGGCCGTGCCGCGCCGAGCCCGGAAACGCGTGATGATTGCAGTGCCAGCTTTCCCCCATGGTCGGGATCGCCATCAGCGGCACGTTGTGCGCCTGGATGACGGCGTCGTCGACGGTCCAGTCCTGCGGTCCCTGCGTGTGCGCGAAATACGAAATGTACCAGTGCATCAGCGTGCATGCGGCAACGCGCACGCAGACGCCCCACACGACAAAGGGCCAGCCACCGAGCAGATAAAGAACAATGGCGATCGGAATCTGGTGCGCCATCCACGTGCGTTGCAGGAAGGCGTAGAAGCGGTCGTCGCCGACGCCCGGCCCGGGCTCGAAGCCCGGCGGCCGCTTCAGCTTGAGCCGGAAGTTCAGATAATAGAATCCGTCGACCAGAAACGGCTTCCCGTGCCGCAGGAACCAGTGGCAATCCGGCTGGCGCTGCGCCCAGTCGCGGCTGTCGTGCAGCCGGATGGTCCAGATCGGCCCGCCCATGCCGACCGCCGTGCCGAACCAGATGAGCGTTCGCTCCAGCCATTTGGGACATTCGAAGCTGCGATGAATGAGACGGCGATGAAAGCCGACCGAGTGTCCGACGCACAGGGTCACACCGGCGGTCACCAGGAAAACCGCCAGCGCACTCCAGCTGAATGTGAGCGGCCCGAGGATCACGGCCGCCAAGAACATTCCGGTGTTCCAGATCGATCGTGCGGGATCCCACACGACCTCGCCCTCGACCGGGCTGGCTTGGTCGAGACCGGTGAGTGAATTGACCTTGAAGGCATCGCGCTGGTCACGATCGTCGCTCATCAACGTTCCCTCCTGCCGAGAGTCCGATCGAGGAAGCGGGCGGCGAACCCGCCGAACCCGACCATGTGCCGCACGGTTGCGGGCGACAGCCGCCGGGTCTGCCGGCTGATCGCCGACAGGTCCTCGACCAGCCGCAGCAACTTGCCGATCTGCGCCGCGATCGTGCGCTGGCGTGCATCGTCCAGCGGCGCCGCGCGCCTGGCGGCGCGCAGCACATCGAGCGCCGGGCCGACCTCGCGGCGTTGCCGCTCCTCGAGTGCGCGCGTCATCAGTTCCCAGGGATCGCTGTCGGTGCGCCATGCATCCGGCGTGGTGCGCTCGATCAGGCGATAATCGGCAAGCCATGTCAGCGCGTCATCGAGCGTCTTTTCGCTCACGCCGAGCGCCTCGCGAACCTCCGCGGCCGTGGCCGGACGCGCGATCAGATAGAAATAGCCATGAACGCGGCAGGCCTCCGCCGGCAATCCCCAGCGCGCGCCGACGTCGCCGAGCAGCGCCATGACCTGGTCCGCCGCGCTCGAGGTCTTGACGCTCAAGGTCATGGCCGTCCCTTCCGACGTTCGCCAAGCCTAATCTTGCGGAATGAGCTGACACATTGATGAAGAACGAGAATCAATTTGTCGGAGACGGCATCCTAGATGAGGGTCCGGCGGATGTCCCGCGCCTGCTCACGATGCCGATCGCACGTCAGGCGTTACGCCCGGTTATCGGATCGTAGCCCCACGAGAAGAGCGGCTTGCCGCCGTCGCTGCCGATCTCGACGACTTCCTCGCACCAGGAGCGATCGAACTGGCCGCCCGGATAGAGCAAGTGGATCGGAGCGACCATGCCCTCCTCCAGCGACCAGTTTCCGCCGTGCGCCTTGCCATCGGCCGTCATCAGCTCCAGCTCCATGTGCGAGAGGCCGAGGCCATGAAAGAATATCAGCGCGCTGTCGGGATCGGGGACGCCGGCCTTGCGGTAGGTGGCGCGCGCGAGCGCCTGCAGATCGACGATGCGGGCCCCGGGTTTCATGGCGGCAACCAATGTCTCGGCGACAGCCGTCGTGGCCTTGGCCCAGCGCCTGGCGTCGCCTTCGGGTTCGGCGTCGACGATCCAGGTTTTTCCTCCGTCCCAGCAGTAGAGATCGATGGTCCCGTGACAGTCGAACATGACGTGCGTCCCGGCCTCCACTTCGCTGTCCTCGAACGCGGTCGAGAGCATGATCGTCTGCTCGGTGCCGCGCGGGTGTCCCCACACCATGCCGCCCGGATCGCGCACGAAGCCGCCAAGCTCGGCGACGGAACGCGCATAAGCGATGTTGAGATCGCGCCATGTCGCTCCTTTCTCCCAGGATGCGACGGTCTTGCCGATGGCCATCTGGTTCAGCCTCGTCGCGCGGCGGAGCAGATCCAGCTCGGCGGGCGTCTTGATCGACCGCGCAAACATCATCGGATCGTAGCCGTCAGCCACGTTCGCTCGTTCCAATCCCAGCCTCAGGCCGAAGCCGTAGTCGTCGAAAGCGACCTTTGCGCGATCGAGTTTCAGCTCCGTGAGAGCCCCCTTCAGTGCGGTCGTCATGTCGAACGTGTACTGCTCGCGCGCGTTCTCGATCCATGGTTTGCCTTTAGCCTCCAACGGGATGAAACGATCGATGTCGGCCGGCTTGGCGGGCAGATCGAGCGGCAGCATGACGGCGCGGAACGGCCGGATGTCCTCGACCCACGTCTCCTGAGTGAGAAATGTCGCAAGATAGTAATCGGCAACGACGATGATCGGGTGGTCGGGCGCATGGCGCGAGAGGACCACCGCGCAGACACGGGGCTCGTCCGACTTGTGCGCGATGGCATTGAATCCGGTCAGATAGAAGACGTTGTTCGGAACCGTTGCGACGATGCCGTCAAGCCCACGCGCCTTCAGAGCGTGCAACAGCCGGTCGAGATTGCAGAACCGTTTCGGGAGCGGCTTCCGCGGAAAAGCCGCAGCACCTGCGGAGCTGACCGTCATTTGAGCTGCTCCTTCGACTGTCGCGCCACGCGAAAATCCGTCCGCGCCCAGGGTCGCAGCCCATGACGGCGCGTTCGGATATTGGGGCGTGCCGCGCGGGTCCTGTCAACGTGCGCTGGCGTCTCGGGCGTCCCGGAGGCGGCGGCGTCGATTGCCGCCGATGAAGGTTGAGCACGCGTTAATAGGCCGCCGACACTTGCATCATCTGGATTAGCCGGGATTTGGTGCCTTGGCAGTAGCCTGCGTCGTGGTTTCCGGCGGCGATGATCGCCGCGTTTCCCTGGGAGCAAGACGTCATGCGTCGCGGTCTGTTCATTCTCGTGCTGTTCGTCCTCGTGGCGGTGTCCGGAAAGGACGCGCACGCCAAGCTGTTCTTCGGCACGCAGGACACGGTCCATCACCTGCAGGACATCAGCGTGAAAGGACCGAACGGCGAAGACCTCTATCTCGGCTTCCTGACCTCGCGGCACTCCTTCATGCTGCCCTATTCGATGTCGGATGGCGGGCATGTGTTCGGCATCAGGGGCGTGAGCGACAAGTTCTACCGGCTGCCGAACGAGAAGATCGAGCAGATGCAGCGCGCCGGCCTGCTGCCCAAACGCCTCCCGGTCTATCGGCGGACAACCTTCGACTACATCATCGGCTACGCGCTGTGGCCGGCTCTGCTGATCATCGGGATCGCGTGTTTCTTCCAGTCGCGCGGGCGCAGCTCCGGCGCATACGGCGAGACCCGATCGGCCTAAGTTGAAGAAACGAGACGCAGGGCCGTAGCCCGGATAGAGCGAAGCGCAATCCGGGGCTGCCGATCCGCATGTGTCTCCGGATTTCGCTGGCGCTTTATCCGGGCTACGCTTGCCTGCATGCCAACGATGCACATGCGCCCCATCCTCTCCGCGCTCCTCGTCGCCGCCGCCACATGGCTGTTGCCCGCGGCGGCCGCCGCGAAGTATCCCGAGCGGCCGGTCAACCTCATCGTCGCGTTCACGCCCGGCGGCCCGAGCGACGTGCTGGCGCGCATCCTCGGCAAGCGACTGGAGCAATTGCTCGGCCAGCCGTTCGTGATCGAGAACCGGCCCGGCGCCGGCGGCAATATCGCGGCCGAGCTCACCGCGCGCGCGGCGCCCGACGGCTACACGCTGCTGATGGGCAACAACAGCATCCTTGCCACCAATGCGAGCCTCTACAAGAAGGTCAACTACGATGCCGAGAAGGACTTCGCGCCGATCAGCCTGATCGGCTCGCAGGCGAACATCCTGGTGGTCAATCCGGCGCTCCCCGTGCGCACGATGGCCGAGCTGATCGCGCTGGCGAAGGCAAAGCCCGGCCAGCTCGACTTTGCCTCCTCGGGCTATGGCGCGGCCGCGCATCTGTCCGGCGAATTGTTCAAGGCGCAGGCGCACGTCGACATCGTGCATGTCGCCTACAAGGGCGCGGCGCCCGCGCTGCAGGATGTGATCGCCGGACATGTGCAGATGATGTTCGCCACCGCCGCCTCCGTGGTCGGCCACGTCAAGGATGGATTGGTGCGCCCGATCGCCGTCACGACGCCAACGCGCATCGCGGTGCTGCCCGATATTCCGACCGTTGCCGAGCTTGGCCTTGCGGGCTTCGAGGCAACCACCTGGCACGGCCTGGTCGCGCCGGCCGCGACGCCGCAGGACGTGATCGAGACGCTGCATCGCGCGACCGTCACGGCGCTGAACGATCCGGCGACGCGCAAGGCGCTCGGCGATCTCGGGGTCGATATCGCGGGCTCGTCGCCGGCGGAATTTTCCGCTTACATCAAGGCCGAGATTCCCAAATGGCGCGCGGTCGTGCAGGCCGCCGGAGGACGGCTCGACTGATGCGCACGACCGATACCGGCGCGCTCGCGCGAAACGTCCGCCGCCTCGCGCATCTCGACATTCCGGGCGCCGGCCAGGTGACGGTTGCGGGCCATCACGCCTATGTGGGCCACATCCCGAACAAGCAGCAGCTCGGCACCACCATCATCGACATCGCCGATCCGTACCACCCGCGCGTGGTCGCGACCATTACGCTCGACGATCCGGAGTCGCACAGCCACAAGGTCCGCGTCGTCGGCGACGTGATGATCGTCAATCACGAGCGCAACATGACGCCGCATCGGGCGGCGCGCCGAGCAACTGCCGGCCGCGCGCGCGGAGCTAGTCGCGCGGCTGCGGCGCGCACCGACCGCGGCCGAGATCGCCGCGCAGATGGGCGTCAGCGAGCAGGACTTGCACGCGCTCGAAGCCGCCGCCGCGCAACGCTACGGCAACGGCGGATTCAAGGTCTACGACGTCGCCGATCCCGCAAAGCCGAGGCTGATCGCGTATCAGAAGACCGGCGGCATCGGCGTGCATCGCTTTGCGATGGATGCGCGCTACGCCTACATCTCGACCGAGATGGAGGGCTTCATCGGCAACATCCTCGTCGTTTACGACATCGCCGATCCACGAACCCCGACGCGAAGTCTCGCGCTGGTGGATGCCGGGGCAGCACGTCGCGGGCGGCGAGACGCCGACATGGTCCGGCCGGCGCCACCGGCTGCATCACGCGCTGCGCTTCGGCGATGAACTGTGGGCGAGCTGCTGGCACGGCGGCTTCTGGGTGGTCAACTGCTCCGACATCGCGCGCCCGCGCAGCCTCGGCTCGTACAACACCCATCCGCCGTTTCCCGAGCCGACCCACACCGTGATGCCGCTGCCGGCGCGCATCGACGGGCGGCGCATCGCGGTCTCGATCGACGAGGAGGACCAGGCGCAGAGCGCGAGCGAAGAACAGGCGCGGCGCGGGCGTCCGCATGCGGGTTTGGCGACCTTCGACGTGAGCGACCCGGCGGCGATCAAGCCGCTCGGGCTGTTCGAGGTGAGCGAACTCGACTCGCCGTTCAGCCGGGTAGAGGGCGCGCGCTTCGGCGCGCATCAGTTCCACGAGGCGATGACCGGCACGCTGGTCTACGCGGTGTGGTTCGGCGCCGGCCTGCGTATCGTCGACGTGGCCGATCCGGCCGCGCCGCGCGAGGTCGGCTGCTTCATCCCCGAACCGGTGGCCGGACACAGCGCGCCGCAGAGCAACGACGTGATGCTCGACACGCGCGGGCTGATTTACATGGTCGACCGTCTCGTCGGATTCGACATTCTGGAGTTCGGTTTGCCCGGCGCGCTAGTTCGACTTGATATTCAAGTCCTTCACCAGCCGTCCGTATTTCTCGAAATCGTCGCGCACCAGACGGGCGAACTGCTCGGCGCTTGCCGCCGATCGGCTCCTGCGCCGATTGCAGAAAGCTGTCGCGCGACCGTTGCGTCCGCGAGCGCCTTGTTGACCTCGGCATTGAGACGCGCGGATCACGGCGGGCGGCGTGCCGGCCGGCACGAAGCACGCCGAGCCACTGGTCGAGCACGAGCCCTTGACTGCCTGCCTCCTGGTAGGTCGGGACGTCCGGCAGGCTTGGCGAGCGCGCCTGCCGTCGCTCTGCGCCAGCAGCCGCAACGTGCCGGCCTTGTAGATGCGGAATCAGCGGCGTGGAGCCGAGCGAGCCGAGCTTGATGTGGCCGGCGATCAGATCGTTGATCGCCTGCCCGCCGCCGCGATACGGCACCTGCTCGAGCTCGATGCCGGCGAGCTTGCGCGAACCACTGCGACGACCATGTGCTGCTGCGAGCCGACGCCGCTGCCGGTGCGCGTAGCGCAGCCCGGGCTGCTGCTTGGCCAGCGCGATCAGTTCGGCCAGCGTGCTGACGCCGAGCGAGGGATGCGCCGCGAGCACGATCGGCTGGCGCGACAGCTGGATCACCGGCACCAGGTCCTTCAGCGGGTCGAAGCTCACCTTGAAGACGTGCGGGTTGCTGGCCACCGAGTCGGGCGCGATCAGGACGGTGTAGCCGTCGGGCGCGCTCTTGGCCGCCGCCTCCATGCCGATGTTGCCGTTGGCGCCGGTCCGGTTCTCGACGAAGACCTGCTGGCCGAGCGTGCGCGACAGATATTCGGCGATGCACGCCGCGCCGCCGACGTCGGTCGAGCCGCCGGCCGGGAACGGCACGATGAAGCGCACCGGCCGGTTCGGCCAGTCCTGCGCCGTGAACGAGCGCCGGCGCGAGGCAGTGCGAGCAGCGACGCACGACAGCAGCAGCGACAACCGCGCGAGCATGTCGAACATTGGAAATTGCTCCCTGCTCCTCGTGACCGTCCGTCATCGACTATCGTATCGGTCCTGCTTCCGCCCGGCCAGCAGCGCCGCGCCGCCATCGAGAGCCACGTCCATGCCGTATCTCGACCTATCTTCCCGAGCACATGGGCTCGATCACGCTCACGCCGCCGGGCCCGTTCGTCGCGGGCTCGCATGCCGAGCTGACGCTCGTCTACACCGCCGGCACGTTCGGCATCGACGACACCGGCATGCTGAAGATCTCGTGGCGGACCACGTCCGACATGAGCAAGCCGCAGTTCGACAAGCCGCAGGCGGCGAACTTCACCACGGTCGAGGCGAGCAACGGCGCCAAGCTCGAAGTCTGGTTCGACCGGCTCAACATCCGGCCCTGGCGAACACGCTGCTGATCCGCGTCGGCCGCGGCTATCTGCGCGCGGGCGACACGCTGACGATCCGCATCGGCGACCGGCGGCAGGGCTCGCCCGGGCTGCCGGCTGCAAACCAATGTCGAGGCGAATGTCGAGCTGAAGACCTCGGTCGATGCGTTTGCGACCTACGAGTTCTGCGAGCTGCCGGAGCAGCCGGCGTTCGATCTGGTGCCGGGACCGGCGGCGAGCTGGAAGGCGATCCTGCCGTCGCTCGCGGTGGCGGGCGAGCCGTTCCGGCTGGCGCTCGTCGCCGAGGACATGTGGGGCAATCCGACCGGCGAAGGCGGACGCAGCGCTGGCGCTTGCAGCCGTCGCGGCCGATGCGCGGCCTGCCCGACAGCGTCGACGATCAAGCCAGGCGAGGGCCCGCGCGTGATCGAAAATCTCGTCGCCGATGCGGCGGGCGACGTCGAGCTGCAGGTCATGGCCGACGGACAAGGAGGTCGCGCGCGCCAATCCGATGCGCGTCGTCGCGAGCGCGCCGCTGCGCCGCTACTGGGGCGACCTGCACGGCCAGAGCGGCGAGACCATCGGCATGGGCTCGGCGGAAGACTATTTCCGCTATGCGCGCGACGCGGCCTTCGTCGACATGGTCGGCCACCAGGGCAACGACTTCCAGATCACCGACGCGTTCTGGAAGAAGCTCAACCGGCTCACCGCCGAGTTCGACAAGCCGGGCAAGTTCGTCTGCCTGCCGGGCTACGAATGGTCCGGCAACACCGGCATGGGCGGCGACCGCAACATCTTCTACCGCCACGAAGGCCGGCCGATCCGCCGCTCGTCGCACATCCTGGTCGAGGGCCAGACCTCGACCGATGCGATCTACACCGCCGACGAGCTGTTCGAGTGCGCTCAAGGACGAGGACTGCCGTCGTCATCGCCCATGTCGGCGGGCGCTACGCCGACCTGAAATACGCCCACGACGGCCGGCTCGAGCGCACCGTCGAGGTGCATTCGACCTGGGGCACGTTCGAATGGATCCTGCACGACGCGTTCGAGAAGGGCTATCGCGTCGGCGTCGTCTGCCACAGCGACGACCACAAGGGACGGCCCGGCGCGACGCGGCCCGGCGCTTCGACCTTCGGCGCGATCGGCGGGCTGACCTGCTACTTCATGCCGGAGCTGACGCGCGATGCGCTGTTCGACGGCGCTGCGCCAGCGCCAGCACTACGGCACGACCGGCACGCGCATCTTTCTCGATCTGCAAGGCGACGTTCGATCGCGACGGTGACGGGCTTCTCCGACGATCCGCAAGCTCGGCCCGGCGCAGGAGCATCGCCGTCGCGCGAGGCGCGGATGGGCGACATCATCCGGCCCGGCCGCGTGCCGATGCAGCTTGTCCGCCGAAGTGATCGGCACCGCGCCGATCGAGCGCGTCGATGTGCTGCACGGCACGCGAGGTCGTGCAGACGGTGCGGCCGTTACGCCGCGGCCGATCTCGGCCGGCGCGTGCGCGTGCTGTGGCAGGGCGCGGAGTATCGCGGCCGCGGCCGCGAGACCATCTGGCAGGGCAAGCTGACGCTCGACCGGCAACCGCATCGCGCGCTTTGCGCCGGTGAATTTCCTCAACCCCGAGCGCAAGGTGCAGGAGACCGCGCCGGGCACGGCGCTCGCCTGGACCTCGGTGACGACCGGCAATCTCGCCGGCATCGATCTCTGGCTCGACGAGGCCAGCGCGCGGCACGCTCAAGATCGAAACCAACGTCGTGTCGGGCGAGCGTCGATCTCGCCTCGCTCGCCGACAACATCGTCGCGTTCGACGGCGGCGGGCTCGGCCGGCAAGCTCAGCGTCTATCGGCTGCCCGAGGCGGACTGGAGCCGGCGCGTCACGCTCGAGCACGCGGTGACGTTTCCGGGCGGCGCGGACCTGCCGGTCTACGTCCGCGTGACGCAGGCCGACGGCAACCAGGCCTGGTCGAGCCCGATCTATCTGATCGCGTAGGTGCGGGGGTTCGGCGCGACTTTAGCTTTGCGCAGTCGTGCACGCACGTGACCAGATGCTTTAAGCTTCAAATTTCATGCTACACTTGCTCCCAACACGAAACCGGGAGGGGTCATGCACACCAGAATTCTCGCATCCGTCGCCGCTGCCGCAGCTCTTGCTGCCGCCAGCCTGCCGGCGTCCGCGCAGGAGGTGACGCTGCGCGCCGTCACCTCGTTCGCCGAGGGCACGCAGTTCTCGAAGAACTTCGAGGCCTTCATCGCGCGGGTGAACGACCTCGGCAAGGGCGTCGTGAAGATCAACTACATCGGCGGGCCGCGCGCGATGCCGCCGTTCGAGGTGGGCAACGCGGTGCGCACCAGGGTGGTCGACATCGCCAACGTCACCGGCGCGTTCTACACCAACCTGATGCCCGAGGCCGACGGCTTCAAGCTGATCTCCAGGCCGATGAGCGAGCAGCGCGGCAACGGCACCTGGGAGTACATCAATCAGCTGCACAACCAGAAGCTCAATGCGCAATACTTGGCGCGCCAGTTCCACAACGTGCCGTTCCACATCTATCTCAACAAGAAACCCGACAAGCTCGACTTCACCGGGCTGAAGATCCGCGTCACGCCGGTCTACAAGGATATCGTCGAGGCGCTCGGCGGCACCGCGATCACCACCGCGCCTGGCGAGGTCTATACCGCGCTCGAGCGCGGCGTGGTCGACGGCTACGGCTGGCCGGTCTCCGGCATCTTCGATCTCGGCTGGGACAAGGTGACCAAGTTCCGCCTCGAGCCGGCGTTCTACACGGTCGAGGTCAACGTGCTGGTCAACCTCGACACCTGGAAGTCGCTCACCGACGCGCAGCGCAAAGTGCTGAACGAGGCGGCGTTCTGGCTCGAAGCGCTCGACGCCGAGAACCCCGCCGTGGTCGCGGCCGAGCGCGACAAGCAGGCCAAGGCCGGCATCCAGCCGATCGACTTCGGGCCCGAGGAAAGCAAGAAGTTCATCGAGAAGGCCAACGACGTGGCGTGGCAGTCGGTGATCAAGCGCGCGCCGGAGACGGGTGCGAAGCTCAGGCAATTGGCGGGGAACTGATTCTTCTCCTCCCTCTCCCCGCAAGCGGGGAGAGGTGAAGCGCTCTCACTTCTCGTAAATATCCTCGGCGACCGTGATGACGTCCTTGTCGGGCGATTTCTGGCAGGCTTCGGCGAGCGCCTGGCCCTTCGCGGTGAGCTTGCCGAAGTCGATGATGGGGTCGGCGTCCTGATCCGCGTAGTAGCCGTAGAGCCAGGCCCAGATGAACGTGATGCCCTCCTTGCCGGTCGTGAGGAATTCCTTGCAGCTCAGCTTCGACAGGTTGACCACTTGCGCCTGCGCCGGAGCGCCGAGCAGGAGAGCGGAGACGGCGAGCGAGGCGGCAAGGGCGCGGACGGTTTTCATGGCAATCCTCTGATGCGGGTGAGAAACTCTATGCCGGGCGGGTTCCGCGGTCAAAGCGGGCGGACATCGTGAAGCGACTATCCGATCTGCTCGGGCGGCTGTTCGACTGGCTTGCGATTGTCGCGGCGCTCATGCTGCTCGCGATGGTGGTGCTGGTGGCCGCCGACATCGTGCTGCGCAACGTGGCGCGCATCGGCTTTCCATGGGCCAACGAAGTCACCGAATACGCGCTCTATCTCACCACGCTGTTGACCGCGCCGTGGCTGTTGCGCCGCGGCCAGCATGTGCGCATCGACTTGGCGCTGGCGCTCGTCCCGCCGCGCGTCGCGTGGGCGATGGAGGCTGTCGCCGATCTGCTCGGACTTGCCGCCAGCCTGGTGCTGATCTGGTACGGCGCGGTCATGACGCTGCAGAGCGCGCGGCTCGGCTCGCTCACCATCAAGAACCTGGTGTTTCCCGAATGGTGGCTGCTGTGGCCGCTGCCCGCTTGCCTTGCGCTGGTCGCGCTCGAATTCATCTTCCGCTTTCATCGCCTGATGGGCGCGCCGCGCACGCGCCGTCTCGAAGCGACCTCGGTGGGTTGAGATGGGCTGGGTCGAGGCCAGTGTCATTCTGTTCGGCGGCCTCGTCGCCATCATGGGGCTCGGGCTGCCGGTGGCGTTCGCGTTCCTTGCGCTGAACATCGTGGGCGCATGGCTGTTCCTCGGCGGCGAGCCCGGCCTCGCGCAGCTCGCGCGTAACGGCGTGCAGTCGGTGACCAGCTTCTCGCTCACCCCGATCCCGTTCTTCGTGCTGATGGGCGAGGTGCTGTTCCACACCGGCGTCGCCATGAAGGCGATCGATGCCTTCGCGCTGCTGATCCGCCGCGTGCCCGGCCGCCTCTCGGTGATCGCGATTGTCGCCGGCACGGTGTTCTCGGCGATCTCCGGCTCCACCATCGCGACCACCGCGCTGCTCGGCTCGCTGATGCTGCCGACCATGCTGGCGCGCGGCTACGAGCCGAAAATGGCGATGGGCCCGATCATGGGCATCGGCGGCGTGGACATGCTCATTCCGCCCTCCGCACTCACCGTGCTGCTCGGCAGCATCGCGGGAATCTCGATTTCGGGATTGCTGATCGGCGGCATCGTCCCGGGGCTGATCCTCTCGGTGTTGTTCGTCGGTTACATCATCACCCGCGTCATCATCGATCCGAGCCTTGCGCCGAACGAGGAGCTGCCGCCGCCGGCAGCCGCGTGGGAGCGCTGGCGCCCGTTTCTCACGCACGTGCTGCCGCTGGTCGCGATCTTCGCGATCGTGGTCGGCGCGATGACCGGCGGTTTCGCGACGCCGACCGAAGCCGCCGCGCTCGGCGCCGCCGGCACCATCCTGGCGGCGATGTGCTATCGCGCGCTCACCGGGGCGAATTTGATGAAGGCGCTCACCGGTACCATCGCGGTGTCCGGCACCATCCTGTTCATCATCCTCGGCGCCACCACGTTCTCGCAGGTGCTGAGCTTCTCCGGCGCCACCAACGGCATCGTCGCGCTGATCTCGGGGCAGGGGCTGTCGGCGACCGCGATCGTCATCGGCATGATGCTGATCCTGCTGTTCCTCGGCTGCTTCGTCGACCAGGTCAGCATGATGCTGATCACGCTGCCGTTCTTCATGCCGCTGGTGCAGCGCCTCGGCATCGATCCGATCTGGTTCGGCGTGCTGTTCCTGATCTGCATGCAGCTCGGGTTGCTCACGCCGCCGTTCGGCCTGCTGCTGTTCACCATGAAGGGCGTCGCGCCGCCCGGCATCACGATGCAGCAGATCTACGCGGCGAGCGTGCCCTACATCCTGTTCGGCCTGCTGGTGCTCGTCGCGATCTTCGCATTCCCGCCGATCGCCACGTGGCTGCCGGGTGTGCTGGGGAATTGACCGGCAGTGATGCCGTCACCGCCCACCGGACTCCACACCTTCGATCACGAGCTTCGCGCCAAGCGCGCCGACAACAGCGCCGGCCACGCGATCGATCCAGCGTTTCGCACGCAGGTAGACCGAACGCGGGCGGCTGGACGACAACGCGATGGCCACGATCGCGTACCAGATTGATTCGGTGCAGAAGAGCAGCAGCGGCAGAACGAGCAGCATCCATAGTGGCGGTGACGCCGGCAGTATCGCGGCGAACATGGATGCGTAGAAGATCGCGGTCTTTGGATTAGCAAGCTGCACCAGAAGCGCGCGCATGAAGGCACGCCACGGCGATCTCTCGCGCGCCGCGTCGGCGTGCTGGGCATCGATGGGCTGATCGGCGCCGCGCCAGATGTTGACACCCATCCAGATAAGGTACGCGCCGCCGGCGAGCCGCAGCGTCAGATTGAGCCACTCGACCTGAGCCAGCAACGCCGTCAGCCCGGCGACCGCAACGGAGGCGAAGATGAAGCCGCCGACGCCCATTCCGAACGCGGCCGCCAGTCCCTCGCTACGCGTGCCGGACACCGCGATGCGCGAAACGACGATGAAGCTCGGTCCGGGACTCATCGCCCCGAGGAGGAAGACGCCGACGATGGACAGGATGGTGGCGACCTCGGACACGGCCATTTCTCCTCTACTGGTGCGATGCTGCTGTTACACCGTCGCAATCGCCGCATCGAGTGCTGCGCCGGTGTCGTCGGCGTTCGCCGCCTTGCGCAGGGCGGCGAGTTGAGCCGCGCCGTCGGAGTGTTGCGACAGCGCCGGCAGCAGCGCCATCAAGGTGTCGAAGCGCGCGCGGCCGCGCTCGTTGGTGTCGCCGTAGCCCTTCACCAGGTTGCGTGCGGCGGCGGCTTCGACGGCAAGGTCGTAATGTGTCGCCGCGAGGCGCTGCACGACGCCGAGCCATTGATCGAGATGCGCCTGCTCGGCCTGATAGCGCAGCGAGCGCGGGCGCAGCGGCTTGAACGCCGCGACCAGATACAGCAGCAGGAAGCCGCGCAGCGAGCTCGTCTTCACCACGCGGCCTTTGCGCGTCATGCGGTCGATCAGGGAGCGCACCCAGCGGGCCTTCAGGATAAGGCGCCCGAGCGGCGCCGGCAGTGTATCGGCGATCTCCTGCGTCCGCGGATGCATGAACTCGGCGATCTCGAGAATCTGCGCGTCGGAAACCCGCACCTCGTCGCGGACGCGGGTAAAGCGCGATGGGCGGATCTTCAACTCGGCGACCCGGATCGTGTCCTCGTAGGCCATGCCGAGCGCGAGCTGCCGCGCGGTTTCGGTGAGCAGCCGGCCGTCCTTGTCGACTTTCGCGATGGCCGTGAGGCGATCGAGATAAAGACGCGCGTAGTCGAGCCCCTGGTAGTCGACCGTGCGCTCGATCCCGGCGCGGATGATTGCGCGCGCCGGCGCGGCAAATGTCTCGCTCTGCGCCAAAAGCTCCGGCGGTATCGGCTGGTGCGGCGGCGCCCGCGTGGGCGTCGCGTCGGAATCCTGTCCGTCGAGCGTCGGCGGCGGCATCACGGCAGCGGGCGTGCGCACCGTCGCGACGCCGCCGGTGGTCGCCTCGAAGCCCGCCATGAAGGCCGCAAGGCTCGCCTTGATGCCGACCCCGCCGCGCTTGATCGCGCCCTCGAATGCCTGGCGCGGAAACGGCAGCACGCCGGCGCCCGCAACGGTGCCGAACAGCACCGCCGAGATCACGCTCCCCGTGGCCTCGGCGATCGCCGCCATGTCGAACGCGTGCATCGTCTTCGCCGCCGCACGGCAGGCGTCGATCAGCTTCTCGTCGCTCACCCGTCCGTCCGCCATCGCGACCTTCTCGGTCATCGAGAACACGCGGTTGACCGACGCCACCAAAGTGGTGCGATCCGGCGTGACCAGCCCGCGCTGGATCGCGCGGCCGGCCTCCATCAGCTCCGAGGCGATCACGATATCGACGTCGCCCGGCACCGGCATCAGCGCCAGCACCGGTTCGTACGCCGCGTCCGCGATGCCGGCGCGCGGATAGATCTCGAGGTAATAGATCGTCGCGCCGGTGCGCTGCGCCACGCCCGGCACCGAGGTGAGTTGCGCGATGTAGTGGTTGCTCTCGGCGAGATCGATGATCCAGTCCGCGAGCACGCCGCCACCCTCTCCGCCCATCGCCAGGATTGCGATGGTGATTGGGCGCGTCCGCTGCGGGAAGGGCGCGTTCATGTCACGGCGAACCGGCGCCGCTCGATGCGGCGCTGCAGGAAGCCGATCACGGCGGAGCGTATGCGCGCCTTGAATCGATCCCACGCACTCGGGTTGTTGACGATCGAGGCACGATAGAACGACGGGCACAGCACCGCCGCATGCGCGACCTCACCGCACAGTCCGCAACCGACGCAGGAGTTGATCACTTTCGTGACCGGCTCGGTGCGCAACGGATCGGGGTTCGGCGCCACGGTGAGCGAGGGACAGCCGGAGAGGCGGATGCAGGAATGATCGCCGGTGCAGGTGTCGGGATCGACGCCGAAGCGCTCGCGCACGACGCGTTCGCCGTCCTTGATCGCCTGGTTGATCAGCGGGCGCACGCGGCGCTGCTTGTTCAGCATGCATTCCGATTGCGCCACGATGACCTTCGGGCCCTTCTCCGTGGTGGTTAGCGCCTCGCGCAAGGTGTCGCGCATGCCGGCGACGTCGTAGGTGTGCGTGAGTGTCCGCACCCACTCGACGCCGACGCCGCGCACGGCTTTCTCGATGGAGTTCTGCGTCTTGCGGATCGCGTTGTCGTTGTAAGACGACAGAATGTCCTGCCCGCCGGTTGCCGAGGTGTAGCCGTTGTCCACGATGACGGTGACGTTGTCGGACTTGTTGAACACCGCATTGCCGATCGATGAGGTCAGCCCGTTGTGCCAGAAGCCGCCGTCGCCGACGAACGAGATCGCGCGCCGGTCCGACTTGGTGTTGAACGCCGCCGCCCCCGCGCCGCCGAGGCCGTAGCCCATCGTGGTCGCGCCAATGTTGAACGGCGGCAAAATGGAAAACAGGTGACAGCCGATGTCGCATGAGACGTGATGCGGCCCAAGCTCGCGCTCGACCAGCTTCAGCGCGGTGAAGATCGGCCGCTCCGGACAGCCGGTGCAGAACGAGGGCGGGCGCGGATGCACGTGGCCCTCGGTGCCTTTCAGCGCAGCGGCGAGCCGTATCGCGCCCTCGTTCGAGGGCGGCGCTTCGGTGAGCGCGTCGGGCTGGTACTTGCGCACGAACGCCCTCACGCCGTCGCGCACCACGCCGCCGGTGTATTCCCCCGCCATCGGCAGCATGCCTTTGCCTTCGATGCGGGCCTGCACGTCGTTGCGGCGGAAGATGGTGTTGATCGCCTGCTCGAGGAACTCGGGCTGGCCTTCCTCCACGATCAGGATCGCGCGCTTGCCTTCGGCAAAACGGATGAGTTCGCGATCGATCAGCGGGTAGGTGACGTTCATCACGTAAAGCGGCACGCGCGAATGGCCGAGCGCGTCGGCGAGGCCGCACAGCTCCAGCGCGCGCAGCGTGGTGTTGTACATCCCGCCCTGCATCACGATGCCGATGTCGGAGAGATCGCCGTCGAAGAACTCGTTGAGCTTGTGCTCCTCGATGAACTTCACCGCGGCGGGCCAGCGCTTCTCGATCTTCTCCTTCTCGTGCAGGTAGCTCGCGGGAGGCAGCACGATGCGGTCGGTCTGCCGGCGCGGGTTCTCCATCGCGTCGCGCAAGGTGTAGGACGGCCGTACATTGTCGCTCGCCGCAAAGCGGCCGTGCACGTGGCAGGCGCGGATGCGCACCTCGAGCATCACCGGCGTGTTGGTGGCTTCGGACAGTTCGAAACCCCTCTTCACCGCGTTGACGATCGACGGCAGGTTCGGGCGCGGATCGAGCAGCCAGATCTGCGATTTCTGCGCGAACGGGTGCACGCGCTCCTGCATGATCGAGGAGCCTTCGCCGTAGTCCTCGCCGATGATCACCAGCGCGCCGCCGGTGACGCCGCCGGAGGCGAGGTTCGACAGCGCGTCTGAGGCGACGTTGACGCCGACCACGGACTTGAAGGTCACCGCGCCGCGCAGCGGATAGTTCACCGATGCGGCCAAGGTCGCGGCGGCCGTCGCCTCATTGGCGCTGTTCTCGAAGTGGACGCCGAGCTCTTCCAGGATGTCGTTGGCGTCGGCGAGCACGTCCATCAGATGCGAGATCGGCGCGCCCTGGTAGCCCGCCACGTATGACACGCCGGACTCGAGCAGCGCCTTGGTGATGGCGAGGATGCCCTCGCCGCGGAACTCGTCGCCGGCGCCGAGTTTCAGCTTCTCGACTTCTTGCTTGAAGGATCGTTCGGCCATGGGTGTTCTGTCTCCACGCTCCGTCATGCCCGGGCTTGTCCCGGGCATCCCGCTTGGGCGGGCACCGTGCCCTCCCTGTCGGGATGGCCGGGACAAGCCCGGCCATGACGCGCTGGACTATCGGCGTCTATCCGCTGCCATTATAGGCCGCTAACGCAAAGCCACAACTTAAGCCGCCACCAGCGCGAGCACGCGCAGCGGGCTGCCCGAGCCCTTCTCGATCTTCAGCGGCGGCGTGATCAGCAGCGCGCCGGTCGGCGGCAGCTGGTCCAGGTTGGTCAGGCTCGCGAGCCCGAACTTGTTCGCGCCGTGCATCAGATGATGCGCCGGGAACGCCGGCTCGAACGCGAAGGCCTGTCCGTGATCGGTGCCGACCGCCTCGACGCCCCAGCCGTTCACGTCGCGCTGCTCGATCAGAAACTTGACCGAGGCGGCGGACGGCCCGGGCGAATGCGGCCCGTCTTCCTTCATGTTGAGGAAGCGCGCCGGGTCGTCGCGCTTCGACCAGTCGGTGCGCATCAGCACCCAGGCGCCCTTCGGGATGCGGCCGTGCCTGCCTTCCCACACCGCGATGTGCGCCGGCTCGAGCACGAACTTCTCGTCCGCGGCGGCTTCCTTCGAGCAGTCGATCACGACGGCCGGAGCAACGAGGCGCTGCACCGGGATCGTATCGGTGTAGCCCTGCGCGTTGTCCTTGCCGGTTACCCAGTGGCACGGCGCGTCGAAATGCGTCCCCGTGTGCTCGCCCATCGAGAGGTTGTTCCAGTACCAGCCCGGCCCGCGCTCGTCGTAGTGCGAGATCTCCGAGATGCGGAACGGATCGGACGGCGCGAACGGCGGCGGCAGCTGGATCACCGGCGTCGCAGGTTTCAGCGTCTGCGTCAGATCGACGACACGGACGCTGCCGTCGGCGAGCGCCGCGGCAAACCGGGCGAGAAGCTCTGCTGACATTCCGCTCTCCCTTTGGATCGCATTATGCGTGGGCACGGCCGCGCTGTCGTTATATTTCGTCATCGCGGCCTTGAAGCCGCGCGACGTCACGCCGATGTCGTCCGCGACCGTCACCAGCGCATAGCCCTCAGTGCGCCGCTTCGCGGCCGCCTCGGCTGACATCGTGAAGATGCCGCAAGGCACGGCGGCCGCCTTGCAGGCGTCGAACACCGTCTTGCACGCCGCTTCGTGGCGCTGATCGACGTTCGGGAAACCGCCCAGCGAAATCGCCAGATCGCCGGTGCCGATCAGCACGAAGTCGATGCCTTTCGTCCGCGCGATCGCCGCCGCGTTGTGCACGCCGCGCTGCGTCTCGATCATCACGCCCACGACCGTGCGGTCGTTGGCCGCCGCGTAGTAGCGCGCGAAATCGCGCGAGAGGGGACGCACGCCGCCGCCCGAGCGCGTGCCGTGCGGCGGAAAACGCGCCGCCGCCACCGCGGCCGCCGCCTGCGTGTCGGTCTCGATCAGCGGCACGATCACGCCCTCGGCGCCGGTGTCGAGCGCCTGGCTGATCGCGATCGCGCTGGCGTCCGCGGTGCGCACCAGCACCGGCACACGGTTTCCAACGAGCCCGACCGCGTGCTCGAGATTGCCGCGGTCCCATAGCCCGTGCTGGGCGTCGATCACGATCGCGTCGGGGGCGGCTTCGGCGGCGATCTCCATCACGGCGGTGGAGCCGGTGTTCATCCAGAACACGCCGAGCGGCTGATTGCGCGCGAGACGTGCACGCAGGCCGAGCGCACCGAAGGAAAACATTGCGTACTCCGAACGCTACTTCTGAGCATGACCTTGTCCGAAAACCGCTACCCCATCCCGCATCACGAGCGGGACCGGCTTTTCGGGATCATGCTCGCGCCGCGGCGCGATATTGTATGGTCGGGCGGGCAGGGGCAAGGCGGGCGCAGGCGGATGGTTAGCGACACGAAAGACTGGGTTTTCGAGGTCGGTTGCACCGGCGCGGCGGAGCACGGCAGCGCCGCGCGCGACTGGGCAGGCGAGTGGGCGCGCAACCTCGAAGGGCTTGCCGGCATGACGGCGCTCGACCTCTACACGCCGTCGGCGGACAATGCGCACGATCCCTTCAACAAGGACGCGGGCGCGCCGCTGTTCATCGCCATGCTGGCGTTCAGGACGCGCGAGGCGCTGGGCGCGGCGCTCGACAGCGTGCCGTTCGCTGCGGATTTTGCCGCGGGTCCGGCCGGGGTCGCGTTCGCGGGCTCCGCGTTCGAACGACACTTCTATCCGGTCGACGGCAGGGCCGATCCGCTCGCCGCGCCGTTTTCCTACGTGGTGCGCTAT
This sequence comes from uncultured Alphaproteobacteria bacterium, assembly GCA_963839985.1. Taxonomy (GTDB): domain Bacteria; phylum Pseudomonadota; class Alphaproteobacteria; order Rhizobiales; family Xanthobacteraceae; genus PALSA-894. The sequence continues at coordinate 79,427 of CAWIXG010000013.1, read as the reverse complement.
CACAAGCCGGCCGAGGACGAGGCGGCGTTCATCCGCAATTATGTCGCGACCCATCCGCCGACGCTGGCGACTTTGCCCGGCATCCGCGCGGTGATGTGCTATTTCCCGCTGTCGCTCGCGGCACAGGGCGTGGCGCCGGCCAACTACATCATCGGCAACGAGGTCGCGTTCGACAGCGTCGCCGACTTCAACCTGGCGATGCAATCGCCAGTGCGGCAGGAACTGCGCCGGCATTTTCACGAGTTTCCGCCGTTCTCGGGCATCAATACGCATGTCCCGATGAACCGGTCGAGGATGGTGTGAGCGCCTTCTTTCCCTCGGCCCCGCAAGAGCGGGGAGAGGGAAAGCACGCGCCATCTCAGGTGAGGCGAGACGGCAGTTGCGCGCTCACCATAAGAATTTTAGGCTTCAAATAATTCAGCCAGAACGGCGGGGAACATCATGCACATCGATCGCAGAACGGCATTGAAGCTCGGCCTTGGTGCCGGCGCCAGCACGTTGATTCAAGACATTGCATTCGCGCAGGCCAAGGACAACGTCACGATCGGCTGGCCGAGCGACGTGCCGTCGTGGGACCCGAACCAGCGCTTCACGCCCGACGCGCAGCCGATCTTCAAGCTGGTGTTCGACCAGCCGCTCGACCAGAACGAAAAGCTCGACCTGATCCCGAAGCTCATCACCAAGTGGCAGCTCGCCGCCGACGGCCAGAGCATGACGGTCGAGTTGCGCGACGACGTCACGTTCCACAACGGCGACAAGATGACGGCGGAGGATTTCCGCTACACCTTTTTCGAGCGCATCAAGGCCGGCCATGCGGTCGACACCAAGAACTCCTGGCGCAAGGTGACCGACATCGAGATCGCGTCGCCGACCAAGCTCACGATGAAGTTCGACTCACCCGCGCCGACCGCGCCGCAATGGCTCGCCTTCCTCGGCAGCTTCATCGTGCCGAAGGGCTACATGGAGAAGATCACGGTCGAAGGCTTCCGCGAGAAGCCGGTCGGCACCGGCCCGTACAAACTGGTCGAGTACCAGCTCAATTCGCGCATCGTGCTGGAGCGCAACGACGCCTACTGGGGGCCGAAGCCGAAGCTCAAGCGCATCACCTTCGACGTGATCAAGGATCCCTCGGCGCGCGTCGCCGCGGTGCAGTCGGGACAGGTCGATCTCACCATCAATGTCCCGGTGCGCGAGGTCGAGCGCCTGAAGCGCGAGCCGACGCTCGCGGCCGAGATCAACCCGATCACGCGCGTGATCCTGCTGCAGGTGCGCAACGATCTCGGCTTCGCCGATCCGAACGTGCGCCTCGCGGCGCATCACGCGATCGACAAGGAGGCGCTGTCGAAGGCCTTCTACGGCGGCGCCGCGACGGCGCTCTCGGTGCCGGCGACGCCCGGCTCGCCCGGCTACCTCACCGACTTCAAGTTCGAGTACAGCCAGGACAAGGCGAAGGCCGCGCTGGCGAAGTCCGGCTTCTCTCCCGAGAAGCCGGCGCAGATCAAGTTCGCCGCGACCAACGGCCATTTCCCGAGCGACTACGACATCGCGCGCGCGATCCAGCAGATGTGGAAGCGCGTCGGCATCGAGGCCGAGCTCGAGACCATCGAGTACGCCAAATATTTCGAGCTCAACCGCGGCGCCAAGCTGCCCGAAGCGACGCTCTACAGCTGGGACAACGCCACCGCCGATCCGGAGATCTTCGCCGGCTACCTGCTCAATCCGAAGATGCCGTTCTCGGCCTGGAAGGGCATGGACGTCGGCGAGAAGGTGCTCGAGCTGTTCAACGTCGCCGACTACAACAAGCGCATCGAAGGCTATCGCGTGCTGAACAAGACCGCGGTTGAGGCCGGCGCTACCATCCCGCTGCTGCAGAGCGTGGTCACCGTGGTGCGTAAGAAGAATCTGAATTACGCGAAGTACGCGAACGGATGGATCCTGGGCAACACGATGGAGTGGACCTGATTGCACGTCCGCTCGTCCCCGCGAAAGCGGGGACCCAGTTCTTGGCCCTGGATTCCCGCTTTCGCGGGAATGAGCGGAGATTGTCGAGCCGATGGCGCAATCTCGCGGGCATGAGCGGAGGATGGGTTAGCCCATGACCTCCATCCTCCCTCTCATTGCGCGCCGCATCCTGGTCTCGGTCGTCATCCTGTTCATCGTTTCGGCGCTGCTGTTCTGCATCCTGCGCCTGCTCCCGGTCGACCCGGCTGCGATGTCGGTGCCGCCGAACGCGACGCTCGCCGAGATCGAGGCGAAGCGCCACGACATGGGGCTCGACCAGCCGCTGTTCCGCCAATACCTGATCTGGGCAGCGCAGGTGCTGCATGGCGACTTCGGCACCTCGATCCATTTCCGCCGCGGCGTCGCCGGCCTGATCGGCTCGACATTGCCCGCCACCATCGAGCTGGCGCTGCTTGCGATGATCGTCGCCGGCACGCTCGGCATCGCGGGCGGACTTTATCTGTTCCATGTGCGCGGCACGCGCAAGGAGCCGATCGCTGATGCCGGCTCGATCGTGCTGCTCTCGCTTCCCGAATTCCTCTGGGGGTTGTTCTTCATCCTGCTGTTCGGTGTCGCGCTGGAGTTGCTGCCGTTCACCGGGCGGCTCACCGCCGGCTTCCAGCGTCCGGTGGTCACCGGCTTCCTGTTGCTCGACACCTTGCTGGTCGGGCGGCCGGACATGTTCCTCAACGCGCTGAAGCACATGATCCTGCCGTCGCTCGCGCTCGGTATCGCGTTCGCGCCGACCATCATGCGCGTGCTGCGCTCCAGCCTGCTCGACGTCTATCAGGAGGACTACATCCATCATGCGCGGCTGCGCGGCTTTTCCGAGCGGCACATCCTGCTGCGCCATGCGCTCAAGAACGCGATCCTGCCGACCTTGAGCCTGATGGGCGTGCAGTTCGGCTTCCTGTTCGGCGGCACTCTGCTGATCGAGGTGATCTACTCCTATCCCGGCCTCGGCAACCTGATGGTCGACGCGGTGCGCAACGCCGACCTGCCGATCATCCAGGCGGTCGGGCTCACCTATTGCGTCGTGGTGCTCACCATCAACACCGTGGTCGACGCGGCTTACGTCATCCTCAATCCCAAGCTGAGGATCGCGTGAGCCGCCGCCCCGCATGGCTGCGCTCCGGCCGCGTGGTGTTCGGCCTCACGATCGTGGTGCTGATCGCGCTGGTCGCGCTGTTCGCGCCGTGGCTGGCGCCGCACGATCCGAACGAGCAGACACTCCTCTCGACCTTCCTGCCGCCGGCCTGGGCGAAGGGCGGCGCGGCCGCGTTCCCGCTCGGCACGGATTCGCTCGGCCGCTGCACGCTCTCGCGTCTGATTTACGGGGCGCGAATCGCCATGACGGTCGCGATCGTCGCCTCGTTCGGCGCGATGGTCATCGGCGCGGTGCTGGCGCACATCGCGGGCTATTTCGGCGGCTGGATCGACTGGCTGATCGGCCGCACCGTGGACGTGTGGATGTCGTTTCCGCCGGTGATCCTCTCGCTCATCCTGATGGTTGGCCTCGGCACCGGGCTGCGCAACGTGATCCTCGCCATCGTGCTGGTCGACTGGACGCGCTTCTGCCGCGTGCTGCGCTCCGAAGTGCTGGTGGTGACGCGGCGCGACTATGTGGCGGCGGCACGGCTGATCGGCTTCTCGCACTGGCGCACCATCACGCGCGAGATATTGCCGGCGACCACGCCGCTGCTGATCACGCTCATCAGCCTGGAGATGGGCATTGCGGTGATCGTCGAGGCGATCCTGTCGTTCGTCGGCATGAGCGTCGGCGCCACCACGCCGGCCTGGGGCCAGATGATCGCCGACGCGCGGCAGTACATCTACGACTCGCCGTGGAACCTGGTGTTTCCGATCCTGATGATCTTCATCACGGTGCTCGGCTTCAACGTGCTGGGCGACGGGCTGCGCCGCACGCTCGATGTGCGGCTCACCGAGACGCAACGCGCATGACCATCCTGCAGGCGCGCAATCTGACCGTCTCGGCCACGCTCGGCGGCGAGCGCGTGCCGGTGCTGCACGATCTCTCGTTTTCGTTGAAGGCAGGACGCGTGCTCGGGCTGGTCGGCGAATCCGGCGCCGGCAAGTCGATGGTCGGCCGTGCGGTCGCGCAGCTGCTGCCGGCGGGCTTTGCGGTGAGTGGCGGCGCGCTGGAGTTTGCCGGCGCCGACCTGGTGGCGATAGAGCCGGAAGCGCGCCGCGCGCTGCTCGGCCGCGACATCGCGTTCATCCCGCAGGAGCCGCTCTCGGCGCTCAATCCGGTGCTGGCCATCGGGCGGCAGTTCGCGGAGCATCTCGCGCGCAACGGCGTTGCGGCGCGTGCGCGGCGCGCCACGATGCTGGCGGCATTCGACGCGGTGCACCTGCCGCAGCCGGCCGAGTTGCTTGCGCGCTATCCGCACCAGCTGTCCGGCGGCATGTGCCAGCGCGTGCTCATCGCGATGGCCTTCGCCAGCAAGCCGAAGCTGGTGATTGCCGACGAGCCGACGACGGCGCTGGACGTCACCATCCAGGCGCGCATCGTACACCTGATCGCCGAGATGCAGGCGCGCGACGGCACCGCGGTGCTGTTCATCACCCACGACCTGCGGCTCGCCACGCAGGTGTGCGACGACATTCTCGTGCTCTACGCCGGCCGCGCCGCCGAATATGGCCCGGCGCGCAACGTATTCGGCGCGCCCGGGCATCCGTATACGCGCTGCCTGCAGCTCGCGAACCCGGCGGTGCGCGAACGGCGCGGGCTTTACGCGTTGCCCGAGCGCATGCCCGGCCTGCGCGCCTACAATGCAATGGCCGGTTGCGCCTTCGCGCCGCGCTGTCCGCTTGCGATCGACCAATGCACGCAGGCGCCGCCGCCTCTGGCCGAGGTCGGGCCGTCGCATGTTGCCGCCTGCATCCGCGCGGCGCGCACTGGCGATATCGCGCGGGCCGCGGTGCCTGCGGTCGAGACGCCGGCCGAAGCGCCGATCATCCTTGAGGCGACGCGCCTCACCAAGCGCTTCGCCTCCGGCGGATTGTTCCGCCGCACCGAATTCACCGCGGTGAGCAACGTCGGCTTCGCGCTACGCGAGAACGAGTTCGTGGGTGTCGTCGGCGAGAGCGGCAGCGGCAAGAGCACTCTGGCGCGGCTGATCGTTGGGCTGGAGACGCCGAGCGAGGGCCGCGTCAGCATCGCGGGCCGTGACATCGACGGCAGCGCGGAGGCCGACGACCATCGCCGCCGTCACGTCCAGATGGTGTTCCAGGATCCGCAATCGGCACTCAATCCGCGCCGCCGCGTCGCCAGCATCGTGACGCAGCCGCTCGAAGCGGCCGGCCATTCCACCTGGGAGGAGCGGCTCGCGCGTGCCGGCCTGCTGCTACGCGAGATCGGCTTGCCGCCCGAAGCCGCGACGCGCTTTCCGGCCCAGCTCTCCGGCGGCCAGCGCCAGCGGGTCAACATCGCGCGCGCGCTCTGCGCCGTGCCGCGGATTCTCATTGCCGACGAGATCGTGTCCGGGCTCGACGTCTCGGTGCAGGCGCAGCTCCTCAACCTGCTCGCCGCGTTGCGCCGCGAGCGCGGCTTCTCGATGCTGTTCATCTCGCACGACCTCTCGGTGGTGCGCTATCTCTGCGACCGCGTGCTGGTGATGTATCGCGGCGAGGTGGTCGAAAGCGGCTCGACCGAGCAGGTGTTCGCCGCGCCCGCGCATGAGTACACGCGCACGCTGCTTGCGGCTGTGCCGCCGGATTAGGCGCGCAACCCCGCCTCGCGCAGCAGCGGAAACACATTGTCGATGAAATACGGCAATTCATTCTTGAAATTCACGAACGACACCGTGGTACCGGCAAAACCCGCCTGCGAAATCCTGATCATCTGATCCGCGATGAATTGCGGCGTGCCGACCAGCGGATAGGTCCCGGCGCCGGCGGCGAAGCGCTTGCGGTGCAGGCGGTACGCGTCCTCGTCATGCGAGCCGGAGAAGGTCTGCTTCTGCTTCACGTAGTGATCGAGGCTCGCTTTGTCGGCCATCGTCACCGCGTAATGTTCGTAATAGGCCTCGGCCTCGGCCTGCGTCGGGCGGCACACCACGTGGCATGTCGTGTATACGCCGACCTCACGACCCTCGGCCGCGGCGCGCCTCTTCATGTCGTCGATGTGCTCGCGGCCCTTGTCGATCTCGGTGAACGTCGTGAACAGATAGTCGGCGGCCTTGGCGGCGAATGCGCGCCCCGGCGGCGAGAATGCGGCATTCAACGTGATCGGGCGCGGCGTCTGCAGCGGGTGCGGTTTCCCTGACACGGCTTTCAGTCTGTAGAATTTGCCGTCGTAATCGAACGGCGCGTCGGCGGTGTAGATGCGGTTCATGATCTCGAACCACTCGAGCCCCTGCTCGTAGCGCGCATCGATCAGCTCGAGGCCGAACATGCCGAACTCTTCCGGATTCCAGCCGCACACGATGTTCAACCCGGCGCGGCCATTCGACACGTGATCGATCGTGGTCAGCGCCTTGGCGGCGAACACCGGATGCACCATCGGCACGTGCACGGTCGCGAACACCGCGATGTTCTGCGTCACCGCGCCGAGCGCCGCCGCGTGGGTGAGCGTCTCATACGACCATTCACGGCTGTTCATCTCGCCGCCGAAACCCTTCCAGCGCGCGATCGGCAGCAGGAATTCGAAGCCGGCGCGGTCGGCGAGCTGCGACACCTCGACGATCTCGCTCCAGATCGCAGGCCAGCGTTCCGGCACCTTGGTCAGCGTCAGCCCGCCGTCCGAATTCATCGAGAAGACGCCGAGCTTGAACTTGTTCGGCCCGTGCATCGGGTGGACAGCCATGGAAACTCCTGACTTGCGGTCGCGGATCGAGCATAGAATAAAGACGCGAAGGCCGGTCAAGAAAGACACTATGATTGGAGCATGATCTTTTCCGAAAACCGGTCTCCACTTTTCGGGATCATGCTCTAGCCGGGACGTTTCATGTCGCTCTCGTTGCAACGGACAGGCGAGTTTGCGTCGCCCTATCAGGCGCTGGCGCACGTTGCGGCGCGTCCGGATGCGATCTTTCTGTGCGCGCCGGCGTCTGCCGAGCTGCCGTATGCGCCGGATGGCTTCGCCTATTCCTACGGCAAAGCGCTCGCGTGCGTCGAAACATTGCGCGCTGCCTACGCCGCGGCCGGCTACGGCCACGGCGCCTGCGTCGCGCTGCTGCTCGAGAACCGGCCGGAGTTCTTCTGGCACTGGCTGGCGCTCAATGCGCTCGGCGTGTCGATCATGCCGATCAATCCGGACCTGCGCGCCGACGATCTGGCCTATCAGCTCTCGGTCGCCGAGCCCGATCTCGCGGTCGCGCTGCCCGACACGCACACACTGATCGGAAAGGCGAACAGCAACGCGCGCATCATCGCGCCGGGCGACGCGCCGCCCGCCTGCCGCGTGCGCGTGACGCGCCAGGGCGCCGAGCGCCACGATGCCTGCGCGCTGCTGTTCACGTCGGGTACGACGGCCAAGCCGAAATGCTGCGTGCTGTCGAACGACTACTTCCTGCGCATCGCGCAGTGGTACGTCACGCAGGGCGGCGAGGCCGCAATGGGCGAGAACGAGATCGTGCTGACGCCGCTGCCGATGTTCCACATGAACGCACTCGGCTGCACGGTCGTCGGCATGATCTTGCGCGGCGGCACGGTGGTGCCGCTCGACCGCTTCCACGCGCGGCGCTGGTGGCGCACCGTCAAGGACTCGGGCGCGACCGTGATCCACTATCTCGGCGTGATGCCGGCAATCCTGCTGCAGCTTGAGAGAGAAGATGCCGAGACCGCGCACAATGTGCGTTTCGGCTTCGGCGCCGGGGTCGATCCGCGCCACCAGGAGAATTTCGAGCGCCGATTTGGCTTCCCGTTGATCGAGGCCTGGGCGATGACCGAGACCGGCGCCGGCGCCGTCGCCTCGACGGCCGGCGGGCCGCGCCATGTCGGGCAGCGCTGTATCGGGCGCGCGGCGCCGGCGATGGACTACCGCATTGTCGACAACGCGGGTGCCGATGTCGCGCGCGGCGCCGCCGGCGAGCTGCTGGTGCGCCAAAAGGGTGAGGCGCCGCGGCGCGGCTTCTTCACCGAGTACCTGAAGGACGCGGCCGCGACCCGAGAGGCTTGGGACGGCGGCTGGTTCCACACCGGTGACGTCGTGAGCGAAGGCGAAGATCACTCGCTGTTCTTCGTCGATCGCAAGAAGAATATCGTGCGCCGTTCGGGCGAGAACATCGCCGTTATCGAGGTCGAGGGCGTGCTCGCCAATCTCGCCGGCATTGCAGGTGTCGCGGTCGCGCCGGTGCCGGACGAGACGCGCGGCGAGGAAGTGTTCGCCATGATCGTGCCGGCCAAGACACCGCATGATCCGCGTGCAACAGCCGAAGCGATCGCGCGCGCCTGCGCCGAACGCCTCGCCTACTTCAAGGTGCCGGCGCACATCGCATTCGTCGACACGATCCCGATCACGCCGACACAGAAGCTGCAGCGCGGCACCATCAAGGCGCTGGCCTCGGCGGCGGTCGGTGCGCCCGGCACGATCGACCTGCGCGCCTTCAAGGCGACCCTGCGCCAGCGCGAGCAAAGCGCATGAGGGCGGCCTACGACGGCGTCGTGATCGCCGCGCCGGTGACGGTTCCGTATGTGCGCTATTCGACCCGCGACGCGCACTGGTTTCTCGGCCGCGTGCTCGCCGCGCTGGTGAAGCGCGCGAGGATCAAGAAAGACCGGATCGATGGCCTCTGCGTGTCGAGCTTCACGCTGTTTCCAGACAGCGCGGTCGGCCTGACGCAGCATTTCGGCCTGTCGCCGCGCTGGCTTGACCATATTCCGATGGGCGGCGCGAGTGGCGTGGTGGCGCTGCGCCGCGCGGCGCGCGCCGTGCAGGCCGGTGACGCGGATATCGTCGCGTGCATCGCGGGCGATACCAATCACGTCGATTTGTTCCGGCAGAATCTTGCGAACTTCAGCCGCTTCGCGCGCGACGCGGTCTATCCGCTCGGCGCCGGCGGGCCGAACATGAGCTTCGCGCTGCTGACGTCGTATTACATGCGCCAGTACGGCATCGAGGCGCGCGACTTCGGCAAGCTGTGCGTCGCGCAGCGCGACAACGCGCTCAAGTTTCCCCTTGCGCTGTTCAAGAAGCCGCTGACGCTCGACGAATACTTGAACGCCCGGCCGGTGGCCGATCCGCTCAGGCTGTTCGACTGCGTGATGCCGTGCGCCGGCGCGGAAGGCTTTCTGGTGATGAGCGAAGAGCGTGCGAAGAGCCTTGCTCTGCCGTTCGCGCGAATCCTTGGCACGATCGAGCGGCACAACGCATTTCCCGACGATCCGATCCAGCTGCGCGGCGGCTGGGCGCTCGACCGCGACGATCTGTATGCGCAGGCGAGTGTTGGACCGCGCGACATGGATTTCGCGCAGGTCTACGACGACTATCCGGTGATCAACGTGCTGCAGCTCGAGGACCTGGGGTTCTGCGAGAAGGGCGCGTGCGCGGACTTCGTGCGCGGCAATACATTCACGGTCGGCGGCACGCTGCCGCTCAACACCTCGGGTGGACAATTGTCGGTCGGGCAGGCGGGTGCGGCGGGCGGCTATCTCGGCATGATCGAGGCGGTGCGCCAGCTCACCGGCGAAACTCTCGGAGCGAAGGTCGAGAATGCGCGGCTCGGGCTGGTCAGCGGCTTCGGCATGATCAACTACGATCGCGGGCTGTGCAGCGGCGCCGCCGTGCTGGGGCGCGCATGAGCGAGCTGCGCAAACCGACGCCGCGCAATCCGGTCCGCGCGCTGCGCGCCCCGACCTTGCCGCCCGCCGGGCGCAGCCGTGTAGCATTGCGCCTCACCACGGCCGCCGCCGAAGGGCGCTTCGAGCTGCAGCACTGTTTCGACTGCGCCACCGTGCAGTATCCGCCGCGCTCGGTTTGCGTGACGTGTCTCTCGCACCGGCTGGAGTGGCGCGAGGTGAGCGGCGCGGGCGAACTGATCGCCGAAACCGTGCTGCATCACTCGAACGAGCTTTACTATCGCGCGCGCGTGCCGCTCCGGCTCGGCACGGTGAAGCTCGACGCCGGGCCGGTCGCATTGGCGCATCTGCATCGCGATTGCGCCGCGCCGTCGCGCGTGCGCCTTCGCGCGCATCTCGACAAGAGCGGACAGGCGGTGCTGATCGCGCTGCCGCCAAGGGACACAGCGAACATGGCGGACGATCCGATGCTGCGCGAGATGACCAGCGATCCGAACCACCGCAAGGTGCTGATCACCGACGGCAAGAGCGCGGTCGGGCAGGCATTGGCGAAAGCTCTCGTCGAGGCTGGCGCCGACATCGTGTGGCTCGGCATCGCCGAGCCGTGGAAGCAGGCCAGCGACATGCCGGCACTGCCGCAGCTCGAGCGCATACCGCTCGATGTGACCGACGAGAAGTCCGTGCGCGATCTCGCCGGCGTGATCGGCGGCAAGGTCGATATCCTGATCAACACCGCGGAGCTGCATCGCAACCATACGATCGCGGACCGCGGCACCGAGACGGCGCGGGCCGAGATGGAGGTGAACTATCTCGGATTGATGCGCCTCGCGCAGGCGTTCGGTCCGGTGATGCGGGCGCGCGCCGCCGAAGGCACGGGTGCGACCGCGTGGGTGAACCTGCTGTCAATCTACGCGCTCTCCGCGCTGCCGTCGCACGGCACGTTCTCAGCGTCGAAAGCCGCGGCTCTCGCGCTGTCGCAGAATTTGCGTGCCGAGATGCGCCACGCCGGGATCCGCGTGGTGAACGTCTTCCCCGGCCCGATCGACGATGAATGGAATCAACTGGTGCCGCCGCCCAAGCTCGGCACGGCGGCGCTGGCGAACGCGATCGTGGCGGCGCTGCGCGACGGCGTCGAGGATGTCTATCCGGGTGACGTCGCGCAGGATCTCGTCACGCGCTTCCGCGAGAGCCAGAAGGTGCTCGAACGCGAGCTGTGGGACTCATGAGCGTCATTGCCGAGTTGGCCGGCGCGCTCGCCGGCGGCAGCGTGCGGGTGATCGACCTGTCGCAGACGCTGTCCCGGCGCTTCCCGCAGATCGTGCTGCCGCCCGAGTTCGACCAGTGCGCGCCGTTCCGCATGGAGGAGATTTCGCGCTACGACGACCGCGGCCCCGGCTGGTACTGGAACAACCTCTCGTTCGGCGAGCACACCGGCACGCATTTCGACGCGCCAGTGCACTGGATCACCGGCCGCGACCTGCCGGCGAATGCAACCGATACGTTGCCACCCGCCGCCTTCGTGGCGCCGGCCTGCGTGATCGATTGTTCCGCCGAAGCCGCGCGCGACGCGGACTTCCTGCTCACCGCGGATCATCTGCGCGCGTGGGAGGGCAAACACGGCACGATTCCGCCGCGCGCGTGGGTGCTGATGCGCACCGACTGGAGCAAGCGCACCGATCCGGCCGCCTACCAGAATTTCGACGAGGCCGGCCAGCACACGCCGGGACCTGACGCGAGCGCGGTGCGCTTCCTGGTCGAGGCGCGCGATGCGCTCGGCTTCGGCACCGAGACCATCGGCACGGACGCCGGGCAGGCGGCGCATTTCCGCCCGCCGTACCCGTGTCATACTTACATGCACGGCGCGGGGCGCTACGGGCTGCAGTGCCTCGCGAACCTGGACCTGCTGCCGCCGGTCGGCAGCGTGGTCATCGCTGCGCCGCTGAAGATCCAGCGCGGCAGCGGCAGCCCGGTGCGCGCGCTGGCGCTGGTGGCGCGATGATCCATCCTCAATGCCGCTCGTCCCCGCGAAAGCGGGGAGGTGGATTCTCGTTCGAAGTGCAACAGATAAGCACAGAAGGCCTGGGCTGGAGTGAGCCAGTCAAGGCATTTTCTGGGTGTGTTGTTGTAGGCGAGGAGAATGCGGTCGAGCTGGCTTTTCGAGACGGCGGCGAGGTCTGTCTTGCGCGGAAGAATGCGGCGCATGCGGCCGATGGCATTTTCGACGCCGCCTTTCTGCCACGGCGAATAGGGGTCGCAGAAGAAGGTTTGCAGCGCGAGCGTTCGATGCAGGTCGAGGTGTCGGGCGAACTCCGTGCCGTTGTCCAACGTGATGGTGCGCCGGAGCGGCTGCGGCAGCGGGCCGAGCAGTTGCGCGATGAGGTCGGCGATCGGACCGGCGGCCTTTCCCTTCGGCATGGTGGCGAGCAGCAGTCGCGAGGAACGCTCGTGCACGGCGAGGACCGCCTGCCCGTATTTCGAGAACAGCATGAGGTCGGCTTCCCAGTGGCCGGGCGTGGCGCGGTCAGCGGCCTGTGCGGGGCGCTCGCAGATCGGGATACGGCCGGTCATCAGCAGCGCGGGACTGCCACCCCGGCGGCCGCGCCGGCCCCGTTTGCTCTTTCCCCGCGGCAGGTAGTGGCGCCAGCTGTAATCCTTGTGGCGGGCGATCTGGGCGTGGACGAAGCGGTAGATGCTCTCGACGCCGATGACGCGGCGGCCGTGTCGGCGCTCGAGCGCCGCGCAGGTCTGCTCCGGCGACCAGCCGCCAGCGAGCGCTTCCAGCACCTGCGCACGCAAGCCGCTGTCCCGCTCCAGCCTGGCCCCGCGCCAGCGCCGCGCCTTGCTCTGGTCGGCCGCCCATGACGGGGTGTACCCCGACTGCTTGCCACTGTTGCGCTTCAGCTCCCGAGCAATCGTCGATGGCGAGCGATCCAGATCTGCAGCGATCTGCCTGATCGTGCGTCCTTCGGCACGAAAAACGGCAACCCGGCAGCGTTCTTCAAGCGAAAGCTGGTCATATCGCTGGCCCATGGCAACACCGTAGCTTGGTGTTGCACTTCGTTTGAGAACTCAGGGGACCCAGTCCTTGGCCCTGGATGCCCGCTTGCGCGGGCATGAGCGGAGAATGTTGTGACGAGCTCCGTCATTTCGGCATGCGCAATCCTCATCCGGGTCATTTCCAAATCGCCGCGGGTCTGCTTGAAGGAAACCGATGGCCGACCTGACGAAAAAATACGACGTGCTGGTCGCGGGCGGCGGCAACGCCGCGCTGTGTGCCGCGATCGCGGCGCGCCGCGCGGGTTCCAGTGTGCTCCTCTGCGAGATGGCGGCGAAGTTTTACCGCGGCGGCAACACGCGCCACACCCGCAATATTCGCTGCGCGCACGACGCCGCGACCGAGACGCTGAGCGGGCCCTACCCGGAAGACGAGTTCTTCAAGGACCTGCTGCAGGTCACGCAGGGCCACACCGACGAGGTGCTGGCGCGCCACATGATCGCGGAATCCAAGACCGTGCTCGACTGGCTCCCCGAACAGGGCGTGCGCTACCAGCCCTCGCTCGGCGGCACCTTGAGCCTCGGCCGCACCAACTCGTTCTTCCTCGGCGGCGGCCGCTCGATGCTCAACGCGCTCTATCTCACCGCCGAAGACCTCGGTGTCGAGATCGCCTACGAGGCCGAGGTGATTGACCTCGACATCGACAACGGCATGTTCCTCTCGGCGACCGTGCAGCGCGGCGACGAACGCCTTGCCGTGCGCGCCGCGACGTTCGTGGCGGCCTGCGGCGGCTTCGAGTCAAACATCGAATGGCTGAAGCAATACTGGGGACCGGCGGCGGACAACTTCCTCATCCGCGGCACGCCGCACAATCGCGGCACGGTGCTGAAACTGCTGCTCGATCGCGGCGTGCAGGAGACCGGCGATCCGACCCAGTGCCACGCGGTCGCGATCGATGCGCGCGCGCCGAAGTACGACGGCGGCATCATCACGCGGCTCGATTGCGTGGTGTTCGGCATCGTGGTGAACAAGCACGCGCAGCGCTTCTACGACGAAGGCGAGGAGATCTGGCCGAAGCGCTACGCCATCTGGGGCCGCCTGGTGGCGCAGCAGCCGGACCAGATCGCTTACATCATCTTCGATGCGTCCTCGCTGACGCTGTTCATGCCCTCGCTCTATCCGCCGATCGAAGCGGCGAGCATCCGCGAACTCGCCAGCAAGCTGACGCTCGATCCGGAGGCGCTGGACGCGACCGTGAACGGCTTCAATGCCGCGGTGCGGCCCGGCACCTTCGACGACACCATCCTGGACGATTGCCGCACCGAAGGCATCGCGCCGCCGAAGTCGCACTGGGCGCGGCGCATCGAGACCGCACCCTATTATGCCTATCCGGTGCGCCCCGGCATCACCTTCACGTATCTGGCGACCAAGGTGAACAAGCAGGCGCGCATGCTGATGAGCGACGGCAAGCCGTCGGCCAACATGTTCGCGGCCGGCGAGGTGATGGCCGGCAATGTGCTCGGGCGCGGCTATGCGGCCGGGATGGGCATGACCATCGGCAGCGTGTTTGGCCGCATCGCCGGCAGGGAGGCAGCCGCCAATGCTCGCAACTGAGAAAGCGGGCGCGCGGCCGGGCAACCACGCCACCGCATTGCTCGCCGAGGCCGACCGGCTGATGACGGTGTGCAACTCGTGCCGCTATTGCGAGGGCCTGTGCGCCGTGTTCCCCGCGATGGAGATGCGGCGCGCATTTCCCGACGGCGATCTCAACTATCTGGCGAACCTGTGCCATTCCTGCGGCGCCTGCTACGTCGATTGCCAGTTCTCGCCGCCGCACGAGTTCGACGTGAACGTGCCGCGCGTGCTGGCGCAGGTGCGCAACGAGTCCTATGCGGCCTATGCGTGGCCGCGCGCGCTCGCGCCGATGTTCGCGCGTAACGGGCTGGCGGTCAGCATCGTGGCGAGCTTAAGCGTCGCGGCATTCATTCTCGGCTTTGCGGCGTGGCACGACGCGCGCGTGATCTGCGGCACGCATGTCGGGCCCGGCGCGTTCTACAAGCTCATGCCGCACAACGCGATGGCGCTGCTGTTCGGCCTGGTCTTTCTCTATGCACTGGTCGCGCTCGCGATGGGTCTTCGCGCGTTCTGGCGCGACATTGGCGATCCGGTGCGGCTCGAGCCGGGCGCGCTGTGGCAGGCAATGCGCGACGCCGGTACGCTCCGCTATCTCGATGGCGGCGGCATCGGCTGCTACAACCACGACGAACGGCCGAACGACCGGCGCCAGTTCTATCACCACCTCACGTTCTACGGCTTCGCGCTCTGCTTCGCCTCGACCTGCGTGGCGACGCTCTATCACTACCTGCTGGCGCGCGAGGCGCCGTACCCCTGGTGGGACCTGCCGGTGGTGCTCGGCACGGTCGGCGGCATCGGGCTCATCTTCGGGCCGCTCGGGCTGATGATCGCCAAGCTGCGGCGCGATCCCGTCATGGTGGACGAGCCGCGGCTCGGCATGGATTTCGCGTTCCTGGCGATGCTGTTTCTCACCAGCGCGACCGGCCTGCTGCTGCTGGTGCTGCGCGCGACGCCCGCGATGGCGCTGCTGCTCGCGCTGCATCTTGGCGTCGTGTTCGCGCTGTTCCTCACCATGCCGTACGGAAAATTCGTGCATGGCCTCTATCGCTTCGCTGCGCTGGTGCGCTACGCCAAGGAGCACAAGGCTTTCGTCAGCAAGTAATCACCATAGTTCCGCTCGTCCCCGCAAAAGCGAGGACCCAGGTCTTGGCCAAGCAACTGGATGCCTGCTTTCGCGGGCATGAGCGGATCAAACTCCAGGGAGGTTTCATGCCCTCCACCGTCCTCGACAGCGACATCTTCAAGGACATGTTCGGCACCCCCGGAATGCGGGCGGTGTTCTCCGACGACAATCTCCTGAATTGCTACGTCGACACGGAGGTCGCGCTCGCGGTCGCGCAGGGGCGCACCGGCGTGATCCCGCAAGCGGCCGCTGATGCCATCGCGCAGGCCGGTGCCACGGTCGCGCTCGACCGTGCGGCGCTCAAAGCCGAAGCCGAGAACGTCGGCTATCCGATCCTCGGACTGGTGCGGCAACTCTCCGCGAAGCTCGGCGAGGCCGGGCGCTACGTGCACTGGGGCGCGACTACGCAGGACATCATGGACACCGGCACGGTGCTGCAGATCCGTGCCGCGCTGACGCTTGTCGAGCGCGAGATGGTTGCCGTGTCGGCGGCGCTGCAAAAACTTGCCGAGCGGTATCGCGACACCGCGATGGCGGGCCGCACGCATCTGCAGCAGGCGCTGCCCATTACGTTTGGCTACAAATGCGCGATCTGGCTCGCCGCGATGGATCGCCACATGGTGCGCCTGCGCGAGTTGAAGCCGCGCGTGCTGGTGGCGCAGCTCGGCGGCGCCGCCGGCACGCTGGCGTCGCTCGGAGACAAAGGCCTCGACGTGCGGCGCGAGTTCGCGCGCGAGCTGAAGCTGAGCGATCCGCCGATCACCTGGCACGTCGCGCGCGACGCCGTTGTCGAGACCGTCAACTTCCTCGGCCTCGTCACCGGCACGCTCGGCAAGATCGGCTTCGACATCATGCTCATGATGATGACGGAGTTGGGCGAGGCGTTCGAGCCGTTCGCCAGCCATCGCGGCGCCTCGAGCACGATGCCGCAGAAGCGCAACCCGATCTCCTCGGAAATCCTCGTCGCCAACGCCAAGGCGGTGCGCCAGCATTGTGGCTTGATGCTCGACGCCATGATCCAGGACTTCGAGCGCGCCACCGGGCCGTGGCAGGTGGAGTGGATGGCGATCCCGGAAAGCTTCATCCTCACCGCCGGCTCGCTCGCGCAGGCGACGTTCATGCTCGAGGGCCTGGTGGTCGACGAAGCGCGCATGCGCGCCAACCTCGACATGACGCGCGGGCTGATCGTCGCCGAGGCCGTGATGATGGGACTCGCGCCGCGTCTCGGCCGCCAGCAGGCGCACGATGTGGTCTACGCGGCCTGCCGCGACGCGCTCGGGCAGGGACGCTCGTTATTTGACGTGCTGGTTGCGAACCCGGCGGTCTCCGCTGCGTTGGATGAGCAACGTCTGCGTGCGTTGTGCGACCCGGCCAACTACCTGGGCTCCGCGCCGCGCATGGCGGAGGCGGTTGTGCGGGCCCCGCGCCCGGCCTAGGATCGCGACAGATTGCCGCGCGTCCCTTTGGCCGAGTACGGGACAAGTGACGGTAATTTCGGAGGAATTCGCCCGGTCGTCGCGCGCGGCGGGCTGCCCAACAGGAGTACCCCCATGAGAATGACCCGCCGCGACTTCGGATTGACCGTCGGCGCCGCCGCGATCGCCACCGCCTATGGCCGCCCCGGCTGGGCGCAGGCCCCGGTCGTGATCAAGTACAGCCACGTGGTGGCGAACGACACGCCGAAGGGCAAGGGCTCGATCCGGTTCAAGGAGCTCGCCGAGAAGTACACCGGCGGCAAGGCGCGCATCGAGCTTTATCCGAACTCGTCGCTCTACAAGGACAAGGAAGAGATCGAGGCGTTGCAGCTCGGCGCCGTGCAGATGCTCGGGCCCTCGACCGCGAAATTCGCCCCGCTCGGCGCCAAGGAATTCGAGGCAATGGACCTGCCGTTCGCCTTCGCGGATGACGCCGCATACCTGAAAACCATCAAGGGCGACCTCGGCAAGTTCCTGTTCAGCAAGCTGGAGTCCAGGGGCATCAAGGGGCTCGCCTTCTGGGACAACGGCTTCCACATGGTCTCGGCCAACAAGCCGATCATCAACACCGCCGACTTCCAGGGCCTGAAGGTGCGCATCTCCGGCTCCAAGGTCGCGGACCAGTATTTCCGCAAGCTCGGCTCGATCCCGCAAATCCTCGCGTTCTCGGAAGTCTACCAGGCGCTGCAGACCGGCGTCGTCGACGGCTGCGAGAACACGCCGTCGAACTACCTGTCGCAGAAATTCCACGAGGTGCAGAAGCACATCACGGTCTCGTATCACGCCCACCTGCAATACGCCGTGATCGTGAACTCGAAATACTGGGCCGCCTTGCCGGCCGACCTGCGCGGCCAGCTCGAGAAGGCGATGAACGAGGCGACCGACTACACCAACGAGATCGCCGGGAAGGAAAACGAGGACGCGCTGAAAGCCATCAAGGATTCCGGCAAGTCCGAGCTGCACATGCTCACGCCTGAGCAGAAGAAGGCCTGGCAGGTCGCGATGCAGCCGACCTGGCAATGGGCGGAGGGGCGCGTCGGCAAGGAGGTCATCGCCATCATGCAGAAAGCCGCCTCGAGCTAAGCCGCACCGATGACAGACTAGAGTCAACCGTCTGGCCGGGAGCGAACCGCTCTCGGCCATTCGTGTATCCGGGACACCGTTTGGGGGCCTCATGTTGGGAAAAATCCTAGATCATCTCGAAGAATGGCTGATCTCCGCGCTGATCGCGGGCGCCACCATGCTGATCTTCTTCGCCGTGGTGCATCGCTACGGCACCGGCCTCTCGATCGACTTCTCCAAATGGGCGGCCGCCAAGGGCTTCGACACGCTCGCCGCCGTTTCGCTGGCCGTCTTCCAGTGGTTCAGCGCCTGGGATGTGTCGTGGGCGCAGGAACTCTGCATCATCATGTTCGTCTGGATGGCGAAGTTCGGCGCCGCCTACGGCGTGCGTACCGGCGTGCATGTCGGCGTCGATGTCGCGATCAACCAACTCGAGACGCCCTCGAAGCACTGGGTCATCCTGTTCGGCCTGACCTGCGGCGCGCTGTTCACCTTCATCATCGGATCGTTCGGCTTCCGCTTCGTGCTGCACATGTACGAGACCGGCCAGAGCTCGAACGATCTCGAAGCGCCGATGTGGATCGTCTATCTGGCGATTCCGGTCGGCAGCTATCTGATGTGCTTCCGCTTCGTCCAGGTCGCGGTTGCGTTCTATCGCACCGGCGCGCTGCCGCATACCGACGAGAGCCACGTCGAGGGGGTCGAGCCGATCCCCGAGGAGGTTCTGGTCGAGGCCGGTGTGAAGCCGGACGTGGCGCATGCCGGCGGGGGCGTGCGATGAGCACCGCCGCGATCACACATCCGGCGCCGAATCCCGGCAGCCAAGGCATAGGCCGTGGTGGCCTTATCATCATGGCGATGCCGCTGTTGCTGATCACGCTGTGCTTCGCCAACTACTTCCACCTCATCACGATCCCGCCCGGGCCGCGCGTCATCATCATCTTCGTCCTGCTCATCTCGATGATGACCACCGGCATGCCGATCTCGATCGCGCTCGGCCTGACCGTGCTGATCTTCATCTTCACCATGACCGACGTCCCGATCGACGCGGTTGCGCTGAAGCTGTTCACCGGCATCGAGAAGTTCGAGATCATGGCGATCCCGTTCTTCATCCTGGCGGGAAATTTTCTCACCCATGGCGGCGTCGCGCGCCGCATGATCGACTTCGCCACCTCGCTGATCGGCCACTGGCACGGCGGGTTGGCGCTCGCCGGCATCGTCGCCTGCGCGATGTTCGCGCTGGTGTGTGGATCGAGCGTCGCGACCGTGGTGGCGATCGGATCGATCCTGCTGCCCGCGATGGTCAAGGCCGGCTATCCGATGCGCTTCGGCGCGGGAGTGATCACCGTCGCAGGCTCGCTCGGCATTCTGATGCTGCCGTCGATCCCGAAGGTGATCTATGCGGTCTCGACCAACACCTCGATCGGCGCGCTGTTCGTCGCCGGACTGCTGCCCGGCACGCTGCTCACCATCATGCTGTGCACCGTCACCTGGTTTCTCGCGCGCAAGCACAATTACCCGCGCATGGCGCGCGCGAGCTGGGCCGACAGCGCGCGCGCGTTCCGCGACAGCATCTGGGGCCTGCTGCTGGTCGTCATCATCATCGGCGGCATCTACTCCGGTATCTTCACCGCGACCGAGGCGGCGGCGGTGAGCGCCGTCTATGCGTTCTTCGTCGCGGTCTACGTCTACGGCGAGATCGGGCTCAAGGACGTGCCGCGCGTGCTCTTACGCTCGGCAAACCTGAGCGCGATGCTGCTCTACATCATCACCAACGCGGTGCTGTTCTCGTTCGTGCTCGCTAACGAGAACATCCCGAACGCGCTCGCCGACTGGCTGATCGCGCTCAATCTCGGACCTTGGGGCTTCCTGCTGGTGGTCAACCTGCTGCTGCTGATCGCCGGCAACTTCATGGAGCCGTCGTCGATCATCCTGATCATGGCGCCGATACTGTTCCCGACCGCGATGCGGCTCGGCATCGATCCGGTGCATTTCGGCATCCTGATCGACGTCAACATGGAGGTTGGCCTGTGCCATCCACCGGTCGGCCTCAATCTCTACGTTGCCTCCGGCATATCAGGCCTCGGCATCACCGAGCTGACCAAGGCCGTGATGCCGTGGCTGCTCACCATGCTGGTGTTCCTGGTCATCGTGACCTACTGGCCGTGGCTCACTTTGGTGGTGCCGCGCGCCATGGGAATGTTGTAGCGATGCCCGGCGGGGCGGCGGCTGCCGGGAACAAACAGGACGATGAGATGAGCGATCTGGTCGGGATCCCGACGATCTTCATGCGCGGCGGGACGTCGAGAGGCCCGTTCTTCAAGGCCGATGACCTGCCCAGGGAGGCCGCCGCGCGCGACCGCGTGCTGCTCGCCGCAATGGGCTCGCCCGACGTGCGCCAGATCGACGGACTCGGCGGCGCCGACACGCTCACCAGCAAGGTCGCGATCGTGTCAAAGTCGACGCGCCCCGGCGTCGACGTCGACTATCTGTTCGCGCAGGTCGATATCGGCAAGCCGCTGGTCGACACCAATCCTTCGTGTGGCAACATGCTGGCGGGCGTCGCACCGTTCGCGATCGAGACTGGGCTGTTTCCGGCGCAGGACGGCGAGACGCACGTGATGATCTACAACGTCAACACCGAGGCGCGCATCGAGGCGATCGTGCAGACGCCGGGGCGCCAGATGAAATACACCGGCGACGCGCGCATCGACGGCGTGCCCGGCACCGCGGCGCCGATCGTGCTCAACTTCATGGACGTGGTCGGCTCGATCTCCGGCAAGCTGCTCCCGACCGGCAACACCCGCGACGTGATCGACGGCATCGAGGTGACCTGCATCGATGTCGCGATGCCGATGATCCTGATGCGCGCGAAGGATTTCGGCCTCACCGGTTACGAGGGCCGCGCCGAGATCAACCCGAACAAGGAGCTGTTTGCCCGCATCGAGCCTATCCGCCGCGAGGCCGGCAAGCGCATGGGCTTCGGCGATGTCTCCGACAAGGTGATCCCCAAGGTGGGATTGCTGTCGCCGCCGCGCGACGGCGGCACCATTGCGTCGCGCTACCTCACCCCACACGCTCTGCACGCCGCGCACGCCGTCACCGGTGCGGTGTGCGTCGCGTCAGCGTGTGCGCTCGAAGGCACCATCGCGCACGAACTGGCCAAGTCCGACGATGCCAACCCGCGCACCATTTGGATCGAGCATCCATCCGGCCAGGTCGACGTGCTGCTGCAGACTACCGGCAAGGGCGCCGACATGGACGTAGTGGCCGGCACGTTGCGCACCGCCCGCCCGATCATGAAGGGCGAAGTGCTGGTGCCGCGCCGGGTGCTGGAGGGGTGAGGCTCGCCGCGGACGCGCTGCGCTTCCTGCCTCCGCTGGGGAAGGGTCGGAGAGTGATCGACGCCTGCTGCTTGCTCAATTCGCCGCGCCGATTTTGTCGAGCAGCGCCTGCGTCGGATGCCCGTCCGGCACCATCTTGTGCTTGGCCTGTTCGAGCCGGATCGCATCGCGCAGATCGAAGTCGAGCCGTCCCTCGAAGTCGTTCACCGTGTAGCCGAGCGCATGCAGCCGCTTCTGCAGCGCGATGCGTGCGGGGCGCGAGAGCTGCGGATCCGGCTGCGGCCAAGCGCCGCGGAACGCACCGCCGCCACGCGCGCGATCGGCGAGATGCGCGACCGCAAGCGCGAACGCGTCGGAATTGTTGTAGCGCTTGATTACCTCGAAGTTCTTCGCGACCAGGAAGGCCGGGCCGGACGCGCCGCTCGGGAAGAACATGATCGCGTCGCCCATGGCCGGCAGCGGCTTGCCGTCGGCGCGGGCGACGCCGAGCGCGGCCCATTGCGGATAGGTCGCGCGGCTGCGCGCGTAGTCGAACGTGCGCGGCACGACGACCTCGTGGCCCCAGCCTTCGCCGCTAGTCCAGCCCCAGTGCCGGAAGTAGTTGGCGATCGACGCCAGCACGTCGGGCACGCTGTCCCAGATGTCCTTGCGGCCGTTGTTGTCGAAATCGACCGCGAGCGTGCTGAAGTTCGACGGCATGAACTGCGGTTGGCCCATCGCGCCGGCCCATGAGCCGACCATCCTGTTGCGCGCGATGTGCCCGTCCTGCAGCACCTTCAGCGCGGCAATGCAGCTCGTCGCGGAAATAGTCCGCGCGGTACTCGATCAGCACCAGCGTGGCGAGCGAACGGATCACGTCGAAGCCGCCATTGTTCGCGCCGAACGAGGTCTCGACACCCCAGATCGCCAGGATGACGAAGCGGTCGACGCCGTACTGCTGCTCGATCGCGGCGAGCGTGTGCGCCCACGCGGCGGCCTTGCCGGCGGCGCCGGCAATGCGCGCCGGGGACGCCATGCCCGTTGACGTAAGCACCGACCGGGCGGCCGAACTCCGGCTGGCGCAAGGTCGCGGCGGCGACGCGCGGATCGGCCGCGAACCCTGCAAACGCGGTGTCGAACGTCTTGCGCGTGATGCCGCGCGCCTGCGCGTCGGCCCACAGCGACCGCAGGAACGGTGCCGGATCCTTGCTCTCCTGCGCGGCCGCGCCTGCGCAAAGCAGCGCGAAAGCTGCCGCAAGGATCAGTCTTTGAATTGCCTGGGACATCGTCAGACACAGGCATTAGTCTGCGTCGCGCCGGAGGGTCAAATGGCGATTGCGACGCGTCTCACCGAATTGCTCAAGGTCCAGCACCCGATCCTGCTGGCGCCGATGGACGTCGTGGCCGACGGCAAGCTCGCCGCAACCGTGAGCCGGGCCGGTGGCTTCGGCATCATCGGCGGCGGCTACGGCAACGAGCATTGGCTTGTGCGCGAGCTCGACGCCGCGGGTACGGCTCGCGTCGGCGTCGGCTTCATCACCTGGAGCATGGCGAAGAATCCGCGGCTGCTCGACGTCGCGCTGGAGCGCAAACCCGCCGCCATCATGCTGTCGTTCGGCGACGTGAAGCCGCACGCAGAAAAGATCAA
The DNA here is from genome assembly GCA_963839985.1 of uncultured Alphaproteobacteria bacterium. GTDB lineage: Bacteria > Pseudomonadota > Alphaproteobacteria > Rhizobiales > Xanthobacteraceae > PALSA-894. The sequence continues at coordinate 56,404 of CAWIXG010000013.1, read as the reverse complement.
GCAGGCCGGCGCGCTGATGATCTGCCAGGTCCAGACCGTCGCGCAGGCGAAGGACGCGGCGGAAAACGGCGCCGACGTGCTGGTCGCGCAAGGCGCCGAAGCCGGCGGCCACGGGTTCTCTCGCGGGACGTTCGCGCTCGTCCCGGCGGTGGTCGATGCGGCGCGCGGTATTCCGGTCGCGGCGGCGGGCGGCGTGGCGGATGGACGCGGGTTGGCGGCGGCGCTGATGCTCGGCGCCGACGGCGTGCTGGTCGGCACGCGCTTCTTCGCCACGCAGGAGGCGTTCGGCGCGACGGCCGCGAAAGAGCGCATCGTCGCGGCGAGCGGCGACACAACCATACGCAGCATCCTGTTCGACCTCGCGCGGAACAACGTGTGGCCCGCGCCCTATACCGGCCGCGTGCTGCGCAACGAATTCTCCGAGCGCTGGCGCGGGCGCGAAGCCGAGCTGATGCAGAATCAGGCGGCGGAAGCCGCCCGCTACGACACGGCGCGCGAGTCCGGCGACTTCGATACCGCCGCGGTGATCGCCGGTGAGGCAGTCGACATGATTGCGGACATCCCCTCCGCGGCCGAAGTGGTCGAGCGGATCGCGACGGAAGCCGCAGCCCTGCTCGCGGGATCGAACCGGTACAATCTCACGCCGTCATCTTGAGGCGCCCGCGCGAAGCCGGCGCCGCGAAGGATGATCGGGCGCGGGCCGCGCGTGCGGCTCGCATCTCAGGGTCACGGTGATAAAGTGATCGGCACATGACTCCCGAAAGTCCCTGGCTCACGACCTTGCGCGGCTTCGCCCGCTTCGGCGACCGCGTCGCGGTGTCCTCGCGCGGGCGCACGCTGAGCTACGCGCAGCTTGCCGCGCAGGCGGATGCGGTGCGCGCCGCCGTGATCCAAGCCGGTGCTGCGCCCGGCGAGCCTGTCGCGATCCTGGCGCGCAACGGGCCCGGCGCGGTCGTGGCGAGCTACGGCGTGATGGCGAGCGGCGCCGCCGAATTCGTCGTCGATCTCAATCTCGGTCCCGATGACGTCGCCTACGCGATCGCCGTCATGGGCGTGCGCCGCATCATCGCCGAGCGCGGCGAAGCGCATCGTGTCGCCGCGCTCGGGCTCGACGTGATGATCCTGGAGGACATCCTGGCGCGGCCCGCCGTTGCCGTTACGGCGCCGCCGTTCGATCCGCATGCCTGGGGCAAGGCGATCATGACCTCGGGCACGACCGGGCGTCCCAAAGGCATCATCCATCGTCACGACCGCCGCTGGTATGCGCATGTGCTGTTGCGCTCGCACCTGCCGTTCGTGCCGGCCGCGCACGAACGCGTACTGCTGATGACCTCCTACGCGCATGGCGCCGCGCTGGTGACTGCCGCCTGGCTCGAAAGCGGCGCCAGCGTCGAGCTCATCGACCGCGTCGACGTCGCTTATGCCGACGAACTGTTCGCGCGCGGCGAATTGACCGCCGTGTTTGCCCCGCCGACCGTGCTGACCAGGCTGGTCGAGGGCACGCGCCACGCACGCATCGACGGCATCAAGTGCATCTTCTGCGGCACCGCGACGTTGCAGCCCGCGCTGTATCACGCCGCAGCGAAACTGTTCGGCCCGGCGATCCGCGTCACTTACGGCAAGTCCGAGATGTTCAACCCGATCACCGTGCTCGAGACCGGCGAGGCCGCGGCGTATTACCGCGAGCTGACGGCGCCCGATGCCGTCTGCCTCGGGTCGCCCGCCGCCGGCGTCGAGATCGTGGTGCGCGACGAGGCCGGCCGGGCCTGCGCCGCCGGCGAGCACGGCGAGATCCACCTGCGCAGCCCGCACATGATGATCGGCCATGTGGATGCAAACGGCTTCCACGAACTCCCCGAAGGCGAGTTCCACGCGACCGGCGACCTCGGCTACCGCGACACAAGCGGGCGGCTGTTCCTCGCCGGGCGCGCGCACGACGTGATCAAGACCGGCGGCTACAAGATCTATCCCGAGGAGATCGAGCGCGTGCTGCCGGCCGGCGTCGCCGTGTTGGGCATTCCGTCGGCGCATTGGGGCGAGGTGATCGTCGCGGTGGCGGAGACCGAAGGGTTGGGCGAGGCGGTCGCGGCCGCAACCGCCGGCCTTGCGCGCTACAAGCAGCCGCGCGCGTGCCTCACGGTCGAGAGCCTCCCGCGTAGCCTGCAGGGCAAGGTGCAGCGCGCGCGCCTGCGCGAACTGGTGCTGGCGCGCTACGGCTTGACCGACGGGCCGTATCCGCAATTTGTACCGCGTCCGCTGCTCTGATAAGGCGTCGCATTCCACCACGGCGCAGCGCATGGATGACAAGCCTTCCGAACTGGCCGACGCGCGCCGTGAGATCGGCCGTTTGCGTGCGGAAAACTTCCGCCTCAAGCGCTCGCTCGCGCTGAGCGAGCGCAAGGCCGGCGATCTCCTCGCCTCGACGTCGTGGCGCATCACCGCGCCGCTGCGCATCCTGGTCGACGCGCTGCGCAAGCGCCGCTGGGTGCCGTCGCCCGCGCCGCATCGCGAAAGCTTCGATATCGAGACGGGCGAGTATCAACGCTGGCTGCGCAGTTATTCCTCGGTAGATGCCGCGATGCGGGCGAAGCTTGCCGCCGCGGTCGCGACGCTTCCCGCGCGCCCGCTCATCTCGGTGATCATGCCGAGCTACAATATCGATCCCCGATGGATGCGCGCGGCGATCGAGTCGGTGCGCGACCAGATCTATCCGCACTGGGAGCTGTGCATCTCGGACGACGCCTCGACGCTGCCGGGCGTGCGCGAGCTACTGGAGGACTATGCGGCGCGCGACAAGCGCATCCGGGTCGCCTTTCGTGCCGTCAACGGCCACATCTCGGCCAACTCGAACAGCGCGCTGGAGCTGGCGAGCGGCGACTACGTCGCGCTGCTCGATGCCGACGACCTGATCACCGAGGACGCGCTGTTCTGGGTCGCGCATGAGATCGCGCTGCACCCGGACACCGACCTGATCTTCTCCGATGAGGACAAGATTGACGAGGAGGGCGTGCGCTTCGACCCCTATTTCAAGCCGGCGTGGAATCCCGCGCTGATGGTCGGGCAGAACGCGTTCTGCCACCTCGGCGTCTACCGCCGCAGCCTGGTCGAGCAGGCCGGGCGTTTCCGCGAAGGCTTCGAGGGGGCGCAGGATCACGACCTGGTGTTGCGCTGCGCTGAGGCGTCGGCGCCCGAGCGCATCCGGCATATTCCGCGCGTGCTCTATCACTGGCGCGCGGTCGCGCACTCGACCGCCTCGGCGCTGGAGACCAAGCCCTACGCGATCAACGCCGGGCTGATGGTGGTGGAGGATCACCTGCGCCGCCGCGGCATCGCGGCGCGGGTCGAGCCCGTGCTCAACTTCTATCAGGCGGCCTACCCGCTGCCCGACCCGCCGCCGCTGGTCAGCATCGTCATGCCGACCACGCTGCGCAACGCGGTGACGCAGCGCTGCCTGCGATCGATCCTCGGCAAGACGAGCTACCGGAATGTCGAGCTGCTGCTGCTCGTGACCGAAGCCGACCTCGCGAACGGCCGCGCGGCCTTCGCCGATGCTCTGAACGATCCGCGCGTGCGCGCGCTGACCTACCGGACCGATGCGTTCAACTATTCGTCGGTCAATAATATCGGCGCGGCGCAGGCGCGCGGCAGCCTGCTGTGCTTCCTCAACGACGATGTCGAGGTCATCGGCGCGGACTGGCTCGGTACGCTGGTCGCCCGCGTCATGCTCGACGGCGTCGGCGCCGCCGGACCGATGCTCTATTATCCCGCCGACCGCATCCAGCACGCCGGCGTGCTGCTCGGCGTCGGCGGCGTCGCCGATCATGCGTTCCGCAACGCCGGGCGCGGACAGGCCGGCTACTTCGCGCGCGCCGCGCTGGAGCAGGATTATTCCTGCGTCACCGCCGCCTGCATGGTGGTCCGCCGGGATCTGTTCCGGCAGGTGCAGGGCTTCGACGAGGATCTGCCGACCGCTTTCAACGACGTCGATTTCTGCATCCGGTTGCGCCGCACCGGAGCGCGCATCGTGTGGACGCCCGCCGCCGAGCTCTATCATCACGAGTCGCTGACCTACGGCGCGCACAACTCGCCGGCCCGCGCCGAGCAGTTCGAGCAGGACGTGCTGATCATGGGCAGCCGGTGGGAGGGCGTGCTCGAGCGCGACCCGGCCTACAACCCGAACCTCAGTTTCGACCGCGAACTGCAGTTCCACCTCGCGGTGCCGCCGCGCACGCCGTTCGGCGCGGATGCGTGGGCGCCGGGGACGGCCGTCTCGCGCACGTCGCGGCTCGACTGAGGGGGATCGTGCGGCTGCGGCTTGCTTTCGCCGCCGTCCCCGGATGAAATGGTGGTACGGGACCGGGATATAATCTCCGGTTGAAATCGGCGCCGACAAAACGCGTCTGCTACGCGCATCTGGCGCGGGCATCGGGGATCTCAGATGGACGGCTTCGTCATCCGGCCTTTCGGCAAGCGCTTCGTGCTCGCGCTGCTGCTGACCGCCGCGCTCGCGTTCCAGTTCTGGACCCAGTCGCGCTATCCGTCGCTGAACGAGAAGGCGATGATGAGCGGCGCGATGCAGCTCGAGGACTCGCTCTCTTTCGAAGCGCTGATCCCGGTGCTGCCCGAATATCCGCTGTGGAAGAAGATCGGCATCTCGACACTCAACTGGATCAAGACCAACGAGCGCGGCATGACGTTCGGCGTGCTGTTCGGCGCCGCGTTCCTCACGCTGCTCGGCTACCTGCGCCGCATCTCGTTCCGCAACGGCTTCGCCAACTCGGCGCTCGGCATGGCGATGGGGGCGCCGCTCGGTGTCTGCGTCAACTGCGCGGCCCCGATCGCCAAGGGGATGTACAGCGGCGGCGCGCGTGCGGAGTCGACATTGTCCGCGATGGTGGCCTCGCCGACGCTCAACGTCATTGTGCTGACCATGCTGTTCAGCATGCTGCCGTTCTACATGGCGGTCGCCAAGATCGCGCTCAGCCTGTTCGTCATCCTGCTGGCGGTGCCGATCCTGTGCCGCTTCCTGCCCGCCAGGGAATTGCAGCTCTCCGCCGCCGAGCGCTTCCAGTGCAGCCTGCCCAACCCGGCGGCGCCGCCCGCGAGCGAGAATCCCGTGCAGGCCGTGTTCCGGTTTGCCATCGATTTCCTGAAAAGCCTCTGGCTGATCGTCTGGACCACGGTGCCGCTGATGCTGCTCGCGGGCTTCCTCGGCACCGTCGTGGCGACGCTGCTGCCGAACGACCTGCTGCGCAACGTGCCGCTCTCCTTCGCGGCGCTGTTCATGGCCTCGCTGGTCGGGACGTTCCTGCCCGTGCCGATCGGCTTCGACGTCGCGGTGGCGGGCGCGCTGCTCAATGGCGGGCTCGCGCCCGGCTACGTCATGGCGCTGGTGTTCACCCTCGGCATCTTCAGCATCTATTCGTTCTTCATCGTCGCCGGCGCGATCTCGCTGCGCGCCGCGCTCCTGATGGGCGCGATGATCGTCGTGCTCGGCATGGGCGCCGGGTTCGGCGCTGACGCGTATCACAAATGGCAGTCGAAGCGCGCGATCGAGATACTGACGAGCTTCAACCTGTTTGGCGTCTCCTCCGCGCACGCCGCCGGCACGGAAGCGTTCCGCGTACAGCGCGAGAAGGATCACGTCATCTCGGTCTACCGCCAGCCGTTCGCGCCGCGCTCGCCGGCGGCCGCCAAGCCCTTCACCCGCGTCGAGGCCTGGCACCTCGGCGTCGACCGGCCGCTGGAGTTTTCCTTTGCCGACATGTGGCCGCCGTTCTGGGACGGACGCTCGATCGCGGCCGCCGACTTCAACCGCGACGGCAACATCGACATCGTCTACGCCTCGACCGAGAAAGGGCTTTATTTCTTCGCCGGCGACGGCAAGGGGAAGTTCAAGCCGGTCGAGATGCCGATCGGGCGCGTCAAGGACATGCCGGTGTTCAACGCCGCGCTGGTCGACGTCGACAATGACGGCTGGCCCGACCTCTTCATCGCCACGTTCCGCCAGGGCAACTGGCTGATCAAGAACGTCGGCGGCGTGTTCGATGTGGCCAACATGACGTCGGTGAAGAACCGCGACGACGCGGTGCTCTCCTCGGCGCTCTCCTTCGGCGACGTCAACGGCGACGGCTATCTCGACGCCGCGATCGGCAACTGGGCGGCCGGCTGGTATCGCCGCGTCCCGGGCGAGGAGGCGCGCAGCCGCGTCATCTTCAACGACGGCGGCAAGATGACCGGCGACAAATTCACCGAGCTGCCCGGCATGCCGGGCGAGACGCTCTCGATCCTGTTCAGCGATTTCAACCGGGACGGCAAGCTCGACCTGATCGTCGGCAACGACTTCGAGATGCCGGACATCTTTTACATCGGCGATGGCGCCGGCGGCTTCCGTGAGATCAAGCGGCGGGACGGCATCATCCCGATGACCACCACGACCACGATGGCGGTCAAGGTCGAGGACCTGCACAACACCGGCAAGCCGGAGATCTACGTGGCGCAGATCGCCGGGCGATCGTCGGGCGTCTCGAAGAAACTGCGGCTGCGGCCATTCGAGCAGTATTGCTCCGGCATCGAGCGCGAGGCCGAGCGCACGCTGTGCCAGAAGAACATCGACATCAAGGCCTGGTACAAGTCGGGCCACAGCTTCGACCCGGGCTATGCGCGCCGCTGCGCCGCGCTAGAGAGCCGCTACCAGACCGAATGCAAGGCGATGCTGGTGAAGGATCTGGCGATTCAGAACCGCGATCCGGCGATCTGCAAGCTGATCCCCGCCGATCAGCTGCGCGCGCAGCAGCTCTGCGAGATCCATTTCCGTCCGGTGCGCGAGCCGACCGAAGCGCAGATTGCCGAGACCATTCCGCAGATCCTGCGCCGCAACGTGCTGCTGGTGCCGAAGGGTGACGGCACCTACGGCGAGCAGGCGGTGGAGCAGGGACTGGAAGTGGGCGGCTGGAGCTGGGACGTCAAGATCGTCGACGTCGACAACGACGGATTCCAGGACATGCTGATCGTCAACGGCACCTGGGTGCCCAACGAGGTCACGCCTTCGAAGATCTTCTATCGCAACACCGGCAAGGGGAAGTTCGAAGACAAGACCGTCGAGTTCGGCTTCGAGGACTACCTCATCACGCCGGCCGCACTGGCGCTCGACATCGACAATGACGGCGATATCGACTTCATCACCGCGCCGGTGAACGGGCCGGCGATCGCCTTCATCAATAATTCGCAGACCGGCAACGCGATCGCGTTCGAGTTCACCGATCATATCGGCAACCGTTTCGGCATCGGCACCCGGATCGAGGTAGTGACCGGGAGTGCCAGGCAGACGCGCGAGCTGCAGCTCGGCGGCGGGTACATGTCGTTCGACGCGCCGGTCCTGCATGTCGGGCTCGGCAATGCCGAGAAGGCGGACAGCGTGACGGTCAGCTGGCTCGACGGCACGAAGACCGTGCTGACCGATGTGCCGGCCGGCGCGCGCTACCGCATCGAGCGCGAGAAGGCCGCGCAGTAGGAGTTCCGGATGTTGCGTGTTCTACCGATCCTGCTGCTGCTCGCCTACGCGCCTGCGTTCGCGCAGGACGCGAGAACGATGCAGGACGCGGAGGCGGCCTACCGCGTCAACGATTTCGCCGCCGCGCTCGCGATCCTGCAGACGCTCGCCGCAGGCGGCAGCGCGCAGGCGCAGCATCGCCTCGGCATCATGTACGCGGAAGGGCGCGGCACGGCACGCGATCCCGCGCGCGCGGCCGAATGGGTCGGCAAGGCGGCCGGGCAAGGCGAGACCGCGTCGCAGTATCTCTACGGGCGCTTTCTGCTCGAGGGCATCGGGGTGGAGCGCAATCCGGCCGAGGCCATGCGGTCGCTCACCAAGGCGGCCGCCAAGGGCAACGCGCAGGCGCAGCTGATGGTCGGACGGCTTTACGCCAGCGGCACCGGCGTGGCGCAGGACATGAGCGCGGCGCTGACCTGGCTCGAAGCTGCCGCTGAACAGAACGTCGCGGAGGCGCAGTTCGATCTCGGGCTCCTGCATGCGCGCGGGGCCGGCATCGCCAAGGACAACGACAAGGCGCTGAAATGGCTCACCCGCGCGGCCGACAACAAGCACGTTGCGGCGCAGCTTTCGCTGGCCGAGAGCTACAGCAAGGGCGCCGGCGTGACCAAGGACGAGAAGAAGGCGCTGGAGCTCTATCGCGCCGCCGCCGAAGGCGGCTCGCCGCTGGCGCAGCGCATCCTTGGCGCGATGTACCTGCAGGGCCAGGGCGCCGCGCGCGATCCCGAGGCGGCTGCAGGCTGGATGCGCAAGGCCGCGGAGGCGGGCGATGCGGCCGCGCAGAGCAATCTCGGCTTCCTCTACGCGAGCGGCACCGGCGTTCCGCAGGATGATGGTCAGGCGGTGCTGTGGTATCGCCGAGCCTCGGATCACGGCTTGCCGCGCGCGCAGGCGGCGCTCGCGCTGTTCTACGAGACCGGCCGCGGCGTGCCGCGCGACGAGCTGGAAGCCGCGAAGTGGTACCGCAAGGCTGCGGGCGCGGGCGATGCTCCCGCGCAGGCGCGGCTCGGCTCGCTGCTGGTGCGCAACAGCACGGCGCTCGGCGACCGCGCCGAGGCCGCGGTCTGGATCCATGCGGCGGCACTGGGCGGCGATACCGATGCGGTCGCCTGGCTCGAGCGCGCCGCCGCCGATGGCGTGCCCGCCGCGATCGGGCGGCTCGCCAACCTCCGCGCCAGCGGCAAGGGTATGGCGGCTGATGACGCCAAGGCGGTGCAACTGTATGAGACCGCGGCCGACAGAGGCGACGCTTACGCGCAGATGCAGCTCGGGTTGCGCTACGCCAAGGGCGAGGGTGTCGCGCAGGACTACGTGCGGGCGCACAAATGGGTCAACCTTGCGGCAGCGAGTGGTGACGCCGAGGCCGCGAAGTCGCGCGACGTGTTCGCCAAGCTGATGACACCGGAGCAGGTCGCCGAGGCGCATCGGCTGGCGCGCGAATGGACGCAGAAGAACAGTGCGCCGAAATAGCCTGATCGCGCTGCTCGTCGCGTTCGGCGTATCTGCGGCGGCTGCGCAGAGCGACGACGTTCGAGATGCGCTCGCGCGGGGCGACGCATCCGCGCAGGCGGCGCTCGGCGCGATCTACTTGCGCGGGCAGGGCGTGCCGGCAGACTACGCCGCCGCCGCACGGTTGTTTCACGCCGCCGCCGCGCAGGGCAATGCGGCCGCGCAGAACGCGCTCGGGCTGTTGTACGCGGGCGGCCTCGGGGTCGCGCAGGATTACGTGCAGGCCGCAAGCTGGTATCGCCGCGCCGCCGAGCAGGGCGCGCCCGCGCATCAGTTCGACCTCGCGGTGATGTACGACAACGGGCTCGGCGTCGAGAAAGACTCCGCGCGCGCTGCCGAGTGGTACGAAAAGGCTGCCGCGCAGGGCTTCGCCGAGGCCGAGACGAGCCTCGGCTTCCTCTACCAGTACGGCGCCGGCGTGGCGCAGGATCTCGCGAAGGCGGCCGATCTCTACGGCCGCGCGGCGCGTAAGGGCATTGCTCGGGCGCAGAACAATCTCGCCCTGATGTACACGCGCGGCGAAGGCGTGGCGCAGAATTATCCGCTCGCGGTCGACTGGTATCGCGCGGCCGCGGCGCAAGGCTTCTCCAAGGCGATCACCAATCTCGGCGTGATGTACGAGAACGGCTTCGGCGTTCCGCAGGACGAGAGCGAGGCGCGCCGGCTCTATCGCCTGGGTGGCCGGCAGGACGGAGACGCGATCGATGCGATCACCGAGCAGACCGGATTTTTCGCCGATCCGCGCCGTGCGCGGCCAACCGATGCCGCGCACGGCGGCCTCGAGACAGCTGCCGCGCGCGGCGATCCCGACGCGCAGTTCGCACTGGCGTGGCTGCTCAGCGCCGGCCCGCCTGCTGGGCGCAGTCTGCCGGCGGCGGCGCGGCACTATCTGGCGGCGGCGGAGAAAGGCCATGCCGCCGCGATGGTCAATCTCGGGATTATGTATCTCAAGGGCATGGGCCTGCCGCAGGATTACGTGCTGGGCTACATGTGGATCAACCTGAGCGGCCTGCCCGAGGCTGGCCGGCTGCGCGATGCGCTTTCCGAACACATGACGGCCGCGCAGGTGAACGAGGCGCAGGCGCTGAGCCGGCAGCGTGCCGAAAAGCTGCGTTAGCGAGCGCGCATACGCCCAGCGGTCATCGGGACATTGCGCGGACCTGGCATCCCGAGCCCCCGCACCGCAAGGGCGGCGCGGTGATCATCATCCCCGCCTGAGGATTGGCGCAATCGGCAACAGCGTCAGCAGCAGGAACAGCGGCACCAGCGCGAGAGAGGCCCAGAGGAAATAGCCAAGGAAGCCCGGCATGCGGATGCCGCGCTCTTCGGCGATGGCATACACCATCAGGTTCGGCGCGTTGCCGATGTAGGTGAGTGCGCCCATGTAGACCGCACCCATCGAGATCGCCGCGAGGGTGCCGGTGAGCGGGCCCGTCAGCGCTTGCGCATCGCCGCCCGCGAGCTCGAAGAACACCAGGTAGGTCGGCGCGTTGTCGAGGAACGCCGACAGCAGGCCGGTAAGCCAGAAATACGCCGCCTCGTGCGGCAGGCCGTCATTTGCCGTCACGGCGGCGAGCAGGAATGCGAACGGGCCGCCGCGTCCGGCCTGCAGCATCGCCTGCACCGGAATGATCGCGGCGAAAATCGCGGCGAATAATTTGGCGACCTCCACGATCGGTCCCCAGGTGAAGCCGTTGGCGGCACGGTGCTCCTTCGGTGTGAGCCGGAGCGAGGCGAGTGCAATCGCGATCAGTGCGGCGTCGCGCACGAGGTTCTGCGTTTCAAGCCGCGTGCCCAGGATGGTCATGCCGCTGCCGGGTTTCCACACGGCTGAGACGAGGATCGCCGCGATGATCAGTGCGATCAGCGCGAGGTTGATCACGCCGTGAAGCTGCAGCGACACCGGCGCCTCAGTGGAGCGTGGCGTTTCCTTGCGCGCGAGCCAGCCATCGAGCGCGAAGAACATCGCGAGCAGCAGGCTTGCGACGATCAGGGTCTGCAGCCACAGATGCTGCAGCGGCCAGAAGAAATCGACGCCGCGCAGAAAGCCGACGAACAGCGGCGGATCGCCGAGCGGGCTCAGCGCGCCGCCGATGTTCGCCACCAGGATGGTGAAGAACACGATGACGTGCACGCGGTATGCGCGCGCGATGTTCGCCGCGATCAGCGGGCGGATCAGGATTATCGCGGCGCCGGTGGTGCCGATCACGCTCGCGATGGCGGTGCCGAACGCCAGGATCGCGGTGTTGACCGCCGGCGTGCCGCGCAGGTTACCGGTGACGCGAATGCCGCCCGCCACGGTGTAGAGCGCGAACAGCACGACGATGAAGCCGAGGTATTCGCCGAGCAGCGCGTGCGCGATGGCTTCGGCCGCCGCACGCGCCCCATAGGCGAGCGCGAGCGGCACGAGCACCAGCGTAGCCCAAACAAGCGCGATCTTGCCGTAATGCGCATGCCACGCATGCCGGAACAGCGTCGGACCGGTCGCGATGGTGAGCAGCAGGCCGGCGAACGGCAGTGCCCAGAGAAGCGACATCGCGGCGCCGTCGAGCGATGCAGCATGCGCGCTGGCCGGTGACGTAATGAGTATCAGCGCCGCAAGCTTGATACGATGCATGCGCAAGACATAGCGCGCGGCATCGCGGCGGGCCAGTTGCCATCGTGGCACCGCATTCTCAACGCCTCATCCTGGAGGAGCCGCGCCGTCGCGCGTCTGCGACGCTATGGCAACGCGCCTCACCATGAGGTCCGGCGAAGCTACTTCGCCACGTTCACATACTTGCCGTTCACCACCTTGAGGATCGCGCTCGAGCCGGCGCCGTCGCGCACCTCGTTCATCGTGATCTCGCCGGCCACGCCGGGGAAGCCTTTCAGCGTGCCGAGGCACTCGCGGATCTTGTCGCGGTCGCTGTCGAGATCGGCCGGCTTGTTGGTCACGCCGGATTTCTCGATGCAGTACTTGTAGGAATAGATGATGTCGTAGGAGCGCGGCCCGCTGTACGGCGGTTGCGCGCCATTGAGCTTCGCGGTGATCTTCTTCATGTAGGCCTGCACCTCTGCGCGAGGATCATCTACCCACGCGGCGGTCGACATGTAGGCGCCTTCCGCCGCCTTGCCGGCGATCTCGACGAAGCCCGGCGCGCCCGCGCAGGCGCCGCCGACCACCGGCACGTTGAGGCCCTGCTTTGCCATCTCCTTCGCGATCGCCGCCGCGTTCTGGTAGCAGGCGCCGAGCCCGATGCCCTCGGCGCCGAGCGACTTCGCCTTGGTCACCTGCGCCGAGTAGTCAGTGTCCTTGGTGCGGTAGGTGAGCTGGTCGAGCACCTCGATGCCGTGCTCCTTGAACAGCGCCGGCAGCACGCCCGCGCCTTCGCCCTTCGAGACCGCATCCTCGGCGTCATAGATGATGACGACCTTCTTCATCTTGTATTCCTTCACCCACGCGTCGACCACGGGCTTCAATTGCTTGTCGCTGGTCAGGGTGTTGCGGAACGCCCACTTGCTCATCGCCGAGAGGCCGGGCTTGGCCGAGCAGTAGGAATTGATGACGGTCTTGAAGCGCGAGTCGAGCTGCGGCGCGATGGTCTCGAACTCGCCGCTGAAGCACGGGCCGGAGATCACCAGCACGCGGTCGCGGTCGACCAGGCGGCTCATCGCCTTCAACGCTTCGGCCTCGAGCGTCTGCGTGTCGTAGCAGATCAGCTCGATCGGCAATCCGCCGATGCCGCCCTTGGCGTTGATCTCTTCCGCCGCAATCTCCATTGAGGGCTTGGCGGCCTGGCCCCACTCGGCGCCCTTGCCGGTCAGCGGCGCGAGACAGCCGATCTTGACCGTGCGGCCTTCAAGCTTCGCTTGCGCGTTCGCCGCGGCCGGCGCTGCGAGCATTGCAATTGCGAGCGTGACTGGTCCCCAGATGCGCATTGGCATTCTCCTCCCAAAAGTTGGCCAACTCCCGCGTGCCGAATTCGCTGTTTCCTTGGCTGTCCCAACGTCATGCTATCACGCGGCGCTTTGGCCGAGATAGGTCTGGCGCACCTCCGGCGTGTTGAGCAGCGCCTCGCCCGAGCCGGTCAGCACGATCCGTCCGCGCTCCATCACATAGCCGCGGTCCGCAACCTGCAGCGCCTGCCGGGCATTCTGCTCGACCAAAAGGATGGTCTTGCCCTCGCGGCGGAGCTCGCGCAGCGTGAGGAAAATTCGCGTGACGAATTTCGGCGCGAGCCCGAGCGAGGGCTCGTCGAGCAGCAACAGGCGCGGGCGCGCCACCAGCGCGCGGCCGATTGCCAGCATCTGCTGCTCGCCGCCGCTGAGCGTGCCGGCCATCTGGTCGCGCCGCTCGGCGAGCACCGGAAAGCGCGCGAACACGGACTCGATGTCGCGGTTGACCTCGCCGTCGCTGCGCACGTAAGCGCCCATGCGCAGGTTGTCGAGCACGGTCATGCGCTTGAGGATTGCGCGCCCTTCCGGCACGTGGCTCAAGCCGCGCGCGACGATTCTGTGCGGCGGCCGGCGCACGATGCTCTCGCCCTCGAACTCGATGCTGCCCGCGGCCGGGCGGATCAGCCCCGAGATGGTCTTGAGCAGCGTAGTCTTGCCGGCACCGTTGGCGCCGATCAGCGTCACGATCTGCCCCTGCTCGATCGAAAGCGCGACCTCGTGCAGCACCTCGATCTTGCCGTAGCCGGCGCGCAGGCCTGAGATCGACAGCATGCTCATAGCGGCACGTCCTCGCCGAGATAGGCCTCAATCACCGCCGGGTCGCGCTGGATCTGTTCCGGCGGACCGTCGGCGATTCTCGTGCCGAAATTGAGCACCGTGATGCGGTCGGAAATGTCCATCACCAGCCGCATGTCATGTTCGACCAGCACGATGGTGACGCCGCGGTCGCGCACGCGCGTGATCAGCGCGTCGAGCTCACGCGTCTCGTGCGGGTTCATCCCGGCGGCGGGCTCGTCGAGCAGCAGCAGGCGCGGCTGCGTCGCGAGCGCGCGCGCCATCTCCAGCTTGCGCTGATCGCCGTAGGGAAGATCGGTCGCTTTGGCGTCGCTCTGGTCGGCGAGCCCGAAGAAGGCGAGCAGGTCGAGCGCATTGTCGCGCATGCGGCCTTCCTCGCGCGCTTCGCCGAACGGGCGCTGCAGCACCGCGCTCGACAGCGCCTTCCACACCGACGGATACGAGCGGCAATGCTCGCCGATCATCACGGTCTGCAGCACGGTGAGATGCGGGAACAGGCGGATGTTCTGGAACGTGCGCGCGATGCCGCGCAAGGTGCGGCGCGAGGGCCGCGTGTCGGAGACGGTCTCGCCCTCGAAGGTGATGCGTCCGCTGTCGGCCGCGAGCACGCCGGTGACCAGATTGAAGAACGTGGTCTTGCCGGCGCCGTTCGGGCCGATCAGCGCGTGGATGTGGCCGCGCGCGACCTCCATGCGCAAATCGTTCAGCGCGTAGAAGCCGCCGAAGCGCTTGGTCAGGCCTTCGATTGCGAGGCAGGCCTCAGGCATGGCGCGCCTTCCAGCGGGCGAACCGCAGGCGCGGGATCGTGTCGCGCGTCAGCAGGCCATCGGGGCGCACGATCATCATCAGGATCAGGATGATGCCGTAGACGATCAGCCGCTTGGCGTTCTCGAAGTCGAGGAAGCCGTGCAGAAACTCGTAGACGCGGTTCATCGGAAAGAAATTGGTCGCCGCCACGGGAAGCAGCTCCAGCCATTCCCGCAGCGCGCGCAGGAATTCCGGCAGGTAGGAGAGGACTGCGGCGCCGACCAGCGGTCCCCAGAAGGTGCTGCCGCCGCCGATCACCACGAAGGTCAGGATCTCCACCGCCAGCATGATGCTGAACGTGGTCGAGTCGACGTAAGTCGCCTGATGTGCGTAGAGCGCGCCCGCGATCCCGGCGATCGCCGCGCCGAGCCCGAATGCCAAGAGCTTTATGCGCACCACATCGATGCCCATCACTTCGGCCGCGGTCTCGTCCTGATGGATCGAGTCCATCGCGCGGCCGAGACTAGAGCGCTCCAGCCGGCCGAAGAAGATCACCAGCACGATCACGACGCCGATCACGTAGTCGAGCGTGCGCGGGTTGAACGGGATGTTGCGGTAGCCCTGCGCGCCGCCGACATAGTCCCACGAGAGCGCGATCACCGAGATGATCTCGCCGAAGCCGAGCGTCAGCAGCAGCAGATAGATGCCCTTGATTCGCAGCGCCGGGAACCCGACGACGACGCCCACCGCGCCGGCGATCAGGCCCGCTACCGGAAGCGCCGCCGCGAAGGGCAGGCCGAATTTCTGCGTCAGCACCGCCGAGGCGTAGCCGCCGACCGCCATGAATCCGGCCTGGCCGAGCGAGACCTGACCGGTCTTGAACGGCGCGAAAAAACTATATGCCGCGATCACGCTGATGCCGGTGAAGATCAGAATCGACTGCGTGTATCCGTCGATCAGCCCGTCGAACATGATCTACCTTTGCTCGGCGGTGCGCGTGCCGAACAGGCCGGTCGGCCGGAACAGCAGGATCAGGATCAGGATCAGGAACGAGAACAGGTCGCGCTCGGTCGTGCCGATATAGGCGGCCGACAGGATCTCGATCATGCCGAGCATCAACCCCGCCACCATCGCGCCCGGCACGTTGCCGAGGCCGCCGAGCAGCATCACGATCAGGCCCTTCACGGCGGCGCTTAAGCCCATGAACGGCGAGATGCTGGAGTTCTTCAGCCCGTCGAGCACGCCTGCGACGCCCGCGATGCCGGAGCCGATGATGAAGGTGATCAGCACGATGCGATTGACGTCGACGCCGAGCAGTGCGGCGGTCTCGTGGTTCTCGGCGACGGCGCGAATGCCGCGTCCCATCTTGGTATGCTCGATGAACAGCCAGAGCAGGATCATCAAGCCGACGGCGACGCCGAGGATGAAGATCTGCGTGGAGGACACGGTGACCGGCCCGACGTGGTAGAGCGTCTGCTGGATCGTCTCGGGAAATGCGAGCTGCTGGCCGCCAATGAAATAGACCGCGAGGTTCTGCAACACGATGGTGAGCCCGATCGTGCTGATCAGCGGGGCGAGCGGGCGGTCCTTCGGCACCGGGCGGATCGCGACGAACACCGACAGCACGCCGATCACCGCGCAGGCGACCATCGCGCCGGCGAGCGCGCCGTAAATGTTGGCGCCGGCGTAGACCACCAGGAACAGCCCGACGAAGGCGCCGACCATGAAGATCTCGCCGTGCGCGAAGTAGAGCAGGTTGAGCACGCCGAAGATCAGCGTGTAGCCGATCGCCACCAGCGCGTAGGAGGCGCCGAGCATCAGGCCGTTGATCAGCTGCTGGTAGATCATTGTCAGTGCGCCGCCGACGCGAAGTCCTGCGTGACGCGCGAGACCGCGACGCGCGCTTTCCGCGTCGTGGCGGGCGTGTTGCGGCTGCGCCCGACAAACCGCGGGATGCCGGCGGTCACCACCGCGCCGATTGCGGCGATATCGCCGTGCTTGATCGCCGCCAGCGCATTCTCCTGCGTGCCGCCGTCCGGCGCATCGATCAAGACGATATCCGCGGCCTTGCCCGGTGCAAGCAGGCCGCTGTCGAGGCCGTAGACGCGCGCATTGCTGCCCGACGCGGCGCAGATGAAGCGCTCTGGCGCCATCTCGGTGAGGCTTGCGAGATGTGCGATGGTGTAGAGCATGCCGAGCGGCATGATGCCGCTCCCGGTCGGCGTATCGGTCGCGATGATGAAGCGATCGAATGCGCCGAGCTGATCCGCCAGCCGCGCGCACAGCAGCGTGGTGCGCAGGTTGCCGGCGGTGCAGACCTGCAGCGCGATCTCCGACTCCTTGATCACGCGCTCGAAGTCGGCGTCCGGCATCGCGGTCGGTCCGCCATTGATGTGGAACGAGACGTGTGGATGCATCTTCAGCAGATGATCGCCGGTGATCGCGCCCGACCCCGGGATCGACGAGCCGCCGGTGTGACACGTCGTGATCAGCCCGGCGGCTTTTGCGTCGGCCACCATCGGCACATAGTCGTAAGCGGTCTTCACCGCGCCAAAGCCGGCCTTGGCCAGGCGCACGCCTTTTTGCGCGAGCTCCTGGAAATCCGCGGCCTGCAATCCCGGCTCGAGCAGCACCGAGCCGGCGATCACCTTCATCCCGCCCGGCCGGTAGTCCGCAAAGCAGCGCTGCGCCGCGACCGCCAGCGCCTTCACGCCTTCGACGTCGCGCGGCCGTCCCGGCACATGCACCTCGCTCGCCGAGATCGCCGTGGTGGTGCCGCCATGCAGGTAGCTTTCCAGATAGCCAACGGCGCGCTGGCGCGGTGTGTAATCGCCGAACGTGACGTGCACGTGGCTGTCGATCAACCCGGGGATCGCCGTCATGCCGCCGGCATCGATCACCACGTCGGCGCTCTCGACCGCGGCGGCCGACGCGCCGCCGACCGACACAATGCGCTCGCCCTCGGTGATGATCGTGTCGCCCGTGGCGAACGGCGCGCGCCAGTCGCCCGACACGATCCGCCCGAGGTTGACGATCGCGACCTTCATGGTTTGGTGCCGAGTTCGTCGGCGAGCCGGTACGAGCTCATCAGGTCGTCGACCATGCCGGTCGCACCGGCCCAGTCGAAGGTGCGGTAGCTGTGGCCGGCGGTGACGAAACGGGCGCCGGCGTAGAACATTTCGTATTGCGTATGGCGCGAGCCGAATTCCGAGCCGATCGCATCCCACGCGGCTTTCAGGAACTTGACCTTGTCCTCCGGGCCCATTTTCGCAGCGCGCTGTGTCGTGTTGATGATCCGCGCCAGCATCGGATCGTCGTAGTCGCGCACCGAGGACGGCAGCATGATCAGCGCGCCGCCCGCGAGGTCGCGGATCGTGTTGATCACCTTCGGATAGAGGTCCTGGGTCAGCACCTGCGCCGAATACATGAAATGCCGGTTTGGCACGTACCACTCGCCGCGCATCGTTCCTTCCGCCTCCATGCCGGCCATCATGGCATTGACCATGCTGACCTGCGCGGCGAGGACGCCGAGCTGCTCGCGCACCGGCGGCATCGCGGTGGTGCCGATCGCCTCGGTGAGCTTGTGCGCGAGCCCGGCGAGGAACTTGATCTTCACCGAAAGGCGGATCTGCGCCTGGTAGTTCTGATAGGCGTGCCCCGGCGTATCGTGGAACTGGGCGCGGCACATGTCGGGATCGCGATGCACGAACACGCGCTCCCACGGCACCTTCACGTCGTCAAAATAAATCAGCGCGTCGTTCTCGTCGAAGCGCGAGGAGAGCGGATTGTCGAATACCGACACGGCCGCCGCCTCGTAGGATTTGCGCGAGAGCACGCGCAGGCCCTTCGCGTTCATCGGCAGCGCGCAGGAGAATGCCAACGCCTCTTCACCGGCTTTCAGCGGCTGCAGGTTCGCGACGAACACCTCGTTTGCCATGATCGACGAGGTGCCGAGCATCTTGGCGCCGCGGATCGTGATCCCGCCGGCGTCCTCGTCGACGATGCGCGCGACTAAATCCTCGGACTGCTCGCCCCAGTCCTTGCCGCGCTCGGCCTGCGGATTGATGATCACGTAAGTGAGGAACCAGTCGTTGCGGCTCGCGTCCTCGTAATAGCCGCGCAGCGCCTTGGCGCGCGCCGGACCGTGCTTCTCGAACACCTCGAGGCCCATCACCTGCCCGACCACCGCGGAGGCCAGATGGTCCGGCGAGCGGCCCATGAATCCGCAGGAGAGTTCCGCCCAGGCCTGCATCGCCTTGCGCCGCTGCACCATCTCGCCGTAGTTGCGCGGCATCTGCCAGGCGCGATTGACCCTGCGGTTCGCGCCGTTCGGTTGGAACGTCATCAGCTCGATGTTTTCCGGCTGCGCCTGGAAGTCGTACAGCATGCCGGCCGACTTCACCGAGTTGCGAAACGCGATATGCGTGGTGACGTCGGGCACGAGCTTGCCGTCGATGTAGACGGTGCGGCCGTCCTGCAGCGACTTGATGTGCTCCGCGCCCGTCTTGCAGCTCATGGGTGCCTCATGTCAGGCCGTCGAGGCACTTGATGTCCGTCACCGCGAGCCCGCCGACGCGGTGGTTGGGCCGGCCACGGTTCGCATAGGCGCAGATGACGGCGATCTCATTCGGCAGCGGCGCATCGGGCAGCGTGATGGTGATGCCGTCGTAGTGCGAGCGCACGTAGAGCGCGTCCTTGTGCGCCAGCGGAATGTCGATTGTGGCCCCCGGCGCGGCGCGCTTGGTGAGCGAGGAGATCCACGCCTTGCCGCCGCCCGCCGCCTCGCGCATCACGTTGCCGAACACCGTGGTGAGCATCGCGACGCCGTGCTCCTGCTCGCCGTTGATGCCGATCACCGCAGCCTTGCCGTAGCTCTCGGGATTGTGCGGCGAGAGCAGCGACACCGCGAGGCCGCAGATGCGGCGCCCGATCGCTTCACTGGCCTCGGTGAGCTGCGAAAGGTCGCGCGCGAAGCGCCCGGCGAACGGATTGTCGAGGATCGCCGCCACCGCGACCTTGCGCAGCGGCGGATCGATCCGCTGGCCGGCTTCGCTGCTCGTCTCGTCGACGAATGTCAGGATGCGCTTGATGTCCACGGGTCCCCTCCCGGCCATCAGTGTAGGGGGATCGCGCGAAACGTGAAATGACCGATAAAGTTGTATTTCACCGGTTCGCCCGGCGGCGGCTCTCGCGATCCGGCTCCGGCGTTTGTCTGAGCCGTTTTCTGCGGCGAACCGGTATCCACTTCGCCGGAAAACGCTATAGCATTCGGGACACTTCCCGGGAGGATACTGGCGCCGCATGAAACCACCGCCGTTCGATTATGTGGTTGCGGACAGCGTCGAGGCCGCAGTTGCGGTGCTCGGGCAGGGCGATGCCAAGATCATCGCGGGCGGGCAAAGTCTTGTGCCGATGCTCAACTTCCGCCTGCTGCGCCCCGCGGTGCTGGTCGACATCAACCGCATTCCGGATCTCGCCGACGTGCGCGAGGACGCCGACGCGATCCGCATCGGCGCGCTGACCCGCCATCACCAGCTCGAGACGTCGCCGGTGATCGCCGCGCACTTTCCAGTGCTGACCGAAGCGATGACGCATGTCGCGCACCTGGCGATCCGCAACCGCGGCACCATCGGCGGCAGCCTGTCGCATGCCGATCCCGCCGCCGAGTTGCCGATGATGGCGCTGCTGCTCGACGCGGAACTGCGCATCGTATCGGCGTGCGGCGTCCGCACCGTCGCGGCGCGCGATTTTTTCCGCGACGCGCTCTCGGTCGATCTCGCCGAGGACGAGATTGTGACCGACGTGGTGCTGCCGAAGTTGCCGCCCAACACCGGCTGGGGCTTCGAGGAGGTGGCGCGGCGCAGCGGCGATTTCGCGCTGGCGGCGGTCGCGGTGACGCTTACTCTGGCGGACGGCAAGATCGCACAGGCGCGCATCGCCATGACCGGCGTGGCGCCGACCGCGCGGCGCGGGGCCGATGCCGAACGGCTGCTGGTCGGGCAGCGGCTCGACGGCGGCATCGGCAGCGACGTGATCGACGCAGTGCGCGCGGCGACGGAGCCGCCGGCCGACCTGCATGCGTCCTCGGACTATCGCCGTCATCTGGTCGGCGTGCTGGCCGCGCGGGCGCTCACCGCCGCCTGGGGACGCGCAACCGCATGAATCCGCGCGAGATCAGGGTGACGGTGAACGGCACGGCGCAGCGCCACCCGGTTGAGCCGCGCCTGCTGCTGTCGGACTTCCTGCGCGGAACGCTCGGGCTGACCGGTACGCATGTCGGCTGCGAGCATGGCGTGTGCGGCGCCTGCACGGTTCTTCTTGATGGCGACAGCGTGCGCGCCTGCCTGATGTTTGCCGTGCAGGCCGACGGCTGCCACGTCGAGACAGTCGAGAGCCTCGGCCGGATCGGCGCGCTCAATCCGCTGCAGCGCTCGTTCCATGAACATCACGCGCTGCAATGCGGTTTCTGCACGCCCGGTATGCTGATGACGGTGACCGACCTGTTGAAGAAATATCCGCTCGCCACCGATGACGAGATCCGCGAAGGCCTGTCGGGCAATCTCTGCCGCTGCACCGGCTATGATCATATCGTCGCGGCAATCCGCGCCGTCGTGAAGGAGCGCGCATGAAGATGCATTGCCTATCGGGTGGGCGCGTGCGCATGCGCAAGAGCGTCTATGTTCCCGATGCCGACCGCGGCGAGATGATCGAGATGCCGGTGTCGTGCATGCTGCTGCGCCATCCTCAGGGCAACGTGCTGTTCGACACCGGCTGTCACCCGTCGGTGCCGGAGAATCCCGCGCACTGGCAGGGCATGGAAAAATTCATGACGCCGATCATGCCGCCGGGCGACAATGTTCTCACCGGGCTTTCCTGCGTCGGGCTTTCACCCGACGACATCGACGTCGTGGTGTGCTCGCATTTGCATCCGGATCATTGCGGCTGCAACGCGTCCTTCAAGCGCGCGAGCGTCATCGTGCACGAAAAGGAGATCGCGGCGGCACGCAAGCCGAACGCCGTCCCGATGGGCTACCTCGCGTCCGAATGGGATTTCGGCGCGTTCGATCCGGTCAGCGGCGAGCGCGACCTGTTCGGCGACGGCCGGATCGTGCTGATCGAGCTTCCCGGCCACACGCCGGGCGGCATCGGCGCGCTGGTGGCGCTGGAGAAGAGTGGGACGTTCCTGCTCGCCGCCGACACCGTGAGCCTGCGCGTGACGCTCGACCGTAATGTGGCACCGCGCAACACGCAGGACCCGCAGGCGCTGGCGAAATCCTGGGAGGAGATCCGCCGCATCGAGGCGCGCGGCGCGACCGTGCTTTGCGGCCACGACGCCGCGCAATGGGACACCTTGCGCAAGGGTGCCGACTTCTATGACTGACGCGGCCGACATCGCGCGGCCGAAGATCATCGGCGCGCGCATCAAGCGCACCGAGGATCCGCGCCTGCTCACCGGCCTCGGCAGTTACACCGATGACCGCCAGGTCGCGCGCGTGCTGCACGTTGCGTTCCGCCGCAGTGAGCACGCGCATGCGCGCATCGTGTCGATCGACGGCACGGCCGCGCGCGCCGCGCCGGGCGTGATCGCGGTGCTGACCGCGGACGATCTTGCCGTGACGCCGCTGCTCGCGACCTCGCGCATGAAGGGCTACTACGCGACGCCGATCGGGCCGCTCGCGCGCCACAAGGTGCGCCACGTCGGCGAGGCGATCGTCGGCGTCGTGGCGGAGAGCCGCTATCTCGCCGAGGATGCGGCCGAACTGATCGGGGTCGAATTCGCGCCACTTGAAGTGCCGGCCGACGCCATGGAGGCGCGCCGCGCCGGCGCGTCGCTGCTGCACGAGGACGCCGGCACGAATGTCCTCGTCGCGCGCGAGTTCAAACGCGGCGACGTCGATGCTGCGTTCGCCGGTGCCGCGCTCGCGGTCGGCGGGCGCTTCCGCATGCGCCGCCATACCGCGCTGGCGATCGAGCCGCGCGCTTGCGTCGCCGAGTATGAGGCAGGCCGCGACGCGCTGACGCTTCACTCGGCTACTCAAATCCCCGGCATCATCCGCGACGCGCTCGCCGACGCGCTCGACCTGCCCGGGCACCGGCTGCGCGTCGTCGCGCCGGACGTCGGCGGCGGCTTCGGCGGCAAGGGCTCGCTCTATCCGGAGGAGATTTTTGTCTGCGCGGCAGCCCGACAACTCGCGCGTCCGGTAAAATGGACCAGTGACCGCTTGGAAGACTTCGCCGCCAGCAGCCAGGCGTTCGACGAGATCGTCGACGCCGAGCTGGCGCTCGACCGCGACGGGAAACTGCTGGCGTTGCGCGCCGACGTGGTCGGCGATGTCGGCGCCTACTCGATCTATCCGTGGACCGCCGCGCTCGAACCGGTGCAGGTGGTGAGCTTCCTGCCCGGGCCGTATCGGGTCGAGCATTATCGCGGACGCGTCGAGGCGGTCGCGACCTGCAAGCCGCCGACCGGGCCTTATCGCGGCGTCGGACGTCCGGTTTCCACGTTTGTGATGGAGCGGTTGATCGACATGGCGGCGGCGCGCCTTGGGCTCGATCCGAAGGAGATCCGCCTGCGCAACCTCGTGCAGCCGCACGAGTTTCCGCACAAGATCGGTTCCGGCATCGTGTGGGACAAGTCCGGTTTCGTCGAAGGGTTGAATGCCGCATGCGACACGATCGGCTATACGGCGCTGCGCCAGCGGCAGGCCGAAGCTCGCGCGAGTGGCAAATGGTTCGGCATCGGCATCGCGTGCTACGCCGAGCTGACCGGCATCGGCTCGCGCATCTCGGTCGCGCCTGGCATGCCGATCAATACCGGCACCGAGACCGCGACCATCCGCATCGACTCGACCGGCGCGGTCACGGCGGCGTTCGGCATTGCGTCACACGGGCAGGGGCTGGAGACGACCCTGGCGCAGGTGATCGCCGAGCATCTCGGCGCGCGCATGGAGGACGTGCGTGTCATTCAGGGCGACAGCGCCGCGGTGCCGGGCGGCACCGGCACCTACGCGAGCCGCAGCATGGTGCTGGCCGGCGGCGCAGCGCGGCTCGCGTCGGAGACCTTGCGCGAGAAGGTGGTGAACGTCGCCTCGCACCTGCTCGAAGCGGCCGCGGGCGATCTGGTGACCGCCGACGGGCGCATCACGGTCTCGGGCACCGACCGCTCGGTCTCGTTCCGCGAGGTGGCGCGCGCGGTGTACAGCGAGATGGCGCGCCTGCCGCAGGAGGCGCGCGAGGAACTGGCGGCGACCAAGACCTACGATCCGGTGTTCGGCACCACGACCTCGGCGACGCACATCACGGCGCTGGAGATAGATCCCGAGACCTATCAAGTGCGGCTGGAACGCTTCGTCGTCGCTGAAGATTGTGGCCGCGTGGTCAACCCGCTGATCGTCGACGGCCAGGTGCATGGCGGCGTCGCGCAGGGCATCGGCGCCGCGCTCTACGAGGAGATCGTCTACGACGCACAGGGCCAGCTCCACACCGCGAGCCTGGTCGATTACCTCGTGCCATCGGCGTGCGAGATCCCGCCGATGGACGTGACGCATATCGAGGCGCTGTCGCCCAACACGCTCGGCGGCTTCCGCGGCATGGGCGAAGGCGGCACCATCGGCGCGCCGGCCGCGGTCGCGAATGCGGTCGCGGATGCGCTGAGCCCGCTCGGCATCATGATCGACGAATTGCCCATCACCCCCGAGCGCCTATTCCGCCTGATCGAGGCGGCACGCGCAGCCAGAGCATGATCCCGAAAAGTGTGCAGCGGTTTTCGGAAAAGATCATGCTCCATGAAATAGGAAAGAGTAAGCGATGGATCTGGGATTGAACGGCAAGGTCGCGCTGGTCACCGGCGCGGGGCGCGGGGTCGGGCGCGAGATCGCGCTCACGTTGGCGCGTGAAGGCGCGAGCGTCGCCGTCAACTATCGCTCCTCGGCCAAGGATGCCGATGCGCTTGTAGCCGAGATCGCGGCGGCGGGCGGCAAGGCGAAGGCCTACTGCGCTGACGTCGGCGATTTCGCCGCCGTCGGCACGATGGTCGGCGATGTGGTGAACGATTTCGGCGGGCTGAACATCCTGGTCAACAATGCCGGCCTCGCCAGGCGCCAGCGCTTTGTCGAGACCAACCCTGAAGACTGGCACAGCCAGATCGACGCGTGTCTCTATGGCGCGATCCATTGCTGTCACGCCGCCGCGCCGCATCTGGAGAATGCCAAGAACGGCCGCATCATCAGCCTCATCGGCGATTCCTCGCGCGTGGGCGAATCCGGGCTCGCGATCGTGGCGGCGGCGCGCGCCGGCGTGGTTGCGCTGATGAAGTCGCTCGCCCGCGAGTTCGGCCGCTCCGGCACCACCGCCAATGCGATCTCGCTCGGGCTGGTCGAAACCGATCACGACAAGGACTGGCTCGACGCGAATCGCGAGAAGCTGGTGAAGCTCTATCCGGTGCGCCGGCTCGGACAGGCGCGCGACGTCGCCCCGATGGTCGCGTTGCTCGCCGCGCCGGGCAGCGGATGGATCACCGGCCAGGTGCTCAGCATCAGCGGCGGCTATTCGATGGTCTAGTGCGTGATCCCGAAAAGTGGGGACCGGTTTTCGGACAGGATCACGCACAAAGAGAAAACCAATGTTGCACGCCGACCTTATTGCGCCGATCCCGGAATTGCTGCAGCGCCACGCGCGCGAGCGCGGCGCCAAGGTCGCGTATCGCGACGCGCAGTCGTCGGTCACCTACGCGCAGCTCGACGAACGCACCACCAGGCTGGCGGCGCATTTCGCGGATCACGGCATCGCGGCCGGCGATACGGTCGCGATCCTGCTGCCAAATTCGACCCAATGGATCGAGACCTGTTTCGCGATCGCGCGCGCCGGCGCGATCAGCGTGCCCATCAGCTACGATGCGAGCGAGCCGGAGATCGCCTATCGCCTCGAAGACGCAAACTGCCGCGCCATCGTGACCACGGGCGAGCGCGGCGATCTGGTGGCGAAGCTAAAAGCCAATGCGCCAAATCTCGGTTTGGTGATCGCCACCAGCCGCGGTGGTGCGCGCAACGACGCGTTTTCCTACGAGAGCCTGCTCTCCACGGCGGCAAAATCCGCGCCGCGCGACCCACCGCTGATGCACGAGCCGGCCTTCATCCTCTACACCTCGGGCACCACCGGCCGCGCCAAGGGCGTGCTGCTCACGGTGCACGGCATGTTGTGGATCGTGGCGGCCTGCTGGGCGCCGATCGCGTCTTTAAGCGAGCGCGACACCATGCTGTCGCCGCTGCCGCTGTTTCATTCCTACGCGCTGAATCTCTCGGTGCTCGGCGTGCTCGCGACCGGCGCGAGCGAGTACATCATGGAGCGCTTCTCGACCTCGGAGGCAATGTGGCTGCTGCGCACCGGCGAGTTCACTGTGTTCCCCGGCGTGCCGACCATGTTCCACTACCTGCTGCAGGGCGCGGACGGCGTGGCGCTGCCCGGGCTGCGGGTGTGCATCTCGGCCGGCGCCATCATGCCGGCGACGCTCAACCGCGAGTTCGAGCAGAGCCTCGGCGTGCCGCTGCTCGACGGCTACGGCATCACCGAAACCTCCACGATGGTGACGATGAACTGGCCAAGCGGCGCGCGCGTGTTCGGCTCGTGCGGCTTTCCGGTGCCGGGGCTTGCCGTGCGCATTGTCGATCCGGTGAGCGGCCGCGACGTCGACACCGGTCAGGAAGGCGAGTTGATCGTGCGCGGGCCGAACGTGATGCCCGGCTACCTCAACAAGCCGGAAGAGACCGCGAAGGCGCTGCGCAACGGCTGGTATCACACCGGCGATCTCGCAAAGGCCGACGCGAACAACTTCCTCACCATCACGGGGCGGCTGAAGGAGCTGATCATCCGCGGCGGACAGAACATCGCGCCGGCCGAGATCGAGGAGGTGGTGAATACGTTCTCAGCGGTGCTCGATTGCGCCGTGGTCGGCGTCCCGCACGCGCATCTCGGCGAAATTCCGGCGCTGTTCGTGGTGGCGCGCGCCGGGCAGACGGTCGAGAGCGACGCGCTGCTCGCGCATTGCCGCGCGAAGTTGTCAGCCTACAAGGTGCCGGGCGCGGTGCACATGATCAAGGAGATCCCGCGCACTGGCTCGGGCAAGATCATCCGCTACAAGTTGAAGGAGTTGCTGAGCTGACGTGACCACAAACTCCGCTCATGCCCGCGAAAGCGGGCATCCAGTTCTTGGCCCTGGGTCCCCGCTTTCGCGGGGACGAGCGGAGCGGGTGCTCACGCCGGATCGTAATAATGAATCTCCAGCAGCATGCAGCCGTTCTCGGACTTGAACGGCCCGTGGTAGGCGCCGGGCGGGCGGCACGCATAGGTGTTCGGCGGGAACGGTTCGCCGCCTTCGCCCTGCGCGTCGTTGCCGACGATCAGGTCGCCCGAGAGCTGGAACACTTCTTCCCAGTAGTCGTGCACGAACGGCGCGGTGGTGAAGGTGCCGGGCGCGAAGCGCAATAGCCGCGTGCGCGTGCCGCGTTTTCCCGTCTCATCCAGCGCGCCGGATAAAATCTTCTGCGCGATGCCGGCCGGATAGCCCGGCGGCGTTTCCCAGCCGGCGCCCATGTCGAGCGTGTGGAATTCCTTGTGCTCCTTGTTGACGCCCATGACGCTCCCTCGTTTGTTGCCGGCATTCTCCGCAACAACGGCCGCGGGCGCAACTGATGCACTGCCGGCGTGTTCTGCTATTGTCGGCGCGATGCGGGCAAGGGACCGATTCCTGTTTGCGGTCATGCTGCTGGCGTTTGTGCCGGCGGCCTCCGCACAACCGACAAAACTCAGCGGCTACACGCTCAGCGACGAGACCTGCGGCGGCTTTCCCAAGCTGCCGATCGCACTGCGCCCCGGCTATTGCGCCGGGCTTGTCGCCAGCAAGGCGGACGGGCTGATCTTCCCGCGCACCATCGTGCAGGTGCCGGACACGCGTTTCTTCGTCATCGCCGACATGGGCGGCTGGGATGCGCAGCGCGGTCGCGTGCTGCTGCTCGATCCGGACGCGCCGCAGGGCAAGCGCGTGACCGTGCTGCTCGCGAGGCTCGACCTGCCGCACGGGCTCGGCATCGGTCCAGACCGCCGCATCTATGTGGGCACGACGGACCGGATAATCCGCTTCGACCCGCTCGTGGCGCAACCGCCGGCGACCGTCGAAACGATCCTGCAGGGGCTGCCAGGCCTGAAGCCGAAGCTCTCCGACGGCACGGTGCTGGCGCGCAACGCGCATCCGCTCAAGCATTTCGTGTTCGACCGCACCGGGCGGCTGTTCGTGAATGTCGGCGCGCCGAGCGACAGATGCGCGACCGGCAGCAGCGAGAAGAAGCCGTGCGCGGCGGGCGAGGGCGCCTCGCCCCTCGCCGCGGTGTGGATGTTCACGCCGCCCGGCGGGATTTTTCCGGCCCTGCGTCCGGCCGATAAGAATCCGCCGCACGAGGTGTTCGCGCGCGGCTTGCGCAATTCGATGGCGCTCGCCGCGCACCCGCGCTTTCCCGATGCAGGATTCGCGCTGCTGCAGGCCGAGAACGCGCGCGACCTGCCCGACGAAGAGCGGCCGAACGAGGAGATCAACGCACTCGAGCCGGGCAAGCATTACGGCTGGCCGTATTGCTACGATCTCGCCACCGTCAGCGCCGAGTATGCGGCGTTCCTCAAGACCGGCGTCTACCGCAATCTCTGCGGCGACGCGGCGCGCTACCGTCCGCCCCATTCGCTGTTGCCGCCGCACGGCGCGCCGCTCGGCATGCTCTACTACGCGGGGACGAAGTTTCCCGAGCTCTCCGGCAAGCTGATCGTTGGCCTGCACGGCTACCGGCCGACCGGCAGCCGGGTGATCTACTACGACGTCGATGCCAGCGGCCTGCCGCAGGTCCGGCCGCCGCCTGTGCACTACAATGTCCGTTGCAGCGCGACGCCGCGCACGTTCCGCAGCGGCGCAAATCAGGTCGCGGCCGCGCAGGCGACCGAGTTGATCGGCGACTGGCACGCGGTAACCGGCGTGCGTCCGCAAGGCGCGCCGGTCGGTCTGAGTGTCGCCAGCGACGGCGCGATCTGGCTCGCCGAGGACAAGAACCAGACCGTCATCCGTATCGATGCCGAGCCGGCGGAGCGCGCCGCAAGCCCGCTGCCCTGCGGGTTGCGCAGCGCGGAGCAGATCGCCGAACTGGTCCGCATGGTGACGGGCAACGCCGCAAGCCGGCAGCACCTGAGGGAGGTGCGCACTGACCTGGTCGAGCGTCGCTGCATGGGCTGCCACGCGGATTTCGGCATCAAGCCCGCCATGACGCCCGTGCAGAAAGACGAAGCATTATTGCGCTTCCTGCTCGCGCAGGATGCATGGATCTATCCGGCGGCGCCGGACGCGGGCCGGATGCATGAGCGCGTCTGGGGCAAGGGCGCCGGCCGCATCATGCCGGCAAACGGCGCGCAACTGCTTGCGACCGACGAGTATCGCCGCACGCTTGGCGCGCTCGATGCGTTCGTCGCCGGGATGGTGCCGGGCACCCGCAAGCACATCGCCGGACCGGCAGCCGTGACCAATCGCGCGGGCAAGACGTGCGGTTCCCTTGCGGATCAGGCCGCCGTGACCGTGACGGCGGCAAATCGCAAGGAAAGGCCCGGCTTCGGCCGCATTTATCGTCCAGCGGATCGCGACCTCAACGGAGCCTGCGTCGACCGCGATGGCTATTATGTCCCGCTGGCCAATCTTCGCGACCCTTAGCGTCGCGCTCGCGACCGTGGCCGCCGCGCAGCCGCTGTTCGAGAGCCGGCGGCTCACGCCCGACGAGTACACCTTTGGCATCGAGGGGCCGGCGTTCGACGCGGCCGGCGCGCTCTACGCGGTGAATTTCCGCCGCCAGGGGACGATCGGCAGGATCGCGCCGGGCGCCACGCAGTCGGAGCTGTTCGCCGAGCTGCCCGCCGGCAGCATCGGCGTCTCGATCCGCTTTTCGGGCAGCCGCATGTTCGTCGCGGACTACAAGGGGCACAATATCTTCGTGTTCGAGCGCGGCGCGACCGAGCCGCGCGTCTACTTTCACTCCGAGCGCTTCAATCAACCCAACGACATGGCGGTCGCGCGCGACGGCACGCTCTATGCGAGCGATCCGCACTGGAAACGGCGCGACGGACAGGTGTGGCGCATCGTGCCGGGCGAGGGCGGCACGGGCAGCGGCGCGGTGATGTCGTCCGCGCGCAAGATGGGCACCACCAACGGCATCGATCTCAGCCCCGACGAAAAGACATTATACGTCGGCGAATCCGAAACGCGCGAGATCTGGGCCTACACGCTGAACGGCGCGCAGCTGACCGCGCCGCGGCTGGTAACGCGCTTCCCCGATTTCAGTCTCGACGGACTGCGCACCGATATCGATGGCCGCATCTACGTCGCCCGCATCCTGAAAGGCACCATCGCGGTGCTGGCGCCGGACGGCACTGCACTGCGCGAGATCGCGCTGCAGGGCAAGGAGCCGACAAATCTGGCGTTCGGCGGGCCGGACGGCAGGACGGTGCACGTCACCCAGCGCAAGGGCGGCTTCATCGAGTCGTTCCGCGCCGACCGGCCGGGACGGGAATTCTGCCTGCAGAAAAGCGCGGCTTGCTAGGCGGCGACCTGATGTGCCTGGCGCCGCACCAGGTCGCGATAGATGCCGCCGCGGCGCAACAACTCCGCCGGAGCGCCGTCCTGCGCGATGCGCCCGCCCTGCAGCACGACGATGCGGCCGAAATTGCTCACCGTCGAGAGCCGGTGCGCAATCGCGATGACAGTGCGGCCGTGCATCAGGTCATTGAGCGCCTGGCGCACCAACTCCTCGGACTCGCTGTCGAGCGCCGAGGTCGCCTCGTCGAGCAGCAGCAGCGGCGCATCCTTCAGCAGTGCGCGCGCGATCGCGATGCGCTGGCGCTGCCCGCCGGACAGCTTCAGGCCGCGGTCGCCGACGATCGATCCCATGCCCTTTGGCATCGCCTCGATGAATTCGAGGCAACGCGCCGCTTCCGCTGCCGCGTAAACTTCGGCGTCGAGCGCGTCCGGCCGGCCGTAGCGGATGTTCTCCATCACCGAGCGATGGAACAGCGAGACGTCCTGCGGCACCACCGCGATCGCGGCGCGCAGGCTTTCCTGCGTCACGCCCGTGATCTCCTGCCCGTCGATGAAGATGGCCCCGCGCTGCACGTCGTAGAGCCGCTGCAGCAGCGCGAACAGGCTCGACTTGCCGCCGCCGGATTGTCCGACCAGCCCGATGCGCTCGCCCGGCTCGATCCGCAGGCTGAAATTGTCGAACAGCTTGTTGCTCCCCGGATAGCCGAACGTGACGTTCTGCAGCTGGACGCTCGCGCCGAAACCGAGCAGCGGCGCGGCATGCGGATGGTCGCGCAGATCGTGCGGCACCAGCAGGGTGGAAAGCGCCTCGCTGAGGCGTGCGAGATGTTGCGTGACGTCGACTAGTGCGACCGCGAGGTCGCGCGTCGCATGCAGCACCGAGAGCCCGAGCGTGCAGGCGAGCACGACGTCGCCGGTCGAGATGCGTCCCTGCTGCCACAGCAGGATCGCCCAGGCGAGCAGTCCGACGGTGAGCACGACGGTCACCACCGCGTGCGCGAGACGGAGCCGCTCGAGATAGAGCAGGCTGCGCTGGCGCGCGGAGAGCTCGCGATCGACGGTGCCTTCGAAGCGATGGTGCTCGCGGCGCGTCGCGCAGAACGCGCGCACCAGCGGCAGATTGCCGATCACGTCGACCATCTCGCCGTCGACCGCGGCGGCCTTGTCGGCGAAGGCGTGATGCAGCGGCTTTCCGGCGGCGGCGAAATGAAACATTGCGATCACCACGACGCTGCCGATCGCCGCCAGCGTGAGCGCCATCGGCACGCTGACGATGGTGATGAGCGCGATTGCGCCGAGCATCGACGCGCAGGCCGGTATCACGTTCCAGACGAACATGCTCTCGACCGTGAACACGGCGTTCGAGGTGGCGGTGATCCGCGCGGTCAGCATGCCGGGCAGGCGGTTTGCGAAATAGCTGGGGGAATGCCCGGTCAGATGGCGAAACAGATCGCGGCGCAGGTCGCCGGTGACGCGCACGAACGCCGAGCTCATCGTGAAGCCAGCGATGCGCCACAACAGGTTGTCGGCCGCAATCAGGGAGACCAGAAGTGAGAAGGCGAACCACACGCTGTTGCCGCGGTCCGCGCCCGACAACGTATCAACCAGATATTTCAC
Organism: uncultured Alphaproteobacteria bacterium; assembly: GCA_963839985.1. GTDB lineage: Bacteria > Pseudomonadota > Alphaproteobacteria > Rhizobiales > Xanthobacteraceae > PALSA-894. Next base: position 24,632 of record CAWIXG010000013.1, on the reverse strand, counting down.
GCCGTATTGCGTCGTGATGGAACATGCGACGGCGGCCAGGACGGCTGTCACAATAATGCCATGCGAGATCGCGCGGCGCAGGATGTAGCGGAAAATGAATGCGAATGGCCGGCCCGAATATCGACTGAGGTCGTCCATGGGAGCCGCGCCTTCCGAACTTGATTTGTCCGTGTGCGCCTTCCGGCGGCGGCGCATGAATTGGTAAAAAGGCGTGTTGCGACGCTATAGTTCCAGGCGGAATCGAAAATAGTTTCCTTGTCTAATCGACAGGAATGACTGCATCTTGCCGTTGCCGGAAACGCGCGTGGAATGGGGGGCTCATCGATCAGGAGCCCATATGCACATTGCTCAGGTTGCGCCTCTCACCGAGGCGATTCCGCCGAAGCTCTACGGCGGCACCGAACGGGTCGTTCACTGGATCACCGAAGAACTGGTGGCGCTCGGTCACGAGGTGACGCTGTTCGCAAGCGGCGACTCATGCACCTCGGCCAAGCTTGAAGCGTTCTGGCCGCGCGCGCTGCGCCTCGACGGGTCGATCCGCGATCCGAACGCGCTGCACATGGCGATGCTCGAGCAGGTCCGCCGCCGCGCCGACGAGTTCGACTTTCTCCATTTTCATCTCGACTATTATCCGTTTTCGCTGTTCTCGCGCCAGCGCACACCCTATGCCACCACGCTGCACGGCCGGCTCGATCTGCCGGAACATCAGCCGGTGTTCGACACGTTCTGCGACGCGCCGGTCATTTCGATTTCGAATTCGCAGCGCCGTCCGCTGCCGCAGGCGCACTGGATCAAGACGATCCATCATGGCCTTCCAGAGCGGCTGCTGATGCCGCAGTCGGTCAAGCCATCCTACTTTGCCTTCCTCGGGCGCATTGCCCCGGAGAAGCGCGTCGATACCGCGATCCGCATCGCCGAGCATTGCGGCGTGACGTTGAAGATCGCCGCCAAGATCGATCGTGCCGACCGCGACTATTACGACGAGCAGATCAAGCCGATGATGAGCAGCCCCTATGTAGACTACGTCGGCGAGATCAACGATCACGAGAAGTCGGCATTCCTCTCGGGCGCGATCGCGCTGCTGGTGCCGATCGACTGGCCGGAGCCGTTCGGCCTGGTGATGATCGAGGCGATGGCATGCGGCACGCCGGTGATCGCGTTCAATCGCGGCTCGGTGCCGGAAGTGATCACCGACGGCGTCACCGGCTTCATCGTCGAGGACGAGGCCGGCGCGATCGGCGCGGTGGATCGCCTGTCGCATCTGTCGCGCGCGGGGATACGCCGGCATTTCGAGCAGCACTTCACGGCGAAGCGGATGGCGCTCGATTATCTCGCGGTCTATCGCGAGCTGATGGGCGTGGCGGCGCCGCGCCTGCGCGTGGTGTCGGACGCGGATGCGGCGCGCGCGCCGCTGTCGGCGCATTAGGCTAGCTCACCTCGACAGCCGGCGGCGTGATATCCGCCGGCTTCGTCTCCGGCATCAGCGACCACACGGCCGCAAGACCGACAGCTGCGATCGCCGCCAGCCCGAGGAACGCGACCGGACTGCCGAACGTATCGCTCAGGTACCCCGACAGCGTCGGGCTGATCGAGGCGCCGATCCCGACCGCGGTGCCGATGATGCCTTGCGCGAGATTGAAGTGGCCGCTGCCGCGCGCGATGTCGGCGATCATCAGCGGCACCATGACGCCGAGTGTCGCGGCGGTGATGCCGTCGAGCAACTGCACGGCGACAAGCAATTGCGGATTGGTGACAGTCGAGAATAACAGCCCGCGCACGGCGAGCGCCGCAAACGCGGTGAGCAGAAACCATTTCCGTCCCCAGATCTGCGCCTGATGGCCGACCCAAGGCGAAATCAGCGCGACGACGACCTGCGGCACCACGATGCATGCGGCGATCAGCACGGGTGCCCATTCGGCCGAGCGCGTCGTCACGACGCTCGCCATCAACGGCAGCATCGAGGCGTTGGCGAGATGGAAGATCGCCGCGCAGACCGCCAGGATGAACAGCGGCCGCTGGCGCAGCAGGCCGCGCAAATCGCCGCGCGGCTTCTTTGCTTGCGGCGGAAGACTGCCATGCGCGAGCTCGGGGTTCACCTCGCGTGGCTGGATGCGGCTGAGCGCGACCAGCGTCGGGATCAGCAGCGCTGCGGTGACGAAGAACACCGCCTGCGCCGAGAAGAAATAGCCGATCGCCCCCATCGCGGCGGCGGCCGTGCCGTTGCCGATCGAGGCAAAGCGCGCGTTGCGCCCGATCCGGTCGCCGATCGCACCGTAGCCGACCAGCCCGAGGCTGAGCGCCACGATGCACGGGCCGAGCACACAGCTTGCCGCCGCATGCAGCACCGCCGCGCTGAACACTACCGGAAAGACCGGAAAGCACGCGTAGGCGAGCGCGGCCATCGTGATCATGGTCAGCGCGACGCCGGCGACGAGGCGCTCGCGCCGCGCCCAGTCGACGATGGCGCCGCCCGGCATCTGGCATAACAGCGCCACGATGCCGCCGATCGACAGTACGAAGCCGATGTCGGTCTGCGTCCATTTCTGCGTCGTCAGGTAGACCGAGAGGAACGGACCGAATCCGGTCTGCACATCGGCGACGAAGAACACGAACCAGTCGAGCCCGCGCAGGCTGCGCCGCGAGGGATGCGGATCGACGGTCTGCGGTGATTGGGTCGGCGGAATCAGGCCGGAGGCCGGACGCTTGTCCGGCAAGTCGAAACGGTGCGGAAAGCGCACATTCACGCCGGACCCTTTTCGCTTCAAGCTACTCGGGCATTGTCGGCAATGGTCCGGCCGCGCCGAGCACGATCACGGCGCGCTTGTCCTTGTATTCCGGCGCGGTCCGCACCTGCTCGCGCGTCAGCTCGATGGTGACGACGTCGCGCTTCTCGGTCGCCGCGAAGCTCAACACGCCCCAGTCGACCGCGATCTTCCGGCTGCCGACGCCGAGGAACCCGCCGAAGTCGATCACCGCCGCGCGCACCTGTCCGGTGCGGTCGACGATCACGTCGACGATGCGGCCCATGTTCTCGTTGGCGGTGCTCCGCACCTCCTTGCCGAGGATGCCCTCGGCCTGCTTCGAGCCGAGCACAGTGACCAGCGGAACCGGCGCGCTCTCTTGCGACGCGAATGTCAACTGATCGCCCGACGATGGTTCGGCGAACAAGCCCGAAAGTGCAATGGCCGCGATGGTGAGCTTGATGTGCCGCATGTTTCGTCCCCGGGGTTCCGCCAAGTCCGATGACGAGAAACCCGCACGCACGGGGCTTGGTTCCGGCTCAGTGCGAATAAACCACCGAGACCTGAATCTTGCCGCGGGTGCGCAGTGGTTCCACCGAGACCTCGTCGCCGTGCCGGCGCACCTTCAGATCGGTGCGCGATGCGCCGAGCTGCAGGTTGCGCAGGATCACCTCGTCGAGGAACGCCGGCAGGGACGGATTCGAGAGGCGGATTTCGTTGCTGTGCGGCTCGAACGTGAGGCCGAGCGCAGCCTGGATCAGCGAGAATGGCGTTGCGCTCGCCCAGGCCTGCGGCGCGCACGCCACCGGGTAGAGGGTCGGCCCGCGGCGGCGTTCGCGCCGGAACCCGCAGAACAGTTCCGGCAGGCGCCGCAGGTCCATGTAGGTCGCGGCGTCGAACAGGCCTTTCGACACCTGCGCGACCGATCGATTGAGCCCGTAGCGCGCAAAGCCGAGCGCGATCAGCGCATTGTCGTGCGGCCAGATCGAGCCGTTGTGATACGACATCGGATTGTAGCGTGCTTCGCCGCGCGCGACGGTGCGGATACCCCAGCCGGAAAAGAAGCGCGGGCTAAGCAACTCGCGCGCGATGACGCGCGCGCGCTCTTCGCGCGCGATGCCGGTGAACAGGGTCTGGCCGGCGTTCGAGGTGCTGACCATGCACGGCTCTTTGGCGCCGTCGAGCGCAAGCGCGTAAAGGCCGATCTGCGGACACCAGAACGCGGCGTCGAAGCGTTCGGCAAGCTGCGCGGCCTGCGCATCGAGCTGCTGCGCGAGCGCCGCGTGGCCGAGGCGCCGGGCGCAGCGCGCGGCGGTCTGTTTCGCGGCGAAGACGTAGCCCTGCACTTCGGCAAGCGCGATCGGGCCTTCGGCAAGGCGCCCGTCGGCGTGGAAGATCGCGTCGTAGGAATCCTTCCAGCCCTGGTTGGCGAGGCCTTGCGGCGTCTTGCGGTAATACTCGACGAAGCCGTCGCGGTCCGGGTCGCCCGGCCCGTCGATCCACGCCAGCGCGGCCTCGATCGCCGGCCACAGCTCTCGCAATGTCGCATCGTCGCCGGTGCGCTCGGCGTAGAGCCCGGCCAGCAGGACGAACAGCGGGGTCGAATCGACGCTGCCGTAGTAGAGGCCGAACGGCACCTCGCGCAGCGCCGCCATTTCGCCGGCGCGCATCTCGTGCAGGATCTTGCCCGGCTCGGCGTCGTCGGCGGCATTGCTCGTCTTGGCCTGGAACGCCGCGAGCCGGCGCAGCACGCCGCGCGCCATGCCGGGATCGCACCACAGCATCTCGATCGCGGTGATCAATCCGTCGCGGCCGAACGTGGTCGAATACCAGGGGATGCCGGCGTAGGGGTAGCGGCCCTGCGGCGTCTGCGTCATCAGCATGTTGAGATCGGCGGCGGCGCGGCAGAGCACTTCGTTGAACAGGCCGTTGGAGGTCTCGACCGTCGCGATCTCGCGCGTTCCGCGGCGCAATTCGCGATGCGCGCCGAGCAGGCCGCGGCGGAACGGCGCCGGCGGGTCGCCGACCGCCTCGCGGCAACTCGCGAGCAGGAAGATCGGCCGTATCTCGTGCGGCGCGAGCATGAAGCGGTAGGTTGCGGAGTTCGCGGTCAGCTCGGCCGGCAGTGGATCGAAGGTCAGCGTCGTGCGCCGCCACGCGTCGTCCAGTCCCTTGTAGCTCAGCAGCACCTGTCCCTTGCCGTCGATCACGCGATGCGAGGAGGCGCCGCGCCGCGCGCGCCGCTCGCCGCGCACCTCGAACAGGTCGGCGAAATCATTGTCGAAGCGCAGCGACAGCACGAGCTCGACCGGCTTGAGCCCATGATTGCGCACCGCGATGCGCTGGTAGGCGGTGCCCTTCCACAGGAAGATCGTGCGTGCGATGTGGATGATATCCTTGTGCAGGACGATCTGGCTGCCGGCGTAGATATCCGGATTGGTCAGGTCGACCGCGAGCAGCGTGTTGTCGTCGCGCACGTTCGAGCCGAGCAGCAGCGGCTGCGCGCCGTTCAGGCGTAATTCGAGCAGCGAGAGGAAGCGCGTGTCGTCGTGATAGAGGCCGTCGGAGCCACCGGCCGAGGCGCCGATGTCGCCGTGGCTGTCGACCACGATGAAAGTATCGTCGTGCTTGAGCGCGCGGCGCGGACGGTTCGGCTGTCCGGTCGCCGGGATATAGAAGGGGCTCTCGGTCGGATCGGGCTCGCTGATCGCGAGTTTCACGTTGCCGTCGGCGGACATCTTCACCCTGTCATGAGTTCGTTTGAAGCCACGCTTGCGACGCAACGCCTGCAGCAGCACTGAGCCGGGAATGAGTCGACGTGATGGTCCTCAGTCCCCGCCTGCACGATCCGCCTGCTGCGTGCGTGCATGGCGGTCATGCAGGAATTTCGCGAGCTGCTGGCGCAGGCTCTCGTCGCGTTCGCCGCGGTGACCGATCACGACGGCGTGCTCGAATAGCTTCTCCTGGACCGCCTGCGGCAGCTCTGCCCAAAGGTGAACCGCTGCGGCGCCGAGCAATGGTGCAAAGCGTTCGGTCTGGTCCGGCATGTTTCCTCGCTTGCGGAAATCGCGGCAAGGCGAGAACGGCCTCGCGGCCGATGAGTTCCCCGGCCGGAACCCGGCCCTTCAGCCCCGCGGCGTCTGCCTGTAGTGTGGCGTGCCATGCGCCTGAACATCGTCAATCCAAACACCACCGCGGCGATGACCGACACGATCGCGGCGGCCGCACGCAAGGCAGCACGCCCGGATACCGTCATTCGCGCCGTTTCGTCGGCTTTCGGCCCGGCCTCGATCGAGGGCGCGTACGACGATGCCTTCGCGGTGCCGGGGTTGCTCGAGAGAATCAAGGAAGGTGAGGTGGACGGCGTCGACGCCCACGTGATCGCCTGCTTCGACGACACCGGGCTGGATGCCGCGCGTGCGCTCGCCGCGGCGCCGGTGATCGGCATCGGGGAGGCGGGCTTTCACGCCGCCACCATGCTGGCGCACCGCTTCGCGGTGGTGACCACGCTGTCGCGTTCCGTGCCGGTGCTGGAGAACAACCTGCTGCGTTACGGCCTCGACCGCCGCTGCGCGCGGGTGCGCGCGGCGGATGTGGCCGTGCTCGAACTCGACGATCCGGCCTCGAACGCGCGTGGGAAGATCGGCGCCGAGATTGCGCGCGCGCTAGAGGAGGATCATGCCGACGCGATCGTGCTCGGCTGCGCCGGGATGGCGGATCTCGCGGCCGCGCTGTCGGTTGAGTTCGGCGTGCCGGTGATCGACGGCGTTGCAGCCGCGGTGGTGATGGCCGAAGGGCTTGCGGCAATTGGCCTCAGGACCTCCAAGCGCGGCGGTTTCGCCCGTCCGCTGCCGAAGACCTATTCGGGCCAGTTCGCACAATTTTCGCCCAAGCCTTGAGCGCGCGCCGGTCGCCGCTCTCCACAATCGCTGCAGAGAGATGTTTGCTGCTGCCCAATTTGTGGGCAAGCTAGACCGAATGCGCCTGCCGGATCGGCGGGGGAGGCGTCGCGACGTCGCTAATCCGGCGCCGCCGCGCTGGCACAGTCCTTGAAGCGAGATCGCGTCCAACGGGAGACGGCAATGAAAAAAGCGTGTGTGTTCAAATTGGCCGCAGCGCCGATCGCGGCCGGATTGCTGGCGGCGCTGATGGCGACCGCGTCGGCGCAGACCGTGCGCATCGGCATGACGGCGGCGGACATTCCAAAGACCGTCGGCCAGCCCGACCAGGGCTTCGAGGGCAATCGTTTCACCGGCAACACGATGTATGACGGTCTCACCGCATGGGACCTGTCGTCGGCCGACAAGGCGAGCGTCGTGATTCCGGGTGTGGCGACCGAATGGGCGGTCTCGCCCTCGGACCAGACCAAATGGATCTTCAAGCTGCGCCCTGGCGTGAAATTCCACGACGGCTCGGAGTTCGACGCCGACGCGGTGGTGTGGAACGTCGAGAAGGTGCTGAAGCAGGACGCGCCGCATTTCGACGCGAGCCAGGTCGGCGTCACCGCCTCGCGCATGCCGAACCTGCGCAGCGCCAAGGCGATCGACAAGATGACGGTCGAGCTGACCACCGCGGCGCCCGATGCGTTGCTGCCGATCAACCTCACCAACCTCTACATGGCCTCGCCGGCGCAGTGGAAGAAGCTCTACGATGCGGTGCCGGCAAGCGTCGCCGATGCGAAAGAACGCGCCAAGCAGGCGTGGGACGCATTTTCGCGCGCCGCCTCGGGCACCGGCCCATGGAAGATGGAGCGCTTCGTCCCGCGCGAGCGGCTCGAGCTCGTCAAGTTCGACGGTTACTGGAACAAGGACCGCGTGCCGAAGGTCGACAAGCTCGTGCTGCTGCCGATGCCGGAGGCGAACGCCCGCACCGCGGCGTTGCTCGCCGGCCAGGTCGAGTGGATCGAGAACCCGGCGCCGGACGCGCTGCCGCAGATCAAGCAGCGCGGCTTCGTCATGTACCAGAACGAACAGCCCCATGTGTGGCCGTGGCAGTTCAGCCGCATCGAGGGCTCGCCGTGGAATGACCTGCGCGTGCGCAAGGCCGCGAACCTGTGCGTCGATCGCAACGCCATGAAGGACGGCCTGCTCGGCGGCTTGATGGTGGCGGCGACCGGAACGTTCGAGCCCGGCCATCCGTGGCGCGGAAACCCGAAATTCCAGATCAAGTACGATCCCGCGGAGGCCAAGAAGCTGATGACCGAGGCCGGCTTCTCGGCGACCAAGAAGCTCAAGGTGAAAACGCAGACCTCTGCGTCCGGCTCGGGCCAGATGCTGCCGCTGCCGATGAACGAATTCATCCAGCAGAGCCTGGGCGAATGCTTCTTCGACGTCGAGCTCGACGTGATCGAGTGGAACACGCTGTTCACCAACTGGCGCAAGGGCGCCAAGGACGAATCCGCGCGCGGCTCGCACGCCACCAACGTGACTTACGCGGCGATGGATCCGTTCTTCGCGATGATCCGCTTCCTCGAACTCGAAGATGGCGCCGCCGACCTCGAACAACTGGGGCTTCATCAACGATCCGGAGTTCGACAAGCTCGCCGCCGCGGTGCGCATCGCGTTCGAACCGGCCGCGCGCGACAAGGCGCTCGCAGCCCTGCACGAGCGCTCGGTCGACGAGGCCGCATTCCTGTGGGTTGCCCATGACGTCGGCCCGCGCGCGATGACGCCGAAGATCAAGAACTTCGTGCAGCCGAAAAGCTGGTTCGTGGACTTCTCCACGATGACGATGAACTGATGATCGACGCGTTGCTGTCATCCCGGACGCGCCCAAACGCGCATTTTTACGCGCGTCTGCGACGCGCTATGGGCGCGATCCGGGACATATGAACCCCGGCAGGCGCGGCTAGACCGCCGCCGGGGCCAGATCGGTCCCGGCTCTCGCTTCGCTCGGCCGGGATGACGAGAGGAGAGTTCTGACGCGACATGCTCATCTACATCGCCAAGCGCCTCGTGCTGGTCGTGCCGGTCGTGTTCGCGGTGGCGCTGGTGTGCTTCCTGCTGGTGCACATCGCGCCGGGCGATCCGCTTGTCTCGGTGCTGCCGCCCGACGCCTCGCAGGCGCTCGCCGACCAGCTGCGCAAGGCCTACGGCTTCGACCGGCCGCTGCCGGTCCAGTTCGGCATCTGGGCGTGGAAGGCGCTCAACGGCGACCTCGGCACCTCGATCGCGACCGGACGCGCGGTCGCCGAAGAAGTCGGCCGCGCCGTCGGCAACACCGTGATGCTCGCGATCTTCGCCTCGCTGATCGGTTTCGTATTCGGCCTGATGTTCGGCTTCCTCGCCGGCTATTTCCGCGACAGCTGGGTGGACAAGGTCGTCACCACGCTCTCGATCACCGGCGTCTCGATGCCGCACTACTGGCTCGGCATGGTGCTGGTGATCATCTTCTCGGTGCAGCTCGGCTGGCTGCCCGCGGTCGGCGCCGGACCGGGAGGCTGGGCGTGGGACTGGGAGCACATCCAGTATATGGTGCTGCCGGCGGTCACGATGTCGGTCATCCCGATGGGGATCGTGGCGCGCACCGTGCGCGCGCTGGTCGGCGACCTCTTGAGCCAGGAATTCGTCACGGCATTGCGCGCCAAGGGCCTCACCGAGCTCCGTGTGTTCGCGCACGTTGCCAAGAACGCCGCGCCGACCGCGATCGCCATCATGGGCCTGCAGTTCGGCTACTTGCTCGGCGGCTCGATCCTGATCGAGACGGTCTTCTCCTGGCCGGGCACCGGTTTCCTGCTCAACTCGGCGATCTTCCAGCGCGACCTGCCGTTACTGCAAGGCACGATCCTGGTGCTCGCGCTGTTCTTCGTGTTCCTCAATCTGGTGGTCGACGTGATCCAGGCGGCGATCGACCCGCGCATCAAGCGGGCGTGACAACGATGCGCGACCTCCTATGCGGCCATCCTTCGAGACGCTGCCTTCGGCAGCTCCTCGGGATGAGGACCGTATTGCGCCGTCCTCATGGCGAGGAGCGCCGCCATAGCGCGTCGCAGACGCGCGTAAACGCGCTTTTGGCGGCGCGTCTCGGGCCATGGCCAGGCGCGCGGTGTGACACATGAGCGTGGTCACCGACGACATCGTCCGCATCGCGACCGTCGAGAAGGCGCGCGGCTACTGGGCGACCGTGTTCCGCCGTCTGTCGCGCGACAAAGTCAGCGTCGCCTGCGCGGCCATCATCCTGCTGATCGCGCTTGCGGCAATCTTCGCGCCCTATCTCGGCCTCGCCAACCCGTATACCGGCAGCATGATCCGCCGCCTGCGCTGGATCGGCACGCCCGGCTATCCGCTCGGCAGCGACGAACTCGGCCGCGACATGGTCGCGCGCCTGATCTACGGCGGGCGGCTCTCGCTGTTCCTTGGCCTCACGCCGGTCGTGCTCGCGTTTCTCGTCGGCACCACGTTCGGCGTGATGGCCGGTTATCTCGGCGGCTTCGTCAATCAGGCGATCATGCGCACCGTGGACGTGTTCTACGCCTTCCCCTCGGTTCTGCTCGCGATCGCGATCTCGGGCGCGCTCGGCGCCGGCATCGTCAACTCGATCGTGTCGCTCACCATCGTGTTCATTCCGCCGGTGGTGCGCGTCGCCGAGAGCGTCACCACCAGCGTGCGCAATCTCGATTTCGTCGACGCCGCGCGCGCCTCCGGCGCCGGACCGCTTACGATCATGCGCGTGCACGTGCTCGGCAACGTGCTGGGGCCGATCTTCGTCTATGCGACCAGCCTGATCAGCGTGTGCATGATCCTCGCCGCCGGCCTCTCGTTCCTCGGCCTCGGCACCAGGCCGCCGGAACCCGAATGGGGTCTGATGCTCAACACGCTGCGCACCGCGATCTACGTCAACCCCTGGGTTGCGGCGCTGCCCGGCGCGATGATCTTCACGGTGTCGATCTGCTTCAATCTCTTGAGCGATGGAATGCGGAGCGCGATGGATGTCCGAGGCTGAAGTCCTCACCCAGGCGCAGGACGTCGGCGGCCCGCAGCAGCCGCTGCTGGAAGTGCGCGGCATGAGCAAGCACTTCCCGGTGCGCGGTGGCTTCCTCGGCAAGGCGGGGGTGGTGCGCGCCGTCGACGACGTGAGCTTCACGGTCGACAAGGGCGAGGTGCTCGGCATCGTCGGCGAGTTCGGCTGCGGCAAGTCGACCACCGCGCGGCTGGTGATCGGACTGATCCAGCCGGATTCGGGCTCGATCATCCTCGATGGCGAGAAGCTCGGCACGTCGCTCTCGCTGCGCGACCTGCGCCGCGATGTGCAGATGGTGTTCCAGGACAGCTACGCCTCGCTCAATCCGCGTCTCACCATCGAGGCGTCGATCGCGTTCGGCCCGATCATCCACGGCGTGTCGGCCGGGGAGGCGCACGAGCGCGTGCACGACCTGTTGCGCAAGGTCGGTCTCGATCCGGCGACCTTCGCCGACCGTTATCCGCACGAGCTCTCCGGCGGCCAGCGCCAGCGCGTCAATATCGCGCGCGCTCTGGCGCTGTCGCCGCGCCTCGTGCTGCTCGACGAGGCCGTCTCGGCGCTCGACAAGTCGGTCGAGGCGCAGGTGCTCAATCTGCTGGTCGACCTGAAACAGGATTTCGGCCTGACCTACGTGTTCATCTCGCACGACCTCAATGTGGTGCGCTTCATCTCCGACCGCGTGCTGGTGATGTACCTCGGCGAGGTGGTGGAGACCGGACCGGTGGAGGCGCTGTGGCAGGACGCGCGGCACCCCTACACGCGCGCGTTGCTTGCCGCGATGCCGTCGCTCGATCCCGACAACCGCACCAGGGAAGCGCCGATCACCGGCGACCCGCCGAACCCGATCAACCCGCCGTCGGGCTGCCGTTTCCACACACGCTGCGCGTTTGCCGAAAGCGTGTGCAGCGAGCGAAGTCCGTTATTGTCGGCCACCGGCAACGACCGCCATACTGCGGCGTGCCACATGGTGGACCCTGCCTCGGGACATACGAAGGCGGGACACTCGTTTGCCCGGGAGTTGCAGAATGCCTGATCCAGTTTCGCCGGAGCGCATCGCCGCGCTCGCCGCCGCGGCGCGCGTGCCGCTCGGCGAAGGCGCCGCGGCGCGCATCGCGGGCGCGGTCACGCCGACGGTGACGCGTTACACCGCCGAGAACATCGCGCTGCCGCTCGAGACCGAGCCCGCGAGCTTCATCGTCGTCCAGATGAAGGATGCGGCTCGATGAGCGACGTCGCGGAGATGAACCTGAAGGAGCTCGCCGCCGCGATCAAGCGGCGCAAGGTCTCGTCGGTCGAAGTCACCAAGGCGCTGCTCGCGCGCATCGACCGGTGGCAGCCGGCGCTCAACGCGTTCGCGCGCGTCGAGGCCGAGGACGCGCTGAAGGCCGCCAGGGCCGCCGACCGCGCGTTGGCCAACAAGAAGGCGAAGGGCCCGCTGCACGGCGTTCCGGTCGCGCACAAGGACATGTACTATTCGAAGGGCAAGCTTGCCGAATGCGGCTCGAAGATCCGCAAGGGCTTCGTCGCGACCGCGACCGCGACCGCGGTCGAGCGACTGGAAGCGGCCGGCACGTTCCGGCTCGGCGCGCTCAACATGGTCGAGTTCGCCTACGGCCCGACCGGCCACAATGTGCACACCGACAACGTGCGCAATCCGTGGGACCGCTCGCGCATCACCGGCGGCTCGTCGTCCGGCTCGGGCTCCGCGGTCGGCGCGCGGCTGGTGCCGGCGGCGCTCGGCTCCGACACCGGCGGCTCGATCCGCATGCCGGCACATTTCTGCGGCACCTCCGGGTTCAAGCCGACCAACGGCCGCGTCAGCCGCGCCAACGCGATGCCGCTGTCGTTCACGCTCGACACCGTCGGTCCGCTGGCGCAGACGGCGGAAGACTGCGCCCTCATCCTGAGCGTCATCGGCGGTCCGGACCCGCTCGATCCCACCACGGCGCTGGCGCCGAAGTGGGACGCCAAGGCGATGAACCGGGCCGCGAAGGGCATGACCGTCGGCATTCCGAAGAGCTTCTATGTCGACGATCTCGAACCCGACGTCGCCAAGGCGTTCGACGACGCGATCGCCACCTTCAAGACGCTCGGCGTCAAGGTGGTGCAGGTCGATCTGCCGGATCAGGTGATGGTCTCGGCGGCCGCCATGCTCGTGCTCGCGGTCGAGGCTGCGACCTACCACGCGCCCTGGCTGCGCACGCGCCCCGACGACTACGGCTCGCAAGTGCGCAACCGGCTGCAGAACGGGCTTGCCTACAGTGCGGTCGAGTATCTCGAGGCGCTACGCTGGCGCGCGGCCGCGCTCGAGGCGCACCTCGCCGCGGTCGGCAAGTGCGACGTCATGCTCGCGCCGGTCTCGCGTGCGGTGGCGCCGACGATCGCCGAAACCGACGTCGCGGGCGCCAGCAATGCCGAGGCGATCATCCAGGGCATCACGCGCTTCATGCGCCCGATCAATTATCTCGGGTTGCCGGCGCTGGTGGTGCCGGCGGGCTTCGGCCAGCACGGCATGCCGATCGGGCTGCAACTGGTCGGACGCCCGTTCAACGACGAGACGGTCGCGGCGCTCGGGATCGCGTTCCAGCGCGCGACCGATCACCACAAGAAGGTGCCGATGCTTTCATGACCCCGATCCTCGAGATGAAAGATCTGCGCGTGCGCTTCAAGGGCGAGCGCACCGTGCATGCGCTTAACGGCGTCGACCTCACGCTGCAGCACGGCGAGGTGCTGGGCGTGCTCGGCGAGTCCGGTTCGGGCAAGAGCGTGACCCTGCGCGCGCTGCTGCGCTTGCTGCCGGAAAGGCGCAGCGAGATTTCCGGCTCGATCCACGTCGAAGGGCGCGATGTACTGGCGCTGAACACCGCCGAGCTGGAGAAATACCGCGGCGGCATCGTCTCGATGATCTTCCAGGAGCCGATGCTTGCGCTCGATCCGGTCTATACCATCGGCGACCAGATCGCCGAGACGGTGACGCGCCACCTTGGGGTCAGTTGGGCGGACGGGCGCAAGCGCGCGCTCGAGATGCTCGAAGGCGTGCGCATCCCGTCGGCCAAGCGGCGGCTGGAGAACTATCCGCATGAGATGTCGGGCGGCATGCGCCAGCGCGCCATGATCGCGCTCGCGCTCTCCTGCAAGCCGAAGGTGCTGCTCGCCGACGAGCCGACTACCGCGCTCGACGCGACCGTGCAGATTTAGATTTTGCTGTTGTTGCGAGAGCTGCAGCGCGAGATGGGCATGGCGGTGATCTTCGTCACGCACGACATCGGCGTGGCGGTGGAGATCTCCGACCGCATCGCCGTGATGTACGGCGGGCGCATCGTGGAGACCGGCGTGCTGCGCGACGTGGTGCGCGCGCCGAAGCATCCTTATACGCGTGGGCTGTTGTCCTCGACCATTCACGGCGGGCAGCGCGGCAAGCGGCTCGAAGCCATCCCGGGCACGCCGCCGCGGCTCGATCGCCTTCCCGTAGGCTGCACCTTCGCGCCGCGCTGCGCGATCGCGCTTCCCGCATGCCAGCAGGGCGAGATCGCGCTCGCGACGCTCGCCCCGCTGCATGGCGTGCGCTGTCTACGGGCGAGCGAGCCGGTCGTGGCGAAAGTGCCGGCGTAGCTCAGAAAGAAGCGGCGCACTCCGCTTATCCCTCCCCCGAAGGGGGAGGGTGGTCGCCGAAGGCGACCGGGTGGGGTTTCTCGGTTATAGCGCCGCCTCGATCGAAGACCCCACCCGGCCGGCTGGCGGCCGGCCACCCTCCCCGAAGACGAGGAGGGATGAATTCGAGCGCGCTGCCCGCTACTTCCATTTCGCCAGGAAGAACCGCGGCAGCTCGTCGGCATACGGCGTGAAATCGAGCGTCTTGGTGTAGCCGTAGGTGGTCACGTAGGTGTGCAGCGGCGCCCAGTAAGCCTGCTCGGTGATGCGGTGGATCGCCGCCGAATAGGCCTTCTTGCGCGCCTCCGGGTCGTTCGACGATCCGCCTTCGACCAGCCACTTGATCACGTCTGGATCGCGCGCGTAGTCGTCGGCGCCGCCATCGAAGAAGTTCGGCATGATCGCCGACACGTCGTTGATCGAATAGCTGCCCCAGCTGCCGAGATAGGCGCGCAGCTCGCCCGCCTTGGCACGCTGGATCAGCGCCGCCACCTGCAGCTGGTTGAGCTTGGCGCGGATGCCGACCGCCTGGAGATAGTTCTGCACCGCGGCGCCCCATTGCGGCAGCACGTAGCTCGTAAGCTCGAGATCGAAGCCGTTCGGATAGCCGGCCTCGGCGAGCAGCTGCTTGGCCTTCGCCGGGTCGTATTCGTAGGGCACGCCGGCTTCCGCGTCGCAGCCGAACTGCGGCGGGAAGCAGGGTCCGGGCGGCACGCGGCTGCCGCCGGTGACCAGCTTGTCGGCGATCGCCTTGCGGTCGATCGCATGCCAGATCGCCTGGCGCACCTTCAGCTTGGTGACCGGATTGTCGGCGCCGGTGCGGCCGGCGGCATCGAGCGACAGATAGCCGACGCGCATCGATTCCTTGCGCACGGCCGCGAGGTTGGGAAGCTTGTTGATGTTGTCGAACTGATCCGGGTTCAGGTTCCAGATCCAGTCGGCGCGCTGCGCGAGCAGCTCGGTCATTTCGGTGGTGGCGTCCGGCACGAAGCGCACCGAGAGCTTCTTGATCGTCGGCTTCTTCGGGCTGCCGGCCCAGTAATCCTCGAAGCGCTCGAAGTCGATCGATACGCCGGGCTCGACCTTCACCATCTTGTAGGGGCCCGCGCCGACCGGGGCCTTGGCGTAGCCCTCCGGCCCTACTTTCTCGCGATAGGCCTTCGGATAGATCGGAATCACCAGCGCGAAATAGTCGAGCGCCGCGGGCGTCGGCCGCTTGAGCTTGACGCGCACCGAAAGCTCGCCGGTCTTCTCGGCCTTGTCGATCCAATTGTAGTTCGCCGGGGTCGAGACCTTGCTCGCCGGATCGGCCGCGACGGTGAGCGTGTACACGACATCATCGGCGGTCAGCGCCGAGCCGTCGTGGAATTTCACGCCCGGCCGCAGCGTGAATTCGATCGTGGTGGCGTCCGGCCGCTTCCATTCGGTCGCCAGCAGCGGTTCGATGTTGAAGGTGTCTGGATTGCGATAGACCAGCGTGTCCCAACCCTGATGGTGCATCACAACCCCGGTGCGCAGGTTGTTGTAGTAGGGGTCGACGTTCGGCAGCGCATCGCGCATCGAGATGCGCAGGTTGTCCTGGGATTTTTGCGCCGTCGCGGGGGTCGCCAACAGGACTGCCGTCACGATCACCGTACCGAGTTTGAACTGCACGCGCATCTTGCCCTCCATCACGATGTCACGACGAAGCACGCCTCATGCCAGATGGCACTCTACCATTCCTCCACCCAGGCCCACCATTGGCTGCGGTGCCACACTGCCGCAGCGCTCGACCGCGATGCGGCAGCGCGGATGAAACCGGCAGCCCGGCGGGATATTGGCGGGATCCGGCATAATGTCGCCGAGCCCGACGTCCGGCACGCCGCGGCCGGGTTCGGGCGTCAGCACGCTCTCGAGCAGCGCGCGCGTATAGGGATGGCGCGGCGCGCGGAACAGCGCGTCGGTTTCGCTGCGCTCGACGATGCGGCCGAGATACATCACGGCGACCTCGCTCGCGACGTGTTCGACCACCGCGAGATTGTGGCTGATGAACAGGTAGGTCAGCCCGAGATCGCGCCGCAGGTCGGAGAGCAGATTGAGGATCTGCGCCTGCACCGATACGTCGAGCGCGCTGGTCGGTTCGTCGCAGATCACGATGCGCGGCTCGAGCACGAGCGCGCGCGCGATCGCGGCGCGCTGGCGCTGTCCGCCCGAGAGTTGCGCCGGCATGCGCTCGCCCATCTCGGCGGAGAGCCCGACGCGCTCGAGGATGCGCGCGACGCGCCGGTCGATCTCGGCCGTGGTGAACGTGCCCTGCGCGGCGAGCGGCAGCGCGACGATGTCCCGGATGCGCCGACGCGGATTGAGCGAGGCGAACGGATCCTGGAACACCGGCTGGATCAGCCGCGCGCGCGCCTTGCGGTCCAGCTCGAACAGGCGCTTGCCGTCGACCAGGGCGGTGCCGGCGGTCGGCGCCAGCAGCCCGAGGATCAGCCGCGCCAGGGTCGATTTCCCGCACCCGGACTCGCCGACGATACCGAGCACGCTGCCGGCCGGAATGCTGAAAGTGACGTCGTCGACGGCGATCACGTGTTTTTCCGGCGCGAGCAATCCGGAGCGCACGCGGAACTCGCGCCTGAGGTTGGTGACCTCGATCGCGGCGCTCATGCGGGCAGCGGCTCGGCGAACGTCGGCGCCAGCCGGCAGAGATAATCGTGGCTCGCGCCGGCGGCGCGGCGCGGTATCGCGTGCTCGCAGGTCGCATCCGCAAACCCGCAACGCGAGCGGAACGCGCAGCCGGCAAAGCCCGGCGGGATCGTCGGCACCACGCCGGGGATCGAGCCGAGCGGTTTGTCGCGCTGCACGCGGCCCGGCACCGGGACACACGATAGAAGTCCCCGTGTGTAAGGATGCTGCGGCGCGCGGAACAGCTGCGCAGTCGGCGCGCGCTCCACCACCTCGCCGGCATACATCACCGAGACGCGGTCGGCGACGCGCGCCACGATGCCGAGATCATGCGTAATCAGCAGGATCGAGAGGCCGAGCTCGCGCTTGAGCGTGGCGAGCAGCCGCAGGATCTGCGCCTGCACGGTGACGTCGAGCGCGGTGGTCGGCTCGTCGGCGACGAGCAGTTCGGGATCGCACATCAGCGCCATCGCGATCATGACGCGCTGGCGCAACCCGCCGGAGAGCTGGTGCGGAAACTGGCCGAGCCGCATCTCCGGCGCCGTGATGCCGACGCGGTCCATCAGTGCGACCGCGCGCGCCAGCGCATCGGCGCGCGACGCGCCCTTGTGGCGGGTGAGCACCTCGGCCATCTGCGAGCCGACCGTGAAGGCCGGATTGAGGCTCGTCATCGGCTCCTGGAAGATCATCGACATGCGGTTGCCGCGGATGCGCGCCATGTCGCGGTCCGAGAGCGACAGCAAATCGGTGCCGGCGAAGTCCATGCGTTTCGCGCTACGCTGCCCGCTGCGCGCGAGCAGGCTCATGACGGCCAATGCGGTGACCGACTTGCCGCAACCGGATTCGCCGACCAGGCAATGTGTCTCGCCTTTCTCGACGCGCAGCGAGGCGCCGCGCACCGCGGCGGTCCGCCCGCCGAAGCCGACATGGAGGTCCTCGATCTCGAGCAGCGCGCTCACCGCAATCGTTCCGTGCCGAGCAGGTTGCGCAGCCCGTCGCCGACCAGGTTGATGCCGAGCACCAGCACGGCGAGCGCGACGCCCGGGATCATGATCACCCAGGCGGAGAAGAACATGTAGTCCTTGCCCTCGGCGATCATCAGTCCCCACGAGGGCAATGGCGGCGGCACACCGAGGCCGAGGAACGACAGCGCGGCCTCGAGCAGGATGGCGAGCGCCATTTCGAGCGTCGCCACCACGGCGAGGTGGCTCGAGATGTTCGGCAGGATCTCCTTGATCAGGATATGCGGCGTCGAGGCGCCCGCGCACCAGGCGGCGTTGACGTAGTCGAGGTTGCGCACCTGCATGGTGGTGGCGCGCGCCACCACGGCGAATCGGTCCCACAACAGCAGCCCGAGCGTCGCCATCACCAGCCCAAGGCCCGAGCCCATCAGCCCGACCACCGCGAGCGCGACCAGCACCACGGGAATCGAGAGCCGCGTCGTGATCGCGAACAGCACCAGGTCGTCGACGCGTCCGCCGAAGAAGCCGCCGAGCACGCCGAGCGTGATGCCGATCAGGCCCGAGGTGATCACCGTCATGATGCCGATCAGCAGCGAGATGCGCGCGCCGTAAACCAGCCGCGCGAGGTAGTCGCGGCCGAGCTGATCGGTGCCCAGAATGTGCTCGGGCCGGCTGCCCTCCATCCAGAACGGCGGGACCAGCCGCCTGCCGAGGTCCTGCACGAACGGGTCCTGCGGGATCAGCGCATTGCCGACGAGCGCCGCGAGCGCAATGATGCCGACGATCGTGAGCCCGATCACGAAGCCGACCCGGCCGACGCGCAGGGCCGGCGCCGGCGCAACGGCGACCGGCGTGCTCATCCGGTCCGCAGCCTCGGATCGAGCAGCGCGTTGAGGATATCGGAGAGCAGCGTCAGCCCGATGTAGATTGCGGCGAGCACCAGCACGACCGCCTGCACCACCGGGAAGTCGTTCTTGGCGATGCTCTCCCAGCCGAGATAGCCCACGCCGTGCAGCGCAAACACGGTTTCGATCACGATCGAGCCGCCGAGCATGAAGCCGAGCTGCACCGCCGCGATCGACACCACCGGGATCGCGGCGTTGCGCAGCGCATGGCGGAAGATGATGCGCATGCGCGACAGGCCTTTCGCACGCGCGGTGCGGATGTAGTCCGATGCCATCGCCTCGATCATCCCGGAGCGGGTGAGCCGCGTGAGTGCCGGTATGGCGGTGAAAGCAAGGACGATGCCGGGCATCACGAAGTGCTGCCAGGTGCCGGTGCCGGAGATCGGCAGGACGCCGAGGTGCAGGCCAAGCACGATCATCAGGATCAGCGCGAGCCAGAAGCTCGGGATCGCCTGGCCGATCATCGTCAGCACGGTGACGGCGCGGTCGATCCAGGTGTTCTCGCGCACCGCCGCAAGAATGCCGAGCGGGATCGAGATGATCAGCGCGAGGCTCAGGCCCACCAGCCCGAGCGTGAGGGTGATCGGCATGCGCTTGGCGATCAGGTTCGCGACGCTGTCCTTGAAGAAATAGCTCTGGCCGAAATCGCCGACCAGCGCGCGGCCGACCCAGTCGAAGAACTGGATCGTGAGCGGGCGGTCGAGCCCGTAGGCCTTGCGCACGATCTCGACGTCGGCCTGCGTCGCGGACGGGCCGGCGATCGAGATCGCGAGGTCGCCGGAGAGCCGCGTCAGCATAAAGGCGAGCGTCATCACGGTGAGCGCGACCAGCAGGCCGACGACGAGACGCCGCATGATCAGACGCAGCATGCCAGATGCCCCACGCGAGGGCGCAACGGTCTCATCAAGCCATGGGCCGCGCAAGGCCGATCTGCCGTCGTTGACGCGGCCTCCCGGATCATGAGCAACTAAGCGGCGATTCACGGGGCCGTTCTTTCTATGGCGAGAAAGCCAAAGCCCGACCGGACCGGGCTGATCTACCGCGCGCTGCGCCACGCGATCATCGAGCAGGCGCTGGCGCCCGGCGCCAAGCTGCCCGAGGACGCGATCGGCGAACGCTTCGGCGCGAGCCGCACCATCGTGCGCGCCGCGCTCGGGCAGCTTGCCGCGGAAGGTCTGGTGGAACTGCGCCGCAACCGCGGTGCGGCGGTCGCGACGCCGGCCTGGGAGGAGGCGCGCGACACGTTCGACGTGCGCATGGGGCTGGAGCGTCTCGTGATGGCGCGGCTGGCGGGACGCCTCACCGCGGACGAGCTCAAGCGGCTCGAAGCGCATGTCGAACAGGAAGAGCGTGCGCGCGGCAACGACGCGCCACTCTCGATCCGCCTTGCGACCGAGTTTCACATCCTGCTCGCCGAGATGACCCGCAGCCCGGTGCTGGCGCGTTACGTCAGCGAGGTGTCGTCGCGCTGCGGGTTGATTCTTGCGCTCTATAGCCGCCCGCATTCATCCGAATGCGCGGTCAACGAGCACCGCGCCGTGATCGCGGCGCTCGCCGCGGGCGATGCGGCGCGCGCGTCAGCGCTGATGGAGGAGCATCTCGAGGCGGTCGCGAGCCGCGCGCTGATCGTCGCGCGGCCGGCAGCTGCGCGCGAATTGAAGGATGTGCTGGCGCTCTATGGCGAGGAGAAGCCGGCAAAACGCGTGAAGCACTGAATGATCCGCCCATGCCCGCGCAAGCGGGCATCCAGGGGCCAAGGACTGGGTCCCCGTTTCCGCAGGGACGAGCGGAGGGAGGGTTACGCCTCGATCCCTCTGCTCGTCAAAATCCGTTCCGCGCTGTCGTTCCACACGTCCATCTGCACGATCTTGCCGCCGCGCACCACGAACCGGTCGACGTAGCGGTTACCCTCGAACGGCGTGCCGTCGGGCCATTCGCCGTAGAGCGTGCCGATGTTGTAGACGATGGTTTCGCCGCTTCCCGGCACCACGTCGGAGCGCTCCATCGCCTTCTTCACCCACTTGTAGCGCTTCGCGTTGAACGCGGTGCTCTCGCGTGGATGGGTGAATTTCCGTCCGCCCGTGAAGGTGAGCTTGAGCGGCTCGGCGATGTAGCGCGCCGCAGTCTCGGGATCCGGCACCATCGAGGCGACGAGGAATTTCTCCACGATCTCGGCCGCCGCGGCGGTCTCGTCGGACGGGGCGACAACGGTGGCCTTCAGCGCGGTGACGGACATCGGTAAGCTCCTGATCGGTACGCCAGATTAACGGGGGACTCGGACGTCGTCCCCATGCATAATTCCCGCCAACAACGCTCTGTCGGCGCAAAGCGAAAATCGTATACAATAGTGCATACGATTAGTTCAATCCGCGTCCCATGTGCCTCGTTTTTAAGCAGGAATGCCCCCGACAACCGCCGATTCCGCAGGATTTGCCGCGCTCTGCGCTGGCATGCCCCTTGCGACAGAAAAGCACGAGAATTCACCCCGAGAGGTAACGCCATGAGCCTTCCGCACCTCACCCGCCGCCTGCTGCTTGCCGCTGCCGCCGCGACAGTCTTGGCCGCCCCGGCCTTAGCCCAGGACACCCTGAAGCTCGGCCTGGTCGCCGCGATGTCCGGCCAGTCGGCCAAGTCGGGCGAAGCGATCGTGCGCGGGCTTTCGGTTGCGATCGACGAGATCAACGCCAAGGGTGGCGTGCTCGGCAAGAAGGTCGAGCTGCTGGTACGCGACGACGAAAGCAACCCGGCGAAGGGCGCGGTCGCGGCGCGCGAACTGGTGCAGCGCGAGAAGGTCGCCGGCCTGTTCGGCGGCCTGGATACGCCGGTGTCGATCGCGATCGTGCCGTTCGCGAACCAAAACAAAGTGCCGTTCATGGGCGTGTGGGCGGCCGGCACGCCGATCACCCGCAACGGCGCGGCGGAGAACTACGTGTTCCGCGTGTCGGCGGTCGACGTGCTGGTCGACAAGGCGCTGGTCGATTATGCGATCAAGAAATACGCGACGAAAAAGCCCGGCATGATCCTGATCAACAATCCGTGGGGCGAGTCGAACGAGAAGGGCCTCAAGGAGGCGCTCGCCGGAAAGAACATGGCTTATGCCGGCATCGAGAAATTCCAGGATGCCGATGTCGACGTCGTGCCGCAGCTCACGCGCCTGAAGGAGGCCGGCGCCGACGTGCTGTTCATGGTGGCGAATGTCGCGCCGTCCTCGCAGGTGGTGAAATCGCTCGACCGCATGGGCTGGAACGTGCCGATCGTGTCGCACTGGGGCCCGGCCGGCGGCCGCTTCAGCGAGCTCGCCGGTCCGAGCAGCCAGCGCGTGCATTTCATCCAGACCTTCTCGTTCTCCGGCAAGCTTTCGCCCAAGGCCGACGGCGTGCTCGCCGCGCTGAAGAAGAAGTATCCCGAGATCAAGGGCCTCGCCGACGTCACACCGGCGGTTGGCATCGCCAATGCCTACGACGCGATGCACCTGATGACGCTCGCGATCGCCAAGGCCGGTTCGACCGAAGGTCCCAAGGTGCGCCAGGCGTTCTATGCGCTCGACAAATACGAGGGCCTCATCAAGACCTACGACAAGCCGTTCACGGCCGAAAACCACGACGCGCTGAACTCGGACGACTACATCTTCACCTACTTCAAGGAAGGCGAGATCCTGCCGCTGACGAACTAGCGCCACTGCCGCTCGTCCCCGCGAAAGCGGGGACCCAGTTCTTGACCCCTGGACCCCCGCTTGCGCGGGGGTGAGCGGATCTAACCTTTATTCTTGCCGGGACCCCGATGCTGCTTGTCTCCGCGATCGTCACCGGCCTTGCGGTCGGCGCCATGTACGGGCTGATCGCGCTCGGCTTCCACGTCACCTACGTGGTCTCCAACACCGTCAACTTCTCGCAAGGCTCCTCGATGATGCTGGGAGCCGTGCTCGGCTATACCTTTGCGATCAAGCTCGGCTGGCCGACGCCGCTCGCGGTCGCGGCCTCGCTCGCGCTCTGCGCGCTGTTTGGGCTCGTGGTCGAGCGCGCGCTGGTGCGGCCTTTCGTCGAGCGCGGCTCCAACGGCTGGCTGATGGCGACGGTCGCCGGTGGCATCGTGCTCGACAACATCGTTCTGTTCACCTTCGGCAAAGAGCCGCGCGCCTTCCCGTCGTTCCTCGCGCAGAAGCCGATCGAGCTGTTCGGCACCGGCGTGTTTCCGCTGCAGCTGATCATTCCGCTGGCCGGCATCGGCATCACCATCGCGCTGCAGCTCGCGTTCCAGCGCACGCGGCTCGGCAAGGCACTGCTCGCCGTGGTGCAGAACAAGGACGCGGCGCGGTTGATGGGGATCAATGTGCGGCTTGCGATCGCGTTCTCTTTCGCTTTGTCCACCGCACTCGCCGGGCTCGCCGGCATGCTGATCGCGCCGCTGTTCAGCGTGCATTCCGACATGGGCACGCTGTTCGGCATCAAGGCGTTCGCCGTCGCGATCCTCGGCGGCATCTCGTCGGCCTACGGCGTGATGCTCGCGGGCCTGATCTATGGCCTGCTCGAGGCGCTGGTCACGGCCTTCGCGGGCTCGACCTACACGCAGATCGTGGTGTTCGCGGTCGTGATCCTGGCACTGGCCGCGATGCCGAACGGCCTGCTCGGCCGCGCCGCCGTCAAGAAGGTGTGATGTGACCGGTCGCTTCGGCACGACGCTCGCGATCCTCGCGCTCACGGCTGTGGGCGCCGTACTGGTATTTGCGACCGAGGGCTACACGCATTTCATCCTGGCGCTGGTCGCGCTCACCGCGATCGTCGGCGTCGGACTGAACGTGCTGCTCGGCCTCACCGGCCAGGTCTCGCTCGGCCATGTCGGCTTCTACGCCATCGGCGCCTACGTCGCCTCGATCCTGACCGTGAATGGCGTCAGCTTCTGGCTCGCCTTCCCGGCGGCGGGCGCCGCCGCCGGCGCGATCGGCGCGCTGCTCGCGCTCCCGGCGTTGCGCGTCACCGGGCCTTATCTCGCGATGGTCACCATCGCGTTCGCCTTCATCGTCCACCACACCACGGTCGAGTGGAAGGATCTGACCGGCGGACAGAACGGCCTGATGGGCCTGGTGCCTCCGACGATCGGCGGGCACACGTTTGCCGAACGCGAGATGGCGCTGTTCGCGATCGGGCTTGCCGGCCTCTCGCTCTATGTCTTCCATCGCCTCGCCGCGAGCGCATGGGGCAAGGCGATGGTCGCGGTGCGCGAAAGCGAGACCGCCGCGCGCTCGGTCGGGCTCAATCCGGTCAGCATCAAGACCGCGGCCTTCGCGATCTCGGCGGTGTTCGCCGGCCTTGCCGGCGCGATCTTCGCGCCGTTGATGATGTTCGTCGCGCCAGACTTGTTTCCGTTCTCGCAGTCGATTCTGTTCCTGCTCGCCGTGATCGTCGGCGGCGCCGGTTGGGTGTTCGGCCCGGTCGTGGGCGCGATCGTGACTGTGCTGCTGCCCGAGTTGCTCTCGAGCCTGGCCGAATATCGGCTGCTGATGGTCGGCGCGTTGCTGCTGGTCGTGCTCTGGCTCGCGCCCGAAGGCGTGATCGGCACGCTCGCGCGCTATATTCGCCGCACCGATCCGGCCGGCGCGAAAGCAGGTGAGGCGGGTCTCGCCGAATTCCTCTCCGGCCGCGCCACGCATCCGCTCGAGGTGTCCGGCATCGGCATTGCGTTCGGCGGCATCAAGGCCGCCACCGATGTGAGCTTTTCGGCCGCGCCCGGACGCATCACCAGCGTCATCGGAC
>CAWIXG010000012.1:0-241201 GCA_963839985.1 uncultured Alphaproteobacteria bacterium | reverse complement strand
CGGTACGCGGGTCCACTCTTTCTCGTCGGTCGCCTTCCACAGCAGTTCTGCCGCCATGATGTCGTGACCGTCGGTGAACGCATCGACATCGACCGTGATCGTCTCTCCGACAACGCGCTTGAGCGGAAAGGCGCCGCCGTCGACCGACGGGGTGAGCCGCTCGATCGCGACGCGCGGCGCCTTGATGGCGTCGGCCAGCGCGCGGTCGTTGCGCCGCGTGCGCTCGGCGATCGGCCTCGCGCGTGCGACCGAAACGATCCGCACGTCGCCGGCCTCGAGCGGCGCATCGAGCGGTAGGTCGTCGAGCGGCTGAGGATCGCCGAACGCCGTGCCGGAGGGGGGCAGCAGCGGATCGAGCGGCGGCATCTCTTGCGCCATCGCGCTGTTGTTGATGAGCACAAGCCTGCCGTGCTGTGCCGTGCGCGCATCTGCGGTGTCCAGATGCAGGAATGCCGACACCGGACTGCCCGGGCTCGTCAGGCTGCGCATCTCGCCATTCACGTCCGCCGGCAGCCGTTCGACCAGCGCGTTGGTGGCGGCGATGTCCTTGCCGATATCGAATCCGGCAGCGGGACGCTCCTGCGCGGCGTCGTCCGGCGCGGTCTGACGCGCATCCATCCTGGCGCGCGCGCCGGAGGCGAAACCCATCGGGACCAGCAAGCCTTGTCCGGTCGCCGCCGCGATGCGCAGCGCGCGACGATAGTGCGTCTCCATGCTGCCGGCGCCCGCGCGCAACAGCCGCGCCGCGAGACGTTCCTCGAATGGCGCTTCTGCGACACCGATCACTACCGGCGCGATGCGCCGGAGCTGGTTGTGCTCCTCGATGAACCAGTGCGCGCGCCTGTCCCACCATGCGGTCGATGCAAACACCGCATCAAGACCGGCGCCTTCGAGCGCGCCGAACCGCTCCCACGGCACGCCCGGCGTCCAGCCGAAGAACCGGCACGTCGGGCACTCCTGCCTGACCCCAGCGATGACCGCTTGCACAAATCGGGCCGGGACATCCGTCAATCCCAGCAGCCGGAAGCCGGAGGCACCGGCCTTGGCGAGTCGGATGATGCGATCGCTCCACCAGGCGGTGAGTTCGCGTTCCCGCTGCGGGTCGTCGAAGCGCGCCGGAACCGCGTCGGTGCCAAGCTGCGCGGCACGCGGATCGACCACGTCCGGCCCCGCGCTGCGATAGAACCAATGCGGCGCGGATCGCGCCATCGCGCCGTCAGCCGCAACGCGGTCGAGCACCAAATCGAGCAGCAGATGAAGGCCGGCGTCGCGCGACAGGGTTCCGAGCCGTTCGGCGGCCGTATCGGCGTCTTCGCTCAGTTGTATCGCGGCGTTGGTGCACTCGTAGTCGTCGGTCAGGAACATGTCGTGGTTGGAGGCGGGCGCAAAAATCGGAGCCAGGCAGACGTGTGAAAATCCCAATTCGGCGGCAGTCGAAAGGTGACCGCTCCAGGCCGCGGAAGATCCGGCCTGAAGAGCGGACAAATAGAAAATCCGCGCGCGAGCTACGGAGTTCTCCGCGCGTTTACGCAACCCGTTTGATGGAACTGACTTGGAGGTCACGCTTAGAAAAATGCTTCCGCGCCTGAAAGTTCCCCCCGGGCGCGGAGTTTCGTCGCTGGCGCGAACTGTGAAGTATCGCGCCAGGACGCGCGCGTCGGGCACGAATGCGCGGAGCGTCGGGGCTGGCGAGGTGCGGGTTTTGAAAATCCTGCCGGCCGTTTTGCGCGTTGCGCGGTGCCGCGTTTTTTTTGTTCGCTCTCACAACGGAACCAGGCTTAGTGCGCGCCGGCGTCCCCGGCCGATTTCCCGATCGCGGCAGCGCGATGTCGGAACGGACCAGCGGAGCCGGCGTTGTCGTCACCGCTTCCCCAGAGACCGAAAGCGTGGCGCCGCGGCCATATTGGAAGGGCTATCTGAGGAGCGGGGCAACCTCGTCAACTGATGGACGCATTGCAGCAGAGCCTCGGAAAGCATGCCACCCGCCGGAAAAGCACGCGCGCCGCAAGGCCGGGAAACCTGCGCGTCGCGCGCAAGGCGGCGTGACCGGCGTTACTGCGTCTTTGTTTGCGCAGCAGGCGCCGCGCCCGGCGGCGGACCTGCATGCTGCGTTGCCGTCGCGCTGGTGGCGGTCGCGGGATGGTCGCTCGTCGCATTGTAAAAGACGAGGCCACCCACCAGCGCGACCACGACGAATCCGATCCCGAGCATGTATTGCATGCCCGAACCCGGCATCGGGTCCCCCTTGGTCCAATCAGGCGGATTTTTGCGCTCGACGTTGTCTGGCTTGATCATCGGCGGCTCCTTGGAAAGCTGGCCGTCAAACGCACAGTGTGGCCTGATTGTTCACACGGAACCGGCAGGCGATGTGCTGCCGGCTACCCGCTACTCCGCTGGAGCGCTTGCGTCGGCGGGATCGCATTGTCGCTCGCCGTTGCCGCCGGCCTCGGCGAAACTGAGCCTGGTCCGATAGCGTGTCGCACACGGCAATCGCACAAAGTCGTGTAGCGGGCGTGATGGATACAGGGCCACTCGTGAAGTGACGGAACCAGCGGCGGCGTTCATCATTAGTCGCAGTCAGGCGACAAACAGGGGGCCGCGTGCAGACCATCGCGATAGGCATTTTCTGCAAGACGCCGGCTCCCGGCCTCTCGAAGACCCGCCTCTCGCCGCCCTTGCGACCCGACGAATGCGCCGCGATATCGGCTTGCTTTATTCGCGATCTCACTGCCACCATTGCTGATGTCGCGCGCGAGGGCGCGTCGGTCGGCTATGCGGTCTATACCCCGCGCGGGACTGAAACTGCGCTGCGCACGCTGCTGCCGCCGGGCTTCCGGCTGCTGCCGCAATGCGAGGGCGATTTCGGGGTGCGCTTGATGACCGCGACGCGCGAACTGCTGCAGACGCATGCCGGTGCCATCATGGTCAACGCCGACAGTCCGACCTTGCCGGCCTCGATCCTGAGCGCGGCCGTCGGTGCCACGCGGCGCGGCGATGCCGTTGTGCTCAGCCCGGCGCTTGACGGCGGCTATACGCTGATCGGCGTGTCGAAAACGCATCCGCGGCTTTACCAAGATATTCCGTGGAGCACCGCGGCTGTGTTTCAGAAAACGGTGGAGCGCGCCGCCGAGATTGATCTGCCGGTCGTAACAGTGCCCGGCTGGTACGACGTGGACGATGCCGCGTCGCTTGCCACTCTCGAATTGGAGTTGGCTGGGGAGCCGCCGTTCGCCGATGCGTTCCCAGGCGCGGATGCCCCAGCCACCCGCGCGCACCTGATGGCGCGCACCGCGCCCCTGCGCGCCGGATCGGCGCGGTGACCATGGCGGTCGCGCCGACGGCGCGTCAGGAGCTCTCGGCAATCATCGGTCTCTGTCTCGCGGGCTGCGTCCTGCTCGCGTTCGCGGCCGCGGCGCCCTGGATCGTGCGCACGCTCGACTATGCGGTCTTCGTCCCGGCGCTGGCCGCTTCCGGACTGGTCACGATTGCGGCCACACGCTGCGCGGTCCATGTGCCGGTCCGCACCGGGCTCATCATCGTACTGGGCTTCGCGCTCGCGATGCGGCTCGCGCTCGTCGGGATCGAGCCGCTGCTCTCGACCGACCTCTACCGCTACATCTGGGACGGCCGCGTGCAGGCGGCGGGCATCAACCCATATCTCTACGTGCCGGCAGATCCCGCGCTCGCGGCGATGCGCGATGCCGCGATCTATCCCCACATCAACCGCGCCGACTATGCGGTCACCGCCTATCCGCCGATCGCCGAGATGTTCTTTTTCCTCGCCAGCCGAATAGCGGAAACCACGACCACGATGCGGCTCGCGATGGTGGCCTGCGAGGTCGTCATCGTGGCGATCGTGATCGACCTGCTGCGCCGCCTCGCGTTGCCGGCGACGACCGTGGTCGCCTATGCGTGGCATCCGCTCGCAGTCTGGGAGATCGCCAACAATGGCCACGTCGAAGCGCTGATGGTCGCGCTGACGATGCTCGGCGTCTGGCTGCTGCTGCGCGCGCAACGGGTCGGTGGCGCGATTGCGGTGACGCTGGCGGCTCTGGCGAAGCCATACGCGGTGCTGATCCTTCCGGTCTTCTGGCGGCCGTGGGACTGGCGCGTACCGCTCGCGATCGCCGCGGTCGTCCTCGTCTGCTATCTCCCCTATCTCGGCGCGGGCGCCGGCGTGTTCGGGTTCCTCGGGCAGGGCTATCTGCAGGAGGAAGGCTTCGTCAGCGGCAGCAGCATTTGGCTCGTCGCGCTGCTGCAGCTCGTGCTCGGCCCGGTATCCTTGCTCACGCCAATCTACGCGACCATCGCTGCCGCGATCATGATCGCGCTCGGGCTGCGCTATCGCCACGATCCGGCGCGCACGTCGCGCGAGACGATGTGTGCCATCGTGGTGCTGCTCACGGCCGGCCTCGTGCTGATGTCGCCGAACTACGCCTGGTATTTCCTCGCGCTGGTACCGTTCATTCCGCTCGGTGCCGGCGCGCCGGCGTGGGCGCTGACGCTGGGGGCGTTCCTGCTCTACCGCCCGATCTTCTTTGCGAGCCACAACGAGCTGATCTGGAAATCGCTCGCGACCATTCCATTCGTGCTGGCGCTGACCTTCGTGCTGAGCCGCAAACGGACACGCGATGCGGCTGCCTGACGCCACCGCGACGGTCAGCGTCGTCATTCCGTGTCTCAATGAGGAGGA
Source organism: uncultured Alphaproteobacteria bacterium (assembly GCA_963839985.1). Lineage (GTDB taxonomy): Bacteria > Pseudomonadota > Alphaproteobacteria > Rhizobiales > Xanthobacteraceae > PALSA-894. Next base: position 236,508 of record CAWIXG010000012.1, on the reverse strand, counting down.
GGCCATTCGCGCCGTTGTGCGCGAGGTGCTCGCGCAAGGCGTGGACGAAGTGATCGTCGTCGACAACGGCTCGACGGATGTGACCGCAGCACGTGCGCGCGAGGCCGGTGCGCGCGTGGTGAGCGAACCGCAGCGCGGCTATGGTCGCGCCTGCGCGGCCGGTGTCGCCGCGGTGCGGCCCGGCACCGACATCGTCTGCTTCCTCGACGGCGACGGCAGCGACGTGCCGTCGTTCTTCCCCGCCGTGGTCGGCCCCGTCGCGCGCCGCGAGGCGGATTTCGTGATGGGGTCGCGCCTGACCGGCATGCGCGAGCCGGGCAGCATGACGCCGCAGCAGCTTGTCGCCGGACATCTCGCCGGCATCCTGATGCGCGCCGTCTATGGCGTGCGCTTCACCGACATGTCGCCGTTCCGCGCGATGCGCCTTGGCGACCTGCGTGGCCTCGGCATGAGCGAGCAGACTTACGGCTGGAATCTGGAAATGCAGATGCGCGTCGCGGCTGGTGGCCTGCGCATCCTCGAGGTACCGGTCGACCACCGCTGCCGGCGCGGCGGCGTATCGAAGGTCTCCGGCAATGTCGTCGCCGGCCTCAGTGCGGCGTGGAAGATCGCCACGACCTTCCTGCGGCTGGCGCTGACGCTCAGGCGCGCTTCTGTTTGAGCATGATCTTGTCCGAAAACCGGTGCCCACTTTTCGGGATCGTGCTCATATCCCGCTGAACCAGTTGAACCCGCGGTCCTCCCAATAGCCGCCGCGGTATTCGTTCGTGACTTCGATCTCGGTGATCCACTTCGGGTTCTTGAAGCCGAGCTTGGTCGCGGTGCGCAGCCGCAGCGGGAAGCCGAACGGATCGGTGATCGGCTCCTTGGCGTATTTCGTCGCCAGTATCGTCTGTGGATGCCGCGCGGTCGCCATGTCGATCGAGCCATAATAGTCGTCGGCGCACTTGAACGAGACGTATTTCGCCGTGAGGTCGGCGCCGACGCGCTCGAGAAATTCGCGCAGGTTCACCCCGGACCATTGACCGATGTAATCCCAGCCCTCGACGCAGATATGGCGGATGATCCACTCCTGCTCGGGAAGCGCGTAGATCTGCTGCGCCGTCCAGGATCGCTTGTCCTTGATCTTGCCGGCGAGCTCGAGCTTCCAGCTCGCCACGTCCACCGGCGCGATGTCTTCGATGTCGTAATAGGCATTGAAGCGCGGCGGCTTCACGACCTGCGATTCCGGGAACGTCGGCGCCAGATGGTTTGGGCGGAACAACAGCTCCTGGACCTTGTCGTTGAACTGCGAAATCCTCTTCAGGACCGACTGCATCGCGTCGGTATGCGTGACGTTGCAGCCGGTGAGCATCGTCAGCGCGCCGAGGCTGACCGCGCCGCGCAGGATCTTGCGGCGGTCGATATCCTCGATCAGCGCCTTGTGCTCCCTGAGCACACTTTGATCGATGCCGCCCGCGGGACGGAAGATCGACGGAGAGGGAGTTTTCATGACCGTCCCTTCCAATGCGGGCCGCGCGTGCCGGCGTCCTCATCGACCTCCGGCCCGCCGGTCAGCATCGCGCCGATCGTCTTCGGCACCAGCAGTGCGAGCGCCACATGGACGACGAGAAATCCGACGATCAGCGCCATCCCGATGAAGTGTACGAGCCGCGAGCCCTGGAAGCTGTAGAACAGCGAGGCAAGTTCGGAGAACTGCACCGGCTTCCACACCGCAAGGCCCGACAGCACCTGAACGATGATGATCAGGATCACGCCGACATAGAGCATCTTCTGCACGGCGTTGTAGTGCGTGATGTCGTCATGCGCGAGCTTGAAGCGCAAGGCGTCGCGTACCGTCGCGATCAGCTCGCGCGGCCAGATCGGCAAGAGCTTGCGGCGGAAGCGCCCGGTTACGATGCCGTAGGCGAGATAACAAAGCCCGTTGATCATCAGCAGCCACATCGCGGCGAAGTGCCATTGCAGCGCGCCTTCCGGACCGCCGCCGATCGTCATCCAGCGCGGGAAATGCAGCCAGCCGAAGATGACTTCGTCGTTGTAGATCTCCCAGCCGCTGCCGATCAGGAGGATCATCGCGAGCGCGTTGATCCAGTGCATGATCCGCAGCGCGACAGGATGCAGCCGCCGCGGATGACGATCTGTTGAGTTGATTGTTATGTCGGTCATGAAGATGCTCGCCCCGAACGTCTTGGTCGCATACGACCTGAAACCCGCTATCACTGGCAACACACGTGATCGTGTGCATTCTTCAGGAGAGATAACGATGCTGCGATCAATCGCGCTGCGGGCCATCGTGACCGTGATTCTCTCCGCCGCCTTCGTCGCGGCGCCGATCAGGATCGGTTTCGCCACCACGCCGCAGGATGCGCAGCCGAAATCGGAGGAGAAGACCTATACGGCGGAGCAGCGTTTCGAGCGCCGCTATCCGCAGGCGGTGAAGGTGGGGCAGCTCATTGGACTGCCGGTGCTCGACGATCGCGACTCCACCTACGGCTATATCCGCGCGGTGGTCCGCGGCACGGACGGCAAGTTCCACCTGATCGTGCCGTATCGCGGCTGGCTTGGCTGGGCGCCGACCGACCTCGGGCGCAAGACCGTCGCGGTTCCGGTCGAGGCTGTCGCGATCCTGGCGCGCCAGGTCATCTCGCTCGACTTCAAGCGCGACCTGTTCGTCGCGGCGCCCGAATATGCCGGTACCGACGCGCCGCTTGCCGCGGACGAGACGATCCGCATGGCGGTGTATCGCCGGTGAGAGTTCTCCTGACCGGCGGCGCCGGCTTCATCGGCCGGCATGTGCTGCGGGAGCTTTTGGCCCGCGGCCACGCGGTGCGTGTGCTCGATTCGCTGCGCCCCGACGTACATCATGCAATACCCTGGGCGCCACCGGCCGGTACCGAACTCGTCACCGCAGACGTGCGCGACGCGCGTGCGATCGATTCTGCCCTGACCGGCTGCGAAGCCGTGGTTCATCTCGCCGCCAAGGTCGGCCTTGGCGTCGATGTGTCCGATCTGCCGGACTATGCGTCGTCGAACGATACCGGGACCGCCGAGCTGCTCGCCGGCATGGCGCGCGCCGGCGTCGCGCGGCTGACCCTGGCGAGCTCGATGGTGGTTTATGGCGAAGGCGTCGGGCATTGCGGCAAGCATGGCGCCGTCACGCCAGGGCCCCGCACCGAGGCCGCGTTGGCGGCGGGACAGTTCGAGCCGCCGTGCCCGCATTGCGGCGCCCCGCTCGGGACCGCGCTGGTGAGCGAGAGCGCGCCGCTCGACCCGCGCAACGCCTACGCCAGCAGCAAGGTCGCGCAGGAGTTCTATGCGGCGAACTGGGCGCGGACGACCGGCGGGTCGGTCGCGGCGATGCGCTATCACAACGTCTACGGGCCAGGCATGCCGCGCGACACGCCTTACGCGGGCGTGGCTGCCATCTTCACGTCGGCCCTGCGCCGCGGCGAAGCACCCAAGGTCTTCGAGGACGGCGGACAGCGGCGCGACTTCGTGCACGTGCGCGATGTTGCGGCCGCCACGGTTCTGGCGTGCGAGTCGCATGTCACGGGCGTGCGCGCCTTCAATGTCGGCTCGGGCACGCCGCGCACGGTCGGCGACATGGCGCGCGCTCTGGCGGCCGCCTTGAGCGGCCCGGCGCCCGTCGTCACCGGGCATTACCGGCTCGGCGATGTGAGGCACATCACGGCGGATTCTTCGCGTCTGCGCGATGAGCTGGGCTGGGTGCCGCAGGCCGATTTTGCCGACGGGATGGCCGAGCTGGCCGGCGCCGGAGCATGAGTGAGGCTTCCCCGGCGCCGCGTGCCGCACGACAAGCGCACGCACCGGTTCGGTTGTGACGCCAGGCAAAGCCCGAGACGGAAGCGAGCTTTTTAAATCAGATATGTGGTATTGACGTCATGAATAGTTACCGGCCGGGGGGGCGGCTGGACCTATCCGGGAGGCTGGATGCCGGGCGTAAACCTGAAGAACCTCGACCTCAATCTCCTGGTCGTGTTCGAGGCGATTTATTCAGCCGGCAATATCAGCCACGCGGCCAATCAACTCGCGATGAGCCAGCCCGCGGTGTCGAACGCACTCGCGCGGCTGCGCGGTCTCGTTGGCGACCCGCTTTTCGTGCGCGCCAGGCGCGGCGTCGAGCCGACCAGCAAGGCGAGGGACATGGTCGGCCCGGTGCGCGATGCGCTCGGCTTGATCAAGCGCCAACTCGGCGGCGGCGACGAGATCGATTTCGCCACGTTCCGCCGGCGTTTCCGCGTGCTGATGATCGACGCGCTCGAGGCAACGCTGGTGCCGCCGGTGCTCAAGGTCATCACCGAAAAGGCGCCCGGCATTCTGATCGAAAGCCTCGCCGGCTTCCGCGTCGACTTCACCAACGAGATCATGAACGGCACGCTCGATCTCGCGTTCTACGTCTTTCCGGTCAACGCACCGGAGATTGTCACCGTGCCGGTGTGTCCGGTCGACATCGTCGTGGTCGCGCGGCGCGGTCATCCCAAGATCGGCAAGACGCTCGATATCGAGACCTTCCAGTCGCTCAAGCAGGTGACGCTGATCCCGGAACTGCGCGCGCTGACGCATGTGGAAAAGGATCTGGCGGCCCATCAATTGCCACGCGACGTCGCCTACATGGTGAGCCGGATGTGGTCGTTTCCACCGATCATCGAGCGCAGCGATCTTGTCGGGCTGCTGCCACGACGTTTCGTCGAAGAGGTCGCGAAGAATTTCGACATCGCGTGGTACGACCCGCCGATGAAGATCTCCGAGCAGTACCTCTACATGATGTGGCACCGGAAGAACGAGCACGACGCCGGCCATCGGTGGCTGCGCGAGACCTTTCTCGCCGCAATTCCCAAAGAGGCGGCGCGAGCCAGCAACGTTACGCCGTTCAAGCGCACGAAGGATAGCGCCAAGCGTCGCTAGGCGGCGGTTGGCGCATGACGGCGGTGCGCGCGTCATCGTCAGCCAGCACGGCGACGGGGAAAACTTTTCAAATCCTATAGCGGCTATTCACGAGGTGAATAGCGACGGCCGTCAGCTGCGCGTGCCCTAGCCGGTCAGATAACGGCCGGCAAGGTAGTAGTGCAGGCCGCCCCACACACCGATGACCTGCATGACGACCAGCGCGTAGCGCAGCGAATCTGCCCCGGAGGCCGCGAACAGATGCTGACTCAGCGCGCCTGTCAGCAGCGGACCAAGCCCCAGTCCGATGAAGTTGACGAACAGCAGGAAGATGGCGGAGACGATCGGTCGCCGTGCGACCGGCACGCGATCATGCAGCGCGGCGATCGAGGGCCCCATGAAGATCGCACCGATCGCAGCAGGGATGACGAAAACGAGGAGCGCGGCCGCTGTGCCCTCGAGCAGGTAGAACGCCATGCTGAACGGTTTCGAGCCGACGAAAACCAGGGCGACCAGCCAAAGCGACCAGCGCACGTCGCGCTGGCGCAGGACATCGGAGTAACGTCCGCCGAGCCAGCTTCCGAACGCACCGCCGATGCCGACGGCGCACGCGAGGTAGGCGCCGATCGTCGCAATGTTCATCTGATGCGAGCGCGCCAGGTACGATGGTATCCAGGCGAGCGCGCCATAACCGACGGTCGCCGTGATGATCGCGCCGATGCAGACATGCCGCAGCACCGAATCGCGCCACATCAGGAGAAACGATTCGCGAACCTGTTTGCGCGAGTGGATCGCGGCGGGCAATGGGCCAGGCTCGGCCGCGCGCGGCGGCTCGCGCACTGTCAGGCGCATCACCACTGCAAACAGCACCGTGATGGCACCCGCCGCGACGAATGCCGTGCGCCAGCCCCAGCGCTGCGCGATGAGTCCCCCGAACATGAAGGCGAGAAAAATCCCGATGTTGATGCCGGCGGCCCAGATCGCCATCGCGGTCGCCCGCTCGCCGGGCCGATAAAGGTCGGAGATCATGGCGTGCGACGGCGGAATGCCGCCCGCTTCGCCGACGCCGACGCCGAGCCGCGCGACGAACAGCTGGACGAAAGACTGCGCAGCGCCGCACAGCGTGGTCATGACGCCCCACACCGCGGCGGCGGCCGCGATCAGGTTGCGCCGGTTGTGATTGACCGCCCAGATCGCGGCCGGAATGCTCAGGATGGTGTACAGCGCCGCGAACGCGAACCCCGAAAGCAGGCCCAACTGAACGTCGGAGAGTGCAAACTCGCGCCTCACCGGCTCGAGCACGATGCTCAGCAATTGCCGGTCGAGCTGGTTGATCGCCGACATAGCCGTCAGGATGACGAGGCAATACGTGCGGTCGGCGTTCACGACTGACGGCGAAGCTGGATCGTGCACGCGCCCGACTGTCCCATGGCGCGCGTATCTGGCCCGCTATGCCGCTGCTTTGTCAATTGCGGCACGATCTTCGGAGATCGCCTGCCCGGAGCCGCGCCGCTTGTGCTCGCGCTGCGAAGTCACGCTCGAACAGCTCGCCGCGGCTCACAGCCTGCTTGCCAGACGTCGGCGCCGCCGAGCTTCCAGGCCCCTCTATCGGGAGAAACCGGGTTATGATGGGCCGGCGAACAACCGATACTGCTCGGGCTTGACGCCAACGAGCTGGCCGACGCGCAATGGCTGCGTGCGCGAGGCGTCGACCTCGATCAGCGTTTCCGAGTTTTCCGGCCCGAGCGCGATTTCGACGCGGCGCCCCGGACCGATGCCATGGATGCGTCTGACGATGCCGCGCAGGCGGTGCTCTCCGCTCGAGGGGACGATTGTCAGGTCGTGAGGGCGGGCAAACAGCTTCGCCGCTCCATCTGCCAGCCCTTGCGTATCGAGACCGAGGGATTCTTCACCGAAGCGCACGTCGCCGCTGTCAATCTTCACCGGAACGACGATCGACTCGCCGATGAACGCGTGGACCGCCGGGGTGTGAGGATGATCATAGACCTGCTGCGGAGTTCCGGCTTGCTGAATGCCGCCTCTGTCCATGACGACGAAGCGGTCGGCGACTTCCAACGCCTCCTCCTGGTCGTGCGTGACGAAAATTGAGGTGACATTGATTTCGGTGTGCAGGTTACGCAACCACCGGCGCAATTCCTTGCGCACTTTCGCGTCCAGCGCACCGAACGGCTCATCGAGAAGCAGCACGCGCGGCTCGATCGCGAGGGCGCGGGCAAGCGCGACGCGCTGGCGCTGCCCGCCGGACAATTGCTGCGGGAAACGCTCTGCAAGCCAGTCGATCTGCACGAGGTCGAGGAGTTGTCCTACGCGCTGTCGGATCGCGGCCTCGGCGAGGCGATAGCGTCTCGGCCGCACACGCAGGCCGAACGCGACATTCTCGAACACGGTCATGTGGCGGAACAGCGCGTAGTGCTGAAACACAAAGCCGACGTGCCGCTGACCAACGCTGTGCGACAGCGCATCCTCGCCGTCGAAATGGACCGACCCCTCGTCCGGCCACTCGAAGCCGGCGACGATGCGCAGCAGCGTGGTCTTTCCGGAACCAGACGGTCCGAGCAGCGCAACGAGTTCGCCCGAACGGATATCGAGCTTCACGTTCTCCAGTGCGGTAAAATCGGCGAAGCGCTTCGTGACATTCTGAATCGAGATCTGCATCGCTCAATCCTTCCCGGTGCGCTTTTCGAGCAGCGTCTTTGCGATCAGCGTCACCAGCGCCAGAAGCACCAGCAATGACGCAACCGCAAAGGCCGGAGCCGCCTGATATCCCTCGTAGAGCGTCTCCACATGCAGCGGCATCGTGTTGGTGACGCCGCGGATATGTCCGGACACCACCGAAACAGCGCCGAATTCGCCCATCGCGCGCGCGTTGCAGACCAGCACGCCGTAGAGCAGTGCCCACTTCACGTTCGGCAGCGTCACGCGGAAGAATGTCTTCAGGCCCGAGGCGCCGAGCGAGAGCGCGGCCTCCTCCTCCTCGGTGCCCTGCTCGTGCATCAGCGGGATAAGTTCACGCACGATGAAGGGAAACGTGACGAAGATCGTCGCCAGAACGATGCCGGGCACCGCGAAGATGATCTTGACCTCGTGCGCGGCAAGCGACGGCCCGAAGATGCCCTGCAGTCCGAACAGCAGAACGAAGACCAGGCCGGCAATGACGGGTGAGACCGAGAACGGCAGGTCGATCAACGTGATCAGGAAGTTCTTGCCGCGGAAATCGAACTTGGCGATCGCCCAGGCGGCGACCAGTCCGAAGACGCCGTTCGCGGCGACCGCGACGCAGGCGACGAGGACCGTCAGCTTCACCGCCGCCAGCGTTTCCGAGTCTGTCAGTGCGGCGAAATAGACGTCGATCCCCTTGGCGAACGCTTGCGCGAAGACGTTGATGAGCGGGAGGACGATGAACAGGCCGAGGAACATCACCGTGACGACGATGATGAGGGAGCGCACCAGTGGCGCGTCGGCGCGCGCGTCGGCTCTACGCCACGCCTTGGGCTTGGCCGGCGCCATTAGCGCCTGCGTTTCGTCATGCGGGATGTATTCGCCGATCGGCAGGACGCTCACGCGCGCCTCCCGGTTCGGGCTTCCGACCAACGTTGCAGTGCGTTGATGACGAACAGCAGGAGAAACGACGCCACCAGCATCACGGTTGCGATGGCGGTCGCGTCCGCATAGCGGAATTCCTGCAGCCGGATGACGATCAGCAGCGGCGCAATCTCGGAGAGGCCGGGCAGGTTGCCGGCGATGAAGATCACCGAGCCGTATTCACCCACCGCACGGGCAAGCGCCAGCGCGAAGCCGGTCAGGAGCGCGGGAACGATGCTCGGCAGGATGACGCGGCGCACGATTGTCCAGCGGCTCGCGCCAAGCGACGCCGCTGCCTCCTCGAGTTCCGCCTCGAGGTCCTGCAGCACCGGCTGCACCGTGCGCACCACGAAAGGCAGTCCGATGAAGACGAGCGCGACGAAAATTCCGAGCGGCGTGAACGCGACCTTGATCCCGAGCGGCACGAGGAATTGTCCGATCCACCCGTTCTCGGCGTAGAGATTGGTCAGCGCAATGCCGGCAACCGCGGTCGGCAGCGCGAACGGGATGTCTACGATCGCGTCAAGCAGCCTCCGGCCCGGAAAGCGGTAGCGCACCAGCGCCCACACGATGATCGTGCCGAATACAAGGTTGGTTGCCGCGGCCGCAAGCGACAGGCCGAAGGAGAGCTGGAGCGCGTGCAGCACGCGGTGACTGGTGATGATGCCGCCGAACTGGGAGAGCGACAGCTCGGTCGTCTTGAGGAAGATCGCCGCGAGCGGAATCAGCACGATCAGCGAGAGCCACAGGATGCTGATGCCGAGCGTGATCCCGAAGCCCGGGATCACGCGCCGTGTCCGCCGTATCGCGAGTGCCGCGCCCACGATTGCGCCGGATTACTGCGTGTAGATCTTGTCGAACACGCCGTCGTCGTTGAAGTGCGCCGCCTGCGCTTTCTGCCAGCCGCCGAACTCCTCGTCGATCGTGAACAGGCTGACCTTGGCGAATTCACCTTCGTATTTCCTGGCGATCTCGGCGTTGCGCGGGCGATAATGGTTCTTCGCGGCGATCTCCTGGCCTTCCGGCGAATAGATGAACTTGAAGTAGGCCTCAGCCGTGGCGCGGGTGCCGCGCTTGTCGACGACCTTGTCGACGATCGCGATGGTCGGCTCGGCGAGGATCGACACCGACGGCGTCACGATCTCGAACTTGTCCTTGCCGAACTCGTCGAGCGCCAGATAGGCCTCGTTCTCCCATGCGATTAGCACGTCACCGATGTTGCGTTCGACGAACGTGACGGTCGAGCCGCGGGCGCCGGTGTCGAGGACGGGCACGTTCCTGAAGATGTCGCGGACGAAGTCGCGCGCCTTCTCCTCCGAGCCGTACTTCTTCTGCGCGTAGCCCCACGCGGCAAGATAATTCCAGCGCGCGCCACCGGAGGTTTTCGGATTCGGCGTGATGACCTTGATGCCGGACTTCGCCAGGTCGTCCCAATCCTTCACGCCCTTCGGATTGCCCTTGCGAACCAGGAATACGATGGTCGAAGTGTAAGGCGCGGCGTTGTCCGCCAGACGCTTCTGCCAACCCTTCGCGATCAGCCCGCGCTCCGCGATGGCATCGACGTCGTAGGCGAGCGCCAGCGTGACGACGTCGGCTTCGAGACCGTCGATCACCGAGCGCGCCTGCTTACCCGAGCCGCCGTGCGACTGCTTGATCTCGATGGTCTTGCCGGTATCGGCCTTGTACTTCGCCGCAAAGGCCTTGTTCAGCGCGGCGTAGAGCTCACGCGTGGGATCGTAGGAGACGTTGAGCAGGTTCACGTCAGCAGCCTGAGCCGCCGCGGCGGTCAACAGGCCCGCAGCCAAGGCCAGAGCGAAACGGCGCATCGCGAGTCCTCCGTGGAGGCGCGGCAAAGCCCGCGCGACATGGCCGTTAAGCTGATTGTGATTAGTATTGGGGTCAACGAAACCAGATTTTTATTTTTGACACTGAGTTAGTGCAAAGCTTTCGTGCATCTGCGCCGAGCAGGGATGAAGCTTTCGCGTTGCTGCTTTTTGCGCCGTTTTGTGCGCTTCGTTGTCATCAGACGGCCAGAAAGAGAACGCACGGCGACATTTGGTAAGTTGACGCGAATTTTTTTCCATATAGATAAAGAAAACAGCAAAGCAACAGAGTAAATATTCTCCCACGTGGGCTCGCTGCCTTGGAACAAGCAAAGCGAGAATAGTCACCGCGAAGACTATTCGTTTCTTGGCTCATCTTGTGGCTGCCGAGACCGCGCAACACGGGCTCAACGGCTGCCGGACGGTCCTCGCACCGCCGCGGCATGGTGAGACGGAGCGATGAGTGTGGACCGGCTGGACGAGCTCGAGGCGCAAAGCATCTTCATTCTGCGCGAAGCGTTTGCGCGGCTCAGCCGGGTCGCCCTGCTGTGGTCGTTGGGCAAAGACTCGAACGTGATGATCTGGATCGCCCGCAAGGCGTTCTTCGGCCGCGTGCCTTTTCCGGCAATGCACGTCGACACCGGAAAGAAGTTTCCCGAGATGTATGCGTTTCGCGACCGCTATGCCGCCGAATGGGATTTCAACCTGATCATTGAACAATGCCCGCCGATCGAGGCGGTCGATCCGACACTGCCGCCGGCTGCGCGCTCTGCGGCGCGCAAGACCGAAGGTCTCAAGCTTGCGCTCGCGAAGCACAAGTTCGACGGACTGATCGCCGGCATCCGCCGCGACGAGGAACCGACCCGGGCGAAGGAGCGCGTGTTCTCGCCGCGCGGCACCGAAGGCGGATGGGACGTGAAGGACCAACCGCCGGAGTTCTGGGATCAGTTCAACGCTGCGCCGCCGCAGGGCGCGCATCTGCGTATCCATCCAATCCTGCACTGGACCGAGATCGACATCTGGCGCTACACGCGGCGGGAGAACATCCCGATCATTTCGCTCTACCTCGCGCGCAACGGCAAGCGCTATCGCTCGCTAGGTGACCAGGACATCACCTCGCCGGTTGCCTCCACGGCCCGCACGATCGACGAGATCATCGTCGAGCTCGAAGCCACCAACACGCCAGAGCGCGCCGGGCGCGCGATGGATCATGAATCCGAGGATGCGTTCGAGCGTCTGCGCACTTCGGGCTATCTCTGACGAGCGGGCAAGGGGAAAGACTTCGATGAATGTTCTTGTGACGGAAAACTCTCTCGGCAGCCGTGCGCCGCTCGCACCGGACAAGCCCGCCCGTCCGCTGGTGCGCATCGTCATCGTCGGGCACGTCGATCACGGGAAGTCGACGCTGATCGGGAGGCTGCTGCACGAGACCGGCAGCCTGCCGGCCGGCAAGGTCGAGGCGTTGAAGATCGTCAGCGAGCGGCGCGGGATGCCATTCGAATGGTCGTTCCTGCTCGACGCGCTGCAGACCGAGCGCGACCAGGGCATCACGCTCGACACAAGCCAGATCCATTTCCGCACGGTGTCGCGCGACATCGTGTTGATCGATGCGCCGGGCCACGCCGAGTTCCTGCGCAATATGATCACCGGCGCCTCCCAGGCCGATGCCGCGCTGCTGATCATCGACGCTGCCGAAGGCGTGCGCGACCAGACCCGTCGCCACGCCTATCTGTTGCACCTGCTCGGCATTCATCAGGTCGCCGTCGTCGTCAACAAGATGGATCGGGTCGGGTTCGACGAGGGTCGCTTCCATGAGATCGAGGCCGAGATCGCGAGCCATCTTGCGAGCCTCGGGCTGGGCGCGACCGCGATCATCCCGATCTCGGCGCGCGAGGGCGACGGCATCGCGGCGCTGACGCCGCCGATGGCATGGCACACCGGACCGACGGTGCTGCAGGTGCTTGACCGGTTCGCTCCGGCGCGGCTCGCGACCGAGCTTGCGCTGCGTATTCCGGTGCAGGCCGTCTACAAGTTCGATGAGCGGCGCATTATTGCGGGGCGCGTGGAAAGCGGGCGGCTGGCGGTTGGTGACGAGATCGCGATCATGCCGCGCGGGCGCCGCGCGCGCATTCAATCGATCGAGGGCTGGCCGGTGCCGGACGAGTCGCGCGTCCCGCGCGAGGCAATCGCCGGGCAATCGATCGGCATCACGCTCGACGATGAGGTGTTCGTCGACCGCGGCGATCTGATCTCGGCGCCGGATTCGGCCGCAAAAGCATCGCGGCGGCTACGCGCGCGCGTGTTCTGGCTGCAGGAAACGCCGCTGCGGGTCGGCGACCAGGTCACGGTGAGGATTGCGGCGGGCGAAAGCCGCGCCACGATCGCGCTGATTGATCACGCCGTCGATCCCGGCAAGCTTGTCGGCACGCAAGCCACATCCGTCGCGCAGAACCACGTCGGCGAAATCGAGGTTGCGTTGATGCAGCCGCTCGCGGCCGATATTTACGCATCGAATCCGCGCACTGGCCGCCTCGTGCTCGAATCCGAGGGCCGGATCGCCGGCGGCGGCCTGATTCTCTCGACCGATGCCGTCGCCTCGCACGCCCTGGATGATCTGCGCGCGCTGGCCGCGCGGCTCAATCGCGACCTCGCTCCGCTGTCTCCAGCGGAACGTATCGTGCGTTTCGCACGCGAGGTCGAAGAACCCGTCGTGTTCACGACGAGCTTCGGCCTGGAAGACCAGGTGCTCACTCATCTGCTGGCCGAAAGCAATGCCGGTATCGGCATCGTCACGCTCGATACCGGACGGCTATTTACCGAGACATACAAGCTCTGGGCCAACACCGAACGGCGATACCGCATCCGTGTGCGCGCCTTCTATCCGCAGACAAAAGACGTCGAGGCGCTGGTCGCTCGCGACGGGATCGAGGGATTCTACGAGACGCGCGAGGCACGCCTGTCGTGCTGCCACGTCCGCAAGGTCGAGCCGCTCAATCGCGCCCTTGCAGGCGCGCGTGGATGGGTCACCGGCCTGCGCGCCGGCCAGTCGGCCGATCGCGCGTCGGTCGACCTCGTCAGCGTCGATGCCGAACGCGGCTTGCTGAAACTCAATCCGCTGATCGACTGGACGCGAGAGGCCACGCTCGCCTATGCGGACGCACATCAGGTTCCGCTAAATCCGTTGCATGGCACGGGTTTCCTGTCGATCGGCTGCGCACCTTGCACGCGAGCGATCGCGCCCGGCGAGCCCGAACGCGCTGGGCGGTGGTGGTGGGAGGAAGAAGAGAAGAAGGAGTGCGGGCTGCATATCCAGCGTTCCACGGCGGCTGCCGCCTGAGCAGAGCTATGGGATGCGCTTGCCTTGTAATTCCGGCCAGGGAGCCTCAATCTGGCAGCGTCCAGAATCCGTTGCGCCCGCCGATTGACGAGCTGTTCCATACCTGAAGCGCGGCTTGAAGCGCGGCAACCATGGCGATGAAGCGCAGGTCATTTGGATGAAGAGTCTCGGATCGCTGGCCGGCAGCCTCGTCATCCTGTTCGCGTGTATTGCCTCGACTGCGCACGCCCGCAACCTCGCTCTGATGGTCGGGGTCACCCGGTACGACGAAAAGATCATTCGTCCGCTCGAAGGGCCGAACAACGACGTCGTGCTGATGTGGCGCGAGCTGCGGCGGCGCGGTTTCCAACCCGCTGACATGACGGTGCTCGCTGACAGTCTTCCCGTCCGCAACGACGTCCCGAAAGCCGCGGGCACGCCGACGCGCGTCGCGATCCTCGACGGACTGAAAGCGCTTGCCGCGAGAGCGCAATCCGGCGACTTCGTCGTCTTCCAGTTTTCCGGCCACGGCTCGACCCAGCCGGTCACCGACCCGGCGGCCCAGATCGAACCGGAGCCCGACGGACGCGACCAAGTGCTGCTGCCGCGCGATTCCGGTCTTTATGACGCGAACGCCAAATCGATCCGTAACGCGATCATCGACGATGAGCTGGCTCTCGCGCTCGACGCGATTCGTCTGAAGGGCGCGACGGTGTGGGCCGTGATCGATGCCTGTCATTCCGGCACCGTCACACGCTCGACCGGCGAGAGCGTCACGCGCGCGGTACGTGCCACCTCGCTCGGCGTACCGGCAGAAGCAGGTCCGACCACCGCGACGGCGGCGCCGACGCGGCGAAGCGGCACATTTCCGGTCAACGCGTCGGCCGAGAAGGCACCGTTGATCGGCTTCTACGCGGTCGACTCGCGCTCAGAGGCGATCGAGCGGCCATTCCCCGGTTACGCGCAAGGCCTCGTCGGGCAACCGAACCGCGAGCGCATCGGCGTATTTACCGCGCATCTCGTGCGCGCGCTTGGTGCGGGCAAGGCTGCCACGTTCCGGGACTTGGCGCGCGTGATCTCTGCCGACATCGTGAAGCTGCAGGGGTCTGCCAGCGTGCCACTGCCGGTGTTCGATGGCGCACTTGACCGTCCGATCTCCGGCGGTGAGGTGGTGCCACCCGTGCGTCAGGAAGGTAACGTCGACGACAGGGGCGTTATGATCGCCGCGGGTGCGGTGCACGGCTTCGAAACGGGGGCAGGCTTGGCGCTGTTCGATGGGCCGTTGCCCGACGCAAAGCGCCTCGGAAAAGCGCGTGTCGCCGAGGCGACTGCCGCGACCAGTCTGGCAACGCTCGAAGCGGATGCCGACATCCGTTTTGGCACCGACGTGTGGGTCGAGGTCGAAGAACCCGCCGTGTCGTTCACGTTCCGTGTTGCGCGTCCGCAGATTCCGGACGGCGCCGACAGTGCGCGCATCAACCAGATCATCGACAAGGCAAGGGAAGGGGCGGGGCGCCGCGCGCTCGCGATCGAAGTCGTCGCATCGGACGAGCCGGCCGACCTGCAGCTCTTGATCGCGCAAGGACGTCTGTGGGTGCTGCCTGACGGGCAACCGCTGATGACCGATGCGCAGCGGCCGGGAACCAGCATCTCGCTCGATCTCGCTGCGTCGGACGTTGCGCTCGCCAACGTGCTGCGCCGCATCCTGTGGAGCAGTGCGCGCGCGTCGAACCTGGTGCGGATTGCGTCCGCCGGCGGGGGGAGCGAGGGCGAGTCTCACGTCGCGGTCGAGGTCATCATCACGCGCGAATCCGATCCGGCGCGCCTCGCTGACGGCAAGCGATCCTGTACCGATCTTTCCAAGCCCCGAGGCGCCGAGACGCTCACGCCCGCCGTCCCGGTCGCGGCAGGGCATTGCGACATGTTCGGTGTCA
The DNA here is from genome assembly GCA_963839985.1 of uncultured Alphaproteobacteria bacterium. Lineage (GTDB taxonomy): Bacteria > Pseudomonadota > Alphaproteobacteria > Rhizobiales > Xanthobacteraceae > PALSA-894. The sequence continues at coordinate 220,927 of CAWIXG010000012.1, read as the reverse complement.
GCCTCAAGAACACCGGCGACCGGAACGTCGATGTCGGCGTGTTCTATCTGGACTCGCGCGCCGGCATCGAGATGGTCGACGACCGCATGGCCAACAACGGCTGCGTGGTCACGCTGCCGTCCGCCATGACCGAGCCGATGCGGCTTCCGGCGCGTCAATTCGCGATCTGGGACGACGGCAAGCCGCTGGCGCTCGGGATGCAGCGCATCCTGGTGTTCGCGATCCCGCGCACCGCAACCAGCCCGCCTTCGCTCTGCCATCTGCGCGAACCTTCGATCGAAGCCGCCGCGCGCACCGCGACGCGCAGCGCCGCTGCCGCAAAGGGGCTGGCGCGGCTGCTCGGCCAGGCCGGTCTCGCCGACGGTTCCGTGCGCTCCGCCGCCCCGACCTCCGGCGGGGACGACGGTGGACCGGGCGTCGTCGTGCGGCAGTTTGCCTTCGACTTGCGCGAACTGGGGCGACCGTAACGCCATTGCGCCGGTAAAGTTCTGCTATCCTTGTGCTCCCGATTTGCGTCCGAGCCGCCCCTTCGATGATGTCTCCCGCGATCCGTTCGTGCCTCGCCAAACGGTCCTGGCACGCCCCGATGCTGACTGCCGCCTTCGTCGTCTGGCTCGGCGTGACGGCGGCCATGGCCGAGCGCCGGGTGGCGCTGGTGATCGGCAACTCCGATTATCTCGACGTGCCGGCGCTGGAGAACCCGCGCAACGATGCCGAGGATGTCGCGGCCGCGCTCAAGCGGCTTGGTTTCGAAACCACCGTCAGCCTCGATGCCGACCGCGCCGCGATGCAGGCCGCGATCGACGAGTTCTCCGGCAAGGTCGAGGGCGCCGATGTGGCGCTGTTCTATTATGCCGGCCACGCGATGCAGCATCAGGGCATCAACTATCTGATGCCGGTCGACGCCAGTCTCACCAGCGCGGCCGGACTGCGCCGCATGACCAAGCTCAACGATATCGTGTCCGACGTGAAGCGCGCCAAGGCGCTGCGCATCATGGTGATCGACGCCTGCCGCGACAATCCGCTCACCGAGAAGCTCGACGGCCCGCAGGTTGCGGCCGCAGGTGCGAGCCGCAGCGCCGGGCTTGCCAAGATCTCGCGCACGATGGCGCAAGACCGCGGCGGTGAACGCCGAGCCTGCGAGCCGCGGCGGCGACATCATCGTCTATGCGGCAGAATCCGGCCGCACCGCGGCCGACGGGGTCGGGCGCAACAGCCCGTTCTCTGCGGCGTTCGTGAAGTACGTCGAGACCGAAGGCCAGGAAGTGGTCTCGCTGATGCGCCGGATCACGACCAGCGTGCAAGACGAGACCAAAGGGGAGCAGCGGCCCGAGCTCTCGCTCGCGGTGCCGTTCGAGTTCTACTTCAAGCCCGGTCCGCCGCAGCCGCCGCCGACCGTGCTGCAACTCGTCCCGAACGCGAAGCCTCATGACGTGGGCGCGATCGAGACGCAGATCGAATCGATCCTGCGTCAGGTCCCGGAGAAGGATCGCGAGCAGGCGCGCCGCGAGGTGATGGTTCTGCTATCGGACATGGCGTCGCGCTCCGAATTGAAGCCGGACCAGATCTCGCGGGAGCTGCCGCAGTCCTTCACGCGATTGATCCAGACGCGCGAAGGGGTCGCGCAAGCCCGTCTGCTGATGGAGAACGAGCCGGAAGTAGGACCGTTTGTCGAGATCGCGGCGGCCGCGGTCGCTTCCGGGCGCCGGCCGGACATGGATGCCGCCCAGCAGGCGCTGGGACAGGCCCGTGCGCGCTACGCCGAAGCGAGGCGCCTCCGCAATCTTGCAAACGAGCGCCAGAATGAGCGCGCGGCAGCCAACATTGCGACCCTGTCGGAGCAGCAGGGCAACATCGCGCTGACCGGCTCGCGCAACCGGGAGGCGGCGGAGTTTTTCCTCGCCGCGGCGCGCGAAACGCCGGCAAGCGATCCGGAAAAAGCCGGCCGCCGCTTCGCGGCGGCAAGCGGCGCGCTGCTGCGCCACGGCATCATGTTCTTCGTCAATGATGCGCTGCGCGAGGTGGTCCGAATCACGCGCGAGGAGACGCTGCCGCATTACGATCGCGTCATGGCTCCCGATGCCGACCACGATCGCATGATGGGTGCGCTCAAGTCGATGGCGCTGGTCGATCAGGCCGATGCGCAATCCATGCTCGGCGGACGGATACCGGGATTCGAAGGTCAGACAATGGTGGCCGAAGCGCGTGCGACGTACACCGGGGCCATCAAGGCCGTGGATTTCCACGCCTACCCCACCGTTGCGATGTATGCCATCGATCAGCGCGCGGCGTATTTCATCGAATTTGGGCGCCGAAGTCCGCCGGCGGAGGCCATCGGCATTCTTGAGAGCGCGATCCAGGATCGCCGCTTCGTGCTGAGCCAGCAAATTGCCAATGACGATTTCAAATTCGAGCGCGTAGGAACACTCAACAATCTTGCCGTCGCCCTGCACGAAGCATCATTGCGCGACGACGGTGAGGATGGCGAAAAGCAGATCGAAGAGGCCGTTGCCCTCCTCGAGCAGGCCGTCGCGACGTTCGAGAACCGCATCGAGAGCCATCGCAATATCGCGCGCGCCAACCTCGGCCGGGCACTCGGCGCGCGCGCCGCGCGCAAGCCCGGTCTGACCGGCCAAGCCGACATCGATCGTGCGCGCGCGATGTTCGCGGACATGAACAAGACGCTGGTGCGCGACGAGGACCCGTGGCTCTGGGCCTACCTCAAGCGCTTCGAGGCGCAATATTGGCGCATCGTCGGCGAACGGACGCCCGACGGCGAGCGAGCCCGGGGGCTGCTCAAGACGTCGCTGGACATGTTTCAGGATGTTCTTGCAGTCCTGTCGCGCGAGACGGCCCCGAACGACTGGGCGATCATCTCGGCCGAGATCGGCTACACGCTGGTTGCCACGCTGGCGATCGCGCCGGAAGCTGAGCGGCGCGCGCTCGCCCAGGAGGCCGTGAAACAATTCGAGAATGCGCTACCGATCTTCCGGCCGGGCAATTTCAAGTGGGATCTGATGCGGATCGAAGAGGCGATAAAGATCGCGGGCGCGGTGGCGGCCGGCACCCCCGCGGCTCCGGCAGGCAAGAACTGATGCCGCCCAAGGCTGCCCGCTGCGGCAACGCACGTCGGCCGGGAAGATCCGGATTTCCCTAACGCCACTTCGCCGCCAAAATTCTGCTATCCTCTTACCCCTGATTTGATGTCGAGCCGCCCGCCAATGCTTTCCCTCGCGATCCACCGCTGCCTCGCCGCCCGCTCCTGGCGCGCCCTGATTGTCGCCGCTGCTTTCAGCTTGTGGCTGGGCGTGACGCCGGTGATGGCCGAGCGCCGGGTGGCGCTGGTGATCGGCAACTCCGATTATCTCGACGTGCCGGCGCTGGAGAATCCGCGCAACGACGCCGAGGATGTCGCAGCCGCGCTCAAGCGGCTTGGTTTCGAGACCACCGTCAGCCTCGATGCCGACCGCGCGGCGATGCAGGCCGCGATCGACGAGTTCTCCGGCAAGGTCGAGGGCGCCGATGTGGCGCTGTTCTATTATGCCGGCCACGCGATGCAGCATCAGGGCATCAACTACCTGATGCCGGTCGATGCCAACCTGACGAGCGCGGCCGGATTGCGCCGCATGACCAGGCTCAACGACGTGGTGTCCGACGTGAAGCGCGCCAAGGCGCTGCGCATCATGGTGATCGATGCCTGCCGCGACAATCCGCTGACCGAGAAGCTCGACGGCCCGCAGGTTGCGGCCGCAGGTGCGAGCCGCAGCGCCGGGCTTGCCAAGATCTCGCGCACGATGGCGAAGACCACGGCGGCGAGCGCCGAGCCGATCAACCGCGGCGGCGACATCATTGTGTACGCCGCGGAAGCCGGACGCACCGCGGCGGATGGATCGGGTCGCAACAGTCCGTTCTCCGCGGCGTTCGTGAAGTACGTCGAGACCGAAGGCCAGGAAGTGGTCTCGCTGATGCGCCGGATCACGACGAGCGTGCAGGACGAGACCAAGGGCGAGCAGCGGCCGGAGCTCTCGCTCGCGGTGCCGTTCGAGTTCTACTTCAAGCCCGGCCCTCCGCTGCCGCCCCCGACCGTGCTGCAACTCGTCCCGAACGCGAAGCCTCATGACGTGGGCGCGATCGAGACGCAGATCGAATCGATCCTGCGTCAGGTCCCCGAGAAGGATCGCGACCAGACGCGGCGCGAAGTGCTGGTGCTTTTGTCCGATATCGTTGCGCGGTCGGGACTGAAGCCCGACCAGATCGCCGGGGAGTTGCCCACGGCGTTCGCGCGCCTGATGCAGACGCGTACCGCGATCGCGGACTTCCGCACGCTGATGGAGAACGAGCCGGAGATCGCGCCGTTCGTCGAGATCGCGGCTGCGGCGGTCGCGTCGGGCCGCCGCCCGGACATGCAGGCCGCCGACCAGGCGCTGGCGCTGGCGCATGCCCGCTACGGCGAGGCGATCCGGCTGCGCGATCTCGCGAACGAGCGCTCGCGCAGCAATCGTGCGGCGCTGTCGGAGCAGCGCGGCAACATCGCGATGACCGAGTATCGCGCCAGGGAGGCGGCGGACTATTATCTGGCTGCGGCGCGCGACACGCCTGAGCGCGATCCCGAGAACGCCGCGCGGCGCTTCGCGATGGCGAGCGACGCGCATTATTCCCACGGTGCCACGTTCTTCGCCAACGACTCGTTGCGCGAATCGATTCGCCTCGGCGAAGAGGAGGCGCTGCGCCGCTACGATCTGGTGATGCCCGCCGACGACGATGCCAGGAAGGTGCTAGGCGCCCGCAAGGCGATCGTCCTCGCGGCGGTCGCCGATGCGCAGACCAAGCTCGGCAGCCGGATCCCCGGCTACGACGGCGCCAAGATGATGGTGGATGCGCGCCAGACCTACCGCAAGGCGCTCGACAGCATCAAGGTCGAGGATTTTCCCGGCCTCGCGATGGACATCATGGACCGCCGCGCCTCGCGCGATCTCGAGTTTGGGCGCCGGATGGTCCAGGATCGCGGCCGCGAGAACTTTACCACCGCGATCAACGCGCGCCGCGTGATTCTCAGGTACCAGCTCGGCGATGCGGCCTACAAGGACGAGCTGTTCAGGAGCCGCAACAATCTCGCCTATGCGCTGCAGGAAGCGTCGCGCCGCAGCCTGGGTGAGGAGGGCGACAAGCAGATCGAGGAAGCCGTCGCCCTGCTGGACGAGGCGCTCGCCGCGGCGCAGACATCCAACGAGACGCATCGCAACATCGCCAGTGCCAACCTGGCGCAGGCGCTCGGCTTTCGTGCGGCGCGCAAGCCGGGACTGACCGGCCGGGCCGATATCGACCGCGCGCGCGGCCTCTTCGCCGAGGTCGACAAGACGCTGTCGAGCGAGAAAGACCCGCGGCTGTGGGCGATAGTCAAGCAGTTCGAGGCGGAAGTCCTGCGCATGGTCGCGGAGCGCACGCCCGATCGGGACAAGGCGTTCGACCTGTTCAAGGCGTCGTTCGAGATGTTCCAGGGCGTGTTGAAGGTCGTCTCGCGCGAGACCGCGCCGAACGACTGGGCGATGATCTGCGCCGAGATGGGCTACACCTTCGTGGCCGCGATCCCGTTCGTGGGCAACGATGAGGCGAAGAAGACCTTCGCGCGGAATGCGCTCAGCTTGTTGCGCAATGCCCGGCCGATCCTGGTGTCGGGCGGCTTCCAATGGGACCTTCTCAGGATCGATGCCGCGATGAAGGTCGCCACGTCGGTCGCGCCGGCCGACCAGGCGCCGGCAGGCAAGAATTGACGGCATGAAGCGGATCCTTGCGGTTCTGTCGGCGTCGTGCGTGCTGCTGACGTCGGCGCTTGCGCAAAGCACCAGCGCGCCGCTGCCGTGTCCGGACGACAAGCTCGACGAAGTCATTCGGCAAAAACCGATCCCCGGTTTGATTACCGCGATCGTGCCGCCGCTCGCGTTCCTCAATCTGCTGCACAGCGATGCTCTGGCGAAGCTGCCGACGCGCGCGCTGACGTTTCGCGTTGTCGACGAGCAGGGCCGCGCGGTGCCGAATGCTTTGGTCGGTCTGATCTATCTTGAGCGCAAGCGCTTCCTGGCTGAAGGCGCGGCCGGCGGCCCGGCGATCAAGATCCCGCACGGACGCTACGCCGTGAACGCCGCGACCGCCGGCAAAGATCGCTCCGTGCGCTACGGTACCACGGAGGTGACGGTCGGCGCGAAAGGTCCATCGAGCGTGACGGTGACGCTGACCGGACGGGCGGCGCCGGCCACGTCACAGCCCGCGCCTGCGACGGTGCCGCTCGGCGGCAGCGTGCCGTTCGTATTCACCAGCGCATTGCGCGAGAGTGCCGCGCTCGCACTGGTGCGCCGAGGCGCGAACATCCGGGCCGAGCCGGACATCGATCGCGAGATCATCTTCTCCCAGTTCCTGATCGAGGACAGTGACGCGCCCGCGATGTCGCTTCCCGGCAAGGTCGGCAAATACGACGTGGTCGCGATGCTGTGCGCACCGCGCATCCAGCTCGCGCGCTGGAGCGTCGCCACCACGCCGGCGCGCGTCGCGATCGAGGCGCCACCCCGCGCTCAGGCCGGGTCGGCGCTGCGCGCAACGATCACCGGGCAGCTCAATCCGGCCTATCGCGTCGAGATCGGCCAGCCGGACAAGTTTCCCAGGCTGTCGAGTTACCTGAGCGGCGGCGAGCGTGAGGAGGTCGAGGCCAAGCTCGGATACGAGCCGGGGCCGTATGAGGTCAGGATCGTCACCCACGACAAGGTCGTGCTCGCCTCCAAAGCGGTGGCGCTCGATCCCGCGCAGCTTGCGATCACCGGCCCGGACAGGATCGCGGTCGGGAGCAACGCCGCTTTCTCCTGGCCGGACAAGAAAGAGAACTTCCGGCTCGAGCTTTGGACGCTCGCCGATGGGGGCAAGCCCGCGCGGCGCGTGACGCAATTGCGCGACAGCGGGCGCGTGCTTGCCGCGCCCGGACATTACGAACTGCACTTGCGCCCCTCGGCGACCGACGACGCGCGCGTGCTGGGGCGCAAGCCGATTGTCGTCGACGGAAAGGTGTTCGAGAGCGTGCCGCAACAAGCCTCGACCGCAAGCACGGTAGCGGTGCGGCTCGCGATCAAGCCGGACTTCTTCGACAGCCTGATCTTTGTTGCCCGCGGCGGGGAGGCGGCCGGAACCGGCAGAGCCAATCGCGGTTCGGACGATCGCTTCATGATCGCCGATACACCCAGGACGCCCGGCTCCTATGATCTCGTCTACATGATGGGCGCGGTCGGCGGAGCGGTCGAAGCAGCGCGCGTGCCGATCGAGGTACGTGCGCCCTGAGTTCCACACGATACCAGAGGGAGAAAACGACCAGATGATGAAATCGACACTACGCTTCGCTGGCCTGCTTAGCCTTGCCATCGGCGCCGTCGTCCTCGGCACGACCGTCACGACGAACACGGCTTCGTCGCAAGGCGGCTATTACGGCCAGCGAGCGACGCAGGATCGCGATTATTCGCGTATGCAGTCGGCCACGCAGCGCGCCTATGGAAAGACCAGCAAGGTGACGTTGAAGGCGAACAAGAAAAAGAAGAAGCACAAGCACAAGCGGCGCCACAGGCACTGAGCAGGCAGCGACACGAAAACGGCGCGTCCTGACAGGACGCGCCGCAATCGTTTCAGAGAAAGCGCGAGCGCTACTTCACGTTCTCCTTGATCCAATCCATGTGCGTCGCGACGCGGGTGTAGACGGTCGGCAGCTTCGGCCGCGCGCAGCCTTCGCCCCAGCTCACCAGTCCGACCTGCACGAAGCGGCCCTGCGCGGTCACGAACAGCGGCCCGCCGCTATCCCCTTGGCAGGCGTCCTTGCCGCCCGCCATTTCGCCGGCGCAGATGGTTTGATCGCTGACGACGGGAGGAGCGCCCGCAATCGCGGTGACAAGGATGGTCTTCAACGTCTCGTTGCTGAAGCGCAGGTGTTTCTGCGCGACGCGAAACGCCTCGATCGACTTGATCGCGCGGTATTCGACGATCGACTGGTTGCACACCTTGCGGTCGACCATGCTAATGTTGAGCTCGAGCAGGGTCTTGGACGACGCGCCGCCTTCGGTGGTCTTGCCCCAGCCGAGCAGCTTCACGGGCGTGCCCGGCGGATTGTCGCCTGCACCGGAGGCGAGGGTGATCGGCTTGGCGCCGCTCAACTCGTTGACCGGACGCTCAAGCTCGATCAGTGCGATGTCGTTCGCCATCACTCCGCGACTGGTATAGCCGGGATGCACGATCACCCGCGCGGCGCGGACGCGGTCGCCCTCGCCGAACGACAGACCGCCCGCGAACGCATTGACCATCGTGGCCGGATAGGGCGCGTCGTTCTCCGCCGCCTTGGTGATGCAGTGCGCGGCGGTCAACACCCACTTCATGTTGATGAGCGATCCGCCGCACATCATGCCGTCCTTGCCGTTCGCCGTCGTGAACAGCGCGACCTGGAACGGATAGGCGCCGCGCGCCGCCGGAACGCCGCCGACGATCTTGCCGCGCTCTTCGCCCGTATCCTTGCCCTCGATCTCGGCCATCGCCTGGTCCATCGGGCTCGCCTTGCCGTCGAGCATGGAATCGGTTGCGCCGCCCTCGGCCGGTATTTGCAGTTCGGTCGGCAGAACGCCCGCTGAGGGCGCCGCTCCCGGATTTTGCGGGCTGCCGAGCCCCGACGTCTGGGCCAACGCCATTCCTCCCAAGGCGGCGACCGCCACGACCGCGCTCGCCACCGTCTCCCTGATCCTGCGCATGTTTCCTGCTGCTCCGTTGTGCAGATGACGTGATAGCTATTTTTGGCTGCCTTGGTCCACCGGCCATGTCTCCACAGCCATCACAAGTTGACCAATCGATGACGGCCGGCCGGCGCTGCGGGTATCCGCCCGGGCGGTCAGCATCGCGGTCACCGGATCGTCGGCCTCATCAGCCGAACGGGTTCCGTCAGTCATGGAACGGACGAATCGACAGGGGTCCACGGGAAGCGCAACGCCCGGCTCGAACGGCACGGCGAATACCACCACGCCGTTGCGGGTGCGCGGCGCCAGTCCCGGCGCGATCGAGCCGTTGCGGTATTGCAAGTCCACGCTTCGGGTTCCGCCGATATCGATGCGATTCTGCGCCCCCTGCCGGCAGGCATTGCTGAGCGGATGCAACATCCAGCTGTCGTCCAGCGCAAAGACGTAGACGAACACGGGTGTCGTGCCGCCGTTGGTGACGCGCACGCTCGCGCCGTCGCAGGTGTTCACCGCAGCGGTCTTCTCGAGCGTGGTGCGCTGGCCGGCAAAGCGGCAACGCCCCGAGGAATCGCGCTCGTAGCGCACCAGCGAGGTCGCCGCGGAGGCGACGCCGATCGGCAAGCCGTTCGATGGAAGGGCCCCGCGCACGCGCTCCAGGCGCATCAAGAGGCGTGCGCGATCGAGCGCCGCGACGATTCGCGCGCCGGCGTCGTCGGGGTTGCCTTTGTCGAGTGCCGCCGCAGGCCCGAATTCCTCCGCATCCGGCTCGGTCCATGACGGCATAAAGCGGACGCCGTCCGGCGTGCGGTACCAGATGAAATCCGGTTTCGTGTCGTCGATCGTATAGCCCGCCGTCGCAGCGATCTGCGTCAGCGCGGCGGTCTCGATCGCCGCGCGGGCAGGCGCGGGGACGCGGCCGGGCCAGTCGCGCGGGCGTGAGATGCGCAGCGTCATGCGTGTGACCGGGAGCACGACGGTGGCGATGCGCGCCTGCGACAACGCATCGCTCGCGGCGCGCCGTTCGCAGGTCGGCATCCCATCCTTGAGCGTGCATGGATAGGCGACCGGCACGATGTCTGCGCCGAGCGCATCGGCCTGCGTCACCTGCGCATGGCCGAGCGGCTCTGTGCCGGCGCGATCGAACAGCGCCATGACCGTGCCGGATTCGAGTCCGGCGATCAGGCCGCCCGTGACGCGATTGTTTTCGACCGCGAAGCCCGCGACGCGTTCGGCGATGGCGCCGCCAAGCAGCGGCCGGTCGAGCGCGCCGCCGTCATGACCAGGCGTCTGGCGCGTGCGCGGCGGAATTTGCGCACGCATGGCCCGCGCGGTCTCGTCCAGCAGGTCGCGATAGGTGGCGACGCGACCGCGCGCCAGCACGCCAATCATCGCATCCGTGAATGCCGAAACCCAGCTCTGGCGCTCGGGCGGCGCACCGCGCGGCACCGCGATCTCGAGCGATATCTCGTCGGACTGCGAGGCGTAGAACGCGACGAAAGAACCTCCGGTGGCCTTGCCGGCCTTCATGTCGGCTAGGTTTTTTTGTGCGGGCGCCTGCGTAGTCGCGGGGCCCGCCGGCAGGCCGAAATCCGCAGCGCTGATCTCCTTGGCGCGCTGCTCCTCGTTCATGGCACGCGAGATCGTGCCCGAATGGCAGCTGTCGACGACCAGCCAGACATGCGCGCCCTTCGCCCGCAGCGCGTCGATCAGCTCGCCGATTCGGTCGTCGCGGATCACATTGGTCATGTCGAAGCGCGCCGCGCCGGGTGGCGGGGGAACCGCGTCGACGGGAAGAAACGCCTCGTCGAAGCCGTCGTCTTCATCGCCATTGTCGTCGGGGATCTGCGTGCCGTGGCCCGACATGTAGATGACGATCTGATCTCCTTCACGGGCTGTGCCTGGCAACCCATCGAACACCGCGTTGATAACCGCGGCCGTCGGATCGGCCTTCGAGCCCTCGACGCCGTCCGCATAAATGGAAATGTCCTGTGGCTTGATCCCAAGCGCGAGAAGTGCTGCGCGCATGCGTCGCACGTCGTTGGCCGGCGCGCGGAGCGACTTGTCTGGCGGAAGGTGGGCATAGCGCGAAGCGCCGATCAGGATGGCCATGGTCTTGCCGGCCGCGGAGGCGGGAGCGCCCGTCAGGGCAAGAACAAACGCGCAGGCTGCCGCGACGCGCGCAAACCCAAATCTGCGGCCGAATAGCAGTGTTTTGGCTGAGGCCATCGAGTAGCGACCGGTCCCGTTACAGGTATGAGTTAAAGACAGTTGCGGCTGATTTGTCATCTGGCCGCGTGATTTTCCGCGAACGCCGGATTCTCAGGCAACTGCGATCCAGAGGACCAGCGCAAGTATGAGAACTGCAATGAGAGCTGCTCCCAGCAGCAGCATTGGGCTCAGCCCAAAATGGAGTTGGTACACGGTTGGCGGGCCAAAGACGGACGCATACGCGGTTCCTACAATCGTTCCCAAAAGGAAGACTGCTGCATAGCGAATGCGCCCCTTGTAGCGAGGAAAATAAGGCGTGAACGACAGCACCAGGAGAATGACCAAGGCGCAACCCGCCGCGTAATTGAAGGCATTGTGCATGTCTGTCGCTGCCGCCGTGAGGTTTCGAAGGTTCGTCGCTGCTGCATTTTGACCACGCTCGAGCGTACTTGGCAAAGTGCGACGATGGACTGATAAAATAGGCTCCAGGCCGGACGTGCGACGCTGCGCCGCCAGAATGACCTCGCCGTTTCAAGGGAAACCTGCATGACCACAATGATCGAACGCGTGGCACGGACGCTGTGCCGCTGCGCCAGGCACGATCCCGATGCGCGGATGACGGAGCGAGAGGCCTACACCTACGAAGAACTGGGCGCGCCCTTCTGGGTTGCCCACGTCGAAACGGCGCGCGCGGTCATCGCGGCCATGAGCGACCCGTCGCCGGAGATGTTGGAGATAGAAATTACCGAGATCAGCGGTCAGGACGCTCGCACCGCGCTCGCACAGAATTATCATCGCATGATCGATGCCGCCGTGCGCACGGGCGTCCAGTGAGTGTGATAGGTCGGACGCAAATCGCTGACCTTCAACCGGTTTGGAGTCACCTGACCGAAGCCTCGGCGAGCACGCCGGTCACGTGAGCCGATGTCATCTTGAGGTGCTGGCCGATCGCAACCGCAAGCGCGCGTCCGCCGTCATCGAGCGGCTGGATGCGGGCAACCGAGATCGCGGCCTGCAGCACCAGCTCTTTGCCGCGATCGGTCAGGTAGTCGGCGTTCTCCGCGACGTTTGACAGGATCTGTTGCGCTCCGGTGGTCTTGCTCACGATCGCGAAAGTCGCTTCGGGCGTCACCTCGACCCCGACCAGGCTGCGGGTCGCGGCGGCGATCTCGCCGGCGAGCCGCATGCTCAGTCCGTTCTCCTGCGACATCAGGGCCATCGTCTGCGCGATCATGGTGGCGAGCCGTTCGTCGCGCTCGCGTTGCTCGCGGACCGGGTCGTGCTTCAGCGCCGCCTCGTTCCACGCCTTGTTGCATGTCGTGCACTCGACGTAGCGCTCGAACTCCTCCATCGGGATCAGCGGGATCCAGTAGAGATGCCCCCATTTCTTCGGGCGGCGCAGATTGTAGGTGCGATGCTGGGTGCAGCCCGGGCAATAAAACTTGCCGGTTTCGATGATTTTCTTGGTGACGTAGCTCCCCCAGATGATCATTCGCTCCCCCACGCTATCTCAACATTGTGCCACGCAATTGTTGGAAGGGCTACCGACGCGGCAATTCCTGTTCCCGCAAAATGTGCCTGTCGGCCGCCTACCTAAACCAAGCCACCGGTTCCAAACTGCCGAATGCGAGGGCCCCAATCAGGTCACCGGGACTCGGCATCGTCGCGCTTCAACCATCGCGGCGCGTCTCGCATGTGCGGCGCCGGGGCATCACTCGTTCCTCGAAGGCCTGCGAGCTCGCGGTTCCAGGCGCGGTCGTAGGAATCCTGCTGTCTCTTGAGCGGGAAGAACCCGATTGCGAAACCAACCGCGGCGGTCAGGATCAAGGCGTAGAGCGAGACATCGATGCCCACGTTCGCAAAGACGATCATTGGAATGGTAAAAGCAGCCGCCATGGCCAACCCGCCGGTCACCGGGCGCCAAGTCGGAGGCGGCGCCTCACGCGATGCGCGGCGGTGCGCCTGATTCATCAAGTCTGACATGAGACGGGGTTGATCCATCACCGCATGCTATGCGGCAACGAACGCGTCCGTCAAAAATTCTCGCTGAGACGGCGATCGATTGCGGATTCAGCGTCCGGGAAAAAAAACAGGAGCTGGGCTCGGTGCGCGCCGCGTCGCCATTCATGCCGGCCGGCGCGGATGCCTGGAGGCCAGACGCGTCATCACATTCCCCGCCTTCGCGGCGGGTTATATGCTATAGCGACCTATGTCCGACCAGATCCAAGCAGAACGCCTCGTTGAACTCCGCACCCGGATGCTTGAGCACCTGGAAGCTGCGTTGGCATGCGCCGATGAGACAAAGAACCATACTGCCGGGCATCATATCGAACGGGCAATAGACGAGGTGCGATCGGCCCAATGGCCGGCACTCGCGATCGTCCCGTTTAAACCGAAGCCGAAGCCGTAGGGGTTGGTCGTCGTTGGAGCCCCGGAGATGACGGGCGAACGCCCGACATCGAGACACTTTGGCCAGCCGCGCGTGCGGACCACGGTGGAAAGCAGATCCAGATGTGGAAATTGGGCACGGCGACGTCAGGCAACCCCAAGGTCGCCAAACGAACCCCGGCGCGATTCTCGACACGCTAAGGCCACGGCCTTCGCGTTTCCGGTGGTGGACCGAAATGCAGGAGATCGGTCAGCGGACTCGCTGCCAACGCGTTGTCTCTCTGACTCTTCGACCAATCTCGGTGACAGCTTGTTTCCGCTAAGACGCCAAAGAGCGCCGATATCGCTGGACTTGTTACGACTTAAGGCGCAGCGTTCGCTGCGAAGCGTCGAGACCCTTGGTAGAGCTCCGCCGGCCGTACTGCTCGGGTCCAAGGACTTTGATGATGGCCGAACGCCCAAGCAAATTGGACCAGCTTCGAACGCTACGCGAGGCGCATCTTTCTGCGGTGGAACGCGCCCGGGTAGCGGCCGAAGCGCAGGAGATTCGCAGCGAGGAATCCGCTGCGCGCAAGAAGCTTGCACAAGACGAGTAGAGTGCTGCACGACTGACAGTCAGTGCACGCACAGGCGACGCGATGTTGTGGCGCCAGGTCCGAGCCAATGATCGTTCAACCGTTCTTCGGGCTGTCGCTGTTGGTGCGCAATCCGCACTTTGAAAATTCACCGCTGATGCAGAGCGATAAATCCACAGGAGAGTTTCATGTCTAAAGGCAATGACAAGAAGCCGAAAACCAATGCAAAGCCGAATGCGGGTTCGGCCTACAAGGCGGCTCAGACGCAGGACAAACAGCCGGTCAGCCCCTTTGCCAAAAAGCCCGGTGCTGCCGGCCAACTCGGGCGCAAGGGCAAATGAGGCCTTTTGCGATCCGGCCGATTTAAGCCGAACCTGACGCGCGCGTTACGAAATTTTTTCTGAACCGAATTCTATCCAGATCCATCTTGAATCTTGCTGTCTGAGATGAGCGCCGAGCCGGCGCTCCAAGTCCGTTGTTAAAAAGTCGTTTCTCGAATTCTTTGAGGTGAGTTGTGGCGATCGAACACGCCCGGACGCGTCTTCTGCCAAAGCCTTGGGGAATGACCGACGTGCGACCCTGGAGCATTGCCCGCCGTGACGATCAGAGAATCGGCGAGATTTGGTATGAGAGAGCCAGCGCCGGTTCTCCGACCGCTTCGCTGCTGCTGAAGCTGCTCTTCACCGACAAGCCGCTGTCAGTCCAGGTTCATCCCGACGATGGATTTGCGCAGGCCCTTGGGCTGCCAAGCGGCAAGACCGAAGCCTGGTACGTCCTGAGCGCGGGGCCGGGCGCCAAGGTCGCGTTGGGCCTGAACCGATACGTAACTTCGCACCAACTGCGCGAAGCGGCAGGTGATGGGTCCATCGCAGAACTTCTGGCATGGCGTGCCGTATCCCCGGGAGATGTGCTTCTCGTACCCGCCGGAACGATACATGCGATTGGTGCAGGGCTGGTCATTGCTGAACTTCAGCAGAACAGCGATGCGACGTTTCGCCTGTTCGACTACGGCAGCGAGCGCGAACTTCATATCGAAAGCGCGGTAGCGGTAGCGACCGCCAGGCCGGCGGAATTTCAAGTCCGGCCGGCGCAGGTCACCGAAGAGCGGATGATGCTTGTTTCCAGTCCGCATTTCGTCCTGGAAAAAATCGATCTGCCGCCCAACTCCATCTGGCGATTGGAAATCGATCGAGAGACCTGGATCCTTGCACTTGGCGGCGACGCCAAAACCGGATCGTTCGATATCACCACGGGCGATGCTGTTTTCGCGGAAGCGGATTGCCTCGAACTGGACACCGGGTCGGCCCGGTTTGTCGGCCTGGTCGCGCACACTGGAGCCGGCCACGCTCCCGAACTGCTGCAAGTCCTCAAAGAGAGGACGAGCGGGCATATCGGTAACGCGAGTACCGGGGCGCGATTCGTGGAGGCGGCGCGATGAGCGCACTCCGACGGGTCGCGTTCATCGGCAACCATCTTCCGCGCCGCTGCGGCATCGCCACGTTCACCCACGACCTTCATCAATCGGTGTCAGCGGTTCGCCCCCAGATCGACAGCTGTGTCGTCGCAATCACGGATCCGGGCCAAACCTATGCCTATCCGTCGGCGGTCCGTTTTCATATCCATGAGGCGGCGATCGGCGAATACATTCAAACCGCCAATTCTCTGAACAAGTCGCGCGTCGATGTCGTCTGCCTTCAGCATGAGTTCGGTATTTTCGGCGGCGCGGCCGGCGGGCACGTCATCGAATTGATATCCCGGCTGGACATGCCTGTGGTGACCACCCTGCATACGGTGTTGGCGGACCCGGCGCCGGTTCAGCGGCGCGTGATGGATCAGATTAATGCCATCTCGTCGAAGATCGTCGTCATGTCGAGGAAGGGGCGGGAGTTTCTGCGCACCATTTATGACGTGCCGGATGAGAAGATCGAGGTGATACCGCATGGCATCCCTGACTTCCCGTCTGTCGACATGCAGCGTGCGAAAGCGAAATTCGGCTTCGCGGACAGATCCGTCATTTTGACGTTCGGCCTGCTGTCGCCGAGCAAGGGCATCGAAACGGTCATCGATGCGATGCCCGGCATCGTCAAATCGTGCGCGAACGCCCTCTACGTCATTCTCGGCGCCACGCACCCAAATCTCGTGCGCGAACAGGGAGAGGCGTATCGCGAGAGCCTGAAGGCTCGCGTGCACGAACTCGGCCTTGAGGGCCACGTGGTTTTCATCGACCAGTTCGTCGACCAGCTCATGCTGGTGGACTTCATTTCCATGTGTGACGTCTACGTGACGCCGTATCTCAACGAAGCGCAAATGACGTCGGGAACGCTCGCCTACAGCTACGGACTGGGAAATGCCGTCGTCTCGACACCCTATTGGCACGCCGTGGAGTTGCTCGACGAGGGGCGTGGTGTGCTGGTCCCCTTCAACGACGTTGCGGCGACGGCCGCAGAGATCACGGGACTGCTGACCGATGACGTGCGCCGAAATGTCATGCGGGCGCGTGCTTTCGCGGAGGGCCGATCAATGACCTGGCCGCAAACGGCAAGACGCTATCTCGCCTGCTTCGAGGAACTGCATGCGCGGGCCCGCCCCGCCGCCGTGGTGCCGATCCAGCTCAATCCTTTGCGTCGCAGGGAACAGAATCTGCCGGACATAAACATCGGACACTTTCTGTCGCTCTGCGACAGCACGGGTATGCTGCAGCACGCGGTCCATTCCGTACCCGACCGCGCTCATGGGTATTGCATCGACGACAACGCGCGTGCCCTGCTGCTGGCGAGTGAGCTTGCGCATTCCGGTCAGGAAGAACTGCCCGGAGCGGTGACCGCGCATTTTGCCGCCTTCATTCAGCATGCCTGGAATGCGGACATCGGCCGGTTCCGGAATTTCATGAGTTATGACCGCAGGTGGCTGGAAGAGTCAGGATCCGAAGACAGTCATGGCCGGACGCTCTGGGCTTTGGCGGTGTGCGCGCGCCATGACAAGGACCACCCGCGAAGGCGATGGGCCGCCGCGTTGTTCAACTCCGCACTGGAACAAGTTGAGCTCTTCCGCTCTCCGCGCGCCTGGGCTTTCGCGCTACTCGGGGTGGACGCATTCTGCACGCGGGATGGCAGCCACCCTGCCGCCAACCGTTTGCGCCGCATCCTGGCCGACAGGTTGATGTCTGCCCTGTCGCATGTGGCGACGGAGGACTGGATGTGGTTCGAGGGGATGCTCGCCTATGACAATGCCCGCCTCTCGCAAGCCTTGATCCGCACCGGCCTCGCCACGCAAACGCCAGCCTACACCGAGGCCGGTTTGCGCTCGCTGCGCTGGCTCACGAATTTGCAAACGACGTCATTGGGACACTTCAGGCCCGTCGGGACCAAGAGCTTCGGGGTGATGCACCGCAAGCCGGAAGCATTCGATCAACAGCCGGTCGAGGCGGCTGCGGCCATTTCGGCCTGCGCCGCGGCCTGGCAGGCGGATGGCAGATCCGAGTGGCTCGATGAAGCGATGCGGGCCTTTGCCTGGTTCGTCGGTGAAAACGATCTGCGCGCGTCGCTGATCACCGAGACCGGCGGATGTCTGGATGGGCTTCACCCCGATCGTCCGAACGAAAACATGGGCGCCGAATCGACGCTGTCCTATCTTCTTGGCCTTGCGGAGATGCGTCAGCTTGTCCGCGCGGCGACGGCCAGGAGCCCCCGGCAATCGGTTCCTGGGTTGATGCGAAACGCCGTTGGGACGAACGGACCTCCAACACTCCCGGGTGACCTCATTGTCTCAATCTCAATTCCTGAATCGGCAAGCCTTGTACCTGCGGCCGGACCCGGCAAGAGTGGTCGTGAGACCGTTCAAGCCGGCGACTGAGCCGCGCGATCTCAACCCGACCGACAAGACCAGGGCCAACCACATCGTCAGCCGGGTGCTTGCGCTCGACGATGAACTCGGCGGCGCGGCACCTGAGCGATGTGCTGGAGAACTTCGAAGGCCGTCACAGGAACTTGCTCAATATCTTCGAGACGCGCGCCGCCGAAATGGAAGAGGCGCTCGAGCCGCATGCCGAGCTGAACACGACACAACGCCGGCTGATCGGCGCCTACTTCCTTCACGAATACTCGTTCGAAGCCTCGGCGTTGTTCAATCCCAGCATCGTGCGGCATCCCGATCAATCGGGTGCGCCGGTGAACGGATGCCGGTTCGTTCTCAGCCTCAGGGCGGTCGGCGAGGGCCATATTTCGTCGCTGACATTCCGGGCCGGCTCCATCGACGCGGACGGAAGCGTATCGGTCGATCCGACCGCACGTCTGGCAACGACTCCGAAAGTCACAAGCAGGACTTCCGGGCCAGATGGCGACGAGGTCGAAATGTCGTTTCAATCGGACGCGGAACTGAGCGAGCGGATCGTCTTCCCGGTCACGGACGCCCAGTCGAACGGCATCGAAGATGCCCGTTTCGTTGAATTCAGCGACAACGGAAGCAAGACATTCTACGCAACCTACACGGCCTACAGCGGCAGGGGGATCCGGTCTGAGTTGCTTGAAACCAGCGATTTTCGCACGTTCCGGCTGACCCCGTTACGTGGATCCGCGGCACGAAACAAGGGCATGGCGCTCTTTCCGCGGAAGATCGGCGGCCGTTACGCGATGATCGGGCGGCAGGATAACGAGAATCTCTATCTGATCTATTCGGATGACCTCTACACTTGGGATGGCGGACAGGCCATTCTCCCGCCCAAGTATCCTTGGGAGTTTGTTCAGATCGGCAACTGTGGTTCACCGATCGAACTGGACGACTGCTGGCTGCTGTTGACGCATGGCGTCGGCCCGGTCCGCAAGTACGCGATCGGTGCAGTCCTCCTCGACAAAGCCGATCCTTCAAAAGTCATCGCGCGGTCACGCGAGCCGCTGGTTCGGCCGGAGCCGACTGAACGCGAAGGATATGTGCCCAACGTCGTCTACACGTGTGGTGCGATGCGCCACGGCGATCTGATTGTGTTGCCCTATGCGGTTTCGGATACGTTTTCCAATTTTGCCACGATCGAGATCGCGGCGCTGATGAAGGCGGTTGCGAGTTAGGTTGGCGGACATCGGCGGCCAAATCGGCTGCGCCGGAGCTCGTCTCATACCGGAGCCGCAAAGAGCAAGCGTTTTGCCATCATTGTGCCGCACGGGCGGATGCCATGACCATGCTCAACCCGCTCAGCAGGCGCTGAGGCCTGTCGCCTTCGTGTTTGCACAGCACGGTGAAGCGCAAGACGAGGTCGGCCGATGACGGAACGGGTCCGAGCTTTTTCAGTTCGATGATTTGCCTGTCGGCTGCTGCCACGTCGCCGCGGTAGAAGTGGAATGCTGCCAGCGCCGTTTGGTTCATGGGCGAGTTCGGCATCAGATTCACCGCCTGGGTCAGCCAGCGCTCGGCGTCGGCAAAATCGCCCAGTTCGAAATGCGCGCGTCCGACGTGCGCGCTCCATAATCCCAGATAGTGGTCCTTCGGGCTGAGCCGGATCGCGTACATCAGGTTGTCGACCGCATCCTGAAGGCGGTTGGTATGAAGCAGAACATATCCGATCGAGCCATAGGAAGGCGCATGGCTCGGATTGAGTTTCAGGGTACGCGCGAAGTAGTCGAGTGCTTCGTCGGCCGCGCCGCGCCACATCGCGTTGCGGCCGAGAAAGTACAACGGCAGGCTCGCATTGGGATCGAGGGATTGCGCTTGCCTGAGCAGGCTTTCCCCGTCCCGCAGTAGCGAGTCGCGATCCTCACTGGTCTGCCTCGTATTGTAGGCCACCGATTTGAAGGCGCCGAGCCCGGTCAAGGCCGAGACGTTCTTCGGATCGAGCGCGAGCACATCCTGGAAGAACTGCCCGCTCTCGTGACCGCCACGGAAGAACGCGAACTGGTTCAGCGCGGCCCATCCTTTGCCAAGCATGGAGTCGATGGTCGCGTTGGCGGGCCCGCGGCCGCGGACTTCCATCACGCCGACGTGCAGCTGGCGCGCAATCGCCCGCACGATTTCGTCCTGCACCTGGATGCGGTCGGTATCGTCGCGCTCGTATCGTTGGGTCCACACGTGGAGCCGCGTTCTGGTATCGATGAGGGCGACGTTGATCCGTACCTTCTGATCGTCGAGCCGCACGTCGCCCTCGACCACATATTGAACGCCGAGTTCCTTGCCGAGTGCGGCGACGTCGACCGGCGGCTTTGCGTATTGCAGCGACGTGCTTCTGGCGATGACGCGCAGGCTGGGGACGCGCGACAAATCGTTGATGAGATCGTTCGACAATAGCCCTGCCATGCGGCTTGTCGGAGCCGAGTCCGCCGGTGCGGCCGCGAACGGCAGCACGAGCAGCGCGGATGTGCCGCGTCCCTCGACGGCGCGTGAGACGGCTGCGGCACCCGGCAGGACCGTATTCGGCGACCGCCAGCCATGATCCGGTGGATACGCCGCCGCGGCGTCGTTCGATGCGACTTGGCGAGGCACTTGCAGCATCGCGTAGGCGAAGATCACGCCGACGCCCGCGAGGAGCGCCAATGTGGGTTGCCATATCCGCCGCGGGATAAAGCGCCGTGGCTGCGGCGCACGTGCGGGCAATTCCGTTTCGGGCTCGGACGGGATGGCGATTCCGTTGTTCTCGACGGCAGAACGCGCAGACGCATCATCGATCGGCGGCGCGGGAAGTTGAATCCCTGAGGCCGGGTCTGTTCGCTGCTCGGTTGTCCGGACCAGCGCCGCCGACGCCTTGAGCTTTTCAAGGAGCTCAGCGGTCTCGGGCTCAAGGTCGCTGTCGAATTCTTCCCTGACCAGCCGCCGCGTTTTTTCCGCTTGCGCCAGGGCGGCGGTGCGGCCGCGATGGCGAGCGAGAAGCTCGATGAGTTTTCGCTGCGCGATCTCATTCGGCGGATCGAGGGCAACCAGACACTCGGCAACCGCGATCGCGCCATCTGCGTTGCCGCCGTCTTCGCGCGCATCTATGCAGCGCTCGAACACCCGCGCGGCGACTGTGCGAAAGCGGGATCGCTCCTGCTTCAGCCAGCTGTCGAAGCCGTCGACCTCGAGACCGAGACCGTCGAGCAGGTCCCCCTGATACAGCGCGGCCGCGCGCTCCAGGTCGGCAGCCGCGCCGGAGCTTGCCAGCGTCGCGAATTCGAGCGCGTCGATCGAGAGTCTGCCGGCGTCCAGCCTGACGGTCTGGCGGTCGGTCGTGAGGACGTCGAGCCCCTCGGCCTCAAGATCCTTGCGCACTGACGACAGGCTTTGCCGCAGGCTATGGCGCGCATGATGGTCAGTGCTTTGGCCCCACAGCAGCGTAGCGAGGCGTTCGCGCGTTTCGGCATGGCGCGGCTGCAGCGCCAGATAGGCCAACAGCGCCCTGTGGCGCGGCGCCGATATCCGAATCTGACGCGGTTCGGCCCCATCGATCGTGAGCGCAAAGGCGCCGAATAGCCGCAGCCGGAGGCCGAGTGGTGTCGTCATTGAGCCGAGCCGATACCCAAAAAGGGCCTGTTGAGTCAAAGCGCAGGGTAACCGGAGACCATCGCCGCTACAACGGATGCGCAGTCGCAGCCGTCAAGCACGAACACTACGCGGCGACGCGTACACGCGGCGTTTGGCCACGAGCAATGTGCCCTGAACGGACGCGCAACGGGTAACAACCGATAGTTCCCGAAAAGCGTCCTCGAGATGCCGGCTCGGTGACATTTTTTCTCAATTGACCGCGTTTCTCACCCGCATTGACGCTCGCGTTGACGCTCGGCTTGACGGTCGCGTGATGCAGCACGTGCCAAGTCCAGACGCGCACGGTTAACGAGTGATGAATTTGGGGGGGGCAGCGCCGCATGGCGACGAAGATCTGGATTGGTGCCGCCAGTAGCGACTGGTTCGATCCCGCCAACTGGGACGGCGGTGTTCCGGAAGAAGGCGATACCGTTCAGATCACCGCCGGTGGCCTGCAGCCGGCGATTCAAGCCGGCGCCATGGCCCGCGTCGGTGGGACTTTCACAAACAACGGCGCTCTAACTCTGGGTGGCGATCTCGATGTCGCGGCCGAGACGACGCTTGACGGCCACGGAACTGTAGTGCTGACGGGCGGGGTTGGCCGCATTTTCGTCGACGGCTCGCCGACGCTGTTCGGCAACGTCGACAACACCATCATCGGCGCCGGAAAGATCACCGGGCTCCTCGAGTTCACCAACGAGGCCGCGGGAACGATTGAGGCAAACGACGCCTCGGCTCCGCTTGAGATCAGCGCATCGATCTTCACCAACTACGGCACGTTGCGCGCTACCAGCGGTGCAACGCTAATCGTCGACGCCGCCAGCCCGGTCACGAACCTGGAGGAGGGAGGCACCAGCCTTGTCGGCGGCATCTATGAGGTCGTCGAAGGCGACGGTCTCGAAAGCCGGATCGAATTCCGCGGCAATGGCGTCGATCTCTTCTCCAGCCTGAATGCCCGCGTCGTGCTGACCGGCGCGACGTCGATGCTCTATTCCGGCTCCAACGCTGACGCCAAGCTGTCCGAGACGCTGCAAGTCATTGGGACCGGCGGCGAGCTCGATCTGCTCATCGGCGGCGAAATCGATCTGATAAACGGCATCAATACCATCTCGCGTCCGAATTTCATCGCCGAACATGATCTGCAGATCGCCGGGACCATCAGCTTGACCGGCGCCGGACTGCAAGCCGCCGGCGACAGCGGCGGTCGTTTCATCGTGGAATCGACGGGCACGATCTTCGGTACCAGCGTCTTCGGCTATGCCGCCTCGATGCGCGGCAATATCGAGAACAACGGGCGTATTGTTTCGCGCGACGCCAGCGGATCAGGGGACCATTCGTTCGATATTTTTGGCGAGATCACCGGTACCGGCGTTCTCGAAATCGAAGCAGGCTCGATGCTCGATATCGAAGGCGCCGTCGGCAGCGGCCAGGTGATCGTCTTCAACAACCCTCTGGCAACAAGCCACGAGACGCTGATCGTCGGACAGACGGACATCGGCCTCGGCAGCGCCTTTCAGGCCTCCATCCGGGATTTTGCCGCCGGCGACGTGATCGATCTCTCCGGATTCAGTTTTGCGGATTTTAGCGAGTACTCGTTCGACGGCTCGATCCTCGCGCTGAATTTCTCGGGCAACGTCGCGAGCCTCAATCTCGGCCCGAGCAATCTCGCCGCCGACACACAGTTCACCCTCAGCGATGACGCCGGTGGTGGCACGCTGATCGTGATCGACACGGACACAAACAACCCGCCGATTGTTGATTTGATCGCGATCCCGATCGGGGTTGCGGTGGGAACGTCCGCCGTCAGCAGCACCATTGCTTTCCAGTATTCCGATCCGGACCCCGGCCAGAGCGTGAGCGTCGCCGGGCTTAGCCGCGACGGCATCCATTTCACGCCAACGACCGGCAGCGGAAATCCCGTTAGCGATCCAGACCGGGAATTGTCGGCTAATGTCGCGGGCACATGGGGCACGCTGCACATCTGGGCCAATGGCGAATGGCTCGTCGATATCACGGATTCGGTCGCACTGATTGCCGCCATTGAGGCGAGCCCCGATCAGGTCGTGATCGACTCTTTCACGTACCGCGTTTCGGACGGACACGGCGGCTTTGCCGACGCTGAGTTCCACATAAATTGGAACGACATCCTGTTCGACAACATCGATGGCGATGGTGCGACAACGACGCTCACCGGCGCTGTCGGCGCCGCGATCGACCTCAGCAGCATATCGGTTCACGACAGCGGCGGTGATGCGACCTATGCGGCGACGCCGTTCACCGTCACGCTCGTGGCGATCAATGCCGGTGGCCCCGGTTCGGGGCATGGCAATTTCTCGGTGTCGGGCAGTGGCGGGACGGTCACGTTGGCCAGTCACCAGATCACCATCTCCGGCACGCTTGCCGAAGTCCAGGCCCGTCTCGCGACGCTGCAATACACGACCGATGTCGCCGGGCGCGATGGCATCATCATCAACGGTTTCGAAGGCACCGTCAGAAACTCCGCGTATGTCGGGGTCGTCGATACGACGGGGCCTTCCGCGCCGGCGGTGACGGTTGCGCTGGTTCAGGACACTGGGTCGAGCGCGGCCGACCTGATCACGTCGAACGCAGCACTCGCCGGCACGTCCAATCCGGGCGCGGCGATCACGCTCGCCGAGAACGGCACCACGATCGGTACCGCGACCGCCAATGGCAGCGGCGTGTGGACCTTCGCGCCGTCCGGCCTCACGGCCGGCGCGCACACCATCGTCGCGAGCGACGGCACCGCTTCTGGCTCGCTCACCTTTATGCTCGATACATCCGCGCCTGCCGCGCCGTCGCTCGCGCTCGCAACCGACAGCGGATCCCCCGGCGACCGCATCACCAATTCGGGCGTGGTCAACGTGACGGGCCTGGAGTCGGGCGCCACCTGGGCCTACTCGACCGACAGCGGCACGACCTACACGACGGGGACCGGCAGCACCAGCTTCACGCTCACGGGCGACGGCGCGAAGAGCGTGCTCGTGCGCCAGACCGACATTGCGGGCAATGTCTCTGCAACCGGCGCGCTGACCTTCACGCTCGACACGGCGGCTATCGCGCCGTCACTGACGCTCGCGACCGACAGCGGATCGTCGGGCGGGGACAGGATCACCAATTCGGGCGCCGTCAATGTGACGAACCTGGAGTCCGGCGCCGCCTGGGCCTACTCGACCGACAACGGCACGACCTACACGACGGGGACCGGCAACAGCTTCACGCTCACCGGCGATGGCGCGAAGAACGTGCTCGTGCGGCAGACCGACGTGGCCGGCAATGTCTCGGCGACCGGCGCACTGACGCTCACGCTCGACACGGCGGCTGTCGCGCCATCGCTCGCCCTCGCGACCGACAGCGGATCCCCTGGCGACAGGATCACGAACTCAGGTGTCGTCAACGTGACGGGCCTGGAGTCCGGCGCCGCTTGGGCTTATTCGACCGACAACGGCACGAGCTACACGACGGGGACGGGAACGAGCTTCACGCTCACCGGCGATGGCGCGAAGAGCGTGCTCGTGCGCCAGACCGATGTGGCCGGCAACGTCTCCACGACCGGCGCGCTGACCCTTACGCTCGACACGAGCGCGCCAGCCGCGCCCATCATCATCAGCCCGGCCAGCGGCAGCACTGTCGCGACCACGACACCCACCATCACCGGCACCGGCGAAGCCGGTGCAGTCGTCACGATACGGATCGACAACGTCGTCGCTGGGACCGCGACGGTCGGCGGGGGTAATACTTGGAGCTTCACGCCTTCTGCCTTGTCGAACGCCGCGCATACCATCACGGCGACCGAGACCGACACCGCCGGCAACATCTCCGCGACGTCGGCCAGCGACACCTTCACGGTGAACTCCGCCGTGCCAGCGGTGACAGTTGTGCTGGTGCAGGACACCGGTTCGAGCGCGGCGGACCGGATCACGTCGAACGCAGCGCTCACCGGCACGTCCGACCCGGGAGCGGCGATCACGCTTACCGAGAACGGCACCACGATCGGCACCGCGACCGCCAATGGCAGCGGTGTGTGGACCTTCACGCCGTCTGGGCTCACGGCCGGTGCGCATACGATCGTCGCGAGCGAGATCAACGGCGCCGGCACCACCGGGTCGGGCTCGCTCACCTTCACACTCGACGCATCCGCGCCTGCCGCTCCGTCTCTCGCACTCGCGACCGAAAGCGGGTTCCCCGGCGACGGCATCACCAACTCGGGCGTGGTCAATGTGACGGGCCTGGAGTTCGGCGCCACCTGGGCCTATTCGACCGACAACGGCATGAGCTACACGACGGGGACGGGAACGAGCTTCACGCTCACAGGCGACGGCGCGAAGAGCGTGCTCGTGCGCCAGACCGACGTGGCCGGCAACGTCTCGGCGACCGGCGCGCTCACGTTCACGCTCGACGGCACGGCTGCGGCGCCGGCGCTGACGCTTGCCACCGACAGCGGATCGGCGGGCGGGGACAGGATCACCAATTCGGGCGCCGTCAATGTGACGAACCTGGAGTCCGGCGCCGCCTGGGCCTACTCGACCGACAACGGCACGACCTACACGACGGGGACCGGCAACAGCTTCACGCTCACCGGCGACGGCGCGAAGGGCGTTCTCGTGCGCCAGACCGATGTGGCCGGCAACGTCTCGGCGACCGGCGCGCTCACCTTCACGCTCGACGGCACGGTCGCGGCGCCAGCGCTGGCGCTTGCCAACGACAGCGGATCGTCGGGGGGTGACAGGATCACGAACTCAGGTGTCGTTAACGTGACGGGCTTGGAGGGTAGCGCGACCTGGGCCTATTCGACCGACAACGGCACGAGCTACACGATGGGGACGGGAACGAGCTTCACGCTCACCGGCGATGGCGCGAAGAGCGTGCTCGTGCGCCAGACCGACGTGGCCGGCAACGTCTCGGCGACCGGCGCGCTCACGTTCACGTTCGACGCAAGCGCGCCAGCCGCGCCCGTCATCACCAGCCCGGCCAACGGCAGCACGATCGCCACAGCGACACCTACCATCACCGGCACCGGTGAGGCCGGAGCGACGGTCATAATACGGATCGACGGGGTCACCGCTGGTACGGCTACGGTCGGCGGCGGCGGCACCTGGAGCTTCACGCCGTCTGCCTTGTCGAACGCCGCACACACGATCACGGCGACCGAGACTGATCTCGCCGGCAATGTCTCCGCCACGTCGGCCAGCGACACCTTCACGGTGAACTCCGCAGTGCCGGTGGTGACGGTGGCGCTGGTACAGGACACCGGTTCGAACGCGGTCGACCGGATCACGTCGAACGCAGCACTCATTGGCACGTCGGATCCGGGCGCGGCCATCACGCTCACCGAGAACGGCGCCACGATCGGTACCGCGACCGCCAATGGCAGCGGCGTGTGGACCTTCACGCCGTCCGGGCTCCCGGCCGGCGCGCACACCATCGTCGCGAGCGAGACCAACGGCGCCGGCACCACCGGGTCGGGCTCGCTCACCTTCACGCTCGACGCAAGCGCGCCAGCCGCGCCCGTCATCACCAGCCCGGCCAACGGCAGCACGATCGCCATGGCGACACCCACCATCACCGGCACTGGCGAGGCCGGCGCGGTCGTCACGATACTGATCGACGGGGTCACCGCTGGCACGGCTACGGTCGGCGGCGGCAGCACCTGGGGCTTCACGCCGTCTGCCTTGTCGAATGCCGCGCACACCATCACGGCGACCGAGACCGACACCGCCGGCAACGTCTCCGCCGCCTCAGCCGCCGGCACCTTTACGATCACCGCGGCGGGGTCTTCCCCGACCGACATCACACTGACCGGCACCAACGTAAACGAGTTCAGCGTCAACGACACCGTCGTCGGGTCGCTCAACACCATCGATCCCGACGGGGCCGACACGTTCACTTATTCATTGCTCGATGACGCCGGCGGACGCTTTGCCCTCGACGGCGCGAATGTGGTCGTGGCGAATTACGTCCTGCTCGACTACGAGCAGCACGCGTCTCACACCATCACGGTTCGCTCAACCGACTCGAGTGGGTTTGTCATCGAGAAAACGCTGACGATCGGGGTGAGCGACGTCAATCCCGAGACGGTGACCGGGACGGACGATCCAGATCACATCGTCGGCGGCGCGCTCGCCGACCACATCAACGGCGCCGACGGCAGTGACCACCTGGTTGGTGGCGACGGCAACGACACGTTGCTGGGCGGGATCGGCGACGATCAGATCGAGACCGGCGCGGGCGACGACAATGTTTCCGGCGAGGGCGGCAACGACACCGTGACGGTGAGCAGCGGCAGCGACATCGTCAGCATGGGAACCGGCGACGACGACCTGCTGATTGTCGACTACAGCGGCTTTTCAGGGGGCGTCGGGACCGGCGGCAACTTTGGCGGAAGCGGTCTCGATTGGAGCGGTGCCTACCAGGTTGGCCAAAACGTCGTGCAATTCAGCGGCGTCGCCCGCTTCGACATCAGAACAGGGTCGGGCGCAGACATCATCGTCACGGGCGGCAACAACGACAAGGTGCTGCTCGGGGGAGGCAACGACAACGCGAATACCGGCACGGGCGAAGTCCAGCTCGATGGCGGCCTCGGTACGGACAGCTGGATAGCCGACTTTACGGGGTTGACAGCGGCGCTCGCCGTTAATCTTCAGGCGAACACGATCACCGGGGCCGGCGCCTCCACGATCACCGGCATCGAAGCGCTCGGCTATTCCACCGCCGCCTATTTCAAGACTGGATCCGGCAACGACGTTCTGACGACGCTCGCCGGCCCCGCAAACGCGTTCGACGACTACATCCAGACCAATGGTGGTGATGACACCGTGACGGTCGGGGGCGGCGCCGATACGATCGAGATGGGAGCGGGCGGAAACGACCTGCTTATCGTCGACTACAGTGGCTTTTCGGTCAGCGTTGGGACCGGCGGCAGTTTTGGCGGCAGCGGTCTCGATTGGAGCGGTCTCTATCAGGTTGATCAAAACGTCGCGCGATTCAGCGACGTCGCCCGCTTCGACATCCGAACTGGATCAGGTGCCGACACCATCGTGACGGGCGGCAACAACGACAGCGTGTCGCTTGGGGCAGGCAACGACAACGCAAATACCGGTACGGGCGAGGTGCAGTTCAACGGCGGCGCCGACACGGACGGCTGGGCGGCCGACTTCACGGGGCTGAGCACGGCGGTTGCCGTCGATCTCCCGGCAAGCACAATTACCGGGGTTGGCGCTTCCACGATCACCGGCGCCGAAACGCTCGGCTACTCCAACGCCGCCTATTTCAAGACCGGCTCCGGCAACGACGTGCTGACGACGCTGGCCGGCCCGGTGAACACGTTTGCCGACTACATCCAGACCAATGGCGGTGATGACACCGTCACGGTCGGCGGTGGAAACGACACTATCGAGATGGGAGCGGGCGGAAACGATCTGCTGATCGTCGACTTCAGCGGCTTTTCGTCTGGAGTTCCAGACCGGTGGCAATTTTGGCGGAAGCGGTCTCGATTGGAGCGGCGCCTACCAGGTAGGCTTCTCCGGCCCGGACGTCGTGTCGTTCACCGGCGTTGCCCGCTTCGACATCAGAGGCGCATCGGGCGCCGATACCATCGTCACGGGCGGCAATAATGACATTGTGTCGCTCGGCGGCGGGAATGACAACGCGGATACCGGTACGGGCGAGGCCCAGCTCGACGGTGGCAACGATACGGACGCCTGGGCCGCCGATTTCACGGCGCTGACCACTGCGGTTGCCGTCAATCTCCCGGCGAACACGGTCACCGGCGCCGGCGCTTCCACGATCGCCAGCATCGAAAGGCTCGGCTATTCGTTCACTGCCTTTTTCAAGACCGGATCCGGCAACGACGTGCTGATCACGCTGGCCGGTCCGACCAAGACGTTCGCCGACTACGTTCAGACCAATGGCGGTGATGACACCGTGACGGTCGGGGGCGGCAACGACACGATCGAGATGGGTGCTGGCGGCGATGATCTACTGATCGTTGACTACAGCGGCTATTCGGGCGGCGTTCAGACGGGTGGCAACTTCGGCGGCAGCGGTCTCGACTGGAGTGGTACCTATCAGGTCAATTTCACCGGCCCGGACTACGTGCAATTCACCGGTGTCGCGCGCTTCGACATCAGAGGAGGAGCAGGCGCTGACAACATCATCACGGGCGGCAACAACGACTTGATCGAAGGCGGCGCCGGGAACGACTCGCTCACGGGTGGTGCGGGCAATGATCGCTTCACCTTCGGGCTAGGCGCTGGTGCCGACACGATTACGGATTTTGTCGCGGGCGCGGGCACCGTTGACGCGATTGACCTTTCGGGGTTCGCCAACATTCACACGCTGAATGATGTCCTCGCCGTCGCCACGCAGAACGGCGCAAACACCGTCATCGATTTCGGGGGCGGCGATACCATCACGCTGCAAAACGTACTCAAGGCGAACCTGGCCGCGGCTGATTTCCTCTTCGATCAGCCGCCGGCCGCGCCGTTGCCGACGCTCGCCACCGACAGCGGGTCGTCCGCCGGCGACCGGATCACCAATTCGGGCGTTGTCAATGTCACGGGCCTGAAGTCCGGCGCCGCCTGGGCTTACTCGATCGACAACGGCACGACCTTCACGACCGGGACCGGAACGAGCTTCATGCTCACCGGCAACGGGACGAAGAGCGTGCTCGTGCGCCAGACCGATGTGACGGGCCATACCTCCGCCGACGGGACGCTCACCTTCACGCTCGATACGGCAGCGCCTGCCGCGCCGTCGCTCGCCCTCGTGACCGACAGCGGATCCCCTGGCGACGGCATCACCAATTCGGGCACCGTCAATGTGACGGGCCTAGAGGGTGGCGCCACCTGGGCCTACTCGACCGACAACGGCACGACCTTCACGACGGGGGCGGGACCGAGCTTCACGCTTACCGGCAGCGGCGCGAAGAGCGTGCTCGTGCGCCAGACCGATGTGGCGGGCAACGTCTCGACGACCAGTGCGCTGGCCTTCACGCTCGACGGCACGGTCGTGGCGCCGTCGCTGACGCTTGCCACCGATAGCGGATCGTCGGGCAACGACAGGATCACCAGTTCCGGCACGGTCAACGTGACGGGCCTGGAGTCCGGCGCCACCTGGGCCTACTCGACCGACAGCGGCGTGAGCTATACCCCCGGGATCGGCATCAGCCTCACACTTGCCGGCGATGGCGCGAAGAGCGTGCTCGTGCGCCAGACCGACGTTGCGGGCAACGTCTCTACAACCGGCGCGCTGACGTTCACACTCGACACGGCGGCTGTCGCGCCGTCGCTGGCGCTTGCCATCGACAGTGGATCATCAGCGGGTGACAGGATCACCAATTCAGGCATCGTCAATGTGACGGGCCTGGAGTCCGGCGCCGCCTGGGCCTACTCGACCGACAACGGCGCGACCTTCATCACGGGGACGGGAACGAGCTTCACGCTCACCGGCAACGGCGCAAAGAGCGTGCTCGTGCGCCAGACCGATGTGGCGGGCAATGTCTCGGCGACCGGTGCGCTGACCTTCACGCTCGACGCAAGTGTGCCGGCCGCGCCAGTGATCACGAGCCCGGCCAACGGCAGCACGATCGCAACCACGACACCCACCATCACCGGCACCGGCGAGCCCGGAGCGACGGTCACGATACTGATCAACGGCGTTGTTGCCGGAACCGCGACGGTCGGTGGCGGCAGCACCTGGAGCTTCACGCCGTCTGCCTTGTCGAGCGCCGCGCATACGATTACGGCGACCGAGACCGATCTCGCCGGCAATGTTTCCGCCACGTCGGCTGCTGACACGTTCACGATCAACTCCGCTATACCGGTGGTGACGGTGGCGCTGGTGCAGGACACCGGTTCGAGCGCCGTGGACCGGATCACATCGAACGCAGCGCTCACCGGCACTGCCGATCCGGGCGCGACGATCACGCTCACCGAGAACGGCGCCACGATCGGCACTGCGACCGCCAACGCCAGCGGCGTGTGGACCTTCACGCCCTCGGGCCTCACGGCCGCCACGCGCACGATCGTCGCCAGCGAGACCAACAGCGCCGGTACCACTGGCTCGGGTTCGCTCACCTTCACGTTCGACGCAAGCGCGCCTGCCGCGCCCGTCATCACGAGCCCGCCCGACGGCAGCACGATCGCGATCACGACGCCCACCATCACCGGCACCGGCGAAGCTGGAGCGACGGTCACGATACGAATCGATGGCGTTGTCGCCGGCACGGCGACCGTCGGCGGCAGCAATACCTGGAGCTTCACGCCGTCTGCGTTGTCGAACGCCGCGCATACGATTACGGCGACCGAGACCGATCTCGCCGGCAATGTCTCCATCACATCGGCTAACGACAGGTTCACGATCAACACCTCCGTGCCGGTGGTGACGGTGGCGCTGGTGCAGGACACCGGTTCGAGCGCGGCCGACCGGATCACGTCGAACGCGATGCTGACCGGCACTGCCGATCCGGGCGCTACCGTTGTGTTCACCGATAACGGCGCTGTGCTTGCCTCCGTGAGCGCCAATGGCAGCGGCGTCTGGACCTTCTCGCCGTTCGGTCTCACGGCCGGCGTGCACACGATCGTCGTCAGGGAGACCAATGCTGCCGGAACAACCGGGTCGGCCTCGCTCACCTTCACGCTCGATGCGTCCGCGCCTGCTCTCCCGTTGCTGGCGCTCGCCACCGACAGCGGATCGTCGGGCAGCGACCGGATCACCAATTCGGGCGTCGTCAATGTGGCGGGCCTGGAGGCCGGGGCGACCTGGGTCTATTCGACCAACGGCGGCGCGACGTTCACGACGGGGACCGGCACCAGCTTTACGACCACCGGCACCGGCGCGAAGATCGTATCCGTGCGCCAGACCGATGTGGCCGGCAACGTCTCAGCGAACGGCTCACTCGCCTTCACGCTCGATACGTTCGCGCCCGCGCCGCCGTCGCTGGCACTCGCGATCGATAGCGGATCGTCGCGCAGCGACAGGATCAGCAATTCCGGTTTGATCAACGTGACCGGCCAAGAGGGTGGCGCCGCCTGGGCCTATTCGACCGACAACGGCGCGACCTACACGACGGGGACCGGTTTAAGCTTTACGCTCGCCGGCGACGGCGCGAAGAACGTGCTCGCGCGCCAGACCGACACAGCGGGCAACGTCTCGCCGACCACCACGTTCGCCTTCACGCTCGACACGGCGGCCCCCGCCGTTGCCATCACCTCGACCGGAGGTTCGGCCGCGTCTCCGACGGTGACCGTCTCGGGCACGGGCGAGGCGGGAACCACCGTCCAGCTCTTTAACGGTGGTGCGATGATCGGTGCGCCGGTCACGGTCGGCGGCGGCGGCGCGTGGTCGACGGCCATCATGCTGCCGGCTTCCGGCAATCACACCATCGTGGCGAAAGATACCGATCTCGCCGGCAACATCGGGATCAGCAACGGCGTGACGTACACATCCCCGCTGATGATCAACTTGGGCGCCCAGGCCTTGGTCAGCGACACCGGCCAGAGCGCATTCGACCGCATTACAAATGACGGCCGCGTCAAACTGTTCGGCACGATCGAGGGTGGCACGGGCACGGTCGGCGTTCACGTGTTCAATGGCAGCACCGATCTCGGCGCCGCCACCGTCACCGGCGGCAACTGGACGTTCGCGACGACCCTCGCGGAAGGCACCTTCCGACTGACGGCGGTTGCCACTGACAGTGCCAATCAGACGAGGACCACGCTGTCAGCACCCGTGATCGTGGTGGACAAGACGGCTCCCGTGGTCAGCTTCACCTCGGCCACTTTAGAACCCTCACGCTTGTTTATTCGTGCGTCCGGCACGGGCGAGGATTACCCTTTCGCCGGTGTAGGCCTCTTCATCGGCGAGGGAAATTATACCTGGGGAGCAGACGGGCGTATCGTTGACGGGCACTGGAACGGATCCGCTGTTGGCGGCCGCGGCTCAAGTTTCATGCTACGCGGTCTGCTGACCGCCAGACAAACCGACATTGCCGGCAATACGGGAATCAGCGGCGGACCGCCGCTCGCGATCACGGAGGCTGGATTTTACATTGGCGTTCCACAAGTCATCACCGGCACCGGCCAAGCCGGCGCTTTAATCGACGTGCGACTCAGTTCCTTTGCTGACATCAGGATTTTCGGCACGACAACTGTCGGAAGCGACGGCAAATGGACTTTCACCGCGCCGGTGGCGGCGGACTTTTTCCCCCCCATCGCGGCGGATATTTTTGTAACCGAGACAGTCGCGTCGGGCGCCAAATCGTATGCATACACGGTTGTCAATCGCTCCTCCGGGCCCGCGCTGACGTTTACCGGTGAAGGCACAATCCATACTGGCAATGCCCCGGCCATCACGGGTACCGGCCAGCCTGGCGCCACGGTGAGCACAACGATTGGTGGCCTTCCCGTCACCGCGACCGTCGGCACCAACGGCATCTGGACCCTCGCATTGCCGACTTCGTTTCCGACATTGTTGCCAGGGTCGCGGTCCTACAAGGGTGCTGAAGTTGTCGTGACGGAAACGAGCTCCGCCGGCGGCATAACGTCATCGCTCGTTGTCATATTTGTTCAATCCTCAAGCGGATCCGCGCAGACACAATTTACTTACCAGAGCGCCCTCTCCAGCGGTTACTTCGGCGGTCGCATTGTCTTCGGCAGCTACTTGGAAGGCTCGACGGTTTATATCGATGCCAACAACAATGGTTTGCTTGACCCGGGCGAGGCATCCGCCCTGACCGACGCGTTCGGCCGCTTTGATCTGCCCGGCTCAGGACCGTTGGTTGTTTTCGGAGGTACCAATACGGCAACCGGATTGCCGTTCAAAGGTCAGTTCACCGCGCCGGACGGGTCGCTCGCCGTCTCGGCGTTGACGACACTTAGCGAAATCCTCACCGCTCACGGCTCAACGACCGCAAACCAAACTGTCCTCGCGGCGTTTGGCTTGTTTCCCGGCCTCAATCTGGAGACGCTCAACCCGATCGCCGGCGCGCAGGCCGATGATCCCCACGCCGCCAAAGCCGAGCTGTCGGCAGCAAAGGTCTACGACACGGTCTCGATGATCGCCTCGTTGCTGGCCGGTTCCGGAGGCACGTTTGCCAAAGCGGCAAACGACACCTTCGCGGCGCTGGCGGACGCCATCAACGGCGCAGGCATCAGCCTCACGGACAAGGCCGCTCTCAGCGCGCTAATCACGGGCGTCGCGGCCAAAGAAGGCATCACCTTGCCGGACGGCACCGCGGATGCGGTCGCCAAGGTGATCGCCGCCAGCAACGCGCTGCTGGATCAGAAGCTACTGGAAGACGTCACCGGCACCGCGCTGCTCGACGATGTCTACGCAATGGAGTTGGTAACGCTGGGAGCCGCGTCGACGGCGATACAGCAGGCGGCCGGCGATCCGGCCAAGCTCGCGGCGATCGCCGCCGCCTTCACGGGCGCGAGCCTCGACCAGGCTTTCGCCGCCGCGCTGGATCAGATCGCCAACCCGGCGGCGGACCGCAACTTCACGGCGGCGGCCGGCAATCAGCATTTCGATGCAGGCCGCGGAGTGGACACCATCACGTTCGACTTCAAGCTCACCGATGCGACGGTGACCTACTCGGGCAATGAAGTCATCGTCGATGGCCCGTCGAACCATACGGTGCTGACGGGCTTCGAGAAGTTCGTCTTCACCGACGGTACGGTCGACAACAATGACGGCAACCTGCTGGTCGACGATCTGTTCTACTACTCGCAAAATCACGACGTGTGGAACGCGCATGCTGACGCCGACGCGCATTATCATGCGACCGGCTGGCACGAAGGGCGTGGCCCGGATGCGTTCTTCTCTACCGCGATCTATCTCTCGGCCAATCCGGACGTGAAGGCTGCGAACATCGACCCGCTAGTTCACTTCGATCATTTCGGCTGGCAGGAAGGACGCATTCCCTCGCTCAATTTCGACCCGAGACAATATCTTGCCGCCAATCCGGATGTCGCTGCGGCGCATGTCGACCCGCTCGCGCATTTCCTGCAATCCGGTGCGCAGGAGGGCCGTCAGCCGTTCGCGCCGACCGAAGCGATCGCCGCGAATGGCTTCGATTTTGTCTATTACCTGCAGCACAATCCCGACGTCGCGGCTGCGCACGTCGATCCCCTGCAGCATTTCGAGACGTTCGGCTGGCACGAAGGGCGCAATCCAAACGCGCTGTTCGATACCAAGGGATACCTCGCCGCTTACACCGACGTCGCGGCCGCCGGCGTCAACCCGCTCGACCACTACCACGCGTTCGGCTGGCACGAGGGCCGCGACCCCTCGGTCCTCTTCGACACGGCGTACTATCTCGAATTTAATCCCGATGTCGCCGCCGCGCACGTCGATCCGCTCAGGCACGCGCTCACGTCGGGCTTCATTGAGGGCCGCCCGGCCTTCGCGGATGGCGTGTGGGCGTAGGCCGGAACCGCAGCGGAAAGCTACGCCTGACGGTCATCTTTACTCTACGGCGAGTCGAGGCCGGTCGCCTTGCGGTAGTGCTCGCGCATTCCCGGCTCGCTCTCGAGCCATTCGCCGAATTTCCGCAAGCCCGCATCGAGGCTGGTTGTTGCGGTCCAGCCGAGTTCGCGGCGGGCGCGCCCGGGATCGCCGACCCAGCAGGGGGTGTCCCACGCACGTGAGCGCATCGTGCCCCAGGATGGTACGGCCGCGACATCGAGAACACGGCATGTTGCTCCGACAGTCTCGCGCAGTGTGGTTTGCTGGCCCGAGCAAATGTTGAATATCGCCCCCGGATCGGCGAGGGGAGTTTCGACCGCGCGCAGGAAAGCCGCGACGGCATCATCGACATGCACGAAGTCGCGCGCGGTGTCGGGGTCGGCAAGCGGCGGAAGGCGTCCGTCCAGGCCGAACGACACAAGACGCGGCAGCAGCCGCATCGGCTCTTCAAACGGGCCGTAGATCGAATAGGGCCGCAGCGTTGGAACGAGCCGTCCCTCGCGGCGGGCCCATTGCCGGCAATAGAGCGTGCCCGCGGCTTTGGTGGCCGCATAGTCGCTGTCCGGCTGCGGACAATCGGTCTCCCGGGTTGGGTGAGCCTTCAACCCGTATTCCGAGGAGCTGCCGGTATTGACCACGACGCGCGTGTCGAACGCTTTGGCCGCCTGCAGCAGGTTGATGCAAGCGAAATAATTCGTGGCCGCCATGTCGCCGACGTTTGTCTGCCAGGAATAGCCGCCGGCCTGTGCCAGATGGAAAACCAGGTCCGGCCGGATCGTGCGAAACGCGTCTTCGACACTGGAGAGGTCGGCGAGGTCTACGACATGCAGCGCGACATCGCGGCGAATTGGCGCGATGCGCCATGTGGCATGCGTGGCGCGGTTGAGCAGATGGACGTCGTATCCACGACGAAGCAGCGCTCGCGCCAGGTTGGCGCCGATAAACCCCGCTCCTCCGGTGAGAGCGACACGCGTCATGTTCGCAGGAAGTCGTTGTATCCGAATGGCTCGAGGAAAAGGCCCGCGTGCTGGTGCACCTCGGCCTGCTCCTCCGGCGACAGTTCGGCAGCGCTCGCGCGGTTCGCCTCGGTTGTCGCGCGGCGGATCGTTCCCCATGGATGGATGTCGTCGAGCCTCTCTCCATTCCAGCTTGGAACATCGAGACTCAGGTCCGACGAGATACCGAGCGCGTCGCACAGGCCCGATAGCGCCGCGCGCGGGCCCGCCATCATGTCCTCGGCTCGCACGATGTGCATGTGGCCGGGAACCAGATCTCTGCAGAGGAGCGCGATGTGCTGGTTGAGACACCAGCGCAGCATGTAGTCGGCCAATGTCAGCGGCACCGGCCGCCTTTTAGTGTCCGCATAGCCCGACCACGGATTTCGCACCACATGGAGCACGTGCGCGTTCGGCATCTGCGACAGGATCCGCACAGCGTCAACGACGATGATGGGGGAATAGCCGACATAGATCCGCTCGCAGCCACTGTGGCGACGATCCTTCCAGGCGTCGAAGGTCGCCTTGAAGAAGGCGCCGACGTTATTCGCTGTCGATCGGCCGCTCTCCGCGACGTAGCCGAGATAGTGCTCGCGACGCTCATCGTCGGAAAATTCGAAAGATACGTATCGAAACTTGCTCACCTGTGGGGTGCGGGCCCGCACCTTTGTCTCTTCGTCGATGATGGCGTGATAGTCCGCGGCGGGAGACGCATCAAGCGCGAACACCGGCCAGCGATACTTGGCCGGAAACATTGCGCTCAATCCGTCGTTGACCAGGCTCGTGCCGATCTGGGACTCGAACGGGTAGACGAAAAGCTCCGGGTGTCCGTCGAGAAAGCGGTGTGTCGTGTTTCCGCCGTTCTCGTACATCGCCGAGATCATCAGCAAAGGTACCGCGGCGCTCATCGTGACCCGCTCCCTCGTGAGACGGTCCGGTAGCTGTAGAACAGCCGCTCCAGCCGCGACGTGTCGTTGCGCCTGCCGGCCAGATATGGAAAGCCGGACGCGGCGCGCGCGCTGATCCAGTCGACGGCGAAGACCTGTTGTCCCATCGGCCAGATGATGCTCGCGACCACTTTGCCCGAATTTGTCTCGACGACGAAGACGCCGCAGACCGACGTCGAGCCATCAAGCCCCGGCGCATACGCACTGAAGCGCGGAATGACGCGCGAGACACCGACAAACGCGTAGCCACCTGCGAAGGTCAAGCCACGGGTCCATCCGGGCAGCCGCGTCACCGTCGCGAAAGCGCCGTCGCTGGCCGTACCGAATTCTCCATAACCGCTGTTGTTCACCCACAGCCGGCGGCGCCAGAGCCTTGCCGAATGCGGACGCGTCAGGCCGCGCACGACCGGTTCGCGTGTCGCGCCCGAGAAGATCACGCCGCGACTTTCGACCGGGTAGTTGCGCTGTCCCGGGAACCGCTTGCCGATCGCATCGCTCGAGGCAGAAAAGAAAGAGTCCTTGAGCGTCTTGCCGGCCGCGATCGAGTTGAGCTGGATGTAGTTGCGCCCGAAATCCGGCACGCCGCGCCGCTCGATACAATGTGGCCACCAGACCGGCGCATGGCTTGCGCCGTCGATGCGGATAACGGCGTTTTGCCCGACCGCGTTGGCATACAGGCCGTTGTCGACGATCGCCAACTCGTGAATGTACAGGCTGCCCGGGAAAAAGTGCGCAGCGACCGGCATCAGCGGCCGCTCATCGGTTTCGAGTTCGCGGACGATCCTTTCGCGCCAACGTTCCGCCGTGCGGGTGAAAGGCGTAGATCTGATTTGGATTGCGCGTGCTTGCGATGAACACCGTTGCGCGTTGCCGGTCGACGGCCATCCCGGATGGATGGGGCAGGGGCATGTAGGTCGTGAACGGCCGCCCGGCGCGCACCGTCAGCGCCATGACGAAGTGCTCGTACTCGCGGCCGACGAGCAGCGTGATACCCAGGCCTTGAAGTAGGTCCCAGAAGTCTCCCGTTGTCTTGCCCGCCAGCAGCTGCCGATCGATCGCGGCTTCCGCGCGATGCAGCGAAACGGCTTCGGCCGGATCGCGCCACAGCGCGGCTTGAGCGACCCATTGCGTCTCGTCTCGCGTCATTGGCGGCGGCTTTCGATCGCAACCTGCCGCCAGAACCGGATCGCGCCGGTGCAGAGCTGCCACGCGGTCAGGAAACCTGTCGTCGAGCTGCCACCACGCCGGCTGCCGCCGTGAAGCGGAATTTCGATCACGGTCAATGATGCCTTCGCGCAGCGCCACATGAACTCCAGGTCGATGAGGTCGTCATCCCGCTGCATTTCACGCAAGGTCGACGCGCCGGCCGGGAAAGCCTTCGGCGTGCCATTGACGTCATGCGTCGAGAGCCGGAGCAGCGTGCCGCACAGCCTATTGTAAAGGAGCGATCCGAACTTGGCGGACGCGGCTGCCGCGGTTGACGCGCGTCGCCTTGACGACCACGTCGGCGTTTCGCATTGCGCAGTCGAGGATCTGTTTCAGATCACCGGGCTGCGTTCGCGCCGAGTTGGCGTAACAGATGGTCGTGCCTGTCGCTGCCGCGATACCCGAGCGGACCGCGCGGCCCCAGCCGCGGCCTTCGATCTCGACGCAGCGGACGGCGGGCATTGTCGCAGCGAGCGTACGACAGACCGCATGGGTGTCGTCGGCTGAGCCGTTCGGCACCAGAATGATCTCATGTTCGATGCCGCTTTCCGCCAGCATGGCGGCATGGCTGTTCACGATCTCGCGGACGTAGTCCGCCTGATCGCAGAACGGCAGGATCACGCTGACGCGCGGCGCGGTCATTGAACGCGATCCCAGGCCGCACGAACCGTTGCGGAAATCTGTTCGGGCGAAATGCCGAGGTGATGATGCATGAAGGCGGTGCTGCCGGACCGGCCACCGATGTCGCCCGATGCGCCGATGCGCAGGACGCGGCTGCCGATCGCGTGATCAGTTGCGATCTCGGCGATCATCGAACCGAAGCCGCCGTTCGGGAAATGATTCTCCACGCTGCAGATCAAGACGGAAACGGCGCATCAGGCTTGCCAGCGCAGCCGCCGGAGGCGGATTGATTTGCGCGACGACGGCAAACGCCGTGGATATCCCGGATGCGCCGAGCTGGTCGGCGACGGCTGCCGCCTCGGCCGCGATACTGCTCGTCGCAATCAGCAGCACCTCGTGCCCGTCGCGCACCAGCACCGGCTCGTCCCACGCAAAGCGGCCCTCGAGGCCCGGCACGACCGTCTGCTGGTCCTTGCCGAGGCGGTAATAGATCGGCCCGGCCCGATCCCAGGTGGCCAGCAGCACGCTGCGCGTCTGCTGAAAGTCGGCCGGCGCGAGCACGCTCAGGGTCGGGTGCATGCGCGTCACGGCGATATCGTCGAGACCGTAATGGCTGAAGCCATGCGTGCCGTATTCCATTCCCGCGCCGACCCCGACGATGCGCACCGGCAGTCCATGCTGCACCGGACCGTTGCGGATGAACTCGTAGGGCCGCAGCACCGCAAACGGCGCGATCGAATAGACGAACGGGATAAAGCCCGCTTCGGCAAGGCCGGTCGCCAGCCCCACCATGTTCTGTTCGGCGACGCCGGCATTGAAGAAGCGGTCCGGGTGCCGCTCCGCGAAGGCGTCGAGCGCCATGAAGCCGACGTCGCCGGTCAACAGTACGATCCTGCGATCGGATGCGGCGAGTTCGGCCAGTGTCTCGGCGAACGTCACCCGCATTCGCTCGCCTCGAGCTCGGTGACGGCCGCCTGGTACAGGTGATCGGACATCGGCAGGTAGTGCCACTCGATCCGGCCTTCCATGAAGGACACTCCCTTGCCGAACACGGTCCGGCACAGCAGCACGCGCGGCCGGCTGTCACGGGGAGCGATCGCGGCATCGAGCATCGCGGCGCGATCATGGCCGTCCACCTCGACGGTATCCCAACCGAAACTGGAGAAGCGGTCAATCAACGGCGAGGTCGACAGCACGTCGTCGGTATAGCCGAGCGCCTGCTGCCCATTCACGTCGACAAACGCCGTCAGCGTGTCGAGCCGGTGATGGGCAGCGAACATCAGCGTCTCCCACAGCGACCCCTCGTTGCATTCGGCGTCGCTCAACAAGGCATAGGACCGTCGTGCGGAACGCTGCAGACGGCCAGCGAGCGCGGCGCCGGCCGCGAACGACAGACCCATGCCAAGCGAGCCGGTCGCAAAATCGATTCCCGCCAGCTGATGCTGCGGATGCACGCCGAGCAGGGACCCGTCGGCGCCGTACGTGTCCAGCTCCGCGTCGGTCAGCCACGCCCTCAACCGCAGCGCCGCATAGAGCGCGAGCGCCGCATGACCTTTCGACAGGACAAATCGGTCCCGGTCAGCTTCGCCGGGATCGTCGGCGTGAAGCAGGTCGCCGTAAACGACCGCCAGGATGTCTGCCACCGATAGGCACGACCCGATATGGCCGACGTCGGCGCGCTTCGACTGTTCGATGACGATCCTGCGAATGCGCGCGCCCGTGACTGCGGGATATCGCGGCGCGGAGCTGTCAATCATGCGGGCCTCGGGCAGTCATCTGCGCATCTTGTGCCGCCGTCGCGCGCAACACAATCGCCGTGCCATCGTGCGATCGACGGGACGGCGCCCCGTTACGGTGGAATGTGAAACAAATTGTATCTGTGGTTTCGGTAGATGACGTTCCAACCCGCCGGAGCTTGCCGCGACGCGGAGATCACCGCGAAGAAGTCCCGGTACCGGTCGCGCGTCTGCACGTCCGCGGGCCTGCGCTGCCCGCTCAGGACGGCCTCATTGACCGCGAGCACGCTTTTGAGTTTGGCGCGATCCGTGCGCAAGTCGCTGTTCATGAAATTCGAAATATAAATCTGCCGTTGCCCGGTCACCGCATACGAGTTCCAGCCGCCCAACAGGGTCGGCTGCTCGCTGACCTGATCCGTGAAGATGAGTGCGTCCGGCCTGGTCAACCGCCTCACCGCCATCCAGATGTCCCGAACCTCGGGCGTCAGCGCCGGCTGCCCGGCGTTCCAGCCTGAGCTTGCAATGATGTTTCCGTTCGCGGCGCCAACCAGCCCAAGCCCGGCCACGACGGCTGTCGCGAGTGCACAGAGCGCGACAGGGCGTACGATCCACGCGCTGAGCGCCGAACGTGCGACGGTCAATGCGACGACGATCGTTCCGCACACGCAATAGGCCCAGACCGTACCGCTCGCCAGGCCATCCTTAAGCGAGAGGAAGACGGCAGGCAGTGTGAATGCCAGCGCCGTGATGATCAGCCATCGGAATCGGGTGGTCCTTTCCGGATATGTCAATGACACCACCCCCAACAACAGAACCGCGCATGAGAAATTGCCGGTAAACAGGAACGCATAAGCGAGAGACGACGCGAAGCCGATACTCAGCGCGAGCGCGATGCCAAAGTCGAAAGCAAGGAAAGATATGACGATGAGTGCAACCGTGGCGATGTCGCGCGCGATGAACCACCAGGTCGGATAGCGGTAGCCGTTGGGCCCGATGTCCGCGCGTTCGAGAAAGGTCGGTAGGAAGTTGACGAGCATGGCGCTGGCGTAGAGCGTAAATGCAAGCACACCGGCCCAGACGAGGGCGCGCGCGGCAAACGGAAGGGAGCTCACCCGCCGGCATGCACGCGCGGCGGCCGCGGGAACGAGGACGGCGGCGGTGACGACCTTGGTCAGCGCGCTGCCGGCCAATCCGACAGCGAGCGCAGCCACCGCCCACGCCGGACGGGATCGGCCGCGTTCCATCATCCACCACGTCACGACCACCAGTGCCGGCAAGTAGATGATCGGAGTGCTCTCGGCGACCCAGTAGGGGAACGGTAGCGCGGTGAGAAATGCGAGCAACAGCACCGCGATGCCGTGATCACTGAGTGGCGTCGCGCGGTCGACGACATAAAGATACAGCGTGACGCCGCTGTACAGGATGAACGCCGTGCCTCCGCCGGCAAGCAGATAGAGAAACGGATCAAAGTCTCGGAGCTCGGTCAGAACCGCGCCAAAGCCGGAGTACAGCATATTGAAATAGCCGAGCGTCGCCGAGTTCGCGTACGCGAGATCAGTGAATGGGTAGGGCTTTGCTGCCAGCGACAACATATCGGTCGCATAGAAAACAAGATCCCCGGACGGGTACCCGGCGAGCGTCTCCGTGGGCCCGTGCCAGAGCAAGCCGAGCCAAAGACCGAACAGCATCGCAAAAGGGATGATCCCCAAAACGACGGTCGCGAGACGGGCGAGCTCAAGCCGGATTGGACGCCATCGGATGAGCGGCAGAAGGCAGAGGAGCCACAGCAATCCCATGACTATTCTCCCGCCCGGGAGCAGCAACGCGATCGCGGAAAAAACCGCAAACAGGACGAGGCAGAGGGGAAACGCAGGCAGAAGTATCAGGCTGAGAGGCGCGTCCCGCTTGCGCAGGATCAACAGCATGAGGCCGGCCGCAGCCGCCCACATTCCGATCGACACCGCGGCGCCGAGACACGCATGGGCCACCAGAGCCCATACGAAGGCCTCGCCTTTGGGCGCGGCGGGACTGACCAGCGTCAGCGGGCCAAATACACCGGCAGCCGCGAGGCCCGCCACGATGACGGATATCGACGCCGTCGCGTAGAGTAGCCGCAGGCCGCGGGCGCGCATGAACGTGATCAGGGCGCGCTGCCATGCGATCAGCAGGCATCCGTCTGCCAGCGCCAGCAAGGCGATGGCCGGAAGCAGGATCGCCGGATGCAACGTGGTCGATGACACGTATGAGTAGGTTCGGCCGTTCGTTCGCGGGTCGCTGCCGTCGGGTGCTGAGAAATAGATGCCGTCGTTCCAGTGCGAGTAGCGTCCGCCGCCGCTTTGTCTGATGTCGGCGTGGGCCACATGGGCCGGCCCGAGTGCCTTACCGTCTTCGAACAGCAAAAGGCGCGATGCTGTCGGTTCCGCTCCGGTGTCGCTCCGAAGCGTGTATGGAAATCGTCGCGAGGCTGGTAGCGGGGCAACGTAGGCGGCCTCCTGTTCGGCGCTGATCGCTGACGATGGAATCGTCGAACTCGATGCTGGGCGCGAGCCAAATCGCGAGGCCGACGATGACATGAAGGATCGCGACGACCGCAACGACTCGTGTCCCGCAGGTGCCTG
Organism: uncultured Alphaproteobacteria bacterium; assembly: GCA_963839985.1. GTDB lineage: Bacteria > Pseudomonadota > Alphaproteobacteria > Rhizobiales > Xanthobacteraceae > PALSA-894. The sequence continues at coordinate 176,923 of CAWIXG010000012.1, read as the reverse complement.
GAATGCACGCAGACGCGAGCGAATTGCCGGGCATGTCATTCAGCGCGGTCGTGCGGGGTGCGCCGAACGTCGATGGCCGAGACCGATGGGTTGCCGGGCTTGCGCGCCATCTCCTTTCCGAAAACCAAGACAGTTTTCGTTCCCTCTCATTGCACGGCCCATTGCCCAGCAGCGCATTGAACACGCAATTTGCAGCGACCGCAAAGGCAGTGGAGGGAAATCCCGGCGGACCGTATCAATCCACTCGATCTGTAACGCGCCGGGGAGCATTCGTTGGTGGCTACGCCGTCTTTCGAACGCGCTTGCCAGCGCGGCAAACCGGTCGCGGCGGTTGCGAGATTGGATAGACCTCGCGCATGTACGCCGCCATGAATTCGCAGAAATTCTTGGCGTATTGCGGAAGCATGCGACGGCTGTCCCACAAGATACTCAGTGGCAGCCGCAATGGCCGGCGCCGGTGCATGACGCGAGCGATGCTGAGTTGGTAGCGGTGGGTTGGCAGGACGGAAGGCACGATCGCCACGCCGTGTCCGGCCTCGGCGAATGCCAGAAGAGTATGCGGGGTGCGGCTCTCAATGAAAATGTCAGGGTTGATCCCCGCGAGCCGACAGGCGGCGTCGAACGTGTTGCGCACCGCGAAACTCGTTTCCAGGAGCAGAAGTGGATAGTCGGCAAGGCGGCCGATCTCGATCTTTCCTGCGGTCCCCAATTGCTTTGATGCATGACTCGCGGCGAGAAACTCGACGGGTGGAAGCGGAAAGCTCGCAAAACCGTGGCCGGGCTGAGCGGCGTGCACCGAGCCTATCCCAAGATGCAGTTCGCCGCGCTCCAGCCTTGCAAACAGGTCGGAGCCGACCGCCTCGTTCACTTTGATCTGTACGTTGGGAAAGTGCGCAGCGTAGCGATGCAGGAAAGTCGAGAAGATCCCGTCGATCATCTGCGGCGTAGCCCCGACCTTCAGGGCACCGGCATCGGGGCGCCGGAGTATCTCGGCTTGCTCCCTGAGTGAGGTTACCGACACGAGGATATTGCGGCACTCGGCGAGCAACCGCTCGCCGGCGCCGGTCAAGACCAGCCGTCCGCGTAAACGATCGAACAGCCTGATCCCAAGCTCCAGCTCAAGATCATTGATCTGCCGGGACAACGCGGGCTGCGCGACGCCCAGGCAGAGCGCCGCCTTCGAGACGGTGCCCTCTTCGGCAACAGTGACAAACGTTCGCACATGTCTGAGATCCATGGCCAAAGTCTATGCCCGTTCGGCATAGAGAAATACCAGAATATGATATTGGACAGGGTGACCCTCGAGGCAGACGCTGTCAGGACACCTGATCGCTGATGCTGCCTTGGAGAGAAACTATGACAACGTCGTCGTTTCTGGTCATCGCTGCCGTGGCGGCGGCTTCGCTGTCGCAGGCGCCGGCGGCGCTGGCCCAGGAAGTAGTCATTGCGGCAGACGAGCAATTCGGACAGGTTCATTTTACCACCTCGTGCAATGAGCAGGCGCAGCGGCGCTTCGACCGGGCAATGCGCTATCAGCATTCGTTCTGGTATCGCCGAGTCGAGAGAAATCTTCGAAGAGGCGCTGAAGGCAGATCCTGAATGCGCGATGGCCTATTGGGGCATCGCACTCAGCCTGCGGCTGAACCCGCATATCCCGCCGCCGAAGGACAATCTCGCTCTCGGGTTGGCCAATCTGGCGAAAGCGAAATCGATCGGCGCCAAGACCCGGCGCGAGCGTGATTATATCGACGCGCTCCAGGTCTTTTATGCCGATCACGACACGGTTCCGCATGGCAAGCGCGTGCAAGCCTACCTCAAGGCGATGGAAGCGCTCGCGGACCGCTATCCGGATGATGACGAAGCCCGCATCGACTACGCGATCACGCTGAACGTCGCGGCGGCGCCCAATGACAAGACTTATGCAAACCAACTCAAGGGCGCGGCCATTCTGGAACCGATCTTCCAGCGCCAGCCGCGCCATCCCGGAGTCGCGCACTATCTGATCCACCTTTACGACTACCCGGCGATCTCCGCGAAAGGCCTCGACGCGGCCAGGCGGTATGCCGCGATCGCACCGGCGGCGCCGCACGCCCAGCACATGCCGTCGCACATTTTTACGCGTGTCGGTTACTGGAAGGAATCGATCGCATCGAACGCCGGGTCGGCGCGCTCGGCTAAAGCCGGGAAGGAATTCCACGACCAACTGCACGCCATGGATTATCTGGTCTACGCCCACCTTCAGCTGGCGCAGGACAAGCAGGCTCGCGAGGTCGTGGAGGAGATGATCGCGGTCAAGGACTACAATCCGAAGATTCGGACCGGACCGTATGCGGTTGCGGCGAGTCGAGCCCGCTACATGATCGAACGCGGCGACTGGAGTGGCGCCGCCAGCTTGCAGGTCCAGCCGGGCCAGTTCGCTTACGTCGACGCGGTCACCCATTTTGCACGTGCGTTGGGTGCGGCTCGCTCCGGCAAACTTGACAGCGCCTCGGCCGACATCGCGAAGCTTGCCGAACTGCGTGAAAAGCTGAAGCAAGCCAACGATACCTACTGGTTCGAACAAGTGGATATTCAGTGGCAGGTCGCGACCGCGTGGCTGCTCAATAGCGGGAACAACCAGGCTGACGCCCTCAGAGCGATGAGCGCGGCGGCGGACGCAGAGGACAGCACCGAGAAGTCAATCGTCACGCCCGGACCGCTGGCGCCGGCACGCGAGCTCTATGGCGCGATGCTGTTTGAGCGGGGGATGGCGAAAGAGGCGCTCGCCGAGTTCGAGGCGACGTTGAACAAGGAGCCGAACCGGCTTGGTGCGACGATCGGAGCTGCGAAGGCCGCCGAGAAGACAGGCGACGCCGCCAGGGCGCGGCACTATTTCGCCAAAGTCATCGCGCGCGCCGAAGGCGCCGGTGAGAGCAGGGCTGAGGTGGCCGACGCACGGGCATTTATGGCGAGGCACTAGAAATGGGAGCAACTGCAGGGCAGGGCTCCTGCCGAGCGGGTGCTTCTGAAATCCAACGTCCTCTGAGCGGACCAACATGAGCCGCCGCCGCGACTTGCATGCGGTGATGAACCTTCATCCATTGCGATCTTTGTAGGCATCGGAGGTAACCCAGGCTTCAAACGCCGGCTCAATGGCCGAGCCTATGACGAGTTCGACCCGCCAGTCCTGTCGCGCCGGCCGCACGATCAGCATCCAGCCTTCGCCATACGGATTGCTGTTCATCAGTTCGGGCTTGCGCACCAGCGTCGGCCGAGAGCGAGGAGATCGCGGTCGCGCTTACTTGAGCGCATCGAGGAACGATGTTCCAGTCATAGTGTGCTCCGTGTCGGTGGCGGAAGAGAGTGGGAGTCGAACCCACCAAGGACCGGCTCGCGGCCCCTCCCGGATTTGAAGTCCGGACGCCCCACCGGGGACGATTCTCTTCCAAGGTCGCTTTGCGTCTCCTCCGCCGGACGGCGAAACAGATCGAGACGATGCTTGTTGATGCGGCGCAGGTCGCCGCGCCGCAGCGTGACGCCATGGCGGTCGAAGAATTCGAGGATCTGGATCGCGACCTTGCGGCCGTTGTCGAGCCGGTCGCGGAACAGCGCCGCGGTGAACTGGCCGCCCTCGGCCTGTGCGGCAACGTCCACGGCGATCTCCACCATCTCGGCGACGGTCATGCGCAGGAAGAAATGGTCGTGCGCGACCTCGTCCGTGCTGCCCATGCGGGCGAGCAGCTTGAGAAGACGGCGCACGTCGGCTTCGCCAACGCTGAGCGCATTCGCGATATCGCGCACGCGCGGCGGACGGAAGCGCTCGGCGGCGCCGAGCATCGGCTGGATCCTGTTCCAGAGCTTTTCGTCGTGAGGCGTCAGGCGCACCGCGTGGCCGGGCAGGCGCACCCAGGCGCCGTCCAGCGCGATCTCGTGTGCGCGCGCGAGCCCTTGCAGCATGGCGGAGAATGCCGGCGCCGGAAGGCGCGGCTCGAGCTGCAGGCGCAGCCGCTCAAGGCCGATGCCGGGCAGGTCCGGGTTGTCCGCATGGAAGGCTTCGAGCGTTCCGGCGAGCGCGCGTTTGAGGCGCACCCAGACGGCGGGTGAAACGCCAAGCATCGTGCCAGCAATGCGGATCGCGGTGCCGCTCTCAACCGCGGCATCAATCTCGGCCGGCGCAAGCGCGCGGTCGCGCGCGAATGCGACGAGGTCCACATACCACGGCGCACGGTCGAGCAGCGCCGAGAGCGCGGCGTCCGCGTTATCGATCGCATGCGCGTCGAGTTGCGCGAGGCGCTCCGGCGTGCGGCGCTTGCGCGCGGGCGCGCGCAGATCGAGGAAACGCCCGCCGCCGATCGTGCGCTGCGCCGTGGTGTCGCGCAGCACGAAGCGATCGCTCGCCGCGGCTGCGATCGGACGTTCCAGCACGAGCTGAACATGCGCCTCGGTGCCGGGCGCGACATCGTCGCCGAGCAGCACGACGCGCGCCGCAACGTCGGTGGCCGCGTGGTGCAGCCGCACCGGCATCCATTGCGTCACCGGCTTCTGCTCGGAGGCGAGCACGCGCAAACTCGCATCGATGCGGTCGGTCGGCGCGTGCAGGTCCGGATCGAGCACCACGTCGCCGCGCGCAATCGCGTCCTTGGCGATGCCGTCGCCGGCGAGATTGAGCGCGCAGCGCTGGCCGGCTTCGCCGCGCTCGGCCGGGCGGTTCTGCGCATGGATCGAGCGGACGCGCGCCGAGAGGCCGGATGGGCTGACGCTCACGATCTGTCCCGTGCTGACGGTGCCCGACAGCACCGTGCCGGTAACGACGGTGCCCGCACCGGGAAGCGTGAACGAGCGATCGACCGCGAGACGAAAGCGTCCCTGCGCGGCGCGCGCCGTGATGTCGCGGCTCGCGGCGAACAGGCGCTCGCGCAGCGCGTCGATCCCTTCGCCGGTCACTACCGACACCGGAACGATCTCGCTGCCGGCGAGCCCGGTCGCGAGCAGTGCGTTCTCGATCTCGGTCGTGACCTCGGCGCGCCGCTCCGCCGGCGCCAGATCGGCCTTGGTCAGCGCGACGATGCCGCGTGAAATGCCGAGCAGATCGACGATCGCCAGATGCTCGCGCGTCTGCGGCATCACGCCGTCGTCGGCGGCGACCACCAGCAGCACGAAATCGATGCCGGTCGCGCCGGCCAGCATGTTGTGCACGAACTTCTCGTGCCCCGGCACGTCGACGAAGCCGAGCACCGCGCCGTCGGAGCGCGGGCAGATAGGCAAAGCCGAGATCGATCGAGATGCCGCGCGCTTTCTCTTCCTTCAGGCGGTCGGTATCGACGCCGGTCAGCGCGCGCACCAGCGAGGTCTTGCCGTGGTCGATATGGCCTGCGGTGCCGACGATCACGACACCGGCTCCAGCGGCGCAGCCGCGCGGCGCTCGGCCTCGGAACGCTCCTCGGGCGTGAGCGCGGCGCCGACGGCCTCGAAGAACTGCGATGCAAGCGGGCTGCCGCCGGTGCGCGCGCGCGTCAGCCAGGCAAATGCGATGCGCCGGGTTACGCGCGACGCCCGCTGCCGAGATGATAGGCGGCGCCGAGCATCGCCTGCGCGTCGGCGTCGCCGCGCGTTGCGCCCTTGCGCCACCAGTCGGCCGCCGCATTGGCGTCGCGTTCGACGCCGAGCGCATTGTGGAAGATCATGCCGAGCCGCGTCATCGACGCCGCATTGCCCTGCGCGGCCGCCAGCTTCGGCCAAGGCGGCGCGCCTCCGCGTAATCGGGCGGCGCAACCTCGCCTTCGAGCAGCATCCAGCTCAGCATGTCCTGCGCCGGCGCGTCGCCCTGATCGGCGGCCGCGCGATAGAGCTCGGCGGCGCGCGCATAATCCTGCTCGACGCCTTCGCCCTTGAAGTACGAGGCCGCGAGGTTGCGCTGGCCGACCGGATCGCCGGCCTCGGCCGACAGCGCGAGCCATCGCACCGCAAGGGCCGCGTCGCGCTCGACGCCAAGCCCTTCGGCGAAGCAGGCGCCGATATTGTTCTGCGCGCGCGCGACGCCCGCGCGCGCGAGCGTGTTCCAGATCTCCAGCGCGGCCGCGTAGTCGTCGCGGCTCGCGGCCTCGAAGGCGGCGGCCATTTGCGCCGCAACGTCGACCGGCTCCGGCTTGCGGGCGAGGCGATCAAGCCAGCGCATCGGCCGCTCCGAGGTCGAGCTTCGCGAGGTTCGCCAGGAACGCATCGCTCATCTTCGAGGCAGCGCAGATCGAGCACCAGCGCGTCGTCCTCGATGCGGCCGATCACCGGCATGGGCAAGCCTGCGCAACGCGTTCGACGAGCGCGATCAGCGCCTTGCCGCTTGCGCTCTTCGGCACGGATCGCGAGGCCGGCGCTCGGCACGGTCTCGAGCGGCAGCGCGCCGGAGCCGATCTGGCTCGCGCAATCGATCTGCTCGACCGTGAATGCGCCGCCAAGCGCGGAGGCGACCGGCGGCGCGAGCAGCTGCGCCAGCGCCGCGATCTCTTCTTGTCTGCGCGCGAGCAGCCGCATCGTCGGCAGCCGCTCGGCGAGCCGATCCGGATCGCGATAAAGCCGCAAGCGTCGCCTCCAGCACCGCGATCCGCATCTTGTCGATGCGCAGCGCGCGCTTCATCGGGTTCTTGTTGATCTTCGCGATCAGGTCCGCGCCGGCCGACGATGAAGCCCGCCTGCGGGCCGCCGAGCAGCTTGTCGCCCGAGAAGGTGACGAGATCGGCGCCGTCGGCGATGGCTTCGGCAACTGTCGGCTCATGCGCGAGGCCGAAGCGCGCCAGATCGATCAGCGTGCCGGAGCCGAGGTCGTTGACGATCGGCACGTTGCGTTCGCGTGCGATCGACAGCAAGGTCGCGCGCGGAAACTTCCTTGGTGAAGCCTTCGATGCGGTAGTTCGAGGTGTGCACCTTCAGCACCAGCCCGGTGCGCTCATTGATGGCGCCGATGTAATCCTTCGAATGCGTGCGGTTGGTCGTCCCGACCTCGACCAGCGTCGCGCCCGCCCGCGCCATGATGTCGGGCATACGGAACGCGCCGCCGATCTCGATCAGCTCGCCGCGCGAGACGATCGCCTCGCGGCCCTTCGCCAGCGTGTTCAGCACGATCAGCACCGCGGCGGCGTTGTTGTTGACGACCGTCGCGTCCTCGGCGCCGGTCAATTCGCACAGCAGCCCGCGCAGATGGTCGTCGCGCTCGCCGCGCTTGCCGCCGCCGAGGTCGAATTCGAGCGCGACCGCGTTGCGCATCGCCGTGACGGCAGCTTCGACCGCCTCCTCGGCGATCAACGCGCGGCCGAGATTGGTATGCAGCACGGTGCCGGTGAGATTGAACACCGGACGGAGGTTCGGCCGCGCGCCCGCTTCCAGCCGCATCAGCGCGCCCGCGATGGCATCCGTGGATGACAGCGCGGTGCGTTCCGCGCGCGCTTGCGCGATCGCCGCGCGCACGGCCTCGACCGTCGCGGCGCGACCGTAACGGCTGATGAGATCGCCCGCGCCAGGCGCGCGCGTGACCTCATCGACCGAGGGAAGTTTTCGCTGGGCGGTGTCGGCTTTCGGCATTGGCCACGTCGTTTTCGCTGCATCGCCGGTCACAGCCATGCGATGATACCCGAGCAAGATTGGGTCGTTTCGTCAATGAGTCACGCGGGTGCCAATCCGGCAGATTAAACAGAGACAGATGGAGGCGAAAGAGCCGTGGCCAAAGCGTCGGCAGTAAGATGCTAGTATCTCGCGGCCAAATCGGTACCCTAGGTTCGCCCGACAGCCGTAAGCGGCCAAAGAGATCGCGGCTGCAAAAGCTTCAAGGAAATTGATGAAGGTGCGAGCAATTGCTATTTGCGGGTTGCTGCTAGCCCTGTGTGGGTCGGCAATGTCGCAACAGCCGTACGCGGGAATGGATGCTCGCGCCATCAGCACAAGTAGATAATGACCGCACTGCTCTTTGCCGCCGTTTCCGCTCGGTCAGGCGCGCGATTGCGCAACCCAGCCGAATGATGGAGTGCTATCGATGAACGTCCCGATCGTTCGCCTGACCAGCCTCGCGCATGGCGGCGGCTGCGGCTGCAAGCTTGCGCCCTCGGTGCTGCAACAGTTGCTCGCCAATCAACCGGCTGTGGCTCCGTTTAAGCAACTCCTCGTCGGCATCGAAACCGGCGACGATGCGGCGGTGTGGCAGGTGGATGACAACACCTGCGTGATCGCCACGACCGACTTCTTCATGCCGATGGTCGACGATCCGTTCGACTTCGGCCGCGTCGCCGCCACCAACGCGATCTCGGACATCTACGCGATGGGCGGCAAGCCGATCATGGCGCTGGCGATCCTCGGAATGCCGATCGACAAGATGGCGCCCGAGATGGTGCGCGAGATCCTGCGCGGCGGGCAGGCGGTGTGCGCGGACGCCGGCATCCCGATCGCGGGCGGGCATTCGATCGATTGCCCCGAGCCGGTCTACGGCCTTGCGGTGATCGGGCTGTGCCATCCGCGCGACGTGCGGCGCAACGCCGACGCCAAGGCCGGCGATGCGATCATCCTGACCAAGCCGCTCGGCGTCGGGATCTATTCGGCGGCGATCAAGCAGGACGCGCTGCCGCACGGCGGCTACGGCGAGATGATCACGACCACGACTTTGCTCAACCGCATCGGCACGGAGCTCGCGAAGGACAGGGACGTTCACGCCATCACCGACGTCACCGGGTTCGGGCTGCTCGGCCACGGGCTGGAAATGGCGCGCGGCTCCGGCCTGACACTCACGATCTCGCTTGGCGATGTGCCGCTGCTGCCGCATGCCGAGGCACTCTCGCAACAGGGCTGCGTCACCGGCGCGTCGCACCGCAACTGGAAGAGCTATTCGGACGGCATCGTGCTGCCGGATGGCATGCCGGACTGGCAGCGCCATTTGCTCACCGATCCGCAGACCTCCGGCGGCCTGCTGATCGCCTGCGCGCCCGAGCGTGCCGACGCGATCTTGCAGACCATCGTCGCGGCGGGCTATCCGTTCGCGCGTCGCATCGGCCGCGCCGCGGCTGGGCATGCCCGGGTCCAGATCGTGGCGTGATCGAAAAACTTGAATATCTGATCGCGCTTGCGGCCGAGCGCCACTTCGGCCGCGCCGCGGAAGCCTGTGGCGTCAGCCAGCCGACGCTGTCCTTTGGCGTCAAGCAGCTGGAAGCCGCGCTCGGGACGCAACTCGTGCAGCGCGGCTCGCGCTTCATTCGCCTCACCCCGGAAGGCGAGCAAACGCTCGAATGGGCGCGCCGCATCGTCAGCGATGCGCGCGCGATGCGGCAGGAGATCAAGACACTCAAGCACGGTCTGAAAGGGACGTTGCGGATTGCCGCGATCCCGCCCGCCGTCTCGATGACTGCCGCGCTGACGACGGCGTTGCGCGAGCGGCACCCCGATATCCGTTTCGTCGTCTCCGCGCGAACCTCGTCGGATATTCTCGGGCCGATCGACAATCTCGAGATAGACGGCGGCATCACCTACATCGACAAGTCGCTGCCCGCGCGTTTGACCGTCGTGCCGCTCTATGAGGAGCATTATCAGCTCGTGATCGGGCGCGACTCGCCGTTCGCGCGCCGAAAGTCGGTGACATGGGCCGAGGTCTCGGGCATTCCGCTCTGCCTCATGACGCCCGATACACAGAACCGCCAGATCATCGATCGCCTGCTCAAGGCGAGCGGCAGCACGGTCGAGCCGACACTGGAATCGAACTCCATGACGGTACTCGCCGCACATGTGCGCACCGGACGGTGGGCGAGTGTGATGGCGGAGAAGCTCGTGCAGAGCATGGAGCTGACTGGAAAGATCAGCGCGATCCCGATCGTCGAGCCAACGACGACGAGCCTCATCGGCCTCGTCGTGCCGCGGCGTGAGCCGATGACGCGCCTGACCGCCGCACTGGTGAACGAGGCGCGCCGCTGGGCCAAGCGCGCCGGCTGACTCCGTTTGCTCGCCGACACTTCCATTTTTGCGGCGTCACGGCGCGTGCCGCACCGCGCCGACATCGGCGATATCGTAGCCGAGTTCGCGCGCGGGCGGCGAACGCATCCGAGCGCAGGAAATTGAAGAAAGCCTGCAGCGGCCTGAAATAATCCCGCTCGCGCGCCACGACGTCGAAGCGTTCCCACTCGACCGGCACGAAGCCGATCGCGGCAGCGTTGGCGAACGAGCGGGTCGCAACGCCGCAGTCCGCCCGCCGGCGCTCGCCGCTTGCGCGACGTCCGGTCCGGTCGGGCAGGGCGGGTCCACCGTCTTGCAGTCACTGAGGGAGTGCCCAGCGCGATGCAGCAAGGTTCACGATTCGGCGATCCGATAGCCGATACCCGACTCGGTCAGAATGAGCTCGGGGTCATCCGGCCGATGCTCTATCTTCTGGCGCAATTGCCCGACGTAGACGCGAAGGTATTGCGTGTCCTCGCTGTGCGCGGGGCCCCAGACGGCAGACAGTATCTGTCTGTGCGTCAGCACCCGGCCCGGCGTGTTTCGCGAGAAACGACAGAAGTTCGAACTCCTTCGGCGTGAGCTTTATCTCGGCACCCGCCCGTACGATGCGATGACGCACGGCATCGATTTCGACATCGCCGACGCGCAAGACCGGTGTTTCGGCCTTGCGCTGCATGCGATGACGCAGCGCGGCGCGCATGCGCGCCAGCAGCTCGCCGACGTTGAACGGCTTGTTGACGTAATCGTCGGCGCCGAGATCGAGCGCCTCGATCTTCTCGGCCTCGCGCTCGCGCGCCGAGAGGACGATGATCGGCACGTCGGACCATTCGCGCGCACGGCGGATCACCTCCTTGCCGTCGCCGTCGGGCAGGCCGAGGTCGAGCAGCACGATATCCGGCGCATCCGCGGCGATGCGCTTGATCGCCTCCGCGACCGTGCCGGCGGTGACGAGCTCGTAGCCGTTCGCCTCCAGCGCGGGCTTGAGAAAACGCAGGATCGCGGGCTCGTCATCGACGACCAGTACGCGGCTGTTCGCGGTCATGCGGCCTCCTCGCGGAAACACCAAGATGAAGCGCGCGCCGTGGCCGTCGCGACGGACTTTCGGCGCCGATCGTGCCGCCATGCGCCTCGATGATCCCTTTCGCGATCGCAAGGCCGAGGCCGGTGCCCTGACCGCCATCCGCGCCGCCGGTCCGCTCGGCCTTGACGAATTTATCGAAGATCGCCGGCAGCGCCTCGGGCGGAATGCCGGGGCCGTTGTCGGTGACGCTGAGCGTGACGCGATCCGGCGTGAACGAAGTGTCGATAACGATGCGGGTCTGCGCCGGCGTATGGGCAATCGCATTGCCGATGACATTGCCGATCGCCTGCTCGATCAAGCGTGGCGTCCGCACGCACCAGCGGAAGATCGGAGGGCAGGGTCACGTCGATCGGCCTGCGCCGCGCCGCGCCGCTTCGCCGCGCTCACGACGCGCTGCACGATCTCGCGCAGATCGATCCAGTCGCGCCGCAGCTCCAGCGCGCCGGCGTCGATGCGCGTGATCGCGAGCAGGTTGCGCACCATCTCGTCGAGCCCTTCGGCCTCCTGCTTGATCTGGCCGAGCAGGTCCTGCTGCGCCGCGGCGTCGAGCTTGTCGCCATAGTCGATCAGGCTGGTCGCCGAACCGAGGATGGACGAGAGCGGCGTGCGGAAATCGTGCGAGATCGAGGCGAGCAAGCGTGTTGCGCACCCGTTCGGTCTCGGTCGCGGCCTTGGCGCTGACCATCTCGCGGCCGAGCAAGGCGCGCTCGAGCGCGGCGGCCGCCTGCTCGGCCAGCGTGTTCGAGCAGCGCGCGCGCTTCGCTGTCGAGCGGCGCGCCGCTCGCGTTCCGGCCCAGTCCGATCGCGCCGAGCGTCTTGTCGCCGATGCGCAGCGGCACGAAGTACCACGGGATGATCGGCAGGGTGCCGGTGTTCGGCGCCGGCCGGCTCGGCGTGGCTGTAGGCCCAGCGCGCCGCGGTCATCGCCGCGGCATCGAGCGTGTCCTCCGGCGGCCACGCGGCGACCAGCGCGAGATCGTCGCCTTGCGCCAGCAGCACGACGACTGGACTGCCGAGGCTGGTGTGGATTTCGCTCGCCGCGCCTTCGGCGACGGCATCGAGCGTCGCCAGGCCGGAGAGCCGCCGCGTGAACTCGTACAGCCGCCGCGTCGCGCGCATGCGGCTTGCCGAGATGCGCGCCTGCTCGCGCACGCGGCCCGCCATGGTGGCGGAGATGACCGCGACGACGAGGAAGATGACGAGCGCGAGCAGCTCGTACGGCTCGGCGACGGTGAAAGTGTAGAGCGGCTCGATGAAGAAGAAATTGTAGGCGAAGAACGACAGCACCGACGCGAAGATCGCCGGCCACACGCCGAACGCGATGGCGGTGAACAGCACCGCCAGCAGGAACACCATCGAGAGGTTCGGGATCGGCGTCAGTCGCGTGAGCAGTTCGCCGACGCCGAGCGCGGCCGCGACGGCGAGCGCGGCGTATGACGAAGTGCAGCGGCTCCGGCGTCCGCGCGAGCCAGGTCTGCTCAGGCCGCGCACCATCCGGCGGGCGCCGGTTCGCTCTCGCGCGTCACGATGATGGATCGCGATGTCTTGCGTGCGGCGGACCAGCTCGTGCGGCAGCGAGCGGCGCAACAGCTCGCCGAAGAAGTCCGCCGCGCGAGCGGCCGACCACGATCTGCGTGACGTTCTCGAACCTGGCAAAGCGCAGCAGTTCCGCCGGCAGATCGCTGCCGGCGAGCGTCTGGGTCTCGGCGCCCAGGCTTTCGGCGAGCTTCAGCGCCGTCGTCGAGCCGTTGCCGTGCCGCATCGCCGAGCGCCGCGCCCGGACGTTCGACCGTCACGGCCAGCCACGGCGCGTCCATCAGGTCGGCGAGGCGCTTGGCGGTGCGCACGACGCTCGGCGAGATCGGATCCGGCCCGACGCAGGCGAGGATGCGCTCGCCTGCGGCCCATGGCCCTTCGATCGCCTGCGCCTGCATCCGCTCGACCAGCGTCGGCGTCGACGCGCTCGGCGGCGCGGCGCAACGCGAGCTCGCGCAGCGCGGTGAGGTTCTGCGGCTTGAAGAAGTTCTGCGACCGCGCGCGTCGGCGGTGTCCTGCACGTAGACCTTGCCTTCGGCGAGCCGCTTGAGCAGCTCGTCGGGCGGAAAATCGACCAGCACGACCTCGTCGGCCTTGTCGAACACGGTGTCGGGCACGGTTTCGCGCACGCGCACCGTGCGTGATCTTCTGGATCACGTCGTTCAGGCTTTCGAGATGCTGGATGTTCAGCGTGGTCCACACGTCGATGCCGGCCGCGAGCAGTTCCTCGATATCCTGCCAGCGCTTCGGATGGCGGCTGCCCGGCACGTTGGTGTGCGCGTATTCGTCGACCAGCAGCAGGCTCGGGCCGGCGCGCGAGCGCGGCGTCGAGATCGAACTCCTGCATGATCTGGTTGCGGTAGACGATGGACTTGCGCGGCAGGACCTCGAGGCCCTCGACCAGCTGCCCGGTCTCGCGGCGGCCGTGCGTTTCGACCAGACCCGACGACGACGTCGCGCCCGTCGGCCTTCTCGGCGCGCGCCGCCGTGAGCATCGCGTAGGTCTTGCCGACGCCGGGCGCGGCGCCGAGGAAAATCTTGAGATGTCCGCGGCCCGGCTTCTTGGCGAGCGCGAGCAGCGCATCCGGCTCTCTGCGCGTCCTGGCTGGGCATGCGGCTCCTCTGCCGCCCAGTCTACGACCGCAGACGGTCGAGCGCGAGATTGAGATCGAGCACGTTGACGCGCGGCTCGCCGAGGAGGCCGAGCAGTGCGCCCTTCGATCCGGTTCTGCACCAGGTCGCGCACGCTGCTGCTCGGGCAGACCGCGCGCCTTGGCGACCCGCGGCACCTGGAACAGCGCCGCCTCCGGCGTGATGTGCGGGTCGAGCCCGCTGGCGGATGTGGTCACCAGGTCGAGCGGCACCGGCGCGGCCGAGTTCTCCTGCTTCAGCCGGTCCGACGTCGCCCTTCAGCCGGTCGGCCAGCGCCTTGCTGGTCGGGCCGAGATTCGAGCCGCCCGAATTGGCCGCGTTGTAGGGCGCGGCGACGGTCTTGCTGGAGTCGGTCGGATCGGGCGCCGTCGTCGCCGACAGGCCGGCCGTGGAAATACTTGTCGTCCGGCGAAGGCCTGGCCGATCAGCGCGGAGCCGACGACCGTGCCGTCCCGCTCGATCAGGCTGCCATTCGCCTGAGCCGGGAAGCGCGACCTGCGCGATGCCGGTGATCGCCAGCGGATAAACGAGCCCGGTGATCACCGTCAGGGCGACGAGCAGCACGAGGGCGGGGCGGATCTGTTTGAGCATGGCTCTTCTCCTTAGACGAGGCCGAGCGCGGTGACGACGAGATCGATCGCCTTGATGCCGATGAACGGCACGATGATGCCGCCGAGCCCGTAGACCAGCAGATTGCGCCGCAGCAGCGCGCCGGCGCCGATCGGCCGGTAGGTCACGCCCTTCAGCGCCAGCGGGATCAGCGCGATGATGATCAGCGCGTTGAAGATGATGGCGGACAGGATCGCGCTCTGCGGCGTCGCGAGCTGCATCACGTTGAGCACGCTGCAAGCTGCGGATAGAACGCGACGAACATCGCCGGGATGATCGCGAAATATTTCGCGACGTCGTTGGCGATCGAGAACGTCGTGAGCGCGCCGCGCGTCATCAGCAGCTGCTTGCCGATCTCGACCACCTCGATCAGCTTGGTCGGATCGGAATCGAGATCGACCATGTTGCCGGCCTCGCGCGCGGCCTGCGTGCCGCTCTGCATCGCGACGCCGACGTCGGCCTGCGCGAGCGCCGGCGCGTCGTTGGTGCCGTCGCCGCACATCGCGATCAGGCGGCCCTTGCGCCTGCTCGCCGCGGATGTAGCGCAGCTTGTCCTCCGGCGTCGCCTCGGCGATGAAGTCGTCGACGCCGGCTTCCGACGCGATCGCCGCGGCGGTGACCGGATTGTCGCCGGTGATCATCACGGTCTTGATGCCCATCCGGCGCAGCGCCGCGAAGCGGTCCTTCATGTCGGGCTTCACCACGTCCTTGAGATGGATGACGCCGAGGATGCGGCCGCCGTCGGCGAGGCCGAGCGGCGTGCCGCCCGCGCGCGCGATCCGGTCGACGGCGGCGCGGAAGGCCGGCGGCTCGGCAGCGCTGCCGCCGTGCTCGCGCGCGAACTGTCAGCACCGAGTCGATCGCGCCCTTGCGCAGCTTGCGCGTGCCGAGATCGACGCCGGACAGGCGCGTGGTGGCGGAGAATGCGATGAACCTTGCGCCGCTCGGCCGCCGCCTGCCGGACGCGACGCCGTACTTCTCCTGCATCAAGCGTGACGATCGAGCGGCCCTCGGCGCGTCTCGTCGGCGTCGCTCGCGAGCAGCGCCGCCTCCGCGGCCTCGCGCTCGGTGACGCCGGCGACCGGGATGATTTCGGTCGCCAGCCGGTTGCCGAAGGTGATGGTGCCGGTCTTGTCGAGCAGCAGCGTGTCGACGTCGCCCGCCGCCTCGACGGCGCGGCCCGACATCGCGAGCACGTTGAAGCGCACCAGGCGGTCCATGCCGGCGATGCCGATCGCCGAGAGCAGCGCGCCGATGGTGGTCGGAATCAGCGTGACGAACAGCGCAACGAGCACGATGACGGTGATCGTGCCGCCCGCGTAAGCCGCGTAGCTCGGGATGGTCGCGGTCGCGAACACGAAGATGATGGTCAGCCCGACCAGCAGGATGTTGAGCGCGATTTCGTTCGGCGTCTTCTGCCGCTCCGCGCCTTCGACCAGCGTGATCATGCGGTCGAGGAACGAGGAGCCGGGCGAGGAGGTGATGCGCACCACGATGCGGTCGGAGATCACCGTGGTGCCGCCGGTCACCGCCGAGCGGTCGCCGCCGGATTCGCGGATCACCGGCGCGGATTCGCCGGTCACCGCGGCCTCGTTGACCGACGCGATGCCTTCGATCACCTCGCCGTCGCCCGGGATGATGTCGCCGGCCTCGCACACCACGATGTCGCCGGCCTCGAGCTCCTCGGCCGAGACGCCTTCGAACACGCGCGGTGTTGTCGGCCATCAGCACGCGCTTGGCGCGCGTCTGCGTGCGCGTCCGGCGCAGCGCGTCGGCCTGCGCCTTGCCGCGCCCTTCGGCCACAGCCTCGGCGAAGATTGGCGAACAGCACCGTGAACCAGAGCCAGATCACGATCTGAACTTCGAACGCGATGCCGGCTGCGCCGGTGACGATGTCGCGGATCAGCAGGACGGTCGTCAGGATCGTGACGATCTCCAGCACGAACATCACCGGGTTCTTCACCAGCGTGCGCGGATCGAGCTTGAGGAACGCCTGGCCGATCGCCGGAATGACGATCGCGGGATCGAGCAAGGTCGTCGCTGGCATGCGTTTGCGCAGTTTCGAGGTTTCCATTTCTGGCTCCGGTAACCGGCTCAGAACACGGCGTTGGCCGAGCATCGCGAGATGCTCGACGATGGGACCGAGCGCGAGCGCGGGGAAGAAGGTCAGCCCGCCGACGATGAGGATGACGCCGACGAGAAGGCCGACGAACAGCGGGCCGGTGGTCGGGAACGTGCCGCTCGAGGCCGCGACGGTGCGTCTTGCCGGCAAGCGAGCCCGCGATCGCCATCGTCGGGACGATCACCCAGAAGCGGCCGACCAGCATCGCGACGGCGCCGGTGAGGTTGTAGAAGAGCGTGTTGCCGGTGAGGCCCGCGAAGGCCGAGCCGTTGTTGCCGGTCTGCGAGGTGTAGGCGTAGAGCACCTCGGTAAAGCCGTGCGGGCCGGCATTCGCCATCGAGGCGGCGGCGGGCGGGTAGACCACCGCAACGGCGGTCCAGCCGAGGATCATCAGCGGCAGGATGAGAATGGCGAGCATCGCCATCTTCACCTCGCGCGCCTCGATCTTCTTGCCGACATATTCCGGCGTGCGGCCGACCATCAGCCCGGCGATGAACACGGTGAGCACGACGAACAGCAGCATGCCGTAGAGGCCGGCGCCGACGCCGCCGACGATGATCTCGCCGAGCTGCATGTTGATCAGCGGGATCATGCCGCCGAGCGCGGTGAACGAGTCGTGCATCGCGTTGACGGCGCCGCAGGACGCCGCCGTGGTGACGACCGCGAACAGCGCGGAGGCGACGATGCCGAAGCGCACCTCCTTGCCTTCCATGTTGCCGCCGGCCAAGGCCGAGCGCGCTGAGCGTGCTGGTGCCCGACGCCTCGGCCCAATAGGTGACCGCGACGCCGGCGATGAACAGCACGCCCATCGCGGCGAGCAGCGCCCAGCCCTGGCGCGTGTTGCCGACCATGCGGCCGAACACGTTGGTGAGCGCCGCGCCGAGCGCGAAGATCGAGATGATCTGGACGAAGTTGCGTCAGCGCGTTCGGGTTCTCGAACGGATGCGCGGCATTGGCGTTGAAGAAGCCGCCGCCATTGGTGCCGAGCATCTTGATCGCGACCTGCGAGGCGACCGGGCCGAGCGCGATGGTCTGCTTCGCGCCTTCAAGCGTGGTCGGCGTCGACGTAAGGCGCCGAGCGTCTGCGGCATGCCCTGCCAGACGAGGAACAGCGCGAACGGAATGCAGACCGGCAGCAGGATGTAGAGCGTGCAGCGCGTGACATCGACCCAGAAATTGCCGACCGTCTTCACCGACGCGCGCGCGAAGGCGCGGATCAGCGCGACCGCGAGCGCGATGCCGGTCGCCGCCGAGAGGAAGTTCTGATGCGTCAGGCCGAGCATCTGCACGAGATAGCGACATCGTGCTTTCGCCGCCGTAGTTCTGCCAGTTGGTGTTGGTGACGAAGCTGACGGCGGTGTTGAACGCGAGATCGGGCGCGACCGCGGATTGCCCCGCCGGATTGAGCGGCAGCACGCCCTGCAGGCGCAGCAGCGCGTAGAGGAAGACGAAGCCCGCGACGTGGAACAGCAGCATCGCGATGGTGTAGGCGGCCCAGTGCTGCTCGCGCGTTTCGTCGACGCCGGCGAGGCGGTAGAGCGCGCGCTCCACCGGCCGCAGCAACGGGCGACAGCACCGTGCGCTCGCCGGCGAACACGCGCGTCATGTAGCCGCCGAGCAGCGGCGCGAGCGCGACAATGATCGCGCAGAAGAGAAGGATCTGCAGCCAGCCGATCACGGTCATGACGTTCTCCTAGAACCGCTCGGGCCGCAGCAGCGCGACGGTGAGATAGATCAGCAGGCCCGCGACCACTATCGCGGCGAACGAATAGTCGATGGTCATGATGTCCTCACAGCCGCTCGCACGTGCGCGCGTAGCCGACCGACAGCGCGAAGAACGCAAGGCCGATGGCGAGCATCAGAAAATCGAGCATCGATGTTTCCTCGTCGAACTCTCGAACGAGGCGCACGTAAGCCGTGCGGAATAAGAAAGCGATGCGAATTCGAGGACGTGGATATCAAGAGAAAATAAAGAACTTCGAAAACCAAGCCTACTTGGCGGAGCGAATGAGCCTAAAATTACGGTCTCTGAATTTGTAGCAAGAATCTTGCTCTGGCGAGTGGTCCTGAAATCCAACCGCTGGCTGAAGACACAGCGGAAATCTGCGTTGCGGATCGCGACGTACGTGTCGCCCAGGGAGTGCCGCCGAAATCCGAATCAGTACTGGGTTCGATGATCGCTTTTGGGCAGCGCTTTGTCGGCTGCCTCGGTGGGCACGGCAGCTCCTGCTCTTCCAGCGCCACTGATGCGATTCGGCGCATTGGGCACTTGACAACAGCGTGAGCTGGTAACAACGTTTTGTGTGCTGAGTTCCGCCGAAAACAATGGCCAGTCGTCGCACTTTGGTCTTGAGTCCAGGGTCATCCCTGTACCCCAACTCGATCCTGTTCTGCGCGAGGCCATGTATCGCCTGTTCGCGATGTACTACGACGGGGTAGATCGTACCCGCTTCGACCGCGACTTTAGCACCAAGGACGAAGTCGTCACGATCTGGCACGCTGGCGCACTTTGCGGTTTCACGACCCTGCAGTGGTTCCCATTTTCGCACGACGGCCGTGATATTGCTGTCCTGTTCTCTGGCGATACCGTCATGGAACGCCTGCATTGGGGGCATCAGGCACTGGCGTCAGCATGGCTGAGGCGAGTCGGGCAGTGGTCCAGGTGGTGTCCCCAATACCCGCTTTACTGGCTTTTGATCGTGAAAGGGCATCGGACGTATCGCTATATGCCAGTGTTTGGGATCGACTTCGTGCCGAGTTGGCGCACAGGTCCCAACACCGAGGCTCTGCTGACATTGCGCAACGCTCTGGGCTGTCATCGGTTCGGCGACGCATTCGATGAGCGTGACGGCGTGGTCCATTTTGGCGGTACCACGGACCGCTTGAAACCGGAGCTCGCGCAACCGACGCAGCGGGAGCGAACTCTGCCTGATGTCGCGTTTTTCCTTGAGCGCAATCCCGGCTACGTAAATGGCGACGAGTTGGTGTGTCTTTGTCCGTTGACTCCCGAGAACATGCGACCGTTCGGGCGGCGGATCTATGAGCAAGGGCGGAGGGCTTGAGTGCTACAGGGATGGCGAGTGCTCGAGAGCACCGCGCGCATTGCGGCGGCCCGATTCGATGCGGCCTTGCGCGATCCGGCCGCGGCGCAGACGGCGATGCTCAAACGAACCATCGAAGCCAATCTCGACTGTGAGTTCGGACGTACCCACGGCTTCGCTACCATCGACAGCCTAGCTGCGTTTCGCCAAAGGGTGCCGATTGCCGGCTATGCCGCGTTTGCGCCGGCGATCGACCGGATCGCGAACGGGGTCGCCGGCGTGCTGACGTCCGCGCCGGTCGTTGCATTCGAGGAAACCAGCGGCACGACATCTGGAACCAAGCTCGTTCCCTATACGGCTGCGAGCCTCTTGGCCTTTTCGCAAGCGATTCTTCCCTGGCTCTGCGACCTCGCCACCCGGCGTCCGGCGATACAGGAAGGGCGAGCCTACGTCTCGATCAGCCCCGTCTTGCGTCCTCCTCGATCGACCCGCGGCGGCATTCCCATCGGCCAGGGAACGGACGCGGCGTATCTCGGCCCCGGTCTCGCAGACGCGTTCGTCTCGACGCTGGCTGTCGAGCCGGTCACCGCCGCGTCGGCGACGTTCGAAGATTGGCAAATGGCGACGTTGTCACAACTGATCGCGGCCGGCGATCTGGCGTTCGTCTCGATCTGGAGCCCGACATTCCTTCTTGAGCTGATCGATGCGATACCGGCAAATGCCGAGGCGATCGCGGCGCGGCTGCCGCCCGACGCGCGCCTTCGGCTTGAAGCAGGTCTCCGTCTGCCGTCGATCGCAACCGAGCGGCTCTGGCCACGCCTCGCGTGTATTTCGGCCTGGACTGACGCAAGCTCTGGCGCTTATGCCGCGCGGCTCCGTCACCTGTTCCCGCAGGCGGCAGTAGAGGGGAAAGGCCTCCTAGCGACAGAGTGCGCAATGAGCATTCCACTCGGTGGTATTGATGGCGCAGTGCCGGCCCTGCTGTCTGCTGTCCTCGAGTTCGTCAGCTCCGATGGCACTCCGCACCTCAGTGATGTGCTCGAGGTCGGGCGGACCTACGATGTCGTTGTTACGACCGATGGCGGCCTGTATCGCTACGATATCGGTGATCGCATGACGTGCGTCGGCAGGGACGGGTCTGTGCCGCGCTTGCGCTTTGAGGGGCGCCGGGGCGTGTACAGCGATCTTGTTGGTGAGAAGATCGACGAAGGCTTCGCTGCGGCGGTCATCGAACGTCTCGGGATTGTAGCTACGCTGGCGGCACATGCCGGATCGGCAGTCCGGAACATCAAACCCCACTATGAGCTCTGGTTGAACCACGACATTTCCGACGGCTCAGCGATTGTAACGGCCGCGGAACATCTCCTGTCGGTCAATCTGCAGTACGCTTATGCGCGCTCTGTTGGACAGCTCGGGGGCCTTGTGGTACTTCTAAAACCAAATCATGTCGAAAAGCGCGCTCACCGCCTGATGATGGCCGGTCGACGGCTCGGAGACGTCAAGCCCATGAGCCTGGTCGATGCTGTGACGGGGGAGCCAGTCTCAGGATGCGGATTGCGCTGATATCGCCTAAGGGCCCCCTGTATCGCAGCAACGGCGGCATATTCAAGAAATCGTTGCGCTACCAGCCCTTGACGCTCACCACGCTTGCGGCATTGGTCCCGTCCGAACTCGAACCGGAATTCATTTTACACGACGAAGGCGCCGAGGATGTACCCCTCGATATAGACGCCGACATCATCGGCATGACGGTCATCACCGGGAGTTCGACGCGCGCCTATCAACTCGCGGAAGAGTTTCGAAAGCGCGGCAAGCCCGTGGTGCTCGGAGGCCCGCACGTCACGCTTGTCCCCGATGAGGCGGAAATGCATGCAGACGCCATTTGCGTCGGCTATGCCGAAGAAAGCTGGCCGCAGCTGCTCAGAGATTTCGCTCGCGGCCGGATGCAGCGGCGCTATTCACAGGGGCCCGGCTTCGAGCTGACCAACCTGCCGTTCGCACGCCGCGATTTGCTGGATCGACGCAACTACCTCACTCAGGCGGTGTTTGAAGCGACGCGGGCATGCGCTCACAAGTGCGAGTTCTGTGTCGCTCCTGCGGCCTGGGGACGCAAGCAGTTTCAGAAGCCCATCGCCCATGTCGTGGAGGACATTCGCCGCGTCGGCGCGCGAAAGATTCTGTTCATCGATCTCAATCTTGTCTCAGACGTGCAATACGCGCGCGATCTGTTCACCGCACTCGTGCCCCTCAAAGTCCGTTGGTTTGGGTTGGCGACCAGCCTGATCGGACGCGATCCGTCCCTAATGGACCTGATGGCGAGGAGCGGTTGCACGGGCCTGCTTATCGGGTTCGAATCAATCTCCAGATCGAGCCTTAGGAGGATCGACAAGCAGTTCAACGATCCGCACCTCTTTGCTGAATTGATCCGAGATTTGCACAAGCGCGGCATCACGATTCAGGGATGTTTCGTGTTCGGCAATGACGAGGACACGCTCGACACTTTCGACGAGACTGCCGAATTCGTGATCAAGACCGAGATCGATCTACCGCGCTTTGCGATCCTGACGCCGTTCCCGGGCACACCGTTACATCACCGACTGCAACGCGAAGGGCGCATCCTGACGCGAGACTGGGAAAAGTACGACGGGCAGCACGTCGTTTTTGAGCCCAAGCGGATGACTGGGGCCGAGCTGCAGAGCGGCCACGAGGCGGCATGGAAGAAAGTCTACGCCTGGGGGCCGATATTCCGCCGGCTGCGCCACGCCGGAACACAAATGCCGCTGTCTCTGGCCGCTAACGTCGGCTACCGGTTCTACGCGCACCATCTGCACACACACTACACCTGCGACTGGCCACAGGTGCGCAGTGAGGCGGCCTGATGCGCCTAACGCTCGTGCACCCCGCAATCGGGCGAAAGCCGGGCCTGAACTACATGCGCACATGGCAGATGGAGCCGCTACCGATCGCGGCCTTGGCCGGCCTCACGCCGCCTGACGTCGCCATGACTTTCTTCGACGATCGCATGGAGGCGATTGATTTCGACGCTCCCGCGGATCTCGTCGCCATTCCGGTTGAGACCTACACGGCCAAGCGCGCCTATCAAATCGCATCCGAGTTTCGGCGCCGTCGCGTCCCCGTGATCATGGGCGGCTTTCACGCGACGCTCGCGCCCGACGAAGTCGGCCGCTACGCCGACAGCGTGGTCGTCGGCGAGGCGGAGGCACTATGGCCGCGCGCGATCGAGGATGCGCGCGGCGGTAGGCTGCACCGCCTCTATAAGGCGAATACCCAACCGGACATGGCGTCGATCCGTTACGATCGGCGTCTGTTCAAGGGAAAATCTTACCTTCCCATTCGACTGGTGGAGACAGGACGAGGCTGCAAGTTCCCGTGCGAGTTTTGCGCCATCCAGTCGTTCTTCGATCGCACCGCGCGACGGCGGCCGATCGCCGACATCGTCGCAGAGCTGTCAGATCTGAAGGGCAGCACGAAGATGTTCTTCTTTGTCGACGACAACTTCGCAGCGAACATGGCGGAAGGGGCGGAGCTCGCAGATGCGCTGGCGCCGATCGGCATTCGCTGGATCACGCAGATGAGTATCAACGCGGCGCATGACGAGGACATGCTCGCGCGCATGGCGCGCGCGGGATGCGCCGGCGTGCTGATCGGTTTTGAAAGTCTGGAAGAGGGTGTGCTGAGGTCGATGCGCAAATCCTTTAACCGCATGAAGGGCGGTTATGGCCCTGCGCTCGCCAACTTGCGCAGGCACAATATTCGCGTCTACGGCACATTTGTATTCGGTTATGGTGCCTACCGGCGCGAGGCATTCGAGGAGGCGGCCGCGTTCGCAATCGAGCATCGCTTCTACATTGCGGCCTTTAACCACCTTACGCCATTTCCCGGCACGCCGCTTTATTCCCGACTGCAGAAAGAAGGGCGGCTGATCTACGAACCGTGGTGGCTCGACGACCGCTACCGCTACAACGACTTACCGTTCCGCCCGGAGGGCGCCGATCCCGACGCCATTCGCCAAGGCTGCCTCGCCGCTCGGGCGAAATTCTACGGCTGGCCCAGCATCCTGAAACGCTTTGCCGATCCTCTTAATCGGGGTGAAAATGTGCTGATGCGCAACTTTCTTCCGATCAACTACATGCATCGTGCTGAGCTCGGCCAGCGCGATGGCTTTCCCCTCGGCGATCCGATGTGGCGCGGTCCGTTGCTCGAAGTGCAGTGACGTGAGTGTCTCCTTCGGCATCGCGACATCGGCAGACGAAGCCGAAGTACGACGATTGCTACGTGAAAATCCGATCGGCGGCCGCTACGCGATGTCGATGGAGAGCGAGCCGGATGGCTTGACCGGCACCGGGCTGCCCGAAGAACGCAAGACGATCATCCTGGCGCGTGACGACAATACCGGCGCAGCCATCGGCCTTTGCCAGCGTGTCGTTCGGCCAGCCTATGTCGACGGCGAGCGCCGCATGCTTCCATATCTCTGCGCCCTTCGTATTGCTGCGAGCCACCGCCATCGGATCAGTATATTGAAAGGCGGCTTCCGCGCGGTGCACCAGCATGGGATGCAACCCGACGAGCTTGCCTGTGCGCTGACATCGATCGCGAGCGACGATGCGCCCGCGCGCCGCATCCTGACCGCGGGTCTTGCGGGCCTGCCCAAATATGAACGTATGTCCGACTATGTGACTTTTGTTTTCACGCCGCGCGGTTGCGGGCGATCGGATGGGATCGTTCGGGCGGTCGATGCCGACCTCATCGATATCGCCGAATTCTTGCAGCGCACCCTGTCACGGCACCAGTGCACGCCGGTTTGGAGCGTGGCAGCATTGCGTGTGATCGGCGCGGAGAATTTCCTTGTGAGCCGTGCAAAGGGCGAGATCACGGGGTGCGTTGCCGTCTGGGACCAATCAGCGTTCAAACAGACGGTTGCGCGAGGCTACCCGACGGCTATTTCGATCGTGCGGCCGCTGCTCAATGTCCTCGCGCCCCTTAGTGGAAAACCGCGGCTACCAGCAATCGGAGCTCCGTTGCAGATCGTCTATTTGTCCGCTCTCGCGATCGAGGCCGATCGAGCCGATATTCTCTTGCCTTTGCTTGACGCTGCGCTCAATCTCGCGGCTATGCGCGGTGCGGCCGCAGCCGCTTTCGGTCTCGATGCGCGCCATCCATGGGTGACGGCTGTCCGCCGGGCGTTCGCTGCCATCGAGTATCGGACCGAACTCTATTGCGTACTCGAAGGCGCTCGGCGGTGCGCGCCCGGCGTCGATCGATTGACAATGCCCGATGTCGGACTGTTATGATCGGTTGTGGGAGTACGGATGGCGTGAAGTAGCTCTTATGCGGGATATTGCATGCGGCACATCACGTTCATCCGTCCGAAGCTCGGAGAAGGTGCGCCGGCCGACGCAATGACCCCCTTGGTGTTCGCCCTACTCAAGGCTGCGACCCCGGCGGACATCGACACGGTGCTCATCGACGAGCGAGTGGAGCCTTACGCTCCGGTGCTGACTGATCTCGTCGCCATTTCGGTCGAAAGCTTCACCGCGCGACGTGCCTACGAGATAGCCGAGGATTACCGCATGCGCGGAGTTCCGGTCGTGATGGGCGGCCCGCACGTGACTCTGCTTCCCGAGGAGGCGGCCCTGCATGCTGATAGTCTCGTCATAGGCGACGCCGATGGACAATGGGAAACTATTGTCGAGGATGCGCGGAAAGGTGTGCTCAAGAAGCGTTATGCGAATGGGTTCGCGGCAAACCGCCACGACGGCGCGCGCTTTGATCGCAGCGTCTTCGACGGCAAAAAGTATGCGCCGGTGCACCTTGTCCAAGTGGGCAGCGGCTGCCGCTTCGCATGCGAGTTCTGCTCGATCCACGCGTTCTACGGTGAGAGCCGGGCCCAGCGGCCAGCCGACGAAGTTGCAGCGGAAATTGCGACATTATCGCCCAACAGGCTGATATTCTTTGTCGACGACAATTTGCTTTGGCACCGTGATCGCTTCGTAACGCTGATGCACGCGTTGAAACCGCTGAAGCGCATGTGGTCGTGCCAGATCTCGATCGACGTCGCGCGCGACGACGAACTGCTGGACCTCATGCGCGACGCGGGCTGCCGCCTGGTCCTGATCGGCCTGGAGTCGCTCAATCGCGAAAATCTCAAACGCATGCACAAGAACTGGAACAATGTGTCCGGCGAATATGACGAGGTCGTGGAAAAGCTGCACCGGCGCGGCATCATGCTCTACGCGTCTTTCGTCTTTGGCTATGATGAAGATTGCTATGCCGACTTCATTAAGACGGCTGAATTTTCGCGCAAGTTTGCTTTCACGATAGCGAATTTCAATCCGCTTACGCCGTATCCCGGCACGGCTCTCTACAGGCGACTCGAGGCCGAGGGTGGGCTCCTGCGGCCGCGCTGGTGGGTCGACCCTGACTTTCGCTACGGTGACCCCGTCGTCTCGCCCCGGAACATGTCACCGGAGGACTTGCGCGACGGTCCCATGGTGGCGCGTCGCATTTTTTATAGCTGGGCGTCCATAGGCTGGCGCGCGCTCTTCGGACTTCGGCGGTGGCGTCGGCCCAAGAGCGTCGTATTGCTTCTGCTTGCCAATCTCATTTCCCGCCACGAGATAAAGCGCAAGCAAGCCAAGCCATTGAGCGCACCGGTTCCAAGTGCTTGAGCACATATCAGCCAAAGCCGTAACTTGCTCACCGAATTCGACAATTGAATCCCGGAGGCTCTATGTCGAAGCTTCAGATTTTCCCGCTCCTTCTAGTCGCCAACCTGCTGGGGGCGCTGCCCGCTGCCGCTCAAACCGGCGTCCCGCCCGCAGATCCAGCGCAACTCGCGACCATACATACCGAATTGCGCGCGATGAAAGATCGTCTGGTGCAAGCCGTAAACACCAAGAACAGCGCGGCCTTGATCGCTGACGTGACCCCGGACGTAGCCTTCACCGCGATCAATAATGACACGGTCGTCGGCATCGATAAGGTCAAAGCCTACTATGACAAGATGCTGACCGGTTCCTCCCGATTCTTGAACGATTTCTCGATCAGCGCTGAGGCCGACGACCTTTCCCGTCTCTACGCGAACAATACCATGGCCGTAGCCACGGGGCGTGCCGACGCCATGCTCGACCTGCGCGCAGGGAGTGGCATGAAATACACGTTGCCCCTGCGCTGGACTGCCACGCTCAGCCGCTCGAACGGGCCGTGGAAGCTTGCCGCAATCCACTTCTCCGCTGATTTGTCTGATAATCCTTACTTGACGGCGCTGTCGACCTTCTGGAAGTGGGTCGCGGCGGGGACAGGATTGGCCGGATTGGCGATCGGATATTTCGTCGGCAGAAGACGGCGCAGAGCCGCGGCATGACTTTGAAAGCGTCGCCGTACGCAACGGCGCTACCATCCAATCTGGTGCTAATGGCGGGGGCGATCGGTATCGCGGTGGCATGCCTCTGGGTGGCTTCACACACCACTTCGCCGCTCGTCGTCCTCCTTGCCGCGGTGCTGTTTGGCTTTGCCAATAATACGATATTCTCATTCATGCACGAGGCCGTGCACGGGATGTTCCACTCGAATCAGATGGTCAACGAGACCGCTGGGAACATCGCAGCCACGTTCTTTCCGACCGTTTTCGTCGTGCAGCGGCTCTCGCACCTGACGCACCACAAGAACAACCGAAGCGATGTCGAGCGATTCGACTACTACGAACCTGGCGACAACCACGTGCTCAAGGTGGCGCAGTGGTACAGTATCCTCACGGGACTCTACTGGCTGTTCATTCCGTTGTTCACGACCGTCTACGCGCTATTCGGCGGTCTGATCCCCTGGCGCCACATCGTCGCCACCGACGGCGTGGTCGGCCGTCAGACGAGCGCAACGGCCTACTTCGATAGCCTGCAAAAAATCCCGATGTCGCGAATACGCTTCGGCTGGCTGCTGACGATCGTCGTGCAGTCGGCGTTGTTTTGGAGCCTCGATCTCGCCTTCTGGAGGTGGGCCGCGTGTTATGCGTGCTTTGGGCTGATGTGGAGCTCCCTGCAGTACGCCGATCACGCTTTCTCTGCCCTAGACGAACGCGAGGGTGCTTGGAACCTGACCGTCAGCCCGTTCACGCGCATGGCGTTCCTCAACTACCATTTCCATCTCTGCCATCACCGGGATCCCACAGTCCAGTGGCGAAGTCTGCCGGAGCAGGTCCGCCAGGACGATGCCAGCTTAGCGTTCAAGAACATTCTATATTTCATGTGGACCGGCCCCAGGCTGAAGCCCGGCGAGATATTGCCGTCGGAAGCGATGGAGAAGCGCGCTCTAACTGTAAACCTCTTCTTGACCGCGATCATGACGCTCGTATTCTGGATCATCTACATGGCCGGGGACGCGCTGCACGCCGCCGCGGTCTGGCGAGGCGATCTGACTACAGCTTTCGATCGGATTATCCCGTTCTACCCTGCAGCGGCCGCAGTCTACCTGTGTGTTTCGCCAATGCTTATGGCCGCGCCGTTCGTCTTCCGCACGCCTGAGCGCTTGTTGCCGTTCGGCATGGCGATCGTCTTCGAGCTCCTGGTGGCGTTGGCGATCTACTACGTCTTCCCCACCGAAGTTCCGGCGGCGCGCTATGATCCAAGCGGTGTCATCGGCTCGCTTATGTGGCTGGCGGACGCGATTAACCTGGACGGCAATAACTTCCCATCGCTGCATGTCGCGTTGTCGGCATCGGCGGCCTTGGGGTATGCACCTCTATTGACGAAGGGCCCGCGTATTGCCGCGTTCGGCTTAACCGGAGCCATTTCCCTTTCGACGCTGTTGACACACCAGCATGTCGTCGCCGACGTCGTTGGCGGCCTAGCGCTCGCGGTCCTGGGCATGGGCTTAGTATACCCACGGGCGCAACGCGCGCTCGCGGGGACGAAGTCCCGGCTCGGCTCATCCGCTTGCAATGGGCAACACTGACGCTGCATCCAAAGCTGGTCTCGGATGCAACGTCTTGCTGAAAAACGCGATCATATCGTTGCGCACCACGTCGGAGTGCCCGGTACAACAATGATCTCCGCCCTCGATGAGGCGCAGACTGGCACTCCGTCCAGGTCGCAGACCCGTCAATTTTGCCAGCAACCACTGCTTGTCGGAGACACTTACGACGCGGTCGCGCGTGCCATGAATCGAGCGCACGTCCGCACGAATACGTTGCAAAAGAGCATCGTCCTCGATGTTGATCTGCGCGAGCGCCTGTTTGACGTCTGCCGTTTCGTGATGCCCCGTCACCTGGCAAATTCGCGTCTTGATCAGAAACGGGAGAGCCGCGAAACGGGTCAGCGTGTTGATCGGTCCACCGAGGTCATAGACGGCCCTCACCCGCTCGTCGTCGGCCGCGCATTGCAGTGCCCACAAACCACCGACGCTGATGCCGAGAATGCCGGAGCGGCGCGCATCGGCGACGCCCAGCTCTTCAATCGTGTCGAGCAGGGCCGATATCGATTTCGAGAATGACTGACGCCAGTGTCGACAATCGAGGAGCAGTGTCTCGCCCTGTCCCGGTCCGTCGAAGCCCGCAACCGCAAATCCGGCGTCGAGCAGGGCCAACTCCGTGGACAGAAACTCCTCCTTGCAGCCGTCGACCCCATGCACAATAACGATCAGAGGCGCTGCAGCCATCGAGCCAGAGCTCTGCGGGACGTGAAGATTGGCGTGCAGGTTCATCTCCTCGAAGCGGACGTCCAGTCGCCGGAACGTGGATGGAAACGCTGCCGTTTCGGCCTCAATGTAGAAGTCACGACACCGGCGGTAGAGTCCCCGGCGTTCCTCAGTGATGGGCAATGATCCCCACTGCGCCATGTTGGCGAGATAGGAGTGTTGACGGAGCGCGGCGATGTGCTGGCCCTTCGCCATTCCGGCGCGCGAAGCTTCGAATCGCGCCACCTCGTCATCGACCACACGCGTCGCTACCTCCGCCCAGCCATCGATGGAACCAAGCTCGTCTAGGAAACGGAAGATCACGTCGCGGCTCACGCCAGAGGCGAGCCAGCGCGCCCAGAACGGTTGCGTTATCTTGCGCAAACCAATCACGCGCGAGAGCGACCGAACCGTGTTGCTGAAGACGTGATCGAAGAACGTATATGTTGCTGTTTCGTCGCTGTTCTTCATGACAATACGGGTCTGCGACCACTTTGGCCGATCTCACCATTCCTGAAGATATTCGGGCGCGCTGTCGAGCGATTGATGCGGCTGCAGGGATCGCGCGCGACACCGTGCGCCGACGGGTCTCGTGGTTCGCTTTTCATCCGGATGTACGCCGCATCGCTGGCGCCAAGCGGAAGCGCCGCGCGGTTCGTTGCGGAGCGCTTAGTGGCGGAGCAGGGCAGGGTGCTCACTGTCGATGAGGCGGCCATCACGACGGAAATCCACGAACGGACGGCAACGCTGCACAAGGAGCTTGCTGTGACCGCCGCGGCCGCCAAGCGGCTCGAGCCGTATTACGCCGCGATGTATCGGCGTGTCGCGGCGACAGATGTTGGCTTCAGCCGATGGCTGTCGGCGCAGTAGGTCGAAGTCTTCCATTCACGACCATGATGCTTCGTGCGAGCGCGCAACCACGCGGCAGCTGGAGCCGCAGGCTCGTCTGTTCTCGAGAGAGAGCTAACATGTCGCTGTCCGCGCGAAGTGGCATCAAACGGAGCGGAGGCGAGGACCGTGAGCCAATACGGCGCCGCATGGAATCAAGAAAGCGAACCAAGGCTAGCGCGATTGAAGAAAAACGGCACGTTGCGGCCTGTCGTCTGGCCAAGGGGACTCTGGTGGTTCGCTTTGCCCGGAAGAAGTGCCTAATTGGCGCGGAAAATCCGCATTCTCCCAGCGAAAATCGCAGGAGACTAGGAATATAAGTCTACCTGGCGGAGGAAGCAGTCACCTGCGAACCGGTCTCCTCAGCGAAATTCCCTGCTAACAGGGAAAAGAACAGGGAATTTCTCCGTTTCTGCACGAGTTCAACGAATTTGATCGCAAATTCAACGGCTGAATCAAAGGCTTGCAGCAGAATTCCCTATGAATCAGAACAGGGAACTTGACCGGAGCTTGTAGGGAATTTGCACGGCCAGAACAGGGAATTGATCGGCGATAAGAATTTGTTCGCGACGAGGCGACGAGACGACGAGCTTTGGAGACCACGTTCGTGGCCCAACGAGAACGCCAGAGATCACCGCGAAATCGGGTTCTGGCTCGTGTAGGCTAGGAGACGAGCGTCGCTACGACAGCAGCGCCGGCAAACGGCCGACGTGTCCTTCGAAGTGGACGCTATGTGATTTCGCCAACGACGGTCCATGTTTTGCTGGCCAATTCCATTCCTGACCGGGTATCGATCAGGAGACCTCGGAATGTGAGATCCAATGAATGCCGGCGGCCAACTACGACACCGTAGAATCCAGGTGCGTCGTCCATCGCGTAGTCGCAGCCGGTTGCAGCAGTGGGACTGAATCGCTCGTGGCGAGCGGGATCACTGACCCCGGCGTCTCCGTATTGACGGTAGCCATGAGCCGAATTCAAGTTCGGATTGGTTATGTTTTCTGGAACGCCAGGATAAGGAACTCCGTCTTCCTGAAAGGTCGAACTGGAGAGGAGGCGATCAACGCCGACAGGTTTTGGAAAAAGCACTCCCCCGATTCTCATTTCTCCTCGGATAAATTGTCGGTACTCCACGAACCGGCAAAAGTCTCCTTCAGTCGCAGAAAATTTCGCGGTCACATTGAAGTGCCCGATAAAATTGTTGCCATTCAGGGTGGGAACGACATTCCCAACAGGCGTCATGAAGGAGACGACAATCAGAGCCACGTTTACCCCCAAAGGTTGTTTCAAAGCCACGCAAATTGAGCAAGCTGCAAACAGACGCACGAGAGTATCAGTGCAGCATCATCACTCGTGTACCGGTATTCGGCTGCGGCGTTTGCGCCTCCCGCTAGCGCGTCCGCGGTCCCGGCCTTCGTCGATATCGGCTCGTTCTGGCAGCCGAGAAAACTGTAAGCGGTGATCCAGCAGTCGGCGGTTGTTCGCTCTACGGCTCACGCGCCGTGAGCATCACATCGTCCCCTGGTCTCTATTTTGAGGTCTTCTCGACCATCTCCCACGCATAATCCGCGCCAGAATTTTGATACAAAAACAACTCGGCATCACCGGTATCGCCGACTTTCGTGGACCACGATGCAGATCGCAGAATCAGAACCTCCTGCGAGCCCGCCCCTCCAGAAAAGCAGCGCTGACCACTGCCTTCCGTTTTAAGCGGACCAGATCCAACAACAAGGCAATCCGAAACCGGATTCCCTTCTTCCCAGTCGTTAAATGGGCCCGGTGCATCGTTCAGGAGTACCCAGATTGTGTGAGCGCCACCTTTTTCCGTTAGCTTAAACTTGTATACATCCGTGGCCAAGTGAACCTCCCCTATGTATTTGACTTCCGGCCGTCACGACATCACCCCAAACACTGTTTTCTAGTAGATGACGGCGCGCCTTGTATAGCAATCCGGAAAGTGTCCCTCGTCCGAATCGAAGTGCTCGCTCATGGCCGGCTCCAACGGCGGTGAAACTCGTCGGCGCGCTATTCGCTCTCACACGCTACGAAGTCCGATCGCGAGTCTGGCTGCTGGCCGCCGCCGGTCCGATCAGCCTTGATCAGCGCTGCGAAGGGGGCCGCTGTGGCGGGTGGCCGCGAGGCGACGAACGGCCACAGGAACAAGCCGCGCCGGCGCACGTGTCCGGCAATGAGATCGGTCAGCAGATCGGGAAAGTCGATTGCTTGCGGCAGCGGCGCTGTCGCGAATAGGGCGGTGCCGACAGCGGGTCCGCCGTCCTGCAGCGTCGCGAGCCCATAGGATGCGGCCGGCGGCGGCAGCACCGGCTCGGGCACGATGCCGACGTCGACGCTGAGCATATGATCCTTGTCGGCGAGATCGCTGACCACAAGGCGCAGCCGGTCTCCGGCGGAAAGCCACGCCGGCGTGTCGTTCAAGGGCGACTCGTCGCGCACTTCGCGCAGTGCCGGGATCGCGATGGCGTACGGCCTTACGCCATGAACAAAATACCGGATGCCGTTGGTCTTCGTGCCGGTCAGGCCGAGCGGCCGTTCCGGACCGCCCTCGCGCGGCACCACTTTGATGCTCAGTATCCACACACCCGCCGGCGCTTCGGACGGGGCATTCGGCGTCTTTTCGCGTTTCCAGAATGCGAGGTGGATCGTTTCGCCGGTGTCGTATTCGGCACGATCGACCGCCAGCACGTGCGGGACGTCGTTGATCGCGAACTGACCGGTTCTGGTCGGACTGCCGAGTTCGCGGTCGTAGGCGGGATCACCGAACCCGAGCGTGAACGGCGCGAGCGGCAGCCAGCGCCGCTGGGACGGAATATGCGGAAGATCGAACACCAGCACCTTCGGCGGGCCCGGGATAAGATCTTCGCGCGCGGCGTCCTCAGGCGCTTCCACACCGCCGATCCGATCCGGCGCGAGCACGTGCTTGCCGAAAGGCGCAGGATCGAACGCGGAATTCGGTTGCGTCGGCGCGAGCGGCGCACCGCAGCGGATCGCGAAGCGAATCGGCGTGTCGGCGGACGCCTCACGCAGCGCGAGGATAATCGCGTTGCGCGCGGTTTCGCGCGCCGCAGTGTCGGTAAAGGTGAACTCGACCAACAGGCGCTTCGCGTCCCCTGCTCCGGCGGGGTCGCCCTTCTCGTCGATGGTCTCGCCCCACGCCATCGCCTGGAACCGGGCCGCCGTGTTCGCCACCTGCAAGGTCACGTGCGGCGGATGGTCCATCGGGGCGTTCTTGTTCGGCGGCAGCAGCCCGATGCGGGCGAGCGCCAGGCGTGCCGGCATGTCGTCGCCGGGTACTTTGGCGACGAGGCGGATCCTGCCGTCCCACGCGGACGAGAGCCAGCCGAACGCCGGTGCGTCGAGCTTCAGCGTCACGCTGCGCGGGTTGTGCTCGCCGTCGCCCGCGTCGGACGTGCGGTCGAACCGCGCGACGACGGCCGGGCCGTTGACTAGCTTGAACGGTTTTAGTTTCCCGCTGTGCGGATAGGTCTCGTCGGCCGCGATGAAGGTCCTGCGCCGCAGCGCGAGAGCCTTGTCGTCGGGAAGCGTCGACGAACGCGGCGCACGCAGTTGCCGCGCGACCAGCGGACCGCGCGCGGCCGGGCGTCCGAACCGTGCGAACTCAGGATCGAACGCATTATGCCGCCAGGTCAGCAGCACGCCCTCATGCTGAGTCATCATCGTGCCCGGCCGTTGACCGGTCGTCGTGATCTCGATCTGGCCCGGCAGCAGCGGCGCGAGACGCGACTCGTCCGAGACGATCGCGCCGCGCGGAACGCGCGCCTGCTCGAAAGCCGCGGTCAGCGAGTCGGGGGTCGGCGCGCGCGCACGCGGCGGCGCCAACACGGCAAGCCGATCGGGCGGCGAGCGGAAGTTCTTCGCGGCGCGGCGGCGGAAGGCCGTGCGTTGGCCGAGCGCGATGAACGCGGCCTCGTCCATTTCGTGGAGCGCCTGCTGGTGCGGCGGCGTTGTGTCCGCCGGCCCCCAGGCCTGCGCGGACCAGGCGAGACTGCGCGCGCGGCCGGCCCAGGCGCGATCGCTGCGGCAGACTTCCTCGGCGCCGAGGCGCGCGTGGGCGCGCGCAAGCTCGTCGGTGCGTTTCTCGTTCGGCCATCCGAGCGCCGGCGAGGCGTGGATGGTCACCGTGCGCTCGCGCAGCACGATCGACGGCTGCCCGACCAGACCCGGCACCGCGATTTCAGCGAATTCCCAGTCGACATGCGGTAACGGCATCAGCGCATCGCCGATCGCGGTGCGCTCGGCGTCGTTGTCGGAGGCGGGCTTTGCGTCGTAAATGGTGAGGTACGAGGCGTCGACACGCGCCAGCATCACGACGCGCGGCGCGGCGCTGAGACCGAATGCGCGTAGCGCTGCATCGGCACGTTGCGGGCCCTGCACGCTGAGTTCGTCACTCGCCGGATCGGACAGCGCCGTGGATAGCGCCGCCGGAAGCGTCTCGGCTGCGACTGCCTCCTCGTCCGCCACCAGCAGCGTGACCGCGGGCTCGGGTATCTCGATGGGCGCTCCCTCGCGCGGCCACGCGCTGACCGTGAAGCGGATCTCGCGGCGCGGCAGGTCGTGGCTCGGCGCGACGCAGCGCAGCGCCTGTCCGAACCGGCGCGCATCGAGTGTCTTCGCGAATGCCTGCGCCACCGTGGCGAGCGCCAGAAGCGTGCGCGGAAACAGCGGGCGAGCGAGCGGATTGGCGGGTTCGCTGGCGCTTTCCAGCAGCGCCTGGTCGACCGCCATGGTGGCGGCGGCATCCTCGCCCGCCGGCGTGCCGATCATCGCGGCGAAGCGTGTGTCGATCAGGCTCTGCGTTCCGTCCAGCGCCGCGAAGGCTTTCGGCGCAGGGCCATCGAGCCGACGCAACGCCGCGGCGGCCGCATCGTAGGCCGCAATCGTGTAGCGGCGCGTATTCTCGGGGTCAACCTGCGGACACGCGGCGAGCGAGCCGATGTTCGGAGCGTCATCCGCCTTTGCCTGCGCCCAGGGAAGAATCCACGTCGGCACGAACGAGACGCCGATCTCGGCGGCGCGCAAGCCCGCCTGCCGCATGTCGGTCACGGCCTCGGTCACGCACGATCCGGTCAAGACGAGCGAGGGCGGCACGTCGTTCGGCTTGCCGTGATAGTCCTTGAAAATCCTCTGCAGGATCGGCCGTATGGGAAATCCCGCCTGGGCGAGCGCACGCCGCACCACGCTGGCGATGCGGATGTCCGGCGCGTTTCCTCCATCGCGATAGCGCGCCATGAACGCATAGGCGGTCGACTTGTCCGGCGCCTTGAACTCGGCCTCGGCATCCCGCACGAGCGCATGCATGTCGATCAGGCAGAGCTGGTCGATCGACGTCCAGACAAGCGGCGTCCGTGAGGCGCTGCCCGGCCAGGTTTGGCCTGCGGCCGGCGTGAGCGTGTGCTCGACCACGGCGCGGAAACGCCACGGGTCGCGCAGCGCAATGTCGTTTGGATCGACCGACACCTTCTCCTGAACGAGCAGCGCGAGCGGCAGTTCGTGCGCGCACAGCCGCGGCTCCACCTCGTGCACGAGATCGAGCGTGTGCGTCTGCGTCATCGTCAGCGTGGTGGTCCAATCGGCCTTCTGGCCGGGATCCGGATCGAAGATCGCGTCGGCCACAGCCGCGTCGCCGACCGGCCAGGCGATCGTGCTCTTTTTCAGCGCGCCGAATTCCGCATCGAGCCGCAGCGACGAACGCCAGACCGGGCTCGCATTGGAGCTCCCGACGTGGCGATGGCGGATCGCCTTGATCCGTTGTGCGCTCGCAGGTCCCGCGGCGTCGAACGCGAACTCCGCGAATGCCGAGCCGAGCTCCGCCACCGGCCATTCGGTCGAGATACCCGAGGGCGTGCGCTTCAGCACGAATGCGATCGTGCCGCGCAGGCGGCCCGGCGGCAGCAGGAAGCCCCGGAACAGCGCGCCGGCCGGGGTCTCATAATCGAGGCCGAGGCGCACCACGCCGGCGTCATGATCGATCTCTTCGACCGCAAGCTGTTGCGTCGAGGCGAGCCCAAGCCAGCGGAACGTGCCTTTTGCGAAATCGCGCGCGAAGACGAACGGGCTTGTGGCCTCTTTCGCGCGCAGCGGCGCGCGCAGCTGCGCGTCGGACAGCGTAAGCTGCGGGTCGCCGGCCTTCGGCCAGCGGAACGAAAGCTCCTTCAGCTGCAGCGGGCTGTCGCCGGGATCGCCCTTGCAGGACGTAACCATCGCATCCCCCTCGAACCGCGCATCGCGCAGGTCGAACTTGCAGGCCTGGCCGAACAGACGCACGGTCAGGCTCGCGGATGAAATGTCGACGTCGCGGCCCTTGGGCGCGAGGGCGATGCCGAGCGTGATCGGCGCCTGCGTCGCGCGCACGAGCGCAGCCTCGGACACGATCTGCGCCTTGGCGCGGAACACGAGCGCAGCCAACGACGGCGGGAACGGCTTCTCGACCGTGTCACCGACCTTCACCTGCGCGATCGACTGGAAGCCGAACGAACCGGCCGAGTCATCGAAAGTCAGCATCACCAGATTGCCGGACGCATACGCATCTTCGGCGCCGAACACCATGCTCTCCGGCTGATCCGGCGCCGGGTCGGCGAGCTTCACCGAGGCCAGCACCTGCAGGAGCGTCGGCGTGCTGTCCGCCTTCATCTCGAATGCGACGAGGCGCAGCGGGCGCGCCACCAACGGCCCGGCGAGCGGAAACTCGAACTGGCCGGGCGCGTCGGCGCCAACCACCGGATACAGGCGCCATTCGTAGAGTGTCCTGGCGATCCGGTTGCGGTTGATCGCTTCCGGATCGGGACCGAGCCCGGTCTCGATGCCGCCCGAGCGATCGAACACGAGCTTGTCCCCGCCCGTCATCGGCAGATCGCGGAACCAGAACCTGAGCTGGTTCTGTCCGATCGCAAGGTCGATCGGCACGCGTCGTGTGGTGAGCGACAGGCGCTGGTCTTCGGGCGCCTGGCGGACCGAGATGTCGCGCGCGGTGAATGCGACCGATGACGTGTCGGCGTCGAACGCAAGCGACAGGCCCCGTGCGTCGTGCAGCTGATCGAGCGCGCTTTCGCCCTCGATCGCGGGCTTCGGCCTTGCCTTGAACGAGGACGACGCGAAGCCGTCGATCTTGACGTCCGGCTCACTGCCCGTGTGCGGCACCAGTTCGTCGAGATCGATGACGAAATTCGCCGTCAGGCCGCCGAGCGCTCTGCCCCCGGCGTACCAATCCGAAGGCTTGTCGCCGAGACAATAAGCACCGAGATTCACGTCCCGGTCGGGCGGCGTCACCGTGAACGCAAAAGTATCGAGCTTCCAGATATAAGGCTCGACCAGCCCGCGCACCCATCCCGTCTTTTTCAACGGCGCGCTCGGGTCGTGCCAGAGCGAGATCTTTCCTGCCTGGCTCTCGTCCAGCACGACGCGGTCGGCCTCGGTCCGCGCGCGCGCGATGCGCCGCGCGTTCTCGAACCAGACATCGGACAGCCGGCGCAGATCGAGCGCGGTGGGAGGCCGCTCGTGCGCCTGCGCCGGAGCCACGTCCTCCTTCTTGGCCGGCACCGCCTTCGGCTCGGGCGCCTTGGTGTTGGCGAACAGTTCGTCGAGCAGCGGCAGATCGAACCGCAGCGACACGAGCATGTCGCTCATGCTCAATGTCTTGGCGTCCGTCGAGAGCGTGAACTCCACACCCGGCAAGGTGAGCGCCGCGACCGCCACGCCGGCCTGCTCGCGCGGCGACGATTTGTAAGGTTCCGCGCCCGCCGCGAGTTGCGGCGGCCACGGCCAGCGCCAGCGGCCGTCGCCGTGCACGCTCGTGCCGTTCGGCAATACGGCGGACGGCAGGCGCTTGCCGGCGTCGAAGCTTAGGCCGAGCTTGCCGGTGCGCGCCACCTGGGTCGGCACCAGTTCGCGCGTCGCCGAGGGGTGCAGCGCGCTTTCCGCGGTGCGCGTCATCGCCACCGACGAGATCAGCGCGAGTTTGTCGTGCGCGCTCCATACCAGGAGCGGCGGTCCGCCGTCGGGCTTGGCCACGACCGGCAGCGCGAACGTCACGCCGCCGAGCTTGCCGCCGTCGATCTTGTCGACGTCGACGTCCCAGCCCGGCGTGTCGCGGCCGCCGAACACCAGCGGGATGCTGTCGAGCGCGGCCGGACCGGCGTCGCGAGGAGGAAGAATCTCGACCGGCGACGGGCTCGCCTCGCCGGCCCATAGCACGCCATCGAGCGCGCCGTAGCAATCCGCAAGATCGACCTTGACGGTGCGCGGCGTGGCGCCGTCGAGCGGCGTGGTCCATTGGACAATGATCGACACGCTGGCGGCCGCGGTGACAAGCAGGCCCGGCAGGTCGGTCCCGCCGGCCGTGGAAGCACCGAGCTGCATGCCGGCCGTCAGCGGAACATCGATGCGCAGGAAGCCGGCGAATGCCGTGGGCCGCGTCGAGGCACGCCCCGGCTTGCGGGCGTCCGGCGCGGGCGCGTCGGGGAGCGGAATCTGCACCCAGCCGCGGTCGAGCGCGATGAAGATGTAAGGCGGCCGCGCCTTTGCGGCGATCGCGCCGGAGTTTCCCCAGATTGCGGACAGCCGCGCCGCAAGTCCTTCCACCGCCGCGATGCCGGCAAACCGCTGCAGCGTGACGGTATCCGCGTTGCCGCTCTCCGGCCGCGCGGCCGGCGGCGGATCGCTCCATGACAACGTGACCGTCGGTCCGGGCGCCGGCACCACCGCATGGTCCGGCACCGATTCGATGCGCAGCTCGAGCTTCTCGTCCGGAGCGCGGGCAGACAGCCGCGCGACATGGCGCACCAGCTCGGCAACACCCGGCTCGCCTCCGGCCGGATCCGCGCGCGTGAGCACCTTCACGCCGATGCCGTCTTCCCGCAGCAGCACCTCGGGAATGAGGTCCGGCGTGCCGCAGCTGTAGCTCTTCTTGATGCTGTCGAACGCGAGCGGCCAGGACAGCGGCGGGATGCCGCGCGTGTCGACCTGCAGCACGATGCTGCCGCCGCGCGCCGCGAAATCGCGCGACATCCACGCCAGCCCTCCCGACAGGGCGCCGAGGCTCTTCTCCGATCCGCCGACGAGATCGAGCCGCATCTCGGTGTGGTTCACGCGCTGCACCGCGACCAACCGCAGGCGCACGTCGAGCAGCGAGTTGTCGGCCGCGAACGGGTCCGGGACCCGGGCGTCGAACTCGACGCCTTCGGGCACCAGCTCGAACGCGACGGCGCGCGCCTTCTTCGGCGGGCTGCCGAAGCGGTCGCGTGTCTCGGCCGTATCGATCTGCAGACAGCCGAAAATCCTGACGCGCCGATTTTCAAGCGGCGTCCAGTCCATCGACAGCTTGGTCGAGAGCTCGCTCGTGCCGTGCTGTGCCGGATTCGCGTAGGCAACACGGATCGCGCCGCTGGTGGCGCGCATCCTCGGCGCGACCGCCTCGAAAAGGTCATCGATCCGCTCGAAAGCGTCGTCGGGCCACGCGCTGCGCGGCGCGACATGAAGCTCGCAATAGCGGTCTGCGTCGCCATCGAGCACGACCGGCTTGAACTCCGCCGACAGGATTTCGACGACCGGCCTCTCGTCGTGCGCGCCGAGCTTGTAGGCGGTCGCGGCGGCGCTGAGCAGCAGCGGTTCGTGAAACTGGACGGTGGTCTTCTGGTTGCCCGGCGTCGCCTCGCCGATGATGGTCGCGCCGGACGGAGCCGCAGCCTGCACCAGCAGGCGGATCGAGTGGTTGCGAATGACCGGGCCGTCGCCGGTTGCCCCGAACGGATGCCCGAGATTGAGCTGCGCTTCCCAGACCCGAAGCGCGCTACCGACGTCCGGTCCTTCGACCGCAATGCGCCGGAAGGATGTCATTGGCATCGCTTGGCCCCTCCTTGCGCACGAACGATCGCATCCGCCGCGGGATTGGCGGTGCCGCGGAAGACCTTGAGGCCCGGCGTGCGTCCGGCGCCGAAGATCTGCCCGGTCATCGCGTCGTCAGCGAACGCCCGCAGCACGGCGCGCACCGCGGCGTCGGTCACGGTTGTGTCGATCGCCGCCAGAATGGTGTCGCGTTCGTCGTCGAGCGGCGGCATGCGCAGCAGCAGCGATACCGCACGCCACGCGGCCGGATCGTTCGCCGCGACGGCCGCGAGAGCTGCGGTCACGGTGGCGTTGACCAGGGCGTCGCAGGGCAAATGTACCAGCGCGCTCGCGCCGCCATCCTCAAGTGCGCCGAGATCGGCGATCGCCGCGGCGGTGAATTCCGCGGCCTCCACGGCGGCGATCAGCGCGACGATCGCAGCCGCGGCAGCTTGCGGATCGACCTCGATGCGGACCGCGGCGATCACGTCGGCGTAGCGCGGGAGCAAACGCGCGCCGCCCGGCTGCGCGAGGCCGACCGCAAGCGCCGCGGCTGCGATATCCGGGCGCAGCGGACTTGCGAACGGCGGGAAATCGATGAAGCGATTGTCGTCCTCCGCTTCCTTGCGCGCCGCCGCGAGGCGGCGCATCTCGCGGCGGAGCGCAGCGCACAGGCCTGCCGCGAACATCGTCTGATCGTACCCGGCCGCGGTCTTGACCGTGGTCAGTGTGCGCAGCTTCTCGCGCTGCGCGATGCCGGCATCGGCGGGCACCTGCCAATCGCCGATCGCGGTGTGCACGATCGCGACCGCTGGCGGCCGTCCCGCAGCAATGCGCGGAAGCCCCCAGGTGAACCCCGCGACCGCGAGACTCGTCGGCGGCGGCGCGTTGCCGTCGGTGTCGACCCACAGTTGGAGGAAATCGAGGATGGTCTTGGCGGCGAGATCCGCCGCATACGGCGCGAAGGCATCGCGCCACACTCTCACGTCGACCTTGAACTGCGCAAAGGCAGGCGCATTGGTGTTCGCGACCGCGGTGACGTTCACCGTCACGTCGGTCCGCGGCGCGAGCGTCGTCCAGAACGCGCCGGCGGCGAACGCATCCTGATGCAATTCGCACAGCGTCAGCGGACTGACGCCGTTCACCAGGTCGATCCCCGGCGCGAAGGATAC
Source organism: uncultured Alphaproteobacteria bacterium (assembly GCA_963839985.1). Classification (GTDB taxonomy): domain Bacteria; phylum Pseudomonadota; class Alphaproteobacteria; order Rhizobiales; family Xanthobacteraceae; genus PALSA-894. The sequence continues at coordinate 135,841 of CAWIXG010000012.1, read as the reverse complement.
CGCCGGCAGCGCATCGTGCTGCAACAGCCGCGCCGATACGCCGAGTTGCCACCACACACCATGATTGTCGCACCGGAAGGGAGCGTCCGCCGCGGCGGTGCCGGATTTGAACAACGGCCCAACGATATTCGTGCGGTAGCCGGACTTGGGCGGACTCGGCACGGTGACGCTCGGCTCGGGGCGTTGCTCGCCGATCACGTCGAGTTCCGATGAGGCCGAAGACAGGCCCGCGCTGTCGGCCGCCACCGCCCTGATTTCGTAGCGGGCAAGCGGATCGGGCAGCGTGAACACCTCGGGCACCGCGCTGGCGGAGAGCCAGATCGGCCGCGTGTCCGGCGGCATTTCGTCGACGAAGCGCACCAGCGGAAGCTGGAAGACAACAAAGATGCCGCCCTCACTTCCGGGCTGCGCCGGCGTGCGCAGCACCGACCAGCGCGGACCCGGCGTCTTCTGGTCGAACAGCGGCTGTTGCCACGGCAGGTGGAGTTCGTAGTGCCCCTCCTCCACGGTGGCGACGACCGGCTCCGACACCACCACGCCGGCCGAGGCGAACGCCGCCGCGTGGATCCGGAAGAAGAACGGCAGCGCCTCGGTGCGCAGCGCAAGCGCGCCCTGCCAGCCATCGGTGTAGCGTCCGGGATTTTCGGCAAGTCCGCCGAAATTGTCCCCGCCGGCGATCAGCGCGGCCGGCGCGGGCCGCTTCTCCCAGTCGCCGAACGCTGCCGCGGTGTTGATCCCCGGACGCAGATCGTGCGCCCAGCGCTGCATGCCGAATTCGCGCCAGAAGCCGACCGACACGGTCTCGAACGACAGGGCGCCTTCGACCGTGACGTTCGCTTCCGAGAGGATTTCCTCGGTGTGGCGCTTGTAGATGAACTCGAGCACCCGCCGCGGCGCCTCGCCCGGCCGCAGGATCTCGATGCGCTTGGCGTCGACCAGCACCGGCGCCGCGACCGGCTCGGTACGCGGGATGACGACATCGAACAGGCGGCGGCTCCAGCTTTCCTCGAACCGCTTCTGCGCATCCTCGAAGCCCGCGAGCCCGTCGCTCCACGCGCCGGACAGTTGCGGCACGCGCGGGCTGTTGTCCGCATCCGCAGTGTGCAGCGCCTCGACGAAGCTCTCGTAGCGGCCGAAAGGCCTCACCGCATAGCGCTTCAGCCGGCGCTTGCGGTCATTGTGAGTAAACAGCACCTCCATGGTACCGTCGTCCTGCACGCCGACGCGCCACGGGTCGGGCCGGGTGACTTCGGCAAGCGAGAAGTGCACGTCGCGCGGCGGGCGCAGGCCCGGCGCATGATCGACGAAGCGCCGCGTCCAGTCCGGCAGGCGGGCGATCAGCGCCGCCTCGGCCTCTCCGGCCGGCCAGCCGTCGGGCCAGCGCCGCCTCGCGTAGCGTTGCATCGTTGCGTTGGCACCGATGATGCCGGGATGGGAGCGCGCCAGGGCGCCGTAACGCTCGCCCGCCATCTCGCCGAACCGGCCGAACGGCTCCGCGCCGGCCATGGCGATCGGATCCGCGATCTCCTCCACGCTGCCCGCGGCCGCGCCGCGTCCCCACGCCATGCCGAATACCGCGAACGCGTCCTTCTCCGCCACGCTGCCGCGCACCAGCGCGACCAGTTCGTTGACCGCCGCGTGCGAGACATCGAGGGTCAGCGTCGACGCAACGCCCGCATGACCGGTCAACGCGTCGCGCAGTTTCTCCTTGGCTTCCTTCTTCTTTGGATCGACTTCCAGAATCGGCGCCGATAGCGTCGCCGACGGCGGCTTGGCAAGGCGCGTCGTCAGGTCGAGAACGTCGGCGATCGCGACGACGTCATTCTGCTGCACCAGCGCGAGGTCGATCTTGAGCTCGGTCGCGGCCTTGTCGGTCTTGCGGATCGCGAAATACGCGACCGGCTTCTCGATCCCAGCCGGATCGCTCGCGTATCGCCGCCACCGGTCCACCACCGGGCGCAACGAAATCTGCGTCAAGGCGAGCGCATCGTGATCGAGCAGGCCGTTGACGTCGCGTTCGCTCGTGCCGGGCGTGCCGCCGTCGAACGAGGCGAGCTTCATGGTACCGCCCGCGCGCGTCACCACGTCGACGAAAGGCGCGCCGAGGGCGAGGTCCGCGTACCATTCAAGCGCCCTGGTCAAGGCGTCCTTCAACAGCCTCAACGTGTCACGCGGCGCCGCATAGTCGCGCGTCTCGGTATCGTAGAGCCGCAATCCCATGCCGAGGCCGAACGTGCGCAGGATGCCCCATCCGTACGGATCGCGTTCTGCGGGGCTCTCGTCGAACCAGGCGGCGACGTCGGTCGCGCCGGTCTTCGGCAGCGGCTCGAGCACCGGCTCGTAACGGCGATAGACCGACTGATCGAGGTCCGCGGCGATCGAGCCGATGTCGATGGTAAGCCGCACGTCGAGCGGCGGCGTGCCGGCCGGCGCCATCTCGCAGTGCAGCCGCAGCCGCACATTGGCGTAGTCGGCCGGCGTCTTGTTAAAATCCCGCGCCAGGTCTTCGCGCGCCTTGGCGGCGAGACTTGTGGTCAGGTGCGCCGTGGCGGCCTTCAGCCGGTCGAACCGCTGTTTTGCCGTCTGCACCCCCGGCGGGAATTCAAGCCGCAGCGACGGCGACGTCTCGCCACCGGCGCGCAATACCAGCACCGGCTGCGGCCGCGCCGCGGGCCATCCCTCGAGCGCAAACGTGACCGCCGTGCATTGCGCGAGCTGGTTCGCGCCGAGCGCGGCGTCGAGCGCGCTCTGGTCGATCCTGAGCCGCGGGAACGCGCTGCCCGGCATCGCGTGATAGCGCGCCCAGTCGATCGCGTCGGCGAGCGCCGGATGCAGCGCCGGATCGAGGTCGACCTGAAACTCGGCGCTCGCCAGCATGATGCCCGGCGGCCCGCCGCCGTTGGGAATCTTTCGTGCCGTGACGGTGACGCGCGCGCTACGGAATTCGGCCGGCTTCGCGGCGTAGTGTTCCTTGACCTTGTTGTCCTTGTCGTTCCAGGTCAGATCCTGCAGCAGCGCGCGCAGACTTCCGGCGGCCCCCCTTCCGTTGGCCAGCAAGAACGGACTGGCCGCGCCGCCGCGGCGCGACACCGCATAGACGCTCTGTCCGATCTTGAGGCTCGCCTCGATATGCGTGGGCCGCCCGTTCGACAGCAATTCGGTGAGGATCAACTCGTCGACGTTGATCGAGAGCGAGCGCCGCAGCGATTGTTGCGGCCAAACCACATAGGACTCGGCGGGCGAATACCAGGCGGCGCGCCGCCCGGCGCGCTTCTCCTGCAGCCTGCGCGTCTCGCTCGGATAGTGCGCCTCGACCTTGGCGAAGTCGGCGATCTCCGCGGGATCGAGCTTCGCCAGCGCGGCCGGCAGCGCCTGCACGCGCGCCGCATGCCGCGCGGGCAGCCGCGTGAACAGCACAACGACGGGATCGTTGTTGGCGAACGGCTTGCGCTCGCTCGCATCGGTGGCAACGAGCATGAGCTTGCGATAGCCCTGCGCCCTGACCGCCGCGGTGAGGTCGAAGGCGATCCATCGCGACGGATCGGTGGCCTTGACCAGGCGAAGCTGCCCCTTCAGCCGTTCGGACGATTGATCCAGCAGGTCCAGCGCGAACGAGCGGTCGGCGCCGGACTTGTCGCGCGGGTCGACGTAGAGCTCGGTCGCGAACGACTGATCGGCTTTGTTCAGCCGCAGCGTTCCGTTGCCCGGATCGGCGTCGATCGTCGAGGCACTGAACTTGTAAGCGATCGTTATCGCGGCCGGAGCCGTGGACGCGCCTTCGACCTCGCCCGCGGCATCGACCTCGAACAGGTCGAACCCGCCGAAGAAACGCGCGAGGCGTTTCGCGCTGCTTTTTCCGGCGTTGACGTCGTCAACCGCCGGGCGTCCGTTCCAGCGCACCCGGGTCGCGACGCGACGTGCCCCGTCGCGCAGCAGCACGAGGCCGGGATCGTTGGCAACCGGTGCGAGCAGCGCGCCGAGCAGGCCGGTCTTGTTCGGATGCCAGACCAGCACGCGTCCGGCCTCGCCGCCGAGATCGTCGAACAGCAGCGGCGCCGCATCGATTGCGATCGGATGCTCGAAAATCTCGACCGGCGCAGCGACCGGCGGTGATTTGTCCGAAGCGCGCGCGTCCGCATCGCGCGGCGGATCAATCATCATTGTGATGTCGACCGGGCACCAGGGAGCGGATGTCTCGCGCGCCTTGGGATCGGAATCGGGCTTGGGCCGGATGGCAAAGCGCACGCCCAACGCGCCGGCGGCGGCGCGCTTGTCGCCGGGCAGATCAACGCCTATGGCTTTGAAGAAGCTGGCGAGATCGTCCGCATCGGCTTTAGGCCCGATGGCCTTCAGCCGGTAACCGTCGCCCTCGGTCAGCACCAGCGGAGCGTCGAACGCCGGAATCTTGTTCGGCGTCTTCGGGCCGTCCGATTTGGTCTTCGGGAGCGTCAGTTCGAAGTCGACGTCGGCGACCTGACGCACCGCGAAGTCGCCGGCCGATGGCCGCGCCAGCGCATCGGTGACCGCGTCGGCGCCGTAGAGGCCGGTCGGCACGCCGCGCTCCTTGCGCACCCGCAGGAAATAGATCCGATCGCCCTCGATATTCGGCCGTTCGTCAGATTGCTGGCTGCTCGCCGGATCCTTTCCGTCGTCAAGGCCGAGCGTCACCGCCGGCCTTGCCGGGCGCGCGTCGATGTCGCGGATCTGCCCGTTCGCTCCCTTGTATTCGAAATGCAGCACGGCACGGCGCACGCCGGCGCGCGACTGGCCCGGCCGCCTGACGGTGAGCTGCAGCGGGGTCGGTGCGCCGTCGGTGCCCGCGCTGTCGACCGGCACGACGACGTATCGCACGCTGTCGATATCGGTCGCCGACGCCGCGCCCGACAGGATCGCGCCCGGCAGGATCGCGGCGCGCACGTCGGGCGGCAGATCGGACAGGTCGTCGACGAATTGCGCGTTCGGGCGCAGGAAGCGCCAGACGAAAGTGCCGCTGACCGGGTCGCGCACGAGGCGCATCGGCGCTGCGGCCTTTACCGTCACGCGCCGCGGCGGAAACGGCGCTGCGGCGGTTTGCGAGCTCATCACGATGCGCTCGATCCGGTAATGCTTGAGATCGAATTCGGGATCGTTCCAGACCCCGGTCGACGGTCCGAACGCTGGCTCGAGGTCCCAGTCGAGGCGCACGCCGGTGCGCGTCGCCTCGACCACCGGCTCGGCGAGCTTCGGCCCGCGCTCGCGGAACATCCGCTCGGGCGCATTGAACAGGTGAACGGGCTGCGCGACCGGCTGGATCGACGAGTTCGCCGCCACCAACTCGAATTTCGCAGGATGCGGATCGTCGCGATCGCCGCCGTACTCGAACAGCTCTTTGACCTGCGCCTTGGTGATGACAAAGGCAACCCCAAGCGCGCGCACGTCCAGCCCGGGCTCCGCCGCCTCGGTGCCCCAGGCCGTATCGCCCCCCGCGGCGAGCTTGGCGGCGGACTCGCACAGCGATGCGATCATTGACGAGCGGCGCTCCTCGATGTCGTTCGCTGCCCGCTCTTCCGGCTTCAGCGCGATCTGGTCGCGTCCTGCTTCCGTCAGGACTTGCGCTGCGGCTTCACGCGCCTGCGGAAGGCGCTCGGGTTCGGCCTTGACCTCCTTGGCGACCGGTTCGCGCAAATCGGCGATTGCATCTCCGACGCGCACGAAACACTGGCCGAGGAAGCGGCCGAGAGAAAGCGACTCTTTTCCGGACTTAGCCGCCGCGCGCGCAACGTCATAGACAATGTCGATCGGCGCAACGTCGCCGAACAGGACGTCGCGAACGATCGTGCCGCCGGCGTCTTTGCGCAACTCAAGCTTCCTGACTGGTATCGCCGCGCCCAATGCGCCTTTCCGGATACTCAACGACGCCGGCACCGGCGCCGCACCGATCGTCTCGAACACGGCCGGCGGCGCGTAGAACGTCCCGAGCGGCTCGCCGTCCGCCCCGTGCTTGGGAAGACGCTTCTCCTCGAGCCCGGTCTCCGAATGATCGCGCGGCACGAAGATCATGACGAACCGTTCTTGATCTCCCTTTGCGGCATCACCCGCCACCGGAAAAAGCATCGCCCAATAGCCGCTCGGCTGCAGCGCGCGGCCTTGCGGTATTGGCGCAGGCGCGCCCGGCGCGGGCACGATCGACACGTCGTCGTGCTTGTCGAGCGCATGGTCGACGGCCTGGTCGGCATCACGCGACGCCGGACCGCGCGGCTGCTCGGGCGCAGGCGGGGCGACGCCCTGCTCGGCATCCGGCGTCGCGACGGTCAATCCGAGCGACAGGAAGCGCTCGACACGGCTGCGCGCCGTGTTCAGCGCCCCCTCGTTGAATCCGAAGCCGATGCCGAGGCGGATCGAGCGGCCGAACGCGCCGACGCCGACCGAGGCCGAGGCTCGCCCGCCGAGCGAATTCGGCGAAACCGCGACCTCGAGCGCGATCGAAATGGTGAGCGAGAGCGAGAAGCCGACCTCTAGATGGATGTCGGTGAAGCCGACCGAGAATTCGAGCCACACCCGCACCTGCAGCGAGATCGACACGTCGAAGGCGAGCGACCCGTAGAACAGCGTGTCGCTGAAGCGCTTGATCGACAGATACGCGATGAACTTCGCGTCGATCGAGAAGTCGGCCCGCGCCACGACCGAAGCCCCGAACGAGCGCCCGCCGATTGAGCCACCGATCTGCGCGAAGCCCTTGGCGCGGAACGCAATGCCATAGAGGATCGAGAGATCCTCTATGCGGTTGACCAGGCCGCCCTGGCAGACGATCCGGAAATTGCTGCCGCGCTCGAAGGTGAAGCCGAGCTCGTAGGGCCAACCGAATTCCTGATGGAACAGGCCGGGCCGGATGTAGGTCGTCGCCGACCAGCGGATCGCCTTCATCGCCTGCACCAGCGGCGCGGGCAGCTCGGGATGCTTGCCTTCGACGTCGCCGGTACCGTCGGCGATCATCCGGCCGAGGAATTCCTTGCGCGGCACCGACAGGTAGACATAGCCGCGCAGGGTCGGATTGGTGCGCCATGCGTCTGCGGTGGCGCTCGAATCGTGCCAGTCGGCGTAGTTGCGCGCGATCCAGACGCGCGCGTTCATGAAGAACGTCAGGTCGCTGCGGAGCGCGGCGACGATGTCGAACAGCACCGGATTGGGAAGCTCCTTTTCCCCATCGGCGTTGTAGTCGGTTTCGCCCGACGCGGTCGAAATGCTGATCAGGCCGCGCAGCGCGAGCGTCAGGCGGTTGCCCTCCGCCTCCGGCTCCCATGCGGTGACGGTCGCGAGCTCGCCCTGGTACTTCGAGATGTCGTCGAGAACCTGGATCAGCTCCTTGACGTTGTGCACCTGATCGGCGCGGTTGAAAGCTGCGAGCGTGTAGCGGAAGCCGAAGCCGAAACCGACTTCGCGCAGATAGATCGGCCCGAGCGGCGTCGGGATTTCGATCGAGAGTTCGCCTGCCTGGCCATACAGGAAGAAGGCCTGGCGCAGTTCCCCGTTCGGCTTCTTCTGCAGCTCGAGGAACCCCATCGAGGCGGCCATCTGGCCCCAGCCCTTGATGGTGAGCTTGCCGGAGGCAAGAAAGCCGTGCGCGGTCACGTCGGCCGGCAGCGCACCGGGCTTGAACAGCGTCGGCAGCTTGTCGTCGACCGCGATCGCGGTGGCCTCGATCGAGGCGGCGCCGCCGAAGCGCACGCCGACGGTCAGTCCGTCGAAACGCACGTGCGGACGCCAGTCGCCGTCGGGCGGCGGTGCGATCCAGAGCTTGTGGAAATCGAAACGCGGACTGACGATATCGCCCGCCTCGACGAAATTGACCTGGCCCGAGACCGACATCGCGGGTTTGCCGTCGAAAGCCGGCGACGCCGGATGGAAGCCGATGCCGCGCAGTTCGAACGTAAACAGGTTGAAGAAGTTGATCTGCTTCTTCGGCTCAACCGCGACCTGGAATTCGATCGCGCGCAGCAGCATCGAGGGATCGCGCGCGAGCGGCGCCTTGTCGAGCGTGATCGTGAGGCTGCCGAAATTCTTCAACAGCCCGTCGGTGAACTCGCCTGCGCGCGGCTTGAATTCCGCCGTTCCCGTGAGCGTGAAATAGAAATGATAGCCCGAGCCTTCCGACGAGAAGTCCTGGAACTGGAATCCGATCGCCGACAGCGTCAGCGTGAAGCGCGTGCCGTGGCAGACGATCGGATCGCTCGACTTGTCGAGCGTCGCCTCGGCGCTCTGCACGATCAGCGAGCCGTCGCTTCCGCGCCCCATCGAGATCGAGATCGTGGCGTTGGCCTCTCCGACCAGCTCGGGCGGCAATTGCCCTGACCCCTTGATCGAGAACGCCTGGATCTCGCTGTTCTTGATCGACAGTCCGCCGCTGTCAAAGCGGAACGGCATGTCGACACCGGCAAGCTGCACCGGCGTATCGGGGTCGACCTTGGCGCTGAGGTCGAGCCCGCTACGCGACAGGCCGAGCTCGTCGACCCGGAACACGATGCCGCGCCCGCCGCTCGCCACCTTGCCGTAGGCGAGGTCGAGGCGCGCTCCGTCGGCGAGCGACAGCCGCACGTCGCCCTTCGAGAAGTCGAGCTTGTAGAAGCCGTACTCCGCAGCCGGCGGCTTGCTCGGCGTCTTCTCGACGATCTTGCCTGTGAGACCGAAGATGTCGAAACCGTTGTCGTTCGCCTTGCCCTTGATCACAATCGTCTCGGGACCGGAGAACCGAACATCGAACGTCTTGAGGTTCAGCTTGATCTCGAGCGGAAACTTGACACTCGTGCTTCTGACGTGCAGCTCGGCATCGAGCGGCAGAACCACCTCTCCGTTGTTATGCCCGGCCCGCGGAGTGCCCGGCTTGACCGAGATGTACTGGTTGAGATTTTTCAGGAAGCCCGGTTCGGCGTTGCCTTTCGACGATTGCAGGAACGGCAGCAGCCGTTCCGCGGTGCCCGGCGCGATCTGTCCGTCGATCGTCACCTCGGCCCATGTGATCGGATGGTATTCGACCGCTCCGCTGACGGTTGCGATGCTGACGGCGTTTCCGATCACCGGCGTGACGTTCGCTACCATCTTCTCGAAGAACGTCGCCTTGCCGGCGCGAAATCGGAAAATGACCAGCGGCTGCTTTACGGTGAGCTTGGCCGAAACCTCGATGAGCCGTTCCTTGGTGCGCTCCCCCCCCGCATCGGTATCGCGCACCGACTCGATGCCGGCATCGCGCGACAGCCAGAGGTCTGTGCCGAGCTTGAACGGCGCTGCGGTTTGGCCCTGCAGCGCGATCAGCGCCACGCTCGCCGGCCCATCGAGATCGATGACGAGCGACGGTCGCCAGTTGAGCGGCACGGTGACTTCGAGGCCGAGCGCTTCGCCGGTGAACGGCGCGTTCGGCTCGGCGCTCCACGCCGGCGAGATGACGATCTGGCGCAACGCGAAGGTGCGCGAGTCGAGCCGCACCTCGATGGCGAGGTGCGGGTCGCCCGCCGTAAGTCCGCCGAGCGCATCGCGCAGCCAGCGCACCATCTGCTCGAGACCCTTGCCGACAGCTTCGGCAACGCCGAGCAGCGCGTCGACCGCACCGCCGGCCTGGCGCACCAGCCACGTCACCGCGGCCCCCGCCATCGCCGCGATGCGTTCGAGCACAGCGAGCAGGCCGGTCTCCGGCACGGTCGGCTTGGGCAGGCGGATCGCGCCGATCAGCCGGATCAGCCCCTGCGCGGCGTCGGCGGCTTCACGCGCCGCGAGCGAGATCAGCGCAATCGGATAAGGCTCGACGATCTCGAGCGCCGTCAGCTTGCCGTGCAACTCGCCGGTGGCGGTGTCGTAGGTCTGCTGATAGGTCGCATGCAGCGCCAGTAGCAGCGCCGGATCGCTCTTGGCGCGGATCAGCACGCGCGGCAGATCGAGGGTGGCGGTGATGTCCGCGCCGGCCGTATGCGGCAGGACGAATTCGATAGCGATCCTGATCTTGAGCGTGCCCGGATCGATCTCGATCGTGAACGGCAGCGCGTCCGGCTGATCGACGATCTTTTTCGGCAGCGGGATCGTCATGTCGGCAGGGGTGACCTTGCCTGCCACCGTCAAGGACGCGCCGGCCGCCAGCGCAATGTTGAAGCCGGTGATGCCGGCGACCTTCTCGGCGACGACCGCGCCGGCCGCGTTTTTTGTATCGCAGACGAGGTCGCCCGCGCCGTCCTGGGTCGTCGCGATCGTCAACGCGTTTTGCGCGCCGATCCCGAATGCGATCTGCGGCGGCGTCGTCCAATTGACGTGCAACGGCTGATCGAGATCACCGATCTTCGGAATCGGCAGATCGAAGCGGAACAGCGTCGCGAGATGCTTGACGTCCAGCGCGGTCCAGTCGAGCGACCGCCAGTCGATCTTCGGCCAGCGGAAGTCGAATGCCGGAAGCTTGACGCCAGCCGGCGCGTCGATCGAGAGCGACGGGATCGCGTTGATCAACCCGCCGCGGGTGACGATGACCTCGAGCCGCATGGCGGCGTCGCACGTGTTGCCTGCGAACTGTACTTTTCCGTTGGCGCTGAGCGACGCGGACAGGATCGCGACGTCGTCCGCGGGCTTCGGCGTGAGCGTGGGATCGAGCAGGACCAGATCAATCGAAAGGTGCGCCGTCGCAGCCGCGCCAGCAAACCCGACGCCGTTGATCGCCAGAAACCCGCCCGCCGCCGCGGTGAGGTCGATCGAGCTGTTGGCGAGCGCCTCGCGCAGACGGTCGCGCGCCAGTTCTTTGGCTGCCGCCGCTTTCGCATCGGCGGCGTCTCTGAGAGCCTTGATGTCCTGCTGAATCTCGGCCCAGGTCTTGAGCCGCCCGTCCTTGACGAACTCGTCCGGCAGATCGAACGGCGGTGCGATCCTGAATTCGGCCGGACCGAACGTCGTCCCGCCGTTTTCGCGCGCCGAGATCGTAATCGCTTCGACGCTCTGCGTGCCGTCGCGCGTGCGCGCTCCCACGCTGACGGAATAGCTGGCGTTGGCAGCCGAATAAAGCGGGATGACCGCCATGCCCCTCAACCACTCGACAACAAACGCGGATCATTTTTTGATTGTTTTTTTTATGACAGCATACTTTATTGATGTTTGACAAGTCGTAGTTGCACGAGGCGTGCCGGGGGAGCGAATAATGGCTGACAGTGATGTGCTCGCGGTGGTGTGGGGAGAGACGCGCGACATCACGCCGAAGGATGGCGCCGACCTGACCGCGAAGCGGCTGCATGCGGTGGTTGCGAAGCTGGCCGCTGAGGCGAAGAAGCGCGGGCTCGAGAAAAAGCTGCTCTCACTTCCGGCACCGCGCGTGCGCACGCCCGAGGAGGCGCGCTACAACAAGATGGCTGCGACCGTCGACGAGGTCGAGGGTGGGACCTACAGCGGCGTTCCGCTCCCGGCGCGCGCCGCGTTGATGGAAGTGACGGTGACCGGCGCACCGCGGGTCGAGCAGCCGCTGCCTGAAGCGGCGAACTGGATCAGCGAGACGGGCGTCACCAGCGGCGGCGAATTCGTCGTGGGGGACGGCTCCGACGGACGCGTCTACAAGCTGTTCGAATCCGACAAAGTGCCGCCCGAAGACAAGCTGCCGTTCGTTTCGGCGGTGACCGGGAGCGGATTGCCGGCTCTGGTCGTAAAAAATCCTTACCGCAAACTCGCCTGGGTCATCGGCATAGTCGCGGCCATCTTCTTTCTGGCCGGCGGAGCGATGTCGGTCTGGTCCGGCCGCTCGATGAGCGGGGCGAGAAGCATCCTCACGACCAACAATCCGGCGATGCAATATGCGCTGCTTGCCCAAGTAGCGATGACATGCGCCGAGGACTTGCAGGCGTTCCCGAGTGGAAAACAGTCGGAGGTATGCTCCAAGTTCCTGAAGGACGGCAAGCCCCCCGCGACGGACAAGGCGACCGGGCGGTTCATCTGGGCGGATCCGGTGAAAGCAGTATCCGTGCTCGACGACGCCAAGATATGTCCCGGCGAGCCAACCAAGGATGGCTGCAACACGATCTGGCGGGCGGCGGTCGCCGTGGATCAGGACCAGAGCTGGAAAGCCAGCTTCTTCGGGTTCTTGCACAAGCTCTCGGCCTTTCTCACCGGGACCGATCCGGCCGCCGGATCGACCTCGATCCTTGTCCCGTTTCTGCTGCTGGTTGCGGGCGTCGGCGGAGTGATCATCGCATTGGGGCTCGGAACCAAGCAGCGCGTCGCGGGGGTTTGGATCAACTCGCGCAACCGCGTGTCGCTCGCCCGCGCGCAAGTGACGCTTTGGACCGCGGTCGCGCTCGCCGGCTATGCGGCGTTTGCGTTGTTCAATATCGGCTTTGCCGGCATCGTCAGCGCCGCAGGAGATATCGCGAAGTTCGCAGCTTTTCCGACGATACCGGCCTCTATCGCGGCCGCACTCGGGATTGCGGCGGCTTCGCCGATGATTTCCGCGTTGATCCTCCCGACAAAAGACCCTGCCGGGCAGAGTATCGATTTTTCGATCCGCGGCGGCGACGCAGACCTCCGCAAGCGCGGCGCGGCGTTTTTCGGTGCCGAATCCGACGGTCTCGACAGGCGGCCATCGCCCAGCCTGGCATCGATCGCAGACATTTTCATGGGAGAGGAGAAAGCCAACGCCGATACGGTCGACGTTTCGCGCCTCCAGAACGTCGTCATTACGGTGACGTTGGTATTGGGGTTTTTCTCGCTCCTGGTGCAAATGATGAGCAGCATAACGGCGACGACGATGCTCGGAGCCAAGAGTGCGATCTTCTCCACCCTGCCGGAGTTGGGTGCCACGTTTGCGTCGCTGCTGTTCGTCAGCCACGCGACGTATCTGGTTTCCAAAGCGGCCGATGCGAAAAGCAACGAGCCAAAGTGAGATGAAGGCGCCTGACCGCGCGCACGACCGTGGGCGCGGCACGGATGACCGGTCAGAACGACGGCGTTGAAGCACCGAAGCGTTGCACGGCCTGACGCGTGGTTTTGAGGATTGATGCCGCGCCGCCTAGAGCCGCAGCAACTGGCCGCCGGCAGCTCAACGCTTGCTGCGATCCTGCGATGCGCCGGTCACGCGTGTTGGAGCCGAGTATGAGCGAAGATCCCGCCTGGTTTGGCGCCCTGATAACAGGCGCCGGCCTCGCCTTCGGACTTTATCAGTTCCGGATGAACAGCCGGAGCGCCGAAAAGGCGCGTACAAGAGAAAGGGCAATCAAGGCGGCCGACGAGCTTGAGAAATTTCATTCGGATGAGGCGGTCGTTCTTGCGCTCCGCATGATCGACTATGAGACCGCCGACATCCCGGTACCCGACGTGACCGGCCGCACGATCACGGCGTTTCCAGTTGACCGCGCTTTCCTGAAGAAGGCACTTCAGCACCACACGGTGCGAAACCCTTCAAAAAATGGCGAGAAGGGCGATTTGTTTTCGCTGGAAGAGTTGCGGGTTCGTTCAATCTTCGACCAGTTCTTCATGCGGCTGGAACGCATCGAAAACCTGATCAGAAACGGGGTGATCGCCCCCGCTGACTTCCACGACTTGTTCGCATACTGGCTCGAGTTGATCGGCGAGCATCCCCAGGACAGCGATGCGATTGTCCATTTCGGCGACGGCCGGCGGGAGATGCTATGGGCCTATATCCGGCGGTATCGATTTAATAGCGTCGTGAAGCTGTTCGAAAGATATGGTCGCGCGGCCCCGGTCGAGACGAAGCCTGAACACGCCTTTCGGCCGCGCGTCCCTCGCCCTTCTTCGTCGAGCTAGGGCCCGCAGCCGGCATGAGGTGGACACCTTGAGGCGTCCGGCTTGAGAGGACAAGCGGAAGCCAATGTGACTTGGCCCATTCTATAACTGCTGATTATGACTCCCCTTCCGGGGCAAGAGCCAGCGTCACAAAACCCGCCAGTCGCCTGGCTGCCGATAGGCGCCAGTCCTTCTAGGATTCGGTGCCGTTTGTCCGGCACGCTGCGACGATCTTGCCGACAATGGCTTCGTCCATTCCCGGCGCATACATTTTGAGCCAACCGTCCAATGATTTGCCGGGACCTGACTTGGTCAAGAAATCCTGCAACGCGTTCTTAGACTCTCCATCCAGAAATTCACCACCTGCTTCCGCTTCCAGACCGAGCAAGCAAGCCAGTTCCTCGTGCGGAAAGTCGACGTCATCGCGGCTTTCTCGCCGCTTCAGGTAGCTTTTTATGCTCGTCGAACGCCAGCGCTGCCGGAGTTCGGTCACTAGGTGGTCGTGAAAGGTCGTCGATGGGTTCTGGTCTCTCAGCATCCGTGCGGCCAGGATCGCCGCCCTGATGTCGCCCCGCCCAAGCAGTACCGAGGCCTTCTGCAGTTCCAGCATCTGGTCGACCGAGCCGACTTCGGCAGGCCCGCCTTCGTCGAGTTGGTCGCGGATGATCTTGGCGCGGCCCTCCGCGTCGGGAGGCAGTAGCAGATATTGAGTATCGACACGGCCGGTCCGTTTGATTGCCGGATCGATTCGATTTTCATAGTTCGTGGCTATAATGAAAATGACACGCTTCGCCGCCCAAAGATCTGCCAGCTTCGTCAGCATGCCCGGCGTCATGAACTGATACGCTGTCTCCTGCTTGTCAAACCGCCCAAACTCCCGATGAAGCAGAAAGCTGTCGATTTCGTCGAACAGCACGACGCAGCGCGGTTGCATCATCAAGACGTTGAAGATCGCTTTCGCCCGCTGCTCCAGCTGCGCGTTCCCGGCGGCCAAGAAATCACCGACCGAGACGGTGATCAGCCGGTAGCCCAACACATTCGCGATCGTTCTTGCGACGGTTGTCTTCCCCGTCCCAGGCGGCCCATAGAGCAACATGGAAAACCGTTTCGGTTTTTTCCTTGCCCAATCGCGAATAAAGTCGTCGTCGATTTGTTTGAGGACTTTGTAGCGTTCGCCAAGCACCCGGGCCGGCTCGCCGTCGAGCGCCGCCCAAGGCTTCGCTTGCTCCGCAGGCCCGGCGTGGCTGCCGTCACGACGGCCTCCGGCGGACGCCGGATTTCGGACGCTGAGGTTTGAGGAGATCAACAACTGGCGGGCAATACGGGACTGAAGGGCGTGCCGGTACGCGAGCAGGAACTCGAGCACCAGGCTCGTTTCCCAAATATGGATGGCGCCGAGATCATTCACATGTTCGGAATGCCACCCGACAATCCTAAGCTCGTCGGATTGAAACCGGACCAATCGAGCCTGGGTCCATTTGAGATACCGGCGCAACAGTGGAACTGTCAGGGAGTCGAGCGTATTGCGCAGCCTGGTTTCGTCGAAGATCTCGGCGGAACGGGCCACCGAGTTCGCAACCTCCACGCTGACCGGAAACAGCGCCATCCCCTTGTCGGTGGCGAGAAACGGCTTGACCGGACGCCAAAACGCGCTTTGCAGCTGAGCGTCTCTCAGGACAATCACGCCGCGCTCCAGGACGGCGCGATCCATCGCGTGACGGTCTTGCGAAATCAGCAGGCCTTCAAGCGCGAACGCCAGTTCAGCCGGATCGAAGCGACTGTCCGGAATGGAAAAGGACGACACCTGCTCATGAAACGCATCGTGAAAGTACTCCCTGCATCTCATTGCGCTTGCCGGAGTGAGCTTGTCGCAGGTCCGCAGCGTATGCAGGACGCGCAACGGGATCATCGCATTGGAGATGGCACGCGTTCCGTGATTGCGGTTAAAATAGAGCTTTTCTTGGTCCCGTAGCGCGTCGTTGCCTATCGCGGCATTCAGCGCATCGGCTCTCCTTTGCAGGTGCGGTTCGATAGCCTTCCGAAAGCGAGTTGCCGCTTCCTCGGTCCCCGCAACGCGGGTTAGTTCGGCGAGATAGGACAGCGTGAATGGGTCGTTGTCGCCGTACGTCGCGGAATATGTCTTGACCGCGTCTCCTGCGCCAATGCTACTCAACAGTAGGTCCATGCCGTCGATGGCGGTTTTCCTGACTCGATCGAGATCCAGGTCGCCCGACGTCAGAGGTGGAAACTCTGGCACGATTCCACGCCATTGCGGGCGATCCCACAAGCCGAGCAATTTCCACAACGTGACGGTCACCAGGGCGGTCGCAAAATGCGACGGCGCGCTCAACTCGCCGTTCTTCTCGTCGCGGCCGACGCGATGTGGCCAGCCTGTCGCGGCATTAAACGTCGTTATCAGCGTTGTGCCAGTCTCGCAGATGAGACTGTCGAGCTCGAGGAGATCCTCCTGCTCGACCGGCAGTTCAGCCTGAAGATATTTTTCCAGATCGTCCATGACGTTGAGCTACGACCTCGCCCGCCGCCGCCCGATCCCGGCCCGCGGTTTTGCAAAAAGAAAGCGCCAACCGTGCCGAAGGGAGATAGGCGGGCAGCAGGAGCGGCTCTTCGTGAGCGTTCGGATCCGTGACGGCTTAGGAAGGGCAACTGGTTGGGTGCCTATCAAAGATTGATAATGCAACGGTTGTCAACGGATGATATCCTATTGCGTTTGTGCGAGGGAACGGCCAGGGGTCATGATTGTCATGGGAAGCCGTGATTTCAAGAGCAATTTTCGCGCCGAGAAAGAGGGCGACCTGTTTTCCACGCAGCGGTCGGCGCTGCGCATTATCTTGGGCGGATGCATAAAAATCATCGCGCGGGTGATCGGCCAGAAGCGGAAGTACGCGACCGACCCGAGCGATCATACCCAGCCCGTGATCAACCCTCACGAGGTATTTTGCATCGATGGGGGGCGCGGCGCGGGCAAGACCTACACCCTGACGTCGCTTCAGCACGTGCTCGGTGTCGTTTCCAAGAACAAGCTCGAGAGAAATCCGGCGAGAGCCGATTGGGAGGATCTGTTCAACTCCATTGACGAGGACGACAGGGCGAAGATCAATGCACAAGAAGAGCCGCTTGTTGACCTGCTGCGCATCATTTTTCCCGGCGACATGGAAGGCGGCGAGTTCGTCATGGAGGCGATCTTGTCGGCCTTGGGCGACAAGTTGCATAAACTGGAAAAGATCGGGAAATCCGCCGGAGGGATAAGCCAGCACGAGAAGACTGTCCTTGAGAAGCAACTGCGCAGAGTTGCGGAAGGCTTTTACTTTGCTCGCCGATTCGGCGTCGATGCCATCATACGCGACAGCACCGACTACGAAGATTTAGTTCAGAATTTCGAGAAGCATTCCAAGACTGCTTTGGACCGGATCTATCTCTGGCGGGATTTCATCGATGACTATCTCGAGACCCGCAATGTCCAGGTGCTGATCATCTTTTTGGACGACTCCGATGTCGAAGTGGACCTTACGCGCGATCTTCTTCACGCGCTACGCATGTTCCTGTGTCACCCGCGGATCATCACGATTCTTGCCGGAAATATTCGTGCGATGCGCGACAGCCTGATCCATCAGGGAATGCACCACATCGGATCGTCGATGGCCGCGTTGGACCGAGGTAACCCGCGCACTGCCGCAGACTGGCGCCGGATGGTGCGAAAGCATGCGGAATACTATCTTGAGAAGGTTATTCCGCAGGAGCGCAGGTTCTTCATCGGGCCGCCGACGCTTGGGAAGAGTGGCGAGTCAAAAGGCGAAACCGACTTCGCTAAAGTGGTCGGCGATAGCTTTCGCGGGACTATCGACCGGCGCGTGCGTGCCACACGGGAACAGTTTCTCAAGACAAAGTATCAGCTCGCCATCATATACGAACTCGACCGATCCGATGCACCGGTGCGGGACGAGCGGAAAAGTATCGAGAATTTCCTCTCTTGGTGGATGTTCGGCAACCGCTACGCCGGGCCGCTCGCGCCACGTTCGGCCCGGCAAATCAACACCTTTCGGCGCTACTACGTCCCGGACAGGAATGATCGGGCGGACAAGTCCAGCCACACCGGCGGCCATGTCAAGCGTCTACCGGTCATGCTCCACGACAACCCCGAGAACTACACCTTGATCCAGAGACTGGGCGACGAGGACGAGAGTGTCATCGGCTGGCTGTGGCAGCAGGAACTGACCTCCGTCTGGGTCGGACAGCGGAGCATCCGGATCAATGGTCGTTCCGTTCACCAAGGGACCTACACGTATGACTACATCAGCTATCGCCTCGATGTGAATCTCGCAATGCCGCTGCGCGACAACGCCGACGAGGCCGTACCTCTCGGTCTGCTGCCGAGGTTGCGCGGCCGGCGGTACATGCGCCGCTTCTATCAGCCGCACAAGATGCAGAAGCAGCAGCGCCGTGTCGGCATTTCCCGTTGGCTCGATCATGCCGCCGTTCCCGGGAACTGCGCATATTTCTGCGATCTCGGAGCCCTTCCGGACATGAGCTTCATCCGTCACGCCTCGACCGGGCGCGGCGGCATTGATGATCGCAGGACAAGAGATGAGCTCGATGACGAACACAACAGCGGGAAATGGGAGGCGAAACTTGCCGGCCGCTGGGTGGAATTTCTGGAGGAAGAGCAGGACGAGAAGCTGGTCAGATATTTTACCGAGGTTACCTGCGATCGGCTGAGCTGGGCTGAGAAGGTACCGTCGACTCGACTCATCAATACGCTGTCGACCTCGGAGGAAGGGATTGGGCACCTAGAAAACAGCTATGACGAGTATGTCCGCGACGAGATCAGGTCGTTTTCAGAACGTCCCAGGAATGTGCTGTTCACCGCACAGACTTGGGTAGAACCCAAACGCGCTCCATCCGGCCAACCTGGCCGGTCCGGGAAGCGCGATCGACGAGCCTCGGCCAAAATCGGTGCAGACGACGCAAATATTTTCAAAGCGCAGCGAATGATCGCACGCCAAGCGGCGTTGATCAGCGACCTTCGGCGGGCATGGCACGCCATCCGGATACACGCGGTCGCGCCGGCATGGCTGGAGAGTGGAGACAGTACCGGGGCGACGCAGGAGACGGAAAGGACCTCACTGGCCATCATCGCCAACCAGAGCCGGATGCCGCTTTACAGCCGCGTTGGTATTGAAAAACTCCTGAATCGCACACCATGGACGAAGTATGTTCGAAATGCCTTTCGCCTGGACGCCGTTGAAGGTGCGCTCAGAGAGGCCGGCTTAACGAGTATGCAAAAAGACATCAAAGACCGCCTCGCTGCCGTCGGGTATCTCTACAAGCTTGGTGACGTTCCCGGAGAGGAGACTGACTTCGAAAGATGGATAGATATACTTCGTGCAGTTGGGCGGTCGACCTGCGAGGGTTGGCCAATCACCGACGACCCTAAAATAGATTATCAAGCCGTCAATCTTCGCCGCAAGGGCGGGCCGCTCGAGCATCTCATATTGAGCGAGGCGGAATGGCGCTTGAACATTTCGTCGCCAGCCCCGGAAATTATGAGCGATGAAGCCAAGGCGGAGCGGCAGAAGCTGCAAAAACCCGGACGCGAAGCGCGCAATCTTGTATGGCTGTTATACGGCCTCGCTCCCAGCCTGTCGGCGATCTTGCACACTCAGATCATGGCGGAAATATACCACGTCGAGTCGTTCAGGGCAGACAGGCGCGAATTGAGAGAAAGTGTAAAAGCTGAGTTGAAGGCATGGGCGGAACTGATCGGCACGCTCAGCGTCGTCGTGCGCTACATCAAGGTAAAATGCCTGCATTTGTATGCGAAGCTTTTTCTCGAGCACCTGCTTTCGATCGACGATGCCCAGAGAGGCCCAGCCGACGCTAGGCTCGATTCGCAACGCGAGTTCCTGGCCTCATGCGGCATCTTCGCGAACACGTCCGACGCTCGGGTGCGTATCATCACGTTCCTGCATCAAGGCGTTTTCGGAAAGGACACGTCGACCGACCTCGCGATCATGCCCGACGTGGCGCCATCCACGTTGCTGGGCGAGAAGTGGATGACCGATCTTGTGGACACCGAAGGCGTCATGGCGCGATTGAAGACCGAGTTCGCCGGAGTTCGGAGTATCAGGATTGAGAAACGTAACAGGACAAAGAATGACAACCCCATGGAGGTCCGCGGCATCCTGAGCGAGACGGAACAATGGCTCTGGGCCACCAGCCGTTGCATTCGCAAGCTCTGGCTCGAGGTAGACCGCTACACGTCCGATAGGAGCCGCTCGCGCACCCATGCTTCGTGAATTGTTCGAGCTCTCCGTCGGTGACAAGTCGTCGCTCCCGCGCCTTGTCGCCAAAGCCTTGATTCTCTGGGATGAGAGAGTGCGGCGCGGCTTTCGCGACTCAGGGGTGACGGAATTGTCCGACCGCTTTGCCGCGCATGTTTACCGCAATTTCCGCGGCGAGACGGCCAACGTATCGCGCACTAATATCGATCTCGGGTTTCGTTGGGTATGCGAACGGCATGAATTGCTGGTCGGCTGGTATCGCGTCCTGATCGGCGAGAAATATCCGGTTCTCAGTTTCACGGACGGGCGCCCCGTCGTCGCTCCCGATTTGATCGACATCTGGGAAAATCTCTGCGCTCATCTCGACCCGGATGCGTTGATGTCGTTGGCATTTGCCGAAGCCAGTAAGCCGAGCTCGCCCTTGCAAGAGCAGCATTTTGGCGCGTGGGAAACGGTGGCGCGTGCTACAGATCCCGAGCTCGCGCGACTAACGAGGGAAGGGCTGTCGGATCTGCATATCCACGTGAGTGGCGTAAGGCTGCCGCAAGCCGCCTGGCTTGAAATGCTCCTGAACAGGATCGAGTTGAAGGCGTTTGGGCAGTTGAAATGGATCTACGAGGACGACTCGCGCAGCCTAGACGCGGATATCGACGAGGCGCGGCAGGCTCGAAGCTATCTCCTCGGGTTCGCAGGCAGGATCGAAGCCGCCTCGTTCGCGGAAACGCGCGCGGATGCGTGGTGGTCATGGTCGCCCGAACTTCTATCGCAAGAGCGGTGGATGTTGACGTCTGTCTGGTTAGTGTTGCTTGGCAACAAGCAGGGTGACGAAGATCTCTTGCGGCACTTCGACTTGTACTTGTTGCATAAGCACCGCTTCTACGGGCTCGTCCGGCAGGGCGCATTCCCCGCCGAGCCAGGACTCCGGCACTTCGAGCTGCGCTACTTCTCCGCGCTGAAACGCGCGCGGCCGCGTGACGATTGGCGGCGCCCATCTCCCGCGTATGGAGAAAGTGCCCGGCTCACGATGAAACCCTATGGCGATGCTTGTCGGTATCTGACCGAGAGCAAGACGCTGCAGCGGATCGAACTGCGCATTTCGCCATTTGAACGGACCGCGGACTACCTTCGTTTCTTCAAGCTGTGGGCGCAGCTCAAGAAGCAACTCGACGATTTCTTTAAGCCCAGTCGGCGGCTGGACATCAGATTTACGGTACATTTTCGGCGGTCGCTTGCACGTTCGCGCCGCCGGCACGAGGAGAGCCAGAGCGAGCCCCAGGCGCTGATCAAATTGCGATCCCTGGACCGCGCGACCTCCGCGCTGCGGCTGGCGCTAAACAGCGACGATGGGCGACACCGGGCCTGGATGAGTGCGCTTGCCCGCATTGACGTAGCTGGCCAGGAGCGGGACGCGCCGACGTCGCTGTTTGCGCTGCACTTGCGGCTGCTTCGCGGGGACAAGCGCGCGCTGGAGTATCTTGAGACGATCGATTCACGCGACCCGCGACGGTCATGGCTGGAGCGATGGATCCGCCTCCGCGATCGGGAGGAGCATCGGCCGCGGACCGGGGACCTCGGCGTTACCATACACGCGGGGGAGGATTTCGAAGGCTTGCTCGACGGACTTTATCAGGTCGGTGTCGCGGTGAACGCGTTCAACCTTCGGCGCGCGGACTGCATCGGACACGGGCTTGCTCTGGTGACCGAATTGAACGACCCGCGCATCGACACCGAGCAGCTCTCGATCATGCCGGTCGGCGAGCTGTTCGATGGCTTGTGCTGGCTCATGGACGTGCTTGATCCCCAGTTCAAGAACGACGCGTCGGCCGTATCGAATGAGTTCCTTGCAAGGCCTGATCGGCACGGCGGCGCACCTTGTCTACGACGGCGTGTTCGGCGAGGCAGCGCGGGCCCCTGCGGCTGATCACGTCGCAGTCTGGCGTCAAACCGTGTTGCCCGAGGAAAAAGTGTGGGGAGTCGACAATCCCCGCGCCGAGGCCCGCACAAGATTGTTCCGGCGGCGGTGGGATCGGGACGTCCTCAAGGCGCGTGAGCGCACACAGCCCGGAATTGTTACCCGCAACGTCAAGGCGCTTTTGCCGCAGGTGCAGGACATTCTGTTGCACCAGATCAAGAACCGGGGAATTGTGATCGAGCTGAATCCGTCGTCGAACGCCCGTGTTTCAGGCGTTCAGAAGATCCGCGACGTGCCAGCTTGCAGACTTTTTCAAATGGTCGCTGACGGGCTTCAGGTGTGCGTGAATACTGACAATCCCAGCGTGTTCACGACCTGCATCGAGAATGAATATGCCTTGTTGCTGAAAGCGGCGACCGAGTTCGGGCGTCCGCCGCGCGGATGCGCTCCGGTGGCTCGAGCAGGTCCGTAAGATCGGAATGAGCGAGGCTCACATCTACTGGCGAAATACGTGAACTCGGTCGCTCAGGCACCATTCGGGATACGGCACGATAATAATCAACAATGCAACCGTTTTTGTGCATGTACCACGCGATGAGCATCGCATGGAAAGCCTGCTCTGGTTATCCAGAATAGGACCGCTGCAGTAGTCGTAATCCGTGGTCCTTTGCGCAATTTCCCGACGAGTCATTTTCCACCTCTCTCGACTGCCCTCTAACGGAGTGAATTATAACTTTCGGTCAAAGTCGTCTGTTTCCGCCGGGCTCTCATCATGCTCGCCCAGCAAAACTAGGATCGGATCCTGCGAAGATAGACGCTCGCGATGTCTCGCTAATCTGGTCACATTCAGCCAGAAGCGCATCGGCGAGTGTGGCTACCACAGCCATTGAGGGGATCTCTGCATGCTCCGCAGTCAGCTCTCGTGCGGTCCTGCAATGCCGACTGGCTTGCTCGACCAAGTAAAGTCGACCGGTGGCACTGTCTGGCACCCCGGCAAATTGATAGCGGTCGCCATCCTTCGCGTCATCCAGTAACTGGTAGGCGAAGCCGATATGACGCATGGTCGCTCGTCCCGTTCGAATGTCTACCTCCGGCCGGCAAACGCTCAAGAAGCTTGCCACAAGTGCTAGTTCGAATAGTGGTGCGGTCTTTTGTGTGCAAATTCGACGATACGCGGCGAATGTCTCCTGGCTTGGCGCCGTGCCGATGCCAAAATTAGTGGCTTCGTCGGCCTCACCATCAATCATGGTCAGTAGTGTGTCAGCGAATAGCCGGAACAATGCGGCAGCGGCAGCCGGGTTCGACAGACCGGCAATCTGCTTAAAGGCCAACCCGATGAAACCGTCCCCTAGCAGGATGGCCGTAGTGACGCCATAACGGACCCAAATCGACGGACGACCGCGCCGGACTTCGTCCCGATCAATAATATCATCATGAATTAGGGAGGCGTTGTGGAGAAGCTCGCAAGCAAGGGCAATGCGCCAAGCGTCGGAGTCACCAATCCCCTCGGCTGTTGCTGCCGCCAAGGCGAAGGTGCCACGCAGATGCTTCCCCCCGCCCTCCAAATGGTGCAGAGCTGCCTCAGCTTGTCGTCCGGTTAAGCTATCCGTAACGATGCCGCGAATGCGCGTACCGACCATGGCATAAGCCGCAGCGGAAACTAAACCGACTGGCGAATTCATCAATTTCCTCATGTCGCTCCCGCCAAGCCGCGAATCCCAACGCCTTCACCAATTTTATGCTGACGAAGGCAGGGCAAAGCGCGAGGATAACCCGGTTTGTCGAATCTTATTGATAACGTCGCAAGCAAGATTCAATGGAAAAGCGCCGTCGCCCTTTGCCAGCATCGCTTCTAAGATTAGCCCAAACTCCACGTCAAGCCGAGTTGCAAACGTTCCGGGGTCGTCTGTGTTGATGCTCATGACCACGCGATTGTTGAGTACGTTCAGCCATTGAAACAATGGATGTGCAACGAGGTCGATAACGGCACCGGTAGCGAGATTGCTACTAGGATTTGCTTCGATGGTGATGCCTTTGCGTTCGATTGCCCGCAGCACTTCGATTTGCGCGCGCTCCACGAAGGGTCCGAGCCGTGCGAGCAAATCCAGATGCTCGAATGACGCCGACTGGAGCCTCGCCTTCCAGCAGCGCCGTTCGTAAATTTCCTCCCGGTGCAAATCGCATATCTGCCGTTCGGCTGTTTCGAACGGCAAGCAATAACGCGCTTCATTTAGGCGATCGAGATGTGCGGCTGTCAGTGAACGGCAGTAGATGGTCTGGGACAAGTCTTCGATCGCCAAGTCGACGTCACGTCGCAAGGTCGGTGAAAGGTCCTCTGCTAAGGGGAAGCGTCGACTCACCCATGCCAAATTGTCCAGCAAGACACCTTGTGGGATGATCAGAGAGTGGCCGCGACGACGATAGAACGCATCAATATCGCAACCGAGTGCTAATCCGTGACCGATCCTGTCGCCTGCCCTAAGGCAATGAGTGACTAGGGAATTGATGTGTCGGATCCCGTCAATCGGATGGAAGAAATCCTCCCCCGCGTGGAATGTGAGGCCGAGCCGGGGAGCGTGAAGTGGCGGCCGATCCCGCCCACGCCTAGCTAACCGATGCCAATAGGGGAATGCATTGAGTCCCTCTTCGGACAGTGTGGCGCCGCCTTCACGCAACAGACGGATGGCCGGCGCGAAAAGATAAGGCGGCGAGCCGCGCTCTAGATTTGCAACGTCCACGGCGACAATGAAAGAATTGCTCCCTTGCGAAAGTGATAGTCGATACTCTTGAAGAACTGCTGTTTGGCGATCAAGAAGATCACGCAATCGACCGAAGTAACGCCCTGAGCCGTGAGTCTCCCGAAGCTCTGGGCGACGGATGAAGTGTACAATGAAGCGTACGTCGACTGGGTGATGGCGAATTCGCTTGAGGTCCTTCAGAAGACGGGACCAAATGTCAAAGAAGCGGTGATATGCAGCAACCGAATTCAACGGGGCAATGCGCAGTTCTAATGTCTTCAAAGACGATGTCTCGGTCGCGAGCGGCAACATGCGTCCCCAGCGCAGAAGATCAAGCCGCTTGGACCGGCCGCGACGCCGGTTTTCGTACTCGGGCTGGACGGCGTCGAGGTAGCGACGGAAACGCGTAAGACCAGGGTTGCTACCGGGAAATTGCTGACATTCACGCAGAAAGCGGCTCTTTGCAAAAGCGTAGCGATCGAAATGGATGCGGTCAACCAATGTGCGTTCCTCGAAACGCCGCCAATGTTTATATAAGAAGCGACGCTCTTGGCGTAGTTCGTCGCGGTGGTGTTCCAAATAGCGCGGATTCTCACTGTGAACGTCATCGCGCATCATGCCGGCGGGGGCCACTTCGTATTTCCTCATCAATGCTTTACGAATATTCCGCACTTCCTCGATTAACGCATGCTCCCAGTTTCGTGCCTCGTATTCTCGTTCATCGCTCTTCAAATCTTTGTACGCAGTGTGAGAGTAGCGATTTAGGGAAGACAAGCGAACATCACCATTCATTAGACGTAACCACAAAAGCGCGGCGGGGTCACAAGCCTCTAGATGCACATGAGTGTCGGCCGTCCCCTGCCGGAGGATACGTTCCAAGGGTTCATGCTCAGTCGGTAGCACGTAGCCCCACTCAGTGAGTTCGCGCACTGGGTCGGCATCATTCGCCTCCGGCGCAGGACCGCGGCTGTCGGCTAGAGCCAAGGTGGCCAAGAGATCGGGATCGACCCAGGCAGTGATAGAGCGCCACGAACTAAGTCCGTCTAGCACAATGCGCGGTGTTCGCTGGAAAAAGGTCAATTCAATTTGCGATTCTCTTAGCAGGCACCGGTACCAGCCCGGCAGGTCGACGTGGTTGGCGAAAAGTGTGTCAACGTGCTGCTCGATATCGTCGTCATGCAGATCGCGAAACTGAGTGGCGATGTACTCGAGAAACATCCTCCGCAGGCCCGGTGATAAGCCACGAGGAGGAACCGAATGAATGCGGGCGTCCAGTCGCGGCCGCCACAGCAAAAATCTACGTACGATTGCCGAACGCAGAGTCCCCGATCTCAAGGCCATCAAGCCACCCCTCACCCACGCCCAACGTCGCCGCCGCCATCTGACGACCATTCGCTTTTGTTATGGAAAGTCTACTCAACGCCTTTCGCCGCTGCAGCGTCTCGCCAAGCGTGGCAGAGCCACTCCGCACTTCGGCAAGTATTGCGACAACGCCCCGTTCCTCAAGATCAGGGAATAGATGTCGGCGAAATTTGGGGTCAAATCGACTAGGGCCGTCCGTCACATTCAGCGCGTCCGCATTGCGAACTACATCCCCGAGTACGTTCACAAGAATCTCACAAGCCTCTACGCCCGGATTCGCATCTGTGGGTGGAGTGAGCCGATATGTGATGAAGTGCTCCATGGGAGGCAAGAGTGCCCAAGCCAGAAGAAGCGAGTCGCGGACCTGAAATTCCTTCGTCCTTCCTAACCGCTCCGCGATAACGCTCATCAGTGCACAGGGATCGGCAGGTAGGTAATCCGACTCCGAAAAGAGCGTGCCAGCTACCCGCGCTGCAAGTTCCACAATTCGCACCGCGGCAATCCGATCTACATCAGCCTGCAACCAGAGGCGTTGGAAAACATCCCAAAACTGCCCAAATTTGTCTCGATCACTCTCCTCCACAGAAGCCAGCGCCCCGTCAATGGTCAAATCGCTATATAATCGCCAAACGAAAAACATATTGCACGTTGCGTTCCGTGATGCATCCCGGCTACCATCTTTCAGGCTGTCAATTGCGTTCGCTAACGAAGCGCCTAGCCTCCCAATTCCGTTTCGTTTCGCCTCCTTTAATGATACCGACTGGTCGATTATGGTGGGAAGACTGTTCGGCGCTAAGACCGCGCTCGTAAGCTGCGCATGCCATTTCGGAATCGGAAAATCCGGGAGAGTACGATTCGCGTACCCAATCAGTGGATAAAGATCGACTAAGTACAAGGCGTTTTTCGGAAATGCAGTATCGTTGAAGCAGGAAGCAACACCGAATTCGGCTGAGTTACGAGCAGCGAGCTGCTTACTAAGTTCGTTTCTTTTCCAACCCGGTATGACACTGTCCATCCGATTCAACTCTTCAACTTTAATTGTTCCAGCCGCCAAATTTGAATCAATCCAGAAATCAAGAAACCGATCATGATAGCCGTCCTCATCAAATGACTGGCTCGCCGATCGTGTCTTACGAGGCTTTAACGCACGAATGGTCAATTGATAGAGAACCCCGTCAATAGCACCATCGACACGCTCGTAGAGTCGGCGTGCCGGTGCTGACGCAAATAGTATCTTGGCTGGTGATAGTGAGATGCCATTCTTGGTGTTCGAATTGACGAAGTCACGAAACGACAAAAGATCGCGAACGCTATATGTCGGCAGCCGAATGTACGGAGAACGTTGGAGCAGCCACCATGAAAGCGCGCCAATATTGTTGGACCCGAGCGTCGCTGCCATTTTGTCCAAGCAAAACGCTGCAAACGACGCTCCAAAGATACGATCGAAGTCTTTCGCGTCTGAAAACGCAAGGCGATGCTGAAGTGGTGCAGGAAGTACTTTCGCGATATGCGCACTCACATCCATTTCAATATGTTCTACACGCGACTCCCAACCAGCGATCTTGTCCGATGGCAGGAGTTGCTTCGCGCGAGCCATAGCGCGAAGTGACTCGTCAAACAGCTTATACGCCTCCATGGCTAGCACGCGGTGCAAGGAATCCATGTTGACGGCCAACACAGTGACAATGCGCGGGTGATCCAGATAAATGCGAATTGCATGCAAAATATCTACACCCGCTCGTGGCAGTAGATCCGTATCGTCAAAAAACGGGACCAGTAACTCGTAGTCGAGGGCGTCCAACAATCGGTCCACAAAATGGCGCCAGCGATCGATCCGCGTATAGGCCAGACGGTTGTGTTGGGCGCGCCGAGTAACAAAATCGTCGTAGTTAAGTGCATCAGCCTTCAACGCTTTGACGCCGATGCCACGAGAGAATGTCCAAGCAACACTGACATCATCGTGCAACTCACGGATCAACGCATCAATTCGGGCCCGCTTTGCGTCCAAGTCACCGTCGCCAAGCGCGCCTTTGCGCAGTTGCTCACGGCGTTGTTCCAACGAATTCTCAATTAGTGCGAACAAGGCCTCCATTGTTGTCTCGCCCGACTCAAGGCTATCGGGAAAAACGACCGGCATGGTTAGCGCTACACGAGTGCTACGGTCGACGTTCGCTCGTTGGGCACCGAGAACCTCGTCAAGTTGTTGGTCTATCGTGTCTGGCGACGGCGTGTTGAGGTTAAAGTTACCCGACAATCTCATTTGAGAAACAAAATGACGAAGCGTCAACAGCAAGGTGGTTTTACCGGTGCCGCGACTGCCATCAATGACGACGACGTGTGACGGTCGAGTTTGATCAGTTGGGGGCCAATACTCATTGTCGGCACGCTCCTCTTTATACGCGGCCTCTCGTTCGCGCTGTTCGCGAATATCGCGTTGAATAGAATTACGTACGCCGATTTCGTGAATGAGGCTAAGAATCGCCCGCGCCGCACTGGACTGGTCGCTCGTGAGTTCCCTCAGCGAGGTAAAACGACGTGCGCCGTAAATGTCGCCGCCCAAAACACGATTGTTGACCATGCTAGCCCGCGCCCTAAAGTCTAGCGGCCTTAAAATAGGCCTCTGATTGCGGATCTCGGTGTATCTCATAATGAGCGACGGGATTCGGAGACCTCGCGGTGTTCCGTACGATCACGTCACGATAGAAGTCTGTTAGCTGGGCCATGTTGGCTAATGACCAAACATCCACAAGCCTATTGATCAGCGGCAGTACAGAATTGACTGGGATCGCGTGAGGACAATTTATGCCCGTAATGGAGCGATTCTCCCGCAATGCGCGGTCGACTGCCAGCAACCCGGCACGAGTTAGATCGTGCAACTTGAAGCCGTTCTGCGGAATGATAATCCACCCATTTAATCTGCATTGCTCCGCAATATTGACGATCGTCGGCCCTTGTGCAATTTGGTCAATATCTAGGATATGGAGCGTGGTCTGCAGTCCAAAATTCAAACCATACGCTCGGCGCAGTTCATCGGCTACGAGGAACGTCACGTGGCGATGTTTGACCCAACTATCCAGAAACGGTACATCGACCCTATCGCGTTCCTCAAGGACTTGCTTCATTCGGCGAAGCAAATAGAGGTAAATCCAATGAATGGAATCTGGCTCCTGAGGTGAGGAAATCGGCATCGCTATCTACTCTGCCATTTGAGTCCGACGGCCTCGACAATTCGTCGTACAAGCAAATCGTCGTTCCACATGCCGTCCTTATCAATGAAAGCAAAGGCCCCCCATCCTCTTCCTTCTAATATCTGTTCCGTATCCCCACCTCTTCGGGAGGTAATTATAATTACTTTCTGGCTCGGAAAGGCGCCTCTAATTGTCGGAAGCGCACTCTGCAATCCTTCGTTTATTGTACCTATCCAATTGTCCAGGAGAATGACGTCCGGCTTAGTAGACGATATTGTTTCAATAAGGTGATCGGTTGATTTGGTTGTCTGTATCGAGAAGCGATAATCGACCCTAGTCATTAGCTTCTGAGTAATCGAGTCAAGGACGACTTGCTCGTCGTCAATGACCAGAACTTTGATGGTTCCGTCGGAATCGACCATGCTGCCCCCCTATCGTGAACTATTTTCTCTCAGCCTTCTTTATCGCTTCGTTTGGCGGCGATGTGGTAACCGCCCGCCTCGTCGAGGCTCTGTCAGAAGTCGTATTGTTCAGAACCGTTCCTCTCCGAATTCGACTCGGAGGAAACTCGATCCTGAACTCAGTCCCTCGATTTGCGCCGGCTGTTGAGCTGCGACAGGAAATCTTGCCACTTATATTGTCGATGAATTGTCGGGCGACGTAAAGGCCCATCCCCGATCCTTGAGGCTTTGTAGTAAAGAAGGAATCGTACATCCGTTCCTGGACGTCTGACGTCATTCCTGCCCCATTGTCGCGGATTACAAGCGCTAGCGGATAGGGACGGCCTGCTTCGTAATCGATGTTTATCCAAATCAAGGCGCGACCGGGCGGGCGCGCCTCGTCGATGGCAGCCATAGCATTTTGAATGAGATTGTCGATTATGTTCGTGAACGTCACGCGGTCCGCTAGTAGCTCCAGAGCCTCGCCAGGGGGAGCATGCAAGGTGATCTGCACGACTTGCCCCATTGGCGACGTAAGGTGTTCAGGTACCACTTCACTGATGGCCTCAATGACATTGAACCATGAGTCAGGCTCCATGGCTGTCCGCCGGACATCGCGCTTCAGCCCGCCAAGAAGTTTGTCCGCCTCATCTAGCGCGTTATCCGCAATTTGGGCGAATCTGTTCAGGCTATTCCATACCTGCCGCTGTCTTTCAGGATCCGTCGGTGGTGCGCCGAATTGCTTAATTTCGGAAGTCAATGCGCGCACCGCGCTGAATTTATTTCCGAAATGATGCAGGCCGAGACCGATGAGATTTGCGGCCATTGCAGTTTGAACTCGCTCGAGCTCGCTTTCTCGGCTGCGGGCAATATCCTCCAGAAAGCGACGGATCGTTCCTGTAAGGAAAATGAGAAGAACGATCGGAACAGCGCCACCAAACCAACGCCAGATCACGACAATCGTCACAATCGCTTTTTGGAATGGCCCTTCAGGGGTTGTCGGAGTCTGTACCCACAGTTCCATGAGGATATCAAACACGCCAGCTAAGAACAAGAAGAGAAGAGCATAAGGTGCGATCTTGTCGACCGGCCGATTCGGGGCTCTTTTAGTGAGTATGTCAAACCCGAAAAAAGTGGCACTGACCTGGATCAAGCCCAAAGAGAACAACATTATCCAAGCGAAAACAAGGGCAGGAGTGGCAGAAGCGAAATCGAAATACGAAAACAGCAAAAAAACCGGGGTCAAAAGAATGAGGAGCATCCAAACTAAACTAACAAACAGAACTATCCAGTCCTCACGTGCTTGTACATTTCCGGCGAACACAGGAAAGTCCGCGTTCCGCTGGGCATTGGTTCTCACATGTACTCCCAATGCCGAAGCTACGGCATACGTGAGCAACCAGCGGATCAAGAAACTCAGTGCGATCCATGAGCGTTGGCGCTTGATGTCCAGGAAGCGCGCCCTACCAACTGATTGTGAAGCTCGGTCGTTCTCGGCCAGCTCGGCCAAGACAAGCCGCTGTATCCAGCGTCGGAGAAAACTTCGTCCCGGAAGGCGTTGGATGTTCCCTTCATAGAGTCGAGTGAATCCGAGAGCATCGACATGCTGTGCAAGGGCGAGCTCCAATAGCAGAGCAGGAAGCGGAACCCAGCCCATCACTACAAATGTCCACGCCCAGAGGTTGCCGGAAGCGAGGGCGGTGTAAAAGCCAGCTTTTGCGAACACCGCGTATCCCAACGCCAACATGCCAGCAGACAACATCATTGCGGCAAAGATTGAATAAAAGCGCCAGCGTGAATTGCTGCGGGCGAATGCCCGTCCTGCCAACTGCTCGTATTGAGTCAGCATCTTTTGCGAAACGAGGAGAAAGGTAAAAGCGACTGCGGAAACAGCCAGCGCGAACGGGCTGACCGTAGATAATCTAGCGACCCATTCGTTCATGCCGATGATACTCTCGCCGTCCGCTCATGGCGCTCGACCTACCCCGCCGCACCAGCGGTCAAGCCGGGTAGAATGATCAAGAAACACCACCGACCATCAAGACAGAAGCGCCGATAACCCCATTCATCGCGGTAGCGATCATAGCGCCACAACCCACGGGTGATCAACGACAAACCAGATAGAACGAATAGCAAAAAAATGAGCCGGTATTCGATCAATCCACTGAGAGCGACGCTCACGGAGCCGAGCGCCAGTAGGGCGACAACAGCCCAAGCAAACGAAAAGGCCGCGTCGATGCCGGCCACGCTCGGTAGGGTGCGCATGGCCGCCGCACGGTCGCCATCGACGTCATGGATATCGAATACCACCTCCCGCATCAGGACAAGACCGAACACAAACGTCGCCGGTATGATCAGCACCGAGGTCATTTGCCCTATCAGTCCGCCTAGCAGGACAATCGATGAGCATAGATAAGCGGTTATTACATTCCCAAACACACCATTCATGAGCCGGATCGACGAATAGAATGCGAGAAGTAAGGCATTCGCCACGACGAGTCCCGTCACCGACCAACCGAGCGGCAAAGCAGCGGCTGAAGCGCCCACGAAGAGAAAAATAGCGATCGTCAGCGCCTGTAGGGGAGTGACCCAACCTCTGGGAATTGGCCGGCCAGGGTGACTGATCTTGTCTTTCTCGACATCGAAAAAGTCATTGATGATAAATCCAGCAGGAATAATCAAAAGCATGACCAACGCTACGAGCCCATATGCCATGGGCCGTGCCTGGGGCGCCGTAACGACAAGGCTTGACGCTGCTACGATGCTGCCTATTACCGCGACCGGTAATCGCGCCATACGAACGATGCCTTTGAAGAGCATTGTCATGGGCGAATATTTCTATCCCATGTAAAAGCACGCAGTCGTGAGATCGACCCCAAAGCTCCAGCTCCAAAAAAAAGACCTCCCCGCGCTCCAACCAACAGTTGGAGTGAAGGCGGCGCCGATGACCACGGTTACGGCGATTGTTCCGGCGAAAGCGACGGATCCTACTACCTCGTTCATGCCGATCGCTTTCCCAATCTCGACGCGGGGCACGACCAGATGCAGCAAGTAGACCGTGCTAGGGTACACCGCTCCCACGGTAACACCGATCACTCCGACCAGACTAAGCACCACCCACTGAGCGGCGTCGCTAACTGCCCCCAACACGATCATCAGCGCGCCGCCAACGGCAAACGCCGCGGCGACGCTACCAATAAGCCCCAATCTCTGAAGATATCCCCGAATTGGGAAGCTGATCAAGGCACCCGCTGCCAAAGCCATCAACGTTGGTCCCAACACTGCGCCTGCGTTGGCAGGCTCCCGCGCTACGGCCCAGTGATTGGCGGCTGCATAGAAACAGCCTGCCGCCATGTAGTAAGGCAGCGTGACGGTCCATAGCACCGCACCAAGCGCAGGCACTTGGCGTAGGAGATCCTGTGCCACACGCCATCCCACCCGCAATCCGCGGAAATGTTCGCTGAGCGCCAGAGCTCCGATTTGCTCAGGCTGCCCGATGCGCAGCGCGATCAGCCCAGCGATGGCGAAAGCGGCCGCGTCAAAAATCAACACGGAGCCGGGCGACAAAACAGTGAGCAGCATAGACCCGATTGCGATGCCAATTCCGGTCGCTGCTACATCACTAACCAGAAGGTACCAATTTGCCTCAGTAATTACTACTGGTTGTACGAGGAATGGAATGAAGGAGCGCTTGGCAGTATTGAAGAATGCAGCCAGACAGCCGAGAACGAAAACAAGGATGTAGACGTGGAAGACCCCGTCGCTAACTGGAAGCAAGAGGAACACGACGATCGCGACAGCGCGCAACCCTCCGATCGCCGCCAATATCCGGCTCCGTCGCACGATGTCGGAGGCAGCTCCCGCCGGATATGCGAGCATGATCAACGGGATAATCTGGATCGCGGCAACCGCCGACGCCGCAGCACCGCCGGCTGCGCCGGCTAGGGACACGATTGCGAGCGTCGCAATGCGATCACCGGTTAGAGCTACAAATTGGCTTACCAAAAAACGGATGAAATCTTGTGTTGCCCACGACATGTAGAGTTTGGTTTCCGGCTGCCCCAGCGATCTATTGGAGCTAAAAGCGTAGTACGGACGCGTTATAGCATCCCCATATGACAACCACCCACACCCTTCTCGGGCATCGTCGCGGTGCCGGTTCCATAAAGCGACGGCCGGCTGCGTTCGGTCCGGAAATTTTCCCGTAAGAGGCAGAACCGAGGCCTGCGAACATCCCCAGGATCACCGAAATGCCCTTGTCGGTGAGCATCGGCGATTTTGAGCCACTTGCTGCGCTGCACCATTTCTGAATCGATCGTGTCCATCCGGCTCGACGAACACGGCTCATCTTGCCGAGGTACGCAACGCGCTGGAAGGCGGTGCAACCATGTCTGTTGCATTCCATAAGACGTCATTATGCGAGGACCCTGAGGCAGCTTAACCAAGTTAACGTTCGTTAGCGCCAGTTGCTGCAATGTTGGGTTTCACGCACTGATTAGCCAGATACTTAGTCGGCTCCGCCGCAGAATGGAGGAGCCAATGAAGGGCGAAGTCTCCACGAATCCCCACTTGGGCAGCTATGCGTGGGCACGTGCACAGCTTGCCGAGCGCGGAAAGCTCTCGAGCGTGCACGTCATTTTGCTTGTGAAGCGCTATTTCCCGCCAGACTTGCGGGGACCGGTCATCAAGGCCCTGCCCGGAACGGGCAAGCGAGGGCGCAAGCCTACCCGGCATCCGGCGCAAGTCGATTTCCATCCAGCTTTTCCGATGATGCTTGCGGAATACCGCCGAAAATTCGCCGAGTACAAAGCGGAACACACCGAACTGCGCGCCGAGACAAAGTCGACCCGGGGAAAGCTACCGCGCGCAGAGCCAACGCCCGCCGAGAGGGCTTGGGCCTATGTCCATGCCAAATATGGCCCGCTATTCGGAATTCGTACGGTGGAAACCCTTCGGAATGTCGTCTCCAAGACGTTCCGGAAGCTTCCAGACTGTCCCGCAGAATTTGAAGAGATAGAGGCCAACTGGCGTTCACAACAATCTGGGGGGAATTCCCATGATGGAAGTCGGCGCTCGGATCGCGTCCAAACGCACACCCAGAAGCGAAAGGACGCCAAGTGATCAAGATCGAAACGCTGGCGCTGAGCGCGCTCAGGCCATACGCGCGCAACGCGCGGACTCACTCGAAACGACAGATCAAGCAGATCGCTAAGAGCATTGAGCGGTTTGGCTTCTGCAACCCGATTCTGATCGATGATGACAAACAAATCATCGCCGGTCACGGCAGAGCCGAGGCAGCAAAGATCCTCGGTTTGATGACTGTACCGACGGTACGACTGTCGCATCTGAGCGAGTCGGATAAGCGCGCCTATATCCTCGCCGACAACAAGCTTGCCGAGAAAGCAGGTTGGGACAAGGAAATCCTTGCCATAGAACTTCAGGCGCTAGTCGATGTCGATTTCGATTTCGAGACCATTGGATTCGAAGCCGCGGAGGTCGATCTGGTCTTGGAGGATGCATCGGAGAGCAAGGGCGGGTTTCCTGGACCTGAAGATGCTATCCCGCCATTTCCGCAGGGTGCGGGCACGACGCGTGTCGGCGATTTGTGGCTGCTGGGCAAGCACCGACTTCTGTGCGGGGATGCGCGCGAGAAGGCCTCTTATGATGCGCTTCTCGAAGGTGCGAAGGCCGAGTTCGTCTTCACCGATCCACCCTACAACGTGCCGATTGACGGCCATGTGTGCGGCCTCGGTCGGGTGCGCCATGCCGAGTTCGCGATGGCCTGCGGCGAAATGACCGAGCAGGAGTTCATTGGTTTTCTGGAAGACGTCTTCACGCTGCTTACAGCTCATACGACGGACGGGTCGATCCATCAGATCTGCATGGATTGGCGGCACTTGGGGGAGATGAGCGTGGCGGGTCGGAGGGTCTACACCGAGTTGAAGAACCTCTGTGTTTGGAACAAGAACAATGCCGGCATGGGATCATTCTATCGTTCCAAGCACGAGCTGGTGTTTGTCTGGAAGAATGGAAATGCGTCACACGTCAACAACTTCGAGCTTGGACAGCATGGCCGGACGCGCAGCAATGTCTGGGACTATGCGGGAGTCAATACGTTCCGACAGGGTCGCCTTGAGGAGCTTGCGATGCATCCGACCGTCAAGCCAGTTGCGTTGATTGCAGACGCCATAAAAGACTGTTCGCGCCCAGGACACATGGTGCTCGATCCGTTCGCCGGTAGCGGCAGCACGGTGATTGCCGCAGAACGGACAGGACGCCAGGCGTTCGGGTTGGAGATCGATCCCAATTATGTTGATGTTGCCGTCAAGCGTTGGCAGAAATTCACGGGGAAAGTCGCCACGCTGGCTTCATCGGGTGATCGATTTGAAGACGTGCTCGACGAGCGCGCGATGGCGAAGCCTGCAGCGTAGCGGAACGACGTGAAGCGAGTTGAGGTCGCGCAACGAGAGTCGGATCGGACCGCGATCGTGATCACGAGAATTGTCTACATATGACGTGATTGAGCGCCAGCCTTCCGGGCAAGACCATACGACGTGAAGCCACCATGTCGTGAGGTATCGCAATGACGCAACAGAAGACCAGCAGCCGGAATTCTGATGGATCCGATTCGCCCTCAGGTGACGGCTATGAAGTCGGATTTGGCAGGCCG
The DNA here is from genome assembly GCA_963839985.1 of uncultured Alphaproteobacteria bacterium. Taxonomy (GTDB): domain Bacteria; phylum Pseudomonadota; class Alphaproteobacteria; order Rhizobiales; family Xanthobacteraceae; genus PALSA-894. The sequence goes on along the minus strand of CAWIXG010000012.1, from coordinate 99,504 downwards.
CCGTCTCGCTCTCAGTTCAAGAAGGGGCAATCGGGTAACCCTTTCGGTCGCCCCAAACGACAGGAAAGCAATATTGCATCTGATCTGAGGGCGTTGCTTGGGGGCGTTTTGGAGGTCAGGACTGCGCGTGGTCGCCGATCCATGAGCCGCGAGGAAGCAATCGTTCAAAGGATCGTGACGGATGCGCTACGGTGCGACCAGAAAGCCTTCGCGAGATTCCTGAAACTTGCCAAGCGCGCCGGCGAGCTGAAGGATTTGACACCCCCATATGATCCGATCGTCCGTTACAAGCGCAATGTAGCGCAGGAGGTCGCAGAACTGAATCGGATCGCCGATTCCTGAAATCCGATCCCAGTTTTCACGATAATCTGGGATCAATGGCGTGATGGCGGATATTTGTTTGTCGTGTAACGAGATGACCTCGACGATGGGAGGTTAGCCATGACCGACAAAGCCGAGAGTACCTCTTCAAAAGTGCATCAGAACACGTCCGATGGCCGACCAGCGCAGCGCGAGTACCCGGTTGGATATCAAAAGCCACCGCTTCACACCAGATTCAAGAAGGGCCAAGTTCGAAACCCACGCGGCCGCCCCAAGCCGAAAAAGACCATCATTGAGATCTTCAAGCGTGTGATCGCCGAGAAGATCACCGTCTATCAGGGCGATAGTTCGGAGCGCATCACCAAAGGCCATGCAATTCTGCGTGCGAACTTCCTGGAAGCGATCAAAGGCGGTCGCCGGGCCATGGACAATCTGTTCCGGCTCATCGATCAGGTCGGTGCGTTCGATGACGTGCCCGTGCAGGATCGTCCCAGGGTCTTGCTGCCTGAGCGAATTTCATCGGAAGAGTTTCAGCTGCTGGCTGATGCGGCGAACCGCGCGAGCAAAAGGCAGGCCGAGCTTCGAGCCCAAGGCAAGATCGAATAACAACGAGCCGCGCGAGCAGATGCAGTCAGCGGCTGCGATGCGCGCCAACTGGTTTCAGATATTCCCGATCGGTCCGAACAGCTTTGCAGCCAAGTCCGTCATTCGACGGAGTCTCTTGAACTGCTTAATCGTGATGATCCGAATGTTCGGGCGGAACCGCTTCGACCCAAGGGGCCCTCGACTGTGCCGGCCGACGCGCTCGCCAAGGATGATCGGGCGGCCCGGCTGTTCTCCAAGCCACAAGTAAGGTCCGAGCTTCATGGTCGTCTGGTCGAACTTGATCCAGATGACGCAGCCGCCGGGCTTTCCGGCGAGCGCCATGTTGACGTTCACCCTGTCGGTTTTGGCACCTTGGTAGCTCGACTTGAGTTGGATGTGCCGAGCGATGCCGTTGCACTCGATCAAAAGATCGTAGCCTCCTGCATCTACTTCGGCGCGGAGAAGTTCGACGGTCCGGGCGCCTTGCCGCCACAGGCATCGCAGGAGTTCTCCGACGAACAGATGGTCGATGATGCTCTCCCGCAGGCTCGAGTGGCGCGAATGGTCGTCCAACCCCTCCGGGGCGGCGCTTGGCAGGGCGGATGAGGCTTTCATGATTCGTGCAGTCGCTTGCCGTGGGCGGACAGTCCACTCGATCGCGCCAACATCGGTTCAGAAAAGCACATGATGGTAAATAATCATCCTAATTTGGGATAATCCGAAGCTGGGATCACCTTTCCGCGCCGATGGCTCATTCGGCGCGCCGCATCCGCAAGTCGGTCCACTCCCCGGAGCAGCAGCTCCTGCGTGAGCTGCTGATCGCGGCGCGCGAAAAGGCGGACCTGACCCAGCAAAAGCTCGCCAAACGCCTCGGGAAGCATCAGTCGTTCGTCGCCAAGTACGAGGGCGGCGAGCGGCGACTTGACGTGATTGAGTTCATCACGATCGCGCGGGTGATCGGTGCTGATCCGGTCCGGATGTTACGAACGTTGACCGGCAAGATCGCCTAAGCAGGCTTGGCGACCAAGCGAACGATCGAGCGGCGGGCAGGAGAAGACTCGCTAAACGATGATCGAGCGTTCGATCAGGATGCGGACGACGGCTGCCATCGCCTTGTCATAACCTTCCGACTGCTCGGCACTCAGGCCTTTCGGCTTGTCCTTGGTAAGGGCGTCGATGATGTCCTGCCTCTCTTGGCCCTTGGCCATGAGCACGGCGGTGGACATGAACGAATAGAACTCAGCAAAGGAAAAGCCTCGCTGTTTGCCCTTGCGTTCGGCGGCTGCGATGTCGCCGATGATGTCTTCGAGCGGAGCCTTGAGCATGGCGCCCGGTGTCCTTTCCGGGCTCAACCATACGGATTATTTCCGTATTTTGGCAAGTCGTTTTATCGCCTCCCGGGCGTCAAAGCCGATGGCCTCCGCCCACTCCATCAACTCGACCACTTCGACAAGCTTCTGCCCGGTCTCGACGTAGCTGACGTAGTCCTGGCGCCGTTTCAATTTCTTGGCGAGGTCTACCTGCCGCAAGCCCGCCTTCTTGCGCTGCTCGGCCAGGAAGGCCCGCAGGGCTTCGTGCCGGGGAGAATCGAATGTGCGGGCCATTCGACCTAGCTAAACTGAGCAATCACGTATGGAAAAAATCCATATCGTCAATTCTGCTCTGCGCACCCAAAGTCGGCGTGCCGATCGCAGATGATGCTCGTGTCAGTGGCAGCCGTAGCTCCACAAGCCCTCGGACTGCGCGCAAACGAGCACGAGATGATCCGCATCAGGGCAAATGAGCCATAAGATTGCTCGGCTTCTGCTCGACTTCGCCGCAGAACAGAGCGTGTGTAGTGGCGTCTACCCACGGGAGAACCCAATGGACGCTGCCATCGCCGAACCCGCCATCAAGGCCTACCTCAAGGAGATCCACACTCGATTGGATCAGGCCGCCAGCATCGCGAAGGCGGCCAACGCCTGCGCGGAGGCCGGCAATACTGACAAGGGCGTGCAAGTCGCGCTCGACATTGAGGAGTTGATCCACGAAGCGACGCGCCTGCTCGATGCCGCCACCATGACCAACCGGCTCCTCAAACAGGAATAGCGCTCGCCGTACCGCTTCACTTCCTGCGACCACCCGCGCCCTCGGCCTCCGCGGGCTTGCCGTCGTGGCAGCGCCTCAGCTGCCCTAACGAAAGGCAGGTCCCGATGTCCAAGCTCACCGACACCCAATTGATCCTACTGTCGTCCGCCTCCCGGCGCGACGATGGTCTCGTCGTCATGCCAGCCAACCTGCGCGGCGGAGCAGCCAAGGCCGTCAAGCCGTTGCTCGACCGCGACCTGCTCAAAGAGATCAAGGCCAAGCCCGACATGCCGGTCTGGCGCCGCGGCGAGGATGGCTCTCATGCGCTGCAGATCACCAAGGCGGGACTGGCGGCGATCCGGGTCGACGAAGTTGCAACAGCACCGGACGGAGATCGTCCCGGCACGCCAAAGACCGTGCCATCTGCGCGGGGACCGGCGAAAGGCCGCAAACGCGTTAAAGCCGCTAGTGCGTCCGATCAGGCACGCCGCACGCGGGCCAACTCCAAGCAGGCCGACGTCATCGCCATGCTGCAGACGCCGAAGGGCACCACGATCGCCGCGATTATGAAGGCGACCGATTGGCAGCAGCACTCGGTGCGCGGCTTCTTCTCCGGTGTCGTGGTCAAGAAGCTTGGTCTTGAACTGACCTCCGAAAAGATCGGAGACGAGCGCGTCTACCGCATCGTCGGTGGCTCGAAGCGCAAGGCGGCAGCGGGATCGGCGCGGGCTGGTGGCGCCAAGTTGGGCAAGGTTGGAACTGCCAAGCGCAAGAAGGTACGCCGGAAGGCATAATCGCCGTGACTCGAATGTGGAAAGCTGAGGTGCTCGCGGCCGAGATCGGGCGTCTGCCCGAACTCGGCCTCGCCGAACTCCGCGCGCGCTGGAAGGACGTCTACGGCCGTCCAGCGCCGAAGTTCTTCCGCCGCAAGTTCTTGGTCCGCGCTGTCGCCTACCAGATGCAGGTTCAGGCGTATGGCGGGTTGTCGGAAGCGACGAAGCGTCGGCTGCGCGAGATCGCGGCTGCGGCGCGCGACGGCAAGTTCGATGCCACAATGACCGAGCAGCGCATCAAGCCGGGCACTCGGCTGGTCCGCACATGGAAGAACGTCACCCACGAGGTGATGGTGCTGAACGACGGCTTTGCCTGGAACGGCGAGCGCCATACTTCGCTCTCGACCATCGCCAAGACCATCACCGGCACCAGTTGGAACGGCTGGAGGTTTTTCGGGCTCAAGCGTCCTGTCCCCAAAAATGGCTTTGATATCCGCGGCAAGTTCAAGCGCCCCAAGCCGGGCAGGGACGGCGGGGTGGTGTGGCCGGTCAGCCGGCACGCCAAGGCGCGTAAGGCGGCAGGTAAGGTTTGCGCCCATGCGTGAGGCCGCGAAGCCGCGCGAACTGCGCTGCGCCATCTACACACGCAAGTCGAGCGAGGAGGGGCTGGAGCAGGACTTCAATTCCCTTCATGCCCAGCGGGAGGCCTGCGAGGCCTACATCAAGAGCCAGAAGCACGAGGGCTGGAGGGGCCTCTCGGCTCACTACGATGACGGCGGCTACTCGGGCGGGTCGATGGAGCGCCCGGCCCTGCAGCGGCTGCTCGCCGACATCCATGCCAAGCGCATCGACGTGGTGGTGGTCTACAAGGTCGACCGGCTGACCCGGTCGCTCGCCGACTTCGCCAAGATCGTCGAGGTGTTCGATGCGAGCGGCGTCAGCTTCGTCTCGGTGACGCAGGCCTTCAACACCACCAGTTCCATGGGTCGGCTGACGCTGAACGTCCTGCTCTCCTTTGCCCAGTTCGAGCGCGAGGTCACGGGAGAGCGGATCCGCGACAAGATCGCGGCCTCCAAGAAGAAGGGCCTCTGGATGGGCGGCTTCGTGCCACTCGGCTACCGTTCCAAGGAACGGACACTCTTCATAAATAAGGAAGAGGCCGACACGGTCCGGATGATCTTTGCGCGCTATCTGGCACTCGGCAGCGTCCGCAAGCTCGAAGCCGAGCTTGCCAGCCGTAACCTGCGCACCCGCGCCTTCACCTCAGCGGGCAACAAGACTTGGGGCGACCGGCCATTCAGCCGGGGACACCTCTACTACCTGCTCTCAAACACGGTCTATGCCGGCAAGATCGCTCACAAGGACGAGCGATACGAGGGACAGCACGAGGCGATCATCGACAAAAAGACGTTCGATGCCGTGCAGGCGCAGCTTGCCGCCAACACGCGTGGTCACAAGACAAGAGCCCGAGCTAAGGAGTCAAACCTGCTCGCGGGTCTTCTGGTCGACGCTAAGGGCGCCAAGCTCACCGCATCCCACGCCGTGAAAGACGGCAAGCGCTACCGGTACTATGTGGGCACGCGCACCGAGCAAGGCCGGTCAAAGCCGCGGCGTCTGCCAGCGCATGACCTCGAAACCGCGGTCGTCGATGAACTGCAGCGGTTCCTTGGCGACCGCGGGCAGGTCGCCGCTGCTCTCAAATCACGATCGCTCAAGGCGCATGACCTCAAGGAAGCGCTATGGAACGCAAAGCAGCTTGCGATACAGATCGGCGAGACCGTCCCCCCTCGCGAAGCGGTCCTCAAGCTGGTCAAGCAGGTTTGCGTCTCGGAGTCAGAGATCACGGTCGAGGTACAGCTCGCCGCCGTCATGTCCGACGGAGCGACGCCGCACGGCAATGCGGTCCACCAATTCAAGATTCCAGTGGAGTTGATGCGGATGGCGGGCGAGACAGCGGTTATCCTCCCAAGCGCTGCCGGGCAGGAGAGCGTGTCCGATCCGACGCTCATCAAGGCGATTGCGCGCGGGGTTACTTGGTTCGAGGAGTTGGCTACGGGTCGCGTCGATACTGTCAAGGCGATTGCAAAGCGCGATGGCGTAACCGACCGCTACATCAGTCAGATGGTCGAGCTGGCGTTCCTCAGCCCCCAGATCGTCGGCAAGGCGCTCGGCGGCAGCCGAGAGGTCAGAGTTTCGACCAAGCGGCTCGTGTTCGATGTCGAACTGAGTTCGCTGTGGTCCGAGCAGGAGGGGTTGATTTTCGCGTGAGCGCAATCTGTCCTGACGAGAATCAGGTTCTACAAATCTCGAGGCTCATCAGTAACGTCAACCTTCACAAGCTCAAACCACTTCCCTCCATCATCTGACGTTATTCTTGAATACCGAAATGTCCCTTTGTAAATAAAAGTATCATCACCGGGCTTTCGCGTAAAGACCAACACTGGAACACTCGGGTATCTCATAATTGATTGGTTCGCCTCAAGAGATTCTACCGACTGCGCCTCACCTCTCTTCGTGGGAGACTTCAGATAGCATTTAAGTCGTTGACCATCTTCAAGCCATTCGTTGGCATACTTTCGTCCACCCAACGTTATATTGACCACGACCGCGTCATGCTTCCCAAGCCTCCCCACCGGCCTAATGCCGCCAGCGCGATTGTTGTAGGTTCTTGTAAAAATTGCCAAAGTAAAGGGGCTATATGACGCTTCCTCTATAAAGTCAGCGCTAGTCGTCTGAAACCCACGATACCTGCCAAACCGATACAGAAACTCCGCATGAACATCCTCAAATCTGATTTGCTTGATTTGAGCAAACGAGAACGATCCTTGTAGTGTACTTGGCTTAAATCGATCAATATACCGAACGAGGTCTCCGATCTTTTCAAATCTCGCAATCCATTGGCGAGTATCACGTACGATATTCAGTGTGCGGGCGGAACTGCTTTGCAGTGCCGGTAAGAACACTTTCTCTTCCAAAAAGAACTTCGCCTGTTTCAAAGCCGATTCCAGTTCGACGGCATCGATCAATGGAAGCTGGCCGTGTGCTGAATCCGGCGTCGACTCTAACCGCAAAGTAAATACATCACGTCTACGAAATAATCCTGTCTCGCTCAGAAGCTTCTTGCATGCATTTTCTATGTCGGAAACCGGAAGATGTTGGGGGTCGTCATACCACAACGAAAGGTCCACCTCGAGACGGTCATTCCTCTCGATGGTGTGTAGACGTAAATATCTAGGGGGCACGGGAAGTGATTGAAGCTTGTCCCGCAGAGCGCATCGAAACACTGTAGTATCGCGCCACTCGCGCGATGACTCACTATCGAACTCTGCGAGCAACCGAAACAGTTTCCGGTTGATGGCAGGCAATCGGTCAATCAGCTGGGCAAAATGCGCCGCTGTGCAAGCAGCAAATTCCTTTGGTGAAATTTCATCAAATCTCTGCGTAATCACATTCGCGACGTGATCGCGGGTGCCAACGACAGCCTCATCGAGACTAAAGGCATAAGCATATATTGCAGGATCGCCGGGCTGTACCCCCGAAGCGCCTTCAATGGGTATAATATGTTCGGTTATATCTTGCTCAAGTGGTTCGAATTGAGCAATCCGCTCGTTCGTTACCTGTTGCACATAGACTGTATTCGCGCTTGATGCCGAGCGTCCTAGGTTCTCCGGCGTAAAATGGGGTCGGGCAAATCCTGGAAATATCCCCGTCATCGACACCGCTTGGATGGGGCGATATCGATCGGCTGTCTCTGCGCGCTCACCATTGCCAATCATAGTGCTTGCACTTTCGCGTATAGAAGTCCGCAGCGAGTGTATAGAAAACACCAACGAATTCCGAGACGGAATGATCAGGTATGAAGATATATGGTAATGGTGTAATTTTCTTCTCTTTAATCGACCTTCTCATCTCTTTGTCGTCCAAAAAATCTTGAGGCAAGATGATCGCCAGTATTTTGCCGTCGAGAGGCAGAGGCTTGTTGAACTGAAACTCAACTGAGGTTCCCCGCTCATCGCGATTCCTGTTACCTCCGCGGCGTACAAGACTTTCGTATGCTACGATCTCCGCATCGGTCGGCCCGTGAGTGTTCCCGTTCAACGGTCTGTAGTGTCCCGAATAGTAGGTCTTGTCGTCGCTGAAAAAGGTTCGAATGAGCTGTTGCGCGGACTCTACCTTCGGGTCCAAAGCAAAATCGAAGGGGCTCAAGTCTTCGTGGACATCCTCCGCTAGAACACCCGCGCTCAATGCTCCTGTGTCAAATGGGAAAACTTCAACTGGATGGCATCTTTCGGTTACTGAAGCATCTATGATGAAGCAGACTGGTGCGAAATTCAAATTGTGCAAGGGCCCCTGTTTGTTACCTCGGTAAGCCGGTCGCGCGTAGAAAGCGTAAAGCCGGGGGTCTCCGAAGATACGACATGGGCGTGGGGCCAATTCCCCCCGATCAAGAATCATTTGCAGGCGAATGCTGTCGGTCACGTGGGTAAGGGGAAGCGGGCGAGAGGCAGGGGCTGGCTGACTAGCCACCAGATCCTTTAGCGCCGAACGATATTTTCGTCTTCTCTCTCTGACAAAGATACCCATAACATGGACCTTGGCTGGGATCTGGATCGGCTAGCAGCAAGCCGGGGAGCCTTCGAGACTCGCACGCCATGCAATCACAGGATACGAGAGATAGCTAGGTCAGCTAACCGGATGCCACTTCATAGACCAGGCACAGTTGGGCCGATCGCGCCAGAACGTTCGGGTTGAGCTTCACCCAGTTTGAGGGTCTCGCCTCTGGTCGTCACCGACATGGTTAGGTGATCGCCGAGCGTCAAGGCGTGACGGGCCGATATGCGGTTCAACCAGTCGAGTTCGCGTTCTTTGCACCCACGGTTCATCAAGAAAGTGATCGGGGGCGCCCCGATTCTTCGTCTCGCGGCCAAGCATTTGAGATTCGATGTCGATCTGAGCTTGGTGTGGTCAGGGCACGAGCGGGTGTTTGCAAGCGGCTCGGCCGGAATGAAAGAGAATGGCGGCGCGCCTTGACCGGCTTGCCCCATCCTGAGGGGCCATCGAATTCACCGCTGCGCACTGCAGTGAAACGGGGCTTGCCTCCGCCAGCCGGCAGCGCAAGAGTCTCGCATGATCGCGGAACTACCTTGTGGCCTGTATCGCTCTTTGATCGAACCGGCCAAGATCGAGTCTCCGGCCGAGCTGATGATTCGGTTATCGCGCAAGCTAGCAGCTGGCGGTATCGAGATCATCCGATATGCACTGCTGAGCTGCCCTGTCGATGAGATGAGGTCCACGACAGCGAACGCTTTCGCGTGCTCGGCCCGAACGAAATTTCAAAAGGCAGAGCGTAAATAAGTGTCACTAAATCGCGTTCCCATCGTCGATATCTTCGCGGGTCCAGGCGGTCTGAGCGAAGGATTTTCCCGGTTCTCAGAATTTCTGGGAGGACCAGTCTCTTTTCACTGTTGTCTCGCGATCGAAAAGGACCCTGTTGCTGCTCAGACGTTAAGGCTCAGGTCCTTCTTCAGACGTTTCCGCCGCGCGCGATTGCCTGACGAATTCTACGAGGTCATACGCCGAGAGCTTCCGGTTGCGTCGCTGGAAAAGTTTCCGGAATGGAAATCAGCAAACGAAGAGGTCTGGAATGCCGAACTCGGCGCGGTCCAGGAGTCTGATCTCCATTCAAGAATTACCGAAAGCCTTGGCGGCGCACGAGTCTGGGTCTTGCTTGGGGGGCCGCCCTGCCAAGCATATTCGCTTATGGGACGCGCCAGGATGACCGGTGTGGGCTCCGCCGCCCGCGAAGAAGCGAGCGATGTGGAAGCGCTTCGAAGCCAGAGGCGCACGAAATTCGAAGCTGACCACCGCCATGAGTTGTATCGTGAATATCTTCGAATCGTCGCGGTGCATCAGCCTTCGGTCTTTGTCATGGAAAACGTAAAAGGAATCCTGTCCTCTACACTGCCTGCGCGGGACGGCAAGCCGTACCGGCGTGTATTTAGTCAGATCCGTCAAGACCTTTCCGACCCGTGGTCGGCACTTGCCGACGATCCCGCGCTCAAGACCCTGACGCGTTTTCGGAAAGGCAGGGCTTACCGATATCACCTGCATTCGTTTGCCGTTCCTGATCCGGAAGCAGACGCCTCAGTGAGCGATGGCGACTTTCTGATACGGTCAGAGGAGTACGGCGTTCCGCAGAAGCGCCACCGGGTGATCATTCTTGGAATTCGCGACGATATTGAGCGGCGTCCGCAGCCGATCGGAAGATCGGAGAAGTCGACCGTTCGCGACGCCATATGGAATCTGCCTGCGCTTCGGAGCGGGTTGTCGAATCAGGACAGCGACGAGACTGCGTGGAAGCGCGCGATAAACGAAGCGGTCGGGCGATTGACGTACTCCGTCCGGGGGCACAACGGCCCGCATCCGGTCATGAGGGCGTTCCTTCGCGCGAAGGAACGCGGGTTGACACGAGGCGTGCCCTTTTCCCCGCGGCGTAAACGAAAGCCGAAATCAAAACTCGAGAAGTGGCTCAGCGACAGCCGGCTTGGCGGAGATATCCAGCACGAGGCGCGGAGCCACATGGCCCTCGATCTGGTCCGGTATCTCTTCGTTTCAGCCACGGCCCGTGCGTCGGGAAAGAGCCCGATGCTGGAAAGCTGGCCGCCGGTCCTGTTACCCCGTCATCGTAATATTACGCTCGAAAGGGGTACTGGAAAGCCTAAGACCTCAGGTTTTAGCGACCGGTTCAAGGTGCAATTGTGGGGCGAGCCGGCGTCCACAGTGACCTCGCACATCGCGAAGGATGGCCACTATTTTATTCATCCAGATCCGATGCAGTGCAGGAGTTTGACAGTCCGGGAGGCGGCGAGACTTCAAACGTTTCCGGACAATTACTTCTTCTGCGGAAACCGAACCCAGCAGTACGGCCAAGTAGGCAACGCTGTTCCTCCTTATCTTGCAGTGCAGCTGGCCGGCGTGGTCGCAAAGCTCCTTGCCGGACCGAAACCGAAACGGGGCCGCACGAAATGACCGACGTGCACAGCCGGCGTCAGCGAAGCTTCAACATGTCCCGGATCAGGTCCGAGAATACGAAACCTGAGGTCCTGCTGAGATCGTTGCTGCACCGTGCTGGACTGAGATTTCGCAAGAACGTGGGCCGGCTGCCCGGCAGGCCGGACATTGTCCTGCCGCGTCACAGAGTTGCGATCTTCGTCCATGGCTGTTTCTGGCACCGTCACGAGAACTGCCGGTACACCTCAAGCCCCGCTTCGAATCGGGAATTCTGGAACGCAAAGTTCACGCGGACCGTCGAAAGAGACGCCGAAAAGTCGGCTGCACTTGAGAGGCTCGGATGGCGGGTGAAATATGTTTGGGAATGCGAACTTAAGCAGCGGCCTGCTGAAATCGCTGAAAAACTGCTAGCCGAACTGAGAACGGAACGAATCTCATGAGGCACATTCCGCTTCCGCCGAGAGCGTCGTCGCTGTCTGAATCGCTGAGAGACCTTGGGTATTCGCTCGAAGCCGCGGTTGCCGACGTTATCGACAACAGCATCACCGCCCGCGCAAGACACATCGATATATGGTGTGCTGCGGAAGCAGGTGATCCTTGTCTCGCCATTTCCGATGACGGGGTCGGAATGGACCAGAAAGAACTCATCGAGGCGATGCGGTACGGCTCGAAGAATCCCAAGCACGTCAGGTCGAAGGAGGATCTCGGGCGGTTTGGACTCGGACTTAAGACAGCATCCTTTTCCCAGTGCAGGAAGCTGACCGTCGTTTCTCGTAAAGACGGAAACTTGGCTGGCGCGGTCTGGGACCTCGACGCTCTCGCGGGCGACGAATGGCTGATCGGAATTCCCAATTCGAGCGAACTTCAGCGAACACCCTGGTTAGAGACCTTGCCGGAAACGGGCACGCTTGTGATCTGGGAGCACCTAGACAGGCTGACGGAGCGTCAGACGTCGAGCAGTCGCTCGGAGCTCCTGAATGAAAAGCTGATGCAAGTTACCCACCATTTGTCGCTTGTTTTTCATCGTTTCCTGTCCGGAGAACTCGGAAGAGCGCGCAGGCTGTCAATTCGCGTCAACGGTCATGCTCTTACCGGCTTCGATCCGTTTTGCCGCACCAACAAGGCGACTCAGCCGCTTCCGACCCAGACCGTGACGGTCGGACGGTCCCAAGTCGAAATCCAGCCGTATGTGTTGCCGCACCATAGCAAACTGACGCGCGAGGAATACGAGTTCTACAGGGACAGGAGCGACTTCCTGTCGAATCAGGGGGCTTACGTCTACCGAAATTGCCGTCTGATGGCTTGGGGAGACTGGTTCCGGCTCGTGCCAAAAGGCGAAGCCACAAAGCTCGCAAGGGTTCAGATCGATTTTACCACAGAACTTGACGAGTCTTGGACCATCGACATTAAGAAGTCGCGCGCATTTCCGCCTCCGGCGGTGCGCGAACAGCTTCGGCAGATCATCGGACGTATTACCGACCAGAGTGCGCGAGTGCATACTGGTCGAAGTCAAAGACTTTTCGAAAAAGATGTGATGCCGATGTGGACACGTTATGCCGAGCGGGGTCTGGTCAGATATCTGCCCAACGAAGATCACCCGCTTTTTTCCAGCTTCGGCGCAGCGCTCTCTGACGAGCAGAGGCAGCAGTTCCGCAGCGTGCTGGAACTAGTAGGAACGTCAATTCCGGTTGAGGCCATATATTCGGACTACTCCGGCGCTCCCAAGGACGTCCAAAGCAAACCGGATGCGCCCGATCCGAACGAGGCGATGTTAAAGCTTACTCGCCTGAGACAGGTCGTCGATCCAAAACAGACCATGGGACCGGAACAGTTTCGAAGAATAGTTCGGTCAACGCGCCTGCTCGAAGGGCAGGATGCGTTGCTCGACCGTTTCGTCAATGGGGAGTTCAAAGGTGCCTAAGGCCGGCGGATTCGACACGCTCGTCGCAGCTTTGATCGGCGTATTTTCCGAGGATAGCGGGGCGGCGCCTACGATCGATGACATCACGCAGCGCGCAACCGAGCTTGCCCCTCTTCTTGGCTATCGCGGCGATATCGCCCCGGTCGTCGACGAAGCGCTGCTCAACATCGAAATCAGAATGGGGATCGGTCATTCGCTGATTGATTCCTCCGCCGATCACGACCCGGATTGGACGAACAAGAGAGAGCTAGAATGGGCGTACACCAAGAACTATTCCCGGTTTTTGCGTGAGGAGGGCTGGAACCCGACGGTTGTCGCGTCGCTCGAGCTCGTGACCGAAAGAATCGCCTCATTGCTGCAAGATCCGGAGGCTGACGGAAAATGGGATCGACGAGGGCTTGTCATCGGGCATGTTCAGTCCGGGAAGACCGCCAACTATCTTGGGCTTGTAGCCCGCGCTGCTGACGCGGGCTACAAATTCGTCGTCATCGTTGCCGGCATTCATAATAACCTCAGGCGACAGACTCAGGAAAGAGTTGACAGCGGCTTCGTGGGTTGGACGAGCGACCCGCAATCTCGTGCCCGGACGGGCGTTGGGCTGTATCACGGCCACTCACGCCCCGTGGTGCTGACGAACGTGCTCTCGGATTTTACCAAGCACAACGCACAGCAGCTCCAAGCCGGTTTGACTGACTGGAGCAAGCCGGTAGTAGTCGTAATAAAGAAAAATGTCTCGACCTTGAATCAGATCCTGTCTTGGCTCAAGGACTTCAATCTTCAGGTGGGAGAAAACCAAATTGCCGACGCCCCGATGCTTTTCATCGATGACGAGGCTGACAACGCGTCAGTAAACACCAATAAGCCTGACCTGGATCCTACCAAAACGAACGGCCTGATCCGGGCGATCTTGGCACTCTTCCGCAAGAGTTGTTATGTCGGCTACACGGCGACACCTTTTGCGAACATATTCATCAATCCCGCAGCCTATGACGAACAGACGCGGGAAGATCTCTTTCCCAAGGATTTCATATATTGTCTTGACGCGCCGAATAATTATTTTGGGGCTGAGAAAATCTTTCTCGATGAAGAGGGTGAAGCAAGGCACGTACGCATCATCAACGATGCGGAAGACGTCATTCCGCTCAAGCACAGGAGAGATATTCAGCTCGGCGACCTCCCGCCCTCGATGAAACGCGCGATCCAGACATTTGTCCTTACGCGCGCGATTCGGAACGTCCGCAAGCAAACGGCCAAGCATTGCTCGATGCTGATCAATGTCTCGCGCTTTGTGGATGTGCAAAAGAACGTCCGGGTTCTGGTCCACACCTATCTTGAATCACTGAAGAATGCGGTCCGTTCAAACTATGCGCTTCCCGGGGCGATGTCGCTTCAAAACGCGCATATCGCGTCTCTGAAGACGATTTTCGACGCCGAACACTACAGCGGACCAGAGAGCTGGGACGAGGTACTTGCGGAGCTGGATAATGCGGTCGGCGCAGTGAGGACGCTAGTCGTAAACAGTTCCAAGACGGACGAACCGCTCGACTACAAATCCTACGAGCAGCGGGGCGAGGCCCTCACCGTTATCGCCATCGGCGGACTCAGCCTGTCGAGAGGCCTGACGATCGAAGGGCTTACGGTCAGCTATATGTACCGCAACACGAAGATGTACGACACGCTCATGCAGATGGGGCGCTGGTTCGGGTATCGGCCCGGCTATGAGGACATCTGCCGCGTGTATCTGAGCGAAGAATCCTCCGGATGGTACTCGCACATCTCGGAAGCCACGGAAGAGCTGCGAGAGCGTGTCAAAGAGATGCGCCGCTTCAACAAGACACCAAAGGATTTCGGGCTTCTGGTGCAATCCCATCCCGACTCGCTCCTGGTGACCGCCGCTAACAAGATGCAATTTGCCGAGCAGCGAACCATCAAGGTCAGCTTCGACGGCATGCTGCGCGAGACGTTTGTATTGTCCGATGCGGAAGCTCTGCATGATAAAAACAGAGCTACCTACGCCGCGCTGGCCGGAAGACTTGAAGTGGATTGCGGTCATCTGCGGGTCAGGGTGGGTGCGAAGCAGGAATGCCCGGTCTGGCGGGGCGTCGACGCGGAGATGGTTGACACGTTCCTTGGTCAGTTCAGCTTTCACCCGCACCATGAGGGCATGCGCACAATGGTCCGCAGCTATCTTGGACGCATCCGTGACGAGTTTCCGCATTGGGATGTGGCGTTCATTACTCTGGGAAAGGACCGCGGCAACCCGACTGCGATCGGGAACTTCAAAATGATCGCCCAAGAGCGCACCGCGGGCAGAGACGAAAGTGGGCGGCTATTAAGTTCGGAGTCAGGGCCAGGTTACTGGATCTCCAGCAAACAGCGCGTCGCTGGAACTCGGGACGAGCGGGTGGGGCTCAGCGACAAGGAGCTGGCTCGCGCAGAAGAGCTTGCCGTCGAGAATGGACGGAAGACCGGCGCCACGGATCGGGACTTCCGCCATGTTGGTGTTCGGGGACGTCCACTTCTCATGCTTCATCTCATAGACTTGTATGACAAGTCCGCTGACGAGGATCGGCGCTTGCTGATTGAAAGCGCACCGGCGATCGGCGTGAGTTTCCCTGCGACAGGGCATTTCAAGCAGGTCGACTATGTTATGAATCAAGTTATGATTGAACAGCTCAGTGCTGATGTGTTTGATACGCCCGATGACGACGAAGATTATGATCCGTGATCGATAGCCTTCCCTGGGACGATATCAGGGCCCCGGCAGCCGGCTATAGCTGGCTACGGACCGATTTGTCGGCGAAGCACCGATTCTGGTGGGGCAAGGCCCAAAACGGCTGGCCCGTTCTTCTTTTCGAACTCAGTGAGAGTCACGTCGAGCTCCTGCGGCCCAAGCGGCCGAAGGTCAATGGCCTCGCGATCGACCTCATATCCCTCGATGACACAGCACGGCAGGGCCTGATCATCTCTCTCACGCGGCCGTCAGACGCCGACATTTTCTATCGTCTTTGCGTGAGCATCATTCGCGCCGCGGACATTGCGGAGATAGAGGCCCAAGCTGTTGTTTCCGTTCTTAATCACCTGGAGCGGTGGCAGGACTTCTTGTCGAATGCTCGTCGGCGTCTTCTGTCCTCCGACGAGATACGCGGTTTGTTTGCAGAATTGACGATTATTCGCACCTTGGTGGAGGAGTATCATGTGCCGGCGGTCGATGCCGTCGCCGCTTGGCAGGGTCCTCTGAAGAAGCCGCAGGACTTCGAGTTCCCCGCGGGAGCCATTGAAGTAAAGGCAACTGGCGGATCGAGGGCGAGTACGGTTCAGATTTCGTCCGAGATGCAGCTTCAGGTCGGGACCGGATCACTGTTTCTTGTCGCTGTCGAGCTGTTCGACAGCAGTGCTGACCCATCGGCAACTTCGCTGAACGATCTGGCAAGAGGGGTCGAAGTGCTGGTGGGGCCGGCCGCTGCGCGGACATTCAGGGATCGTTTGGCGATTGCCGGATATGCAGAACTGCCCGACTACGATCTTCCGCGGTTTACGACCGGCCGCCTCGAAGTTTACAGTGTCTCGGATGGATTCCCATCCATCCGCGGATCTGTCCTGCCCGCGGGGATCTCGCGGGTGCGCTATGATCTCGATCTGAACGCGGCGAGGGTCTTCCTTGTGCCCAGAATCTCGATCTGGGACTCCCGATGATCAGCAGTTTGGACGATTTTTTCGCTGAAATCCGGCAGGAAATCTTGGCCGGCGCAGCCGCCAACAGGGACTTTGGACTCAGCGAATTCATCAGCCTTTTCGACCGTGAGCTTACTGGCGCAGGCGCGATCGAAGGCGTCGATTACTGCCACTACCGGAACGCGGGCATCGGCGTGCGCGTGGACGGCTTCTGGATGAACGACGATGCGGGGCTTGACCTTTTTATCGCTGACTTCGAGGGCCGCGCCGAGCTTCAGACGCTCACGAATACAGACATAGGATTACTCTACAAGCGCATTTCAAAATTCTACATGCAATGTTCGAAAGAACGGTTTTATGAGGAGTTGGACGAGACGTCACCGGCCTACGGACTGGCACGTGCGATCTACGAGACGCATCGGACGTTTGGGCGGATAAATCTTTTCCTGTTATCTGAGCGCCGACTCAGTGACCAGTTCAAGCAACGCGAACTTGTCGATGGAGTTTCGTCCGTTCCGGTGAGCTTCCATATCTGGGACATATCGCGTCTTCATCGCCTTCGGACATCAAAGGGCGCGAAAGAGCCAATCAATATCGATCTGGTTCACCACTGGGGAGCCGGCATTCGATGCCTTCCGGCGCATCTGAACACGGCCGAGTATCACTCGTTTCTCCTTGTTATGCCGGGTCGCCTCATTGCCGATCTTTATGGGCAATACAGTTCGCGGCTTCTTGAGCAGAATGTCAGGTCTTTTCTTCAGGCCCGCGCTTCCGTTAACAAAGGCATACGCGACACGATTTTGAACAATCCTGAAATGTTCTTTGCGTACAACAACGGGATAACCGCGACTGCCTCGCGCGTGAAGGTCATCTCGGCAGATGGCGGACTGCAGATAACAGAGATCGATGACCTTCAGATTGTGAACGGAGGTCAAACAACAGCCTCTCTTTTTCACACACGCAGAAAAGACAAAGCTGATCTAGACAAAGTGTTTGTTCAGATGAAGCTTTCGACTATCAGCTCCGAATTGTCTGAAACGGTTGTTCCAAAAATTTCGGAATTTGCTAACACTCAGAATCGCGTCAATGCGGCGGACTTTTTCTCCAACCACCCGTTCCATGTTCGCATGGAGGGCTTTTCTAGACGAATCTGGGCGCCGGCGGCTGAAGGTGCGCAGCGAGAAACGAAATGGTTTTACGAACGGGCGCGAGGACAGTTTTCTGATGCACAATCGAAGCTTAGCGCCGGCGAGACGAAACGCTTCTTGGCCGAATACCCAAAACGCCAGATGTTCACAAAAACCGATCTCGCTAAATTCGACAATGTCTGGGAGGAGCATCCGAGGTTCGTAAATCTGGGAGCGCAGAAGAATTTTGCGAAGTATGCAGAACGCATTAGCGAAGAGTGGAAGAAAGATCCCGAGAGATTCAGCGAGAGCTATTATAGGCAGGCAATCGCGCGCGCGATCATCTTCAAGCATGCAGAGAAAGTCATTTCGGAGCAGCCTTGGTACGGTGGCGGCTATCGGGCCAACATCGTTGCCTATGCGATCGCCCTGATCGGCTTCTGCATAGATGCACGGCGTCTGTCACTCGATTTTCAGAAGATATGGCAGCTGCAGACCGTAGACCGATTGCTGACTGATGCCATAGCCAAGGTGGGACGTCTCGTCCAAGAGGATCTGATGGATCCGCCCGAGAGAATCTCGAATATATCGGAATGGGCGAAGCGCGATGCGTGCTGGCAGCGGCTCATCCTCAAAGGAAGCGAGGTCGACAGACTGGTTCGCCGCGAATTCTGGGGAGCATTGATGCGCGACGGCCCCGATCAAACAAGCAGGATCACTCGAAAGACCAGAAAGGCCGACGCGGCAATCGAGGACTAATCAGGTCATTGTTCAAGCCTTGGTTGATCGACGCCTCACGGTATCGCGCGGTCTTATAAAGGAGGTCTAAGCTAATCACCTGCCGGGCGACATTAGGAGTAAGTCGAGTTTCTGGAAGTGGCGAGGCACCAGAAGAAACGGCGTCCCTTTGAAGGCGACGGAACCTTCTCGTTCGCATCGGGGAGAGGGTTCATGCGGAGTTCCGCTTTCGTAGAGGCGTGCCAACTGCCCATAGCGCGTTACTGCATTGGAGAACCGAACCCCGCTTGGGCGATTTCGAGAAAAATGGCCGGACCGGCCTTCTTGGGGTGTCCGATCGGCAGTCTGGTGGTTCGGTTCTGGTGCCAGAACGGCCGAACTGGCGTGGAAACTGCCCATTTGGCGATTGAGTGAGCTTGAGAGACTAGGAAGCAAGTCTACCTGGCGGAGAGGGTGGGATTCGAACCCACGGTACGCTTTCACGTACACACGCGTTCCAGGCGTGCGCCTTAAACCACTCGGCCACCTCTCCGCTGGAGCGGTTCTTTTGACCGGCGCCGCCTTCTTTTTCAAGTGAAACGGTGGCGGGCGCCCGGTCGGCCCCCGGCGCCGGCCCGCCGGCCGCATTGCCGCACCGGCAGTCCCGCACCGCCGCGATTGAACCGGGCCGCGGGCCGGGTTAAGCGAAAGCCGCTCGCGGGGCGCGCGTGCGCGGGGAGAGCATGATCCGTTTTGTATTCCGCTTTATCGGCCTGTGGATCCTGGCGGCCGGGTTCGTCGCCCTGGTGCGCGACGGCACCAAGTCGATCGCCGGCAATGCGGTGTTCATCACCAATCTCGGCGACGACTGGAACAACATCCACGGCGCCAGCCTCGAGCAGCTCAAAGCCCTGGTCGAGCGCTATGCCGGCGCGTCGGTCTGGGAGCTCACGTCGCTTTATGTCCTCGGCGCGCCGACCTGGCTGGTGCTCGGCGTCATCGGCTCGCTCTTCATCCTGATCGGCCGTAGGCGCAAGCCGCTGATCGGCTACGGCCGCGACTGACGGCGGAGCCCAAGAGAAGAGACTAACAGAAAGGGCCGCAGGCCAAGGCCGCGGCCCCTCCGGTCTTGTCTCAATGAGCTACTTGATCGCCTCGGCGCCCGCCTTGCAGGCGACGCCGTCCTGCGCGCCGGTTGCGCCGGAACAGCCGATCGCGCCGATGATCTTCCCGCCTTCGACGATCGGGAAGCCGCCCGGCGAGGCGGTCGGGGGCGGATCGCCGAGCGTCGCCACATAGCCGCCGGCCGGCGTCGCCATCACGTTGGCGAAAGCCTCGCTCGGGCGGCGGAAGCGCGCAGCGGTCCGTGCCTTGCCGATCGAGATGCCGACCGAGGCCACCTGGGTCTGGTCCATCTTCTGCAGCGCGACCAGTTCGCCATTGGGGTCGACCACCGCGATCGAAAGCTTCCAGTTGCGCGGCGACTTCGAGGCTTCGGCGATCGTGGCCGCAATCGCCCGCTGCGCCTTGGCGAGGTCGATCGAGGCGCCGTACGCCACGTCGAACGGCATCTGGTCGGGCACCGGCGCGGGCGTGGCCGCAGGTGCCGGCGCGGGTGTCGACGGTGCCACCATCTCGGCCTGCGCCGCGGTGGCGAAGGCCGCGGCCGTGATCGAGGCCGCGAATATCAGTCTACGCATCGGTCTTCCTCCCAAGCTCTTTTGCTTGCAGCGCTCATCGGCGCTTGCATCGTCACGTTGCCAGCATAAGGCGCCGCATTGCTGCGCGGTATCGGCGATCGCGGCCTGCGCGGCTCCCTCTCGTTTTCGTGATCGCGGTGCGACAGCCTGGGTTCAGGATGTGAAAAGGCAAGGCCGTGCGCGGCGGCCGCACACTCATTATATTAAGGCCACGCAGAGGAGATCCGCATGTTCATGTTCAGGAAGAAGCTGGAAATGCCGTCCGCCGCCGACGCGCTGCCCGGGCGCGCCGCCCCGATCCCGACCGCCGCGAAGCATCACGTGCTCGGGCGTCCGCTCAAGGGGCCGTATCCGGAGGGGCTGGAGACCGCGATCTTCGGGCTCGGCTGCTTCTGGGGCGCCGAGCGCATGTTCTGGAAACTGGGCGAGGGCATCTACACCACCGCGGTCGGCTATGCGGCCGGCCTCACGCCGAACCCGACCTACGAGGAAGTGTGCTCCGGCCGCACCGGGCACAACGAAGTGGTGCTGGTGGTCTACGATCCGAAGAAGATCACCCACGAGAAGCTGCTCAAGACCTTCTGGGAGGGCCACGACCCCACGCAAGGCATGCGCCAGGGCAACGACGCCGGCACGCAGTATCGCTCCGGCATCTATGTGACCACGCCGGCGCAGCGCAAGGCCGCCGCGGAGTCGAAGGCGATGTACGAAAAGGCGCTGGCGGCGGGCCGCTTCGGCGCGATCACCACCGAGATTCTCGATGCCGGCGAGTTCTACTTCGCCGAGGACTATCACCAGCAGTATCTCGCCAAGAACCCGGCGGGCTATTGCGGCCTCGGCGGCACCGGCGTGAGCTGTGCGATCGGGACCGGTGTGGCGGCGTAAGTTTGGGTTCGCACGAATGCAAAAGGGGCGCGATGCGCGCCTTTTGTTTGTCGTCTGCTTCCACTCGTCCCCGCGAAAGCGGGGACTCAGAGCCAACAACTGGATGCCCGCTTTCGCGGGCAGGAGCGGAGTGTGTGCTCAGTCCTTCGCGCGCTCCACGTAGGCGCCGGTCTCGGTCATCACCACGATGCGCGTGCCGATTCCGATGAACGGCGGCACGGCGGTGCGCACGCCGTTCGACAGCACGGCCGGCTTGTAGGACGACGACGCGGTCTGCCCCTTGGTGGTCGGCTCGGTCTCGACCACCTCGAGCGTGACCTTCTGCGGCAGCACGATCGCGATCGCGGTGCCCTCGTGCATGCTCAGCATCACCTTCATCTCGGGATGCAGGTACGCGGACTGATCGCCGATGACGTCCTCCTGCATGGTGACCTGGTCGTAGTTCTCCATGTTCATGAAATGGAAGCCGTCGCCGTCCTGGTAGAGGAACTGGTGCTCGCGCTCCTCCACCGTCGCCCGCTCGACCTGCTCGGTGGTGCGGTAGCGCGCGGTGGTCTTCACGCCATCGCTGATCCGGCGCATGTCGATCTGCGTCGTCGGCGTGCCCTTGCCGGGGAAGAAGCTTTCGGCGCTGAGCACGACGAGGAGCTTGCCGTCGACCTCGAGAACGTTGCCCTTGCGGACCGAACTGGCGATGATTTTCACAGGGCACCTTCCGGGTGGTATGCCCGGCCGCAACGGCCGGAATGTCGGGGCGCAACATACTGATTTGGGCCGCGCGCGCCAGTGTTTTGATGCAGCCGGATTGGCGAGGCAGGGCAGGGGGTTATGACCGTTTCACCGTGGTGGGCGCCGGACCTTTATGCCGACCGGCGGCCGTTTCTCGTCGGCCGCGCGCGGATCACCGCCGCGCTGCGGGCGTGGTTCACCGGGCGCGATTTCGTCGAGGCCGAGACCGCGATCCTGCAGGTCTCGCCCGGCAACGAGGCGCATCTGCATGCGTTTGCGACCGAGCTGATCGCCGCGGACGGCCGGCGGTCGCCGCTCTACCTGCACACCTCGCCGGAGTTCGCCGCCAAGAAGCTGCTGGCGGCCGGCGAGCCGCGGCTCTTCACCTTTGCGCGCGTGTTCCGCAATCGCGAGCGCAGCGCGCTGCATCATCCCGAGTTCACCATGCTGGAATGGTACCGGGCGAACGAGCCTTACGGCGTGCTGGTCGCCGACTGCGCGGCGCTGCTCGCCGCCGCCGCCGAGGCGGCGGGCACGCGGCGCTTCGCATTTCGCGGGCGCGAGGCCGATCCGTTCGCGCCGCCGGAACGGCTGACGGTCGCGGAGGCGTTTCGGCGCTACGCCAATATCGATCTGCTGGGGACCCTGGATGACCGCGACGCGCTGGCCGCTGCGGCGAGCCGGGCAGGGGATCCGCGTCGCCGCTGACGACACCTGGGCCGACATCTTCTCCGGCGTGCTGGTCGAGCGGATCGAGCCGAAGCTCGGGATCGGGCGCGCGACTGTGCTCGACGAGTATCCGGTGTCCGAAGCCGCGCTGGCGCGGCCGACCGCGCACGATCCGCGCGTCGCCGAGCGCTTCGAGCTTTACGTCTGCGGCGTCGAGATCGCCAATGCGTTCGGCGAGCTGACCGATCCGGCCGAGCAGCGCCGCCGCTTCGAGAGCGAAATGGCCGAGAAGGCGCGCGTGCACGGCGAGCGCTATCCGCTCGACGAGGACTTCCTCGCGGCGCTTGGCACAATGCCGCCGGCCGTCCGGCATCGCGCTCGGCTTCGACCGGCTGGTGATGCTGGCAACCGGCGCGCAGCGCATCGAGCAGGTGCTGTGGACGCCGGTGGCGGAACCGCAGTAGACAGCCGCGCATGACGATCCGCCTTCCCTCCGAACTGGTCGCGGCCGGCCTTGCGCCGCCGGAAAAGCTCGCCGACCTGGCGCGCGTGGCGCAGCGCTACGCGGTCGCGATCACGCCGCAGGTCGCGGCGCTGATCGACCGCGCCGATCCGCACGATCCGATCGCGCGGCAATTCGTGCCGGACATCGCCGAGCTGACCACCACGCCGGACGAGCGCGCCGACCCGATCGGCGACGATGCGCATTCGCCGGTCGAAGGCATCGTGCATCGCTATCCGGATCGCGTGCTGCTCAAGCTCGTGAATGTCTGCGCGGTCTATTGCCGCTTCTGCTTCCGCCGCGAGATGGTCGGCCCGGGCAAGCAGATGCTCTCAGCCGGGCAAGCTCGACGCGGCGCTCGCCTACATCGCGCCGCACCCGCAAATCTGGGAAGTGATCCTGACCGGCGGCGATCCGCTGGTGCTCTCGGCGCGCCGCCTCGGCGAGGTGATCAGGCGCATCGCCGCGATCGAGCACGTGAAGATCGTGCGCCTGCACACGCGGCTGCCGGTCGTCGTCGCCGGAGAAGATCACGCCCGCGCTCGTCCGCGCGCTGAAGGCGCCGGGCAAGACCACCTACGTCGCGCTGCACGCCAACCATCCGCGCGAGCTGACGCCGCAGCCGTGCGCGCCGCCTGCGCGCGCATCGTCGATGCCGGCATTCCGATGGTGAGCCAGTCGGTGCTGCTGCGCGGCGTGAACGACGATGCCGCAACGCTCGAAGCGCTGATGCGCGCCTTCGTCGAATGCCGCATCAAGCCGTACTACCTGCACCATGCCGACCTGGCGCCCGGCACGTCGCATTTCCGCACCACCGATCGAAGAGGGCCAGGCGCTGATGCGCGCGCTGCGCGGCCGCGTCTCGGGCCTGGCGCAGCCGACCTACGTGCTCGATATCCCGGGCGGCCACGGCAAGGTGCCGGTCGGCCCGGGCTACATCGACATGTGCGGCGACGCCGGCGCGATGGTGGAGGACATCAACGGCGTGAAGCGGGCGTACTGATCAAGCGCGCTCCGCTCACCCCCGCGAAAGCGGGGGTCCAAGGCCAAGGACTGGGTCCCCCGCTTTCGCGGGGACGAGCGGAAAATTCAGCTTGGTACCGCGCCCCTTGCTCTCGCACCCTCCGCGATCGTCGGCGGCGCCGTGTTCAGCTTCTCGATCGCGAAGCCGGCGGCCGCCTTGTAGCCCGCCATGAACTCGGCGCGCTCCTGCGGCGGGATGACATCGTCGATATTGTCGAACGTGCCGCCGCAGCGTTCGTCGACCATGTTGAGCAGCCCGAACGGCCCGGCGCCGCGATTGCGCAGGACCAGCTGCGAGATCGGGCCGCACAGTTTCGCGTCGAAGGCCGCAAGCGCTTCCGGCGTGACGCCGTGCTCGACGATGGCGGCGCCGAGCATGCGCGCATCGACGATCGGCCTGGCTGCCGCCGTTCGAGCCGGTCGGATACATCGCATGCGCGGCATCGCCGAGCAGCAGCACCGCGCCGTCGCGCCAGGTCGGCACCGGATCGCGGTCGATCATCGGGTTCTCGAACACGCTGTCGGCGCTGCGCGATCAGGTCCGGCACATCGAGCCAGTCCCAGATCCAGTCGGCGAAATGGTGCTTGAACTCGTCGATGCTGACCTGCCGGAACCAGCCGCTCTGCTTCCAGCCCTCGCTGTTGTCCGATCGTCACCTCGGCGATCCAGTTGATCGTCGCGAGCCCGCTCTCGGGGTCGGGATGCGAGATCGGATAGAACACCATGCGCTGGCGATGCGTGCCGAGCCCGACGAACGAAGAGCCGCTGCGGATCGGCTTCGCGACCGTGGTGCCGCGCCACATGATCGCGCCGCCCCAGTGGATCGGCGGCTGGTCGGGATGCATCTGCGCGCGCACGGCAGAATGGATGCCGTCGGCGCCGATCAGCAGCGCGCCGTTCGCCTCGGAGCGCGAGCCGTCGGCGTGCTCGACGAATGCGCGTGACGCCGCCGTCGGCATGGTTGCGGTAGCCGGTCACGCGGCTGCCGAGCCGGATCGCGTCGGGCCCGATCCGCTCCACCACCTTGTCGTGCAGCAGCATGTGGAAGTGGCCGCGATGCACCGCGTATTGCGGCCAGTTGTAGCCGGCCGCGAGCCCGCGCACCTCGGAATAGATGTCGTTGCCGTTGAGGCCGACCAGCGCCCATTCGCGCGCCGGCAGGCCCACGCGATCCAGCTCGGCTCCGTGATCCCGAGATCGTAAAGCTCGCGCACGGCGTTGGGCTGCATGTTGATGCCGACGCCGAGCGGGCGCATCTCGCGCACCGCTTCGTAGACGACGCAGGGTACGCCGATCTGGTGCAGGGTCAGCGCGGTCGCCAGCCCGCCGATGCCGCCGCCGGCGATGATCACGGGGTTTTCGGTCATGCGTGGAGCCCGTGTGCGAACGCATGTGTCTAGCGGGTGGATTGCGGATTGGGCAACTCCAAACCTCGTGGTGAGGAGCCCACCGAAGCGCAGCGACGGCGGGCGTCTCGAACCCATGGCCCGAAGTGATGGCGGAGCACGTGGCCATCCTTCGAGACGCCGCCTTCGGCGGCTCCTCAAGGATGACGCCGGAGTGTCTAAGCCCCCACCACCGCGGCCGGCGCACTCGCGGCGCGGTCCTTCACCAGCTTCGCCACGCCCACCATGTCGATCTTGCCGGTGCCGAGCACCGGCACCTTGTCGAGCACGACCACTTCGGCCGGCATCATCAGGTCGGATGCGCCTTTGGACTTGGCGAAGGTCTGGAATTCGCCGCGCGTCGCGCCCTTCTGCTGCGTGACCATCACCAGCCGCTCGCCCTTGCGCGCGTCGGGCGCGGTCGCGACCGCCGACATCGCGTCGGGCCACAGCTGCGCCGCGAGGCTCTCCACCGCGGCGAGCGAGATCATCTCGCCGCCGATCTTGGCGAAGCGTTTCGCGCGACCCTTGATGGCGACGAATCCCTGCGCGTCGATCGTCACGATGTCGCCAGTGTCGTGCCAGCCGTCCACCGGCGGCTCGATCACGCCCGGATTGTCCGCCTTGAGATAGCCGAGCATCACGTTCGGGCCTTTCACGTACAGCCGCCCGCCTTCGTCGACGCCGGGCACCGGCTCGAGCCGCGGCGTCGTGCCCGGCATCAGCCGGCCGACGGTGCCGAACTTGTTGAACATCGGCGTGTTGAGCGCGAGCACCGGCGCGGTCTCGGTCACGCCGTAGCCTTCCAGGATGCGCAGGCCGAACTTCTCCATATAGGTGCGGCGCGTCGATTCCCGCACCGGCTCGGCGCCGGCAAGAATATAGCGCAGCGAGCGGAAGTCGTACGGATGCGCGGCGCGCGCATAGCCGGCGAGGAACGTGTCGGTGCCGAACACGATCGTGGCGTTGGTGCCGTAGATCAATTCGGGAACCGTGCGGTAGTGCAGCGGCGAGGGATAGAGATAGATCGGCACGCCGGAGACGAGCGGCAGGATGGTGCCGGCGGTGAGCCCGAACGAGTGGAACACCGGCAGCACGTTGAACAGCTTGTCGCGCCGGCCGAAGTCGATGCGCGCGGCCGCCTGCGCGCAGTTCGCCAGCATATTGCGGTGGGAGAGCACGACGCCCTTCGGCGTGCCTTCCGAGCCGGAGGTGAACAGGATCACCGCCGGATCGTCCGGCCTGCGCGCCACCAGAGGCTTCTTGTAGCTCACCAGGCCGCGCAGCTTGTCGCCGGTGGTGACGGTCGCGCGCACGTCTTCCAGATAGACGACGTTCGCGGCCTGCGCGAGCTGTTCGGCGACCGCGCCGAGCTTTGCCTTCTCGATGAAGGCGCGCGAGGTGATGATGGTGGTCATCTCGGCGGCCTTGCAGGCGGCGAGGATGCTCGCCGCGCCCGCCGTGAAGTTGATCATCGCCGGCACGCGCCCGCCCGACATCACGCCGAGCATCGTCACCACGGCGCCGTTCGCGTTCGGCAGCATCACGCCGAGCGCCTTGCCCTCGGAGGCGAGCGGCATCAGCTTGCGCCCGAGCACCGCGGCGCCGAGCAGCATGCGCTTGTAGCTGAGCGAGCCGGTCAGCGGATCTTCCACCGCGACGCGCTTCCAGCCGTGCACCTCGCCGGCCTCGACCACCGCGTCGAACACGGTGCGATCGGTCGAGGTGGTGCGGAACACGAGGTCGGACATGATCTCGTAGAGCGCCGCGCCCGCGGCCTGGCGCCGGTTGCGGCCTTTGAGCTCCTCGGCGATCGCAAGCTTGACCGGCTCGAGCACCGTGACCGTCACCTTGGGAAACCAGCGGCGGTGCACCTGGCTGCGCGACAGCCGCGAGAACGGCGTCGCCTCCAGGCCCTCGATGCGCACCGGCACCACCAGCGCGCCCGACTTGTCGGCGATCAGGCCGACGCCGTCATAGACCTTCATCAGGCTGCCGGTGACGGTGATGCGCCCTTCCGGGAAGATCACCAGCGGCTCGCCGGCCTTCACGGCGTTGATCAGCGTGCGGGTCGCCATCGGCTTGGATGGATCGAGCGGCATCGCGCGCGTGAGCTTGAGGAACGGCTTCACCCACCAGCGCTGCGCAATGGTGTAATCGATCGCGAACACCGGCTCCTTGTCCATCAGCGAGAGCGCGACGGCGGCGTCGAGGAAGCTCACGTGGTTGAGCGCGATGATCGGGTTCGGGCCTGCGCGGTCGAAATTCTCCGCGCCCTTCACCTCCATGCGGTACATCGCGCGCAGCATGGTGGTGAGGAAATCGCGCAGCCCGTTCGCCGGCATGGTGCGGGCGATCCACACCAGCGCGACGAGGTTCGCCACGCCGATGATGATGAACAGCGAGGCGAGCGAGAAGCCGACGCTTTGCAGCGCCGCCACCACCAGCGTGCCGCCGACGATGAACGCCGCGTTGAGCACGTTGACCGCCGCGACCACGCGCGCGCGCCTGTCGGCGCCGGCCCACGACTGCACCGCAGCGAACGACGGCACGATGAACAGCCCGCCGGCGATCGCCAACCCGGCGAGGTCGATCGCAATGCGGATGCCCTTGCCGGAGGAGAACACCTGCGCGACGGTGGCGATCGGCGCCTGCGTGGCGCCGTAGGTGGCGAACCCGAGATCGAGCGCGAACACCGCGAGCAGGGCGGCGCCGACCAGGGTCGGGAACAGCACGATGCGGCCGTGCGCGAGCCAGGCGGCGAACAGCGAGCCGATCGCGATCGACACCGAGAAGATCGCGAGGAACACGGTGACGACCTCTTCGCTCGCGCCGAGCACCACCTTCACCAGCGGCGGCATCAGCGAGAGCGCGACCGCGCCGACCAGCCAGAACCAGCTGGTCACGAGGCCGCCCCACCACAGCCGGCTGTCGCTCCACAGGTCCTTCAGCAGCGCGCCGGTCGAGCGCGCAATGTTGGGATCGACCCTGAGGCCGGGTGCGCCCTCGCCGGTGCGCGGGATCAGCAGGCTCGCGCCCCAGCAGGCGAGCGCGAACACCACGATCATCGCGCCGAACATCGCCGGATGGTTGCCTTCCTTGGCGGCGATGCCGCCCACGATGGTGCCGAGCAGGATCGCCATGAAGGTCGCGCCTTCGACCAGCGCGTTGCCCGCCGGCAGCTCTTCTTTCTTCAAATGATCCGGCAGGATGCCGTACTTGATCGGGCCGAACAGGGTGGCGATCACGCCGAAGAGGAACAGCGTGACGAACATGACCGGGATCGAGTGCAGCCAGAAGCCGACGACGCCGAGCGCCGCGACCGCGATCTCGGCGAGCTTCACATGGCGCGCCACCACCGCCTTGTCGAAGCGGTCGGCGAGCTGGCCGCCGAGCCCGGAGAGGAAGAAGAACGGCCCGATGAACGCCGCCGCCGTGAGCGTGATCAGCACTTCGCGGTTGGTCACCGCGGGAGAGAACAGGATCAGGAACACCAGCGCGTTCTTGAGGAAGTTGTCGTTGAACGCCGAGAAGAACTGGCACCAGAACAGTGGCGCGAAGCGGCGGGACGTCATCAGGGAATTGGACATGGCGATTCCTCTCGGGGCGCAAATGTAGCGTGTCTTTGACTGCGGAACTGTGAATTTTCCCGGCATGCGCTGCTGGTGATCCCGGGCGACCGAGCGGAGCGAGGGAGACCCGGGACCCATTCGTCGCCGACCTCGGTCGGGCTAGATGGATCCCGGCTCGCGCCGCGCTCCGCGCGGCTTGGCCGGGATGACGGTTGCGCTATTCCTTCCCGCGCTCGATCCCCATCAACAGCCGCTCGGCGCGCGCATCCTCGATGCGGTTCACCAGCTTGCCGCCTTCGTGCACGTCGCGCAGCGTCTTGGTCAGCGTGATGCATGACTGCACCAGCAGCGCTGCGCCCATTGCGAGATAGGCCTTGACCCAGATCTCGACCGGCGCAAACAGCACGCCGATGCCGACCATGCCGCAGGCGGCGATGAACGACGCGTAGGTGAAGGTGATCCAGGCCGCCGAATGCGGGCTGTTCTGTGCGACTTGCGGATTCATGACGTGTCCTTTTCTCTGTCTCGGTTCAGTCGTTTTAGGTTCAGTCGTTTTCGCTTTGGTCGTGTTCGCTTCAGGCCGGCGCCGCGGCGCCGCTGTTCTGCTTCAGCCGCGCGAGCACGGTTGCGGCGGTTGGGCGCGTGCGCTTGCCGAAGCCGGCGGCTTCGAGCTTTTCGGCGATGCCGGCCGGATTGGCCTGCGCATCGAAGCTGTCGTAGGCGGTCTCGGCTGCGGCATCTTCGGCCTGCCGCTCGCGCAGCCGGCGCAACGTCGCCTCGGCATCGGCAAGCGCCGTCGCGCCGCTCGGGTTGCCCAGCATTGGGCCGCTCTTGAGCCGCCGCACCGACTCGGCCGCCAGCGCGATGCGCCGGCCGCGTTCGAGCTCGGCAAGCCGCTGGGTCGACTTGCGCACCGCAGCCTTCAGCCCGGCGATCTCGCGTGCGAAGGTCGCGCGCGCTTCGCGGATCGCGTCGCGGTCCATCTCCAGCATGGCGATCGCCTCGGCGGCTTCCGCGGCGAGCTCGTCGCTGCCGCCGGACAGCGCCGCGACCGCGCGCTCCTCGAGGTCGGCGAGGCGCGAGAGCGTGCTCTCCAGCCGCTTTCCTTCCGCCTCATCCTGCGCGATCGCCACCGCGAGCGCCCGCTTGGCGCGCTCGATGCCGGCCGCCGAGTCGCGGATCTGCTGGTCGAGGATCAGCAGGGCGCTGCGGTCGGCGAACTCCTCTTCGGCGCGGAAGGCCGCGCCGCGAAACAACGTCACTATTGTCTTGAGCATGTCGGTCTCCACTGTTATATTGAACATCGTTCACGGATTAGGGTCATAGCGCATCTGTGAACATCGTTCAAGAAAAATCTTGAACGATGTTCAACATCATGGTTAATCAATGGTTTACGAGACGAAAGCCGCAGCCCGCCGCCGAAAGCTGCGCGATGCGCTGATCGAGGCGGCCGAGCACACGATCGCAACCGAAGGCTTGCGCGGGTTGAAGGCGCGCGAACTTGCAAGCGCCGCCGGCTGCGCGGTCGGCGCGATCTACAACGTGGTGAGCGATCTCGACGAACTGGTCTTCATCGTCAACGCGCGCACGCTCGCGGTTCTCGAGGAGGCGCTGACGGCGGCGGGTGCGGTGGCGGCAATCGAAGGCGGCGCCGCGGAGGCGACCGCGCGGCTCACTCAGCTCGCGCTCGCCTATCTGGATTTTGCCGCGACCCATACGCCACGCTGGCGTGCGGTCTTCGAGCACCAGCCGCTGATCCGCGGGCAGATGCCGGACTGGTATCTCGCCGACCAGATGCGGCTTTTCAGTTACGTCGAGGAGCCGCTGAAGGTGCTGCAGCCCGGCGTCGGGATCGCGGAGCGCGCGCTGATCGCACGCACACTCGTGTCGGCGGTGCATGGAATCGTGGTGCTCGGGCTGGAGGAGAAGCTGCAGAGGATTCCGCTGCCGACCCTGCGCGCGCAGACGACGCTGATGGCCGAGGCGATCGCGCGGGGATTGAAGGAAACGTAGCGCCACGTCTTCGGCGCAAGTTCGTTCGTGGATCGCCTTGCCGGTTTCCGCGCCGCGGCCCGCACAAGCACGCGCTGGGCTCAATTGTTCGATTGAACCGCGAGCGCGCACGGCTGCGGGTCGACCTCATTCCGCGGGTGGGTTGCGCCTTTGCCCGCCCTGCGCCGCGTTGACCCATGTCCGGTCAAGGCGATAGGTGTATCGGCAACACCAGGGGAGGCCTGCGATGAACGTGGTCGAGCGCAACAATGCCTTCGACGCCAGCGACCAGGCGCAGCTCCTCGCCACCATCGACCGCTGGCTCGAGCGCGACGTCAAGCCGGTGGTGAAGGAATACGATCACGCCGACCGCTGGCCCGAGGCGATCGTCGCGCAGATGAAGGACTTCGGCCTGTTCGGCGCCACCGTCGGCGTCGAACACGGCGGGCTCGGCCTTCCTGCCACCGCCTACGCCGAGATCGTGATGCGCATCTCCGCGGTGTGGATGGCGATCACCGGCATCTTCAACTCGCATCTGATGCTGGCGCTCGCGATCGAGAAGTTCGGCACCGCGCCGCAGAAGAAGCGCTGGCTCCCGCTGCTTGCGAGCGGCGAGATCCGCGGCGGGCTTGCGCTCACCGAGCCCGACGCCGGCACCGACCTGCAGGGCATCCGCATGACGGCGCGGCGCGACGGCGACCATTACGTCATCAACGGCACCAAGACCTGGATCTCGAACGGCATCGAGGGCTCGTGCTTCGCGCTGCTGGTGAAGACCGATCCGCAGGCGCAGCCGCGCCACAAGGGCATGAGCCTGTTCATCGCGCCGAAGCAGGACGGCTTTCGCGTCGGGCGCAAGCTCGAGAAGCTCGGCTACAAGTCGATCGATTCCGCCGAGCTGGTGTTCGAAGACTATCGCATTCCGGCCGATCACCTGATCGGCGAGGTCGAGGGGCAGGGCTTCTACCAGGCGACCGGCGGGCTGGAGCTCGGGCGCATCAACGTCGCGGCGCGCGGCGTCGGCATCGCGGAGGGCGCGCTGCGGCTCGCGGGCGAGTACGCGCAGGTACGCCACACGTTCGGCAAGCCGATCGCGCAGCACCAGGCGATCGCGCTCAAGCTCGGCGAGATGGCGACGCGCGCGCGCGCCGCGCGCCTGCTGACCCTCGATGCGGCGGCCACGTTCGACCGCGGCGAGCGCTGCGACATGGAAGCCGGCATGGCGAAGTATCTTCGCCTCCGAGGCGGCGCTGGAGAATGCGACCGAGTCGCTGCGCATCCACGGCGCCTACGGCTACTCCAAGGAATACGACATCGAGCGGCTCTACCGCGATGCGCCGCTCACCTGCATCGGCGAAGGCACCAACGAGATGCAGCGCCTGATCATCGCCAAGCAATGGCTGAAGCGGAGTGGCGGCGCATGAAACCGCTCGAGGGCGTGCGCATCCTCACCTTCGAGCAGTTCGGCGCCGGACCGTATGCGTCGATGCTGCTCGCCGACCTCGGCGCCGAGGTGATCAAGATCGAGAACGCCGCGACCGGCGGCGATGCCGCGCGCCATGTCGGCCCGCACATGCTGGCGAACGGCGACAGCCAGTACTTCCAGACCTGGAACATGAACAAGAAGAGCGTCGCGCTCGACATCAAGACCGCGGAGGGCCGCGCCGGATTCCTCGCGCTTGTCAAGACCGCCGACGCCGTGATGAACAATCTGCGCGGCGACCAGCCGGAAAAGCTCGGGCTCGACTATGCCAGCCTCAAGTCCATCAATCCGCAAGATCGTCTGCCTGCACATCTCGGCCTACGGGCGCGACAACGAGCGCAAGAGCCTGGCCGGGCTACGACTTCCTGATGCAGGCGGAAGCCGGAATCATGGGCCTGACCGGCGAGCCGGACGGGCCGCCGACGCGCGTCGGCGCCTCGATGGTCGACTTCATGACCGGCGCGGTCGGCTCCTCCGGCCTGCTCGCCTGCATCCTGCGTGCGCACAAGACCGGCACCGGCTGCGACGTCGACACCTGCCTGTTCGACGTCGCGATGCATCAGCTCAGCTACTCGGCGATCTGGTACCTGAACGAGGCCGACGTCGTCGCGCCGCCAGCCGCGCAGCGCGCATCTCTCGGTCGCGCCGGTGCAGACCTTCCCGACCGCGGACGGCTGGATCTTCATCATGTGCATGACCGACAAGTTCTGGGGCAATCTCGTCGACGCGCTCGGCCGCGCCGACCTCAAGACCGACGCGCGCTTCGCCACCGCCGGCACTGCGGCGGCGCAACCGCGATGCGCTGACCGAGGTGCTCGACGGCGAGTTGCGCAAGCGCACCGACCGCAGCGTGGATCGAACGCGTTCGCCGGCCTGCTGCCGGTCTCGCCGGTCTACGAGATGGACGAGGCGCTCGATGCCGGTTTCCGCGCGCGACCGGCATGGTGCGCACGGTGCCGACCGCGGACCGGCCGGATTTTCGCGTGCTCGGCAATCCGCTCAAGATCGACGGCGAGCGCCCGCGAGCAGGCCGCAGCGCCCGCGCTCGGCGCCGACAACGAGGCGGTGCTCGGTGCGCCGCAGCGCGCGGCGGCGCGTGAGCGCGGCATGAAGCTCGCCGGCCTGCGCGTCGTCGATCTGTCGTCGTTCCTGCCGGGGCCGTATCTGACGATGACGCTCGCCGACCACGGCGCCGAGGTGATCAAGATCGAGCCGCCGGGCGAAGGCGATCCCGGCCGCCACATCGGGCTCGTCCGACGGTCCGGCCACCGTGTTCTTCCGCAACTTCAATCGCGGCAAGAAGAGCGTCGTGCTCGACCTCAAGGATGCGGCGCAGCGCGAGCGGCTGCTCGACGCTGTGCGACAGCGCCGACGTGTTCGTCGAGACCTTCCGTCCCGGCGTCGCCGACCGTCTCGGTCTCTCGCTACGACGCGTTGAGCGCGCGCAATCCGCGCCTCGTCTACTGCTCGATCAGCGCGTTCGGGCATCAGGGCGCCTATCGTCACCGTCCGGCGCACGACCTCGCGCTCGAGGCGATGAGCGGCACGCTCAGCATGACGCTCGGCAACGACGGCAAGCCGGTGATCCCGGCCATTCCGATCGCCGATCAGTTGAGCGCGCTGCAGGGGCTCGCCGCCGTGCTGATGGCGCTGTTCCGCCGCGAGACGACCGGCCGCGGCGACTGCATCGACATCGCGATGCATGACGCGTTGCTCGCGGCCAGCGCCAACATCGTCGGCCCCGGTGATGGCGGAGAACCGCCAGCCGGTCGCCAAGCACGAGCGCTCGACCGGCGGCGCGGCGTTCTACCAGATCTACGAGACGCGCGACGGCCGCCACATCGTGCTCGGCGGGCAGGAGGAGAAGTTCGTGCGCAATCTGTTGAACGCGCTCGACCGCGCGCGACCTCATCCCGCTCTGCCTGCGCGGGCCTGGTCCGCACCAGCAGCCGGTGATCGAATTCCTCGGCGAGACCTTCGGCACGCATGTCGGCCGGCGAGGCGCTCGCATTCCTCTCGCGGCTCGACGTCTGCTTCGGGCCGGTGAACACGCTGCCCGAGGCGTTCGAGGACGAGAACGTGGCGGCGCGCGGCATGATCCTGCGCGACGAGCTCGGCCGCCGCCATCATCGCGCCGGTCATCCGGTTTCATGACGAGCCGCCCGCGCCGCGGCTCGATGCGCCGGCGCTCGGCGACACCGACAACGATCTCATCGGCGCGCGCGACAAGCCCGACGCCGCCTGAACGGAGAGCATCATGGTTGCAATCGCCAAACCCGTCGGCGCGAACCGGCTGCGCGAGAGCTACGGCCGCTACTACGAGGAGTTCGCGGTCGGCGAGATCTACGAGCACCGCCCCGGCCGCACCATCAGCGAGGCCGACAATACCTGGTTCACGCTGCTGACCATGAACCAGCACCCGCTGCATTTCGATTTCGCCTACGCGGAGAAATCCGAATTCGGGCGGCCGCTGGTCAACTCTTGCCTGACGCTCTCGATCGTGGTCGGCATGAGCGTGTCCGACATCAGCCAGAAGGCGATCGGCAATCTCGGCTGGAACGACATCCGGCTGACGGCGCCGGTGTTCATCGGCGACACGATCTACGCCGAGATCCGAAGTGCTGGCCAAGCGCGAGTCGGCCAAGCGCCCGACGCAGGGCATCGTCACCGTGCGCACCACCGGCAAGCAAGGCCGACGGCACCGTGTTCATGAGCTTCGAGCGCACCGTCCTGGTCCCCAAGCGCGGCCACGCGGTGGACGACATCGCGAATTATTGACCGGTTGCGTTGCGCGGACGGTCGCCGTCGCCCAGCCCGGACCACGGATACTCCATCACCAGCGCCACCAACGCGGCGGTCGCTGCGCCGTGCCGCGCCGCGATCCGCGCGAGCTCGCGCGCAATCGTCAAGGCCGGCGCATCACGCTCCGGCCGCAGCACGAGGTCTGCGGCTGCAGCCGGTGCCTGTGGCCGCAGATGCAGCCCGCGGCGGCTGCGCACCAGCCCGGGCCCGACGGTGATCACCTCGCCGAGCTCGGTGCGCGCATGCGCGTCCGCCATCAGGCCGAGCGCGATCTCGTCGACATC
The DNA here is from genome assembly GCA_963839985.1 of uncultured Alphaproteobacteria bacterium. Classification (GTDB taxonomy): domain Bacteria; phylum Pseudomonadota; class Alphaproteobacteria; order Rhizobiales; family Xanthobacteraceae; genus PALSA-894. The sequence continues at coordinate 64,280 of CAWIXG010000012.1, read as the reverse complement.
ATCGTCGAGCGTGATCGCCACCGCGCCGTGGCGCCAGACCGCGAGCCTGTTGCGCAAATACGTGATGCGATGCGCGACGCCGAGGCGGAAAGCCGCGCTGTCGTGGCCCGCGTCCCAGCCCGCGATGCCGAGCCGCATCGCGAGCGCCTGCGCGGCGCCGCGGCCGCCGATCGCCTCCACCAGGGCGATCATCAGCGGGAGAGAGGCCGTGATGCCGGTCGAGGTCGCGACGCCGCGATCGGCCACGTAGCGCCGGTCGCGCACCCATTGCATCGTCGGATGCGCGGCGCGCAGCACGGCGACCGAATACCAGTGGCCGGTGGCGCGGCGGCCATCGAGCAGCCCTGCGGCGGCAAGCGTCAGCGCACCGTCGCAGACCGCAACGATCGTCGCGCCTTTGGCGTGCTGCGCCTTGATGAAGGCGATGGCGCCCGGATCGTCGTGCGGCGCCATCGCGGGAACCACGATATAATCGGCGCCCGCCGGATACGACGGATCGAACCGCTCCCGCGTCGCCTGCGGTTCGACCGCGAGCCGCGCCGGATAGAGGTGGATCGGATCGCTCCGCTCCGCAACGACCGTCACGTCCGCGACGCCGGACTCTGCCAGCACGCCGTAGCTGGTGAGCAGGTCGCAGGCCTCGGTGCCGGCGTTGAGGGCCAGGATGGCGATGGCCGGCCGCGCGCGCCTCGGCGGCTTCAGCGCGTCGATCGTCTGCTCATGCTCGCGTGACGACATCGCGCGGTTAACGCCGGAGCGGCCGATCGGGTCCACTTCCCCTCCGGCACAATAAGGCGGATGCTGTCCGGCAAAACCGGGAGGCGTTCATGCGACGCAGGTTCCGCGCGGCGATCCGCGCCGCGGCTTTCCTCGCATCCGCCGCAGCCGCCCACGCCGCCGAGCCGGCCTTCGTGCCGTCGGCCGACCTGCTCGCCGCCGCCAAGAAGGAAGGCAAGCTCGTCCTCTACACGGCGAACTTCCTCGACACCGAGCAGGCGGTCGCCAAGCGCTTCGCCGAGCGCTTCGGCATCGCGCTCGAGATCGTGCGCGCGCCGACCGGCTCGCTGATCACGCGCATCAAGACCGAGGCCGCGGCCAACCGGCTGATCGCCGACGTCATCGACATTTCGGATCGGGTGCAGGCGCGCGGCATGATCGAGCTGTTCGCGCCCTATGCGCCGCCGAACGCCGCCGACTATCCGGAGCGTCGCGCGCACCGGCGACCGGCTGTGGCCGCGCTCCGGCAACGCCTGGACCATCACCTACAACTCCGCGCTGGTGACCGACCCGCCGAAGTCATGGGCCGATCTGGTCAAGCCCGAATTCGGCAAGCATCGCCTCGGGCAGACCGTGGTCGCGGCCGGCGGCGGGCCGTTCAACCGCGCGATGTTCGAGCGCAAGGTGCTGGGCGAGGACTACTGGGCGAAACAGGCGGCGCTGAAGCCGCAGCTGTTTCCGAGCCAGGCGCAGATGGTCGACGCCATGATCCGCGGCGAGATCGGGCATCGCGCCGCTGGTCACCAACCTGGCCATTCCGCTCGCCGCGCAGGGCGCGCCGCTCAAATGGTTCTTCGCGCCCGAGGGCGTGCCGGTAACGGTGTTCTGCGCCGGCCTCGCCAAGGGCGGGCGCAATCCGAACGCCGCGAAGCTGTTCATGGACTGGGCGCTGTCGCGCGAGGGCCAGGCGCTGATGGTCGAGCTCGGCTCGTTCTCGTCGCTGACGCAACGCGCCGATGCCGCAGGGCGTCGACGCCAGCGCGATCAAGACCTGGTATCCGGACGACGCCGAGATCGAGGCGATCTTCAAGCCGTGGACCGACGACTGGAACAAGGCCTACAACTACCGTCAATAATCAGCGCCAAAAACATCAGGGAGGCCGCGGTGCTCACCGTCACGCGCGACATGATTCTGCCGACCACCACCACCGGCTCCTATCCGCGGCCGCTCTGGTTCGACCGCAGCCTCGACGGCCGCGCGTTCAAGTCCGCGCTCGGCGATTCGCCTGTTCCGCGAGCAGTATCTCGACGCGGTCGCCAGCATCATCGCCGAACAGGAAGCCGCCGGGCTCGACATCGTGACCGACGGCGACAGCCGCTTCGATCTGACCGTCGGCGGCAAGTCGTGGTTCTTCTATCCGATCGAGCGGCTCGGCGGCGTCAAGGGCCATCGCGACACCTCGCGCGGCTGGATGTCGCGCCACGGCCTGCGGCCGGGGAAAATCCTGTGGGAGGTGCAGGAGGCCTATCAGCCCGGCGTGGTGCGCGAGAAGCTCACGCGCGGCCCGCTCGAATACGCGGCGCTGTGGCAGGTGGCGCAGCGCATGACCGACCGGCCGGTGAAGTTCGGCGCGATCTGCGCGCCCGCGCTGGCCGTCGATGCTGTGGGACGAATTCTATCACGACGACAAGGCGATGATCCTCGATCTCTGCGACATCATGAACGCGGAGCTGCGCGACATGGCGGCCGCCGGCTGCCCGCTGATCCAGGTGGAGGAGCCGCCGCACCACATGCGCGCGCAGCAGCCGGAGTGCACCGACGCCGATCTCGAGTTTCTCACCGAGGCGTTCAACCGCCAGCTCACCGGCGTCGACGCCGAGATCTGGGTGCATACCTGCTGGGGCAATCCGAACCAGCAGCGCGTGCACTGGAAGGTGCCGAGCTACGAGCGTGCGCTGCCGCATCTGCTGCAGCTCAACTGCGACGTGCTGACGATCGAATGCGCGAGCTCGGACGGGCAGGACCTGCATCTGTTCAAGCACATCAAGACCGACAAGAAGATCGGCATCGGCGTGGTCAACCATTGCAACACGGTGGTCGAGCCGGCCGAGCACGTCGCGGCGCTGATCCGCAAGGCGCTCGAATACATCCCGAAGGAGCAGCTCGTCATCAGCACCGATTGCGGCTTCGGCCGCGAGGGCCTGTCGCGGCGCATCGCGTTCTACAAATGCGTCGCGCTGGTCGAGGGCACCAACATCGTGCGCCGCGAGCTCGGCCTGCCCGAAGCGCGCGTGCGCGCGGCCGATCCGAAGCTGTGGTTCGCGGGGCGGGAGGGCGGCGGGTGAGTCGCCCGGACCGGCACATCGCGGTCCGCATCCGGATTATTGCATTGTAACAATACCGCCTCTGGTGGTTACATGCGATGACGTCGTCCTGGGGGAGCCATGCCGATCATCTACATGCACGGCGTCAACACGCGCGATGCCGGCCATTTTGCCTCGGTGCACGAATATCTCCGGCGCATCGTCGCGCCGGCGATCGCGCCGGACCCGGAGAATGTCTCGATCCGTGCCGCCGACTGGTTCCAGTTGTGCGATCCGCCGAAGTGGGCGGGCATTTCCCGCCCGCGCACATTGCTGGTGGGGCAGGGCGCCGCAATCGAGCGCAGCGAATTGATCGACGCGATCGTCGCAAAGGTGCCGCATGCGAGCGCGCCGACCTCGTCCTTCAACAGCGGCCAGGACACTGCGCCGGCCCAGACCGCGCGCCTCGATGCGCTTGCCGATGCAGAGCTGGCCGACCTGATTGCCGCCTCGGTTCCGACCGTTGCGACCGGGGCGCTGGAGCGCGCCCGCGTCGGCATCGCGGCGGATCGCGTGGCGCGCGATCCGGCGATCCGCGCCCGCCTGGCGGCGGCAAGAGACCTCGACGAACAGCTGCAGATCGTCGCCGTAGCGGTGCGCGACGATGTCGAGCGGCAGTCTTCGCTCGCGGCCGCCGGCGCGCTCGATGTTCTCAAGAACATGCGTGATCGCGTCACCGAGAGCCTCTCGCGTGCGGTGAGTGCGCCGGGCGCCGCCGTGAGCGTGCTCGCCGGCGAGCTGCGGCCGATGCTCAACGACTTCGTCACCCTGTTCCTCGGCGACGTCCTCTATTACATGACACGGCGCGGCACGGCGGCGGCGCCCGGTCCGATCCCGCAGGTGCTGCTCGACGCGCTTGCGGCCGCCCAGGCGGACAAGCAGGCGCGCGGCGGCGAGCCGATCGTGCTGTTGACCCACAGCATGGGCGGACAGATCGCCTATGACACGATCGCCTCCTTTCTCCCCACCGTCAAAAGCAAGATCAAGGTGGACTTCTGGTGCGCGACCGCGAGCCAGGTCGGCTTCTTCGAGGAGCTGAACATGTTCCTCGCCAGCTCGAGCGAATACTCCAAGAAAACCGAAAAACGTACGCCGCTGGCCAGCGGCAACCTCGGCCACTGGTGGAACGTCTGGGACCCCAACGACATCATCAGCTTCACCACCAAGGGCATCTTCGCCGACGGCATCGACGACCAGTCGTTCTGGAGCGGCATGTCGGTCGCCGCCGCCCATGGCGGCTACCTCGAACGGCCGAGCTTCTACCGCCTCTTCGCCGACAAGCTGAAGTCGGCGTTCCCGCCGCAGGGGCACTGACATGGCGCTGACGCGCAAGGAGCCGGGACTTTGGGTCGATGAGACGCGCTCGTCCGGCGGGCCTGGCGTCCATGCGCTGATCATCGGCGTCAGCCGCTACGACCATCTCGCCGGCGGCAGCGCCCCGGCGCCGGAAACCTACGGGCTTGGGCAGCTCAGCGCGTCGGCGTTGACGGCCTATCGCTTCTTCACCTGGCTGGGCAGCAAGTACGCGCTGAACGGCTGGCCGGTCGCGCGCGTGCGCCTGCTGATGTCGCCGCTGCGCAAAGGCGTCGGCAACGTCACGGCGGACGAATTGGAGGGCTGCGACGCCGCGACCTGCAACCACGCGCCCGAGGCGACGTTCGCCAATTGCGTGGCGGCGATCGAGAACTGGTACGCCGACATGCGGGCCCTGCCGGCCACCGCCACGGGCCGCAGCCTGTTCTTCTTCAGCGGGCACGGCATGGAGCCGCGCAAGAACCATCAGGTGCTGCTGCCGGCAAACTACCTTCGTCCACCGACCCAGCCGCTCAACGAGGCGATCAGCACGTACAATCTGCTCAACTGCCTGGAATTCCTGCCGCGGGTCGCCTCGCACGTGCTGCTGCTCGATGGCTGCCGCAACGATATCGACAAGCTGCAGGCCGCCGAGGTGAAAGGCACGGCGATCCTGAATGAAAATTCCGCGAGCGCGACCAATCCGCTGTTCGAAAAGGCCGTGCTGTATTCGACCGCCGCCGGATTGCGCGCCTACTCGCCCAAGGCCGGCGGCCTGTCGCTGTTCGGACAGGCGCTGCTCGACGGCCTGAGCAACAAGCCCGATCCGGTGCTCGACGAAGTGCCGATCAAGCTGACCCGCAGGGGCGACGTCTACGCGGTCGAGGTCGACAAGCTCGCGGGCTACATGAACCGGCGCGTCGACGCCTTGATCAGAGCAGCCAACGAGAGCGTCGTGCAGGTGGTGCGCTCCACGGTCGATTCGTTCAAAGCCGACCAACCGATCGAGATCGCCGAGATCGCGATCGCGCAAGCGGCCGCCGCCGATGGCCGCAGAGAATTGGACATCAGTGGCTTCCGCACGAATTGGGGATTGGAAAGCCTCGACAGCATTGCCGACGAGTTCATGAAGGGCCTGGGCGACGAGCCGCATGAGCGCGATGACGAGCCTCCCGCACGCGACATGCCCAGCCCCGACGCCTGGTTTGCGCAGCGCTACCGACCGCCGCGCCCGGCGGCGCCGCTGCCGTCCGTTGCCGACGCGACGCTGCACGTCGGGCCGCTCCACGACATCCTCGGCTCCGAGGCGGTCACCTTTCCGTGGCTCCGGACCTTGAAGGTCACCGGTCTGTCGACACGCCAATCCACCGGTTACGACGGCGTGCAGATCCTGTCGTCGGCGCAAGCGGACAAGACTTCGGAGCTGCACCGGGTGCAGGTCCACTTCCGCATCGCCGCTGCGGATCCCGTCGGCCACGTCATGACCATCATGGACAAGGAGGAGCGGCGCTTTTGCTGCGTGCTGCCGGCCGACAAGGAGAGCCGGATTTTTCAGCTCGAGATCGACGTCGAGCGCGAGAACGAGCGCGCCGCCTATATCCGCGTTGCCAGCTACCTGTCCCCGCAGAACGACGGTCCGACCGGTCAAGTCGCGTTGGCCTGGGAGCAAATGCGCGCGGTCGATCCGGGCGCGGGGGCGCGCCAGCTCGACGCCAACGGAACGACCGCCAATCTCGAATGGGCCTTCGCGGAGGGCGAGCAGGTGATGGTCCACAAGCTGCGTGCTCCGCTTGGCGCGGCCGTCGCCACGGTGCTGCTGCTCAAAGGCAACCGCTTCGACCGCCTGCACGACTGGGCGCGCAATGTCGCCAACTGGTTTCCCTGGATCCCGGACGGTGTCGTGCTGTGGACCGAGCAGTGCCGCCGCATGGCGAAAGGCCAGCCGCTCGATGCCGGTCTGCTTCCGTGGTTCGTGACGGAGCTGTCACGCCGCAGCCTGCCGTTCACCGCCGACGGTTTCGGGCTCGCCGCCGACATCGTGGCCGACATCGTGCGCGGCCGGCTCAAGACCGATCCAAGTACGCGCGCCGAGGCCATGCTGCTCACTGACCGCATCAAGGCGGCCGAGCCCTATTTCCGCGACAATGGCCTGTTCTGCACCTATGCGGGCTGGCCCGAGGACTGGGACGCGGCAAAGATTCTCGGTCCGCCCGCCGCGTGAGGCGAGGCAACACATCCGTTTCGCAGGGGGCATCGATGGACGAATTCCTGATCAACACGGCGACTGCGGGCGATCAGGAGCAGCCTGCCGTCGCCGGCTTCGGCGGCACGCAGTTCGCCGCGATCTGGGCCGACAAGGCGAGCCGCAACATCAAGGGCCAGCTGTTCGGCGTGAACGGCGCGAAGAGCTCGCCCGAGCTCACCATCAACCTGTCCGGGCCGGTCGGCACGTTGCGCGCCCTGCCCGCTGTCGCGCAGACCGATCTCGGCGTCGTCGCGGCCTGGATCGAGACGCTGCCCGGCGGTGTGCCGCAGCTCAAGCTGCGCACCTTCGATCAGGACTCGCTCTCCGGCCCGGAAAGCCAGGTGTCAACCGCGGAGGTCGAGCCGCTGATGCGCCCTGTGCTGGCGCGGCTGCCGGCCGGCGGCTTCATCGTGGTGTGGGCCGACAAGCGCCCCAACGAGCGCATCCGCGCGCAACGCTTCGATGCCGGCGGCGCCAAGGTGGGAGCGGAGTTTCGCGCCAACACCGTAGCCGGCCTGCACCGCGTGCCGATGGTCGCCTCGCTCACCAACGGCAACGTCGTGATCGGATGGCGCGCGCGCCTGCCCGGACCGCTGCTGGTGCATCTGCAGCTGTTCAACGCGACCGCGCCGGTCGGCACCGAGATCACCACCGCGCTCAACATCACCGAAGCGGCGATGGCCGCGCTCACCACCGGCCGCTTCGTGGTCGCGCATAACCGCAGCGCGCTCGACGGCGAGACCGGTTTCGACACCGTGGTCATGCAATCGAGCCTGTTCGAGGCGAATGGCACCTCCGCCAACATCCGCATCCCCGCGCTCACCGGCGTGACCAACATCCAGTCGTCCTGGCCGGTGGTGGTGCCGCTCTCCGGCGGGCGCTTCATGCTGGCCTGGACGCAGGCGAGCACGACCAATCCGGCCGCCGGTACCGACGTGATGGCGCGGATTTTCCAGGCGAGCGGCGCGATCGGCAAGGTGGTGCAGGTCAACACGCTGCGCACCGGCAACCGCTTCGGGCTCGCGGCCGCCGCGATGGCGGGCCCCACCGGCGACACCGCGTTCTTTGCCTGGGCCGACGACAGCGCCAAGGGCGCCGACAAGACCGGGAACGCGATCGAAGGGCGCGTGCTGCCGATCCCGACCGCCGGGTTCTAGAGCCTGATCCAACGCGATTAAATCACTGACCAGCGCACGCTCGAAAAGCGGCACCGGTTTTCCGACAAGATCACGTTCCGCCAGGAGTCATACACGGTAGCGCGCGATCGTCGCGCGGTCGACCTCGATGCCGAGCCCCGGCCGCGTCGGGATCGCGACGAATCCGTCGCTCACCTCGATCGGTTCCTGCACGAGCTCGCGGCGGAACGGATGCGACGAGCGGTCGTATTCGAGCACCGGCTCCTGCGGATAGAGCGAGTGGTGCGCGACCGGCACCGCGGCGATCACGTGCAGCGAGGCGGCCTGCGCGATCGCCGAGCCCCACACGTGCGGATTGACCTGCACGCCGTGCGCCTGCGCCAATGTCGATGATGTGGCGCGCCGCCGTGATGCCGCCGCATGAGCCGATGTCGGGCTGCGCGATATCGACCGCGCCGGCGGCGAGCAGGTCGCGGAAGCCGAACAGCGTGTGCTCGTTCTCGCCGCCTGCGATCGGCATCGCGAGTTTGGCGCGCATCTCGGCGTAGCCGGCGAGATCCTCGGGTACGACCGGTTCCTCGTACCAGCGCAGGTCGTACTCCTCGAGCGCGCGCCCGAGCCGCAGCGCCTCGGCGCGGCCGTAGGCGTGATTGGTGTCGACCATGAAGCGGACCGGCTTGCCTTGAACGGCGCGCGCGATCTCGCGCATGCAGGCGATGTCGTCGTCGACGCCGAAGCCGAGCTTCACCTTCATCAGGCTGAAGCCGGCGTCGTGATGGCGCAGCGCTTCCTCGGCAAGCCGCGGGCCCTCGCCCTGTCCGCTGACGCGGTAGAAGCCGGTCGCGTATGGCTGCACGCGCGTGCGGAACGCGCCGCCGAGCAGGCGGTGCACCGGCGCGTTGTGGACCTTGCCGGCGATGTCCCACAGCGCGATGTCGACCGCGCTGATCGCCGCCACCACCGAGCCCTTGCGGCCGTAGTCGCGCGTCATGTGATACATCCGGTGCCACAGCACCTCGATGTCGAGCGGGTCGGCGCCGGTGACCAGCGGCCGCAGCGCCTTGTCGATCACGGTCGCGGCGATCTCCGGCGGCTCCAGCCCCTGCGCGAAGGCTTCGCCCCAGCCGCTGATACCGGCATCGGTCGTCACCTCGACCAAGGTCGCGGAGCGCTGCCGCACCCAGCCTTGCGAGAACGCGAACGGCTCGGCGAGCGGGCTTTTCAGCACATGGATGACGAGGTCGGTGATCTTCATCGTGGTGTTATCGGAGAGGCGCGCCGGGATGGCAATCGCCGCGCTCGGGTCAGCTGTACGGCCCGGCCTTCACGGCGGTGTGGATCAGCTGCACCTCGATCGTCGCGAGCGCGCCGAGCGCGGCCGCCCACACCGCCCACGGCCGCGCCGCCTCGGCCGAGACGCGCGCCAGCACGCCGCACGCGACGACCAGCGGCGGGATCGCGGCCGCGGCGCAGCGCGCGTAATTGATCCCGGCGAGCGCATAGAACGCGAAGGTGATGGCCGACACCGCGAACGCCGCCACGCACAGCGCGGCGTCGGTGCGGCGCACGTCGATCCGCGCAAGCGCAAGAACGAACAGCGTCAGCGCCAGCACCGCCATGACGCCGAGCGCGACCAGCTGCAGCTTGAGATAAAACAACAGGTCGCCGGCCGGGGCCGCGAGATCGATCCAGAACGTGCCGCGCCGGAGGCTGTCGACGATCCAGATGCCCTGGTCGTACGCCAGCGTATCGGAATAGAAGCTGCCGACAATCCAGCGCACGAACAGATACCAGGCGACCGGCGCGAGAAACACCGCGGCGAGCGCGCCGGCCGCGGCAGCAAGCGGCGCCGCACGCCGCGTCAGCACGGCGTCGCATGCGGCGCGCAGCGCGTAGCAGGCCGGCACGATCAGGAACAGCGGATAGGCGAGCACGCCGGCGCCGCTGGCGAGCCCGATGAGGGCGCCGCGCCGCCAGCCGCTGGCCGGCGCCGTCATCGACCAGACGGCGATCAGCGGCACCAGGATGTTGTAGAGCTGCGTATGCGGCGACCAGAAGAACGCCTTCACCACATCGTTGCCGACCAGCAGCAGGCCGATCGATCCGACCAGCAGCGCGCCGGCGGCGGACGCCGCGCCGCCGACCAGATGCAGATAGAGCGCGTAGCACAGCGCGAGCAGCAGCAGGTTGAATGCCGCATAGGCGAGGAAACCGGAGAAGCCGCGCTCGATCAGGTCCGGCATGGTGCGCTGGAAGTTGTCCGGCATCATGTCGACCGGGCGCGCACCGAAGCGGGCGGGCAGGTCGTCGAATGCGGCAAACAGCGGCCGCAGCAGGAACGGCGGCAGCACCATCATCGGACGCGACTGGCGCAGGTTGCCGGGCTGCAGGATCCGCATCGGGTCGCGCGCGTAGGCGATATGCAGGGCGGAATCGCAATTCAGCGAGATGCCGAACACCGACGCGGTGCGGATGTTCATCACGCAGAAATAGCTTTGCTTGTCGTCCGGCGCGCGCGGACCCACCAGCAGCGCGGCCAGAAAGCCGGGCACCAGCAGCGTGAACAGCCCCCACAGAATGAAACGCGACGGCTTTTCCACGCACGGCGCCCGCTCCCTCCGGGCGCGCCCTCCTAGAGCAGGCGGCACGATTGCGGTCAATCGGGACCGGCCGCAACACGGCGCGATGCTTATGGGAAAGCGTCGTCACTGTCGTGAACGATGACCGGTGCGCTCTTCTCCCACGAAAGGATCAGCAGGGTATCCTCCATCTCGAAGCCCACGTAGCGCACGACCGTCAGGTCGCCGACCGCAAGCACCTCGTAGAGATCGGACGGCACGTCGTGCGGGTCGAAGATCGATGTGAGATAGCGCGGCTTGAAGACGGCGCCGTCGCGCACGAACACGCTCCACAGATCCCGCGTCGCATCCTCCTTGCCCGGCGCGTCGTAACGCGCGAAACGCCAGAAGATGGTGCGGATTGCCTGCTTGCGCCCGCCGCCGAGCGCGGCTTCGAACTCCTGGACGCACGCGCGGTTGAGCTCCGCATAGCTGAGCTTGCCCTTGCGCAGATCGGCCGCGATGCGCCGCGAGAGATCGGAGCCGGCGACGATGGCCTTCGCGTCCGCCGCTGTCGTCGCAGCCTTGTCATTGATGCAGCGGCGCGGCGCAACGGTTGCCAGCCTGACCGAATGTTGCGGGTTCGTGCTGTTGACGAGCCGGGCATGTCCCTCGCGCGTATACGACTTCCATGTGAACAGGTCGCTGTCCGGACTAGGCGCGCGCCGGTGCCCGGCTCGAACCGGAACTGCCAGCCGGCAAACTGCGCTGCAAAAGCCGGCGAGGCCGGGTTTGATGAGACGCTCGTCCGGTGGGCGCAAGCCGCGCCGGCGAACACGTTCGCCGCGAGAGCCAATGCGATACGCCGGGCGCAGGTCATGCCGGTTCACTTTGCCAACTGTTGCGCCAGGAACTGGCGCACTTCGTCGCTCGCCTGTTCGGCCGCGACCGCGTTGTATTCGACGTGATGGCCGAAAGACACGCGCCCCGGCTGGAGCGATACGACATCGAAGGCGTGGTATGCGCCGGGATAGATGATCAGCCGCACCGGGCTGCCGGCGCCGGTCCGGCCCGCCATCATGGCGCTGCAGGTGGTGACGGGCGTCCAGTCATCCAGTTCGCCGGCCAGGATCAGCGTCGGCACCGTCATGGTGCCGTCCGCCGGGCAGGCGGGATAGAACGCGACCGCGGCCTTGAATGTCCGGTCGCCCTCGTGCTCGAACAGCGCGGCGTCATGCCGGCCGACCGCCGCCAGCGTCGTGATGGCGCCTTGCGAGAAGCCGATCACCGCGATGCGGCGGGCATCGACGAAGGGCTGCCGCGACAGCCAGGCGAGCGCGCCGGCGGCGTCGCCGCGCCGCGACTGGAAGACCAGCGCGCCGATGCTGTCCGCCATCGGCGGCGCGGGATCGCCGGTGCAGGCCTGGCGGACGCCGCGCGTGGTGAAGCTGTCGACCGTCAGCACCACATAACCCCAGCCGGCGAGGCGCGCGGGCCACATCCCCATCTCGGTCCCGGCCTTGAAGGCATCGGCCAGGCCGCTGCAGCCGTGCAGGTGCACGATCGCCGGGAACGGCCCGGCGCCGTCCGGCTTCGTCAGGTAGCCGTCGATCACCTCCGCCGGCGCGCGCGCAAGGGTCTCGCCGCGCTCGCGCGCGAGCCGCTGCTGCAACGGGCCGACCTGGTAATGCGCGCTCTCGAACTGGATGCGCTCCGCCGCGCGGGCGGGGGAGGCGGCGAGGGTGAGGAGGGTGAGCGGCGCGAATGCCAGCTGTTTCATGTGTGCGAGGTGCTGCAACATCATGGCGGCCTCTCTGCAAGACACGCGAAGCCCTATCCCGCGAGCGCGGCACCGTTTGCCTTGAACACGCGATAGCGCCCGTCCTCGAACTGCGCGCCCGCGACGATGCCCGTCACCGCGCTGCCGCCGTCGAGGCACAGGCGATCATACTGAAAAGTGTGCGGATCGTCCGCGCCGCTCATCGCGCGATGCCGCTCCGGCGGCGTGTGCCCGTGGATGACGAGCGCGCCGGAAAAGCCGCCGCGCCAGGCGAGAAACGGCGCGTTGATCCAGGCCCAGTGATTGCCGCCGAATTCGCCGAACGGGAGGCCGAGCGCCGCGGCGACATCGCGCGACGGATCGATCCCGCCGTGCACGAAGATCGCATTGCCGAGGCGCACGTGGTGCTCGAGCGCATCGAGCCGCGCGACCACCTCCGGGCCCGCCGCATCGCGCAGCAGTTCGCGCGCGAGCGGCGCATCGGACCGTCCGGTCGCGCGGCACAGTTCGTCGATGAACGTGCCGCCGCCGATCGTCATCCACCTGTCGCGCGCGGCGTGCGCGACAGCGCTGCCGCCGGTCGCGAGCATCAGCAGCTGTTCGTGGTTGCCGGTCAGCCGATGCACCCTGGTGAAACGCGCATCCAGTTCGTCCGAGGCCCACAGCTTGAGCGCCGCAAGGCTCGATGGCCCGCGACAGATCAGGTCACCGAGGAAGATCAGCCGCGCGGGGGTGTCTGTGGCGAGCTCCGCGAACCGGTCCAGCAAGGTCGCGAGCTGCGCGTCGCAGCCGTGCACGTCGCCGACGGCGAGCACAGGTTCGCCGATGCGGAGCGGTGCGGGCCGCCAGTCGGAGGCTTCCAGCGTGACGGCGGCGTGCGGGGTGAAGGGCATGGCGGCAGTGTCGTCGGGCGGGCTTGGGCACGCAAGCGCCCGGCCGGCGCTTGCGTGCCTACCATCAAGGTTGTCTCATTCGTCTGCACGGGGCAGCGATTCAAACTCTTCGCGCCAATTGATCCCGCCTGCGTCGACCGCGTCCCATAGCGCGGATCGAACCTGGCCCAGCGTGTAATCGCGTCGCCCAAGCCACCATTGTGAAAAATCGAGAATGATGTCTCTGTCCTTGGCGTTGAGGAAAGAGCTTGTCTGCGCGTCTTCGAGCAAAGCCAGCATGTAGGCCACAGTGAGCGGGCCGGCGCGAAACATGATCGATAGCTTGTCGGGAACCTCGTTGGCGTAGCCCGACTGGAAGGCCCCGGCGCTCGTCACCAGAATACTGTTCATCTGATGGACCGAAGCGACAAACAGATGCGCCATCATGTGCGCGAGATCGAGTGCCGGGTCTCCGGACGCGATTCGATCCGGACCCGCGATGGCAAGTGCATTGAATCGCGCATCTTTACCGAACAGAACCGAGCCCGGCGACAGGCACCCATGCAGCAGGACCGGCTCAACGCGCGCACTCGTCTCGGCGATGCCGCGCAGGCGGTGCGCCAGGTGGGGATGAGCACGTGCCGCCGCCAAGTATGTGTCGGGCGGCCCAGCTTGCGTTGCCGGCGCCTTTGCGGCGTCCCCGGCTTGCACGAAGCCTCTTGTCCCGGCGTGAATTTTCCCGATTTTCAGCCCGACCCAGTAAAGGACCAATTCGAGATCGACCCTGTGACCCTCATCGAAGGGTGTCGAATACCCGGCGCCCCCTTCCAGCAAGTCTTGCGCCATGGATTTGCATTCGTCAGCGTCAAACAACTCCTCGACCAGGATACCGCGCGCGGCATCATGTCCGAGGACCTCGGGCCGGAAATCCGGCACGTGACGGGCTGCGGTCGTTGCGTAGAAATGGGCCGCGGCGCCGGCCTCTTTGTCTGCTGATCGCACCAGCAGCGCGCGTCCACCGGCGTAGACTTTGCAGGCCTGACCTTGATCCTGGTCCGACAATGGCTCGATCTTTGGAGCTTCGTCAGACTTCAACACGCTCATGGCCTTGAGCGCGCGAACGATGGCTTGTTCCGTCAGTGTGTCAGCTATGAGTGCCTTGGTTCGGCCATGCCCGATCTCACGGGCTGATTTGCCGTGTTGGGGACTGTAACGGCCGGTGGGTCGCTTTGGAATCGACGGCGTGCCGCACAGGATTGGTCCGCGTCGGGGCGTGAAGCGCAGTGAACGCACTCCACCGCGACATCATCGATCATGCGCGGTGGTGGGCTCAGGCAGGCGTTCGGCTTGCGCCGGGCATCTCATTTACATCGCTGACTATCTTCGCAGTGCGTTCAACTGCGCCGAAATAACGAGCGGTGTTGTCGTAGCGCGTCGAAAAAAAACGCCCGGCTTTCGCCGGGCGTTTCCATTCATCGTCTGTGGCCATCCTTCGAGGCTCGCGCTGCGCGCTCGCACCTCAGGATGAGGCCGGTGCTATTGCGCCGCGCGCTCGCGCCTCAGAATGAGGTCCGTCGTTAGCGCCGCTGCACCGGCTGCTGCTGCGGCGGGGGCTCGTTCGAGGCCTGCGCCGGCGGCTGAGCCCGGCAGCACCACGACGCGGGTGCCGACCTGCACGCGGCTGTAGAGATCCTGGATGTCGTCGTTGGTCAGCCGGATGCAGCCCGACGACACGTACTTGCCGATGGTCGAGGGCTGGTTGGTGCCGTGGATGCGATAGAGCGTCTTGCCGAGATAGAGCGCGCGCGCGCCGAGCGGATTGCCTTCGCCGCCGGCCATGAAGCGCGGCAGATAGGGCTGGCGCTCGATCATCTCGGCCGGCGGATGCCAGTCCGGCCACTCGGCCATGCGCGAGACGCGCTCGGCGCCCGCCCAGGTGAAGCCTTCGCGGCCGACGCCGATGCCGTAGCGCATCGCCTGCCCGTTGCCGAGCACGAGATAGAGGATACGTGTTCGCCGGTATCGATCACGAGCGTGCCGGCCGGCTCGTTCGACTGGAACTGCACGATCTGGCGCTTGAACTGCGCCGGCAGCTCATACTTGCCGGTCTCGGGCTGATCTTCCGGCGGCAGGGTCGCGACCGAGTTCGGCCGCACCGAGCCGGTCACGTCGCGCGGGCCGACCGGCGCGAGCGGGATCGGCGCGCCTTGCGCCGGACCCTGCTGATACTGCTCGACCGGCTGCTGGCCCTGATAGGCCGGCGGATAGGCCTGCTGGCCCTGCGGATAAGGCTGCTGGTATTGCGGCTGCGGATACGGCGGCTGCGGCGGATAGGCGGCTGGCCTGGTCCGGATAGCCGGGGCGCGCGGCCGTAGGATTCGGGCTGGCCGCCGCCGACCGGGCCGGTGTTGCGCGGCGGACCGTAATAGGGCGGCTGCTGCGGCGGGCCGCGGTCGCTGTAGACCGGGGGCGGCGCCTGATATTGCGGCTCGCGCGCGAACGGGCCGCGATAGTTGCCGGGGGGCGGGGGATAGTTGCCGGGCGCGGCGCGCTGGTGCGGCGGAATGTCGTCATCGTCGTCGTCCGGAACCGCGGCCGGCGGCAGCGGGCGGTAGGGCGGCGGATAGGCCTGCTGGCCGAAGGTCGGATAGCCCTGCGCGGCGGCGAGCGCCGCACAGCGCGGCGAGCGCGCCCAAGCGCCAAAACCGTACGCAAAATCATGGGTCTTCCACTCCCGAGTCCCCGGAGACGCGCAGCTATGCGGTGCAGTTAGGGCAGCATGAAGGCGCCGCGAGGTTCCGCGAAAGCCTTGCCCGGCCGCGCATTTCCGCCTCCGGCCACAGCATACGAATTTGGCTAACGATTGGTAAATGGGGATGGCCGGGCTACTGACGGAGCGCGCGCTTACCGCGCCGCGCACCCGTTGCGCGCCCGCAACCCGAATGCCTCCGCCAGCAATTCATACGAGCGCTTGCGCGCCGCGTGGTCGAACACCATCGTGGTGATCATCACCTCGTCGGCCTTGGTGGTCTCGGCGAGCGCCGCGATGCGCGTCGTGCACCTGCGCGGGCGAGCCGACGATCAGCCGCTTGCGGTTCTGCTCGATGCGCTGGCGGTCGATCGGCGTGTACGGATAGGCGGCGGCCTCCTCGGGCGAGGCGAGCGGCCCGTATTCGCCGCTGGCGCGGCGCGCGAAATGCAGGTCCGCGCTCATCGCCAGCCTGTCGGCCGCGGCCTCGGTCTCGGCGCAGATCGCCGCGACGCCGAGGATGGCGTACGGCGTCTGCCGCGCCGCCGACGGCTTGAACTGATTGCGGTAGTTCAGCATCGGGATCTCGGGCGGGAAATCCGAGAAGTGATGCGCGAACGAAAACCCCGCGCCGACATGCGCGGCGAGCTCGCGCCGAATAGCCGCTCGAGCCGAGCAGCCAGATCGGCGGCAGCGGCACGTCGGTCGGCATCGCGGCGACTTTCGCGAACGGATGGTTTGCCGGAAAGCCCTTGCTCTCGAACAGCATCATCTCCTGGAAGCGGTCGAGGAAATCGTCCTGCTCGCCCTCGGTGTTCTGGCGCCGGCGCAGCGCCAGCGAGGTGATCTGGTCGGTGCCGGGCGCGCGGCCGAGCCCGAGATCGATGCGCCCGGGAAACAGCGCCTCCAGCACCTTGAAGCGCTCCATCACCATCAAGGGCGCGTGGTTCGGCAGCATCACGCCGCCCGAGCCGACGCGGATGTTGCTGCGTGATCGCCGCGACCTGTCCGATCATGATGTCGGGCGCGGAGCTCGCGATGTTCGCGAGGTTGTGATGCTCGGCGAGCCACAGCCGGGTGTAGCCGAGCCGGTCGATCAGCCGCGCGAGATCGAGGCTGTTGCGCAGCGCGGCCGACGGCGGCGTCGCGGTGGTGACGGGCGAGAGATCGAGGACCGAGAGGGCGACCATACGACCAGAGGTAATCATTCCGGCGCGCGGCGCCAACCGCTTCCATTGCGGGGCGCGGCTCATGGCACCCTTGCGCCATGCGATGGATCGGGATGGTGGCATTGCTGGCGCTCGCCGGCTGCGCGGGCGGGTCCGGCTTGAGCGGGCCGGAGACCGCGGGCGGCGCCGCGGTCAACAGGTTTCCGGACAACTACCGCGCCGAGATCCTCGCCTATCAGCGCAGCTTCCTCAACGATCCGAGCGGCATCCGCGGCGCCGGCATCACCCAGCCGGCGGTGAAGAGCGTCGGCTCGACCGAGCGCTATGTCGTGTGCGTGCGCTTCGACGCGAAGGGGCCGACCGGCGCCTATACCGGGCCGCGCGAGCATCTGGCGATCTTCCTCGCCGGCAAGCTCGACCAGATGGGGCGTCGCGCGCGAGGAATGCCGCGGTGCCGCCTACGAGCCGTTCCCCGAGCTGGAGCGGCTCCGGCGGTAAATCGATACTGTCAAAATGACTCTGTGCCGACAGAGTGCGTCGTGCCTGCGAGGCGACGGATATCGCAGCCGAATCAATACCTTGCGCGTGAGACTTCTGCTCTGTCGGTCATCGCGACATCATCCATTTTTGCAGCATTTGGGACCGCGCCGCCGCCGCTTTAGCGCGTCAGCACGATGAAATCGGTGCCCTTGCCGGTCTCGAAGCTCTGCCCGAGATCGGAGATGATCAGCGTCGCGCCCGGCGTCATCAGCGGCGCGATGCGCGCGAGCACCTCGTCGGAGAACGTGACGCGCTCGAGCGCGGCGTTCGGATCGCCGGGCGGCTGCAGCTCGTGGGTCGGGGCGGCCAGCTCCTTGCGCAGCTTCTCGCCGCGCGCGGTGTGCGTCATCAGGTACTTGCCCGGCTTGACCACGCGGTCGGTCGGCAGCGAGGCGACGTTCCAGCGCATCGTGCCGTCCGCGCGCGCCTCCAGCGCGGTGAACACATGCGTGCCGAGCGGCTGGTCGGGCCGCGTCGATCGTGACCGGCGCCTCGAACACCTCGCCGAAGCCCTTGCGCACGAACAGCTTGCCGAGCTTGCGGCTGACGTAGACCGAGATCGGGCCCGGCCGCAGCATCGGGTCTTTCGCGGTGCCGGCCGCGTTCGCCTTGTCGAAGGCGTGCTCGGCTGGCATCGTCCGGCTGCGCCGGCTCGGCGCGGCCGGCCTGCACCGCCTGATCGATCAGGCGCTCGATGCGCGCGTCCTCGCGCCTCGTTCGCGTCGATCGAGCCTTTCAGCGGCGCGTCGCGAGACCACGCGCGGTCGTGGCGAAGCGCACCTTCGCGGGCAGCGCTTCGCGCGGCGCCTCGGCGATGGCCTGCGGCAGCGCGGTGAACAGGCGGCGGCTCGAGATCTCCGCAAGCGCGACCTCGTCCTGCGCGATGATGACGCGCGCGCCGACCTTGGTGAGGCCCCACATGCGCTTGGCGAACGCGGCGGGCAGGCGGATGCAGCCGTGCGAGGCCGGACGTCCCGGGCACGACGCCCTGATGCATCGCGACGCCCGACCAGGTGATGCGCTGCATGTAGGGCATCGGCGCGCTGCTGTAGAGATTCGACTCGTGATAGATGCGCTTCTCCAGGATGGAGAACACGCCCTGCGGCGTCGGATGGCCGGGCACGCCGGTCGAGACCGGCGAATGCGCGACCGGCACGCCGCCGGCGTACAAGGTCAGCTGCTGCTTCTTGATCGAGATGACGATGTGCAGCGGGCCGGGCGGAAGCTTCTCGCCCTCCTTGCGGACCTCGCTGCGACAGTTCCTTCTGCTTCGCGGCGCGCCGTGCCGCGCGGTTGATCGTCCTGCACCTTCGGCGGCTCGACGACCGGCTGCGCGGGCGGCCGCTGCCAGAAGCCCCAGCCGGGCTCATAGGCGGCGGCCGGCGCCGCGCTCGCCAGCAGCGCCGCGATGGCCCGCCGCGATCACGACGTGCCGCCGCACGATCAGTTTCGAACCAGGCCGCAACACAATTCCCCCAAAGCCCAACAGGAATCCCCGGCACTCTTTTCTGCGTGACCGCGCGAGGCGCGATCAAGATGCGCATCGCGGCTCACGCGCGACGGTCTTGTGCGCCGTGGTTTCGCGGCAACATTCGCGCATTCGAACGTGCCGCGCGTCCGCGAAAACCGGCGGATGAACGGCCGGATGAACGCCAACTGCCGGAAATTAAACGCCAAAAGTCTCAACCGACCGTGAACCGACTCGGCGGTCGGCAGGCGACCAATAGCCGAACGACTGATCCACCCAGTCAAACAATCCAGGAGAGAGACATGTTCAGCAAGATCCGCAACGCAGCGCTCGCTTTGGCGGCCGTCGCCACGCTCGGCACCGCGACCCTCATCAGCACCACCGACTCGGCCGATGCCCGTGGCTTCGGCGGCGGCGGCTTCCACCGCAGCGGCGGCGGCGGCGGCGGCATGGGAATGGCCCGCATGGGCGGCGGCCGCGTCCATCTCGGCCGCGCAGCCGCGTGGCCACATCGGTATCGGCCGCGTCCATATCGGTCACCGCCACATCGGTCATCGCATCCGCATCGGCGCATCACCGCCCGCACTTCCGCCCCAACTGGTGCCATCGCTGGCATCACCACTGCCGCGTCCACGTGCGTTGGCCGCGCCCGGTGATCTACGGTGCGCCGGTTATCGCGACGAGCTACGCGGTCGCTCCGACGCTCGCCGCGCCGGCCCCGCGCTGCACCTGCCTGACCAAGGAATACACGCAGGACGGTCTGGTGGTGTTCAAGGACGTGTGCACCAAGGAAGTCGCCTCGGCTCCGATCGGCAACACGCAGACGCAACTCCAGCTGCCCGCGCAGCAGCAGGACCAGGCGCCGCCCGCGACGACGCAGCAGTAAGCTGACGCGCAAGAACCTGACGCGCAGCGTGACGAGAACCCCGGCTCCGGCCGGGGTTTTTGTTTTGGGGGTCACTTAGAGCGAGATCGTTTCAATCGGAGTCACTCTTTCACCGTCACCCTGAGGAGGCCGCGAAGCGGCCCTCGAAGGGCCTGCCCCGGACTTGATCCGGGGGCGACGGCCCGGCTCGTGCCCGATCATCCTTCGAGGCTCGCTTCGCTCGCGCCTCAGGATGACGGCGTCAGAGCGGCCGGCTCTTCGGCAAAACACCTCAGCCATTTCACCGGCAGTGGCGGCGGCCCGGGCCTCGAAGTCTCTGAATCGCATCTGTCATTGTGGGAGCGGGAGGACCCGACGCGATCCTCACCTCCGTCGGGCAATAATCTCCACCGGCGCGATCCGGCCGGCTGCGATGGCTTCGCTCATGTTGCGAACCATCTCGGGCCGCCGCTCACCCATGAGCGTGTGGACACCGAGCGCTGCCGGCGCCGCGGTCACCTTCGCCCGCTGGCGCGCGAAGTAGTCGAGCGCGGCATCGCGGCGTTCGCGCTCCGACACGATCTCGAACCCCGCCGCGCAGAGTGCGTCACGGTACGTTTCCGCGGACGCGATGGCGTTGGTTTCGGCCGTGCTCGCCCACGGCAGCGGATAGGCAAGCTCGCCGTCACCCGTGCGCATCACGTCGAACACCCCGAAGCGCCCGCTCGCGCCGAGCACGCGCGCGGCCTCGAGGAACAGCGCGGGTTTGTCGGGAATGTTCATCCCGACATGCAACATGTATGCGGCGGTGAAAGATCCGTCCGGAAAAGGAAGCGCGAGGGCGTCGCCTTGCTGCAACGCCACGCGGTCGCCGAGACGGAGCCATCCGGACAGCACATTGCCGGCGTCGACATAGTCGGGAGTAAGGTCGATGCCCGTGACGCCGCAGCCGTAGTGCGCAGCGATGTGTCGCGCGGGTCCGCCGAGGCCGCAGCCGATGTCGAGCACCCGATCCTCGGGAGTGAGGGCAAGCCGCTGCGCCAGCTCCGCGCTGGTGACGCGGCCGCCGATGTGGAATTCATCGACGGGCGCGAGGTCTTCGGCCGTGACCGTGCTTTCGGTCTTGCCCACGCTGGCAAGACCGTCGCGGATGGCTGCGATCAGGTCACGGCGCGCGTAGTGGACGGAAACCTGCGAACGCACCGTGGCTTGCATGATCATCGGACCTTGATGCCGGCCTCGCGGATCACCTTCGCCCAGCGGGTCGCTTCCGCTGCGATGTGCCTGGCACATTCGTCGGAGGTGTTGCCCACCGGCTGATAACCCAGCGCCGCCATGCGCTCCCTGATATCCGGCAAGGTCAACAGTCTCGCAATCTCGCGCTGGAGCAGCGCGACAATCTCCTTCGACGTGCCGGCAGGCACAAGCACCGCGGTCCAGATGTCGGCTGCGAAGTCGGGATAGCCGGCCTGCGCGATGGTCGGGACACCCGCAAGCGCGTCCGCCGGTGCGTTCGACGTGATGGCAAGCGCGCGCAGCTTGCCGTCCTTGACGTGTTGCACGGCCGGCGGCAGGGCGCCAAACGAGATCGGCGTATGGCCTGCGAGCGTCGATCCGATCGCCTGGCCGCCGCTGGAAAACGGGACGTGGACCATATCGAGCTGCAACGTGAGCCGAAACAGCTCGCCGAGGAGATGGGGCGGCGTGCCGGTTCCCGGTGACGCGTAGCTGTATTTGCCCGGGGTGGCCTTGATGGCCGAGATCAGCTCGGCGACCGTCGTCGCCGGAACGGAGGGGTGCACCGTCAGAACGGTGGGCGCAGTCGCCGCGACGGTGACGGCATCGAAGCTGCTCACGGGGTCATACGGGACGCTGTCGAACAATGCCGGGTTGGCGGAGTAGCTCGGCGCGACCGCGATGATCGTGTAGCCGTCGGGGGCCGCACGGGAGGCCTGTCCCGTCCCCACATTGCCGCCGGCGCCGCCGATGTTCTCGACATAGAACTGTTTGCCGAGCCGGTCCGAGAGACCCTGCGCGATCAGCCGGGCCGCGAGATCGTTCGGGCCTCCTGCGGCGAACGGCACGATGACCCGGACCGCCTTGGCGGGATAGGTCTCCGCGCGGGCCAGGCGCGGCGCGACCAACGCGGCGGCGGTCGCGCAGGTGGCGCCCAGCAACTCTCGACGGCTCAGCATCGGCGATCTCCTCTATGTCGGTGCCGGCATAGCGCTTGTGCATGGGTTGAGCCATAATATGGATCACCCAAAATTCATATGCGTTGGATATGGCAGATGGACATACGGCAGCTGCGGTACTTCATTGCTGTCGCGGAAGAAGAGCACATCACGCGCGCGGCCGAACGCCTCGGCATGCAGCAACCGCCGCTGAGCCAGCAGATCAAGGCCATCGAGCGCGAACTCGACGTACAGCTCTTTCGCCGCAAGGCACGCGGCGTCGAGCTGACGGACGCAGGCGCGACATTTCTCGACGATGCGCGTGCGACGCTTGCGCAGCTCGATCGGGCGATCGAATCCACCCGGCGTACCGCGCGTGGCGAGCAGGGACGCATATGCATCGGGGTCACGTCGACATCCTCGTTCCATCCGCTTGTCGCACGCGTCATCCGCGCGTTCAGCGAAGCCCGTCCGAAGGTGTCGCTGACATTGGAGGAGTCGCTCAGCAACGAGCTGCTGCAGGGGCTGCGCGACGAGCGGATGGATGCGGCCTTCATCCGCACCGCACCCGCCGGCTCGGAAGGGCTTCTCATCCAGCCGGTGCTCGACGAGCCGATGGTAACGGCGCTGCCGAGCGCACACCATCTGGCGAGCGGGCCGAAGGACGCCCCGATCCCGCTCAAGCGGCTCGCCGCCGAGACCTTCATCCTGTACGGCCCGCCCGGCACAGGCATGTATGACACGATCATCGCGGCCTGCCACGCGGCGGGCTTCAATCCCAACGTCGGCAATCTCGGCGCATCGACCCAGCAGGGACCGCGCATCGGTTCTACATTGAGCCTCGTTGCGGCCGGGCTCGGCATCACATTCGTTCCGGCGTCGCTCCAGCGCATGAATATCCAGGGCGTCACCTATCGTCGCGTCAAAGGCGCCGCACCGCCGATGGCAAGGCTAAGCCTGGCATCGCGCCGCGGAGATCCGTCGGAAATCGTGAAGCAATTCGTCGCGCTGGTGAGAGACGCCGCGCGGCGCGAGGTGTAGAGCGGCTTGCGGCCGGTGGCCGGCTTTCACCGTCACCCTGAGGAGGCCGCGAAGCGGCCCTCGAAGGGCGACGGCCCGGCTCGTGCCCGATCATCCTTCGAGGCTCGCTTCGCTCGCGCCTCAGGATGACGGAGTCAGAGCCGAGCAGTCCGGGACTGCCGGCTGGTTGAACCTCGCGTGGCGAAGCGACCACTAATGAATTCCGGGAGCAGCCGCCTGCGAGGGGCGCGCCCGACCGGGGCGATCCCGCTCACGCCAGGTGTGACCCATGCCTCTGCTGTCCGACTGGTTGAAACACGCGGTCCTCGCCGTGATGCTGCTGGCGATGCTGCTCGCATACTACAAGGGACGACAGGCGGTCCCGGCGAACGATCGGTCGCTCGCCTGGACTCAGGTTCCGATGATTGCGTTGCTGACGGTTTCCATCGGCCCAAGCGCAGTCGCCATACTCATCTATCTCGTCTACAAATCCGGCCTGTTGCAGGCCGGACCATACGGATATCGATTTTCGACATTCATTTTTCAGCTCCCGCTTGAATTCGCGGTCATGAACTGGGGATTTGCCGTCCTGTACGTGATGTCCCGGCTGTGGCCGGACTCCGGATCGGCGCGGTCTGCGATGTGGGCATCCGCCATCGCGATGTCTTTTCTCAACGTGCCGCTGTTCTTGCTGGCTCCCGAGATGGTTGCCAACGTCCGCGATGCCGGGCAAGGCATCGGCATTATTCAGGCCCTGCTCAGCATGCCGGTCTGGTTCGGTCCATACCCGGCTTTTCTCGATCCCGACTCCGGCATCGCGCTTCTCGTGTTTGCGCCGCTCGCACCGATACCGTTCGTGGGCTTGATCGGCTGGATCGCCGGGCGGTTCACCGGATCGACGGCGCGCTCTCCAGACGGGACACCTGCGCGGTCGTAGCGGCCGCCGCCACCTCGACGCACTCGACCCGGTTGCGGCCGTTGCGCTTGGCCGCATAGAGCGCGCTGTCGGCGAGCATGATGAGCGTCGCCGCATCCTTCTCATCCGGACGCACCATCGCGGCGCCGACGCTGACCGTCACGACGCGGTGCGGACTGCCGGGATGCGGAATGGCAAGCGTCTCCACCGCGTGGCGCACCAGCCGTCCGATCGCAAGCGCGCCCTGCATCGGGGTATGCGGCAGCAGCACCGCGAGTTCCTCGCCGCCGTAACGTGCCGCGATGTCGAACGGCCGGCTGACCGATCCGGTCAGGATGCGCGCGACTTCCACCAGGATGCGGTCGCCTTCGAGGTGGCCGAGGCTGTCGTTCAGCAGCTTGAAGTAATCCATGTCGATCATCAGCAGCGAAACCGGCTCGCCGGTGCGCGCGCCGCGCCGCCATGCCGCCGAGAGCGCCTCTTCGAATCCGAGACGGTTCGCAAGGCCGGTGAGCGCATCCTGGCGCGCCAGCGCCGCCTGGGTCTTTTCGGAGCGCACGCGATGGCTCAGCTCGCGCACGAACATCATCACCAGCATGACGACGCTCACCGCCATGAAGGCGAAGACGGCGGCCAGGATGGCGGCCTTCTGCCAGAACGGCCCGAGCACCTCGGCCTGCGCCACGCCGACCGACACGACGAGCGGGAGCGTGCCGACGCGACGGTACGCGTAGCCGCGCGGCGTGCCGTCCATCGAGCGCGCGCTCCAGAACGTGCCGGTTGATTGCACGGCGAGATGCTCGAAGACGCCCGCGGTGCGCCAGTTGGCGCCGGTGCGGCTGTCGTCCGCGGTATTCTGGGTCAGCATGATGCCGTCGTCGCGCAGCAGCGTGATCGTGCTGCGCGCGCCGAGATTGACCGCCTCGAAGTTGTCGCGGAAGTAGGCGAGCTTCACGGTGCCCGAGATGATGCCGCCGAACGAGCCGTCCTCGCGGGTCACGCGGCGGCTGAGCGAGATGCTCCAGATGTTCCCCTGCAGGCGCGCGCGGAACGGCCGGCTGATATAAAGCCCGATATCGGCCGCCGCATCCTTGTGGGCCCTGAAATATTCGCGGTCGGCGAAGTTTCCGGCGCGCGGCTCCATGCTGAGCGAGTCGGCAACGATCGTCCCGTCCTGGTCGAGCACGACCAGCGCGCCGAGACCATGCGCGGTCGTGGACCGGTCGAACAGCGCGACGTGACGCAGACGCGCCGACTGCGCCATCAGCTCCGGATCGCGGATTCCGTCGCGCACCGCGTGGAGCGACAGGTCGTACAGCTCGATGTCGCGCGCGACCGCCTGCTCGACCAGCGTCGCGACATTCATCGCCTGCTGCTCGGTGCTGCTCAGCGTGCCGCGATAGAAGTCCCAGCCGATCGCGACAAAGAACGCGAGCATGATCGAGAGGCCGGCGAGCGTCGCCGTCCAGACGAAACGGGGCGTGGTTCGCCCGTCCAGTAAACCTCGCAGCTCGCGCACAATTGCCTCCGGGGCGAGCTAACGCGCAGGTCGTATAAAAAGATGTCAATTGTCAAAGGTGGTTGCGGCCAGCGTAAACGGCGCGTTAAGGAACGCCGGGTGGAACTTTACTTCAGCGCGAACCCGTCGCGCAGCGTGCGCATGCGCGGCAACGCTTCGGCCCATTGGTCCTTGCGGGCGATGCCGTACATCTGGACGAGGCCGCGTGGGCCGAACTGCACCCATTGCACCACCATCAGCGGATCCGAAGTGCGCGTGTCGTCCATCTCGGCGATGATTTCGTGGCCCGGTTCCCCGCCGATGCGCGCCTGTTCCGCGGTCACGATGCGCAAGTCCACCCGGTTCAGATAGACCGTGAGCATGCGCCGCGCGGTGTCCTCGCGCGCGGCCGCGGGCGGCAGTTCGGATGTACGCCGCGCCACCAGGAAATAGGGTTGCTCGATCGGCAGCGACGTGTCTTTCGGACCGAGCGTCAGGACCGCGGTGTTGAGCCACTCGGTGCGCAGGACGCGGAATCCGCCGAGATCGGCCAGACGGAACGGCAGGACCGCCAGCATCTCGTCGCTCGCAAGCTTCGGCCGGATGAACGTGCTGGCCAGGGCAGCGCGGATGACCGCGTCCGGATAAACCGACGTCGCAGTCTCCGGCATCGATACCAGCACGATGGCGGTCATGTCGTCGGTGCGGGTCAGCAGCGCCCATTTGCGCACGGTGCCGCCGGGTTGCCTGACCCGCGCGGCGACGAGCTGCGCCGGCCCGCCCGGCGTTTCGACGATCTCGCGCGCGATCGTCTCCATGCCGCCGGCGCGCATTTTCTGTTCGGAGAAATCCTGTTCGACGGCGCTGAAGCTTTGCAGCGACAGCTCGTTGACCACAATGGTCACCGCGCGGGCGGGATCCTCGAAATCCCTGGAAGGTCTCGCCCTTGACGCATGCCGGGCGGCGGCGTAAGCCCGATGCGCGAACCGGGCGGGAATATCGGCTGCGCGAGCGCGAGCGACGACAGCAGCGCGAGGCCGAGCGCGAGCAGGACGCGGGCGATCATGCGCGGATCATAGCGCGCCGAGGTCGGCGAGCGCACGTTCCACCGTGACGATCTTGGCGACCGGCTTCAGCCCTTCGATCGCCGCCTCGTGCACCGGCGGCCGAACGCCGCGCAGCCGTCCTCGATCACGCGTGCAGTGGAACTCGCGCACATGCGCGTCGCGCACCGTCGAGGCGACGCCGCCATTGGTGACGATGCCGGTGACAATAGAGCTGCTCGATGCCGCACTTCGCAGCACCCATTCGAGCCGCGAGGCGTGGAACGCCGAATAGGCGATCTTCTCGACCGTGACGTCGGCGGGCGCGAGCGGCTCGACCAGCTGCTGGCCCCAGCTGCCGGGCGCGAAATCGCCTTTCTTGAGGAACGGCCGCAGCGCCTTCAGATGCGGCGAGATGATCGGCTCGCCGCCGCGCCCGGGCACCAGCGTGAACAGGGTCGCGACGATCAGCACGCCCCTGTGGCGCGCGAGCGCGCACCAGCGGCGCGAGCCGCGCCGGCAGTGCCGCGATCGCCGGATCGGATCTGGCCGGCGCGGCCGTAGGCGCCGTCGGGATGGAGGAAGTCGTTCTGCAGATCGCCGAGGATCAGCGCCGTCGTCAGCTTGCTCATGCGCGCTCCACGATCACGTTGCCGAGCGCGTCGACGCGGCCGCGAGGCCGGGCTCGATCACCGTGGTGGCGTCGGGCTGCTCGAGGATCGCCGGGCCTTCGATCGTCGCGCCCGCCGGCAGCTCGAGCCGCGACCAGACCGCCGTCTCGCGCCAGCCGCCGGCGAACCACACCTGGCGCGATCCGGCCTTCGCCGCTGTCGAGCGATGTGCGACGGCATCCGGCGCGAACACCGAGAAGTCGAATGCCGGGCGCCGCCCGATCGCGGCGACGCGCAGCGACACGATGCGGACCGCAAGGCCCGGCAGCAGCCGGCTGAACGAGGCCGAATAGGCCGTCTCGAACGCCTTGCGCACGATCGCTTCGCTCACGCCGCGTCGCATCCGCCGCGACCGGCAGCGGCACCGCGACGGTGTGGGTCTGCCCGAGATAGTGCATGTCGAGCTCGTAGAGCACGTCGATGCGCTCGACCGGAATGCCCGCGGCCGCGATGACGCGCGCTGCGCCTCGCGGCCGGCCGCCGCCATGCGCGCTTCGAGCGCGGCCGCGTCGAGGCCGTCGAGCATCAGGTTGACGGTCTGCACCATGTCGTGGCGCAGGTCGGCGAGCACGCAGCCGAGCGCCGAGGTGATGCCGGGAAAGCGCGGCACCAGCGCGCTCTTCAGCCCGATCTCGCGGATCAGCGCGCCGACATGCAGCGCGCCGCCGCCGCCGAACGGCATCGCGACGAATTTCTGCGGATCGTGCCCGCGCTCGATCGAGACGAGGCGGATGGCGCCGGCCATGCGCGCGTCGGCGACGCGCACGATCGCGGCGGCCGCGTCGTCGGCGGCGAGCCCGAGCGGCTTGCCGACATGCTCGGCGATCGCGCGCTTCGCCGCCTCGACGTCGAGCGATTTCAGCTCGCCGCCGAGCGGGCGCTGCGCATTGATGCGGCCGAGCACGACCTGCGCGTCGGTCAGCGTCGGCCGCGTGTTGCCCTGGCCGTAGCAGGCCGGGCCCGGCACCGAGCCGGCGCTTTCCGGCCCGACCTGCAGCAGCCCGCCGCGATCGACCCAGGCGATCGAGCCGCCGCCCGCGCCGATGGTGGTGATCTCGATCATCGGCGTGCGGATCACCAGGCCGAAATCGATCGTGGTCTGCGCCGCGACCGCGGTCTTGCCGTTCGCGATCACCGAGACGTCGAACGAGGTGCCGCCGAGATCGCAGGTGATGAGGTTGTCGAAGCCGGCGGCCTTGGCGAGCGCCGCGCCCGCGACGACGCCGGCCGCCGGGCCCGACAGCGCGGTGCGCACCGGCAGCTTGCGCGCGGTCGCGGTCGACATGATGCCGCCGTTCGACTGCACGATGTGGATGCGCGCCTTGCTCTCTTTGGCGAGCGCGCTTTCGAGCTTGCGCGATGTAGGAGGCGACGACCGGCTGCAGATAGGCGTTGAGCGCCGCGGTCGAGGAGCGCTCGAACTCGCGGATTTCCGACAGCACCTCGTGCGAGGCGGTGACGTAGTCGTTCGGCCAGACCTCGCGCACGGCCGTCGAGCGCGCGCGCGCTCGTTCTCGGCATTGGCATAGGCGTTGATGAAGATGATCGCGACCGCCTCGCGCGCCGTTGTCGAGCAGCTGCCTGCGCCGCGGCGCGCACCTCGGTCGCGATCGACCGCCGTGCGGATCGTGCCGTCGGCGAGCGTGCGCTCGTCGACCTCGAGCCGCATGTCGCGGTCGGCGATCGGCGTGAAATCGCCCCACAGGCCCCAGGTGCGGCGGCGGTCGCGGCGGCGCATCTCCAGCACGTCGCGGAAGCCGCGCGTGGTGATGACGCCGATCTTGCGGGCCGCGCCGCTCCAGCAGCGTGTTGGTGCCGACGGTGGTGCCGTGCACGATCGAGCCGTGCGCGGCACGCCGCCGAGCGCGCGCAGCCCGTTGAGGAAGCCCGGACGCCTCGTCGCCGCGCCGCGACGGCACCTTCGCGGTCGTGAAGGTGCGCGCCGTCGAATCGAAGCGGAACAGGTCGGTGAACGTGCCGCCGACGTCGACGCCGACGATCAGGCTCATGCGGCGCGCTGACGCGCATGTCGGCGACAACGGCGTCGATAGCCGTAGTCCTGCTTCGCGCCGCGCGCGCGTGATGTAACCGAGCCGCACGTCGCGCGCGATCCGCGGAGTGATCGCGCTCGCGCGGATCGCCGAAGCCGCCGCCGCCCGGCGTTTCCAGCCGCACCTTCTGGCCGCGCCTGATCTTGACGTCGGTCACCTTCGAGACCAGCGGCGGCGTCGCCTCGCCGCTGTCGGTCTCGATAGATGAAGCGGTTGAGCGCGGCCGGGCCGCCGCCGTTCGACGCCGGACGGCGGATATTTGCCGCGCTCGCCGAGCAGGAACACCTCGGCGCCGCCGTCGGCCAGCGCCTCGATCTCGTAGATCGCGCCGAGCCCGCCGCGATGCTTGCCCGGCCCGCCGCGAGTCGGGCCGCAGCGCCCATTGGGTGAACATCACCGGATAGAGCGCCTCCAGGATTTCCAGCGGCGGAATGGTCGCGGTCGAGATCGGGTTGTTGCCGTGATTGAGCCCGTCGCCCTCCGGATTGCCGCCGAGCCCGCCGCCGAAGAAGCAGAACATCACCCAGCGCCGCCCGTGCTCGCGCCAGCCCGCGAGCGAGAGCGCGTTGATGGTGCGCGAACGGGCTGCCGTTGGCGCGCTCCGGCGCGGCCTTGGCGAACGCGCCGAAGATCACGTCGATCACGCGCAGGATCGTCTCGGTGTAGCCGCCGACCGGGCGCGGCGCCGAGACGCCGAGCAGCGTCGTGTCGGGAATGACGAACTCGATCGGCGCGAGGCAGCCGGCATTGGCCGGCACGTCGGTGAACAGGTGCTTCAGCGCCACGTAGCAGCACGCGACCGTGGTCGAGCGCGCGATGTTGAGCGGCCCGTCGCAGGGCGGCGCCGAGCGCGAGAAATCGAGCATCATGCGGTCGCCCGCGATGGTCAGGTCGAGCGCGATGCGCGAGCGGCTTGTCGGTGACGCCGTCATTGTCGAGGAAATCGTCGCAGGTGTAGGTGCCGTCGGGCAGCGCCGCGATATTGGCGCGCATCAGCGTCTCGGCGCGCGCGCTCAGCGCCTGCGAGCGCGGACGTGATCGTCGTCGTCGCCGTATTCGTCGAGCAGCGCGTGCAGGCGGCGCTCGCCGAGATCGAGCGCGTTGAGCTGGCCGTTGAGATCGCCCCAGTTCGATTGCGGCACGCGCGAGTTCGCGGCGAGGATATCGATGATGTCCTGCTGGATCACGCCGGCGCGGATCAGCTTCACCGGCGGAATGCGGAAGCCTTCCTGGAAGCTCTCGGTCGCCTTGGCGTTGAAGTTGCCCGGCACGTTGCCGCCGACGTCGAGCCAGTGGCCGACCGAGGCGAGCCAGGCGAACACCTTGCCGTCGCGCATCAGCGGGCGCACCAGCCGCAAGTCGTTGAGGTGCGTGCCGCCGTCGTAGGGATCGTTGAACAGATAGGTGTCGCCGCGGCTCGAGCCCGCCGTCGCGCGCGACCTTGTCGATCACGGCCTTCACGGCGAACGCCATCGCGCCGACGAAGATCGGCAGGCCGGAGGTGCCCTGCACCAGCGTGGCGCCGGTCTCGGCGTGATAGAGCCCGTGGCAGGCGTCGTGCGCCTCGGCGATGATCGGATTGAACGCCGAGCGGAACAGCGTCGCGTCCATCTCGTCGGCGATCTGGACGAGGCGGCCGTTGAGCACCGCGAGCGTGACGGGATCGAGCGGCTCGTCATTGCGCGTCTTCGTAGCGCTTGCCGAGCGCGATCATCTCGGGCGTGCCGATCACGCGCGTTGAGCCCGTCGAAATCGAGCATGCGGTTGCGGAACGGCTCGGTGGTGCCGTTGCCGGCGAGCGAGGCGTAGTAGCTCGCCGCCATGATGCGCGAGCGCGCGCACGATGCCGCCGGGAAAGATCACCAGCGCGAAGCCGATCGCTTCGAGCTCGGCGGCGGGCAGGAGCGGCGTCTTGCCGCCTTCCACCATGTTGGCCATCAGCGGCACGCCGGGCAGCGCGGCGACGACGCGCGCGAGCTCGTCGCGCGTCTTCGGCGCCTCGACGAACAGCATGTCGGCGCCGGCCTCCCGGTAGAGCGCGGCGCGTTCGATCGCGCGCTCGAAGCCCTCGACCGCGACCGCGTCGGTGCGCGCGATGATCAGCGTGTCGCGCGAGGCGCGCGTGTCGAGCGCGGCCTTGATCTTGCCGGCCATTTCGCCGGCCGGGATCAGCGCCTTGCCGTCGAGATGGCCGCAGCGCTTGGGGAAATCCTGGTCCTCGAGCTGGATCGCGTTCGCGCCGGCGCGCTCGAAGCTGCGCACCGTGCGCACGACGTTGAGCGCATTGCCGTAGCCGGTGTCGGCGTCGACGATGAGGTGCGCGCCGACGCGGTCGCGGATCAGCGCGATGGTGTCGGCGACCTCGCTCATGCTGACGAGGCCGATATCCGGCCGGCCGAGCCGCGTGTAGGCGATGGCGGCGCCGGACACATAGAGCGTCTCGAAGCCGGCCTGCGTGGCGACCAGCGCGGTGAACGCATCGTAGACGCCGGGCGCCACCACGATCGGCTTGCGCGCGAGGCGCGTGCGCAGGGTCTCGGCCATCGGTCACATTCCAAGATAGGCGCGCTTCAGGTTCGGATCGTTGCGCACGTCCGCGGCGCTTCCCTGCAGCACAATCGTGCCGTTGTCGAGCACATAGGCGCGGCGCGCCACGTCCAGGCTCTGCACCACGTTCTGCTCGACCAGCAGCAGCGCGATGCCCTGCGCGTTGATGCTGGCGATCAGCGCGAACAGCTCCTCGACCAGCAGCGGCGACAGGCCGAGCGAGGGCTCGTCGAGGATCAGCAGCTTCGGCTCGGCCATCAGGCCGCGCCCGATCGCGAGCATCTGCTGCTCGCCGCCGGACAGCGTGCCGGCGCTCTGGCCCTGCCGCTCGGCGAGGCGCGGAAAGATGCGAAAACACCCGCTCGCGGTTCTGCGCGCGCCGCGCGCGGGCGCGGCGATAGCAGCCGAGGTCGAGGTTTTCCCGCACGCTCATGTTGGGGAAGATGCGGCGCCCCTCCGGCACGTGGATCAGGCCGCGCGCCACGATCGCGGAAGGTCTCGCGCGTTCGATCGGCTGCTGCTCGAACCGGATCGCGCCGCGCCATGGCCGCAGCACGCCGGAGATCGCGCGGTTGAGCGTGGACTTGCCGGCGCCGTTCGAGCCGAGCACCGCGACGATCTCGCCCTCGTTCACCGCGAGGTCGATGCCGCGCAGGATCTCGGTCGCGCCGTAGCCGGCGTGCAGGCCGCTGACCGACGAGCAGCTCAGCCATGGGCGGCACCAAGCATGCGGCCGGCGGCGCCGTGGCCGAGATAAGCCTCGACCACGCGCGGATCGGCGGCGATCTGTTGCGGCGCGCCTTCGGCGATGATGCGGCCTTCGGCGAGCACGAACACGTGCTCGGCGAGGCTCATCACCGCCTGCATCACGTGCTCGATCATCACGATGGTGATGCCGCGCGCCGCGATGGCGCGGATCACCGGCACCATGTCGCGCACCTCGGACGGGTTGAGCCCGGCCAGCACCTCGTCGAGCAGGAGGAGCTTCGGCTCGATCGCGAGCGCGCGCGCAAGCTCGAGGCGCTTGCGCCCCGCGACGGTGAGGCTCGACGCCGGCAAGGTCGAGCATGGCGCCGAGCCCGACGGCTTGCGCGACCTCCTCGGCCGCGGCGAGCGCGTCCGCGCGCGCCGGACGCGACAGATGCGCGCCGACCGCGATGTTCTCGCGCACGGTCGAGCCCGGCGAACGGCTGCGCGATCTGGAAGGTGCGCGCGATGCCGCGCCGCGCCAGCAGATGCGGCGGCACGGCCGGTGATGTCGGCGCCCTGGTAGACGACGCGTCCTGCGGTCGGCGCCAGGAACCCGGTGATGATCGCGAACAGCGTCGTCTTGCCGGCGCCGTTCGGCCCGATCAGCGCGGTGATGCGGCCGGCCTGCGCCGTGAACGAGGCGCCGTCGACGGCGAGCAATCCGCCGAAGCGGCGCGAGACGCTGTCCACGCGCAGCAGCTCAGCCATGGTGGCGCTCCGTCGGGCCGCAGCCGGCGCGCGCACGCTCGTCGAACAGCCCCGCGATGCCGCGCGGCGCGAACGCCACCACCAGCACCAGCACGCCGCCGTAGATCACGAGATCGAGGCCGGGCGCGTCGCCGGTCGCGAGCTTGGTCAACTCGCCGAGCGAGCTGCACCACCAGCGCGCCGAGCAGCGGGCCGAACACCGTGCCGATGCCGCCGATGATCGGCGCCAGCAGCGCCTCGACCGAGATCCACGGCCCGTAGGCGATGCCGGCGTCGAGGAAGAGGAAGTATTGCGCGTAGAAACAGCCGCCCGCCGCCGTGATCGCGGCCGACAGGGTCATGGCGGCCAGCTTGATGCGGAACGTGTCGATGCCGGCGGCTTTTGCCGCGTCCTCGTTCTCGCGCACCGCCACCAGATAGGCGCCGAAGCGGCTTGCCTCGAGCCGCTGCACGATGAGCAGCGAGACGGCGACGAACGCCAGGATGATCCAGTAGAACGGCGCGCGGCTCTGGAACTGGAACGCCTCCCAGCGCAGATCGAGCTTGACCAGCGTGCCGACGCCGGCGCCGGTGATCGGCGCGACGCTCGCGATGATGCGCAGCACTTCGGCGAAGGCGAGCGTCACCAGCGCGAAGTACGAGCCCTTCAGTCCGGAGCGGAAGCTGAGCGCGCCGATCACCGCGCCGACGAGCGCACCGGCCGCGATGCCGATGCCGAGGCCGGCCCACGCGTTCACGCCGTAGTGCACCTGCAGGATCGCGGTGACGTAGGCGCCGGTGCCGAAGAACGCCGCGTGGCCGAACGAGTATTGGCCGCCGTAGCCGCCGAGCACGTTCCAGCCCTGGCCGACCAGCGCGATCAACAGCGCCACGACCATGAAGTTGAGCACGACGTTGGACGACGTCAGCAGCGGCACCAGCGCGAGCAGCGCGGCCGCGGCGGCTATCGGCGCATAGCCCTTCACGCGCGCGCTCCGAACAGTCCGCTCGGGCGGAACAGCAGCACCAGGATGAAGATGACGAAGATGCCGATCTGGCCGAGCGACTCGCCGAGGTAGAGGCCGGACAGGCTCTCGACCACGCCGATGATCAGCCCGCCGACCATCGCGCCCGCGACCGAGCCCATGCCGCCGAGCACCACGATGGTGAACGCGATCAGCACGAACGCATTCCCGGCGTGCGGATTGACGTAGTAGGTCGGCAGCAGCAGGCACGCGGCGATCGCGAGGCACGCGGTGCCGATGCCGAAGGTCATCGCGTAGATGTGCGCGACGTCGATGCCGGACAGTTCGGCGCCGAGCTTTTCCTTGGCGACCGCGCGGATCGCCTTGCCGGTGTCGGTCCACTGCATCAGCATCCACAGCGCGAGCGCGACCGCGATCACGATGCCGAAGCCGATCACGCGCGGCAGGCTGAGGAACGCGGGCCCGACCTCGACCACGTTGAATCCGTAGGAGAGGTTGATGGTGCGCGTGTCGGCGCGGAACGCGTAGAGCAGCGCGTTCTCGATCACCACCGCGAGCCCGAGCGTGACCAGCAGGATGTTGCGGTCCTCACCGTGCGCCGCGGGTCCGATCACGAAGCGCTGCAGCGCGTAGCCGAGGCAGAAGAACAGCGGCGCGAGGCCGAGCGCCGCCAGATACGGATCGAGCCCGAGCATCTTGTGCGCGAAGAAGGCGGCGAACATCGCGGCGGTGAGCAGCGCGCCGTGCGCGAAATTGATGATGTGCAGCACGCCGTAGATCAGCGTCAGGCCGAGCGCGATCAGCGCGTAGACGGCGCCGGTCAGCAGCCCGTTGAGGATCGCCGGAACGAGGATGATGGGGGAGAGCATGCTCAGCTGTCATCCCGGAAGCCGCTGAAGGCGGCCATCCGGGACCCATCTCTCAGCACATGCGACCTGGGCAACATGGATCCCGGCTCTCGCTACGCTCGGCCGGGATGACATTCCGTGGATCACGCCGGCATCGGGAACACTGCCTTCGCCGACGCGAACGACGCCGGGAAGATCACCTGGATGTCGTTGCCGAGCACCTGCGTGTTCACCGGAGCTGCGCCCTGGTTCTGCCCGTTGACGAACTTGGTCGGTCCGTACGGCATCACGTGGCCGGAGAAGGTCGAGGCCTCGAGCGCCGCGATGATCTTCGGCCGATCGGCGCTGCCCGCCTTCTCCAGTGCGTCCGCGAGCAGCAGCACGCTGGTGTAGTTCATGTAGACTTCGTAGGTGTAGAACTCGCCCTTCGCCTCGACCTTCTTCTTCAGCTCCAGCGCCTTCGGGTTCTTCGGGTCGAACCAGTGATTGCAGTCCATGATGTACTGGGCTGCCTCGGGGAATTCCTTGACGAACTTGTAGGACGAGGCGGCGCCGCCGAGCACCGAGTAGATCGCCTTCGGCCGCACCTTCTGCTGC
The DNA here is from genome assembly GCA_963839985.1 of uncultured Alphaproteobacteria bacterium. GTDB lineage: Bacteria > Pseudomonadota > Alphaproteobacteria > Rhizobiales > Xanthobacteraceae > PALSA-894. The sequence continues at coordinate 28,736 of CAWIXG010000012.1, read as the reverse complement.
TGCATGGTGCGCGCGAGCAGCACGTACTCATTGTAGTAGTTCGCCGGGATCACGAGATCCGGGTTGGCGGCGCGGATCTTCGTGACCACGTTGTTGAAGTCGCGCGTCGGCGTCGGGTGCGAGATCGTCTCCAGCACCTGGAAGCCCTTCTCGGGGAGCTGCGTGTTGAGCAGCTTGGCAAGGCCCGAGCCGAACGCCGAATCCTCGTGCACGATCATCACGGTCTTGGCGAGTTTGCCGGCCGCGTCGTTGAGGGTGATGAGATTGTCGATCGCCGCCTTCGCGATCACGCCGAAGCCGGGGCCGAAGCGGAACGTGTTCTTCAAGCCGCGCGTCACGATCGAGTCGGCGACGCCGACGTCGACGATATAAGGCAGGTCGTAGCGCGCCGCGGTCTGGCTTGCCGCAAGGCAGATCGACGAGACGTAGCCGCCGACCACCGCCGCGCAGCCGGCCGCGTTCATCTTCTCCACCTCGGCATTGCCGCCGTCCGGCGTCGACTGCGCGTCGCCGAACACCGGATCGAGCTTGGCGCCGCCGAGCGCCTTGATGCCGGCCGCGTTGATCTCTTCCAGCGCGAGCGTCGCGCCGAGGCGGCCCTGCTGGCCCGAATAGGACATCGCGCCCGACACGGGCTGCAGGATGCCGACCTTGATCGGCGCGCCTTGCGCGCGCAGCACGGACGGGGCGGCGAGCGCAGCCGCGCCGAGCGCGGACGAGGCCAGGAAACGGCGGCGGTTCAGCAATTGCAGCGACATTCTTTGTTCTCCCCTCGAAAGTGGGCGGAGCCTAACATCGGGCGACGCGGTCTTCCATGCGGAATCGTCGCCGCAGGCCTCTCAACTGCTCATTCCCGCCCCCGGGGACTCTGCTTATCCCTCCCCCGAAGGGGGAGGGTGGTCGCCGAAGGCGACCGGGTGGGGGTCCCTGCTTTGCAACGCCGCGTCTATCGTCTCCAGGACACCGACCAAATTCTGGTTCACGTCGCTATTCCAAAATCGCAGCACGCGAAACCCATCGCGCATGAACTGCCGGTCGCGCATCCGATCTCGCGCGGCGTGATCATCGAGATTGTGCTGACCGCCGTCGACTTCGACGACCAGCTTCTGCTTCAGGCAAACGAAGTCGACGATGAAGCCGTCGCGCGGCGACTGGCGGCGGAAATGAAAGCCGCGCTGGCGCCAGGAGCGTAGATGAACCCACAGTTTGACTTCCTGCGGGGTCATTGTCTTGCGCAGCTTGCGGGCGATCTCATTGGCCATGAAGACCCCACCCGGCCGGCCTGGCGGCCGGCCACCCTCCCCGAAGACGGGGAGGGATGACCGAGCTCGTAGCACGAGACGGCGAAGCGGACCTAGTTGCCGATCTTCGCCAGCGCCGCGTCGTCCGGCGCGACATCGAGCCGCGCCACGATGCCGGCCAGCTCGGGACTGGGCGGCGGGTAGAACGTCATCACCAGCGGATCGTGGCCGGGCACGATGTGCTGCGGCGTCGGCGCCTGCGCGCGCAGCGTGTCGTAAGCCTCCAGCATCAACCCGATGTGGAACGCGGTGGTGAACGGGCGGCCGGTCATCATGTTCTCGTAGAAGTGCGTGGTGTCGGAGGCGACCACCACCCAGCCGCGCCGCGTATGCACACGCACGAACTGCAGCCCCATCGAGTGGCCGCCGACCGGATGCAGCGTGATGCCGGGCGCGAGCTCGGCGCCGCCGTTGTAGAACAACACGCGCTTGGCGTAGTTCAGCCGCACCACGCCGACAATGTCCTCGACCTCGAAGGAATGCGCGAGGCGCGGATAGCGCATGTGGCGCCCGACCGCGTAATGCAGCTCGACCTCCTGCAGGTGGAATTGGGCCTGCGGGAAGCGGTGGAAGTTGCCGACATGGTCGTAGTGCAGGTGGGTCAGGATCACGTCCTGCACCGTGTCGCCGTCGACGCCGACCAGCTTCAGCGCCTCGATCGGATCGCGCAGATGCGTGCGCCCGCGCTTTTTCGCAACCTCGGCGGTGAAGCCGGTGTCGATCACGAAGCTGCGCTCGCGTCCTTTCGCGACCCAGAGGAAGTAATCCATCGGCATCGGCGCGTCGTGCGGATCGCCGCCGATGAAGTGCTCGGTGCGTTTGGCCGCGCGCATCGCGTAGCGGATCGCGAACAGCTCGTATTCGGGCAGCGGGTCCATCGGCACTCGCAAAATGCACGGCAGGTCATTGATGTCGACACTTTACCGCGTCTGTCCGCGCGCACAAACTGTCCCGACAAAAAGGGAGGCACCCATGGCCAAGGCACCGCCGTCCGCCAGACGCGACCGCATCAAGGCGTTCGTGCCGGCGCTGGTCGATTACACCGATGACGTCGTCTACGGCGACCTGTGGGAGCGGCCCGGCCTGTCGAAGCGCGACCGCAGCCTGATCACCGTCGCGGCGCTGATCGCAACCTACCGGCCGGAGCAGCTCGAGTCGCACCTGACGCGCGCGATCGGCAACGGCGTCACCCAGGACGAGATCACCGAGGTGATCACGCACCTCGCTTTCTACGCCGGCTGGCCGTCCGCGATGTCGGCGGCGCAGCTTGCCTACACGGTGCTGGTCGACAAGCAGAAAAGCGAGGCATGAGATGGCTGACGTCACGGTTGGGTTTGTCGGGCTCGGCACCATGGGCGACCCGCATGGCGGCGAACCTGCAGAAGGCCGGCTACAGACTGGTGGTGCACGACCTGCAGCGGCAAGCCGCGAGCCACCACCTGCAGGCCGGCGCGATCTGGGCCGAGACGCCGAAGGCGCTCGCCGAACAATGCGACGTGATCTTTTCGTCGCTGCCGGAGCCGCCCGATGTCGAGGCGGTGGCGCTCGGACCGGACGGCTTGCTCGCCGGCATGCAAGAAGGGCGCGGCGTATTTCGATCTCTCGACCAATTCGCCGAGCGTCGTGAAGACGCTGCATGCAGCCTTCGCGGCGAAGGGCGCGCACATGCTCGACGCGCCGGTGAGCGGCGGCCCGCAGGGCGCGGCCTCGGGCAAGCTCGCGATCTGGGTCGGCGGCGAGAAGGCGGCGTTCGACGCGCACAAGGCGGTGCTCGACGCGATCGGCGACCAGGCGGCCTACATCGGCCCGATCGGCGCCGCGACGGTCGCCAAGCTGGTGCACAACATGTCCGGCTACGCCATCGTGTGCGCGCTCGCCGAGACGTTCACGCTGGGCGTGAAGGCCGGCGTCGAGCCGCTCGCGCTGTGGGACGCGGTGCGCCAGGGCGCGGCCGGGCGGCGCTTCACCTTCGACGCGCTGGTCGATCAGTTCCTGCCGGGCAACATACGATCCGCCGGCCTTCGCGCTCAAGCTCGCGCACAAGGACGTGTCGCTCGCCAACGCATTGGGCCGCGAGCTCGGCGTGCCGATGCGCATGTGCAACCTCGCGCTCGCCGAGATGACCGAGGCGATGGCGCGCGGCTGGGAGGGGCGCGACTCGCGCGTCGTGATGCTGCTGCAGCAGGAGCGCGCCGGCATCGAGATCGCGGTCGATCCGGAGCGGATGAAGGCCGCGCTGGCGAAATAGCGCTACGCCGCGAAGGAGGGAGTTGAGAATGCCCGAGGTCCGACGCGCCGGTCAGCCGACGCTGCACTATGCGCTCGACGATTACACCGACCCCTGGCGCGACGCGCCGTACCTGCTGCTGCAGCACGGTTACGGCCGCTCGGGGCGGTTCTGGTACAGCTGGGTGCCTTATCTCAGCCGGTTCTACAAAGTCGTTCGTCCGGACCTGCGCGGGCTCGGCCAATCCGGTGTTCCCGACGATCTGGAAACCGGGCTCACTGTCGAGGCCTACATCGACGACCTCCTCGCCATCATCGATGCGCTCGGCGGCGGACCGATCCACTATTGCGGCGAGTCGCTCGGCGGCATCCTCGGCATGGTGCTGGCGGCGCAGCACCCGCAGCGCCTGCGCACCTTGAGCCTGGTCGCGGCGCCGCTGCTGATCAACAAGGATACGCAGCGCGCCTTCGCGTTCGATCACCCGACCTGGCAGGACGCGCTGCGCACGATGGGCTCGCGCGCCTGGGCCGACGCCGCCAACGGCGCGACGCGGTTTCCCGACGGCACCGACCCCGGCCTGCTCGCCTGGTATGCGGACGAGATGGGCAAGTCGCCGGTGGAGGTGCTGATCCGGATGTCGCGCATCGCCTCGACGGTGGATGCCACGCCCTGGCTCGATCGCATCCGCACCCCGACGCTCGGCCTTTACCCCGAGCATGCGCCGGTGACGATCCAGACGCAGGAGCGGATATTGAAAGAGCGGATCGCGTCGCTCAGGATCGTCCACGTGCCCTCGCGCCATCATACCATTCAGAACATCATGCCGGCGACGCTGGCGCAGCAGGTTCTCCATTTCGCCGCGCAGCACGACGGCATTGCGTGCCGCGAGCCATAGGGCGTGATCCCGAAAAGCGGATACCGGTTTTCGGAAAAGATCACGCCCAGAGAAAATTAGCCGCCAACCCGGAGCAAGATGATGAACCGTCGTGTTTGCCTGATGCTCGCGCTCGTTCTTCTTGGCGCGTACGCGGCGCTAACGCCGCTACACGCGCAGAGCTATCCGAACCGGCCGGTCCGCCTCGTCGTGCCGTTCCCGGCCGGCGGGCCCGCCGATGCGCTCGGCCGCGTGCTCGCCGACCAGTTGAACAAGACCTGGGGCCAGCCGGTGATCATCGAAAATCGCGGCGGCGCCGGCGGCAATCTCGGCGCCGAGGTGGTCGCACGCTCGGCGCCGGACGGCTACACGCTGCTGCTCAACGCGTCGAGCCATGTCATCAATGCGAGCCTGTACGAGAAGCTGCCCTACGACCCGATCAAGGACTTCACGCCGGTGTCGGAAGTCGCCTCCTACATGCTGGTGCTGGTCGTGCATCCGTCCGTTGCGGCAACCTCGGTGCAGGAGTTCGTCGCCTTCGCCAAGGCGAGGCCGGGCGGACTGTCGGTCGCGAACGCCGGATTGGGAACGCCGACGCATCTCGCCGCGGTGCTGTTTGCGCAGGCCGCCGCCGTCGACCTGATCCATGTCCCGTATCGCGGCGCCGCGCCGGCGAGCACCGACCTGATCGCCGGCCAGGTGCCCGCGATGTTCAACAACCCGGTCAACGCCGTGCCGCAGGTGCGCGCGAACACGCTGCGCGCGCTGGCGGCGACCGGATCGAAGCGCCTGTCGCTGCTGCCGGACATTCCGACGGTCGCCGAGTCCGGCTACCCCGGCTTCGAGACCCGCACCTGGTACGGCCTGTTCGGTCCGGCCGGGATGCCGGCCGAGATCGTGCGCAAGCTGCACGCCGACGTCGAACGCGCGCTGCGCAATCCCGAGATCGCCAACGGCCTCGTCGCGCAGGGATGGGACATCACCGCAAGCCCGCCCGCGCAGTTTTCGACGGTGCTGCAATCGGAATTCGATCGCTGGTCCGCGGTCGTGAAACGCGCCGGAATCAAGGTGAATTGACATGGATCTCCGCATCACAGGCAGGCGCGCATTGGTCACCGGCGCAAGCCTCGGCATCGGACGCGCCGTCGCCGACGAACTGGCGCGCGAGGGTTGCGACGTCGCCATGGTGGCGCGCACCGAAGCGACGCTGCGCGAGGCCGCGGACGAGATCGCGCGCGCGAGCGGCCGCCGCGTGGTCGCAGTGGCGGCCGATGCGTCCGTGCCCGAGGCGGTCGCAAGCGCGGTCGCGCAGGCGACGCAGGCGCTCGGCGGACCCATCGACATCCTGGTGAACAACGCCGGATCGACACCCGAGGACGGCATCGACCACCTCGACTTTGCCAAATGGCAATACTCGGTCGCGCTGAAGCAGTTCGGCTACGCGCGATTTGCCCAGCTCGTGCTGCCGGCGATGCGCGCGCAGAAGTGGGGGCGCATCGTCAACGTCATCGGACGCTCCGGGCATCAGCCGCGTCCGGTGTATCTCGCCGGCGGGTCGGTCAATGCGGGGCTGCTCAGCTTCACCAAGGGGCTGGCGGAGGACTGCGCCAGGGACAACGTGCTGGTCACCGGCGTCAATCCGGGTCCGATCGACACGCCGCGCTGGCAGAGCCTGCGCGAGGCGGCGGTGCGTACGCGCGGCGTCACCGCCGCGCAGTACGACGGCCGCGCGATTGCCGGCGTTCCGCTCGGCCGCATCGGCACATCCGAGGAGGTCGCCGCCGTCGTGGTGTTTCTCTGCTCCGAGCGCGCGAGCTTCGTGACCGGTGAGATCGTCAATATCGACGGCGGCGGCACGCGGTGTATTTAGAGTCTGGTCCAGCGCGATTGAGGCACTGACCTCGCTCGTCCCCGCGCAAGCGGGGACCCAGTGCTTTAGCGTTCTTGGCCTCTGGATTCCCGCTTGCGCGGGAATGAGCGGAGTGGACGAGCGGTCAGGCTGACCCGCGTCCCTCCCGCTGCGCGATCGCCTCGCTGATCGCCAGCACCTCCTGCGCGCGCAGCACCACCGGCACGTCGACCATCTTGCCGTCGACTGCAATCGAGCCGCGGCCCGCCGCCACCGCCTCGTCGTAGGCGGCGACGATTTTTCGCGCGGAAGACACCTCATCGGCGCCCGGCGCGAACTCCTCGTTCAGGATCGGGATCTGCGAGGGATGGATCACCGAGGCGCCGCGGAAGCCGAGCCAGCGCGAGCGGCGGATCGTCTCGCGGAAGGCGTCGAGGTCCTTGTAGTCCGCGACCGTGCCGATGAAGCCGAGCGGCAGGATGCCGGCGGCGCGCGCCGCGATGGCGAGCTGCTGCTTCGGCATCAGCAGGCCCTCGGCGGTCGGCAGCATGCCGACCGACAGCGCGAAATCCTCGCCGCCGAGCGTGAGCGCAACAATGCGCGGATCCGCCCTGGCGATGTCGGGCATGCGGAACCAGGCGTCGGCGGTCTCGATCATCGCGGTGAACATCGTGCTGCCGACCGTCATGCCGCGCTCGGCCTCGAGCTCGCTCACCACCTCGCTCACCAGCCGGATGTGATCCGCGCTGTCGACCTTGGTGACCGCCAGCGCCTTGACGTGCGGCGAGATCGCCGCCTCCAGATCGAGCATCGCCTGCCGCCACGGCCGGTTGATGCGCACGATCACGTCGGCCCCACCGCGCGCGACGTTCTCGGCGGTCGCGATCAGGTCGCGCCGCGCGGCGGGCCGCTCGGCGATCGGCACGCTGTCTTCCAGGTCGACGATGATCGCGTCGGCGCCGCGTTTGTGCGCGCCGTCGATGAAGCGCGGCACATTCGCCGGCACGTACAGCGCCGAGCGCCAGATCGGGAGTTTGCGGTTGCTCATATCACCTTCCGTTTGCGCAGGGCGTCGATCGCGTCGGCGCTGAGGCCGAGGCTGCCGAGGATCTCGTTGTTGTGCTCGCCGAGCGCCGGCGCCGGCGTGCGGATCTCGCCCGGCGTGCCCGACAGGCGCGGCACCACCGCGTGCATCGGCACGCTGCCCATCTGCTCGTCCGGCAGCGTGGTGACGATCTCCCGCGCTTGCACGTGCGGGTCGGCGATGAACTGGTCGATGCTGTAGACCGGCGCGGCGGTGACTTCGGCCGCCTCGAACACCGCGAGCCCTTCGGCCAGGGTGCGCGCCTTGATGAAGTCCGCGACCACGCCGTCGCAGTCGTCGATGTTGCGCACGCGGTCCGTGTTGGTGCGGAAGCGCGGGTCGTCGATCATGTCGGCGCGGCCGATCGCGCGGAACAGCCGCTCCGCCATGCTCTGGATCGAGGCCGAGATCGAGATGTAGCGTCCGTCCTTGGTCTCATAAACATTGCGCGGCGCGGTGTTGTGCGAACGACTGCCGACGCGCGGCTCGATCTGCTGCGTCAGCTGGTAGATCGCGGCCTCGGGCCCGAGCACCGAGAAGATCGGGTCGAGCAGCGGCAGGTCGATCACCTGGCCGGCGCCGCCGTGTTCGATCGCGCGCAGCGCGACCAGCACGGCGTTCGCGCCGTACAGTCCCGCGATCATGTCGGCGAGCGCGAGCGGCGGCAGCACCGGCGGGCGGTCGGCATAGCCATTCTTCGCCGCGAAGGTCGACATGCCTTCGACCAGGCTGCCGAAGCCGGGCTTGTCGCGATACGGCCCGTCCTGTCCCCAGCCCGACACGCGCACGAGGATGAGCTTCGGATTGATCGCGTGCAGCGCCTCGGGCGCGAGGCCCATCGCTTCCAGGGTGCCGGGGCGGAAGTTCTCGATGAACACGTGCGCAGTGGCGACGAGCTCGCGCAACAGCTCCAGCCCTTCGGGCGCGCGCAGGTTCAAGGTCACGCTCTTCTTGTTGCGGGCGTAGACCTTCCAGTGGACGCTGACGTCCTTGACGCGCCAGTCGCGCAACGGATCGCCCTTGCGCGGGTCCTCGATCTTGATCACCTCGGCGCCGAAGTCCGCGAGCTGCAGGCTCAGCATGTTGCCGGCGACGAGCCGCGACAGGTCGAGCACGCGCAGGCCGTCGAGCGGGCAGGTCGTGTCGGGGCGGAAGGGGCGCATTCGCGAATGATACTCTCGGGTTTGATCCACGAACATTGAAACACATTCCGCTCATTCCCGCGCAAGCGGGAATCCAGGGCCAAGAACTCGGGAGAACTGGGTCCCCGCCTTCGCGGGGACGAGCGGAGGTCAGGGGTTCAATCGCGAACGTTGAAACCCGCTCCGCTCATTCCCGCGCAAGCGGGAATCCAGGGACCAGAACTGGAAAGAACTGGGTCCCCGCTTTCGCGGGGACGAGCGGCGGTCAGGGGTGCAACGACCATTGAAACCCGCTCCGCTCGTTCCCGCGCAAGCGGGAATCCAGGGACCAGAACTGGAAAGAACTGGTTCCCCGCCTTCGCGGGGACGAGCGGAGGTCAGGGGTGCAATGACCGTTGAAACCCGCTCCGCTCATTCCCGCGCAAGCGGGAATCCAGGGACCAGAACTGGAAAGAACTGGGTCCCCGCTTTCGCGGGGACGAGGGAGGTCAGGGGTGCAATGAACGTTGAAACCCGCTCCGCTCATTCCCGCGCAAGCGGGAATCCAGGGGCCAAGAGCTCGAAAGAACTGGGTCCCCGCTTTCGCGGGGACGAGCGGAGGTCAAGGGTTCAATCGCGAACGTTGAAACCCGCTCCGCTCATGCCCGCGAAAGCGGGCATCCAGTCTTTGGCTCTGGGTCCCCGCTTTCGCGGGGACGAGCGGCGGTCAGGGATTCAACCGCGCCGGATCAGGTTCTAACGCAGGTGACACGCCACCTTCTGCCCCGGCTTCACCTCGCGCAGCGCCGGCGTCTCCACCTTGCAGCGGTCGAACACATACGGACAGCGCGTGTGGAAATGACAGCCGGGCGGCGGCTTCACCGGGCTCGGCACGTCGCCCTGCAGCACGATCTTCTTGCGCCGGATCGCCGGGTCCGGCACCGGCACGGCGGCGAGCAGCGATTCGGTGTAGGGGTGCAGCGGCGCGGTGAACAGCGTGCGCTTGTCGGTGTATTCGACGATGCGGCCGAGATACATCACGGCGATGTGGTGCGAGATGTGCTCGACCACCGCGAGATTGTGCGAGATGAACAGATAGGTCAGGCCGAACTCGTCCTGCAGGTCCATCACGAGATTCAGGATCTGCGCCTGGATCGAGACGTCGAGCGCCGAGACCGGCTCGTCGCCGATGATGAGATCAGGCTCCAGCGCAAGCGCGCGCGCGATGCCGATGCGCTGGCGCTGCCCGCCGGAGAACTGGTGCGGATAGTTGTCGACGTGCTCGGCGCGCAGACCGACGCGGCGGAAGATGTCGGCGACGCGCGCGCGGCGCTCCTTCGCGCTGCCGACGCCGTGCACGCGCAGCGGCTCGCCGACGATGCTGCCCGCGGTCATGCGCGGATCGAGCGAGGAGAACGGGTCCTGGAAGATGATCTGCATCTGCCGCCGGTAGGGACGCAGCTCCTTTTTGCTCAGGTGCGTGATGTCGGTGCCGTTGACCGTGATGCGGCCGGCGGTGGGCTCGACCAGCCGCAGGATCGCGCGCCCGACGGTGGACTTGCCGCAGCCGGATTCGCCGACCAGCGCCAGCGTCTCGCCGGCGCGGATCGTCAGCGACACGCCGTCGACCGCATAGACGTAGCCGGTGGTTCGCCGCAGCAGGCCTTTGCGGATCGGGAAATGCTTCTTGAGGTCCTGCACCTCCAGGACGGTGCGCGGCTCAGGCATGGCCCGCTCCGTACAGCCGCTCGGAATGCCAGCACGCGGCCCAGTGCGCCGGGCGCTTCTCCTCGTATGCGGGCGCCTCACGGCGGCAGCGCGCGTCGGCAAACGGACAGCGCGGCGCGAAGGCGCAGCCGGGCGGCAGGTTGGTGAGCGCCGGCACGATGCCGGAAATCTCCTGCAGCCGCTTCTTCGTTTCGCCGGCGCCGCCGCGCATCAGTTCGAGCCGCGGGATCGAGGCCATCAGTCCATGCGTGTAGGGGTGCAGCGGACGGGCGAACAATTCGCCGACCGGCGCTTCTTCGACTTTCTTTCCCGCGTACATCACGATCACGCGCTGCGCGGTCTCGGCCACCACGCCGAGATCGTGCGTGATCAGGATGACGGCGGTGCCGAGCTTCTTCTGCAGGTCGAGGATGATGTCGAGGATCTGCGCCTGGATGGTGACGTCGAGCGCGGTGGTCGGCTCATCGGCGATCAGCACTTTCGGATTGCAGGCGAGCGCCATCGCGATCATCACGCGCTGGCGCATGCCGCCCGAGAGCTGATGCGGGTATTCCTTCAGTCGCTGTTCCGGCTCCGGGATGCGCACCAGCTTGAGGATCTCGACCGCGCGGCGCAGCGCCTCGCGCCGGTTCACGCTCTCGTGCAGCAGCAGCGCCTCGGCGATCTGGTTGCCGACCGTCATCACCGGATTGAGCGACGTCATCGGCTCCTGGAAGATCATCGAGACGTCCTTGCCGCGCACGCGGCGCATCGACGCCTCGTCGAGCGCGATCAGGTCGCGGCCGGCGAGCCTGACGCTGCCGCCGACGATCCGGCCCGGCGGGTCGGGGATCAGCCGCATCAGCGAGAGCGCGGTCATCGACTTGCCGCAGCCGGACTCGCCGACGATCGCCAGCGTCTCGTGCGGCTTCAACTGGAAGCTCACGCCGTCGACCGCCTTCAGGATGCCGTGGCGCAGGAAGAAATAGGTGCGCAGATCGGCGACATCGAGCAGCACGTCGGTGCGGGTATCGGCCTGTGCCTGCAGCATCAGTCGCGCTGCCGCGGATCGAGGATGTCGCGCAGCGCATCGCCCAGCAGGTTGGTGCCGAACACCGCCAGCGAAATGGCGGCGCCGGGGAAGATCACCAGCCACGGCGCGACGCGCACGTATTCGGCCGCCGATTCCGACAGCATCCGGCCCCACGAGGGATGCGGCTCGGGCACGCCGAGGCCGAGGAACGAGAGCGCGGCTTCCACCAGGATGGTCGAGCCGAGCTGCGCGGTCCCGAGCACGATCAAGGGTGCCAGCGTGTTCGGCAGCACGTGGCGGATCGCGATCGAGAACTCGTTCATCCCGACCGCGCGCGAGGCCTCGACGAACGGCATCTCGCGCAGCATCAGCGTGTTGGAACGGATCACGCGCGCCACGCTCGGCACCAGCGGGATCGAGATCGCGATGATGGTGTTGGAGAGCGACGGCCCGAGCGCCGCGGTCATCACCAGCGCCATCACCAGCAGCGGCAGCGACTGCATCATGTCCATCACGCGCTGCACCAGCAGGTCGTACCAGCCGCCGAAATAGCCCGACGTCAGCCCGATCGTGACGCCGAACAGGCAGCCGAGCCCGGTCGAGCCGACGCCGACCGCGAGCGAGATGCGCGCGCCATAGACGATGCGGCTCCACATGTCGCGGCCCATGAAGTCGGCGCCGAGCGGATGCGCGCCGCCCGGCTCCGCGAGCGAGGCGCGCGAGTCGGTCATGGTCGGGTCGAACTGCGTGATCCACGGCGCGAAGATCGCCATCAGCACGAATACCGTGACGATCACGGCGCCGGCGGCGCCGAGCGGATAGCGCTTCGCGAAAAAGCGCGTGCTCGCCCACCAGCCTTCGCTCGGCCTGCGCGTGTCGTCGCCACTGTCGACTGCGGCCATGCTATTTCTCGTAGGCGATGCGCGGGTCGAGCGCGAGGTAGGCCATGTCGATCAGGAAGTTGATCGACACGACGCATACCGCGATGAACATCACGAGGTTCTGCACGATCGGGTAGTCGCGCCACTTGATCGCCTCGACGAGGAAGCGCGCGACGCCCGGAATATTGAACACGGTCTCGGTGACGATCAGCCCGCCGACCAAAAATGCCGCCTCGATGCCCACGATGGTGACGATCGGCAGCACCGCGTTGCGCAGCGCGTGCACGAAGTTGACCTTGGCGTAGGAGGCGCCCTTGGCGCGCGCGGTGCGGATGTAATCCTGGCGCAGCACCTCCAGCATGGAGGAGCGCGTCAGCCGCATCATCAGCGCCGAGGAGCGGAAGCCGACGGCCGCGGCCGGGATGCTGAGCAGTACCAGCTCGTCCCACAACGTCTTCGGCGGCGCGGTGTAGATCGGGATCCAGCCGAAATATTGCACGAACACCATCAGGATCAGGAGCCCGAGCCAGAACGACGGCAAGGACAATCCGCTCAGCGAGACCACGCGCAGCACGTAGTCGAGCGGCGTGTTCTGCCGTACCGCCGAGATGACGCCGAGCGGAATGCCGAACAGGATGGCGAAGGCGAGCGCCATGCCGGCGAGCTTGGCCGAGATCGGCAGCCGCGGCAGGATCTCCTGCAGCGCGGGCTTTTCCGAGACGTAGGAAAAGCCGAGGTCGCCGTGCGCGAGGCCGCTGATCCACTGCGCGTATTGGACGATCAGCGGCTTGTCGAGACCGAGCTGGCGCTCGATCTCGAGCTTGTCCTCCGGGTTGATCATGCCGGCGGCGGAAAACAGGATGTCGGCGATGTTGCCGGGCACGATGCGCAGCAGCACGAACACCAGCACCGAAATGCCGAACAGCGTCAGCAGCATCAGGAGGAAGCGCCTGATCAGGTAAGCTGCCACGGCCTGCTCCTTCGGCTCTTTCCGCTCATGCCCGCGAAAGCGGGCATCCAGAGAACTCGCTCTGGGCCCTGGGTCCCCGCTTTCGCGGGGACGAGCGGAGCGGAAGACCGCACGGCGGTCTGTGCGCCGCTACTTGTCCATCCACACGTCTTCGTAGCGGAAGCCGTTGTACGAGCTGTTGCGCATGATCGTGACGTTCTTCACGTAGGGCTGCCAGCAGGTGCCCTGGCGCGCGTGATAAAGGATCGGCCGCGCCACGTCCTCCTGCAGCTTCTTGTCGATCTCCCAGACCAGCTTCCTGCGCTTGGCGACGTCGGTCTCGATCGACTGCGCGTCGAACTGCTTCTGCAGGTCGCGATTGCAGTAGTTGGTGTAGTTGCGCTCCGAGCCGCAGCCGAAGTTCTCGTAGAAGGTCTGGTCCGGATCGTCGATGCCGGCGCCGGTGAGGTTGAGGCCGATCTGGTACTCCTTGCGCGCCACCTTGGCGAACCAGATGCCGCTCTCGATCACGTCGAGCTCGCCGTCGATATAGATGTCCTTGAGCTGGTCGATCAGGATCACGGCCGGATCGCGGTAGACCGCGAGGTTGCGGGTCGAGACCTTCAGCGCGAGCCGCTTGTTCGGCCCGAAGCCGGCCTTCTCCATCAGCTTGCGCGCTTCGTCGCGGTTCGCCTTGACGTCGTCGCCGTAGCCGATGACCGTCTTCAGCTCCTCGGGCGGCAGGCCCCACACGCCGCTCGGCGGCGGCAGCATCGCGCCGCCGAGATCCGAATTGCCTTCGAACATGATGCTGACGAACGACTTGCGATCGAGCGACAGCGCGACCGCGCGGCGGACCTCGGCGTTGTCGAACGGCGGGCTTTCGCGATTGATGATCAGGTTGGTGGCGACGTTGGTCTGCTCGAGCACGCACACCGCGTTGGGCGCCTGCGACTTGACGTCCTTCAGCAGCGGGATCGACACTTCGGTCGGGAACGTGATGTCGAACCTGCCGGCGACGAAGCCGAGGATCGCGGTCGAGCGGTTCGGCAGGATGGTGTATTCGATGCCGTCCAGATAGGGCAGGCCCTTCTTCCAGTAATCGGGGTTTTTCACGAGCTTGATCGACTCGTTCTGCTTCAGCTCGACGAATTTGAAGGGGCCGGTGCCGACCGGATTGGTGCGCTGCGCCGCCGCCGAGACGTGGCACGCATAGATCGGCGTATAGCCCGAGGCGAGCATCGCCAGGATCGCGGGCTGCGAGCGCGTCAGGTGGAACGTCGCCTGCAAGTCGCCTTCGGTGGTCACTTCCTTGAGGTTGGCGAACCAGTCCTTGCGCGGGTTCTTGCGGAAGCGGTTCTGCGACTTGCCGGCCAGCATCTCGAACGTGCACTTCACGTCCGCGCTGGTGAACGGCTTGCCGTCGTGCCACTTCACGCCTTCACGCAGCTTGAAGGTGAGCGTCGTGCCGCCGTCGCCCCATTGCCAGCTGGTGGCGAGCTCGGGAACGATCGTCTCGACGCTGTTCTGCGGCTTGTGCTGGTCGTAGATGACGAGGTTGTTGTAGATCGGCATCGAGGAGACGTTGACCGAATAGGTCGCCTCCTCGTGGATCGACATGCTCGGCGGGTTCTCGCGGTGATACATCCGCAGGATGCCGCCGGATTTGGGCTGTTGCGCATAGGCGGCGGTCGTGGCGGTTACCGCGAGCGCGGCGACCGCCAACCGGATCAGCGTCCTCATCGTTTCCCTCTCCCGTGCTGTCGCGGGGCGGGTCGCCCGCCGCACCCGGTTGTTCTTGAGCGCAACGCTACCGGCTGCGATCCGCCGCCGCAACCCGGACGAAGGATGAAAACGGTGGCGAATGGCAGGGCTTCGCGCGGCGCGCTTGCCAAGGGAGCGGCTTGCCCTACCATTGCGTCAACAGTGCCGCAGGGCGGAAGAGTCGAGGAAGCGTTCGTGAGCGACAACTTCGTGGCCGAGACCGCGGCGCGCATCTTCGCGGATCTCGCCGACCCGCAGGACATCAACAGGGCGCGCGACGAGGGCTGGAAGGCCGCGTTGTGGCAGGCGCTCGCCGACAACGGGCTGACGCTCGCCTGGGTGCCGGAGGAGAACGGCGGCGCGGGCGCGGAACTCGCCGACGGCTTCGCGGTGCTCGGCGTTGCGGGGCGCTATGCGGTCGCGGTGCCGCTCGCCGAGACGCTGCTGGCCGGCTGGCTGTTGGCGCGCGCCGGGATCAAATCGCCGCAGGGCGCGATGTCGGTCGCGCCGGCCCGGCCCGGCGATACCATTACGCTGAACGTCGACGGGACCTTGAGCGGCCGCGCGCGGGCGGTGCCGTTCGCCAAGGAGGCGAGGCATCTTGCGGTGCTCGCCGGCGGACAAAACGGTGTTTGCGTCGCGCTGGTCGACACCAAAGCCTGCCGCGTCAGCGATGGCACCAATCTGGCGAGCGAAGCCTCGAACACCGTGGTGTTCGATCGCGTGACGCCGCTCAGCCTGGCGCGCGCCAACGACGTCGACCAGACCGCCCTGATGCTGATGGGCTGCGTGGTGCGCGCAGTCGAGACTGCGGGCGCACTGGAGGCGATCCTCGACATGACGGTGCGCTACGCCAACGAGCGCGTCGCGTTCGAGCGCCCGATCGGCAAGTTCCAGGCGGTGCAGCATAACCTGGCGCGGCTCGCCGGCGAGGTCGCGGCCGCGATGACGGCGGCGCATTCGGCTGCCGATGCGCTCGCGCATAGCGCGGCGTTCGACGACGCGATCTTCCTGGAAGCGACCGCCGCGAAGATCCGCTCCGCCGAAGCCGCGCAGGAAAGTGCCGCGATCGCGCACCAGGTGCATGGCGCGATCGGCTTCACCAGCGAGCACATCCTGCATCGCTACACGCTGCGCATGCTCGCCTGGCGCGACGACTTCGGCAACGAGAGCCACTGGGCCGCGGCGCTGGGGTATCGCATCGCGGCGCGCGGCGCCGACGACTTCTGGCCGCTGGTCGCGGCGCGCTGACCGGATGGACGCATGACCGCAAGCCTCGCCTTCGACCAGATCAGACTGCCGCCGGTGTGCGACGCGCTGCGCGCGGAAGTGCGCGCGTTCCTCGCCGACGAAGTCTCCGCCGGCACCTTCGATCCGAGCCGCGCCGGCCACGGCGACTCGCACAGCCGGGAGTTCAGCCGGCGCATCGGCGCCAAAGGCTGGATCGGCATGACCTGGCCGAAGAAATACGGCGGGCAGGAGCGCAGCTTCCTCGAGCGCTACGTGGTGACGGAAGAGTTCCGCGTCGCCAACGCGCCGGTGCGGCTGCACTTCGTCGCCGACCGCCAGAGCGGCCCGATCCTGATGAAATACGCGCCCGAGCACGTGAAGATGGACGTGCTGCCGCGCATCTGCCGCGGCGAGGTGTGCTTCGCGATCGGGATGAGCGAGCCGAATTCCGGCTCGGATCTATTCGCCGCGAAGACCAAAGCGACCAAGACCGACGGCGGTTGGCTGATCAACGGCACCAAGATCTGGACCAGCAACGCCCACATCGCCGACTACATGATCGGCCTGTTCCGCACCTCGCCGCCCACGAAAGAGAACCGCCGCCACGGGCTGACCCAGTTCCTCGTCGACATGAAGACGCCCGGCATCACGGTGAACCCGGTGTATCAACTCACCGGCCAGCACGATTTCAACGAGGTCGTGTTCCAGGACGCGTTCATGCCGGACGACTACGTGCTGGGCGAGATCGACGGCGCCTGGAAGCAGGCGACCAGCGAGCTCGCCTACGAGCGCAGCGGACCGGAACGTTTCCTCGAGACATTCTATGTGCTGACCGAACTGGTGCGCGCGCTGGGCGACAAGCCGGATATCCGCAGCGCCGAGGGGCTCGGGCGGCTGGTGGCGCAGCTTCACACGCTGCGGCGCATGTCGGTGTCGGTGAACGGCATGCTGCAGGCCGGCAAGGAGCCGGTGGTCGAAGGCTCGATCGTGAAGGATCTCGGCACCGTGTGGGAGCAGAAGCTGCCGAACCGCGTGCGCGAGCTTGCGGCGTTCATCGAGGAGACCGAAGGCAACCGCGCCACCCTGGAAGAACAGTTGCGCTTCGCCACCATGATCGCCCCGAAGGTGACGATCCAGGGCGGCACCACCGAGGTCCTGCGCGGCATCATCGCGCGCGGGCTGGGGCTGCGCTGAATGCGTCTTCAACCCGCTCCGCTCGTCCCCGCGAAAGCGGGGACCCAGGGGCCAAAGAACTGGATGCCCGCTGCAGTTTATCCCCGACGTGATCGGGGACGGGCATGAGCGGAGTGTGTCGTGCCTGACATCGCCAAGCTGCTCTGGCCCGAGTCGGTCGCGATCATCGGCGCTTCGTCCGACACGCGCGGCCTGCGCGGCCGCATCGTGCAGATCCTGCGCAGCCATCCTTATAAGGGCGCGGTCTATCCGGTGAGCCGCAGCGAGGCCGAGGTGCAGGGGCTGAAGGCCTACAAGTCAGTCGCCGACCTGCCCAAGCCTGCCGATCTCGCTGCGCTGATCATTCCGGCGCAATTCGTGCCGCAGGAGCTGGAGCGTTGCGGCGCGGCCGGCACCAGGGCCGCGATCATCCTCTCGTCCGGCTTCGCCGAGGAGAAGGGCGAAACCGGGCCCGCGCTGCAACGGGACATCCAGGCGATCGCGAAGAAGTACGACATGGCGGTGAGCGGGCCGAACGGCGAGGGCTTCGCCAACACGGCGGCGGCGCTATGCCCGACGTTCAGTCCGGCGATGGATCCGGGCGACGTGCCGCTGCTGCCCGCGCCGGACCGCACGCGCGGCCAGGTCGCGGTGATCTCGCAATCGGGCGGGATGGGCTTTGCGTTCTTCGATCACGGACGGCCGAAGGACCTGTCGTTCCGCTACATCGTCACCACCGGCAACGAAGCCTGCCTCGCCGCAAGCGACTTCGCCGAGTTCATCATCGACGAAGGCAAGACCGACGTGATCCTGATGCTGATCGAGGACATCAAGGACACGGCGACCTTCGAGCGCATGGCCGCCAAGGCGCTGCACGCCGGCAGGCCGCTCATCGTCAACCGGCTGGGCGCGTCGGAAGCGGGCGCGCGCGCGATTGTGGCGCATACCGCGGCGCGCGGCGACGATGCCGCGTACCGCGCGCTGTTCCGCAAGTACGGCGTGATCGAGAGCAACGACCTCGACGAGATGGTCGATATCGCTGCGGCCTTCATCAACATGGGCACGCGCCTTCCGGCCACCGACCGCGTCGCGATCGCGTCCTCCTCCGGCGGCGGCGGCGCGTGGGTGGCGGATGCCTGCGCGCTCGCAGGCCTCGACATGCCGCTGCTCGACGATGCCACGCGCGCGAAGATCGACGTGCACCTGCCGCCCTACGGCACCTCGCAGAATCCGGTCGACCTGACCGCGCAGGCGATCCATGAGCGCGGCTATGCCGAGTTCGCGCGGCTTGCCGCCGAGTCGCCGAACGTCGACGGCGTCATTCTGGTCGTCACCGGCCGCCATCCGCGTTTCCTGCTGGAGGACCGCGAGAACCTGTTGGCGCTCGGCCGCGATTCGAAGAAACCGGTCTTGCTGTGGAGCTACACGCGCCCCGCCGCGGTCTGCGTCGACCTGTTGAGCGAGGCGGGCCTGCCGCTGTTCACCAACGTGCACAATTGCGCCCGCGCCATGCGCGCGATGGCGGACTACCGCGCGGCGCGCGAAACATTTTTGAAAGGATAGCGCGATGGCAGAATACAAGGACATCGGGGTCGAGCGCTCCGGCTTCGTCGCCACCATCGAGATTCAGCGTCCGCCGCATAATTTCTTCGACATCGTGCTGATCAATTCGATCGCGGATGCGCTCGACGACCTCGACAAGGACGACGGCTGCCGCGCGGTGGTGCTCGCCGCGCAGGGAAAGTCGTTCTGCGCCGGCGCGAATTTCGGCGACGGCACCACGCTCGACAAGTCCGGCCAGCGCCCCGGTGAAGCGTCGTCGCCGGTGCAGCACCTCTACATGCAGGCGATCCGCCTGTTCGGCTCGAAGAAGCCGATCATCGGCGCGATCCACGGCGCCGCGATCGGCGGCGGGTTCGGCGTCGCGATGGTGCCGGATTTCCGCGTGGCCTGTCCGGAGACGCGTTTCGCGGCGAACTTCACGCGGCTCGGCTTCCATCCGGGCTTCGGGCTGACCGAGACGCTGCCGGCGGTGATCGGCCGGCAGGCTGCCGCGAGGATGTTTTATACGAGCCGCCGTGTGTCGGGCGAGGAAGCGCTCGCGATGGGGCTCGCCGACATGCTGGTGCCGCAGGATCAGGTGCGCGCGGCCGCGCAGAAGCTTGCCGCCGAGATTGCCGAGAACGCGCCGCTCGCTGTTGTCGCAACGCGCCTCACCATGCGCCACGGCCTCGCGGATCGTGTCCGCGCCGCGACCGAGCACGAGCTCGAGCAGCAGACCGCCCTGCGCGCGACCGAGGATTTCAAGGAGGGCGTGGCGGCGACCGCCGAGCGCCGCGTGCCGAATTTCAAGGGAAGGTAGATTTCTCTCCGCTCACCCCCGCGAAAGCGGGGGTCCAGGGCCAAGGACTGGGTCCCCGCTTTCGCGGGGACGAGCGGAATTTGGTTTTGGTGTAGTCTCACTGTCGCTCACCCCCGCGAAAGCGGGGGTCCAGGAGCCCAAGGCTGTGAGCTTCTACGTCTACATTCTTGCAAGCCGCCGAAACGGCACACTCTATATCGGAATGACCGATGATCTTGTGCGTCGCGTCTGGCAGCATCGCGAAGGACTGATGCCCGGTTTCACCAAGGACCACGGCGTCAAGCTGCTCGTCTGGTACGAGCAACACGAAACGCGTGAAAGTGCTTTCACGCGCGAGCGCCAAATGAAGAAGTGGAATCGCGCATGGAAGCTCCAGGTTATCGAGGCGGCGAATCCTTCGTGGCGTGATCTTTGGGACGAAGTCGCGACGTAGAGTTTTATCCAACGCGATTGAATCACCGGTCTCCGCTCGTCCCCGCGAAAGCGGGGACCCAGTTCTTGGCCCCTGGATTCCCGCTTACGCGGGAATGAGCGGAGCTGGTTTGATGTAATCTCACTGCCGCTCGCCCCCGCGAAAACAGGCATCCGTTCTTGGCGCTGGGTCCCCGCTTGCGCGGGGAAGGGCGGCAGGTCAATCACGTCCCCTGCTTGATCAAATCCGCCATCCGTTCCGCCACCATGATCGTCGAGATGTTCGTGTTGGCGCACGGGATCGACGGCATCACCGAGGCGTCGCACACGCGCAACCCTTGAGTCCCGCGCACGCGGCCCTGCGGCGTCGTGACCGCGAGCGGATCGTCGTCACGTCCCATGCGGCAGGTCCCGACCGGATGCCACACCCCGGCGACGGTCCGGTTCAGGTGGGCGTCGAGCGTGGCGTCGTCGGCGAGCAGGTCGGCGAGCGTGACGCCACCGGTTACCAGCGTGTCGATCAGCCAGCTGCGCAACGGCGGCAGCCCGCCGAGCAGGCCGGCGAGCACGCGCATCTGCAGCGCGTTGCGCAGTCCCGGCCGCGAGACTTTTCGCACCCGGTCCGAATAGTTGGTCGGGAAGATCGTGGAGCGCACGCCGTCGAGCTCGGCGGCGGTCGCGATTTCGGCGACGAAGCGAAACGCATTGCGCAGCCGCACCAGGTCGCGGCGGTCGGACAGCATGCGGAAGTCGACCAGCGGCTCGTCCGCCGGATCGGCCGACCGCAAGGTGACCGCGCCCTGCGAGTACGCCTTGTTGACGAAGAAATAGAGCGAGCCGACGCGCTGGCCGAGCGCATGCCAGCCGGAGCGCGCCAGCACCGCGATGCACATGTCGCCGTCCGGGCAGCCGTCGAGGCCCGACGAGAACCGCACCTGTGCCTGGGTATGATGCCGCGCGAGGTTGGCGAGCCGCCCGGCGCGGCCGAGATAGCACGAGATGCTCACCGAGGGATGCTCGACCAGGTTGCGCCCGACGCCGGGCAGCGGCGCCACGGTCCCGATGCCGTGTCTGGCGAGTTCGTCCGGCGCGCCGACGCCCGAGCGCATCAGCACGGCGGGCGAATGGATCGCACCGCAGGTGAGGATAATCTCGCGGCCTTGCACGACCTCGCGCCGGAAACCGCGTGCGATCTCGGCGCCGATGGCGCGCGGGCCGGTGAACAGGATGCGCCGCACGTAGGTCTCGGTGCGGATCGTCAGGTTCTTCCGCGCGCGCACCGCGGGCGTCAGGTAGGCGAGCGCGCAGGAGACGCGCCGGTCGTTCTCGTCGATCGAGGCCGGGATCGGCATGATGCCGTTTTCCCACTTGCCGTTCTGGTCCGGCACGATCGGGAGGCCGCGCTGCTGCAGCACCTTTGCGACGGTGCCGACGAAGCCGGTCCAGTCGCTTTGCGGGTAGCGGCGGATCGTGATCGGGCCGTCCTTGCCGTGATACGGCCCGTCGAAATCGAGATCCCGTTCGAGCTTGCGGAAGTAGGGCAGCACCGACTCGAAGTTCCAGCCGGTGGCGCCGAGCGCCTCCCAGCCGTCGTAATCGCTCGGCGCGCCGCGATTGGCGATCAGTCCGTTGATGCTGGAGCCGCCGCCGAGGATGCGCGCCTGCTCGTAGCGCGCGCGCTTGCGGCTCGCCGGATCGTTCTGGCCGGCGCCGCCGAGCAGCACCTCGAGGCCGGGCCAGGTGAAATCCGGATTGAAATAGGCGCGCCCCGGATAGCTCGCCAGCACGTCGGCCGGCGCGGTCTCCGCCGTGACGTCCTCGCCGGCCTCGACCAGCAGCACGGTCTTGCGCGCATCTTCCGAGAGCCGCGCCGCGAGCGTGCAGCCCGAGGAGCCGCCGCCCAGGATCACGAAATCATACATGCCGCCCCCGCATTGCCAGCGCCGCGCGCCTGCGCGAAGCTTGAAGTGTCGCCACTTGAAGATCAATCGGCAGTCCCGGCGGAGCAGGTTTGCGCATGACGATCACCGCGGCCGAGTCGATCCTGCTGACCATTCCGTACCGCACCAGCGGCGGCCTGCAATCGATCGCGGGCCGCCCGTCGGCCGGCCTCAACATGCTGCTGGTCCGTCTTGAAACGGATCAGGGCATCATCGGCTGGGGCGAAGCCTTCGGCCATGGCGTATCGCCGGCCAGCAAGATCGCGTTCGATACGCTGGTCGCCCCGATGCTGATCGGGCGCGATCCGTCCGCCATCGCGGCGCTGATGCATCACCTGCAGCAGACGCTGCATTTGTTCGGGCGCAGCGGCGCCGTGATGTACGCGCTGTCCGGCGTCGACATCGCGCTGTGGGACATCGCCGGGAAGGTCGCCGGCAAGCCGTTGTACGCGCTCCTCGGCGGCGTGGACCGCGCGTTGCCCGCCTATGCGAGCCTGCTGCGCTGCTCGGGACCCGATACCGTCGCGTCGAGTTGCATGCGTTCGCGCGATCAGGGCTACCGGCAGATCAAGCTGCACGAGATCACCGTGCCGGCAGTGCGGGCGGCGCGCGAGGCGGTGGGGCCGGACATCGCGCTGATGCTCGACACCAATTGCCCGTGGAGCGTCGAGGAGGCGCTCGGCATGGCCGCGGCGCTGCGCCCGTTCGACCTGCACTGGCTGGAGGAGCCGGTGTGGCCGCCGGAAGATCACGCCGGGCTCGCAAAGGTGCGCGCCGCCGGCAGCGTGATCGCGGCGGGCGAGAACGCCGCGGGCTTGCTGGAGTTTCGCCGCGCGTTCGAACTCGGCGCGCTCGACGTGGCGCAGCCGAGCGTGACCAAGATCGGCGGCGTCAGCGAAATGCGCCGCATCATCGCGCTGGCGCAAGAGTTCGCCGTGCGCCTCGTGCCGCATTGTCCGTATTTCGGGCCCGGCTTCATCGCGAGCCTGCACATCTGCGCGGCGCTGCCGGCCGATACGCCGGTGGAGCGGCTCGCGGTCGACCTCGAGGCGAGCCCGTTCGGCGACTGGGTCGACGCGACGGACGGACATATGCGCGTCCCGCAAGCGCCGGGGCTCGGCGTCGATCCGAACCCAGACATGATCGCGCGCTATCGCACGCACGAACCGACTGTGATCCGTTGAAGGAGACAAGATGTCCGCCGTGCTCGAAGCCAAGGATGCGATCCGCGAACTGATGGCGGCCTATGCGCAGGCCCTCGATGCCTGCCGCTTCGCCGATGTCGCGGCGTGCTTTGCGCCCGACGGCGAGTGGACCACCGACTACGGCGCGGCGCGCGGCCCGGCCGAGATCGAGGCCTTCATCCGCGGCATCGTGCCGGTGAAAGGCGAGGGGCCGCAGCGCAAGCACTACATCACCAACATCATCGTGAAGGTCGACGGTGACCGCGCGAGCGCAGTCTCGGATTATCTGATCGTGCGCGAGGCCGGTGCCGGCCTGATCCCGGTGATGGGCGGCACGTATCGGGACCAGTTCGTCAAGACGCCGGCCGGCTGGCGCTTCAGCCGCAAGGAACTGGAGCACCACATCAAGGGTGATATGGCGCTGAAGAACGGGCGGTGAAGTAGCAGCACCGGCCTCATCCTGAGGACCCGCGCGCGGCGCGGCGTCTCGAAGGATGGCCGCGTGCACCGTTGTCGCCTCGGGCCATGGTTCGAGACGCGCCCTGCCGGGCGCTCCTCACCATGAGGGTCCGGTTGGTGATGCCGCTCGTCCCCGCGAAAGCGGGGACCCAGTCCTTGGCCCCTGGATGCCCGCTTGCGCGGGCATGAGCGGAGCACGTTTGTAGGTCAGCGATCCAAACTACGGATTACTTCTTCGCATCCACCAGCGTCTTCAGCCGCGCGAACTCGGCCTTCACCGCCGGGTTCGCCTCCACGATCTTCGCGCCGAGCGCCTGGAACGACGTCATCATGGCGTCCTGCTCGGCCGGTGCGAGCTTGAGGATCTCGCCCTTGTTGGCGACCCAGGCGTCGTTCGACTTCTTCAGGTTCTCGACGCCCCACGCGAACACCTGTTTCTCGGCGGCGCGCCCCGCGTCGCGGATCGCGTCCTGCACGTCCTTCGGCTGCGCCTTGAACCAGCCTTCGTTGATCACGTTGATCGAGACGATCTGCGCGAAGTTCAAGTCGGTGACGTATTTCGCGACGTCGTAATACTTGAACGCGGTCAGGATCGGCATGCCGGCGAGCATGCCGTCGAGTCCGCCGGACTGCAGCTGCGGGATCACTTCGGTGAGCGCGAGCGGCACCGGAATTGCGCCGACCGACTTCATCGGCTCCATCTGCAACGGCGACGCAAAGGTGCGGATCTTCATGCCCTTGAGGTCTTCGAGCTTCGGCGCGGGCTTCTTGGTCAGCACGAGCGTGGGCGAATTGTAGATCGCGCCGATGATGCGGATGCCGCGGTCGAGGAACATGGTCTCGAAGTGGTCGCGGTAGGCCGGATCGTGCATCACCTTCACGACATGCTCGGGCGAGACGAACAGGCCGGGCACGTCGTAGATGGTGAAGCGCGGATCGGTCGGCACCATGAAAGAGGTCGGCGTCACGAAGGATTCGATGGTGCCGAGCAGCACGCCCTCGACCATGCGCGGAATCGCGCCCAGTTGACTGGCCGGATAGATCTCGGTCTTCACCTTGTCGCCGACGCGCTTCTGCAGCTCGACGACGAACACCTTCTGCCACTCGTGCTGCACGTCGTTCACGGTGGCGCTGGCGAGCTTCATCACGGTTTGCGCCTGCGCCTGGGTACTGAGCGCAAGCAAAGCCGCGAGTGCGAGTATGCGGAGCATGGTTCTTCTCCCCTTCAGAAGGCCTTGAGTGCGACCAGCGTCAGCGCCGGCCAATAGGTGATGATCAGCAGCGCCGCGATCTGCACCACGGCGAACGGCAGCACGCCGCGGTAGAGCGTGTCGAGCGGAATGCCGAGCACGCTCTGCGCCACGAACAGGTTCAGCCCGAACGGCGGCGTGAACATGCCGATCGCGATGTTCACCGTCATCACGATGCCGAAATGGATCGGGTCGATGCCGAGCGAGTTTACGATCGGGATGAACAGCGGCGTCAGCACGATGATCGCCGAAGTCGGGTCGAGGAAACAGCCGACGATCAGCAGGATGACATTGACCACCATGAGGAAGCCCCATGGCGGCAGGTCGAGCGCCTTCAGGCCGGCGGTGATCGCCTGCGGCACGCCGTTGATGGTCAGGATCCAGGAGAACAGCGCGGCGGCCGCGACGATGACGAGGATCTGCGCCGTGATCATCGCCGACGTGATGGCGCAGTCGAGCACGCCGCTCCAGCTCATGGTGCGGTAGACGTAGCGCCCGACCACGATGGCATAGAGGCACGCAAAGCCGCCTGCCTCGGTCGGCGAGAACCAGCCGAGATAGATGCCGGAGAGGATGAACACCGGCATCAGCAGCGCAGGCCCGGCTTCGTAAGTCGTGCGCAGGAAATGCCGCAGATCGAAGCCTTGCGTGGTGCGCACGCCGATGCGCAGCGCCATGATCACCACGTAGGCCGACATCATGAAGGCGATCAGCAGGCCGGGGAGGAAGCCGGCCGCGAACAGCTTGGCGATCGATTTTTCGGCGGACGCGCCGTACAGGATCATCGCGATGCTGGGCGGGATCACGATGTCGATCGAGCCGCTCGACGACACAAGGCCGGCCGAGAAGCGCGTGCCGTAGCCGTCGCGAATGAGGCTGGGATAGAGCGCGCGGCCGACCACCGCGACGGTCGCGGTGCTGGCACCGGAAATGGCGCCGATCAGCGTGCAGGCGCCGACGGTGGCGACGCCGAGGCTGCCGGGGATGCGCCCGATCAGCGCCAGCACCCAGGCGATCAGCCGGTCGGCGATGCCGGAGCCGCCCATCAGCTCGCCGGCGAAGATGAAGAACGGCACCGCGAGCAGCGCGTAGTTCTCCAGTCCGCCGAACATGATCTGGTGCAGCGCGACCGGCTGCACGGTGAGGAAGAACGCGAACGTGAGTGCGGCACCGGCGAGGAACAGCGCAAAAATGGGCGTGCCGAGCGCGAGCAGCGCGATGGGGAGGACCGCGAGCGTCCAGATCATGGCGCGACCGGGCGCGCGCCGCGCGCGAGCGCGGTGAGGTCGCGCGCGAGCAGCAGCGCGCTCGCGATCGTGGTGCCGCCGAAGCCGACCACCAGCGCGGCGTGCGGGATCGCCATCGGAAACTCCAGCGCCATGCTGGTCTGGCCGATCGCGGCGACGCGCATCACGAACGACCAGCAGTACACCGTCGCGTAGGCGCAGGCGCCGGTCATGACGGCGTGGTGCAGCGCGGAGAGCATGATGCGCCCGCGCGGCGTTGCGCGCGTCACCAGGAAGTCGAGCGCGATGTGGCTGCGGCTCGCCGTCACCACGATCATGCCGACCATCACCATCCAGATCATGGTGAAGACGAGAAGCTCGTCGGCGCCGACGAACACGATGCCGACGATGTAACGGCAGAGCGCGCTCACCACGTTGAGCGCCACCATGCCGAGCAGCAGCAGGCCGAGCACGACACGCACCGCCCGCGCAACCGGATGCGCGGGATTCCCTGATGCGATCGGTTGCTCCGACATTCAGGCGGCGAGGGTGCTCGGCTTCGCGCCGGTCGCCACCTGGAACGCCGGCCGCGCGTCGATCTTCGCCTGCCATTTCTCAAGCGCGGGCAAAGCCGGCCGCCCGGTCGGGAAGTCGAGGCAGCGCTTGATCACCGGCGCGAGCGCGATGTCGGCGATGGTGAGCTTGTCGAGCGCGATCCAGTCGCGCTTCGCCAGGTGCGCGTCGAGGATCGACAGGAGTTCGATCATGGTCTTGCACTGCTCGCCCCAGTCGGCGGCGCGCTCCTCGGGCTTCTTCTTGGCGTCGCGGAACAGCGCGAGGTAGGGCGCATTGATCGAGGCGAGCAGCCAGTCCATCCAGCGCTCGACCTCGGTGCGCTCGGCCGGCGTCGCGCCGGTCAGCTGCGGCGCGTAGCTCGCCGCGAGGTAGCGCAGGATCGCGTTCGACTCCCAGATCACGGTCGCGCCGTCCACCAAAGTCGGCACCTTGGAATTCGGGTTCATCGCCTTGTATTCGGGCGTCGTGGTGTTGTTGAACTGCCGCCCGTAGTCTTCGCGCGCGTAGGGCTTCTGGATCTCTTCCAGCAGGAAGATCACCTTCTGCACGTTTCCGGACGTCTGGCGCCCGAGCAGTCTGATCATGTCGTCCCCTCTTTTTTGTCTTTATGTTTGCGCCGCGCTACTCGCCCTTCGGCAAATACGCGATCGCTTCCATCTCGATCTTGGTGCTGATCACGGCGCGCGCCTCGACGGTGGTGCGCGCCAGCACCGCATCCTTGAAGTGCTCGGCGAACACCTTGTTGTAGCGGCCGAAGTCGCGGGTATCTTCCAGGTACGTGGTCACCCGCACCACGTCGGCGAGCGTCGCGCCTTCTTCCGCCAGGATGCGCTTGATCGACTTGATCGTGCCGGCGGTCTCTTCTTCGATCGAGCCGCAGATCATGTTGCCGTTCGCATCCTTGGCGACCTGGCCCGAGACGAAGATGTAATCGCCCGCGCGCACCGCCGGATGAAACGGCAGGTTCGGGTTCTTCTTCCCGATCGGGTAGACGTCGTTGCGGCGCTTGCGATCCTCGCTCATGCGGGCCCTCAATTCATCACGCTGGTCTCGATCACGTCGATGCCGCGGATGCGGTCGACCAGGTAGATCAAGCCGCGATCGTCGATCGTCACGTCGTTCGAAGAGGCGCGGTCCGCGCCCATCGGCGTGTCGGGCAGGAAGGAGCCTACTTCCTTCGGGGCGAACGGATCGGCGATGTCGACCAGCCGCAGCCCCTGCGCGAACCAGGCGAACGGAATGACCGTGCCCTTGAAGCGTTCGGAGGGCTGATGGCAGCCGGTCATCGCGGGTTGCGGCGATCCGTCGGTGTCGAGCCCCGGCACCTGGAAGGTCGCGATCGGCAGCGGCTGGCGCTCGTTGGTGATGTCGTAGATCCAGGCGAACGCGGGCGCGGAGGGGTAGAGCTTCGCCACGTCCTCGTCCGCCACCACCATGATGTCGCGGCCTTTCAGCTTCTGCGGGATGCGCAGACAGGTGTGGGTCGGATGCGGGAACGCGGGACTTGTATTGAGGTGCGCGATCGCCTTCGGCCGGCTCATGTCGGCGATGTCGAGGATGAACAGCCCGTGGTGCCATAGCTCACGTAGAGCCGGTCGCCCATGCGCAGCGGATGATGACAGCGCGGCGCGACCCCGTCGCCCCACGGATAGTCTTCGCCGCCGGCTTGCCACTGGCCGGGAATCCACCAGCGCCCGACCTCCTTCGGCTTCGCCGGATCGGCAAGGTCGAGGATCATCGCGATGTTGCCGACATAGCCTTCGACCGTCGGCGAGATGTAGGCGTAGCGTCCGTCGAAGTCGTAGCGGTGCACGCCCTTGCCGGCGGTCATCCACTTGGAGATCAGCTTCGGCGCGGCCGGCTTCGACACGTCGTAGATCGCGAGCCCCCGGTAAAGTCAGCCGGTCCCCCGGCGCCGAGCTTCTCGTGGTTGACGATCATCAGCCCGTTCTGCGCGCGCACCTTGTGCGAGTGCCACCCTTCCGGATCGGCACATGCGCGAGCAGCACAGGTTTCTTCGGATCGGCGATGTCGTAGATGCTGGTGCCGCTCGGATTGCGCATGTGGCCGATATAGAGCGTGGCGCCGTCGACCCACACCTGGCCGCCGCCGGCGCAATCGATATGCGCGATCTG
>CAWIXG010000011.1:0-293391 GCA_963839985.1 uncultured Alphaproteobacteria bacterium | reverse complement strand
GAGCAGCACCACATCGCAGCGAGCGACCTCGTCGAGCGTGGCCGCAATTCCGCCTGCGCCTTAGCGAATGCCGCCGCTCTTCGCCGCATCGATGTCGTGGCCCTTCGGGTCGAAGTGGCCCGCGCCCGATCAGCCGGTGCGCCAGCGCGATGCCAGCATGCCGTCGCCTTAGATGCCGATCCAGTGCGCGCCGTGGTCATTGTGCTGGCGATCTCGTTCAGGATCGCGAGCAGGGCTTGCGGATTGGTGATGTGCGGGTTGTGGGTCGCGTCGACCTCCTAGGTACCGCCATCCTTTCTCGCCTGTCGCGCGGGGGCGAACGGCCGGAAGTTGTCTCCCGGGCCAATCCGCAGGCATAGATGTAGGTGCGAGGCATCGGGTCGACTGCGGCGGTCAGTCGATGGGTCCCGAAGCCTTCCCGGGCTGCGGCCGCCGGGGCGGGTTCCACGCCTGACGTCGGCCGACGCCGGTGTGGGAGGCATCGGTTCCCGGAATTCCGACAGCCACTTCGCTCGCGGCGGCGCCGCGCGCATCTGTCGCGTGTCAGACGGCACCAGATCGAAGAGCGACTGGCCGTCCCTCGGCGACGAAGGCGTCCAGGTAGACCAGCTTCCTGATTCGATCGCGGGCGCGGTCGGCGACGCCGGTCGCCACCATGCCGCCGTACGAGTGGCCGACCAGGATGACGTCGGGCAGGTCCTCGGTATACAGGACGTTCACGACGTCCTGGATGTGGGTGGCGAGGCTGATCATCCGGCGTCGCCGAGGTGCGCGCGCTCGCCGAGGCCGGTGTAGGTCGGCGTCACACGCTCGTGGCCGGCCGCCCAGCAGCAACGGCCGCATCTTCTTCCAGGCCCAGCCGCCGACCAGGCCCCGTGCGCGACCACGAACGTCGCCATTCCTATGCCCCAATTCCCTTCCAAACGTCTTCAAGCCAGATAAATATACACGTCACTGGAGATCACATCTTAGGCAAAACCGGCGGAGAGACCGGGCGCTGGGGTTAACGCTGGCCGAAAAAAAGCCCGCCGGCATCAGCCGTCGCTGGCAATTTGTCACGACCCGGCGCATATGTTGGCCATGCTGAAGGATTTCGACCCAAGCGACTATTCGATCGTCGTCAAGAGCCGGGCGCCGCTGCCGAGGCCCTGGCGCTGGGAGATTTATTGCGCCGGCAAGCGGCAGCCGATCCAGCGCTCGGATGTCCTCTTCGAGTTGCGCGAGAAGGCGAGCGCCACCGGCAAAGAAGCCCTCGCGCGGCTGCTGGAGAAGCTGCGCTCCTGAACCTGCCCCGTGCCTCACCTCCGCCGTCCATGCTAAGAAGAGCATCTTAGCCGGGGGAGGTGTCGATGACGCGATCCGTTCCAATCAGCGCCGCGCTGCTCGCCTGCGCGCTTTTTCAGGCCCCTCCGGCGCTCGCGCAGGACAAGCCGGTCCAGCTGCGCTTCTCGCACTGGGTGCCGCCGCGCATCCGATGCATGCCGCGGCGGTGGCCTGGGCCGAGTCGATCGAACAAGGCCTCGAACGGATCGATCAAGATCACGATCTTTCCCGGCGCAGCAGCTCGGCAAGGCGTTCGACCATTACAACATGGCGCGCGACGCCATCGCCGACATCGCGCATGTCAATCCCGGCTACGAGCCCGGCCGCTTCCCGATCGTGGCGGCGGTCGAGCTGCCCTTCATCTTCTCCAACTCGAAGGAAGGCAGCGCGGCGCTCGATGCCTGGTATCGCCGCTACGCCGAGCAGGAGATGAAGGACGTGCGCTATTGCCTGGCGTTCGCGCACGATCCCGGCTCGTTCCATTTCACCAAGAAGAAGGTGGTCGATGCCGGCCGACGTCTCGGGACTGAAGGTCCGGCCGCCGAATGCCGTGATCGCAAGCTGGATGCGCTCGCTCGGCGCCGATCAACGTGCAGGCCGCCGCGCCGG
This sequence comes from uncultured Alphaproteobacteria bacterium, assembly GCA_963839985.1. Lineage (GTDB taxonomy): Bacteria > Pseudomonadota > Alphaproteobacteria > Rhizobiales > Xanthobacteraceae > PALSA-894. Next base: position 291,459 of record CAWIXG010000011.1, on the reverse strand, counting down.
AAATCCGCGACGTGCTGGAAAAGGGCGTGGCGGACGCCGCCGGCTCGCCCTGGGGCTCGATGCGGCTGTTCGGCATCGACAAGGTCACCAAGTATCACATCGACGCGCCGATCTACGTCTCCGAGCAGGTCTGGGTGCTGAACAAGGCGAAGTATCAACGCTCTCGGCGGCGCAGAAGGCCGTGATGGACCAGCATTGCTCCAGCGAATGGGCGCTGAAGATCGCGACTCCCTGGGCCGATTTCGAATCCGGCGGGCGCGACAAGGTCAAGGCGCTGCGCCGGGCACGAGGTCTATCCGCTCACGCCCGAGCAGCTTGCGGCCTGGCGGAAATCGGCCGAGCCGGTCGTCGCCGACTGGGAAGCCGTCGGTGCGCAAGCCGGCCAGGATCCCGAAGGCGATCCTCGACGATCTGCGCAAGACCGCGGCGGAGACAAAGGCGGCGTATTGAAGCACGACCAGGTCCATGAAGCGCAGCGACCGACCGCATCCTGACCACGCATGTCGGCAGCCTGATCCGCCCCAAGGCGCTGCTCGATCGAGGATCGCGCCGGGACAGCGCCGCGCAGGACGTTGACAGCAGGCGGTCGCCGACATCGTGGCGCGGCAGGCGAAGGCCGGCATCGACATCGTCAATGACGGCGAGTTCGGCAAGTCCGGCTGGGCCAACTACGTGCTGGAGCGGGTGACCGGCTTCGAGCCGCGGCCCGGACACGCTCTATCCAGGCGGTCTGGCTCGGCCGCGACCGCATCCGCTTCGCCGAGTTCATGGCGGCGGAGTTTCCGCGCGGCGTCGACCGGCACGCCCGGGCATGCCTGCGTCGGCCCGATCACGTATCAGCGGCCACGACAGCGTCCGGCGCGATCTCGCCAACCTGAAGGCGGCGCCGGCCGACGGTGCCGGTCGAGGACGTCTTCTTCACCGCGGTCGCGCCGGCGAGCGTCGGCTACGACGCGCGCAACGAGTACTACGCGACCGAGCGCGACTACGTGTTCGCGATCGCCGAGGCGCTGCGCGAGGAATATCTCGAGATCCACAAGGCGGGCGTCGTGCTGCAGGTCGACGACGCGGTGCTCGCCAACATGTACGACCATCTGGTCGCAGCGAGAGCCCGCAGCAAATACCGCGAATGGGCGGAGCTGCGCATCGACGCGCTCAACCACGCGCTCGAAGGCATCCCGGAGGACCGCATCCGCTATCACGTCTGCTTCGGCAGCTGGCACGTGCCGCATGTCGCCGACGCGCCGCTCGAGGACATCGTCGACCTGATCCTGAAGGTGAGCGCCGGCGCCTATTCGATCGAGGCCGCGAACGTGCGCCACGAGCACGAGTGGCGGGTGTGGCAGAAGGTGAAGCTGCCGGCCGGCAAGATCCTGATCCCCGGCGTGGTCACGCATCACACCACCACGGTCGAGCATCCGCGCGCTGGTCGCCGACCGCATCGTGCAACTTTGCGCAAGCTCGTCGGGCGCGAGAACGTGATCGCCGGCACCGACTGCGGCTTCGCGCAGGGCGAGACGATCCAGCGCGTCCATCCGCAGGTGATGTGGGCGAAGTTCGAAAGCCTCGCCGAAGGCGCGCGGCTCGCCAGCAAGGAGTTGTGGGGTTGCGAGCGATTGATGCGACATTCCACTCATTCCCGCGCAAGCGGGAATCCAGGGGCCAAGAACTGGATTAAGAACCGGGTCCCCGCTTTCGCGGGGACGAGCGGAGATCGCTGAAACTCTACGGCGCGCCCGCCGGCGCCTGGTGCACCTCGATGACGTTGCCGTCGGGGTCGTAGAAGAAGATCTGCTGCCAGCCGGTCATCGCCCAGCCGCCGTAGTCCGAATAGCCGATGCCCTTTTCGTCGAGCCGCTTCTTGAACGCCGCGATGTCGTCGGTGCGGAACGCGATGTGGCCGCGCTCGACCGGATTGACCACGTTGCCGGTGCGAAAGCCGATGTTCATGTCCTTCTCGGCGAGGTGAAACTGCGTCGTGCCGTCGGTGACGAACGCGACGTTGCCGGGATAGCCCTGATCCGTGATGCGCTGCCGCGCCATCGTGGGCTCCGTCTCCATCTCGAGCACGTCGCGATAGAACGTATCCATCGCCGGCACGTTCGGTGCTGCACAGGTTGACGTGATGCAGTTTGAGCTTCATGGGCGCTCCTGTTGTTGGTCGCGATGCGTTCTCACTAGCATGCGCCGGCCCGCCGGCAACCTGAATGCGAACGGCCGAGCTTGCCGCCGCCCGCTTGCTGCTGTCAAAGTTGTCGTCTGCAAGCGGAATGGTTCGACCTTCTTGCTGGACGAAGCGAAATGAATGCGTCCGTCGATGCGCTCACGCAGGCCAAGCGCGCCACATGGGATTTGCTCGCGAAGCGCGGGTAGCTTGGAATCGCGGTTCCCGGTGCGGCGAATCCGGATTTTCACCTTGCAATGCGATATCGGAATCAGCAGGGCTTGGTGTTTGTTGCCGCGGATTTGAGTTCGACCGCCCTGACCCGGTTCGATCGAAGGAAAAGAGAAAAGTTGTTGGCGTGCGCCGGGCAGCTTCGCGGTGTGGCAATCGTCGCCCGCTGCAACCTGGTTGCGAAGGGTGACGGTCTTGAAGTCGGCGACCCAAGCGTTGAATCGCTGATGCTCGAGGACGTCGCGACTGCGGCGCCGCTCGACGAGAAGAGCTTCGATACGAGCGCTCGCATCGAGATTTCGGATTGGGAAGTTCTCGATTTCGCGATCCAGCATGTGCGCAACGCGCTGGAGAAGATGGGCCATCGGATCGAAAGCTTTGCCAGTGAGCCGGGATCGACCGCTCACATTGTGGCGCGGAAAAACAACACCGTCACTCGCGTCGTCGTCGCCGGGGCGCGGTATCCTGCGCCCGACCCGGCATTCGATCGTGATCGCCTGATGTCCGTTGCCGAGGCCACGCTCCTCCAAGGTGGTCGACTTGCTAAGGCGGCTGTGACATTCGCTCACGGAGACGACCCGTTTACCGGCGATGACGTGATGCCGCTCTACCGCGGGGAGCCGGTGTTCGCGAAGTTCTCCGGTATCGAGATCATCGAGCCGCGCTCATGTTTCCGCAGACCGAACTAGCCTGGCCGTGCCGGCGGCACTGAAACGTGGGCAGCCCGCGCCCCTGACCCTCGATTGAACCCGCCCGCCAAACTGCTATCGTCCATAACAAATGCCGGCCGCAACCGGCGCATAAGCAAGATCGGGAGGGCGACATGAAACTCAAGCTCAGCACCCTTGCGTTCGCCGCGCTGCTCGCCGCTCCGGCCGGCGCGGCCGAGCTCGTCTACGGCAACTGGACGCCGGCGCAGGAATATCAGAACGCGTCGCGATGCCCGACGTCATCAAGATGATCGACGCCGAGACCAAAGGCGCGATCAAGTGGAAGCTGGTGCCGGGCGGCCAGCTCGCCGACGCCAAGGCCACCTTCACGGCGGTGAAGGACGGCCTGATGCAGGCGCGGCCTCGCCATCGTCACCTACGTGCCGAACGCGATCCCGTCGGTCTACGCGATCTATTCCACCTCGATCTTCGGCGAGAACGATCCGGTGGCGGCGACGCTCGCGGCGCTCGAGACGATGTATTTCCACTGCCCGTCCTGCATCGAGGAGGCGAAGAAGAACAACGCCGTGCCGCTCGGCGGCTGGGCCTCGTCGTCCTATGTGCTGGCCTGCACGACGCCGATGAAGACGCTCGCCGAACTCAAGGGCAAGCGCGTGCGCGCGACCGGCGGCAATGCCGACATGCTCAAGCTGGCCGGCATGGTGCCGGTCGGCGCCACGCTGGTCGAGGCGGTCGGGCTGCTGCAGCGCGGCGGCCTCGACTGCCAGCACGGCGTCGCCGACTGGCTGCGCACCTTTGGTTATGCCGACTTCGCCAAATACGTGATCGACTATCCGCTCGGCATGTCGGGCCCGGCGATCGGCTTCCTGATGAACCGCGACACCTGGAACGGCTTCACGCCGGAGCAGAAGAAGGCCCACGCGAAGGCCGCGGCCTGGCTCACGGCGAAGATGGCGATCGGCAATTTCATCGTGGCGAACGAAGCCTCGCTCGAGATGATCAAGAAGGACAAGGGCGTGCAGGTGGTCGCGGTCGGCAAGGAGTTCGACCCGATCCCGGCGCAGTTCAGGACCGCGCAGCGCGAGACCAACATCGCGACCGCGAAGAACTTCGGCGTGAAGGACCCGGCCGCGATCATCGACGCCTACGAGAAGGCGGTCGAGAAGTGGCGCGCCAAGTCGAAGGAGATCGGCCGCGACATCGACAAGTTCGCCGAGGCGATCGAGCAGGAGATCTTCGCCAAGGTGGACCTGGGGAAGATCTGTAGGCGGCGCGACGCGGCCGCGTCGACGAAGCCGCGCATGAACCGCCTTCTCGCCTGGCTCGACATGCCCGATCAACGCTGATGCTGTGGGCGAGCCTCGCGGCCGGCGTCGCGATGATGCTGCACGTCACCGCCGACGTGACCGGCGCGCTCTCTGTTCAACCGTCCGCTCGAAGGCACGACCGAGATCGTCGCCGCCTATTACATGGTGATGATCGCGTATCTGCCCTGGGCCTGGATCGCGGCGCACGACAATCACATCGTCGCCGGCATGTTCCAGAACATCGGCACGCCGCGCTTCGATTTCTGGATCGAGATCGTGGTGAAGATCTTCACCGCGTTCTATGTCGCGGTGTTCACCTATCAGACCTGGCTGCAGGCGCTGCGCCAGACCCGCGCCGGCGAAGTCTGGCTCGCCGGCACGATGTACATCCCGGTCTGGCCGAGCCGCTGGCTGCTGCCGCTCGCGGGCGCGCTGATGCTGGTCTATCTCGTGCTGCGCGTGATCCGCGACCTCGCGCGCGGATACGAGCCGGCGAAGACGTAAGGCCGGCATCGCACATGAGCGCGCTCACGCTGTCGCTCGTCAGCCTCGGCGTCATGCTGGTGCTGATCGCGCTGCGGCTGCCGATCGGCGTCGCGATGGGCGCCGTCGCGTTCGCCGGCTTCTGGTATCTGCGCAATTTCAATGTCGCGCTCAGCTCGCTGTCCGACACGCCGTTCGTGTTCGCGGCGAGCTGGGATCTTTCCGCGATCCCGATGTTCCTGCTGATGGGCGCGATCGCCGGCAATTCCGGCATCGGCACGGCGCTGTTCCGCGCCGCCTATGCCTGGTTCGGCGCGCTGCCCGGCGGGCTTGCGGTCGCGACCAACTGGGCCTGCGCGGGCTTCGGCGCGGCCTCCGGATCGAGCATCGCCGCGGCCGCCGTGATGGCGCGGCTCGCCGTGCCGGAAATGCTCAAGCACAAATACGACAAGGGGCTCGCGACCGGCGTGTGCGCCACCGGCGGCACGCTCGACGCGCTGATCCCGCCGAGCATCATCTTCGTGATCTACGGCGTGTTCGCCGAAGTCTCGGTCGCCAAGCTGCTGATCGCCGGCATCATTCCCGGGCATCCTGACCGCCGTCGTCTACATGCTGATGATCATCGTCCGCTGCCAGATCAATCCCGCGCTCGGGCCCGCCGATCGCGATGCCGGACCGCGCGGCGCTGTGGCGCGAGCGCTGGGCATCGCTCGCCGGCATCTGGCCGATCCTCGTGCTGATCGCCGGCGTGATCGGCGGGCTCTATGCCGGCGTCGTCACGCCGACCGAGGGCGGCGCCGCCGGCGCGTTCCTCGCGACGCTCATCGGCGTGGTGCAGCGCAAGCTGACGATCGCAGGCTTCATCGACGCGCTGAAGGACGCGATGTCGACCACCGCGCAGCTCTTCTTCGTCGGCATCGGCGCGGTCATCTACACCAAGTTCCTGGCGCTCGCCGGCACCGCCGACGTGTTCTCCGACGCGATCGGCGCCTGGGCGCTCGATCCGCTGCTGCTGGTGATCGCGGTGTCGATCATCTACCTCATCCTCGGCATGTTCCTGGATCCGCTCGGCATGATCCTGCTCACCATTCCGGTGTTCGTGCCGATGTTCGCCAAGCTCGGTCTCGATCTCGTCTGGTTCGGCGTGCTGGTGGTGAAATATATCGGCATCAGCCTGCTGACGCCGCCGGTCGGCTTCAACATCTACGTGGTGGCGACCGCGACCGACAACGCGATCCCGCTGAAGACGATCTATCGCGGCTGCTACTGGTTCCTGCTGTGCGAGGTCGTCATCATGACGCTGCTGATCGCGTTCCCGCAGATCTCGCTCTGGCTGCCGAACGCGATGAATTGAGCTCAGTCCGCAGAGCGCCGGCCTCATGCCCGCGTAGGCGGGCATCCAGTCACGGCCGTCGCTTCGGGCCATGGTTCGGATCGCCGCTTTCGCGGCGCTGACGAGCGGAATGTCAGGCGAGCTTCCGCGTCACATCGTCGAACAGCTCATCCACCGTGAACGCGCGCGGGATGATCTTCTGCTCGACCGAATATCGCATGATCATTTCGAGCGGCTTGCGGATCGCCTCGACGCCGAACGGGATGGAATCGATGCCGTCGGCGGACGGCGGCATCGCGGCCTTGCTCTCCTTCAGCATGCGGTAGATTTCGCGCACCACGTCCGGCCGCGCGTCGGCCAGCTCCTTGTTGACGACGAACAGGTGATTGATCGGCACGTGCCGTGCTTGCGGTGCCATGCCATCGCCGCCTCGTGCGGGTTCGGGATCAGCGGCGCGACGCGCGGCTCGTCCGGCATGTCGCCGCCGAGGATCGCGCCGTCGATCTCGCCGTCGAGCAGCATCTGGTCGACCTTCTTCGCGTCGGCCGGCGTGCGCTCGACATTCGGCGGGTCCTTGTATTCGGCCAGATGCCCGTCGTCGTTGCACACCCACGTCACGCGGTTCGGGTCGACGCCGTATTCGTGCTGGAAGATGCCGCGCACCCACATGCCGGTCGTCAGCGTGTAGGAGCGGATGCCGAAGCGCTTGCCTTCGATCGTCCTCCGGCGCGAGCGGCCGCGCGCGGTTGAGTGCAGGCGTGGTGCTGGAAGCGCCCCATCACGACGGCGGGCAGCAGCGTCAGCGGCTTGCCGTAGGTCTTCGCCTGCAGGAAGGTGACGATCGCGAGTTCGCCGGCGTCGAACTTGCCTTCGCGCACCATCGGCTTGAAGCCCTCGTTCGCGACCTTCGGCCCGCAGAAGTCGAAGGTCACGAGATCGGACTTCACCGCGCCGCTCTTCAGCGCCCGCGTGACCGGGTAGTCCGCGAGGTTGGTCCGGAGCGTGACCGGGCCGGTCTTCGGATATGTCCGCCATGCGCTACTTCATCCCCGCCGCGGCGCGCGCCTTGTCGAGATGGCCGTAGCTGCGCACCGGCGCCATCATCAGGAAGCGGTAGCCCTCCTTGATGATGCGCTCGGCAGTTGCCGGCCTCGACATGCGGATGGCCGACCACGACGTTGTGCTTCTTGCAGGTGTCGACCACGCGCTTCATCCACTCCAGCACGACCTTGTGCTCGTACTGGCGCGGATAGCCGAGCTCCTGGCCGAGATCGCCTTCGCCGATCAGGATCGCGCCGATGCCCGGCACGTTCTTGAGCATGTCGTCGAGGTTCTCGACGCCGCGCGTGTCCTCGATCTGCAGGATGCAGAAAATCTCGCCCTTCGGGTTGAGCGGCCAGACGTCGGCCTTCTTGTAGTATTCCTGCTGGCCGATGCCCCAGTAGCGGGCCGCGGCGGTCGGGCCGTCGCCGCGGATGCCGGCCGGCTCGTAGAGCGGCGCGTTCTTCAGGCGCGGATAGCGGCAGGCGCCGACCGCGTTGGCGGCCTCTTCCACCGTCGAGATGTGCGGGAACACGATGCCGTAGCAGCCGATGTCGAGCGCCTGCTTGGCCTGCCACTGCGCCATCTCGACGCCGTTGACCGGGATGCGCACCATCGGCGTCACCGGCGGCACGAGTGCCGGCCTTGGCGATCTGCGCGCGGTTGAGCATGTATTGCAGGCAGTCGCGCAGCGCGCGCCGCGTCCCACGGATTGTGCTCCATCTCGAACACGCAGCCGTCGTATTTCGACGCGCTCATGGCGAGCGCCGAATCGACGTCGGCGGGCGCGAAGCAGGTCAGCGCATGCTGGCCCGCTTCGAGCGCGCGGATGATGTTGTTCAGACGCGGCAGATCGGCCATTTTCCACTCTCCCTGTGTCGGCGGCATCCTAGACGACTACGGATCGCGGTAACCATGCCGCGGACGTAGCATCCGCCACGCCTCACAATCACCGGCGAAATCTCATGATCATCGACTGCCACGGCCACTACACGACCGAGCCGAAGGACCTGCACCGCTTCCGCAAGGACCAGACCGAGGCGGTGAAGAACAAGGCCGCGATGCCGCCGCGCGCCGGGCTGAAGATGTCCGACGACGAGATCCGGGAGAGCATCGAGCAGAACCAGCTCAAGCTGCAGCGCGAGCGCGGCACCGACCTCACGATCTTCTCGCCGCGCGCCTCCGGCATGGGCCACCACATCGGCGACGAGGCGCGTCAGCAGCGAATGGACCGAGATCTGCAACGACCTGATCCACCGCGTGCGTCACGCTCTATCCCGAAGAACTTCATCGGCGTCTGCCAGCTGCCGCAGTCGCCCGGCGTGCCGCCGAAGAACTCCGTCGCAGGAGCTCGAGCGCTGCGTGAAGGAGCTCGGCTTCGTCGGCTGCAACCTCAATCCCGATCCGTCCGGCGGCTACTTCAACGCGCCGCCGCTGACCGACAAGTGGTGGTATCCGTTCTACGAGAAGATGGTCGAGCTCGACGTGCCGGCGATGATCCACGTCTCCGGCTGCTGCAATCCGGCGCAGCACACCACCGGCTCGTACTACCTCAACGCCGACACCATGGCGTTCATGCAGCTCATCCTGTCCGACCTGTTCAAGGATTTCCCGAAGCTGCAAGCTCATCATCCCGCACGGCGGCGGCGCGGTGCCGTTCCACTGGGGCCGCTTCCGCGGCATCGCGCTCAACAACAGGCAGGCCCGAGCTCGCCGAGATCATGGGCAACAACATCTTCTTCGACACCTGCGTCTATCACCAGCCGGGCATCGACCTGCTCACCAAGGTGGTGCCGGTCGACAACATCCTGTTCGCCTCGGAGATGGTCGGCGCGGTGAAGGGCATCGACCCGAAGACCGGCTTCGGCTTCGACGACACCAAGCGCTATGTCGAAGGCGCCAGCCTGTCGGCCGCCGACAAGGAGAAGATCTTCGAGGGCAACGCGCGCAAGGTCTATCCGCGGCTCAACAAGCTGCTCTCTTGAAATCCAGGAAGGCCGATCAACATGGCGTCTCCTGATCGCGACGCGCTTCATCACCGATTCGGATCGGACGCCGCGCACCTCGACATTCCGGCGGATGTGCCGGCGTTTCACGCCCAGCTCGCGGCACGCGGCGTGGTGCGATGGTTCACGGCGGAGCCGGTGCCGTTCGAACTCCTGCACCGGCTCTGTGCGCTCGCATTGTGCGCGCCGACAAAAAGCGATCTGCAGCAGCGCGACATCGTGATCGTGGACGATGCGGCGCTGAAGAGCCAAATTCTCGCACCTCTCGCCGAAGGCCCCGGTGGCCAGGCGTGGCTGAGCAAGGCCCCCGTGCTGCTCATCTTCTGCGGCAACAATCGCCGCCAGCGGCTCTGGCATGAATGGCGCGGCAAGCCGTTCGCGAATGATCACCTCGATGCATTCTTCAACGCAAGCGTCGATGCCGGAATCGCGTTGACGGCATTCGCGCTTGCGGCTGAAGCGCAGGGTCTGGGCGCGTGCCCGATCAGCGTGATCCGCAATCGCGCGGCGGCGGTCTCCGAGTTGCTGCGGCTGCCGCAGCACGTGTTTCCCGTCGCCGGACTGGCCGTCGGATGGCCGGCCGTGGCGCCGAAGCAAAGCATGCGATTGCCGCTCGATGTGACGGTCCATCGCAACGGCTATCGGGAAGACGGTTTGCGCGAAGCAATCGACGGCTACGATTGCCGCCGCGAGGCCGCGCAGCCGTTCCGCGAGCAGCGCTCGGTCGATGCGTTCGGCAAATCCGACGTGTACGGCTGGTCGGAAGACAAGGCGCGGCAATACGCGGTGCCTGAGCGCGCGGATTTCGGGGCCTATGTTCGCGCCCGCGGCTTTCGCCTCGATTGAGCGGGTGCCGGGATATTGAAACACACTGCGCTCATTCCCGCGTAAGCGGGAATCCAGGGGCCAAGAACTCGAAAGAACTGGGTCCCCGCTTTCGCGGGGACGAGCGGAGGTCAGTGATTCAATCGCGCTGGATCAAGCTTTAGTCGACCGCCGCGCCGGAGAACTTCACCGCCTTGCCCCATTTCTCGGTCTCGGCGGCGAGGAACGCGGCGAACGCCTGCGGCGTGACGATCATCGGCGCCGCGCCCAGATCAGCAAAGCGCGCCTTGATCTTCGGATCGGCGAGGCTCGCATTGATCTCGCGGTTCAGCTTCGCGACGATCTCGGGAGGCGTACCCTTCGGCACGCCGACGCCCCACCAGGTGCCGGTCTCGTAGCCCGGCACGGTCTCGGCGATGGTCGGGACGTCCGGCAGGGTCTCGGCGCGTTTGGCCGAGCTGACCGCGAGCGGCCGCAGCGCGCCGGATTGCAGGTGCGGCATCGACGACAGCAGGTTGTCGAACATCACCTGCACCTGTCCGCTGATCATGTCGGTCAGTGCCGGCGCCGAGCCGCGATAGGGCACGTGCAGCATCTTCACGCCGGTCATCGCCATGAACAGCTCGCCCGAGAGATGGATGGTCGTGCCGTTGCCGGCGGACGCAAAGCTGATCTTGCCCGGATTGGCCCTGGCGTAGGCGATGAACTCCGCGACGGTCCTGGCCGGCACCGACGGGTGCACCTCCATCACGTTCGGTCCGTCCGCGAGGCCCGCGACCGGCACGATGTCCTCGAGGAAATTGTACGGCAGCTTTCGGTAGAGCGTCGCGTTGATGGCGTGCGGCGGCGACACCAGCAGCAGCGTGTAGCCGTCCGGCGCCGAGGTGATGACCGCCTGCGTCGCGATATTGCTGCCGGCGCCCGGCCGGTTCTCGACGATGATCTGCTGGCCGAGCCGCTCCGAGAGCGACTGCGCGACGATGCGCGCCACGATGTCGGTCGGCCCGCCCGCCGGGAAGCCGACGATCAGCCGCACCGCGCGCGTCGGATACGGATCGGCGGCGAACGCGGGCACCGCCAGAAGGCAAAGACCGGCGACCAAAAGACGCGCGATGCTGATCACGAATTCCTCCCTAGTCGCCGCGCACGCCTGATGCTCTCACGGCCTTGCCCCAGTGCTCGATCTCCGCCGCGAGGAAGGCGCCGTAGTCCTGCGGCGTGAACACCAGCGGCTTCGCCTCGAGCTGCGCAAAGCGCGCCGCAAGCTCACCATCGGCGAGCCCGGCATTGATCGCCGAATTGAGCTTCGCGATCACCTCCGCGGGCGTGCCTTTCGGCGCCGCAAAACCGTACCAGCCATTCGCCTCGTAGCCCGGCACGGTCTCGGCGATGGCCGGAATATCCGGCAGCGTCGCGAGCCGCGCGGGCGCGGTCACGCCGAGCGCGCGCAGCGCGCCGGACTGCGCATGCGGCAGTCCGGACGCGACGTCGGCGAAGATGAGCTGGATGTTGCCGCTCAGCAGGTCGGCGTAGGCGGCGGCATTGCCGCGATAGGGGACGTGCGTCAGCCCGGTGCCGGTCATGGACTTGAACAGCTCGGCGGCGAGCTGGTTGGACGAGCCGATGCCGCCGGACGCGAAGTTGATCCTGCCCGGGTTCGCCTTCGCGTAGGCGATGAACTCCGCGACGGTGTTCGCCGGAACGGCCGGGTTGACCAGCATCAGGTAGGTGAAGCTTGCAAGTCCCGCGACCGGCTCCATGTTGCGCAACACATTGGCCGCCGACTTCGCCAGGAACGTCATGTTGATGGCGTTCGCGGTCGTGGTGACCAGAAGCGTGTAGCCGTCGGGCGGCTGGTTGATGACGTATTCGGTCGCGATGTTGCCGGTCGCGCCGGGCTTGTTCTCGACCACGAACTGCTGGCCGAGTTTCTCGGTCAGATGCCGCGCCATGTGGCGCGTCAGGATGTCGGTCGGTCCGCCGGCCGCGAACCCGACGATCAGCTTCACCGGGCGCACGGGATATTGCGCGGAGGCGGCGCCGGCCGCGAACGTGAGGAGAATGGCAACGGCGATGCGCAGCATGCGTCACCCGGCGAGAAAGTCGCGCGTGCGCTCGCGCGTGACCTTCGCCCAAGCGTGCGCCGACGCGCCCTTCGCCAGCGAATGCGGCAGCTCGACGCTGAGCGGAATGTCGCGCGGCAGCGCGGCGAGGAGTTCGCGCAACGGCAGCGTTCCTTCGCCCGGCATCGCACGCGTGCCGAGCCCGAGCTTGCCGAACAGCGCCGGGTTCGGCTCCCCCGGATCGAGGATGCCGTCGGAGATCTGCGCGTAAGGAAAATATCTTGGATCGAGCGCCTTCACGTCGGCCGGGCTGCCGCCCGAGCGCGCCAGATGCAGCGGATCGATGCAGATCACGGCGTCGCGCTTCGCCTCGGCAATGAGCTGAAGCGTTTGCGGAAGCGTTGCAAGTGGCCGGATCACGGCGAATTCGAGCGAGCAGGTGAGGCCGAACTGCGCCGCGAGATCGCAGGTCGCTGAGAAATTGTCGCGCTGGCGCGACCAGTCCTCGTCGGCGCCCATCACGGTCGCGTACTTTGCGCCGAACGCGGCGCCGAGCTCCATCGCGGGTGCGAAGCGCGAGACGTCGGTGTCCGGCTGGAGATAGAAACTGTAGAGGTCGAACACTTCCAGCGCCGCATCCGCGATCCGGCTTTTCATCTCGCGGATCAGCGCCGCATCGCCCACCACCGGGTGGAACGGCAGGCCGGGCGAGCGGTGCACACGCAGCCCGATGCCGTCATAGCCCGCCGCAACCGTCGCCTCGATGTAGTCGATCGGCGCCGTGTCCTGCAGCGTGGTGGGCGCAATGATGAGCCTGCGCAAAGTGCCTCCCCGGTGGGCCGCGCATTGTTCCGGCGGCCTCACAGTGTTGTAGACCACATTTCAAAAACGCACTATGCATCCCGCAATTACGAGGCTCGCCATGAGCGTGCAGTCACTGGGTTATGTCGGCATTCGCGCGAAGTCGCTCGAGGATTGGGGCGACTACGGCGTCAAGCTGCTCGGCCTGCAGCGCGTCGACCGCAGCGCGTCGAGCCTTGCGTTCCGCATGGACGACCGCAAGCAGCGCATCATCATCGACCAGGACGGCGGCGCCGGCGTCGGCTTCTTCGGCTGGGAGGTCGCGGACGCGACAGCGCTCGATGCGCTCGCCGCCAGGCTCGAGTCGGCGGGCGTGAAGGTCGCGCGCGGTGCGCGCGCGCTGGCCGACGAGCGGCGCGTGAAGGACCTGATCGTGCTCGCCGATCCGATCGGCAATCGGGTCGAGATTTTCCACGGCGCCGAGACTGCCGCCGATCCGTTCCGGCCCGGCCGCGCGATCTCCGGCTTCCGCACCGGCGCGCTCGGCATGGGACATGTCGTGCTCAGCGTCGAGAACGCCGAGGCCGTGATGCCGTTCTATCGCGACCTGCTCGGCTTCCGGCTGAGCGATTACTACCACAAGCCGTTCAGCGCCTATTTCATGCACGTCAATCCGCGCCACCACAGCCTCGCGTTCATCCAGTCGGGCAAGAACGCCGTGCATCACATGATGATGGAGCTGTTCAGCTTCGACGACGTCGGGCAGGGCTACGACATCGCGCAGGGCGAAGAGGACCGCGTCGCCGTCACGCTCGGCCGCCACACCAGCGACTATCTCACCTCGTTCTACAGCTGGACGCCCTCGGAGTTCATGGTCGAGTACGGCTGGGGCGGGCGGCTGATCGAGCCGGAGACCTGGCAATCCTATGAGCGCAGCGAAGGCCCGAGCATGTGGGGCCATGATCGCGGCTGGTTGCCGGCGGCCCAGCGCGAGGCGGCGCAGCGCAAGACGCGCGAACTCGCGGCGAGCGGCTACCGCGCGCCAGTGCAGGTGATGGACGGCAATTACGGCCTGATGCCGGGCACCTGTCCGTGGTGGGACAGCGTGAAGGCGCAGGCGGTCGGGTAATCAACGGAGCGATGCCAGGAAAAGTGGGTACCGGTTTTCCGCAAAATCTTAGCAAGAACTGCATCGCGACAGAGAAAAGAGAAAGATTCAAAAGATGAAAGCCGCCGTTTCCACGCCGAACGGACTGGAGTTGCAGGACATTCCGCAGCCGGTGCCGAAGCCAAACGAGGTGCTGGTGCGGGTGAAGGCCTGCGGGCTCAATCGCGCGGACCTCTCCGCGGCGCGCGCGACGTTCGGTCACGGCGTGATGGGCGCGGCGCTCGGGCTCGAACATGCGGGCGAAGTCGTCGACGTCGGCGCGGAGGTGAAAGGCTTCAAGGCGGGCGACAGCGTCGTCTGCGCGGCCGGCGGCGGCTATGCCGAGTACGCCGTGGCGGATCACGGCCGCACGCTCCCGATCCCCAAGGGTCTCAGCTTCGAACGGGCGGCGGTGCTGCCCGTCGCGTTGAACACGCTGCACAACGCGCTGATCACGCGCGGGCGCCTCAAGGCCGGAGAGAGCGTGCTGATTCAGGGAGCGAGTTCCGGTGTCGGCCTGATGGGATTGCAGATCGCCAAAATGAAGGGTGCCAAGCCCGTGATGGGCTCGGCCACGAACGATGGGCGCCGGGCGCGGCTGAAGGAGTTCGGTGCCGACCATGCAGTCGACACGCGCGATGAGAAATGGGCCGATCAGGTGCTGGAGGCGACCGGCGGCAAGGGCGTGAACCTCACCGTCGACATGGTGTCGGGGCCGCTGGTCAATCCGCTGATGAAGGCAACGGCGGTGCTCGGGCGCATCATCAATGTCGGGCGTCTCGGCGGCGTGACCGCCGAGTTCAATTTCGATCTGCATGCGATGAAGCGCATCGACTACATCGGCGTCACCAACCGCAACCGCACGCTGGACGAACTGCGCGAGGTGATGCGGCTGATGCACGAAGACCTGTGGGATGCGGTGACGGCAGGCAAGCTCACGCTGCCGGTCGACCGCACGTTTCCGCTCGAACAGGCGATCGAAGCGCAAGCCTACATGAAGGCGAACCAGCACTTCGGCAAGATCGCGCTGGTGATGTAGAGCGCAGTTGTTATCCCGGAAGCCGCCGCAGGCGGCTATCCGGGACCCATGAAACACCGATCTCTCTCGAATCTTCAGCCGTGGTTTATGGATCCCGGCTCTCGCCATAGCGCGTCGCAGACGCGCGTAAACGCGCTTATGGCTCGGCCGGGATGACAGCGGAGAAAACAGCTTACTTCGCGGTGGTCCCGCCGTCGATCGGGATCACCGCGCCGGTGATGTAGCTTCCCGCCGGCGAGGCGAGCAGGAGCGCCAGTCCCTTGATCTCGTCGGGCTCTCCGATGCGCGCCATGGGGATCATCGCGGCAAACTTCTTCGCCTGCTCGGGATCGCGCCGCAGCCGTCCGCCCGCGATATTGGTATAGAACGGTCCCGGCGCAATCGCGTTGACGCGGATGTTGTAGGGCGCGAGATCGACCGCGGCGTGGCGCACGACGTTGTTGATCGCGGCTTTCGCCGCAACGTAGCCGTACGAGACCAGTGGATCGGACTTGATTCCGGCGATCGAGGCCGTCGCGATGATGCTGCCGCGTTTCTGCTTCTTCATCGGCGTCGCGGCGAAACGGATCGTCAGATAGTTGGCGCGGAAGTTGATGGCCATCCAGTGGTCGAACGTCGCAAGGTCCGCCTCGTCGATGCTACCGGCGGGCGTCAGGGCAAAGCCCGGTCCCGCGCTGCCGCCCGCATTCGCGAACACGATGTCGAGCCGCCCGTGCCGGGTGGCCGTGCTCTCGATTGCATCGCGCAACGCATCCGTGTCCGTGATGTCCAGCGTCAGCGGCTCGACGTCGCATCCCGCGGCCTTCAGCCGCGTGTGGACGGCCTCAAGGCCGGCCGTGTTGATGTCGGCCAGCACGACCTTTGCGCCGTTCTCCGCCATGACCTCCGCATAGGCGAGGCCGAGCCCGCTTGCGGCGCCGGTGATGAAGGCGACATGGTCTTTGATGTTGAAGAGATCGGCCTGTTTCATGCGGCGTCCGGAGTGCGCACCACGAACGCCTCGCCGCGCTCGAGGAACCGGGCGATCAGCGGGCCGACGCGGTCCGGCGCGTCGAATTCGAGCGCATGCGCGGCGCCGTAGATGAAGGAGAGGTGCGCGTTCGCAACGCCCGCCATGATGCGGTGCGCGACGATCACCGGCGCGACGACGTCCATGGTGCCCATCACGACCAGCGTGCGCGCCTTGATGTCCTTCAGTGCGGCGGAGAGCGCGGCGTCGAAATCGATGCCGTTCACGTACGTGTCGCGCGCGCGCTGCGTCGCGGCGATCAGCTCGGCGCTGCGTGTCTCCTGCGGCGCACGCTCGGGCCGGGAGTAGAGCGCGCGCAGGCGCGCTTGCGGATCGGCCGGCACGCCGCCGATGCCCTCGTCGCGCAGGCCGGCCGGGCCCTGCAGCACCATTTGCGCGACCAGATCGGGATGCTTTGCCGCAAGCCACAGCGCGACCCAGCCGCCGAAGGATTCCGCCACCACGTCGCATCGTCCGCCGATCACCTCGCGGGTGAACGCCGCCATCAGCTCGGCGAGATCGGCCATCGTCTTGACGCCGGCATGCATCGGCGTGGCGTTGAAGCCGGCCGCGGTCGGCATGAACACCGCGTGGCGCTGCGCCAGCAGCTCGACCACCGGCGAGATGCGCGGCCCTGCGGCCGGATGCAGGTGCAGGATCGGCGGTCCGCTGCCGCCGACCTGGTAGTGCACCGGGCCGCCGGCAAGCTCGGCTGTATGCGCGGTGAACATCTAGAGATCCTTCGCTTCGGGCAGCACATGATCGCGGAACAGCTCCATGCCGCGATGCACGGCCGCGTCCGGAATGTTGCCGATCTTCATGTTGATGTTGAAGCGCCCATTGCCGAGCGCATCGCGCACGCGCCGCATCTGCTTCACCACGCTCGCCGGCGAGCCGCAGAAGATCGAGCCGGCCTCGATCATCTCGTCGATCGAGCGCTCCTTCAGCGTGGTCAGCCGGTTGATGTGGCGCTCGCCGTGCGCCGGATCGAAGAAGCGCGACTTCTGGATCACCAGGCGCTGCGCGTCGCGGATCGAATGCATCAGCACGCGGTGGAAGTAGCGCTGCCCCTCGCGCATGGTCTCGCGCGCCTCTTCATCCGTTTCGGCGATGCAGGTGTTGTAGCCGAGCAGGACGTGGTCGGGCGTCGGCTCGAGACCGCTGGCGCGCGCCGCCTGTTTGTATGTCTCGATGCAGCGCTTTGCGACTGCAAGGTCCGCGATCAGCGTCATGCCCATCATGGCGCGGTGCTGTCCGGCGAATTCGGCCGATTCCTCGTTGCTCGCCGACATCAGGATCGGCGGATGCGGCTGCTGCATCGGCCGCGGCCAGATCGATATGGATGGATACTGATAGAACTCGCCCTCCCAGCCGAACGGCTCGGGCTCGGTCCAGCACTTCACGATCAGCGCCGCCGCCTCGCGCAGCCGCTCGCGCGATTCATCCGGCACGACGTTGTAGGCGATGTATTCGTGCGGCACGCCGCGGATCATGCCGGCGACGAGCCGGCCGCCGCTCATCACGTCGAGCATGGCGTATTCTTCCGCGACGCGGACCGGGTTGAGCAGCGGAATGAGGTTGCCGAGCATCGCGAGCTTGATCGTCGAGGTGCGCTGCGACAGCGCCGCGCCGATCAGGTTGCAGTTCGCCATCAGGCCGTAGGGGCTGAAGTGATGCTCGTTGCAACCGACCCAGTCGAAGCCGCACTGCTCGGCGAACGCCATGGTGGCGATGTAGTTGTCGTAGAGCTCCTTGCCGCGCTCCGGCACGAATGCGGCGTTGCTCGCCGGCCATTGCGCCGGCGCTTCTTCCAGATCGGTCCATGGCATCAGGTGGAAATAGGAGAATTTCATTGTCGCTCGACTCTCGCCTTGTCATTCCGGGGCGCCGCGACAGCGGCGAGCCCGGAATCCATAACCACAGATCGATGTGTTGTGCACGACTTGTGCGCGCCATCATGTGCTGGGGTTATGGATTCCAGCTCTCACTCCGTTCGGCCGGAATGACAGCGGCGCGCTCCTGAATCCACTGCTCGCACTCGTCGAACGCCGCGATGATCCGTTGATGCCGCGCGAGCAGCCAGTCCTTGGTGTGCATGTGGGTGAAGACGTAGAACTCGTTGTGGCGGATTGCCCGCACCACGCGCTCGCCCACCACGTCAGGCTCCAGTCCGTCGTCGAGCTCGCTCTGGAACGGATTGTTGCCCGGCTCGCTGTACGCCCCACCGAAGCGCTCGGGGCGGTTCTCGCCCGACGTGTAGATGCGCGTCTTCACCGCGGCGGGCGCCAGCACCGAGACGCCGACCGGTGAATCCTTCAGGTCATGCGCGATCGATTCCGACAGTGCCACCACGGCGAACTTCATCGCGCCGTAGGACCCGCTGCGGCGGTGCCCGCCGATCTGGAAGCCCGCGATCGAAGCCGTGTTGACGATGTGCCCTTCGCCGCCGTGGCGCTGGATCAGCGGCAGGAAAATCTCCAGCCCGTGGATCACGCCGTAAAGGTTGACGCCGATATTCCACTCCCATTCGGGCGGCGTCAGCTCGGCGACCGAGCGGCCGTGGATCGTGACGCCCGCATTGTTGCAGGCGACATGCAGGTCGCCGAACGCCTTGACGGCGGCGTCGCCCGCGTCGCGCACGGATGTGCGGTCGGACACGTCGGTCACGACTGCGATGGCCCTGGCGCCGAGCGCGCGGACCTCGCCGAGCGCCGCATCGAGCCGGTCGCCGCGGATGTCGCACAGCGCGACCGCCATGTTCGCGCGTGCAAAGCTCCGCGCCATCCCAAGCCCGATGCCGGAGGCCGCGCCGGTGACGATCGCGGTCCTGCCCTCCAGTTGCTGCATCGTCCCTCTCGCGTTCAGTCCATCGTGGACCGTCGCGGCGTTGTGGTCTACGGTTTTGGCGCAACGAGGCAATGCGTTTCGCGCAAAGAAGCCGGGGCGGACATGATCAGGGTGCGAAGTCCGCAGGATCTCGGCGCCGGCGCTGTCTTCGTGACGATCGGCGCGGCCGGGCTTTACTTCGGACAGGACCTTGCGTTCGGCTCGTCGGCGCGGATGGGGCCGGGCTATTTCCCGACCATTCTCAGCTGCCTCATCGTCGTCATCGGCCTCGTGCTGGCGGTGAAAAGCCTCGCCGCCGACGGCCCGCCGATCGAGCGTATTTACCTTCGTCCGCTGTTCGCGATCCTTTTGGCGATCCTCGCGTTTGGCGCCCTGATCGACCGCGTCGGCCTCGCGCTGACGGCTGTCGTGCTGACCATCGGCTCGGCTTACGCGCGGCGCGACGTGAACCTGACGGAGACGCTGCTGCTCGCCGCCGGCCTCGCGCTGTTCGTGGTCGGCGTTTTCGTTTACGGCCTGACGCAGCCGCTGCCGGCCTGGTGGGGCCGCTGATGGATTTCGGCTTCCTGGACAACCTCGCGACCGGCTTCGGCGCCGCGCTGTCGTTCAACAATCTCGGTTTCGCGCTGCTCGGCTGCCTGCTCGGCACCCTGATCGGCGTCCTGCCCGGCATCGGCCCGATCCCGACCATCGCGATGCTGCTGCCGATCACGTTCGGGCTCGATCCGCTGTCCTCGCTGATCATGCTGGCGGGCATCTATTACGGCGCGCAGTACGGCGGCTCGACCACCTCGATCCTGGTGAACATCCCGGGCGAGGCGAGCTCGATCGTCACCTGCATCGACGGCCACCAGATGGCCAAGCAAGGCCGTGCCGGCGTCGCGCTCGGGGTCGCGGCGCTCGGCTCGTTCTTCGCCGGCTGCGTCGGCACCGTGTTCATCGCGGCGTTCGGGCCGCCGCTGGCTTCGCTCGCGCAGGAGTTCAACGCGCCGGAGAATTTCTCGCTGATGCTGCTCGGGCTGGTGACGGCGGTCGTTCTGGCGCACGGCTCCCTCATCAAGGCGATCGGCATGGTGCTGGTCGGACTGTTGTTCGGTCTCGTCGGCACCGACGTGAACAGCGGGCTCACGCGCTACACCTTCGGCGTCTCGGAATTGTGGGACGGCATCGATTTCCTGCCGCTGGTCATCGGCATGTTCGGCATCGTCGAGATCGTGCGCAATCTCGAACGCGGCACGCTGCCGCGCCCGCAAATCTATACCGGCCTGAGAGACCTCTGGCCCCGCGCGCAGGACTTCAAGGACAGCTGGCGCGCGGTGCTGCGCGGCACCGGCCTCGGTTCGATCCTCGGCATCCTGCCCGGCGGCGGCGCCGTGCTGGCGGCATTCGCGAGCTACACGGTGGAGAAGAAGCTCGCCGCCGATCCGTCGCGCTTCGGCAAGGGTGCGATCGAGGGCGTGGCGGGCCCGGAGTCGGCCAACAACGCCGCCGCGCAGACCTCGTTCATTCCGCTGCTCACGCTTGGGCTCCCGTCGAACGCCATCATGGCGCTGATGATGGGCGCGATGATCATCCAGGGAATCCAGCCCGGCTCCGCTGTGATGACCAAGCGCCCGGACCTGTTCTGGGGCATGGTCGCCAGCATGTGGATCGGCAACCTGATGCTGCTGGTCATCAACCTGCCGCTGATCGGCATCTGGGTGCGGCTCCTGTCGGTGCCGTACCGGCTTCTCTATCCGGCGATCCTGCTGTTCTGCGTCATCGGCATCTACGCGACCAACACCAACTTCACCCAGCTGGTGATGACCGCGGTGTTCGCGCTGTTCGGCTACATCCTGGTGAAGTTCGAGTGCGAGCCGGCGCCGCTGGTGCTCGGCTTCATCCTCGGGCCGTTGATGGAGGAGAACCTGCGCCGCGCGCTGGTGATCTCGCGCGGCGATCCGCGGATTTTCTTCGAGAGCTGGATTTCCATCGTGCTGCTCGCGCTCACCGTCGCGGTGATCGCGGTGATCGTGTTGCCGCAGATCCGCAAGTCCCGCGATCAGGCGTTCCAGGAGTAGGATTGGCAAGCCAGCGGGCCGCCTCCATACTCCCCGAAATGGAGGAAGCCCGATGCGCCTGAGGTCACTCGGCGTCGCGCTCGCAATGCTTTTGCCCGCCGCCGCGGCCGCGCAGGACTATCCGAGCCAGGATATCCGGCTCATCTGCGCGTTTCCGGCCGGCGGCGGCGCCGACGTGCTGGTGCGCCATTTCGCCGAGAAGCTGCGCCCGATCGCGGGCCGCACCGTGATCGTCGAGAACAAGGCCGGCGCCGGCGGCAACATCGCGACCGAATATGTCGCGCGCGCCAGGCCCGACGGTTACACGATCTACGTCCATGCCGGTTCGGCGGTCGCCGCCAACCAGAGCTTGTTCAAGAAGCCGCCGGTCGATGCGCTGCGCGACATCCGCGCCGTCGCGACGATCAACCGCCAGCCCTTCATGCTCGTGGTCGACGCGAAGAGTCCGTACAAGACCGTCGCCGACCTGACCGCCGCGATGAAGCAGAAGGGCGACAAGGCAAGCTACGCGACCTCCGCGCCCACCGGGCGCATCATGGGCGAGCTTTACAAGACCGCGATGGGGCTGAACGCCGTCGAGGTGAACTATCGCACCGCATCGGATTCGCTCAACGAGATGATGAGCGGGCGGATCGACTACGGCATGCACGAGCCGGTGTTCGCGCTGGCGCAGGCGCGCGAAGGGCGCTTCCGTATTCTGGCGGTCGGCACCGGCCGGCGGCTCGACGCATTGCCCGAGCAGCCGACCATGACCGAACTCGGCGTTCCGATGGACCTGACCGTCTGGTGGGCCGCGATGGTGCCGGCCGCGACGCCGAAGCCGATTGTCGACAAGATCAATGCGTGGTTCGTCCAGATGGTCTCGTCGCCGGAGACCAAAGCATTCCTCAACAATTTCGGCGGCGATCCCAACGTCAGCACGCCCGAACAGGCGCAGGCGCTGTTCGAGCGCGACGTGAAGGCGTGGGGCGAGTACGTGCGGCTTGCGAAGATCGAGCCGATGTGAGTTCAAGACGAGATCCAAGGGGACCTGCGATGACGCTCACCAGAAAGCAGTTGCTGCGCTCGGCCGGCGCGCTCGCGTTCGCTTCCGCGTTCGGCGGCAGCGCGCGGGCGCAGGACTATCCGAGCCAGGACATCCGCCTGATCTGCGGTTTTCCACCCGGCAGCGGTGCGGATATCTTCGTGCGCTACTTCGCCGAGAAGCTGCGCCCGATCGCGGGCCGCACCACGATCGTCGAGAACAAGCCGGGCGCCAACTCCAACGTCGCGACCGAGTTCGTGGCGCGCGCGAAGCCGGACGGCCACGTGCTCTATCCGTTCGCCGGCACCACGGTCGCGGCCAGCATGCACCTGTTCAAGAACCCGCCGGTCGACGTCGGCAAGGCGCTCAAGGTCGCCGCCACCACCAGCAATCTCGCCTTCATGCTCGTGGTCGACGCCAAGAGCCCGTACCAGACCGTCGCCGAGCTGACCGCCGCCATGAAGCAGAAGGGCGACAGAGCGAGCTATGCGACCGCGGCCAATCCGGGCCGCATCATGGGCGCGATCTACAGCAACGCGACCGGGATCAAGGCCGTCGAAGTGCAGTATCGCAGCGCGCCGGACTCCCTCAATGAGCTGGCCAACGGCAAGATCGATTACGGCATGCACGATCCGATCTTCGCGCTGGCGCAGGCGCGCGCCAATCGCGTGCGCATCCTTGCGGTTTCGACCAAGGCGCGTCTGCTGTCGCAGCCCGACCTTCCGACCATGACCGAGTCCGGCGTTCCGATGGACCTCTCGCTGTGGTGGGGCGTGATGGTGCCGGTCGCGACGCCGAAGCCGATCGTCGACAAGATCAACGCCTGGTTCGCCCAGATCGTCGCGACCGAGGAGACCCGCAAGTTCCTCGCCGATGCCGGCGCCGACCCGATGATCAACACGCCCGAGCAGGCCACCGACATGTTCCAGACCGCGATCAAGGAATGGGGCGAGTACGTCCGGATGGCCAAGATCGAGCCGATGTAGCGGCGGTTGCGTGATGCAATCTCGGGCAGCGCGGCAATCCGCCTCAACATTGCATTTTGGTAATGTGCCGGGGCCGCCGAATGTGTGATACGTCAGGCGCAAGAAAGAGCCGCCCGTCCAAGGGTCCGGCCGTTTCGAGGGGAGGCTCGTGACAGCAGAAACCGCTGCGACCCTTGTCGATGCGCCGGCGGAGCCGCGGCGGATGTCGTTCGCCTGGCTGTGGCCGGTCTTTCTCCTCGTCTTGCTCACCTTCCTGGTGATCTACCCGGTCTCCATGCTGCTGCTCGGCGCGCTCACCAACACCAATCCGGTGGTGGACGGCTTCGGCGTGTTCGACCTGTCGCTGACCAACTTCATCACCGTCCTCGGCAACCCGAACGTCCACCTGGCGCTCGCCAACTCGCTGATCGCCTGCGGCGGCGGCACCGCGCTCGCGGTGGTGATCGGGCTGACGTTCTCCTGGGTGGTGGTGCGCACCGATACGCCGTGCAAGGGCTTCATCTCGGCGGTGAGCATGATCCCGCTGTTCGTGCCGCCGCTGGTCGCCGCGGTCGCGTGGTCGATCCTGGCTTCGCCCAAGACCGGCCTGCTCAACACGATGCTCGCCTGGGCCGGCATTCCGCGGCTCTTCAATTCGTATTCGATGCTCGGGATGATCGTCATCTTCGGCATCTACTACGCGCCCTACGTCTACATGTTCACCGCCTCCGCGCTGCGCAACATGGACCCCGCGCTGGAAGAAGCCGCGGAAGTCTCCGGCGCGGGCGCGCTGCGCATCCTGCTCACCGTCACATTCCCGCTGATCGCGCCGGCGATCATTTCCGGCATGCTGCTGTCGTTCATCGTCATGCTCGGCATCTACGGCATTCCGGCAGTGCTCGGCACCCCGGCCGATATCCCGGTGCTGACGACCTACATCTTCAAGCTGACCAACTGGTCGCCGCCGCTCTATTCCACCGCCGCCTCGGTCGCGATCATCCTGATGGTCGTCACCGGCTTCCTGGTTTTCCTGCAGCAGAAAGTGGTGAGCGGGCGCAGCTACGTCACCGTTGCCGGCAAGGCGTTCCGCCCCGGCGTAATGAAGCTCGGGCCCTGGCGCTACTTCACGCTCGCGCTCGCGGTGATCTATCTCGTCGTCGTGGTGGTATTGCCGACATTCGCGCTCGTCGTCGCGGCTTTCCGCAAGTTCCTGTTCATCCGCAACATGGAAAGCCTGTTCGACCTGAAGCAATACTCGCTCATCCATTTCGAGCGGCTGTTCGACAACCCGCTGGCGATGCGCTCGATCGTCAACACCATGGAGGTCGGGTTCGTCACCGCGCTGTTCGGCGGCGTGCTCGCCTTCGCGATCGGCTACACGGTGCACCGCACGGCCGTGCGTGGGCGCAAGGGCATCGACGTCATCTCCACGCTGCCGGTCGCGATCCCCGGCCTCGTCGTCGGCGTCGCGTACCTGTGGGCGTGGATCGGCCTGCCCGGCGGGCTCTACGGCACGATCTGGATCCTCGCGCTCGCCTTCATCGCGCGCTTCATGCCGGACACCATCAAGGCGCTCTCCACCTCGCTGCTGCAGATCCACAAGGAGCTGGAAGAAGCGTCCTGGATTTGCGGCAGGGGCATGCTCGGCACCATCAGGTCGATCGTGCTGCCGCTCGCGCGCCCCGGCGTCATCGCCGGCATGACGCTGCTGTTCATCCTGGCGATCCGCGAGCTCGGCTCCTCGCTGTTCCTCTACACCTCGAACACCATGGTGATGGCGGTGCTGCTGCTTGACTATTACGAGGGCGGCAATGTCGGGATCACGTCGGCGTTCAGCTTGGTGCAGACCGTGCTCATCGGCGTGCTGATCGGCATCGCCAACCTGCTGTCGCGCGGCGCCGCCGGCACGCGCGTCGGCGGAACCAGTTAGCAGATTACGGAGGGAGAGACGTCCATGACAGACAAGCTCAATCGGCGGCAATTCACCGCCGGCGCAGCCGCGGGCCTAGCGGCCGCCGCCGTCGGCACGCGCGGCGCGTCGGCGCAGACCTTCGGCGATCCGGCGCTGATCGAAGCGGCCAGGAAGGAAGGCAAGTTCGTCTACTACACCGCCGACTTCACCGAGCCAGAACAGGAAGTCATCAAGGCGTTCAACAAGCGCTTCCCGTTCGTGCGCGTCGAGATGGTGCGCGCGCCCGGCGGCCAGCTGATCACCCGCATCAAGACCGAATCCGCCGCCGGCAAGCTCGGCGCCGACGTGGTGAACCACTCGGACCGCGGGCTGATGCAGGGCATCGCCGATCTGTTCCAGGACTACGCGCCGCCGAACGCGAAGGACTATCGCGACGACGTGCTGGTGTCGCCGAAGCTCTGGCCGCGCGCCACGCTCGGCTGGTCGATCGCCTACAACACCGAGCTCGAGAAAAATCCGCCCAAGACCTGGATGGATCTGTGCAAGCCTGAATACGGCCCGAAGAAGATCGGCCACGTCATCGGCCCGTCCGGCGGCACGACCTGGACCCGCATCATGTTCGAGCGCCAGACTTTCGGCGACGACTACTGGAAGAAGCAGGCTGCGACGCAGCCGATCCTCTATCCGTCCGGGGCGCCCGCATCGGACTCGCTGGTGCGCGGCGAATGCTCGATCGCGGTGCTGCTCTACAACATCTGCTACATCAAGAAGCGTGACGGCGCGCCGGTCGATATCATCTTCCCGGCTGACGGCGTGCCGCTCAACTTCTATGCGGCAGGCGTCACCAAGACGGCAGCCAGCCCGAATGCCGGCAAGCTGTTCCTCAACTGGTGCATGTCCGAGGAAGGACAGGCGATGCAGATCAAGGAGCTCGGCTACCTGACCGCGCTGAAGAATCCGCCGCTCAACCCGCCGGGCTACGATCCGAAGGTGATCAAGACCTGGGCGCCGGACTTCGAGCAGTACGTCAAGCTGCGCGACGGCTGGATCGAGGAATGGAACAAGACCTACGGCTACCGGCAGTAGCGAACTCGCCTGAATCCCTCCGCCGCTGTGCGGCGGAGGGCAGGGTGTGTCGACGGATGGAGGATCGGGGGCACGCATGATCCGGACCGGACTGACCAGACGGCGGCTGCTGCGCGCGGGCGCGGGGCTCGGCACGTTCGCGATCGTCGGGCGCACCCGCGCGGCAACGCCCTACAAGCCCTCCGACAGCCTGGTCGATGCGGCGCGCAAGGAAGGCCGCTTTGTCCTCTACACCGCGACCTTCACCGAGGTGGAGCAGGAGGTCATCAACGAATTCCGCAAGAAGTTTCCCTTCATCCGGGTCGAGATGATCCGCGCGCCGGGCGGCCAGCTCATCACGCGCGTCAAGACGGAAGCCTCAGCCGGAAAGCTCGCGGCCGATCTGGTGCTGCATTCCGACCGCGGGCTGATGCGGGGGATCGAGAACCTGTTCGCCGACTACGAGCCGCCGAACGCCAAGGACTATCTGCCCGAAGCGCTGGTCTCGTCCAAGCTCTGGCCGAACATCACGGCCGGATGGTGCATCGCGTATCACACCGAGCTGGTGAAGAACCCGCCGAAGACCTGGATGGACCTGACCAAGCCGGAATACGGCAACGGGCAGATCGCGCAGGTGATCGCGCAGTCGGGCGGCACGACCTGGACCCGCATCATGTTCGAGCGGCAGGTGCTGGGCGAGGACTACTGGGCGAAGCAGGCGGCGACCAAACCGCGGCTTTATCCCTCGGGCGCGCCGATGTCGGACGCGCTGGTGCGCGGCGAGTTCTCGATCGGGCCGCTGGTCTACAACATCATCTATCCCAAGGAGCGCGACGGCGCGCCGGTGAAGACCTTCTTCCCGCCCGAAGGCGTGCCGATCGTGCCCTACGGCTCCGGGATCCCGAAGACCGCGCAAAACCCCAACGCCGCGCGGCTGTACCTTGAATGGCAGTTGTCAGAGGAAGGGCAGATCTACTCGATCAAGCAGCACGGCAACCTCACGTCGCTGAAAGTGCCGCCGTTGCTCCCCGCCGGCATGACCAAGGACACCAAGGTGTGGGTGCCGAAGTTTGCGGAGTTCGAGTCCCTCTACGGAAAATGGATCGAGGAATGGAACAAGGTTTACGGGTATCGCCAATGAGCATGTCTCGCCGCAACGTTCTTGCCCTCGGCGCGTTCGCGCTTGGTCTCATGGCGGCGCCGGCCGCGGCCCAGTTCGGCCCGCCTGAGCTGATCGAGGCGGCGCGCAAGGAAGGCAAGCTCGTCTTCTACTCGGCCAATGTCGCCGAGAGCGAGACGCCGGTCATCAATGCGTTCAACAAGCGCTTTCCCTTTATCAAGGTCGAATTTCTGCGCGCGCCGGGCAATCAGCTGCTGCAGCGCGTGAGAACCGAGGCATCGGCCGGAAAGCTGCTCGCCGACGTGATCGACCACTCCGACCGCTCGCTGCTGCTCGAGATCGAGAACCTGTTCCAGGACTACGCGCCGCCGAACGCCGCCGACTACATTCCGGAAACGCGCGTCTCGCCGAAGCTGTGGCCGCGCTCCACGGTGGTCTGGGCGATCGCCTACAACTCCGAACTGGTCAAGAATCCGCCGAAGACCTGGATGGACCTGACCAGGCCGGAGTACGGCAGCAAGCAGGTCGGCAACGTGATCGCGCCGTCCGGCGGCACCACCTGGACGCGCGCGATGTTCGAGCGGCAGGTCGTCGCCGAGGACTACTGGAAGAAGCAGGCGGCGATCCAGCCGATGCTGTTTCCCTCCAACGCGCCGACCTCCGACGCGCTGGTGCGCGGCGAGATCATGGCGGCGGCGATCCTCTACAACGCGATCTTCCCCAAGCTGCGCGACGGCGCGCCGGTCAAGGCTTTCTTCGCGCCGGAGGGCGCCCCGATGATCCCGTTCGCCGCCGGCATCGCCAGGACCGCAGCCAATCCGAACGCCGCGCGGCTGTTCCTCAACTGGTGTCTCTCGGAAGAGGGCCAGGCGATGATGATCAAGGATCTCGGCTATCTCACCTCGCTCAAGAAGGCGCCGCTCTATCCGGAGGGCTTCGATCCCAACGTCGTGAAGGTGTGGGTGCCGAAATACGACGAGTTCGTCGGCTTGCAGAAGACCTGGCTCGACGAGTGGAACAAGACGTACGGGTATCGGCAGTGAACATTCTCCGCGCATTCCCGCGAAAGCGGGAATCCAGTTCTTGGCTCTGGGTCCCCGCTTTCGCGGGGACGAGCGGACGTGATGAGAATACTCAGCTGGATGGAAAGATCTGAATGTCCGCCGAACTGATCGTCACGCACCTGCGCAAGCAGTTCCTGGTCGGCCGCCCCGCGGTCGACGACGTGAGCTTTCGCATCGCGGCGGGCGAGATCGTCGTGCTGCTCGGGCCGTCCGGCTGCGGCAAGACCACGACCTTGCGCTGTATCGCCGGCCTCGAGCAGCCGACCGGCGGAACGATCTCGATCGGCGGCGACATGGTGGCGGCGCCGGAGAGCGGCGTGCATGTGCCGCCGCGCCTGCGCAACATCGGCATGGTGTTCCAGTCCTATGCGGTGTGGCCGCACATGACGGTCACGCAGAACGTCAACTATCCGCTGCGCCATCGTAGGGTCCCGCGCGAGGAAGCCGCACGCCAGGTCGCGCGCGTGCTCGAACTCGTCGGCCTCTCGGAATACGCGCAGCGTCCCGTGACGCAGCTCTCCGGTGGACAGATGCAGCGCGTCGCGCTTGCGCGCGCGCTGGTCTACAATCCGCGCATTCTCCTGCTTGACGAGCCGCTCTCGAATCTCGACGCCAAGCTCCGGCTGCGGCTGCGCGACGAGCTGCGCCGCATCATCAAGGAAGCGAAGGTCACGGCGCTTTACGTGACGCACGATCAGGCCGAGGCGGTGGTGCTCGGCGATCGCATCGGCGTCATGGACCAGGGCAAGCTGATGCAGATGAGCCCGCCGGTCGACCTCTATAACCGGCCGGAGAACCTGTTCGTCGCGAACTTCACCGGGGTCTCCAACCTGATCAAGGGTGAGGTCGCGCCGGCGCCCGGCACCGTCAAGACGGCGAGCGGCGAGGCGATCTCCATCAGCGCGCCGATCAAGGGCAAGTCCGGCGATGCGGTCGTGGTCGCGGTGCGCCCGGAGAACATCTCGCTGCGCGCCGACGGCGACGCGGCCAGCGCGGTCAACAGCTTCCCGGCGCGCGTGATCGAAGGGCACTTCCACGGCACGCAGACCACCTACGCGATCGAGACGCTCGGCCATCGGCTCGAGGCGATCGAGCTTGGCACGGTCCCGCGCTTCAACGCACAGGACGAAATCCGCGCCGTCATCCCGCCGGATCATTCCTGGGTGTTCCCGCACGGCGCCGCGTAGCGCATGATCCCGAAAAGCATGTCCTCGACCCCGATCGGGGATGGATACCGGTTTCCGGAACAGATCACGCCCCACGAATAGCGGCTGGTTGCCAGACGCCTAAAACCGTGCTGCCCTTGAGTGTCGACACAAGGATTGCCTCAGGGAGGCCCGACATGACCCGCCGCCACACGGCCGCGCTCGCCGCGCTGTTTCTCGCGATGCCGCTCGCCGCCGGCGCCGAGGAGATCGTCGTCAGCAATTACGGCGTCACCACCAACGGCATGCCGTATGCGGTGGCCATGGCAAAGGGCTTCTTCAAGCAGCAGGGCGCCGACGTCACCGGCATCCTCTCCTCCGACGGCGGCGGCACCACGGTGCGCACCTTGCTCGGCGGCAATCTCGCCTACGGGGAGATCAACCCGACCGCGACCGTCACCGCGATCCAGAGCGGCGCCGACCTGAAGATCGTCAGCGACAACGTGCAGACGGTCGCCGAATTCATCTGGGCGGTGAAGCCGGATTCGCCGATCAGGACGTCGGCCGACCTGAAGGGCAAGAAGATCGGCTACACCAATCCGCGCTCGACCAGCCAGGCGCTGGCGATCCTGGTGCTGGAGAAGGCCGGCCTGAAGCCCGAGGACGCCGAACTGGTCAAGACCGGCGGCTTCGGCGAGGGCGTCGTGGCGCTCGACCTCGGCGCGGTCGATATCACGCCGATCCCCGAGCCGCTCTGGTCGCAACACCAGGGCAAGTACCGCGCGGTGGTGCGCGCGAGCGACGTGCTGCCGCCGCTCGACAACGTGGTCGGCGTCACCACCGGAAAGGCCGCCGCCACGCGCGGCGATTTCATCCGCGCCGTGATCCGCGCGCGCCGCCAGGCGGTCGAGTTCATGTACGCGAACGCCGACGAATCCGCCGACATCATCGCCAAGGCCTACAATCTTGCGCCCGACGCGGCGCGCAACGCGGTGCGCAACCTTCTCGCCAGCCACGACAAGTCGGGCGTGCGCTACTGGAGCGCGGGCGAGATCAACCTGAAGGCCATGAACGAGATGATGCGCGCGCAGAAGATCGTCGGCGCGCTGAAGGCCGACCCGGACTGGGGCAAGATCATCGACGAGAGCTTCCTGCCCGACGACCTCAAGCGCAAAACCCAATAACCGTGAGCGTCCACGTCGCGCTGCGCGGCGTCACGCGCGTCTTTCCGGCGACGCAGCAGCAGGCCGAGGTCAAGGCGCTCGGCCCGATCGACCTCGACCTGATGCGCGGCGAGTTCTTCGCCGTGGTCGGCCCCTCGGGTTGCGGAAAATCCACGCTGCTGGAAATCATCGCCGGGCTGAACCGCCCGACCGAAGGCAGCGCGGCGCTCGAGGGCCGCGAGATCGCCGGCGAGGTGCCGGACGGCATCGGCGTCGTGTTCCAGGAGGATGCGAGCTTTCCCTGGCTGACCGTGACCGACAACATCGCGTTCGGGCTGCGCCAGACCCGCATCGACGAGCGCGAGATCGCCGCGCGGGTCGATCACGCGCTGCGCCTGATGGGCCTGACCGAGTTCGCCGCGGCCTATCCGGTGCAGCTCTCGGGCGGCATGCGCCAGCGCGTTTGTCTCGCGCGCACGCTGGTCCAGAAGCCGCGCGTGATCCTGCTCGACGAGCCGTTCGGCGCACTCGACCAGCAGACGCGCTTCCTGATGGGCGACGAATTGCTGCGGCTGTGGCGCGAGTCCGGCGCCACCGTGTTGCTGATCACCCACTCGCTCGACGAGGCCGCGATGCTGGCGGACCGTATCGGCGTGATGTCGGCGCGGCCCGGCCGCATGCTGGAGATCGTCGACACCGGCTGGGGCGAGGAGCGCGGCAGCCGCATCGTGGCGACCCCGCGGTTCGGCGAGATCACGGCGCGGCTGTGGCAGTTGCTGCGCGCGGAATCGATGCGTGCGATGGCGGGCAAGTCATGACCCGGCTCGTCACCCCGGGACGCGTCCGCTTCGCGCTCGCGGCCGCGCTGGTGCTGCTGCTGGAAGCGCTCTGCCGCGCCGGGACCATCAGCCGCTTCGCCATGATACCGCCGAGCGAGATCGCCTGGCATCTCGGCGCAATCCTCGGCAGCGCACAGATGTGGCCCGCGATCCTCAAGACCCTCGGCAACGTGGTTGCGGCCTGCGTGTCGTCGATCGTTGTCGGTGTGGTCGCCGGCACGCTGATCCACCGCTGGCGCGCGCTGCGCGAGACGCTCGATCCGCTGTTTGCCGCCTACTACGCGATCCCGGTCTATGCCTTTTATCCGCTGTTCATCGTGATCTTCGGGCTCGGCGATTTCCCCCAGGTCCTGATCGGCTTCATGCTCGGCCTCGTCGCCGTCGTGGTGAACACGCTGAACGGTCTCGACCGCGTGCCGCGCGTGCTCATCAAGACCGCGCGCATCCACCGGCTCGGCCCGGTCGCGACCGCGCGCAAGATCGCGCTGCCCTATGCGGCGCCCTACATCTTCACCGGCATCAAGCTGGCGGTGGCGTATTCCTTCATCGGCGTGATCGGCGCCGAGCTGATCATGTCGCGCACCGGTCTCGGCTACGAGATCGGCTACGCCTACAACAATTTCGACAATGCCGTGATGTATCCGCTGATCGTGTTCGTGCTTGGGGTCGCCGCGACCGTCAACACGATGTTCTTCCTGTGGGAGCGCAGGATTCTGGCGAGGCGGCGCAGATGATCCGCGCAGTCCGCGCCGCCGTGCTGATCGCCGCCGTCCTCGCGGCGTGGCAGCTGCTCTATCTGTATGCCGGCGCGAACGCGCTCGCCTCGCCGCGCGACACGATCGTGCACGCGGTCGAGCTGCTGTCCTCGCCGCGGTTCTATCCGCACCTGCTGGAGACCGCGCAGGCGTTCGCGATCGCGCTCGGCATCGCGATCTCCTGCGGCATCCTGATCGGCTTCACGCTCGGGCTCCATCGCTTTGCCGGCGAGGTCGCCGAGCCGGTTCTGGTCGCGCTCTATTCCATCCCGAAGATCACGCTCTATCCGGTCGTGCTGCTTGCCTTCGGCATCGGCATGCCAGCCAAGATCGCGTTCGGCGCGATCCACGGCATCGTGCCGGTCGCGATCTTCGCGCTCGGCGCGGTGCGCAACCTCAATCCGGTCTACCTCAAGACCGCGCGCGTCATGCGCATGGCACCGTCGCGCATCGCGACGCGCGTGCTGCTGCCGGCCGCGGTGCCGGAGATCTTCACCGGCATCCGCATCGGCTTCTCGCTCACGCTGATCGGAACCTTGCTGGGCGAGATGTTCGCCTCGCAGCGCGGGCTCGGCTTCCTGCTGATCCAGGCGATCGGCCTGCATAATATCCGCCAGATCATGGCGCTGACCCTGCTGCTGGTGGTGCTCGCCGTGACGGCGAGCGCCGCGCTGCTCGCGGTCGACCGGCGCCTGCGCCGGCACACGTTCGGCTAATTCATCGTGGCATCGGGCAAGGCGCTCTTCTATAAGTGGCATCGGCGCGGGGTGAGGGGGATTTGCGGGTAATGGCGGCGGGGAAGAAGCAGCAGTCCACGCTCGAGCGGTTTCAGGGCATCATCCGGCGGGTGGTTTCCAAGGACGACGAGCGCTCCTCGCTGGTCGACGACATCGCTTGCGTGGTCGGCGCCGAAATCCTCGAAGGCATGCGCCGCCCCGGCAGCGATCTCAACTCGGTGGAGCTGGCGCGCCGCTTCCGCACCAGCCGCACGCCGACGCGCGAGGCGGTGGTCATCCTGGAGAAGGAAGGCCTGGTCGAGATCCTGCCGCGCCGCCGTCCGCGCGTCGCCGACCTCAGCATCGCCGAGATCCGCGAGATCTACCGGGTCCGCGCCGCGATGCTCGGCCTGATCGCCGCCGAGGTCGCGCGGCTCGCGACCGACGAGGAGATCGGCGAGCTGCGCACGATCCTGCGCGAGATGGAGCGTGCCGATACCGCCGGCGACCGCGATGGCTACTACTGGGCCAACGTCGCCTTCCATGAGCGCTTCGCGGACCTGGCGCGCAACAAGACGCTGCAGCGCATCCTGGAAAGCCTCGCGTTGCGCAGCCTGCGCCTGCGCCGCCTCACGCTGTCGAGCCCGGGGCGGACGCATCGTTCGCTGGCGGACCATGCGCGGCTCGTCGATGCGCTGCAGGATCGCGACGGCGAGCTGGCGTCGGCGCTGATCAAGGCGAATGTGCTCGGCGCGCTGAAGATTCTCGAACAACTGCTCGCCGACGGGGACAAGACGAAATCATGATGCGCAGCACCGAGCGTTTTCTCACCACGCACACCGGCAGCCTGCCGCGTCCCGACGACCTCATCCGCATGATGTACGCCAAGGAGGAGGGCGTGCCGGTCGATCGCAACGCGCTCGGCGCGCGCGTGCGCTCCGCGGTGGCCGAGGTCGTGCGGCAGCAGGCCGGCGCGGGCATCGACCTGATCAACGACGGCGAACTCTCCAAGCCGAGCTACGCGACCTACGTGAAGGACCGCCTCGCGGGCTTCGGCGGCAGCGGCAACACGTTCGTCTATCAAGACCTCGACGACTTCCCGAAGCTGCGCCAGAAGGTGTTCGGCGACCCCGGCCGCTCGCGCCGCAAGACGCCGGCCTGCAACGCGCCGATCTCGGTGCGCGACCCGCAGGCCGCGCTCGACGATGTGGACAATCTCAAAAGCGCGCTCGGCAACGTGAAAGCCGCCGGCGGTTTCATGAGCGCGGCCTCGCCCGGCGTGGTCGCGGTGTTCTTCCGCAACGATCACTATCCGACCGAGGAGGCCTACCTCCACGCCATCGCGGAGGCGATGCGGCCGGAATACGAGGCAGTCGCCAACGCGGGCTTCGTGCTGCAGATCGACTGTCCCGATCTCGCGATGGGACGGCACATCAAATATCACGACGTCGACCTGAAGACCTTCCGCAAGGCGGCCGCGCTCAACATCGAGGCGCTCAATCACGCGGTCGCCAACATCCCGGCCGAACAGCTCCGCATGCATGTGTGCTGGGGCAATTACGAGGGCCCGCACCACTACGACGTGCCGCTCGCCGACGTGATCGACCTCGTGTTCAGCGCGAAGCCGAGCGCGATCTCGTTCGAAGCGGCAAACCCGCGCCACGCGCACGAGTGGACGCTGTTCGAGAGCGTGAAGCTCCCCGACGGCAAGCTGCTGATCCCCGGCGTGATCGAGTTCGAAGGCGAACTTCATCGAGCACCCGGAGTTGATCGCGCAGCGCATCGGGCGCTACGCCAGGCTCGTGGGGCGCGAGAACGTGATGGCGGGCAGCGACTGCGGCTACGGCACTTGGGTCGGGCAGGCGGCGGTCGATCCCGACGTGGTGTGGGCCAAGCTGGCGGCGCTCGCCGAAGGCGCGCGGATCGCGACGCGGGAGTTTTGGAAGTAGCCAATTTGTGCCGCTCGTCCCCGCGAAAGCGGGGACCCAGGGCCCAAGAACTGGATGCCCGCTTTCGCGGGCATGAGCGGAGTCGGTTCTAGGCGCCCCGCGTCAAGGTCAGCGAATAGCGCGCGTCCGCCGCGAGGCATTCGGCCTCCGGCAGGCCGAGCTCCCGGCGCACGATATTGGTGCCGAGCACCATCGAGACCATTTTATAGGCGGCGTGGCGGCGGCCCATGCCCTCGCGTCCCATGCCGCAGTCGGACGAGATGATCAGCCGCTCCGGCGGAATGTGCTTGAGCGCCTCGCGGATCAGCGCCGCCACCTCGTCGGGCCGCTCGATCTGCAGCGTGTGGTGGTCGATCACGCCGATCACGATCTTCTTGTCCTTGATCACCTCGCCGATCGCCTTCAGGTCGCCGGTGCCGGACGAGCAGGTCTCGAAGGTGAGCGCGTCGGCGTCGACCTTGTTCAGCGCCGCGAGCGTCGGCTGGTAGCTCTGCACGTCGACGAAGATGCGCTGCTGCGAGGGATTGCCCCAGCAGGTGTGGCACCACACCTCGGTCTTGTCGCGCAGGCCCTTCACGGTGTTGTTGAAGATCGTCACCAGGTCGTCGACGTCGAGCTTGCCGAACGCCTTGCCGCGCACCGGCACCATGTGGATCTGCGGCTCCTCCATCTGGATCACCGGACAGCCCGCGTCGGCCAGCTCGTTGAGCTCCTGGTTGATGGCGTTGGAGAACGCCCAGGTGCGCTCGATCGGGTCCTTGTAATGATCGTCCGCGACCGACGCCGCCAGCAGCTCGGGCAGGATGGTGCCGAACTTCACCGGCCGCTGCGTCACGCGCTGCGCGGTCTTCCACATCGCGGTGTATTGCAAGTTGCCGCGGCCGATTTCCCCGGTGATGCGGGGAAACACCCGCGCCTCGAGGAAGTCGTGCAGGATGTGGCCGCGCGGATAGGCGACCGCGCCGACGTTGTAGACCGCGGGCTCCGCCTGCGCGGCAAAACCCGCCATGTGTGTCAGCGGATAGCTCTGCCAGCTCATGCCGCCCACTTCCTCGTCGTAATGCGCATCGCCGTCGGTGACGATGTCGAGGCCGGCGACCTCCTGGGCGCGCACGAAGCACGAGACCGCATCCTCGTACTGCTCGCGGTAGCGCGAGTTCACCATCGCCTCGAGAAAGCTCCGGTTGCCGAGCACCGCGGTGTACCAGGACGGCCGCGGCAGCGAGCCGATGATCGAGGTCGGCAGCATCACGTCGGCGGAGGCTTTGAACATCGTTTCCTTCCCAGGGCTTCGGCGAATTTGCGCGGGACTGTAGCGCGCCGCGCGACAGGATCAATGGCCACGCATCGATCGTTTGGCAAACGATTGCCAATCCGGTACCGGCCCGCTAGCATGCGCCGCAGACCCGCGCAAAGCGGGCACATCGATCCGGGAGGACGTCATGTTCAATGCAATGTCGCGCCGCGCGGCGCTCGCGATCGGCGCGCTGCTGTGTTTCACCGCGTCCGCCGTCGCGGCAGATCCGATCCGCATCGGTCTCAGCCTCAGCCTCACCGGACCGACGGCGCCGGCCGGCAAGCAGGTGCAGGTCGGGCTGGAAATCTGGCGCGATGACGTCAACGCCAAGGGTGGGCTGCTTGGGCGGCCGGTCGAGCTCGTCTACTACGACGACCAGGCCAATCCGGCGAATGCGCCGGGCATCTACGCCAAGCTCCTCTCGGTCGACAAGGTCGACCTGCTGATCGGCCCCTACAGCACCAACGTGATCGCGGCCGCGCTGCCGGCGATCATGCAGGCGAACCGCACCACCATCGGCATCTTCGGGCTCGGCGCCAACAATGCGTTCAAGTATCCGAAATACTTCTCGATGAATTCGCAGGGCGGCAGCCCGCGCAACTATTCGGGCGGCTTCTTCGAGATGGCGAAGGGGCTTCAGCCGAAGCTGACGCGCGTCGCGCTGGTCGGCGCCGACGTCGAGTTCTCGCGCAACGCGATCGACGGTGCGCGCGAGAACGCCAAGGCCATGGGCTTCGAGATCGTCTACGAGCGCAGTTATCCGGTCGGCGCCGACCTGTTGCCGATCGCGCGGGCGATGCAGGCGACCAATCCCGACATCGTCTATGCGGCGACGCTGCCCCCGGACACGGTCCGGTTGATCCGTGCATCGAGCGAGATCCAGTTCAAGCCGAAGCTCTACGGCGGCGCATTCCTCGGCCTGCTCATCACCGGCATCAAGCAGCAGCTCGGCGCGCTCGCCAATGGCCTCGTCAACAACGAGTTCTACGTTCCGGCGCCGAGCCTGCAGTTTACCGGCACGAAGGAGTTCCTCGAGGCGTATCAGAAGCGCGCGGCCGCCGCCGGGGTCGATCCGCTCGGCTTCACCTATCCGCCCTACGCCTACGCGGCGGGCCAGATCCTCGCCAGGGCGGTGACCGAAACCAGGTCGCTCGATGACGACAAGATCGCCGCATACATCCGCGCCAATACGTTCGACACGATCATCGGCGCGATGGCGTTCGGCGCGGACGGCGAGTGGGCAAAGCCGCGCATCATCTACACCCAGTTCCAGAACGTCAGCGGCAGCGACATGGCGCAGTTCAAGGACATGAGCAAGCAGATCGTGGTGTGGCCACCGGAGCTGAAGACCGGCGAGCTGATCCACCCGTACGAGAAGGCCATCAAGTAAGTGAACAGGCGCGCGCGCACCACCCTGAAGGACGTTGCGCGCGCGGTCGGCGTCGACGTCTCGACCGTGTCGCGCGCGCTCAATCCGGAGTCCCGCCACCGCGTCTCGGGCGCGCTGAGCAAGAAGATCCGCAGGGCGAGCGAGCGGCTCAAATACCTCCCGAATGCCGCCGCCTCCTCGCTGCGTACGCTGCGCACGCGCACGGTCGGCGTGATCGTGCCCGACATCGCCGACCCGGCCTATCCGCCGATCATCCGCGGCATCGAGGACGCCCTTGCGGCGCACGGCTACGTGGCGATCCTCGCCAACACCGACGGCGACGCGCAGCGCCAGCAGCGCATCATCGAGACGATGCGGGCGCGCGCGGTCGACGGGCTGATCCTGGCGACCGCGGCGCGCGACGAGCCGGCACTGGCGCAGCTTCTGATGCCGATCGTCACGGTCGTGCGCGCGAGCGACGATCCGCGCTTTGCATCCGTGGTGCATGACGAAGAGGACGGGGTTCGGCGCATGCTCGCGCATCTCGTCTCGTACGGCCATCGCGCCGTCGCGGCGATCGCGGGCCCGCAGTCGCTCTCCACCGGCTATCGCCGCTACCGCGCGTTCGCGCTGCATCGCAAGCTGCTCGGCATCGGCACGGGCAAGCCGAACGCCGTCTTCGCGAACGCCTTCAACGAAACGGAAGGCGAGCGCTGTGCCGAGGAATTGCTGGCACGCCGCCAGCCGTTCACCGCGCTGGTCTGCGCCAACGACCGCCTCGCGGTCGGCGCGATCGCGGCGCTGCGCCGCCACGGGCTGCGCTGCCCGGAGGATGTGTCGGTCACCGGCTACAACGACATGCCGCTCGCGGACCGCCTTTCGCCCGCGCTCACCACCGTGCGGGTGCAGCACCAAAGGGGCGGGCTTGAAAGCGTCGAGCTGTTGATGGAGATGATGCGCGGCCCGAGCGGGCGGCCGCGGCACGTCGTCCTGCCGGTCGAGATCATGGTGCGCGGCTCGACCCGGCGGGCCGAATAGGGAGGTTGGTTTTGCAGGTTGGATTCATCGGCCTCGGCGCAATGGGCGCGCTGATCGTCCCGCGCCTGATGGCGGCGGGGCACAGCGTGACCGGGTGGAACCGCTCGCGCGACAAGGCGGCGACGCTGATCGCCGCCGGCATGGCGTGGGCGGACACGCCGCGTGCGGTCGCGGCGGCATCCGAGATCGTGTTCTCGATCGTGACCGACGGCGCCGCGGTGCGCGCGGTCGCGCTCGGCGACGACGGCGTTCTCGCCGGTCTCGAGGGCGGCGGCATCTATGCCGACATGAGCACGA
This sequence comes from uncultured Alphaproteobacteria bacterium, assembly GCA_963839985.1. Lineage (GTDB taxonomy): Bacteria > Pseudomonadota > Alphaproteobacteria > Rhizobiales > Xanthobacteraceae > PALSA-894. The sequence goes on along the minus strand of CAWIXG010000011.1, from coordinate 252,714 downwards.
TCAATCCGGACGTCAGCCGCGAGGTTGCGGCCGAATTCGCCAAGGCCGGCCGTTTCATGCTGGACTCGCCGATCTCCGGCAGCCCGGTCACGGTCACGGCCGGCAACGCCTCGGTGATGGTCGGCGGCGATGCGGCGGCATTCGAGCGCGCGAAGCCCGTGATGCTCGCGATCGGCCCGAAGGTGACGCATATCGGCGCGAACGGCCTCGCCTGCCAGATGAAGATCGCCGTCAACCTGCTGCTGATGGTCGAGGTCATTGCATTTGGCGAGGCGGTCGCGCTGGCCGAGAAGGGCGGGGTGAGGCGCGAGGTCGCGGTCGATGCGGTGCTCAAGAGCGTTGCGGCCTCGCCGGTGCTCGGCTATCGCGGGCCGTTCATCCTGGAAGGCAACATGCCGGACGTGCCGCTCGCCGACGTGACCTTGCAGCAGAAGGACATGCTGCTGGCGCTCGATCTCGGCCGCAAGCTCGGCAGTCCGGTGCCGCTGGCGGCCGCCGCCAACGAGATGATGAATGCCTGCCGCGGCCTCGGGATCGATCACCGCGATTTCGTCACCGCGCATGAGGTGTATCGGCGGCTTGGAGGACAGTCATGACATCGAAGGCCGAGATGTTCGGCGCTGCCTTGGGTAAGGCATTCAAGGAGACGGCGAAGAAGATGAAAGAAGACGTACCGGCAGCGAAGATGTACCGCACCAATCTGCGCGACGTGCCGAAGGTCGAAGGGCTGCCGCGCGAGGACGGCTGGGTCGACATGCAGGTCCAGTTCCTGATCGACAAGAAGTCCGCCGGCGCCGATCATGTCGTCGGCTGGACCGTGCTGAAGCCCGGCGCGCGCCACGAGAACCATCGCCATCACAACTGCGACGAGTTCTTCATCGTGATCAAGGGCCGCGGCCACATCTACACCGACGAGGGCGAGAAGCCGTCGGGCGAGGGCGACGTGATCTATTCGCCGCGCGGCTGCTGGCACGGCTTCAACAACACGTCGAGCGAGGACGTGGTGCTGGTGTGGGGCTGGATGGGTGCGGGCTCGATCGAGGCCTCAGGCTACGAAGTCGATCCGGAGAGTCACAAGTGAGTGCAGCTTGGGGCGATCCGCGCATCGCGCGCGGCATGGAGAAGCAACTGGCCGAACGCCGGGCGCGCATCGCAGCGGGCGAGAAGCCGCTCGGGTGGAAGGTCGGCCTCGGCGCCAGGGCCGCGATGGAGCGGCTCAATATCCGGATGCCGCTGGTCGGCTACATGATGCAGAAGGCGCTCGTGCCGACCGGCAGCACCGTCTCGGTCGCCGGCTGGACGCAGCCGGTCGCCGAGCCGGAGATCGCCGTCACCATGGCGAGCGACCTTGCGGGCGGGGCAAGCCGCGAGCAGGCCGCAGCGGCCGTCGGCGCGCTTGGGCCGGCGATCGAACTCGCCGACCTCAATCCGCCACCCGCCGATGTCGAGGTCACGCTCGCCGGCAACATCTTCCATCGTCATGTCATCCTCGGTGCGTCCGACAGCGCGCGCGCCGGCGTGAAGCTCGATGGGCTCGCAGGGCTGGTGTTCCGGCGCGGCGCGCAGGTCGCGCGCCAGGAGGATTTGCAGGCCAACATCGGCGACATCGTCGATATCGTGGCCCACGTCGCCGGCACACTTGCGGCCTACGGCGAAAAGCTGCGCGCCGGGGACGTCATCATTACGGGTTCGATCGTGCCGCCGCCGCTGATCGAAAAGGACGAGACCGAGTTCGCCTATACGCTCGCGCCGATGCAGCAGCTGTCGGTCAAGTTCAGCCGTTGATATTGTCGTTCCGGGGCGCGCCGTAGGCGCGAGCCCGGACTCCATAACCACGAAGCACGCAACAGTGACGCGAATCCGCACGTATCGTTGCTATGGATTTCGGGCTGCCGAGCTTCGCTCGGCCCCCGGAATGACGGCAGGTAACGCGACAATTCAGCCAAATTGACCCGCACTGCCAAGCTGCTACCCTGAAAAGAAAAGAGTGCGGGGCGTGCGCTCACGCAACCATCCAGGAGGGACAGACATGCGAATTTCGCTCTTTGCCGCGACGGCATGTGCCGCGCTCATCGCGGCCGGCTCGGCCCAGGCGCAAGGCAGCGTCAAGATCGGCGTCATCCTGCCGTACTCGGGCCAGTTCGCCGATACCGCGACCCAGATCGACAACGGCATCAAGCTCTACATGAAGCAGCACGGCGATACCGTGGGCGGCGCCAAGATCGAGATCATCCGCAAGGACGTCGGCGGTATCGCGCCTGACGTGGCCAAGCGCCTCGCGCAGGAACTGATCGTGCGCGACAAGGTCGATATCCTGGCCGGCTTCGTGCTGACCCCGAACGCGCTTGCGGCCTGCAGCGTGTCCGAGGAAGCCAAGAAGCTGATGGTGATCATGAACGCCGCGACCTCGATCATCACGACGAAGTCGCCTTATTGCACGCGCACCTCGCTCACCTTGCCGATGGTGACCGAAACGCTCGGCGCGTGGGCGGCGAAGAACGGCATCAAGAAGGCCTACACCATGGTCTCCGACTATGGCCCGGGCCACGACTCCGAAGGCGGCTTCCACCGCGCCTTCAAGGCCGGCGGCGGCGAGATCGTCGGCTCGGTGCGCATGGCGGTCGCCAATCCGGATTTCTCCGCCTACGTGCAGCGCGCCAAGGACCTCAATCCGGAATCGATCTTCGTGTTCGTGCCGGCCGGCGCCCAGCCGGCCGCCTTCGCCAAGGCGCTGGCAGAGCGCGGGCTCGATCCGAAGAAGACCAAGGTGATGGGAACCGGCGAATTGACCGACGATTCGGCGATCAAGCAGATGGGCGATGCGGCGCTCGACGTCATCACGGCGTGGCACTACGACCACAATCACGATTCGAAGATGAACAAGGATTTCGTCGCCGCCTTCAGGAAAGAGGCGAACGGCGTCAATCCGAACTTCCTCGCGGTCGGCGGCTATGATGGCATGCACCTGATCTACGAGTCGCTCAAGAAAGGCGCCGGCAAGACCGACGGCGACACGCTGATCGCCGCCGCCAAGGGCATGACATGGGAAAGCCCGCGCGGGCCGATCTCGATCGATCCCGAGACGCGCGACATCATCCAGACGATCTATATCCGCCGCGTGCAGAAGGTCGGCAACGAGCTAATCAATGTCGAGTTCGACAAGACCGAGAACGTCAAGGACCCGGTCAAGGCGGGCATGAAGAGCAACTAGAGCGAGATCTCTTTAAGCGTAATCACTCTCTCGCCGTCACCCTGAGGTGCGCGCCGCGCTTGCGGCGAGCCTCGAAGGGCGAAGAGTTGCGCGGTACCGGCAGGCGGGCGAAGCGTCCGCCTGCCGATGTTTTTTGGAGGCATGATGTCCGCCCGGGTCCTGACCACGCATGTCGGCAGTCTGGTGCGTCCGCCGCGGGTGATGGCTTACGTCGATGCGATCGAGGCCGGCGTCGCGGTCGACGGCGAGGCCTACGACGCCTGCCTGCGGGAGGAGATCGCCGATGTCGTGCGCCGGCAGGCCGAGGCCGGCATCGACATCGTCAGCGACGGCGAGTTCGGCAAGCTGCGCAGCTGGTCGTTCTACGTGCTGGACCGGTTGAGCGGCATCGAGGAACGCGAGGTGGATGCGCCGCGCGGCGCCGGGCGCGACCAGACGCTGTTTCCGGAATTCTATGCCGAGTATTTCCCGACGCAGAAATTGCCCAAACGGGGTGTCGCCGTCGCGGTCGCGCCGGTCAGCTACAAGGGGCACGCGGCGGTCGCGCGCGACATCGCGCTGTTCAAGGACGCGCTGAAGGCATCCGGTGCAGCGGTCGCGGGCGCCTTCCTTCCCGTCGTGGCGCCTGCGAGCGCCGTGCCGCGCAGCAAGAACGAGTACTACCGCAACGACGAGGAATTCCTCTTCGCGCTCGCGGCCGCGTTGCGCGAGGAATACAAGGCGATCGTCGACGCAGGTCTCACCGTCCAGGTCGACGACGCGTTCCTGCCCTACATGTACGACGTGGCCTTTGCCGGACAGGACCTCGCGGCCTACCGCAAATGGGCCGAGGTGCGCATCGACGCGCTCAACCACGCGCTCGAAGGCCTGCCCGAGGACAAGGTGCGCTATCACATCTGCTGGGGCAGCTTTAACACGCCGCATGTCAGCGACGTCGCGCTGAAGGACATCGTCGACCTCGTCCTCAAGGTGAAGGCCGGCGCCTACTGCATCGAGATGGGCAATCCGCGCCACGAGCACGAATGGCGCGTCTGGGAGACCGCGAAGCTGCCGGCGGGCCGCAAGCTGGTGCCGGGCGTGATCAGCCATTCGACCAATGTGGTCGAGCATCCGGAGCTGGTGGCCGAGCGGATCGTGCGCGTCGCCAGGCTGGTCGGGCGGGAGAACGTCATGGGCGGCACCGACTGCGGCTTCGCGCAGACGCCGCATGTGCGCCGCGTGCACCCCTCGATCATGTGGGCCAAGCTGTCGGCGCTGGCCGAGGGCGCCAGGATCGCCTCCAAAGAGTTGTATGGCGGCGCATGATCCCGAAAAGCGGGGACCGGTTTTCGGATAAGATCATGCGCAAGGATGGAGTGGGGCGGCGCCCATCATCCGGGCCCAATCGCGCGTCAGTTCGATAGGATTCGACCGCGCCCGCCTTCATCGCTAGAATTTCACGCAACAAGAAAGAATGCCTGGGGAGCCTCATGCACAAAGCCTTGATCGCGGGCCTGCTGGCCTTGCTGGTGTCGCCGGCGGCGGCGCAGCAGACCGTGAAGATCGGCCTGATCATGCCGTATTCCGGCCAGTTCGCCGACACCGCGACGCAGATGGACAACGCCATCAAGCTCTACGTGAAGGAGCACGGTGACACCGTCGCGGGCAGGAAGATCGAGTTCATCCGCAAGGATTCCGGGGGCATCGCGCCGGACGTGGCGAAGCGCCTCGCGCAGGAACTGGTGGTGCGCGACAAGGTCGACATTCTCGGCGGACTGATCCTGACGCCCAACGCGCTCGCGATCGGCGACATCTCGGCCGAGGCGAAGAAGTTCACCGTGATCATGAACGCCGCGACCTCGATCATCACGACCAAGTCGCCCTACATGGCGCGCACCTCGGTGACCACGCCGATGCTGAACCAGACGCTCGGCACCTGGGCGGCGACCAAAGGCGGGGTGAAGAAGGTGTTCACCATGGTGTCGGACTACGGGCCCGGCCATGACGCCGAGGGCGCGTTTCATCTCGGCTTCAAGGAAGCCGGCGGTGAGATCATCGGCTCGGTGCGTTTCCCGGTGGCCAATCCGGACTTCTCGGCGTTCGTCCAGCGCGCCAAGGACTCCAATCCGGACGCGATCTACATCTGGATCCCGGGCGGCGCGCAGCCGGCCGCGGTCGCCAAGGCGCTGTTCGAGCGCGGCATCGATCCGAAGAAGACCAAGATCTTGGGCCAGGACGTCGTCGCCGACGACTCGGTGCTGAAAGGCCTCGGTGAGCAGAGCGCCGGCATCATCACGGTGACGAACTACGACTACAATCACGACAGCGCGCTCGGAAAGTCGTTCCTCGCGGGCTTCCGCGAGATCTCGGGCGGACGCAACCCGGACATCTTCGCGATCGGCGGCTATGACGGCATGCATCTCATTTACGAGTCGCTGAAGAAGACCGGCGGCAAGGCCGACGGCAACTCGCTGATCGAGGCGGCGAAAGGCATGACGTGGGAAAGCCCGCGCGGGCCGATGATGATCGATCCGGAAACGCGCGACGTCGTCGAGGACATGTACATCCTGCGCGTCGAGATGGTCGGCGGGGTGCCGAAGAACGTCGAGTTCGACAAGGTCAAGGACGTCAAGGATCCGGTCAAAGAGCGGATGAAGAAGAAGCAATGAGCATGATCCCGAAAAGTGGACACCGGTTTTCGGAATAGATCATGCTCCGCCAAAAAGGCTGCGCGTAATCGGAGGACGACAATGAAGAAGACCATTCTCGCGCTCGGCATCGCGGCCGCCGCGTTCGTGGCGCCGGCGCAGGCGCAGGACACCATCAAGGTCGGCATCATCCTGCCGTACTCCGGCCAGTTCGCCGACGGCGCGGCCCAGCTCGACAACGCCATCAAGCTCTACGTGAAGCAGCATGGCGAGACCGTCGCGGGCAAGAAGCTCGAGTTCATCCGCAAGGACACCGGCGGCATTGCGCCGGACGTCGCCAAGCGCCTCGCGCAGGAACCGATCGTGCGCGACAAGGTCGACATCCTGGCCGGTTTCCTGCTGACGCCGAACGCGCTCGCGGCCGGTGACGTCTCGGAGCAGGCCAAGAAATTCATGGTGGTGATGAACGCCGCGACCTCGATCATCACGACCAAGTCGCCCTACATGGTGCGCACCTCGCTCACCACGCCGCAGCTCAACGGCTCGCTCGGCACCTGGGCCTACAAGACCGGCATCCGCAAGGTCTACACCATGGTGTCGGACTTCGGCCCCGGCCTCGACGCCGAGGGCGCCTTCACGCGGGCGTTCAAGGAGGCGGGCGGCGACATCATCGGCTCGGTGAAGATGCCGGTCGCCAACCCGGACTTCTCGGCCTTCGTGCAGCGCGCCAAGGACCTCAATCCGGAATCGATCTACATCTGGGTCCCCGGCGGCGCACAGCCGCCTGCGCTCGGCAAGGCGCTGGCGGAACGCGGCGTCGATCCGCAGAAGATCAAGGTGCTCGGGCAGGGCGAGGTGACCGACGACCAGGCACTCAAGAGCATGGGCGATGTCGCGCTCGGCATCATCACGGCGTTCCACTACGATCCGACGCACGATTCCGCGATGAACAAGAAGTTCGTGAAGGACTATAACGAGGCCTACGGCCGCAACCCCGACTTCTTCTCGATCGGCGGCTGGGACGGCATGCACGCGATCTACGAGGCGCTGAAGAAGACCGGCGGCAAGGCCGAAGGCGAGGCACTGATCGCCGCCGTGAAAGGCATGGCGTGGGAAAGCCCGCGCGGGCCGATCTCGATCGACCCGGAGACGCGCGACATCATCCAGACCGTCTACATCCGTCGCGTCGAGAAGGTCGACGGCAAGGTCGTCAATGTCGAGTTCGACAAGGTCGAGAACGTCAAGGACCCGGTGAAAGCGCGGATGAAGACGAATTGACGCGCTTCCGCCGGGCGCCGCGCCGGGGCACAACACGCATGGCTTTCCCGTTCCGAGCCGGACCGTCATGCGGTATTCCGGCTGACCTGACTGGCGACACGTCCTCATGATCGGCCCCGTGATCGGCGTCCTGTTCGACGGCTTTGCCTACGGGATGCTGCTGTTCCTGCTGTCGGTCGGGCTGTCCGTTACGCTCGGCATGATGAATTTCGTCAACCTCGCGCATTGCGCCTTCGCGATGCTCGGCGGCTACGTCACCGTCACGCTGATGAACCAGTTCAAGTGGCCGTTCTTCGCCACGCTGCCGTTCGCCTTCCTCGCCGCCGCGCTGGTCAGCGTCGTGTTCGAGCGCGTGCTCTATCGCCGGCTCTACCGCGCGAGCGACCTCGACCAGGTGCTGCTCACCATCGGGCTGGCCTTCATCTCGGTCGCGGTCGCGGCCTACTTCTACGGCACGATCCAGCAGCCGGTGCAGATGCCGCCCTACCTGCGCGGGTCGGTGACGATCCTCGGCCTCTCGTTCGGCGTCTACCGCCTGTTCCTCGTCGCAGTCGCGCTCGCGATCACGGCGCTGCTGGTCGTCGCGCTCGAATACACCCGCTTCGGCGCGCAGGTGCGCGCGGCGGTCGACAACCAGCGCATGGCGCGCGGCCTCGGCATCAACGTCGATAACGCATTCGCATTCACCTTCGCGCTCGGCAGCGGGCTTGCCGGTCTCGGCGGCGCGCTCGCGATCGAGATCGTCGGGCTCGATCCGTCCTTCGCGTTCACCTATCTCATCTACGTGCTGATCGTCGTCTCGGTCGGCGGGCTCGGCTCGATCGCCGGCTCGTTCGCGGCCGCGACCCTGATCGGCATCAGCGACGTCGCCGGCAAGTATTACGTCCCCGAGCTCGGCGCCTTCCTGATCTATCTGGTGATGGTCGTGCTGCTGATGTGGCGGCCCGCCGGCCTGTTCGGGAGGCGATGATGTCGGCTGTCTCTCCCGTCGCTTCGCCGCACGCCTTTCTGCAAGCCCAGGCGCGCTGGCGTCCGGCCGAGATCGTGTTCTGGCTCGCGACCCTGCTGCCGTTCTGGCTCTTCCCGGATTACCTGGTGCTCGCGAGCCAGATCGCCATCACGGCGCTGTTCGCGCTCTCGCTCGACCTGATCCTCGGCTACGCCGGCATCGTCTCGCTCGGGCACGCGGCCTTCTTCGGGCTCGGCGCCTATACGGCCGGCCTGATCGCGAAGCACGGCTGGGGCGAACCGATCAGCGGGCTGCTGCTGGCGGCCATCGTCGCCGGCATCGTCGGCTACGGCGCGAGCTTCATCGTATCGCGCTTCCGCCATCTCGCGCTGATCATGATCACGCTCGGCATGGGACTGCTGCTGCATGAGGCCGCCAACAGCGCGAGCTGGCTCACCGGCGGCGCCGACGGGCTGCAGGGCGTGAAGATCTGGCCGATCTTCAACACCTTCCGCTTCGACCTCTACGGCTACACCGCCTACAGCTATTCGCTGATCGTGCTGTTCCTCGTGTTCCTGGTCACGCGGCGCATCATCAACTCGCCGTTCGGCCTCTCGCTGCGCGGCATCCGCGAAAATTCCGTGCGCATGCCGGCGCTCGGCGCGCCGAGCCGCGCGCACTTGCGCAAGATCTACACCATCGCGGCCGTGATCGCCGGCATCGCAGGCGCGCTGCTGGCGCAGACCACCGAGACGGTCTCGCTCGAAGTGCTCGGCTTCCAGCGCTCCGCCGACGTGCTGGTGATGCTGATCCTCGGCGGCGCCGGGCGCCTCTACGGCGGACTGATCGGCGCGATCATCTTCATGGTGGCGCGCGACCAGTTCTCCGGCATCACGCCGCAGTTCTGGTATTTCTGGATCGGCCTGCTGCTGGTCGCCGTGGTGATGTTCCTGCCGAACGGCATTCTCGGCGGCCTCGCGAAGCTGATGGCGTCGTGGCGCGAACGGCGGGGGCGCGCATGAGCGCCGCTCTCTCGACGCGCGGCCTCGACAAGAGCTTCGGCTCGCTGGTCGTCGCCAAGGACATCGCGTTCTCGCTGCCGCAGGGCGCGCGCCACGCGCTGATCGGCCCGAACGGCGCCGGCAAGACCACGCTGATCAACCTGATGACCGGCATGCTGCGGCCCGACGCCGGCGAGATCCTGCTCGGCGACGAAGCGATCACGGCGCTCGCGCCGGACAAGCGCGTCAGCCGCGGGCTGGTGCGCACCTTCCAGATCAACACGCTGTTCCCCAATCTCAACGCGCTCGAAGCGGTGACGCTCGCGGTCTGCGAGCGCGAGGGTACCTCGCGCACCTGGTGGCAGCGCGTCACCGCGCATTCGGCCGCGGTCGACGAGGCGCACGCGATCCTCTCGTCGCTGATGCTCGGAAACGATTGCTATCGCCCGACGCGCGAATTGCCCTACGGCCGCCAGCGCCTGCTCGAGATCGCGCTCGCGCTCGCCACCCGGCCGAAGGTGCTGCTGCTCGACGAGCCGGCCGCCGGCGTGCCGCGCGACGAAAGCAAGGAATTGTTCGAGGTGATCTCCTCGCTCTCGCGCGACATCTCGGTGCTGTTCATCGAGCACGACATGAACTTCGTGTTCCGCTTCGCCACCCGCATCATCGTGATGGTCGGCGGGCGCATCCTGCTCGAAGGCGCGCCGGACGAGATCGCCGCCGATCCGCGCGTGCGCGAGGTCTATCTCGGCAAGTCGCATGGTGCGCGTCATGGCTGAGCCGCTGCTCGTGCTCGACGACGTGCGCGCCGGCTACGGCGACTCGGTCGTGCTCGAAGGCATCTCGCTCGAAGTGCCGGAGCGCGGCAGCCTCGCGGTGCTCGGCCGCAACGGCGTCGGCAAGTCGACGCTTCTGCTCACCATCATGGGCTACACCCAGGTGGCGCGCGGGCGCGTGCGCTGGCGCGGCGAGGACATCACCGGCCGTCCGCCGCACCGCCGCGCGCGGCTCGGGCTCGGCTGGGTGGCGCAGGAGCGCGAGATATTTCCCTCGCTCAGCGTCGAGGAGAACCTCACCGTCGCGTCGCGCCCCGGCCGCTGGGACCTGAAGGCGGTCTACGGGCTGTTCCCGCGCCTCGCCGAGCGGCGCGCCAACATGGGCAACCAGCTCTCCGGCGGCGAGCAGCAGATGCTCGCGATCGCGCGCGCGCTGATGACCAATCCGGCGCTGCTGCTGCTCGACGAGCCGCTCGAGGGCCTCGCGCCGATCATCGTCGAGGAGCTGACCGCCGCGATCGGCCGCATGATCGCCGACGAAGGCACCGCGGTCATCCTGATCGAGCAGCACGCGGAAGTCGTGTTGTCACTGACGCGCGATGCTGTTGTGATGGAGCGCGGCGTGATCGTGCATCGCGCGCCCTCGCGCGACCTGCTCGGCGATGCCGCAACCCTCGACCGGCTGATCGGGCTGCGCATCGAGGCGTAGGCGCGCGCATGATCCCGAAAAGTGGGTACCGGTTTTCGGAAAAGATCATGCGCCAAGAAAAGAGGTCTTCATGAAACGTTCCACCGACCGCATTCTCACCACGCATGTCGGCAGCCTGCCGCGCCCGCCCGAACTGATCGAGATGGTGCGCGCGAAGCTGCGCGGCGAGGCGGTCGATCCGCAGGCTTACGCGCAGGTGCTGAAGGAGGCGGTCGCCGGCATCGTGCGCAAGCAGGTCGAGCTCGGCGTCGACGTGATCGACGACGGCGAGTTCGGCAAGCCGAGCTTCGTCTCCTACGGCAACGAGCGGCTCGGCGGCTTCTCGCCGCGCACCGGCGGCGGCGGCATCAGCCCGTGGGCGAACTCGCGCGAGGCGCGGAGTTTCCCGGAATTCTATCAGGCGCAGATGGGCAGCGTGTCGGCGCAGCACGCGCGGCTCGTCTGCACCGGCCCGGTCACCTACAAGGGCGAGGCCGCGCTGAAGACCGATCTCGACAACCTGAAAGCCGCGCTGGAGGGCGTCAGCCCCGCCGAGGTGTTCGTGCCGGCGATCTCGCCCGCGAGCTTCGAGGACTGGAACAAGAACGAGTACTACAAGACCGACGAGGACTACGTCGTCGCGCTCGGCGAGGCGATGCGCACCGAATATCAGGCGATCATCGATGCCGGCTTCCTGCTGCAGATCGACGATCCGCGCCTCGTCACCTATTACATCCTGCATCCGGAGGAGAGCGTCGCCGACTGCCGCAAGTGGGCGCAGATGCGCGTCGCGGCGCTCAATCATTCGCTGCGCGGCATCCCGACCGAGAAGATCCGCTATCACACCTGCTACGGCATCAACATGGGCCCGCGCGTCCATGACATGGAGCTGAAGGACATCATCGACATCATCCTCGGCATCCGCGCCGGCGCCTATTCGTTCGAGGCCTCGAACCCGCGCCACGAGCACGAATGGAAAGTGTGGAAGGACGCGAAGCTGCCGGACGGCACGATCCTGATCCCCGGCGTGATCACGCATTCGACCGTGCTGGTCGAGCATCCCGAACTGGTGGCGCAGCGGCTGGTCAAATACGCCGAGGTGGTCGGGCGCGAGAACGTCATCGCCGGCACCGACTGCGGCTTCGCGACCTTCGCGGGCGCGGACGAGATCCACGCCAGCATCGTGTGGGCGAAGTTCGACGCGATGGTGCAGGGGGCGCAGATCGCGAGCCGGGAGTTGTGGGGCGTGACACTCGGCCTCATGGTGAGGAGCGTCGCGCAGCGACGCGTCTCGAACCATGGCCCACGCACCGAGCGCCGCGTCCATCCTTCGAGACGCCCGCAACGCTTGCGCGTTGCGGGCTCCTCAGGATGAGGACTTCTAACCCGCCAGCGTGACGATCGCGCCTTCGTACTGTCCGCCGCCCATGCCGGTATCGGCGAAGATGCCGTGGTCGGCGATCCACTTGCGCGACTCCTCGAACACCTCGCGCGAGTAGGGCTCGAACACGATGCGCTCGCCCGGTCCCCAGCGCCGCGTGTCCATCGTGGCGTGGAAGCGCGTCGGGAACTCGTTCTTGTAGTAGTGCGTGTAGAGCTCCGGCCGCACGTCGATGTCGCGTTGCGCGCGGCGCAGCGCGTTGAAGAACTTGCGCAGGTCTTCCGGGTCGGGATTGCCGGTGATCATCGTGGTGATCATGAAGGTGTTGTCGATGATCTTGCGGAAGCCGAGCTGCTCGGCGAAGTAATACGGGCCGGAGAACAGCGCGCAGGCCGGCAGCTTGCCCTCGACCAGCAGCTCCATGCGCTTGAACAGCATGCCGTCGTTGAACGACAGGTTGATCTTGTCCGCCGGCATGTACTGCTCGAGCGCCTGGATGGTCGCGTAGTGGCTGCCCGACTGGAAGCCGACCGAGACCGGCACGCCGGCGAGATCCTCCGGCGTCCTCACCGGCTGAATCCGCCGGCACGAAGATGCCGGACGGCGCGACCGAATAGAGGTCGGCGTAGAGCTTGCCGTGGCCGCTGGTCGCCGCGACGTTGACGGTCCAGTGGCAGGCGCAGCTCACGTCCGACTTGCGGCCTTCCTCGAACGACTGGTACGCGCCGACCTTGGCGCCCTTGTCGTGGACCTTGCCGCCGGTCGCCTGCACCTCCTCGCGGAATTCGTAGTCGAGCCCTTCGTCCTTGAAGTAGCCCTTCTCCTCGGCGACCCATTCCTGCAGCCGGAAGTGCGGCTGGATGATGAATTTCTGGTTGCGCATGATGTCCATGGCGTTCTCCCTTTCGTTTTTTTCAGCAGCAGTGATCGGTCTCGGGTCCGTGCTCGGCGACGCGCCGCGCGCGGATCATCTTGACGTGGTCGTCCATCAGCCGCCGCGCGCCGGCGGCGTCGCGCATCTCGATCAGGCCGTCGAGCTCGCGGTGCACGGCGAGGATGCGGCGCGCGACCTGCGGCGTCAGCGTGCGGTTCTCCGACGGCCACGAGACGTGCTGCAGCGAGATCAGCTGCGTCACCAGCACGCGATTGTGCGAGGCCTCGGCGACCGCGAGATGGAAGTCGCGGCAGGAGCGGGTATAGGCCGGCGTGTCGTCGATGATCGCTTCCGCCTCGTCGAGCAGGCGCTTGAGCTTGTCGTGGTCGGCCGCGGTCGCGTGCTCGGCGGCGAGCTCGGCCGCGAGCGTCTCGATCGCGCGCTGCGCGTCCATGATCTCGGCCGCGCTCACGCCGGTGAGGTCGAGCTGCACCGCGAGCGCCTCGGCGAACAGGCGCGGATTGCCGCGCGACACGCGCGCGCCGCCGCCCTTGCCCATCTTGATGTCGGCGATGCCGAGCGCCTGCAGGGTGCGCAGCGCGTCGCGCGCCACGATCCGGCTCACGCCGAAGCGCGCCGCGAGGTCCTTCTCGGTGCCGAGGAAATCGCCGGGCTTGAGCTTCTTGGCGAACAGCGCGTCGCGCACCTGGCCGACGATCTGCGCGGAGAGCGAGGCCGAATGCCCGCCGATGAAGATCGGGCGTGGCTTCGCGCGCGGAGGTCAGGATCGCGGGATGGACGGAGGACATGGGGGCGTCCAGTGATCGATAGTAAAGATGATATCTTATGGAATGGCGCTGTCAATGTGGTAAAATGCTTGCGACGTTAACAGGTTACAGGACGTGAGCCCGCATCGGCCGCCCGCCCTCAATGAAAATTCCGCCCCTTCGGCATCACCCGGGCGATCTGCGCGGCCTGCGAGCGTCCGGCCTCCCTCAGTCCCGTCACCAGCGCATCGCCGGCGCGCGGATGGCGGTGGCGCTCGATCACCGGGCGGCGCGCCTGGTCGGTGGAGCTGAGCGCATGCACCGGGCCGTGCTCGTCCGACAGGCGGCGCAGCAGCGGGGTAAGGTCGTCGATCTGCTCGGCCACCACGTGGATCACGCCTGAGGCGCTTTGCAGCCTGCCGGTGACGGCGGCAAGCCGCGCGCCGAGCACGACCGGGCGGAACGCCTCGAAGGTGCGCGCCCACACGATCGTGTTGGCGATGCCGGTCTCATCCTCCAGCGTCATGAAGATCACGCCCTTCGCGGTGCCCGGGCGCTGGCGCACCAGCACGAGCCCGGCGACCGTGACGGTTTCGCCTGACCTGATGCCCGGCAGGTGTTCGTGCCGCGTGATGCCGCGGCGGTCGAGGTCGGCGCGCAGGAACGACACCGGATGCGCCTTCAGCGACAGATGCAGATGGCGATAGTCCTCGACCACCTGCTCGCCGACCGGCATGGCGGGGAGCGCGGCATCCGGCTCGAGCTCCGGCATTGCGACGCGCGCGAACAGCGGCAGGTCGTCCTTGTCGCCCGCACGCTGCAGCGCGCGCACCGCCCACAGCGCGTCGCGTCGCGACAGGCCGAGCGAGCCGAACGCGTCGGCATTGGCGAGCCGCTCCAGCGCCGCGGCCGGCAGCCGCGTGCGCAGCCACAGATCGCGCACCGAGTCGAAGCCGCGGCCGCGCACGCGACTCGATTCTGAGTGCGTGCGCCTCGGCCAGTCCGCTGATCTGGCGCAAGCCGAGACGCAGCGCGTGCGTGCCGCGGATCGCGCCTTTCATCGCGGCATGGCGGAGGTGCACCTCTTTCTTTACCTCCCCCTGTAAGGGGGAGGTCGACGCACGAAGTGCGTCGGGTGGGGGGGGCTTTTCGAAAGCTGACCCCACCCCGGCTCGCTGCGCTCGCCGACCCTCCCCTTTCAGGGGAGGGATCAGCTCCAGCGTGCAGTCCCAGTCCGACAGGTTCACGTCGGCCGGCCGCACCTCGACGCCGTGCTCGCGCGCGTCGCGCACGATCTGCGCCGGCGCGTAGAATCCCATCGGCTGGCTGTTGAGCAGCGCGGCGGCGAAGACGTCGGGGTAGTAGCACTTCATCCAGCACGAGACGTAGACGAGGTTGGCGAAGCTCGCCGCGTGGCTTTCCGGAAAGCCGTATTCGCCGAAGCCGCGGATCTGGTCGAAACAGCTTGCCGCAAAACCCGGATCGTATCCGCGCCCGGTCATGCCTTCGATGAACTTCCTCTGGAAGTCCTCGATGGTGCCTTTGCGCTTGAAGGTCGCCATGGCGCGGCGCAGCCCGTTCGCCTCTTCCGGCGTGAATTTCGCCGCCACGATTGCGATGCGCATCGCCTGTTCCTGAAACAGCGGAATGCCGAGAGTCTTTTTCAGGATGCTGCGCAACTCGTCCTTGTCGCCATGCTGCGGTGAGGGCGAGGGATAAGGCGGCTCTTCCTTCGCGTCGCGAAAAGCCTCGCGCCGCTGCAGATAGGGATGCACCATCTTGCCCTGGATCGGTCCGGGCCGCACGATCGCAACCTCGATCACGAGATCGTAGAATTCCTTCGGTTGCAGCCGCGGCAGCATCGACATCTGCGCGCGGCTTTCGATCTGGAACGTGCCGAGCGTGTCGGCGCGCTGGATCATCTGGTAGACGGGCTTCCGCTCGATTTCGTCTTCCTCCTGCAGCAAAAGGTGCGGGAGAGTGTCGGCTCTGCCGTAATGAATACGCAGAAGATCGAATCCGCGCCGCAAGCACGACAGCATGCCGAGCCCGAGCACGTCGACCTTCAAAAGCCTGAGCGCTTCGAGATCGTCCTTCTCCCACTCGATGACGGTGCGTTCGTCCATCCTGGCATTCTCGACCGGCACGACCTCGTCGATGCGCGAGCGCGTGATCAGGAACCCGCCGGGATGCTGCGAGAGGTGGCGCGGCGTGTCGATCAGTTCGTCGGCAAGCTGCATGACCCGATTGAGCCGCGGGTCGTCCGGATCGAGGCCCGCCTTGCGGGCCTCCTGCTCCTTCACGCCGCTTTGCGACCAGCCCCACAACATGCCGGCGAGCGCGCCGACGGTGTCGTCCGACAGCCCGAACACCTTGCCGACTTCGCGGATGGCGCTGCGTCCGCGATAGCAGATGACGGTCGCGGTGAGATTGGCGTGGTTCCGCCCGTATTTCTCGTAGACGTGCTGGATCACTTCCTCGCGGCGATCGTGCTCGAAATCGACATCGATGTCGGGCGGCTCTTTTCGCTCTTCCGACACGAAGCGCTCGAACAGAAGATCGACCTTCTCGGGATCCACCTCTGTGATCTCGAGGCAATAGCAGATCACCGAATTGGCGGCGGACCCGCGGCCCTGGCACAAGATGCCTCTCGAGCGCGCGAAGCGCACGATGTCCTGCACGGTGAGGAAGTACGGCGCGTAGCCAAGTTCGGATGTGACCTTCAGCTCCTTGTTGAGCGCCTCGCGGACTTTTGGATGAGCCCCACCAGGATAGCGTCGTCTGAAGCCTTCCTCGGCCAGCGCCACGAGCGCATCGTATGGCGTCGCATACCCTTCGCGGTTCTCGTCCGGGTACTCGGTGTTCTCCAACTCACTGAGCGAGAAATTGCAGCGGTCGAGGAAGCGCAGCGTGCGGTCGACTGCGTCCGGCGCGCGGCGGAAGATGCGCGCCATCTCCTGCGGCCCTTTCAGGTGCCGCTCCGCATTGGCCTCGAGCCGCCGCCCGGCGGTGTCGATCGTGACATGCTCGCGGATGCAGGTCATCACGTCCTGCAAGGCCCGCCGTTCGGGGACGTGATAGAGCACGTCGTTCACGGCGATGAGCGGAACGAAAGCCGTCTCGGCAATCGCCTTCAGGCGCGCGAGCCGGCGGTTGTCGTCGCCGCGATACAGCATGCTCGCGGCAAGCCAGACCGGCTGGCGCAATGACGCCGGCTTCAGCCGCTCCAGCACGGCGCCAAGTGCGTCCGCGCGGAAGCGCGCGGGCGGCATCACGATGAGATTTTGTCCCGCGATGTGCTCGAGCAGGTCCTCGAGGAACAGGATGCACTCGGCCTTCTCGCCGCGGCTCTTGCCGACGGTGAGCAGCCGCGTCAGGCGGCCCCATGCGGTGCGGTTCTGCGGATAGGCGAGAATGTCGGGCGTGCCGTCAGCGAACACGAGCCGTGCGCCGACGGCAAGCTTCAGCTCCGGATGATCCGTTTTGTTCTCGTCATTCAATTCCCTGATCCGCGCATTGATTTGCTCGACGTCGGAATAGGCGCGGACCACGCCGGCAACGCTGTTGCGGTCAGCGATGCCGATTCCCGTCAGGCCCAGGGCGGCGGCCTGCCGTACCAGGTCGTCCGGGCCGGACGCGCCGCGCAGGAACGAGAAATGGGTGGTGACGGCAAGCTCGGCGTATCCAAACGATGGATCGATCTGCGGCAGAACGATCTCGGCCTTTTTCTCCTTGTCCTTGCCGGGAAACGTGACGACATTGCTCATGCGAACACGCCATGTACGAACCAGCGCGGCAGATGCGGCTCGGCCGGCCAGACGTGGAACAGCCAGATCCGCACGCCGTTCTGGCTCTCGACACGGAAATAATCCCGCGTGAGCGCGCGCCCTTTCTCATCGCGCCACCATTCTGTCGCGATGCGTTCCGGACCTTCGGCGTGCACGACGATGTGGCGCACGCGCCGCCAGGTGAACTGCGCCGGCGGCCCGTCGGGCAATTCGGCTGTCGCATCGACCGGCTCCGGCCGCGCGAACAGGCGGAGCGGGCGGGTGGGGAAGGGGGAGTCGTTTGCGACAATCTCCGCTCGTCCCCGTACCCGGGTCCAGCCTTCGGCTGGCCCGGGCACAAGCTCCAGCGGGGACCCAGTCCTTGGCCCTGGATGCCCGCTTTCGCGGGCATGAGCGGATGAAGCCGCCACCGCCGTCACGGCAAACTCCGGAATATGCGTGTCCTGCGGCATCTGCCGCGTCACGCGGCGCAGGCCAAAGCGCGCACCGAGCCGGTCGATCAGGTGGGCCAGTTCGGCGTCATGATCCGGCGTGGCCAGCCCCGTCTGCTGCGGATCGCTGCGCTCGGTGACCAGGGCCGCAAGCCGCACCATGTCGAAGCCGAAGCCGGGATCGACCTCGTCGCCGATGGTGTCGAGCCGGTCGGCGAACAGGCGCGCGATGCGGCGCGGCTCGCGCAATGGCGCGCCGGTGCCGGCCTCGACGCGGAATACTTTCCCGTCGGCGCGGAACAGGGCGATCTGCAGCAGCCGCGCGCCTTCTCCGCGCTGCTCGAGCACATGGGCAAGCCGGGCCGCGAGCCGCTCGATGGTGCCGAGCACGTCGCGCTGGTGCGCGATCGGTTCGGGAAAGCGTTGCTCGGTAAAAGCAGCCGGGACAGGCAGGCGCGGCGTGATCGGCTCGTCCTCGCGCCCGAGCGCCTGATCGATGCGCCGCACGAACGATGCACCGAAACGTGCCGCGAGCGGCGCGCGCGGACGGTCGAGCACGTCGGCGACATGCCTGAAGCCGACCTGCGCCAGCGCCGTGACGGTGTGGCTGTCGAGACGCAGCGCGGCGAGCGGAAGCGGCGCGATCGCTTCTTTTTCCTCGCCGGGTTTCACGATCGCGAGGTCGTCGTGCCGTGCCACGCCCCACGCGCAGCCGACCGTGCCGGCGACCGCGGCGCGCGCCTGCAGCCCGCGCTCGTCCAGCCGCCGCACCAGATCGCGTGCGAGCGCCTTTTCGCCGCCGAACAGATGCGCGCAGCCGGTGACGTCGAGCAGCAATCCGTCCGGCGGATCGAGCCCGACCAGCGGCGTGTAGCGATCGCACCAGTCGGCGACCGCTTCCAGCAGCGCGAGATCCGCGCGTTCGTCGGCCGGCGCGACTAGAATCGCCGGATGCATCGCGCGCGCATCCGCAAGCGGCATGCCGGGACGCAGGCCGAGCGCGGCCGCGGCGCCGTTCACGGCGGAGAGCCGTAACGCGCCTTTGACCGGGGTGGCGATGATCAGCGCATCATCCGGTGCGAAGCGTTTCGCGATCCTGTCGGTCGCGATCCGTCTCAGCCACACCGAGAGATAGCGCCGCGAAGGCGCGCTCATGGTGATCCCAGGCGAGAGTCCAGTTGCCGCAAGGGCCGCGGCGGTTGCGGGTGAGGGTGAGGGAGAACGCGGTGCGGCCGAGCCCGCCGAACTCATCCGGCACGCTCGGCGCGGCCGCGGCCTGCCAGCGCGTGCGCGCCGCGCTCGGCGCGTCGCCTGATCCGTCTTGCGGCAATCCCTGGCGCAGGATGAGCCCGAGGCCGCCGTGGTCTTTCGCGGCGAGCGAGAGGCGGCGCGTGGCGGTCAAGTCCGGCGCCGCGCCGAATTCGGCGATGACGGCCGAGATCGCGCGGCACTTTAATGCCTCCTCCATCGCGAACAGCGCATCCACCGGGCGTGCGACGCGCACGATCAGCAGCCGCTCGGCCGCGATGCCGAACTGCGCGAGGCCGGGGCCGTAAAGCGTGCCGGTTTCGAGCATGCCGAAATCGGTCGCGATCCAGAGCGTTTCGCGCATCCGGTCCTGCGCCAGCGTCGCAAGCGCGAGCGCGAAGCCGGCCGCGGCGCCGAGGTGCAGCGGCGTTGCGCTCACCTCATGCAGCGCCGCGCCGGGCAGGCCGCCGCCGAGCGCTGCATCGATCGCCGGAACGCCGAGCGCGAGCGAACGCGTCGCCTCGGGCAACGCTTCGCCTTTGGAGATGACGCGGCGCAGGCGTGACAGGTGCTCCGTGTTGGCCGGGAGCATGGGGGTACCATATGTTCATGTTTTGTTCTTATAAACTCCCCCCGTCGGCCCACGGAGTCAACCTACTGTATCTAGTTGGATTAACGCGGCTTCTTACCGCCCATCGCCGACGTCGCAGGGAAGGTAGCGGCCATAGCCGTCATCGGTGAAGCACTGCCACGGGGCGGCCCAGACCGGACGGCGGGCAACCGGCTGCACCGCAGGCACGGCTTGCGTCACCGCCGGCCGGATCTTGTGCTTGTGACGGGCGGCAGCGTCAGCAGACGACAGGCCGGACAGGGCAGCCAGGCCGGCGGCAGCCAGAATGACAAGGCGATGCATGGTGTTTCCCATTCTCGGGGGCAGCTTACGTCCACAACAACCAGCCGCGCGGATTATGCCGTTCGATCCCCATCACGAAGTCGCGACGGCGGTCACCTCGACCTCGAGCTTGAATTCCGGCCGGGTAAAGCCCGACACGATCACCAACGTAGAGGCGAACGCGTTGCCGGACACGTAACGGCTGCGCACCGCGCCGTAGACCGGGAACCAGGCGCGGTCGGTGACGTAAGCCGTGAACCGCACCACGTCGGCCATGGTCATTCCGGCCTCGGCCAGGATCGCCTTGATGTTCTCGAAGCACAGGACCGCCTGCGCCTCGGCATCCTCCGGCACGCGATCGTCGGGCGACACGCCGAGCTGGCCCGAGGCGAACACCATGCGCCCCGGCGCCGCCACCTCGACGGCATGGCTGTATTGCGCGAACGGCGCGCGGATCGAGGCGGGATTGAGCGGGCGTTTCATCACAGGGCTTCCGGTGAGCGTGGGAAATCTGCATTAGCATAGTGCAATCACGAGGAAGAACAGATGTCCGGCTTCGTCACCATCTCGCCAAACGTCACGAGCTATCGCCTCACCAACGCGCGCGTGCCGGTCTGCCTCGTCGCCGAGGCCGCGCAACTCGTGCCCGACGCGGACGGCCTCGCGTCCTGCAGCATCGTGATCGACAATGCGCGGATTGCCGACATCGGCCCGGTGGTGCAGGACGGACTGCCGCGCGTCGACCTCGACCACGGCATCGTGTTGCCGCGCCTCGTCGACGTGCATACGCATATCGACAAGGGCCATATCTGGCATCGCGCGCCAAATCCCGACGGCACGCATCTCGGCGCACGCACTGCCGTGATGGCCGATCGCACCGCCAACTGGTCGCGCGAGGATGTGAGAAAGCGCATGGACTTTGCGCTGCGCTGCGCCTTTGCGCACGGCACCGGCGCGCTGCGCACGCATATCGACTCGTACCCGCAGCAGACCGCGATCTCGTGGGGCGTGTTTGCCGAGATGCGCGAGCAATGGAAGGGCCGCATCGCGCTGCAGGCGGTGGCGCTGTTTCCGATCGACCGCGCGCTTACCGACGAGGCCGAATTCCGCGTCACGGTGGAGACCGTGGCGAAGCATGGCGGCGTGCTCGGCGGATTGACGTTTCTTGGCGAGGCGCCGGGGCCGCGCAACGATGCGATGCTCGACCGGATATTCGAGGCCGCAAGCGCCAACGGCCTCGATCTCGATTTCCATGTCGACGAGAGCGATTCACCCAATGCGCGGTCGCTCGGGCAGATCGCCGCCGCCGCATTGCGTCACCGGTTCAAGGGCCGCATCGTCGCCGGGCATTGCTGCTCGCTCGCGCTTGCCGACGACAGCGAGCGCGCCGCGATCATCGCCAAAGTGGCGGAAGCCGGCATCGCGGTCGTGTCGCTGCCGATGTGCAACATGTATCTGCAGGACCGCGTCGCCGGCCGCACGCCGCGCTGGCGCGGCGTCGCTCCCTTGCACGAGCTCGATGCCGCCGGCGTCACCGTCATGGTCGCGAGCGACAACACGCGCGACCCGTTCTACGCCTATGGCGATCTCGACATGCTGGAGGTGCATCGCGAGGCGACGCGCATCCTGCATTTCGACCATTCCGAGCGGCCATGGCTGAAGACGGTTGCGGCAACCGGCGGCGAGGTGATGGGCCTGCCGAACGGCCGCATGGCGGTCGGCGCGCCGGCCGGGCTGGTGCTGACGCGCGCGCGCACGATCAACGAACTGCTCTCGCGCCCGCAGGCCGATCGCGTGGTGATGTACGCCGGCAAGCCGGTCGACCGCACGCTGCCGGATTATCGCGAGTTGGATTGAGTTGGGGCGGAGCCACGTGCTCCGCTTATCCCTCCCCGAAGGGGGAGGGTGGTCGCCGAAGGCGACCGGGTGGGGGGACGTCGTTCTTCGTAGCGATAAAGGCCCCACCCGGCGGCCTTGCGGCCGGCCACCCTCCCCGAAGACGGGGAGGGATGACCGCGTATGCCGCCCCACCTACGCCAGCCGGCTCAGCTCGAACCGCTCCACATCGCGCAGTAGGTCGATGAATCGCTCCGCCTGAAACTGCGCCCACTGCTTGCCCTTGTCGGCCGTCGCCAGCGAAGCGTCGCCCGCCGCGCCCGCCGGATGGATATCCTGCGCGATCCAGGCGTGCGCGTGCAGGCCAGTCGGACGCAGGAACTTGAATTCGTTCTCCATCCGCACCGACGACGGGACGAAGTTCTGCACCCTCTCCTTGCGCACCAGGTCGGGGCGCAGGTGCAGCATCAGCGACGTCTCGATGTCGCCTGCGTGGATGCCGTGCAGCGCTTCCGGGTCGGAGAACAGGCCTTTCGGAACGCCGAAGCGCCACCCCGTGGTCACCACCAGCATGCCGCAGTTGACGCGCAGCTCGCGCGCCACGATCCGCATCGTGTCGACGTTGCCGCCGTGCGAGGTCACGATGACCATCTTGCGCAAGCCCGCGCGCGCGACACTCTCGCCGATCTCGGTCCACACCCGCTGCGCGGTCTCGGCCGTATAGGTGATGGTGCCGGCCGAGCGGATATGCTCGTTCGACTTGCCGACCGCCTGCACCGGCAGGAACAGCACCGAGAGATCCTCGGGCAGCCGCGCGATCACGGCATCGACCATGCCTTGGCCGATGATCGTGTCGGTCGAGACCGCGAGATGCGGCCCATGCTGCTCGATCGCGGCAATCGGCAGCACCGCGATCGCCTTCTCAGGATCGAGCGCGGCGAATTCTTCCGTGGTCAGTTCGAGCCAATGGACTTTGCGCATATCAAAACCTCGCCATCGCGGCGCGCAGTTTAGCCATGAAGGCGTTGCGCGTCTCCTCGGTCGCGACGTTCATGTGATAGAGCGGGTAGTAGTCGACCTTGGCCTGTCCGCCGGTGAAGCGCGGCATGTAGCGCGTCATGATCTTCTTCGGCGGATTGCCGACCAGCAGCGCGTTCCACCACGGCCGCCCGTAGGTGGTAATGCCGGCGATGCGCTTGAGATTGGTCAGCAGCGGGACCGCCATGTTCGGGTTCGACAGGTCGAACGCGACGCCGGGCATCAGCAGACGGTCCATCCAGCCCTTGAGCATCGCGGGCGGCCCGAACGACCAGACCGGAAACTGGCAGATCAGCGCGTCGGCGCCGCGCAGCCGGCGGACGTAATCCGCCACGCGCGCCTGATTTTTCGTCACGTCGTGATAGTCGCGCCGCTCATCCGCCCACATGACCGGATCGAACTTCTCCGCGTAGAGGTCGCACAGGTCGACGGTGTGGCCGGCGTCCTTCAGCCCGGCGAGCGCCTCGCCGCGGATCGCGGCGTGGAAGCTTTCGGGAAGCGGATGGCAGTAGACGTAGTGGATTTTCATCAGCCCTCACCCTGAGGTGCCGCAAAAACTCCGACCTCATGGTGAGGAGACCGCCATAGCGAAGCGAAGGCGGCCGTCTCGAACCATGGCCCGAGGCGACGGCGGTGCACTTCGCCATCCTTCGAGACGCGTCGCTGCGCGACGCTCCTCAGGATGAGGCCCGGTGCTTGTCGGCGCAGGATCACTAACTCTTCACCGGCTTGTACGTCCGCATCTTGCCCGGGTTGAGCAGCCCGTACGGATCGGCCTCGGCCTTCATGCCGAGCTGGTCCGCGCCGGTCGACTTGTGCCGCGTGCCGTCCTCCAGCGTGAAGACGTGCGGATTGGCGATGAACACGCCGTTCTTCTCATGCAGCGCGATGATCTCGTTCAACCGCTCCTCGGTGGTGTAGCGCACGATCGGCAGCGCCGAGCAGGTCATGCGCCCACCGAAGCGGATGAACTCGGTGTGCGGCAGCACCTCGTCGGGGAACATCTCGGCCATCTGCCGCACCGACTCGATCACGCGGTCATGCGGGAACAGGCATTGCAGATACGTGATGCTGCGATCCTGCTTCAGCCACTGCAGGGTGGTGTGGTTCCAGGTGTATTCGTAGAGCGGCTCCTTGCCGGCCGAGTCGTCATGCGGCTGCTCGAACGTGATCGCGCCGCGCGCGCCGAGCACGGCTTTGAAACTCTCGAGCGATTGTTCGGCGATCATGCAGAACAGGACGTGCTTGCCGTCCGGGCAATGCGCCTTCAATGCGTTGAAGTGCTGCGGGATCGGCCACATCATCGGGGTGAGCAGCTTCTTCACGATGCCGTCGGCGAGTGCGACGTCGTAGCCGAACTGCATGGCGTCGAAGAAGTCGTCGAACGCCACGATCGTGTCGACCCATGGCCACGCCGGCGCGAGCGGCATCTCCAGTGCCGTGATGATGCCGGTGGTGCCGTAGGCGCGGTTGACCTTCTGCGCCGCGTCGGTGCGCAGTTCGATCACGCGCGGCGTGTCCTCCAGGGTCACGACGCGCGCCGCCAGGATGTTGCCCGGCTCGCGCAACCCGCCATGGTTCACCGAGCCGATGCCGCCCGAGCCGCCCCCGACGAAGCCGCCGATCGTCGCCATGCGCTTGGTCGAGGGATGCATGCGCAGCTCGAACCCGTTCGGCCGGGTCGCAGCGTCGAGATCGTTCATCTTGAGGCCCGGCTCGCAGCGGATCACGCCCGGCTTCTGCCACTCGATCGCCGTCATATTGGTGAGGTCGAGCAGCACGCCGCCTTCGAGCGGCACCGCCTGGCCATAGTTGCCGGTCGCGGCGCCGCGCGGGGTCAGCGGAATGCGCAGTTTGGCGCAGGCGGCGGCCACCCGCACGACGTCCGCCTCGTTGCGTGGCGTCGCGACCACATCGGCGCTCTTGCCGTGCAGCTGCTTGTTCAGCACCGGCGAGTACCAGAAATAGTCGCGCGAGCGCAGGCGAACCCGCTGCATGTCGGTCGTGACCGGCACGTCGCCGATCATGTTCAGGAAACCGTCGATGTCGTAGCGGGCGGCGGCTGCGGCAGTTGCGGGCATAGGGTCTCCGGGTCCAGAGCATGATTCCGAAAAAGCTTGTCCCGCACTTGATGCGGGATGGACGCCGGTTTTCGGAAAGGATCATGCTCGCGCCGGCCAAACTGGCACCGGGCCCGGGCCAAGGCAATGCGGCTTCGCGCTATCCGCGCAACCTGAAAACGTGCCGCGCCGGGGCGCGACGTAAGGGCGCAGAGACTAACGAAAGCGCCGTGGCTGTGAGTTTTCCTCGCCTTTTCATCGCTGCCTCTTACCTCGGCATCAGACTGCTGTATCCTTGGGCACGACCGCGCCGCCGCGGCGTGATTTCGGGCGGAAAACCCGGCATATCTGTTGCTTGACCAGCGCCAGGTCCCAGCCGCCCGCTTGGGCGCTCGACGAAAGGATACGGCATGACGAAATATCGCATCGACCGCCGCAAGGCCCTCGGCCTGATGGGCGCGGCGTCGCTCGTCGCGGTCCCGGGCGCGCGCGTGTCCGCGCAGACGCTCGACAAGGTGAGCTACCAGACCAACTGGCGCGCGCAGGCCGAGCACGGCGGCTTCTATCTCGCCGCCACCAACGGCATCTACAAGAAGTACGGCATCGATTGCGACGTCCGTCAGGGCGGACCGCAGCAGAACCCCTCGCAGCTCCTGCTCGGCGGGCGCGTCGACATGATCATGTCGAACTCGTTCGAGGGCATCAACTACGCCAAGGAGAACCTGCCGTTCCTGGTCATCTCGGCGATCTTCCAGAAAGACCCGCAGGTGATCATCTCTCACCCGAACGTCGGCCACGACAAGTTCGAGGATCTGAAAGGCAAGCCGATTCTGATCGGCGCCGGTGGGCGCACCAGCTACTGGCCGTTCCTCAAGGCGCGCTTCGGCTTCACGGATGAGCAGGCGCGCCCCTACACGTTCAACATGGCGCCGTTCCTCGCCGACAAGCAGATTTCGCAGCAAGGCTTCGTCTCGTCCGAGCCTTTCGTGATCATGCAGGCCGGCGTGCAGCCGGTGGTGCACCTGATCGCCGACGCCGGTTTCGACAATTACCAGACCACGATCAACATCTCGAAGAAGATGGTCGACGAGAAGAAGGACGTGGTGCAGCGCTTCGTCAATGCGACGGCGGAAGGCTGGGCCGAATACATGAAGGGCGGGCCGGCGATCGAGGCCGCGAACGCCGCGATCAGGAAAGACAATCCGGACATGACCGAGGACAAGATGGCGTACGCGCTCAAGGTCATGAACGAGCGCGGCATCGTGAAGTCGGGCGACGCCCTCAAGCTCGGCGTGGGCGCGATGACGGACGAGCGCTGGAAGCGCTTCTACGAGACGATGACGGCGGCCGGCGCGTTCCCGGCCGGCATCGATTACAAGAAGGCCTATAGCCTCGAATTCGTGAACAAGGGCGTCGGCGCGTGACCATGGCCGTGGCTGCGCCAAGCAGCCGCCCGCTCGTTTCGATCCGCAACGTCTCCAAGCAGTTCGCGAACGGGACGCTTGCGATCCGCGGCGTCGATCTCGATCTGCGCGACGGCGAATTCGTCAGCCTGCTCGGGCCGTCCGGTTGCGGCAAGTCGACGCTGCTGCGCATCATCGCGGGGCTGGGCGCGCCGAGCGCCGGCACGCTCGACTGGCCGACCGCGCCGCACGCGGCGGGCGGCGAGCCGCAGCCCGACCTCGGCTTCGTGTTCCAGGATCCGACGTTGATGCCGTGGGCGACGGCGCTCAGGAACGTGATGCTGCCGCTGACCCTCGCAGGCGCAACGAAGCGAGAGGCGGAAGCACGCGGCGCCGAGATGCTGGCGCTGGTCGGGTTGAAGGGCTTCGAGAATGCCTATCCGCGCGAGTTGTCCGGCGGCATGAAGATGCGCGTCTCGATCGCGCGCGCGCTGGTGACCCATCCGAAGATCCTGCTGATGGACGAGCCGTTCGCCGCGCTCGACGAGATCACGCGCCACCGGCTCAACGACGACCTGCTGGCGCTGTGGTGGCAGAACCGCTTCACTGCGGTATTCGTCACGCATTCGGTGTTCGAGTCGGTCTACCTCTCGCAGCGCATCGTCGTGATGGCGGCGCGGCCGGGCCGCG
Source organism: uncultured Alphaproteobacteria bacterium (assembly GCA_963839985.1). Lineage (GTDB taxonomy): Bacteria > Pseudomonadota > Alphaproteobacteria > Rhizobiales > Xanthobacteraceae > PALSA-894. Next base: position 225,776 of record CAWIXG010000011.1, on the reverse strand, counting down.
TGATGGCGGATCTCGCCAGCGCGGCGCCCTATCCGCGCGACGAGCTGTTCCGCACCTCGGCCGAGTACGCGCATCTGTGTCGTGTGGCGTCCGAGACCCTGAAGCAGGCGATCGCCGCATGAGCGAGGCCGTTCCACCCCGCGCCGCATGACGGGACCGACAGCGAAGCGCGGCCGGTGTTCGCGCAGGAGCGGCGCATTCTCGGTCTCGCCGCAAGCACCTGGCCCGGCATCATCGCGCCGCTGGCGATCGGTATCGTGATGCTCGCCGCCTGGGAGGCGGTCGTGCGCATCAAGGGCATCCCGCATTACATCCTGCCCGGGCCGCTCCTGATCGCGCAGACGCTGTGGAACGACTGGGGCACGCTGTCGGAATCGCTGTGGATCACGCTGCGCATCACATTCGCGGCGCTGATCGCCGCGATCACGGTCGGCGTATCGCTCGCGATCGTCTTCACCCAGTCGAAGTGGCTGGAGAAATCGCTGTTCCCCTATGCGGTGATCCTGCAGGTGACGCCGGTCGTCTCGATCGCGCCGCTGATCATCATCTGGGTCGGCGACATCAACCTGTCGCTCCTGATCTGTGCCTGGATCGTGGCGTTCTTCCCGATCCTGTCGAACACGATTCTCGGCCTGAACTCGGCCGATCACAATCTCATCAACCTGTTCCAGCTCTACCGCGCGAGCCGCTGGCAGACCTTGCGCTACCTGCGCCTGCCCGCGGCGCTGCCCTATTTCCTCGGCGGCCTGAAGATCTCCGGCGGGCTCGCGCTGATCGGCGCGGTGGTGGCCGAGTTCGTCGCCGGCACCGGCGGCAGCGCGTCGGGGTTGGCCTACCGCATCCTCGAATCCGGCTACCGGCTGCAGATTCCGCGCATGTTCGCGGCGCTGCTGCTGATCTCCCTGTCGGGAATTGCGATCTTCTTTCTCACCAGCTGGATCTCGTATCTGCTGCTGCGCCACTGGCACGAGAGCGCGATACGGCGGGAAAATTAGAGCGATGCCAGGAAAAGTGGACACCGGTTTTCCGTCCGGCATCGCGGCCAGAGAGAGCGGCGTGGGCACTATCGCCGATATCCTCCAGGCCCACCGCTCCGGCACCTCACCGGAAGAGACGATCGCGCGCACCTACGCACGCATCGCCAGGCACAACGATCCGGCGATCTTCATCACCTTGCGCGACGCGAAGGACGCGTTGGCCGAGGCCAAGGCGCTGGCCGCGAAAGCCGATACGTCGCTGCCGCTTTACGGCGTGCCGTTCGCCGTGAAGGACAACATCGACGTCGCCGGCCTGCCGACGACGGCCGCCTGTCCGGACTTCGCCTACACGGCGAAGGCCGACGCGACCGCGGTCGCGCGGCTGCGCGCCGCCGGCGCCATTCCGATCGGCAAGACCAATCTCGACCAGTTCGCCACCGGACTGGTCGGCGTGCGCTCGCCCTATGGCGTGCCGCGCAACGCGTTCGACCCGAAGCTCATCCCCGGCGGCTCCAGCTCCGGCTCGGGCGTGGCGGTCGCGGCCGGCCTGGTGCCGTTCGCGCTCGGCACCGACACGGCGGGCTCCGGCCGGTACCGGCGGCCCTCGGCAACATCGTCGGGCTGAAGCCGAGCCTCGGCGCGGTCTCGACCGCCGGCGTTGTGCCGGCCTGCCGCACGCTCGACTGCGTCTCGATCTTCGCGCTCACCGTCGACGAGGCCTGGGCAGCGTTCGGCGTCATGGCCGGTCCCGACATCGCCGATCCGTACACGCGCGACCGCCCGGTCGGAACGGTCGGACCCTTGCCGGCCCATGCGCATCGGCGTGCCGATCAAGGGGGAGCGCGTGTTCTTCGGCGACCAGGTTTCGGCCGCCGAGTTCGAGAGCGCGATCGCGCGCTTCGCCAGGCTCGGCGCGACCATCGTCGAGATCGACATCGAGCCGTTCTACGAGACGGCGCGGCTGCTCTACGAAGGTCCGTGGGTCGCCGAGCGCTACCTGGCGGCGCAGAAGCTGATCGCCTCGTCGCCGGGCTCGATGCATCCGGTCACGCGCGAGATCATCCTCGGTGGCGCGCGCCCGAGCGCCACGGATGCGTTCGCGGCGTTCTACAAGCTCGAAGACCTGCGCCGCGTGTGCGATCATGTCTTTCGCCGCATCGACGCACTGCTGGTGCCGACCATGCCCACGGTCTACACCGTGGAGCAGGTGCTGGCCGATCCGATCCAGCTCAACAGCCGGCTCGGCACCTACACCAACTTCGTCAACCTGCTCGACCTCTGCGGCCTCGCGCTGCCCGCAAGCCTGCGCCGCGACGGCATCCCGTTCGGCGTCACCCTGCTGGCGCCCGGCGGCGGCGACGCGCTGCTCGCCTCGCTGGGCCGCGTCTTCCACGCCGATACGGCCCTGCCGCTCGGCGCGATGGGCAGCAGCCAGCCGCCGCTCGCTGCGGTCGGCACTGCGCCGCGCGCCGGCGAGATCGCGATCGCGGTGGTCGGCGCGCACATGTCCGGCATGCCGCTCAACCGCGAGCTGACATCACTGGGCGCACGCTTTCTCGAAGCCGCGCACACGGCGCCGGACTACCGCCTGTTCGCGATCTCCGGCGCGCCACCCGCGCGGCCGGGCATGCTGCGCGTCGCCAACGACGGCGCGTCGATCGCGCTGGAGATCTGGGCTTTGCCGGCGGACGGGTTCGGCCGCTTCGTCGCCGCGATTCCCGCGCCGCTGTCGATCGGCACGGTCACGCTGGCGGACGGGCGCGCCGTGAAGGGCTTCCTGGTCGAGCCGGAGGGCGCGCGCGGCGCGCGCGATATCTCGTCGTTCGGCGGCTGGCGCGCATTCGTCGCGCAGGTCTAGCGCATGATCCCGAAAAGTGGACGCCGGTTTTCGGAAAAGATCATGCGCAAGCAAAAGGAAAGCAGCTCTACGCCGGCTTCGGCTCGTCGATCAGGCTCACATGCGCGGCGACGACGTGCCAGCCGTCGGGAAAGCGCGCCCAGGTCTGCATCTGCCGCCCGACCTTGCCCGGCACGGTCTCGCGCCGGAACAGGGTCGAGGCGACGGCGCAGTCGCGCCCGTAGGTCGTGATCACGGTGCGCGAGATCGAGCGCATCAGACCGACCGGCGAACGGGCGCCGCGGAATGCCTTGATCTCGTCGTAGCCGTAGAGGTTCTCGGCGATGCCGTAACGGATCGTCTGCGGCGCATCGCGGAAGATGGTGTTGAGCACCGCGAGGTCGTTGGTGGTCAGCGCCTTCTCGTAGCGGTCGAACGCGGCCCTCACCTCGGCGACGACCTCCGGCAGGTCGATGTCCATGCGGTTCTCCTAGAACGACGGGCGCGGCGCGACGCATACGCCCGCCTGTTCGAGCGCATAGGCGATTCGCAGCGCAATGTCCTCGCGCCACGGCGGCGCGATCACCTGCACGGCGATCGGCATCGGGTTCAGCGGCACCGGCACGGCGGCGACCGGCAGTCCGATGAATGAGATCGGCTGGGTGTAGATGCCGATGTTGGGCCGGACCAGCATCTCGACGCCGTCGAGCACGAAGGTCTTCTGCCCGATCGCCGGCGCGGTGCAAGGGGTGGCGGGCGCGAGGATCGCATCCACCGTGTCGAACAGCTTCAGCACTTCGCCGCGATACCAGCGGCGGAATTTCTGCGCGCGCACGACCAGCGCGGCGGGGATCATCGTGCCGGCGATCAGCCGGTCGCGCACCGCCGGATCGAAATCGTTCGGCCGGGTGCGCAGCCGATCGAGATGCAGGGTCGCGCCTTCGCTCGCCGTGATGATGTAGGCGGCCGAGCGCGCGCGCTGCGCCTCCGGGATCTCGACATCGATATTGGCGCGCAACGCCGATGCGACGCGCCGTACCGCGACGGCGGCCTCGGAATGCATGCTCTTCGCGAAGTAGCCGCCCGCGACCGCGATGCGCAGGCCGTCGGTGCCGCGGGCGAGCAAAGGCGCCGTCGCTTCGACCGCGCGGTCGACGCAGACCGGGTCTTCCGGGTCGGCGCCCTGCATCGCATCGTAGGCGAGCGCGAGATCGCGCGGCGTGCGCGCAAGCGGTCCGAGGTGGTCGAAGCTGGAGACGAACGGAAACGAGCGCGCGCGCGTGAGGCGGCCGTAGGTCGGCTTCAGGCCGAACAGCCCGCAGAACGAGGCCGGCACGCGGATCGAGCCGTTGGTGTCGGAGCCGAGCGCGAGCGGCACCAGCCCGCCCGCGACCGCGCCGCCCGAGCCGCTCGACGAGCCGCCGGTCATGCGGTTCGTGTCGTGCGGATTGTGCGCCTCGCCGTCGTGCACGTTCTCGCCGGTGAAGTCGTAGGCGTATTCGCCCATGTTGAGCGCGCCGACGAGCACCGCGCCGGCGGCTTCCAGCCGTGCGATCAGCGGCTGATCGTGCGGCGAGGGGGCAAGTTCGCGGTTGATCTTCGAGCCGGCGCGCGTCGGCAATCCCTCGACGTCGAACAGGTTCTTCACCGCGAACGGCACGCCGGCGAGCGGACCCAACGGCTGCCCGGCGGCGCGCGCAGCGTCGATCGCCTGTGCGCGCTTGCGTGCGCGGGCGGCGAGCATGTCGGTGAACGAATTGAGGAGCGGATCGCGCGCCGTGATGCGCGCGAGCGCGTCTTCGGTGACCTGAGCCGCCGAGACCTTGCCGGCCGTGACGGCGTCCGCGATCTCTGCGGCGCTGGCCCAGGACGTGTCCATGGCGTCAGGCCCTGAAGACCGGCGCGGGCTCGGCATCGTCCGGCAGCTCCTTCTCGCCGACCAGCGCCGCGAGCCTGAACGTGACCTCGAGATTGGCGCGGATTTCGGGCTCCCACTCCGGCCGCATCGGAATGCCGAGCGCCTGCGCGGCGGCGTCGATATAGGCGTCGAGGTGGTCGGTCTTGGGCATGCGCTATCCTACACCGGCGGGTGCGGGATCGCCTCGAGCAGGTCGCGCGTGTATTGCGCCTCGGGCGCGAACAGCACGCGCTCGGTCTGCACCCTGCTCGACGATCTTTCCCGCCTTCATGACGATCACGCGGTCGCACAACAGCCGCACCACATTGAGGTCGTGCGAGACGAAAAGATAGCTCATTCCGAGCGACTGTTTGAGGTCCTGCAGCAGGTTGAGCACCACCGCCTGCACCGAGACGTCGAGCGCGGCGGTCGGCTCGTCGAGGATGATCAGGTCCGGGTGCAGCGCGATCGCGCGGGCGATGCCGACGCGCGCCTTCTGCCCGCCGGAGAGCTGATGCGGGAAGCGGTCGAGGAATTGCAGCGGCAGGCCGACCTGCGTGGCGAGCTCCTCGCAGCGCGCGCGCACCGCATCGCGGCCGTGCACGTCGCCGAGCCGCAGGATCGGATCCGCGATGGCGCGCGCCGCGGTGAAGCGCGGATTGAGGCTGTCGGTCGGATCCTGGAACACCATCTGGATGCGCTTGCGCAGCGGCAGGGTCGCGAACTCCCTGGCCGGGATCGCGCCGATGTCGTCGCCGCCGAATGTGATCAGGCCGTCGGTCTTGTCGATCAGCCGCATCACCATGGTGGAGGTGGTGGACTTGCCGCAGCCGGACTCGCCGACCAGCCCGACGCTCTCGCCGCGGTCGATCGAGAAGCTGATGCCGTCGACCGCGCGGAAGACCTCCGGCTCCGCCGTCGGCCCGCCGCGAAACAGCTTCGACAGCGATGTCGTGATGCCCTGGCGCGGATACTCCTTCACCAGCTTTTCGACCACCAGCAGCGGCTCGGGTTTGCCCTTGCGGTTCGTCGCGGGCGTGGCGGCGGTGGCTGGTACAGTGGCCGGCGCGACGCTGCCGGCGTCCTCCGGCAACAGGTCCCGCAGGTTCACCCCCGGCCGCGGCGTCGCGCGCATCAGCCTGCGCGTATAGGGATGCGCCGGCGCCTTGAAGATGGTCGAGGCCTGCGCGGTCTCGACCACGTGGCCCTTCTCCATCACCACGACGCGGTCGCAATAGACCGATGCGAGGCCGAGGTCGTGCGTGATCAGGATCGTCGACATGCCGCGTTCGCGGGTCAGTTCGGTGACCAGGTCCATCACGGTCTTCTGGGTGGTGACGTCGAGGCCGGTGGTCGGCTCGTCGGCGATCAGCAGCTGCGGCTTGCAGGCGAGCGCCAGCGCGATGACCACGCGCTGGCACATGCCGCCGGACAGCTCGAACGGGTAGGCGTGATAGCGCTCGCGCGGACGCGCGATGCGCACCTGGTCGAGGATTTCGACCGCCTTGGCGGTGAGCGCAGCGGAATCCGCCTGCGCGTGCTGGCGCAGCACGTCCTCGATCTGGCGGCCGACCTTGCGGATCGGATTGAGCGCGGCGCGCGGGTTCTGGAAGATCATCGACATTTCGCGCCCGCGCAGGTCGCGCATCTGGTCGTCATCGGCGGCGCGCACGTCGACGCCGGAGAACATCACCGATCCCTCGGCGATGCGGCCGGCGCGATCCAGAATCCGCATCACCGCGAATGAGGTGACCGATTTGCCCGAGCCGGACTCCCCGACGATCGCCAGGGTTTCGCCCTTGGCGACCTCGATGTTGATATGCTGCACGGCTTTGACGATGCCGCGCCGGGTCGAGAACTCGACGGTCAGGTTCTTGATATCGAGCAGCGGAACAGGCGGCGGCGCGTTGCTGCGCAGCGGTGCTTCAGTGATGCTCATGCGATGGCCACTCCCAAAGCTCCGCTCATTCCCGCACCCGGGTCCGTCCTTCGGACGGCCCGAGCACAGGCTCCAGCGGGAATCCAGTTCTTGGCCCCTGGGTCCCGCCTTCGCGGGGACGAGCGGATTTCAACGTGGTCATCACTATGTCCGCCGCTGCGGATCGACGATGTCGCGCAAGCCATCGCCCAGCAGGTTGAAGCAGAACACCGCGATCATCAGCGCGAGCCCGGGAAAGAACGCGATCCACCATTCGCCCGACACCATGAAGGCCGCACCTTCGGCGACCATGATGCCCCATTCGGCGTCGGGCGGCCGCACGCCGAGCCCGATGAACGACAGGCCGGCCGCATTGAGGATCGCGTAGCCCATGGTCAGCGACATCTGCACGATCATGATCGGCATGATGTTGGGCAGGATCTGCGTCAGCAGGATGCGCGCTTCGCCGTTGCCCGACAGCCGCGCCGCCTGCACGAAGCCGGCCTCGCGCCGGACGTTCGCCTCGGTGCGGGCGATGCGCGCATAGAGCGGGAAATTCACGATGGCGGTGGCGATGATGATGTTCTGCACGGTGTTGCCGAGCGCCGCCACGATGCCCATCGCGAGCACGAACAGCGGAAACGCCATGATGGTGTCGGCGATGCGGGACACGATGCGGTCGGTCCAGCCGCCGTAGAACCCGGCGGCGACCCCCGCGAGTCCGCCCATCAGGAACACGAGCGCGACCGAGAACACCGCGATGATGAAATCGAGCCGCGTTGCCGCGATCACGCGGCTGAACACGTCGCGGCCAAGTTGATCCGTTCCGAACCAATGGGCGCGTGAAGGGCCTTTCAGCGCCGCCGCGGTATCGCTCGCGAGCGGATCGTAGGGAACGATGTACGGGCCGAGCACGGCCGCGATCACGATCAGCACGAACAGCGCGAAGGCGAAGCCGGTGACCGGGTTCTCGCCGATGACGTAGCGCGCATGCTTCAGCGTGGCGAGGATACCGCTCGATTGCGTGTCCTTCAGCGCGACGTCGCTCATCCTTCCAGCCTCACGCGCGGATCGATCACCCCGTAGAGGATGTCGATCGCGAGATTGAGCGCCACGTACATGATCGCCATGGTCAGCACGAAGCCCTGGACCGGCGCGAAGTCCGACGCGATCAGCGCCTCGACCGCGTAGGAGCCGATGCCGGGCCAGGCGAACACTTTCTCCACCAGCACGTTGGCGCCGAGCAGGAACGAGAACACCATGCCGAGCGTGGTGACCACGGGCAGCATCGCATTGCGGAACGCGTAGGTGACGATCACGGTGAACGGCGTCAGCCCGCTGGCGCGCGCGGTACGCACGAAGTCGGAGGCGAGCACCGCCAGCATCGAGGCGCGCGTCATGCGCGCGATCGGCGCGAGCGAGAAGATGCCGAGCGTCATTGCTGGAAGAAGGAGTTGGCTCAGTGCCGCGCGGAACGCCTCGAAGTTTCCGGCGATCAGGCTGTCGATCAGCAGAAAGCCGGTGACCGAAGGCGGTGCCGACACGAACGTGTCAAGCCGCCCGAGCGGTGCCGGCGCCCAGCCGAGCAGATAGTAGAAGACGTAGACCATGATCAGGCCGGTGAAGAATACCGGCAGCGAGACGCCTGCGGTCGTTACCACGCGGCAGGTGTGGTCGACCCACGAGTTCGGCTTCACCGCCGCGAAGATGCCGAGCGGGATCGCGATCGCGACCGACACGATGAGGCCGAGCAGGGTCAGTTCGGCCGAGGCGGGGAGGCGGTTGCGGATCTCGGTGACCACCGGCTGGCCGGTGGTGAGCGACTGGCCGAGATCGCCCTTCGCGAGGTCGCCGACATAGCGAAGGAATTGTTCGGGCAGCGACTTGTCGAGGCCGAGCTTCACGCGGATTTCCTGGATCGCCTCCGTGGTGGCGGCGGGGCCGGCGAAATACGCCGCCGGATCGCCCGGCAGCGCGCGCGTCAGCAGGAAGGTGACGATCACCACGCCGATCAGGCTCGGGATCGCGATCAGCAGCCGCTTCAGGATGACGGTCAACATGCCGGGTATCCGCTCGTCCCCGCGAAGGCGGGGACCCGGGGCCAGGCAAGGAAAGTCCGGAGTTCCCCGCTGGCGCGGGAATGAGCGGAGATTGCGCGCGAGCGGTGAGCATCACGCTCACCCCTTCGCCAGCGCGCGATAATCCAGCCGCCGGTGGAACCAGTACTGATAGCCGCTGATGTTCTTCTGCATCGCGACGTTGGAGTAGGGCTGGAACAGCGGGATGCGCGGAATGTCGGTGAAGGCGAGATCGACGAAGCTCTTCACGTCCTTGTCGTAGGCGTCCTTGTTGCCTTCCGCGGCGGCGGTCACGGCGCCGTCGATGAAGCCGTCCATGTCCTTGGACTGGTAACTCATCGTGTTGAAGATCGAATTCTTGCCGTGATAGCACCAGATGAAGAAGTACTCGGGGTAGTCGAGCCAGCCCGAGAACACGTTGGTGTAGAGCGGCAGCGCCTTCTTGTTCAACTCGGTGCGGAAGTTCGAGCCGGGGATCTTGTTGATCGTGCACTTGATGCCGATCTGGCCCAACGCCTCCTGCACCAGAAGGCAGAGCGGCTCGTTCACCGTCGCGAAGCCGAGATCGAACGACAGCGTGGTCTCGAAACCGTTCGGATAGCCTGCTTCGACGAGCAGCGCCTTCGCCTTCGCCATGTCGGTTGTGAACTTGTGCGCCTGCGGCCAGGCGACCTCGGTCGCCCCGGTCGCGCCGTAGAGCGGCTTTGCCAGGCCGAACAGCACCGCATCGACGATCTTCTGGTACGGCACCGCACAGGCGACCGCCTGCCGCACCTTCGGATTGTCGAACGGCGGTTTGGTCACGTTCATGCCGAGATACTGGCAACCGTTGGAGAACGGCGTCGACACGATGTTGAGCTTGCCGGCGTCCTTCAGCTCGACGAAATCCTTGTTCGGCAGCTCGTACGAGATGTCGGCGTCGCCCCGCTCCAGCAGCGCGCGCCGGTTGCCGGCGGAGGGCACCATGCGCCACACGATACGCCGCGTCTTGGGCAACGGCCCGCCGGCCCATTTGTCGTTGCGCTCGAGGATGATTTCGCTGCCCGCGGTCCAGCTCGTCACCCGGTAGGCGCCGCTGCCGGCGGTGTTCTGCTTGGTGTACTCGAGACCCCACGGGTCCTTCTCGGTTGCGTGCTTCTTCACCAGCTCGGAATTCACCACGCACGGCACGATCACGGCGAGATCCGGTATAGTCAGCCGGTCCTTGCGCAGGAAGTCGACGCGCACGGTGTGGTCGTCGACCGCCACGAACTGCTCCGGCTTGGTCAGCGAGCCTGCGCCCATCTGGAAGGTCGGGAAGCCGCCGACCGAGACGGCGCGGTCGAGCGACCACTTCACGTCCTTGGCGGTGACCGGCGTGCCGTCCTGGAAGGTCGCGTTCTTCTTCAGCTTGAAGGTGACGGACATGTCGCCGATGTTCATATCCTCGGCGAGCTCCGGCTTGAACTTGTCCTTGTCGTAATAAGGCTGGCCGCTCGGGCCGGTCTTCATCTCGTGGCTGATCAGGCGGTCGTAGCAATTCCACGACACCTCGTAGCCCGGCACGTTGGTGCCGACGCCGTGGATGTCGAGATTGTTCGGCCCGCTTTCCGAGACGATCAGCAGCGTTTCCTGCCGGCTCTGCGCCTTCGCGGGTGAAAACACGGCGGGCGCGGCGACGCCGGCAGCGACCGCGGAAACGGATTTGAGGAAATCACGACGCTTCATCTGCAGAACTCCCGCCCGGATAGGTCGCGTGGGGTTCCGCAAGGGATGTGCCAGACCGGCGGGACGCGCTGACGCAGCATCAAGTGATTGTTTTCGTTGAGTTTGGCAGCTCGATCGGCACCCGGCGCGGATAATCGGCCGCGGCCGCCCTTGCATACGATCGGACGCGGCCAGCCCAATTTCTAGGCAGCCTGCGATGCCGCGGATCACAACAGCCGGGTTGCCGGCGCGCGGGCTTCGCCTGTAGCGCGGTGGAAACCGCTGCGGAATTGTCGTCTTATCGGGCGCAAAGATAACACCCGGAGGAACCATGCTGCGGCGCCTGATCCTTGCCTGCGTGCTGATCGCGCCGGCGCTCGCGGCCGCGCAGGAGCAGACGGTGCGTATCGGCATGGCGCGCTCGGTGTCGAACGGCGCGGAGCTGATCGCGATCGAGAAGGGCTACTTCAAGGAGCACAACATCAAGGTCGAGATCGAACTGCTCGACTCCTCGGCCAACGCGATCGCGCTGCTCGCCCAAGGCCGCCTCAACATGATCGCGGGCGGCATCTCGGCCGGCTACTTCAACGCGCTGGAGAAGGATCTTCCGATCACCATCGTGGCCGACCGCGTCACCACGCCGATCGGCCACAACCTGATGCTCCGCCCCGACCTGAAGGACAGCGTGAAGGACCTGCGCGCGCTGAAAGGCAAGGTCATCGCGAGCAACGGCCCCGGCTCGATCTCGACCTACGAGACCGGCAAGATGCTCGAGACCGTCGGACTGTCCATTGCGGACGTCGACGTGAAGGTCTTCCCGTTCACCCAGATGGCGCTTGCGCTCAACAACAAGGCGGTCGACGCCGCGATCGTCATCCCGCCGTTCGTCTCGCAGTTCATCGAGCAGGGCCATGCGCTCGCCTTCGCGGATGCCGACGAGCTGATCAAGCCGACGCCGCTCACCATCGCGGTGATCATGGTGAACACCGACTGGGCGAAGCAGAACCGCGACCTCGTGCGCAACTATTTCCACGCCTGGCTGCGCGGCGTGCGCGAATACTGCCAAGCCTATCACGGCGGCTCGACCCGCGCCGCGATGGTCGACGTGCTGATCAAGAGCAGGACCGAGACGCGCCCCGAACTGCTGGAGAAGTATCCCTGGCCGGCGCGAAATCCGAACGGCCGGCTCAATGTCGTCAGCATGGCCGACATCCAGGCGTGGTACCTGAAGAACAAGTTCGTCACCGCCGAGATCGCGCCCGAGCGCCTGGTCGACAACTCCTATGTGGATGAGGCGGCCGGCAGGCTCGGGCCGTTCGTGCTGGAGAAGCCGGACAGCAAGCTGCCGGGGTGCCGGTGAGGGGACGGTCCCCCGTTTGTCATTCCGGGGCCTCGCGACGCGAGGCGCCCGCAATCGATAACCGCCGCAGGTGCGGGATCGCGCCCGCCGTGGTGATGGATTCCAACCCTCGCTGCGCTCGGCCGGAATGACATGCAACGGCGCGGTGCCGCCATCGAGATCGCAGGCCTGCGCCGGGAATACGGCGACGGCGCCGCGCGTCTCGTCGCGCTCGACGACATCAACCTGAGCGTCAAGCCCGGCGAGTTCGTCTGCATCGTCGGCCCGAGCGGATGCGGCAAGTCCACCTTGCTGCGCATCCTTGCCGGGCTCGACGTCCAATCGAGCGGCACGATCACGGTCGAGGCCGGCGGCTTTCCGGTCGAGAACGCGATGGTGTTCCAGGAGAGCGGCCTGTTTCCCTGGATGAACGTTGAGACCAATGTCGGCTTCGGGCTGATGACACGCGGCGTGCCGCGCGGTGACATCGCCGCGCGGGTCGCAGCCGCGCTCAAGCTCGTCGGCCTTACGAAATTCCGCCACCACTATCCGCACCAGCTGTCCGGCGGCATGCGCCAGCGCGGCGCGATCGCGCGCGCGTTCGTGACCGACCCCGCGATGCTGCTGATGGATGAGCCGTTCGCCGCGCTCGACGCCCAGAACCGCGCGATCCTGCAGGCCGAGCTGACGCGCATCTGGGAACAGACCGGCAAGACCGTCATCTATGTGACGCATTCGATCGAGGAGGCGCTGCTGCTCGGCGACCGCTGCGTGCTGATGACCGCGCAGCCGGGGCGGCTGAAGCGCATCATCGACATTCCGTTCCCGCACCCGCGCGAGGTCATCACGCTCGGCGCGTCGCCGGAATTCGGTGCGCTCAAGCTCGATATCTGGCGCGTGCTCGAGGAAGAGGTGAACCGCGCGCGGGCGGAGGAGGAAGGATGACGGCTCGAATCTCTCGATTCGTCATGCCCGGGCTTGACCCGGGCATCTCGCTCAGGAGGGCGCGGTGCCAGCCAGTCGGGATGGCCGGGCACCAGGGCGTTTACGCCCGTCTCGACGGGCTAGGCCCGGCCATGACGGAGAGTGGTGCTGCCGCATGAGTGATAAGACCCGCGAGCGGCTGCTCTATCTGATCTCGCCGATCGCGCTGCTGGTCGTGTGGGAAGTGCTGCTGCGCGCGGGCTTCGGCGACCGCCGCTTCGTTCCGGCGCCGAGCGACATCGCGGTGCGCTTCTGGCAACTGGCTCTCAATGGCGAGTTGTTCGCGCACACCGCCGCGACCATCCTGCGCGCCGCCGCGGGCTTCGTGATCGGCGTCGTGCCGGCGGTCGCGATCGGCCTGTTGATGGCGATGTCGCGGCCGGTGCGCATCGTCTTCGATCCGCTGATTGCCGCGCTGTTCCCGATCCCGAAGGTGGCACTGATGCCGCTGGTGCTGCTCGCCTTCGGCTTCGGCGATGCCTCGAAGATCGCCGTGGTGGCGCTCGCGGTGTTCTTTCCGGTGATCGTCAACACCTATGCGGGCGCGTCGAACATCGACAGGATCTACTGGGACGTTGCCAAGAACTACGGCGCCGGCAATTATGTGATGTTCACCCGCGTGGTGTTCTTCGGCGCGCTGCCTCTGATCTTTGCGGGGCTGCGCATCGCGGTCGCGGTCTCGTTCATCGTCCTGGTCGCGGCCGAGTTCGTCGCCTCGAAGACCGGCATCGGTTACCTGATCTGGAATTCCTGGGAGTTGCTGCAGGTCGACTACATGTTCGTCGGCATCGTGGTGATCGGCATCATCGGGCTGGCGACGTCGGCACTGCTGCAGGAGATCGAGCGCAAGTGCATTCCATGGAAGCGGTGAATTGTTCCGCTTGTCCCCGCGGAAGCGGAGACCCAGTCCTTGGCCCCTGGATGCCCGCTTGCGCGGGCATGAGCGGAGAGAGGGTTCACGTGCTCCACGCCTCCGGCTCTTTCCCATCGATCAGCACGAACGCGATCCGGCAGACCGCGCTGCCGCGGTTGACCCACGCATGATTGGTGCCCTGCTGCACCAGGACGTCGCCGGCCTTCAGATGCACCTCGCTGTCGTCGAGCAGCATGTCGATCTCGCCCGAGAGGACGAGCGCGTAATCGACGCTGCGCGTGCGGTGCATGTGCGCGTGGCGCACCGGCGCCGAGCCCGCCGCGACGCCCATCTCCCGCAGGACTGCGGCGTTGTCGACCTGCCCGGCCGCGCTCTCGGGCGGGAAATCCACCACGCGCAGGATCGATCCGTTCGGCGGCGGCGGCACGCCGGTCTCGCGCGCCGCGCGGTCGGCGCTGCCCGAGATATCCGCCGGCGTCTCGTCGGTGACCCACAGCAGCGTCGAGACGATCCCGGTCTGGCGCAGCTTCTGGTTCGGCGCGTCGCCGTCCGTCAGGACGATGGCTTTGCCGGATGGGTCATGGCCGGTGACGACGCGGCGGACGGGCGTGGGCATATTTGATCCTCATGCTGAGGCGCGACCCCGGCTCTTGCCGGGGGAGCCTCGAAGCATGGCCCGAGGCTCGGCGTTTGCGGCCATCCTTCGAGATGCCCGGCTTCGCCGGGCCCTCAGGATGAGGTCCCGGGGTTACGGCCTCACCGCCGGCGTTTCAACCGTCATCCCGCGCGCGCGCCACATCAGGAACAGCTCCAGATCGACATATTCGTCGGCGCCGTAGGCATAGGGCTCCGCGCGCATGCCGATCAGGCAGTTGCGCAGGCGCCGCTGCAGCGAGCCGACGCTCTGCCATTCCAGGCGATAGAGCGGGTAGCCGTTCGGATGGCCTTGCACCAGCGGAACGCCGGCAAGCTTCTGGCCGCGGTTGTCGTCGTGGCAGGTCCGGCAGGACAGATTGAGCTGGCCCTGCCGCGTGCCGTAGCTGCGTTGCCCGGCATCGATGAACGGCTTCGTCTTCTCGTCGTTCACGACCGCGATCGGCATCCCGCGCGATTGACTGCCGACAAACGTGGTCAGCGCGAGCAGATCGCGGCTCTCGTGCGCCAGCGGGGCCGCCTTCTGCTGCTCGGTGCGGCAAAGATTGACGCGCTGCTCGATGTCGATCGGACGGCCTTTCGCCGCACTGAACGCCGGATAGCGCGCCGAGACGCCGCGCATCGCGTCGGCGGCGTCGCCGTGGCAGTCCGCGCAGGATTTGTTCGCGTCACCCGCCTTGCGCGCCCACAGCGCCTCGCCGTCGAGCACGGTCAGCGTCGCCGGGTTCGACGTGTCGTCGTCCTGCATCGCCTTGCTGGCGGGGCTGAGCTGGTCGTAGCCGGAGCGGCGCTCATCGAGCGGGATTTCGGCAAGCGCGAGCGACGTGCCGAGAATCGCGACGGCGGCTCCAATCGCCGCGCCACGCCTGCGGTGCAATTCACTCCACCACAATCTTGGCCTCTTCGGTCGCCTCGAAGCCGTTGTCCCCGATCCAGTGGAACGCCAAGGTCCCGCTCTCCGTCGCGACCGTGTGGAACGTGACGAACGGGTTTGCCGCAAGGGCCGGATAGAGCTGCGTCGCGAAGATCTCCTCGCCGTTATACTTGCAGGTGAGCGACGTGATGATGTCGCGCGGGATCAGCTCGCCCATCGTGCCGTGGCGGAAGCCGGTTTCCATGACGTGCGAGATCAGCGTCTTGATCTCGATCACCTCGCCGCGCTTCGCCTTGCGCGGCACGTTGATCAGCGCGCGCGCGCTCATATCAGATCCTCCAGGCAGGCCGCGAGCGTGACGATCACCTCCTGGCTGTCCGACCAGTAGCTGCCGTCCGACATCTCGGCGATTGCGGTCAGCGTCTGCGTGCCCGCGAGGCGGATTCGGGTCGATACATGCGCCTTTCCGGCGCGCGGCCCGAGCTGCACGCTGATCACATTGGCCTGCGGGTTCTTTTCATTGAAGACGTGAATCGCCTTCACGTGATCGGCCCTGGTCATCGGACTGTCGACGATGACGGTCAGCGGCACGGTGTTGCCGTTCTCGACCAGCGGCGGCAGGTCGAGCGTCACCCGGCCCTTGCGCACCTCCGCCTCCCCGATCATCTGGCGGATCGCGTGTTCCATCTGTCCCGGAGTGCTCGCCGCCGCGGGAGACGCGAGCGCTGCGGCGCCTGCCGCCGCAATCCCGCCGGCGATCAAAGCGTCGCGCCGTGTGATGATCATCATCATCCTGTTTCCCTCGAGGGCGATCTTGCGGATCACGCTCAGTCCTTCAGAGTCGCCAGATACGCCACCACGTCCTCGATCTGCTCCGCGTTCAGGATCGGCTTGCCGCGGAACGCCGGCGCGACCCGCCGCAGCTCGTCCACCCGGTAATAGGGCGGCATGATGGTCTCCGGGTTGACCTTCGCCGCATCCACGATCCGCAGCCGCAACTGTCCTTCGCTGGAACGCGCACCGGCCCCTTTCAGGTCCGGCGCCATCGTGCCCTGGAACCGTTCCTGCGGATACGGTCCCGAATGGCACAGCAGGCACAGCCCAACCTGCCGGTTGGTGACGATCTTCAACCCGCGTTCGGCCTCGCCCGGCGCGCCGGTCAGCGAGGCCGGAATGGCGTCGCCGACGATCGCATATGGCCGCAACCCGTCCTGCGCCGTCGCGCCTGCGGCTCCGGCGAGCAGCGCGAGCGCCGACATCGCAAGCCGCTTCAGCCGAACACCTCGCCGGTGAGCGTCTTGAACCAGCCTTCGGCGAACTGCGCTTCCAGCGCGCGGTTCGCGCGCGGCGCGTCGGCGGGACTGACCCCGCCCGCGCCCTGGATATCGGCGAGCACGCCGTCGGTCGGCTTGTACACGCCCGCGACAGTGATGCCGTAGTCCGGTGCCACCAGGCTGTAGCAGGTGTTGATCAGCCGCGGCTCGCCCGGCTTGTCGCCGCGCAGCAGCGCCGCGACCGCGCTGGCGCACACCTTGGCCTGCGCATTGGCCGAGAACGCCGACTTCGGCATCGCGCCCATGATGGCGGCATCGCCGATCACGTGGATGTTCGGGATCAGCTTCGACTCGAACGTGACCGGGTCGACCGGGCACCAGCCCGTGCGGTCGGCGACGCCCGCCTGTTGCGCGATCGGAGCGGCGCGCTGCGGCGGAATGACGTTCGCCACCTCCGCCTTGTGATTGGTGAAATCGGTCACCAGGATCTTCTCGTCCGGCTTGACGGTCGTCACCTTGCCGCCCTGCGACAGCGACACCCATTCGAGGTGGTCGGGATAGAGCTCCTTCCAGGCGGCCTGGAACAAGCGCTGCTTGGAGAACGCGTCCTTGGCGTCGAGGATGATGACCTTCGACTTCGGCTTGCGTGTTTTCAGGTAGTGCGCGATCAGGCTCGCGCGCTCATAAGGGCCGGGCGGACAGCGGAACGGATTGGCCGGCGCAACGATGAAGACCGTGCCGCCATCTTCCATCGACGCGATGGCGCTGTGCAGCAACAGGGTCTGCTCGCCGGCCTGCCAGGCATGCGGCATCATGTCGGCGGCGCGCGCGTCATAGCCGGGGAGCGCGTCGAAACGCACCTCGATGCCGGGCGCCATGATCAGGCGGTCGTAGGGCAGCGCCGCGCCTTCCGCGAGCGTGACGCTTTTCGCCTGCGCGTCGACCGCCGTTGCGGCCTGTCGCGCCATCACGATGCCGTCTGCCTCCACCTTTTCGTAGGAGAACTGCTGCTGCTTCAGCTCGCGCAGCTCGGCCAGCACGCCGTTCGAGAACGGGCACGCCGTGAACGTCCGGTTCGGCTCGACCAGGGTCACGCGAATCTGCGCATTCTCCTGCTTGAGCGCGCGCGCAGCCGATGCGCCGGCAAAGCCGCCGCCGATCACGACGACGCGCGGGCCGGCGCCTTGCGCGATCGCCGGCATCGGCATGAGCGCGACGGCGGCGGAGGCCTTGAGGAATTGACGGCGGCTGCTGCGCATCGGCCTGCCTCCTATTTCTGTCCCGCGTACCAGGCGGCAATCGCCCGGATCTCCTCGTCGGAGAATCCCTTGGCGATGCGGTCCATGATGGTGCCGGCGCGCTTGCCGGACTTGTAGTCGATCATCGCATCCGCGATGTCGGCCTGGCTGCGTCCTTTGAGCGGCGGCACCGGCGTTTCCACGCGCGTGCTTGCGGCGTGACAGCCGGAGCAACTGGCCGCACCGGGCGGGCCGTCGGCCAATGCGGCGCCGGAGCCGAGCAGGACAGCCAGAGCCGTGACGATAAGGTGCGTCATCATGCTTCGATATCCCACGCTGACAGGGCGGCGGTTTTCACCGCCGCCCTGGATTGTACGGTCTTGTTGCGGTTCACGCCATCGCGATGTCGTGGTTCTTCAGCGGGAACGAGCGGATGCGCTTGCCCGTCGCCTTGAAGTACGCGTTCATCACCGCCGGTGCCGCCACGCAGATGGTCGGCTCGCCGATGCCGCCCCACGGACCGCTGCCGCCGCTCGGCATGTTGATCGCCTCGACCTTCGGCATCTGGGCGATCCGCATGGAATCGTAGGTGTCGAAGTTGAGCTCAACCACCCGGCCGTCCTTGATCGTGCACTCCTGATAGTAGAGCGCCGACAGGCCGTAGACGAACGAGCCGGCGACCTGCCGGTCGATCTGCGCCGGATTGACGGCGTAGGTCGGATCGGTCGCCGCGACGATGCGGTGGACCTTCAGCTTGCCGCCGGTGACCGACACCTCCGCGGCGCCCGCCACGTAGGCGTTGAACGCCTTCATGTGCGCAAGCCCGCGGAAGACGCCGGCCGGGGCGGGCTTGCCCCAGCCGATCTTCTCCGCGACCGCGTTGAGCGCGGCGAGGTTGCGCGGATGGTTGCCGAGCAGCTTGCGGCGGAATTCCAGCTCATCCTGGCCCGCCGCCTGCGCCAGCTCATCCATGAAGCATTCCATGAAGATGGCGTTCTGGTTGATGTTCACGCCGCGCCAGAATCCGGGCGGGACGTGCGGGTTGCGCATCGCATGGTCGATCAGCAGGTTCGGGATCGTGTAGCTGAACGAGTGCTCGCCCGATTGGAACAGGCCCTGGAAGGAGAGCGGGTCGCGCCCCTTCTCCTGCTCCAGCACCTGCGGACGCACGCTCGCGAGGATCGACTGACCCGACAGGCGGATATGCAGCCCGGTCAGGTTGTTGTCCTTGTCGAACGCGCCGACCATCTTGGCCATCATGATCGGGTGGTACCGACCCTGCGCCATGTCTTCCTCGCGCGACCAGAGCAGCTTGATCGGGGTGCCCGGCATCTCCTTGGCGATGCGGACAGCCTGATGCACGTAGTCCTGGAACGCGCCGCGCCGGCCGAAACCGCCGCCGAGGTCGAGCATATGCACCTCGCACTTGTCGGCCGGCAGGCCGGACGCCGCGAGCACCGCCGCGAAGGACGCTTCACCGTCCTGCGTCGGGACCCATACCTCGCACTTCTCCGCCGTGTAACGCGCGGTGGCGTTCATCGGCTCCATCGGAGCGTGGTTCTGGTACGGATAGGAGTAGACCGCCTCGATCTTCTTTGCGGCGCTTGCGATCGCCGCCTTGGCGTCGCCGTTCTGATTGCCGACGAAGGCCTGCTCGGCGTCGAGGCCGGCTTTCAGCATTTCGGCGATCGAAGCGCTCGATACCTTGGCGTTCGGACCTTCATCCCAGACGATCGGCAGCGCGTCGAGCGCGACCTTGGCCTGCCACCAGGTATCGGCAATGACCGCGACGCCGGTCTCGCCCACCTGGACGACCTTCTTGACGCCCTTCATGCCGGCGACCTTGGCGGCATCGAAGCTCTTCACCTTGCCGCCGAACACCGGCGACTCCTTGACCGTCGCGTTCAGCATGCCGGGAAGCGTGAAGTCGGCGCCGTAGATCTGCTTGCCGGTCACCTTCTCGGCGGTGCGGAACCGCTTCATCGGCTTGCCGGCGATCTTCCAGTCCTTCGGATCCTTCAGCGCCGGCTTCTCCGGCACCGGAAGCTTGGACGCGGCTTCCGCGACCTTGCCGTAGGTCAGCGTGCGGTTCGATGCCTTGTGCGTCAGAACGCCGGCGGCGGCGGTGACTTCGCTCACCGGCACCTTCCACTCGTTGGCTGCCGCCTGCATCAGCATCATGCGTGCCGCCGCCCCGCCCTGGCGCACATATTCGTGCGACTCGCGGATGCCGCGGCTTCCGCCGGTCGAGTAGGAGCCCCAGGCGCGCTTGCGCTTGACGCTTTCGCCCGGTGTCGGGTGTTCATACGAGACCTTCGACCAGTCCGCCTCGAGCTCTTCGGCGACCAGTTGTGCGAGGCCCGTGATGGTGCCTTGGCCCATCTCGGCGCGCACGATGCGCACGACCACACTGTCGTCCGGCTTGACCACGACCCATACGCCGAGCTCGGGCGTCGCGAGCGCGCCCTGTGCATCGGCGACCGGCAGATCGATGCCGAGCGCGAGGCCGCCGCCGGCGACCGCGGCACTGCCGACCAGGAAGGAGCGGCGATTCATCTTGGGAACGAAATTCATGATGCCCTCCCTCACGCGTTTGCGGCCATGTGGATCGCTTCGCGCACCTGCTGGAAGGTTCCGCACCGGCAGATGTTGGTGATCGCGTCGTCGATGTCCTTGTCGGTCGGCTTCGGCTTCTCGGCGAGCAGCGCCGACACCGCCATGATCATCCCGCACTGGCAATAGCCGCACTGCGGCACGTCGTGCGCGACCCAGGCTTCCTGCACCTTGGTGAGCTTGCCGCCGACCGCGAGGCCTTCAATCGTGGTGATCTTCTTGCCCGCGGCGTCGCTGACCTGCATCGAGCACGAGCGCACCGCCTGGCCGTCGACATGGACCGTGCAGGCGCCGCATTGCGCGACGCCGCAGCCGTACTTCGTGCCGGTGAGGCCGACCTGCTCGCGGATCACCCACAGCAGCGGGGTGGTCGGGTCGACGTCGATGTTATGTGATTGTCCATTGATGGTAAGCGCAACCATATGTCCTCCCGCTCACCCTCCGGTGAGCTTTCCCGTCGCCAACTCGCGCGCGAAGTCCCTGTTGGCAGGATTTTTTGCAAGCGCGCGTCGCCTACAGCGTATCGATTCTAAACAAGCTCCGACATCGCAATTCCGTGAACGGGATCAGATGTCACAGGCGGGTCAAAGTTCAAGACTAAAATAGTCCACAAATGGTGGGCAGGCAGACGGCGCGCAGCGCCTTCCGCGCGATTGCGCAGGAGCGGCGGGCACGCCTCGGCCCCGCCTTCGCGCGGCCAGGCCTTGCCGGCCTTACGTTCGCCGGACCATCGGTTAGTCGCGAGAGGTCAGTTCAATCCCTTGCGCCGCTTCGCGGCCGCGTCGACCAGCGCGATGTTGTTGGCGATGGTCGGATTTTCCGGGTCCTTCGCCTGCGCCTCGACGAACTTCGCCCGCGCTTTGCGCAGGTCGCCGCGCAGCAGGAACGAATAGCCGATGTTGTTCAGCACTTCCGGGCGCGGTCCGTAGATCGACAGCGCCTCGCGATAGGCGCGGTCGGCCAGTTCGTAGCGGCGCAGCCGGTCGTAGGAGGCCGCGAGCCCGACCCAGGCTTCGCCGTCGCGCGGAAGCTTTTCCGCCGCGCGGCGGAAATGCTGTTCGGCGAGGCCGTAATTCTGCTCGCGATAGTGCCGTTTGCCGAGCGAGAGGTCGTCGGACGGATCGCCGCCGAGCAGCGCGTCCTTGACGGTGAGGTTGCCTTCGGGCGTGGCGCCGCCGATCCCGCCGGTCGTTTCGTTCGCGGGTGGCGGCGAGTCCTCGCCCCAGCCCGTCCCGGCGAACTTGCCCGAGGACGAACAACCCGCAAGCGCGACAAGGCACGCTACCGCGGCAAAAGCGCCGAAGATACGCATACAAACTCATCCACCCGGCGAACGGCCGGCGTTACGCGGAACACATGCGGGAACCGGATTGAGTTCCCCCCAAGGGCGACGATAGGGGGCAGGCCTTAAGACAGCGTTTACGGTTGGCGCCGCGGCGCGGCATTGTTGAACTGCTTGTCGGTCTTATGTACATATATATGTACATAAGACCGGAGGCGGCCGATGAGCCATGTTTCGTACACCGATCTGCGCAAGAATCTCGCGAAGTACATGGATGAGGTCAGCGACAGCCGTGCGCCGCTCCACATCACGCGGCAGAATGCGCGATCGGTCGTCATGATGTCGGCGGAGGAATACAGCGGCATGGTGGAAACGCTCCATCTGCTGCGGAGTCCCGCGAACGCAGAACGTCTCATTCGTTCCATGAACGCCGCGGATGCAGGCAAACTCAAAAAGCGCGCGCTCGTTGAGAAAGCTGCAAAACGCAAATGAGGCTGCTTTGGAGCGAAGAAGGCTGGCAGGACTATCTGTTGTGGCAGAAGACCGATCCGAAGCTCTTGCAGGCGATCAACGACCTCATCAAGGACATTTCCCGCGATCCCTTTAGAGGATTGGGAAAGCCCGAGCCGCTCAAGCATGCTCTTGCGGGGTGGTGGTCACGCCGTATCACCGGCGAGCATCGCCTTGTCTATCGCGTCTTCGGCAAGGGTACGGAGCAGACGATCCAGATCATCCAGTGTCGCTATCACTATTGAGGCACCTTTCGTGACGCTCAATACGCCCCGAGCTTCAGCTTCACGTAGACCGGCAGCATGATCACGATGATCACCACCGGAAAGACGCACAGGGTCAGCGGCACCGACAGCTTGGCCGGCAGGCTGTAGGCCTTTTCCTCTGCGCGCGAGAGACGCTTGTGGCGCATGTCGTCGGAGTAGACGCGCAGCGCCTCGGTGAGCGAGGAGCCGAGCTTCTCGGACTGCTGCAGCAGGGTCGCGAAGGAGCGCGCCTCTTCCAGTCCGAGCCGGTCGGCAAGATGATCGAGCGTTTCGCTCAACGTGCGGCCCGCGCGCATTTCCAGCGTCGCCATGTGGATGTTGGCGGAGAGCGAGCGATAGCTGTCCGCAAGCTCGCGCCCGACGCGGTCGAGCGCGGCCTCCATGCTCAGTCCCGCGTCGGCGCACACCACCAGCAGATCCATGAAATCGGGGAATCCGGCGCGGTGCTCGACCTGCCGTCCCGCGATGCGGCGGCTGAGATAGACGGTCGGCGCGAAGTAGCCGGCGAGCCCGCCGATCCACACCGACGGCCACAGCATCGCGCTTTCCGGCTTGAGCAGCATCGGCATCAGGACAAACGCCGCAAGCGCGAGGGCGACCGCGGCGATCGCACGGGCGAGAAAGAACAGGACCGGCGCGCGCGGATCGAGGAAGCCGGCCTGCAGGAGCTGGCGCCGCAGCTCCTTGGTCTCGCCCTTGTTTTCGGTCGAATAATGCCGGGCGGTGTAGTCGATCAGCCGCTGCGCCGCGACCTTGCTGGCGTAGCGCAGCGAGCGCGGGTCGTCATCGGGCGCCCGCGATGGGCCGGAGGAGATCTCCGCCGCGCGCCGCTTCACGGCGAAGCGCACCTGTGCGACCGCCATCAGGCCGAACGCGAGCGCGGCCGCCGACAGGAACACGAAGGCGCTCACCATCAAGGTGGAGTTGTCACCGCCGCCGACGAACTGACCGATGAACTCGAACACAGCGTCCATGTCAGATCCGGAAGTTGCACATCTTGTACATGAAGATGTTGCCCGTGAGCATCCAGGCGCCTGCGAGGCCGAGGCCCCATTTGGTCAGGTCGTACTTCATGATCGAGCCGTAGAAGTCGGGCGTCATCACGTTGATCAGGCCGAACACCGCGATCGGCAGTCCCGACAGGAAGATCGCCGAGAACTTGCCTTCCGCCGCGAGCGCCTTGATCTTGCGGCGCATCTTGAAACGCAGGCGGATCACCGCCGAGAGGTTCGAGAGGATTTCGCTCAGGTTGCCGCCGGTCGAGCCCTGGATCGCGACCGCGGTGACGAAGAGCGGCAGGTCTTCCTGGCCCACGCGGAAATACAGGTTGCGCATCGCGGTCTCGACGTCGGCGCCGTAGGTGATCTCGTCGGCCGCGATGCCGAACTCGGTGCCGATCGGATCGGGCAGCTCCTGCGCCACCAGACCGATCGCGACCGGCACCGGATGGCCGGCGCGCAACGAGCGCACGATGATGTCCATCGCGTCGGGGAACTGCTCGGCGAACTTCGAATGACGCCGCTTGCGCTTGACGATCAGCGTGAGGAACGGAAACAGCAGCGCCGCGACGGTTGCCGCGATGCCGGCTTCCAGGAAGTCGCCGCGGAACCGCAATACGCCGGCGAAGGCCGCGCTGGCCGTGACCAGGCCGACCAGCGCGAGCGTGAACACGCCGCGCGTCATTCCGGATTCCAGCAGCAGCCGGTTGAACCACTGCATGCCGAAGCGCAGCAGGCCGTCACTGGTCAGTCCGCGCTCGCGCCGCAGCTGGATGAGGATCGCCTCGCGGTCCGGCTGGTCGCCGGCAAGCTTGAGGCGGCGGTTCACGCGGCTGCGATACGACGCCGTGGAAAAGCCGAGCAGGTAGATCGCCTCGGCGAACAGCACGACCGAGACCGCCGCGAAAATGACGATCAGTGTCGGGGTGTCGAGTTCGAACGGCATGGCTCAGTTCTTTTTCTTGAGCACGATCTTGTCGGAAAACCGGTTCGCGCTTTTCGGGATCATGCTCACAGGGGCTTGGAGGGGTCGAAATAGGCGCCCGGAATGCTGATGCCGCGCGCGGACAGCTCGCTCAGGAAGCGCGGACGCACGCCGGTCGCCTGGAAGTGGCCCTCGACGCTGCCGTCGGCGGCGGTCCCGGTGCGCACGTATTTGTAGATCTCCTGCATCTGCAGGATGTCGCCTTCGAGGCCGGTGATTTCGGCGATCGAGGTCACCTTGCGCTTGCCGTCCGAGAGACGCTGCAGCTGCACGATGACGCGGATCGCGGCCGCGATCTGGCCGCGCACCGACGCGATCGTCATCGGCATGCCGGCCATGCCGATCATCTGTTCGAGGCGCGAGATCGCGTCGCGCGGCGTGTTGGCGTGGATCGTCGCCATCGAGCCCTCGTGACCGGTGTTCATCGCCTGCAGCATGTCGAAGGCTTCCTCGCCGCGGCACTCGCCGAGGATGATGCGGTCGGGGCGCATGCGCAGCGCGTTCTTGACCAGTTCGCGCTGGCGGATCTCGCCGCGCCCCTCGACGTTGGGCGGACGCGTCTCCATGCGGCCGACATGCGGCTGCTGCAGTTGCAGCTCGGCCGCGTCCTCGATGGTGACGAGACGTTCCTTGTCCGAGATGAACGCCGAGAGCGCGTTCAGCATCGTGGTCTTGCCCGAGCCGGTGCCGCCCGAGATGATCGAGGTGATGCGCGCGTTCACGGCGGCGGCGAGCACCTCGCCCATCGCCGGCCGCAGCGCGCCGACGTCGATCAGCTTTTTCAGGTTGTACGGCTTTTTGGAGAATTTCCGGATCGACACCAGCGGCCCGTCGACCGCGATCGGCCGCACCGCGATATTGATGCGCGAGCCGTCGAGCAGGCGCGCGTCGCACAGCGGCTGGGACTCGTCGACGCGCCGTCCGACCGCCGAGACGATCTTGTTCACGATGCGCAACAGATGCTGCTCGTCCTTGAAACGCACCGGCGTCGGCTCGAGGATGCCGGCGCGCTCGACGTAGACGCATTCGTGGCCGTTGATCAGGATGTCGTTGACCGAGGGGTCCTTGAGCAACGGCTCGATCGGACCGAGGCCGGTCATCTCGTCGATGATCTCGTCGACGAAGTCCTCGAGCTCCTGCGTGTTGAGCGCGATGCGCTCGGCCAGCACATATTGCGAGACCAGCGCGGCGATCTGCCGCCGCACCTCGCCTTCCGAGACGCGCTCGATGGCCGAGAGGTTGATCTCCTCGATCAGCCGCCGATGCAGCCGTACCTTGGCGTCGAGCAGCTTGTCGCGCAGCGGCGTGATCGACGGCGCGGGCTCGGGCGCGATATCGATCCGCGGCAATTCGGCGACCGCCTGGAGGCTCGGCGCGTCGGCGGCCGGCTCGGCAAACGGCGAGGCCGCGGCGGCGAACGGCATGGCGGCGTGAGCGGCGGCGGCGGCTTCCGCCTCGGCGATGCGCTTGGTCGCGGTGAATCGTCCGAACATGTCAGCGCACCACTGCGAGCTTGCGCTCGACCGGAGCCGGAGCGGCCGCGACCTTGGCGTTCTTCTGCTTCGGCGGCACGATCAGCTTGCTCAGCGCCTGGTGGATGTTGTTGCCGGCCTTGACCTCGTCGAGCGGGACGCCGCGGTCGATCGCTTCGCTGACCAGGCGGAAATTGTTCGGGATCGTGCAGGCGAGCGCGTCGCCGAGCGCCTGCTCGATGTCGGCGCGGCGCAGGCCGGGCCCGAACAGGCGCTGCTCGAACCGGTTCACGATGACTTCGAGCGGCGGGCCGTCGGGCAGGCGCTCGCGAATGACGTTGACCAGATTGCGCGCGTGCTTGAGCCCCGGCACGGTCATCTCGGTGACCAGGAACAGGCGGTTCGAGCCGATCAGCACCGAGTCGGTCCAGGCGAACCAGGTGCGCGGCACGTCGATCACGACGTTGTCGAAATGGGCCGCAACGAGGTCGAGCAGGCGCGTCACCACCTCGAAATCGAAACTGCGCATCTCCGCCGGGCGGCTCGGCGCCGCAATCACCTTCAGGCCGGACGGATGCTCGGAGATCATCACTTCGAGCAGTTGCCGGTCGAGCCGGTCGGGACGCGGCTCGATCTCGTCGAGGTCGAGGCGCGGCTCGAGGTCGAGATAGTCGCAGCACGAGCCGTGCTGGAAATCGAGGTCGACCAGGCAGGTCCGGCTCGGCTGGCCGTTGCCCTTGCGCAGCAGCATCGCGGTCTCGATCGCGAGCGTCGTCAGTCCGACGCCGCCGGCCGCGGGCAGGAACGTATAGATCTGCGCCTCGGCGGTCGCCGTGCCGCCCTTCGCGGCCTGCGCGGCGCGCGCGCAGGAGCGCACCAAGTCGAGCGGCGCCACCGGCTTGACCACGAAGTCCGCGACGCGCATCTGCAGCAACTGCCGCGCGACCGCGACGTCGAAGGCCGGGATCGCGACGATCACCGGCGTACCGGCGATGCGCAGGGTCAATGCGCTCAGCGCGGCCAGGTCGGCCTCGCTCGCCGGATCGATGTCGACGATGACGACCGTGGCGCCGGTCATGTCGAGCTTGCGGATCGACTCGGGGAACGCGCCGGTCGCGACGGTGAGCTCGATCTTGGCGTCCGCCCCGAAGGTCGAACGCAACAGCCGTTCGAAGTCGGCATCGCGGCACTGCGCCACGACGCGCGTCTTCACCAATACTTCGCTGGTTTCGCGCGCGAACATTCGGACCGGCTCAAATTTCACTTCGGTGAAGCCGCGACGACCGGCACGTAGCTCACCGACGAGGTGCCGGTTCGCGCAAGCGGCGTCACCTTGTTGGTGCGATAGCGTTCGGCCGCGTCGGCCATGCGTTCACCGTCGTGCGGGATGTTGCGGTCGCCCGCGCGCACCGGCCACGGATCGACCATGTGCGTCACCTTGTTGGCGGCGACCGCGTCGCCCGCCCCGAAGCTGACGGTTTCGCGGCGGTCGAGATACATGTCGGTGCACGCACCGAGCAGCAGCGTGGCGGCGAGCACCAGCAGGGCAGGAGCCTTATTTCGCGACATGGTGCTCTCCCTTGGCGACGTCGAGGATGTGCCCGACCTGCGGTGCGGAGCCGTCGGAGCGGCCCTTGATCCGCCGATCCATCGGCACGGTGATTTCCGACTGCCCGAGCAGGAAGTATTCGGCGTCGTTCGCCATGCGGGTGTTGTCGAGCGGCGTGCGCAGCACGTCGCCGGGGCGAGCCGGGCGCACGATGCGCGGCGTCACGATGATGACGAGGTCGGTCTCTTTCTTCTGGAACGCCGCGCTGCGCGCGAGCGCACCGAGGATCGGCACGTCGGCGATCCAGGGCAACTGCTTCTGGTCCGCCGTGTTGATGGTCTGCAGCAGGCCGGCGATCGCGAAGCTCTGCCCGTCGCGCAGCTCGACCGTGGTGTTGGCGCGCCGCACGATCAGGGCCGGGACGGTGATCGGCCCGATGGTGATCGAGGTGGTCGGATCGATCTGGCTCACCTCGGGTTCGATCTTCAGGTTGATCACGCCGTCGCCGAGCACGGTCGGCGTGAAGGCGAGGCCGACGCCGTATTTCTTGAACTCGATCGAGATGGTGCCGAGGTTAGACGCGACCGGAATGGGGAATTCGCCGCCGGCGAGGAAGCTCGCGGTGTCGCCCGAGAGCGCCACCAGGTTCGGTTCGGCGAGCCGGCGCACGATGCCGCGCTCTTCCAGCGCGCGCACCAGCACGTCGGCCTGCACGCCTCTGCCGAGCATGCTGCCGAGGAAGGTGCCGAACGGCTCCGAACCGGAGACCGGGTTGGCGAGGCCGGTCGCCAGCGCGGCGCCGTGGCCCGCGGTGAGCAGCCGCTGCTGCACGATCTGCCAGTTGATGCCGAGCTCGCGGCTGGCGGTGCGGGATGCTTCGACGAAACGCACCTCGAGCATTACCTGCTGCGGAGCGTTGACCCGCACCGAATTGATGACGTCGGCGCCGAACTGCTTGGCGACCGTCATCGCCTTGTCGACCGTCACGGCGTCGGGCGCGTTGCCCGACAGCATGATGCGGCCGTTCACCGAGGAGACGCGGAAGCGCGCATGCGGGAAGCGCTGCGCCAGCTCGCTGCCGAGCCGCGTGGTGTCGTAGGAGACTTCGATGTCGAACACGCCGACCAGCTTCTTGGCCTCGCCGTAGACCGAGACGCGCGCGTTGCCGATCTTCTTGCCGAGGATCGAGAGCGAGCGGTCGGTCAGCGGGATCGCGTCGGCGACGTCGGGGTCGCTGACGATCACTTCCGAGAAGCCGCTCTCGGTGCGCACGCTCTCCGACTTGCCGATCGAAATCTTCACCGTGGCGGTGCCGCGGCTGGCGCTGAGCTCGACCTCACGCGCCTGCGCGCAAGGCGCGAGCCCCGGCAGGGCGGCGAGCGCCAGCGCGATTGCGCCGAGCGCCGCACTCCACGATGGGCGCCGAGCGCCCCTGTCCATCCGATTCCCCATGACCCCAATCCCCGTTTTTATTCAGCGTTATTGTCAGCGGCGCACTGCGGCCTGCGCCTCGGCACCGTCCCGCCATTCACTGTCTTCCGCCGGTACGTTGTATTCCTGCTTGTTCGAGGCGCGCGTCACCGAGACCTTGGTGAAGCGCTTCGTGTCGGTCGTGCGCGCGACCACTTCGGTTTGCGCCAGATCGCTCGCGGTGATGCGCCGCGTCGCGTCCATGTGCTGCTCGCCGGCGCGGCGCAGCATCAGCGAGAGATTTCCGAGCGAGGCCGCGAGCGCGATTTTCTGCGCCGCGATGGTGTCGACCTCGAGCGTGACCGCGCGCGCGACCGTCGGGCGGTCCGCCGCGTCGTCGGCGAGCTGGTCGACCGCGAGCACCCGTGCGTTCTGGATCACCACGTCGTTCATGCCGGTGGTGCGCTCGGACTGGCGCGTCAGCAGCACGTCGACGTGGTCGCCCGGCAACACGAAGCCCGCCACGCCCTCGACGTCGTTGGTGCGCACCGTCACGGCGCGCATGCCGTCCTGGATCACGGCGGAGAGCGTCGCCTTCTGGCCCGGTCCGGTGATCTTGGTGCGCAGGATCGGTTCGTTGCGCTCGATCGAGGCGAGCACGATGCGCTTGCCGCCGGCGGTGAGCTCGGCGATCGACGAAAAGGTGCCGGCGGGAATCGCGTCGTCCGGCCAGGCGACTTCGCGCAGGCTGTCGACCGACACGTGCGTGCCGAAGCGCAACGGCGCGGTGGCAACCACGATCGTGCGCGTCGCCACCTGCTGCGGCTTCGGCGCGACGGTCTTGCGGCTCAGCTCCGCCTGATAGTTCAGCCAGCCCTGCGCGACGAACACCGCAAGGAGTCCGAACACGACGGCGATGCCGACCATCACGATGGTATTTTTGCGCACGCCAGCCCCGTCACGTTTTATTTCTTGTCGAGGCACGGTGCGCTTTGAAACTGAATCCTTCCTGAAGTTCCGTCGGCGAATGCCGCTATGTTGAATCCGCCATGAAGGCGCATCCTTAAGCGCGGTTTAAGTGGTTAAGCGCAATTGAAGCAATGCGCCGTTTACCAACGCCGCACGCGGTCCGCATTGCGCGCCGATGCACCGCGACGCCTGCCCCGCAGGCGGATCAAATCGAGCGCACGCCGCCACGTTCGAATGCGTAGAATTTTACGAGAAGTTCCGCGCGCGGCGAGACGTATTCTCAAAACCTCCGCGTCACCTTGGCGGCAACGAACCTCCAGGGGCTGAGCATGTGGTCACGTTTCATCAACGACCGCGCCGGTGGCGCGGCGCCCATCTTCGCGCTCGGAATCGTTCCGATCATCGGCCTCGTCGGCGCGGCGGTCGATTACAGCCGCGGCAATGCGGCGCGCACCGCGATGCTTGCCTCGCTCGATGCGACGGCGTTGATGCTGTCGCGCGATGCCGCCAACATGACGCCGGGCGAAGTCTCCGCCAAGGCGACGAGCTTCTTCAACGCGCAGTTCAAGCGGTCCGAGGTGGCCAACGTTCAGGTCACCGCCACCCTGAGCAGCCCGCAGCAGGGCAGCTTCGTGCTCGACGTGAAGGCGAGCGGCAACGTGCCGACCACGTTCACGAAACTGCTGGGGCAGGAGCAGCTCGACATCGGCTCGTCGGCGCAGGTGAAGTGGGGCGTCAAGAAGCTCGAGCTGGCGCTGGTGCTCGACAACACCGGTTCGATGGCGAGCAACGGCAAGCTGACACAATTGAAGCTGGCGTCGCACAACCTGCTCACCACCTTGCAGACGGCCGCCAAGCAGCCGGGCGACGTGAAGGTCGCGATCATCCCGTTCGACACCAAGGTGAACATCGGCACCAGCTATGCCGGGCAAAGCTGGATGGATTATTCGGTGAACCACATCCAGCAGAACCAGTGGCAGGGCTGCGTGCAGGATCGCGACCAGCCGAACGACACGACCGACACCGCGCCGAGCTCCGACATCCACACCAAGTTTCCGGCCGCGCAGTGCTCCGGCCTCACCACCATGATGACGCTGACCGACATCCTCGACACGACCGGCTTCACCAATCTCAACAACAAGATCGACGCCATGACGGCGGCCGGCAACACCAACGTGACGATCGGCCTCGCCTGGGGCTGGCATGCGCTGACCAAGAGCGAGCCGCTGACGCAGGGCAGCGATCCGGCTCCCGACAAGGACAAGGTGATCGTGCTGCTGACCGACGGCGACAACACGCAGAACCGCTGGACCACGAGCGGCTCCTCGATCGACGCGCGTACCGCTGCGGCCTGCGCCAACGCCAAGGCCGCCAACATCAAGATCTACACGGTGCGGGTGATCGACGGCGACGCCAACCTGTTGCGCAACTGCGCCACCAAGCCGAACATGTATTACAACGTGAATCAGGCGAGCCAGCTCAACAGCGTGTTCTCCTCGATCGCGCAGAACCTGGCGAACCTGCGGATCGCGAAGTAGAAGCGGCGCAGGCGGGTGCTGCGAGAATTGTAGGGTGGGCAAAGGCGCGTAGCGCCGTGCCCACCACAACGCACTGCTTAACCACCCTACGGCACCCCGGCCGCAAACCCGTGCCGCACGAGAATTTCCTGACCCTCGGTCGAGAGAATGAACTCCGCGAAACGATGCGCCGCGGCCGGCGCGCCGTTCATCACGGTCAACCCGTAGTCCGCGCCGACCGCGAGTGATTCCGGGAGCGCGACGATCTGCTGGCCAGGGTTTTCCCGCACCGCGACCGCGGCTGCGGTGCGGTAGTTCAGGAAGATGTCGGCGCGGCCTTGCGCGACATGCCAGCCATACGGATTGCGTCCGCCGGGTGGTTGCGCGCTCGAGGCGCCGCCGGTCAGCTGCTGTGCTTTCCGTTCCAGGACATCCCGGGCGCCGGCCCTCAGCGCCTCCGCCTTGCGGAAAACCTCGAACGCGTAGTCGCCCGACGGATCGGCCTGCGGCGTCGACGTGCCGAGCGTCACGTCATCCCGCAGCATCGTCTCGAGCAGCGTGTCGGGCGTGACCGCAAGCCCCGGCCGCACCAGCGCGCAGAGCCGGTTGCGCGCGAACAGCGCAACTGCGCCAGCCTTGCCGGCGCGAGCGAGGGATTGCGGATGCTCCATATTGGCGGACGCAAAGGCATGCGCCGGCTCGCCCGCCGCGATCGCGTCGCGCAAGGCGCCGGAGGGGCCGAACCTAGCCCGCACGCTGACGCCGCCTGCGCCTTCGAATGCAGTCGCGACGTCGGTGAGCGCGCCGCGCAGCGAGCCGGCGGCATGGAGCAGGACGATGGCGCTCACGCGCGTCCCGGCCGCAGGAAATCGAAGTCGCAGCCCTCGTCCGCCTGCATGACGTGCTGCTGGAACAGCCAGGAATAGCCGCGGTCGCTTCCCTCGTGCGGCGGCGGCGCGACGAACAGGGCGGCGCGCCGCTGCAGCTCGGCATCGTCGACCAGCAGCTCGATCGAACGCTGCGGCACGTCGAGGCGGATGCGGTCGCCGGTCTGCACCAGCGCCAGAGGTCCGCCCGCGGCGCTTTCCGGCGTGATGTGCAGCACGATGGTGCCGAACGCCGTGCCGCTCATGCGCGCATCGGAAATCCGCACCATGTCCTTGACGCCCTGCTGCGCCAGCTTTTTCGGGATCGGCAGGTAGCCGGCCTCCGGCATGCCGGGTGCGCCCTTCGGCCCGGCATTGCGCAGCACCAGCACGTCGTCGGCGGTGACATCGAGCGCCATGTCGTCCATCCGCAGCGTCATGTCCTCGATGTTCTCGAACACCACCGCGCGGCCTTCATGCGTCATCAGCTTCGGCGTCGCGGCCGATTGCTTGATCACCGCGCCGCGCGGCGCGATGTTGCCGCGCAACACGCACATCGCGCCCTGCGCGTTGATCGGGTTGTCGCGCGACCGGATCACGGTCTGCCCCGGCACCTGCTCGGCGACCTTGACGTGATCGCGCAACGTGCCGGCGACGCTCGGCGCGTCGAGATCGAGAATGTCGGAGAGTTCCTGCATCAGCCGCGGCACGCCGCCGGCATGATGGAAGTGCTCCATGTAATGGTCGCCCGACGGCTTGAGGTCGATCAGCACCGGCACCTGCTTCGACAGCGCATCGAACGCATCGAGATCGAGCGTGATGCCGGCGCGCCCCGCCATCGCGGCGAGATGCACGATGCCGTTGGTCGAGCCGCCGATCGCCTGCAGCACGATCAGCGCGTTGCGCAGTGCGCGCTCGGTGAACAGCTCGCGCGGCCGCGGCGAGCCGGCTTTCGCCATCGCGACCGCCTGCTTGCCGCTCGCCTCCGCGAGGCGCACGCGCTCGGCATGCACCGCCGGGATGGCCGCCGCGTAGGGGAGCGAGAAGCCGAGCGCCTCGACCACGCACGCCATCGTGCTCGCGGTGCCCATCACCATGCAGGTGCCGACCGAGGGTGCGAGCCGTCCGCTCACCACCTCGATCTCGGCCTCGTCCATCTTGCCGGCGCGGTGCTGCGCCCACAGCCGGCGGCAGTCGGTGCAGGCGCCGAGCACCTCGCCCTTATAGTGGCCGACCACCATCGGGCCGGTCGGCACCACGATCGCGGGCTTGTCGGCCGAGACTGCGCCCATCACCTGCGCCGGCAGCGTCTTGTCGCAGCCGCCGATGATCACCACCGCGTCCATCGGCTGCGCGCGCACCATCTCCTCGGTGTCGATCGACATCAGGTTGCGCATGTACATCGAGGTCGGCGCCGAGAAGCTCTCGTGGATCGAGATGGTGGGGAATTCCATCGGCAGCCCGCCGGCCAGCATCACGCCGCGCTTCACCGCCTCGATCAGTTGCGGCACGTTGCCGTGGCACGGATTGAAGTCCGAATAGGTGTCGGTGATGCCGATGATCGGCCGGTCGAGCGCGTCGTCGGAAAAGCCCTTGGCCTTGATGAAGGCCTTGCGCAGGAACAGCGAAAAGCCGGGATCGCCGTAGGAGGTCAAACCTTTGCGCAGGCCGGAGGGCATGGGGGATTTCCAACATTGAACGACATTGCGTCTTTGTGGGACAGATTGGGGTGGCCGACAAGGGTCAATTGCGCGTTTGGCATTGTCGTGCTAAGTTACATGTAACTAATCGGAGCGGATTGTGACTTCAGTTTCGAGGCGCAAGGCGACACGCGAAAAGGTCTCGGCCCACCGCACGCGGCTGCGCGCGCAAGGGCTTCGCCCCATTCAGATCTGGGTGCCGGACACCCGATCGCCAGCCTTCGCGCAAGCCGCGCGCCGGCAATCGCGCGCGATCGCGCGGAGTCGGCAAGAGGCGGACGACCTGGCCTTCGTCGATTCGATTGCCCTTTTGAGGGACGAGTGAGGCGCGGCGAAGTTTGGACCGTCGCCGGCGGCCCAGGCTATGCGGGCAAGCCTCGGCCGGTCGTGATCGTGCAGGATGATCGCTTCAACGACATCAATTCTGTCACTTTCTGTCCGTTCACAACCAATGCCACGCCCGCGCCGCTGATTCGCATTGTCGTCGCGCCGAGCGATGCCAACGGGTTGAACGTCGTATCCCGCCTGATGGCGGACAAGCTGACTACGGTTTCCAGGGAGAAACTTGGCCGCCGGATCGGGCGGCTCGACGACGCGACGATGCTCAAGCTCGACCGCGCGATGTTGGTGTTTCTCGGGATGACGGGATGAAGGGGCTTGATGCCGAAGATCGGCCGGTCCGCTGAGGGGAAGCAATGTACGACGAGAGGTTGATGCGCCGCGCCATCGCGCTATCGGAGCAGGCGCTGCTCGAGCCGGGCGTGGGTCCGTTCGCCGCGGTGATCGTGCGCGACGGCGTAATCGTCGGCGAGGGCCTTAATCGGTCGCGTGCGACTTTCGATCCGACCTCGCACGGCGAGGTGGAGGCGATCCGCGACGCATGCGGCAGGCTGAAGACCGTCGATCTGTCCGGCTGCGATCTCTACACCACCTGCGAGCCGTGCACGATGTGCGTCGCCACGATGCTGATAGCCGGCATCGGCCGGATGTATTACGGCGCCTCGGCGCAGCAGTCGGGCACGATCGTGGCGCGCTTCCGCGCGATCGTGTCGGACGATCTGCGGCGCGAGGCGGGGCTGCCGATCGGCGAGCGCCGCATGCCGGCCGAGCAGCTCGCTGCCGAAGCCATGGCGGTGCTTGAAACGTGGGCCGACGCCGCGCCGGGACGCCGGGCGTAGAACGTACCTCGGCCGCACAATCCCGCGCTCTGTGACGCAGCGGCAACACTCCGCAGGCGCGAAGGTCCCTATGCTCGCCACGACGGTGGGGAGCGAGTCGGGTATGAGGACGTCGATCAAAAGCGCACTGGCATTCGGCCTGCTGCTCACGCTGCCCGATCTCGCGTCCGCGCAATCGCTCACCAGCTTTTTTGGCTTCGGCGACTCGACGATCGACTCCGGCTGGTATCGCAACGCGACCAGCGGCGGCGCAGGCTTCGACGCGCGCATCGCGGCGGCGG
This sequence comes from uncultured Alphaproteobacteria bacterium, assembly GCA_963839985.1. Lineage (GTDB taxonomy): Bacteria > Pseudomonadota > Alphaproteobacteria > Rhizobiales > Xanthobacteraceae > PALSA-894. The sequence goes on along the minus strand of CAWIXG010000011.1, from coordinate 190,550 downwards.
TCGCGGCCGGCGGACGCGGCACCCCGGGCGGCCCGGGGCTGATGAATTCGGAGGTGCTCGCGCTGCATTTCGGCCTCGGCGCGCTGCCGGCCAATCAGCCCGGCGGCGGCACCAATTTCGCGACCAGCGGCGCGCGCAATGCCGAGGTCAACCTCGCGGGCTCCGGCCTGTTCCTCGGCGCGGTGCCGACCGTGACGCAGATCAACAATTATCTGGCGACCTACGGCGCGGCGGATCCGCGCGCGCTCTACCTCATCAGCTCGGGCGGCAACGACGTCGGCTTCGCGCTCGACAACCTCCCGGCGGCGCAACGCAACGCGTATGTGGCGGCCGCCGCGAGCAACCTCGTCGCCGGCATCAGCACCTTGAGCGCGCGCGGCGCGCGCTACGTGATCGTGCCGAACCTGAACGAAGACTTCGGCAACGCCAATACGCGCGCGCTGCGCGCGCTCTATAACCAGACGCTGTGGGGCGGCCTGAACGCGGCCGGCGTCAACTTCATTCCGGCCGACAGCAACACGATCCGCGCACAGCTCGGCAACAACCCGGCGGCGTTCGGGATCGTGCTCACCGGCAACGGCACGCCCGGCGCAGGCACGCCGTCCGCCTGCCAGTCGCCGCCCGGCGTGAATGCCGCGTGGGGCCTGATCTGCACGCCCTCGACCACGCCGAACGCCACGACCGCGAACCTCGTGGCGGCCGACGCCGCGCTGACGCGGCTGTTCGCGGACGATCAGCATTTCGCCGCGGTCGGCCAGCGGGTGTACGGCGACTACTACGCGAGCCTCGTGTCGGCGCCGGGGCAGATCTCGCTGCTCGCGGAAAATCCGGTGAAGATGCGCGAAGGGCTCGCCGCGCTGATCGGCGACCAGATCGCGATCTCGCGCCGCGTGCGCGGACCGAACGGCTTCCACGGCTGGGTCGCGGGCGACGTCTCGAGCCTGAAGATCAAGAACGGCAACGGCTTTCCCGTCGAGACCGCGACGCCGGGCCAGATCGCCGGCGGCTTCGACTATCGCTTCATCGACGCGCTGCTGATCGGCGCGGCGTTCTCGTTCGACAGCAAGAAGGCGAACTTCGACACCGGCGGGACCGTAAAGCATGACGAGTACACGGTGAGCCTCTACGCCGGCTACACGCAGGGGCCGGTGTGGGTCGACGTGATCGGCACCTACGGCAGCCTGAAATACGACATCAACCGGCTCGTGCCGATCGGCATCACGATCCAGCCGAATGCGGGCGCGACCGGCGGCACCAACTGGTCGCTCGCCGCGACCGGCGGCCTCGATTTCGTCAACGGCCCATGGACGCACGGGCCGGTCGCCGGGATCCTGTGGCAGCAGGTGCGTGTCGGCGGCTTCACCGAGACCGGCAGCTTCACCAGCCTGTCGTTCGGCGACCAGGTGCGCGACTCCGCGATCGGCACGCTCGGCTATCGGGTGGCGTTTGATGCCGGCATGTTCCGGCCGTTCGCGAAGGTCGCGTGGAATCACGAACTCGCCGCGACCGACCGGCTGATCGTCACGTCGCTGACGACGACGATCGCGCCGAGTTACCGGCTGCCGGCAATTGAGCTGGGCAAGGACTGGGGCACCGGTCAGATCGGCACGCAGGTCGCGCTCGGCGGCGGCGTCACCGCGGTCGCATCGTTGATCGGTCAGGTCGGGCAGAACGGCGTGGTGACCTACGGCGGGCAGTTCGGGCTGAACGCGGCGTGGTAGCGCCTACCGCCCGATCTCCCTCGCCACCCGCACCCCGGCATTGATGTAGCGATAGCCCTGCGCCTGCCGGCCGCGCACCGCGATGCGCAGGTAGCTGCGCGGGGAATTACCGCACCGGCCGCGCAAAGTTTCAGCCGCGGCGCGTCAAGGTTGATTGCTGCACGGGTGCGAGCGGCCGTAACCCTCGTCGGTCATGCACTCGAACTCCGAGCGCGGTACGCCGGGCTGGTAATAAAAGCCGCGCGCCGGTGCGGCGCCGGAGGCCGGCGCGGCCGACGTCGGCGTGGAGGAGAACGGCGACGACGCGCAGCCGGACAGGGCCGCGGCCACGACGACAAGCACAAGCAATCTGGTCATTTGCCACCCCTGCGACGCGGCGCCGCACGGGACCCTAGCAGGTCGCGATCTTTGGGCAAGCGGCCTTATTCGGCGTCCGGCGGCGGCAGGAACACGACCTCGTGCCTGGCCGAGAGCGCCACGACGTCGGGCGGGTTCTGCTCCTTCATGCCGTGGATCGCCCAGAACAGGTCGTAGAGCTTGCGCGTCGGCGTGACCCAGAACAGGCACTTGATCGGCTGCTCGGACTTGTTGAACAGCCCATGCGGAATGTTCATCGGCAGGCGCACGAGGTCGCCGGCGGTCGCGACGTATTCGCGCCCGTCGATCATCGCGTCGAGGCGGCCCTCGAACATGTAGATGAATTCGTCCTGCGTCGGATGGATGTGCGGCGGCACGAACGTGCCGGGCGGAAAGGTTGCGTGCCAGGAGAACTGGTTCTCGCTCAGCGACTTCGGCACGTATGTCTGGCCGAGAATGTTCCAGACGATACCGTCGAGGCCGGTGCTCGCCTTGGTGATGCCTGCCGTCAGCTGCATGGGACGCGCCACTCCGTTAACTCAGAACTCGCCGCGGCCGCATTCAACCACGAATGCGGCGCATCCGGAACGGCGGCGGGCGTTCGCACCGGTGCGATCGCAAGACAGCGTAAACGGCCGCCGCGGCGGTCGCGCCGGCGCTTCGAAACGCATGAAATGCCCGGAAAACGGGGCTTCACAGCCGAGATATTTTAGGCTTAAAATAACTGGCAGGACCCGTCTGGGAGGGCGGTACAGGCCCGTGATCGCCAGCAAGCCGCAGATCGATGCCGCATTCGTCAAGCGCCGCGCCAAGGAGCTCGGCGCCGATCTCGTCGGCATCGCCAGCGCCGCGACCCTCAATGCCTTCCCGCCCGATCCGCGCTGGCCGCAGACGCCCGAGCGCATCTCGCCCTACTGCAAAAGCGTGATCGTGCTGGTGCAGCGCATCCCGGCGGGTGCGTTCCGCTGCAAGACCAACGTGCCGGTGCAGTACATCGACATGCTGGTCTTGCGCAAAATGGACAAGGTCGCGTACGCCCTCGCCGAAGAGCTGGAGGAGGCGGGACATCCGAGCTTCGTCACCGCCGCGCAGGAGACCGACTGGAACTACAAGCGCGCAAGCTACGGCCGGCTGTCGACGCGCCATCTCGGCGTCGAGGCGGGCCTCGGCACGCTCGGGCTCGAGGTGAACATCCTGACGCCCGAGTTCGGCCCGCGCATCTATCTGACCGGCATCCTGACCGAGCTGGAGCTGGAGCCGGACCGGCCGATCACCGAGCAGGTCTGCATCGGCGAATCCTGCAGCCGCTGCCTGCATTCCTGTCCGGCCGACGCGGTGCTGCATTTCGGCATCGACAAGCGCGCCTGCGCGACGGAAGCGCAGGAGTTCGGCTTCACCACCATCCTGCAGTTCTTCGAACGCTTCATCGACATGCCGCACGCGCAGAAAATCGCGGCGGCCTCGTCGCGCGACGTGTTCGGCTTCTGGCAGGGACTGTTGCGCGTGGTCGGCTCGTTCGGCGATTGCCCGCGCTGCCTCGCGGTCTGTCCGGTCGGCAACGACTATCACGCGCATCTGTCCGACGTGCAGAAGGCGATCCCCGAACGCACGCCCGAGAAGGTCGCGCTCGGCAAGGCCTACAAGGAGAACCGCGCCAGGGGCGAGACGATCGCCGGCCTGAATGAATGGAACAGCCGCTGGGTCGGGCCCGAAGGCTACAAGGGCATGGTGGCGCGCCAGTTGCAGGAATTCAAAAAGCAGCAGGCCGAGCGCGAGCGCAAGCCCGCGCCTGCCGATGAAGGCCGCTGATGGTCGCGATCTTCAAGGAGACGCTCACCGCCGACGCCATCAAGGCGAAGGCGCGCGCGCTCGGCGCCGATCTCGTCGGCATCGCGGACGGTGCGGCGATGGAAACACATCCGCCGCCGGACAATCCGCAGCGGCCCTCCGACATCACCGATCACGACGGCGCGCGCGTCATCGTGTTGGGCAAGAAACTCTCGCGCGGCGTCGCCCGCATCGCGGCTTGGAACGACCGGCACAAGTATTACAACGACGAGCTCGCGCTCACGCGCCTCGAGGAGGCCTCGCTCGATCTGGTCTACTGGCTGGAGGACAACGGTTATCCGGCGATCATCGTGCCGCCGACGCACAGCAATCCGTGGACCTACGAGGACGGCAAGCCGACCAGGCATCTTTCGACGCTGCTCTCGCTGCCGCATGCGGCGGTCGAGGCCGGGCTCGGCACGCTCGGCCTGAACCTGCAACTGCTGACACCGGAATACGGCCCGCGCGTCGTGCTCACCGCCGTGCTCTGCTCGGTCGATGTCGCCTGCGACCGGCGCATCGAGCAGGCGCTCTGTCTCGGACCGTCCTGCGCGCGCTGCCTGAAAGTGTGCCCGGGCGATGCGGTCGGCCACTGGAGCCGCGACTGGGAGGCATGCGATCCGCATCGCTCGCCGCACGGATTCCCGCAGCTCTCCGATCACGTCGCGCGCATCATCGCGGCGCCCACGCCGGAGGCGCAGAAGGAACTGGTGCGTTCGGAAGACAGCTTCAATCTCTGGCAGAGCATCCTGCGCGGCGCCGGCGTCATCACCGGCTGCCGCAAATGCGCCGACGTCTGTCCGGTCGGCGCCGACTACCAGGCGATGCTGAGTGACGCGCTCGACGCGCTGCCGCAGTCCACCCCCGAGAAAGAGGCGCGCGCCGCACGGATGACGCAGGACGAGAGCGCCGGCCGCATGGGCGAGACATACGCGACCCAGCGCCGCTGGATCGGCGACGTGGCGCCGGGTTGACGCAATGCTGGCGCTGCCGACATCCCGCGCCGAAATCGGCGTCATCCAGGCGACGCGCAAGCGCCGCGCCGTCGAGCAGGCGAAGCGCGCGCCATTCTACAAGGGCAAGCTCGACCATATCGATCCCGACCGGCTCGACGATGAGGCGTGGCGCAGAATTCCGATTCTCGACAAGGACATGCTGCGCAGCCTCGGCGACGGCGCGTTCTACGATGAATTCTGCCTCAGACCCGACGACGGCATCGCCGAGTTCTGGCGCTCCGGCGGCGCGACCGGCACGCCGCTGTTCTACCCGCGCAGCTTCGAAGACATTCGCTGCGCCATGACCGGCTTTTCGCGCATCTATCAGTGCGCCGGATGCACGGCCGGCGAACGCGCGCATGTCTCGTTCCCGCTCGGCATCCACCCGGTCGGGCAGATGCTCGCGCGTTGCGCAACCGACGTCGGCATCGCGGTGAACTGGGCCGGCTCCGGCACCACGACGCCGTCGGTGATGCAGATCGAGCTGATCCACCGGTTGAAACCGGCGATCTGGATGGGCATGAGCAGCTACGGCCTGCATCTCGCAAACCTCGCCGAGGCGCGCGGCATCGACCTCGCGGCGAGCTCGGTCAAGACGATCCTCTGCTCGGCCGAGCCGCTCTCCGACGCCAAGCGCGCGAAGCTCGCGCGCCAGTGGGGCGCGCAGGTGCGCGACACCTTCGGCATGACCGAGGCCGGCATGATGGGCGCCGAGGACGCAAACGGCGGCGGCTTCCGCATCTGGACCGACATGTTCTTCGTCGAGGTGCTCGATCCGGATACGCACCAGCCGGTCGGCGAGGGCGAGATCGGCTGCCTCGTGGTGACGCCGCTGTGGACCAATAACGTCACGCCGTTCCTGCGCTGGAGCTCGGGCGATCTCGTGACCTTCCGCGAAGCCGCCGAGGGCGACGGGCCGTTCTCGGTGTTCCCGCTGGTCAAGCACGCGCACCGCACCACCGGGTTCTTCAAGGTGCGCGGCATCAATCTCAACCACGCCGAGCTCGAGGACTTCATGTTCCGCAACCTCGGCGTGGCCGACTTCAAGGCCGAGCTGGTGAGCGCGCGCGATCTCGACGTGCTGCGCCTCTCGATCGAAGTGCGGCGCGACAGCGCGCCCGCGCCGGTTTCCGACGGACTGCTGACATCGGTGCGCGATACCTTCGGGCTGACACCCGAGATCGTCGTGCTCGATGCCGGTACGCTCGCCAGGGAGTTCGAAGCGAGTGTCAAAACGCCGCGCTTTGTCGACCGAAGGCAGTAGAGGTGTCAGAATGGGCAAAAGCGATGCTAGGAAAAATGTGCAGTGGTTTCCGTCCGGCATCGCGACAGGAAGAGCGATGCCAGGAAAAGTGTGCAGCGGTTTTCCGTCCGGCATCGCGACTGGATAGAGCGATGCCAGGAAAAGTGTGCAGCGGTTTTCCGTCCGGCATCGCGACTGGATAGAGCGATGCCAGGAAAAGTGTGCAGCGGGTTTCCCGTCCGGCATCGCGACTGGACAGAAAAGACGCGGCGACAGCCTGGAATCTGAACTGGCACGATCCGGCGCGGACCTTATAGAGTCCGGACAGGATCGGGCGACGAGCAAACCTTGAAGAAACGGACCATCACCGGAGAGAGGTAAGTATGAGAACCGCAACCGCAGTCATCGCCACGGCCTGTCTGCTGACGCTGTCGCCCGCGCAGGCGCAGGAGAAGCTCAAGATCGGCTTTATCGCGTCGCTCTCGGGTCCGCCCGCGGTGCTCGGCACCCAGCTGCGCAACGGCTTCATGCTCGGGGTCAAGAATCTCGGCGGCAAGCTCGGCGGGCGCGAGGTCGAGGTGATCGTGCAGGACGACGAGCTCAAGCCCGACGTCGCGGTGAACAAGGTCAAGGCCTTCGTCGAGCGCGACAAGGTCGACTTCGTGGTCGGCCCGATCTTCTCCAACATTCTCCAGGCCATTCTCAAGCCCGCGACCGACGGCGGCGCGATCCTGATCTCGCCGAACGCCGGCACCTCCAACTTCGCCGGCAAGGAATGCAGCCCGAACCTGTTCGTCACCTCGTACCAGAACGATCAGAACCACGAGGTGCTGGGGAAATACGCGCAGGACAAGGGAATCAAGAAGGCGTTCATCATGGCGCCGAACTACCAGGCGGGCAAAGACTCGCTCGCCGGGTTCAAGCGCTACTTCAAGGGCGAGGTGGTGGACGAGGTCTACGTGCCGCTCAACCAGCTCGACTATTCGGCCGAGCTCTCGAAGATCGCGGCGGCGGCGCCGGAAGCGATCTTCGTGTTCCTGCCGGGCGGCATGGGCGTCAACTTCGTCAAGCAGTTCCGCCAGGCCGGCCTCGCCGACAAGATCACGTTCCTGTCGGCGTTCACGGTCGACGAAGGCACGCTGCCGGCGCAGCAGGACGCCGCGCTCGGCTTCTTCGGCGGCTCGAACTGGGCGCCGAACCTCGACAATCCGGAGAACAAGAAGTTCGTCGCGGATTACGAGAAGGACTACAATCAGGTGCCGGCGAGCTACGCGTTCCAGGCCTATGACGCGGCGCTCCTGATCGACTCGGCGCTGAAGCAGACCGGCGGCAAGACCGACAACAAGGACGCGCTGCGCGCCGCGCTGATGAAGGCCGACTTCAAGTCCGCGCGCGGCAAGTTCAAGTTCAACACCAACCACTATCCGATCCAGGACTTCTATCTGGTGAAGGTGGCGAAGCGCGCCGACGGCAAGTACCAGACCGAGATCGTGCAGAAGGTGTTCACCGACTACGCCGATCCGCACGTCAAGGATTGCGCGATGAAGTGACTTGCTTGACCCTCCCCGCGTAGCGGGGAGGGTCGGCCGCCTCTTTGGCGGCCGGGGTGGGGCTTATCAACAAGCGACCCCACCCGGCCTCGCTCCGCTCGGCCACCCTCCCCTTTCAGGGGAGGGATGAAGAGGCGCGAATGTCCACCTCACTTCTCATCGTCCAGACGCTGAACGGCCTGCAGCTCGGCGTGCTGCTGTTTCTCATCGCGGCGGGTCTCACGCTGGTGTTCGGCGTGATGGACTTCATCAACCTCGCGCATGGCGTGCAGTACATGCTCGGCGCCTATCTCGCCGTCATGTTCTACGCCTTCACGGGCAATTTCCTGGTCGCGCTGATCCTCGCGCTCGGCGCCGCGCTGCTGTTCGGCCTTTTGCTCGAGTTCGCGATCTTCCGCCATCTTTATGACCGCGATCATCTCGACCAGGTGATCGCGACCTTCGGCATCATCCTGTTCCTGAATCAGGGCGTGAAAATCCTCTGGGGCGCCTCGCCGCTGAGCCTGCCGATACCCGAGATGTTCTCCGGCTCGGTCGTGCTGATGCCCGGCATCCTCTATCCGGTGTGGCGGATCGTCATCATCACGTCGGGCCTTGCCGTCGCGCTGCTGCTCTATCTGCTGGTGAGCCACACCCGGGTCGGCATGCTGGTGCGCGCCGGCGCCACCAATGCCGCGATGGTCTCGGCGCTCGGCGTCGACATCCGCCGCCTGTTCATGATCGTGTTCGGCTTCGGCACCATGCTGGCGGGCTTCGCCGGCATCATGATCGCGCCGATCCTCTCGGTCGAGCCGGGGATGGGCGACACGATCCTGATCCTGGCGTTCGTCGTGATCGTGATCGGCGGCATCGGCTCGATCCGCGGCGCATTCCTGGCGGCGCTGCTTATCGGCCTGGTCGACACCCTCGGCCGCTCGTTTGCGGTCGATATCCTGCGGCTGTTCCTCGCGCCGTCGCCCGCGCGCACGGTCGGGCCCGCCATCGCGTCGATGCTGATCTACCTGCTGATGGCGCTGGTGCTGTATGTCCGGCCATCCGGCCTGTTCCCCGCGAAGGGGCGCTGACATGGCGGATGCCGCAATGCCGACGCCCGGCGCGCGCGAGCGGCGCGGGCTGCTCGCCGGCAACGCGCTGCCGGTCGCGATCTTCCTGGTCTTCGCGATCCTGCCGCTGTTTGCGTTCCGCGCCGAGGTCTATGTGCTGAGCCTGGTGACCCGCGTGATGATCTTTGCCATCGCGGCGCTCGCGCTCGACCTGCTCATCGGCTACGGCGCGCTGATCTCGTTCGGCCATGCGGCCTTCGTCGGGCTCGGCGCCTACGCGGTCGGCATCCTCGCGTCGCACGGCATCCATGACGCGCTGATCGCGCTCCCAGTCGCACTCGGCGTCTCGGCGCTGTTCGCCTGGCTGACCGGCATCGTGTGCCTGCGCACCAAGGGCGTCTACTTCATCATGATCACGCTCGCGTTCGGGCAGATGGCGTTCTTCACCGCGAGCTCGCTTGCGCCCTATGGCGGCGACGACGGCCTGACGATCCGCATGCGCTCGACGCTCGCGGGCTTTCCGGTCTTCTCGGGCGACCGCTCGCTCTATTACATCTGCCTGCTCTGCCTGCTCGGCGCATACCTGTTGTGCCGCGCGCTGGTCGCCTCGCGCTTCGGGCGGGTCTATCGCGGCGCGCGCGAGAACCCGCTGCGCGTCTCCACCATCGGCTTCGAGGTCTACCGCTACCAGCTCGTCGCCTACGTGATCGCGGGCGCGCTCGGCGGACTGTCGGGTTTCCTCCTCGGCAACGCGACCGACTTCGTCAGCCCGGCCTACATGTCATGGCAGCGCTCGGGCGAGCTGCTCATCATGGTGATCTTCGGCGGCATCGGCACGCTCAATGGCGCGATCGTCGGCGCGGCGGCGTTCCTGCTGGTCGAGGAATGGCTGTCGGGCTTCACCGAGCACTGGAAGGTGATTTTCGGCCCGCTGCTCGTGCTGGTCGCGGTCTTCGCGCCGGGCGGGCTGCTCGGCCTCGTCGCCCGGCTGCGGAGGATGATCCGTGGCTGAAGCCGTGCTGCGCGTCGAGAACCTGTCGAAGAATTTCGGCGGCCTGCGCGTCACCGACGATGTCACGCTCGACGTCATGCCGGGCGAGCTGCATGCCGTGATCGGGCCGAACGGTGCCGGCAAGACCACGCTGATCAACCAGATTTCCGGCCTGCTCGCGCCCGACGCCGGCCGCATCGTGTTCGGCGGCGAGGACGTGACCGCGCTGCCGGTCGACCGCCGCGCGCAGCGCGGGCTCGCGCGCTCGTTTCAGATCACCTCGATCCTGCCGCGCTTCTCCGTGCTGGAGAATGTCGCGCTCGCCGTGCAGGCGCGCTCGGGTTCGAGCTTCCGCTTCTTCCGCTCCGCAGCCGGCGAGGAGCCGTTGAACCAGGCGGCGCGCGCCGCCCTCGCGCAGGTCGGCCTTGCCGAGCGCGAACAGGTTGCGGCCGGCGAGCTGTCGCACGGCGAGAAGCGCGCGCTCGAGCTCGCGATCGCGCTCGCGATGGAGCCGAAGCTGCTGCTGCTCGACGAGCCGATGGCCGGCACCGGCCGCGAGGAGACCGAGCGGCTGGTCACGGCGCTGCGCGGCCTGAAAGGCCGGTTTCCGATGGTGCTGGTCGAGCACGACATGCATGCCGTGTTCGCGCTCGCCGACCGCATTTCGGTCCTGATCTACGGCAGGATTCTCGCGAGCGGCCCGCCCGCGCAGGTGCGCACCGACCCGCAGGTGGTCGCCGCCTATCTCGGCGAAGAGATGGAATGATGCTGACCGTCGCAAAGCTCGCCGCCGGCTACGGTCCCGCCCAGGTGCTGTTCGACGTGAGCTTTTCCGTCGGCGCCGGCGAGGTCGTGACCCTGCTCGGCCGCAACGGCATGGGCAAGACCACGACCATCCGCACCATCATGGGCCTGCTGCCCGCCCGTGGCGGCAGTGCGCGCTTCGCCGACGAGGAACTGCTCGGGCGGCCCCCGTATCGGGTCGCGCAGCGCGGGCTCGGCCTGGTGCCGGAAGGCCGCCAGATCTTCCCGACGCTGTCGGTCGAGGAAAATCTCGTTGCGACCGCGGCGGCGCGCCATGGCGCGGCCCGATGGACCCTGGCGCGGGTCTACGAGTTCTTCCCGCGGCTCGCCGAGCGCCGCGCCAACATGGGCAATCAGCTCTCCGGCGGCGAGCAGCAGATGCTGGCGATCGGCCGCGCGCTGATGACCAATCCGAAACTGCTGATCCTCGACGAGGCGACCGAGGGCCTCGCGCCGCTGATCCGCGCCGAGATCTGGAGCTGCCTCGCGCGGCTCAAGACCGAAGGGCAGGCGATCCTGCTGGTCGACAAGCATCTCGATGCGCTGACCAGGATCGCCGACCGCCACGTGGTGATCGAGAAGGGTCATGTGGTGTGGACCGGCACATCCGACGCGCTGGCGCAGGATCGCAGCGTGAAGGAGCGGTATCTGCAGGTTTAGCGCTATCCCTCCCCTGAAAGGGGAGGGTGGCTGCGAGCGAAGCGAGCAGACGGGTCGGGTGAATTCGCAGCTCCACCTGCCAGGCCCCGCCGGTCGCCACTGAACTCGGGCTTGCCCGAGTTCAGCAGCTAAAAACGCGCAAGTCGCAAACATGCGACTTTGCGTGGCGACCACCCTCCCCCTGCGGGGGAGGGATTTACTCCGCCGCCTGCTTCCAGCCCGCCGCCGAATGTCCCTTCGGCTTGGCCTTGAGCTTGAGCTGCGTCAGGTCGGCGCGATCGCGTGCCGAGTTGCGGAAGATCTGGTCGCGCCCGGACAGGTACTGCGGCGGGCAATGGATGTCGGTCGCGCCGTACCACGCGGCCGCCTTCAGGGTGAAGAACGGATCGACCAGGTGAGGTCGCGCCAGCGCCACCAGGTCGGCGCGTCCGGCCGCCACGATCGTATTCACCTGATCGGCGGTGGTGATCGCGCCGACGCACATGGTGGCGATCCCCGCGTCGTTGCGAATCTGGTCCGAGAACGGCGTCTGGAACATGCGGCCGAACACCGGCTCGGCGTCATGCACGGTCTGCCCGGTCGAGACGTCGATCAGGTCGCAGCCCGCTTCCGCGAAGGCGCGCGCGATCTCGACCGAGTCGTCGCCGGTGATGCCGCCGTCCTTCCAGTCGGTGGCCGAGATGCGCACCGACATCGGCTTCTCGTCCGGCCAGGCCTTGCGCATCGCGCGGAAGACTTCGAGCGGGAATCGCAGCCGGTTCTCCAGGCTGCCGCCGTATGCGTCGGTGCGGGTATTGGTCAGCGGCGAGATGAAGCTCGCCAGCAGGTAGCCGTGCGCGCAGTGCAACTCGGCCATGTCGAAGCCGGCGCGCGCGCCGCGCTGTATTGCGCGGACGAAGTCCGCCAGCACCTTGTCCATGTCGGCGCGCGTCATTTCACGCGGGATCTGGCTGTGCGGATAGTAAGGCAGCGCGGAGGCCGAGATCACCGGCCAGGCCCCCTCGGGCAGCGGCTGGTCCATGCCGTCCCACATCAGCTTGGTCGCGCCCTTGCGCCCGCCGTGGCCGAGCTGGAGGCAGAACTTCGCCGCCGAATTGGCGTGCACGAAATCGACGATGCGCTTGTAGGCCGCCTCCTGTGCGTCGGTGTAGAGACCGGTGCAGCCGGGGGTGATGCGCGCCTCCTCCGAGATGCACACCATCTCGGTGAACATCAGCCCCGCGCCGCCGGTCGCCCGGCTGCCGAGATGCACCAGGTGCCAGTCGGTCGGCATGCCGTCGACCGCCGAATACTGATCCATCGGCGACACCACGACGCGGTTGTTCAGCGTCATGCCGCGCAGCCGGAACGGCTGGAACATCGGCACCGCCGGCGTCTTCACGTCCGCCTCAAAGCCCGCGGCGCGCACCTCACGCGCCACCACGCGGTCGATCTCGGCGACGAACTCCGGCGCGCGCAGCGCGAGATTGTCGTAGGTGATCGCCTTGGCGCGCGTCATCAGGCCGAACGCGAAACGCGTCGGGTCCATGTCCCAGAAGCGCCGTACGTGCTCGAACCAGACGAGCGACACGTCGGCGGAATGCTGGGTCTTTTCCACTTCGAGCCGCCGCTCGGTCTCGAAATGCGCCAGCGCCGTTGTCACGTCGCGCCCGCCGGTGGTCTTGAACGCCTCGTAGAGCGCGATCGCGTCTTCCATCGCAAGCTTGGTGCCGGAGCCGATCGAGAAATGCGCGGTCGCCTTGGCGTCGCCGATCAGCACGATGTTGCCGTGGGTCCAGCGCTCGCAATGGATGGTCGGGAAGTTGCGCCAGAGCGAACGGTTGATGATCAATTTGTGTCCGGCGAGCTCCTTGGCGAACACGCTCTCGAGGAAACGCGCGGACTCCTCTTCGCTCAGTCTGTCGAGACCGGCGCGCGCGAATGTCTCCGGATCGGTTTCCAGCACCCAGGTCGAAAGCCCCGGCTCGTACTGGTAGCAATGCGCGATGAAGATGCCGTGCTCGGTCTCGCGGAAGAAGAACGTGAACGCGTCGAACGGCCGCGTCGAGCCCATCCAGGTGAACGTGTTGCGCCGCAGGTCGGTGCTCGGCTTGAAGGCTCCCGCGTGCTCGGCGCGGATGCGCGAGTTGATGCCGTCGGCTGCCACCACCAGATCGGCGTCGCTGTGCGCCGACGGGTCGATCTCGGTCTGGAATTTCATTTCCACGCCGAGTGCGCGGGCGCGCTCCTGCAGCAGCCGCAGCAAGGTCACGCGCGAGCAGCCGCAGAAGCCGTTGCCGCCGACGCGATGCACCGTGCCCTTGAAATGGATCTCGATGTCGTCCCAATAGGCGAAATTGTCGGTGATCGAGCGATAGCTCTCGCGGTCGTATTTCTCGAAGGTCTGGAGCGTCTCGTCGGAGAACACCACGCCGAAGCCGAACGTGTCGTCCGGCCGGTTGCGCTCATAGACGGTGAGCTGCATCTGCGGCCAGGCCTTCTTGGCCAGGATCGCGAAATAGAGCCCGGCCGGGCCGCCGCCGATGATGTCGACTTTCATGCCGCGCCTCCGCATGGGCGTCTTGCCGGACGCGGCGCCGGACGGAAAACCGGGTCCCACTTTCCTGGTGCCGCTCCAGGAATTACTTTAAGCTTAAAATAATTGTCTCGCAAGGCCCTCCGGCTGCTTGAAGCCTAGAAACTTGAAGCTTAAAGTAATTTCACCCTCGCGGATTCGAGGGCTGCGCAGAGGCGCTTGATGGCCATTCTGACCGGGCGGCATGCCCTTGTGACCGGCGGCGGGCGCGGCATCGGCCGGGCCATCGCGGCGTCACTGACCGGCGCCGGCGCGACCGTCACGGTGCTCGGCCGCCAGGACGGCCCATTGAAGGACACGGTCGCGGCCGGACACGCAGCCGCCTACGTGACGGCCGACGTCACCGACGAAGCCGCCGTCGCGGCTGCGGTGAAGCAGGCCGCCGGGCGCGCTCCGATCGACATCCTGATCGCGAATGCCGGCGGCGCTGCCAGCATGCCGTTCATGAAAGGCTCCTCGCAGCAGTTCCGCGACATGTTCGAGCTCAACGTGATGGGCGTGGTGCACGCCACCCGCGCGGTGCTCGGCGACATGGTGAAGCGCGGGTTCGGCCGCATCGTGGTCAATTCATCCGTGGCCGGCCTGAAGGGCTACGCCTACGTCACCGCCTACTGCATGGCCAAGCATGCCGCGGTCGGCTTCGTGCGCGCGCTCGCGCAGGAGACCGTGAAGAGCGGCGTCACCGTCAACGCGGTGTGCCCCGGCTATACCGACACCGACCTGGTGCAGTCCGGCATCGCGCATGTGACCGAGAAGACCGGCCGCTCGCAGGACGCGGCACTGGCCGACATGCTCAAGGACAAGCCGATCGGCCGCCTGATCACGCCGGAGGAGGTCGCCGCGGCCGTGCTGTTCCTGTGCTCGCCCGGCGCCAGTGCCATCACCGGCACGACGCTGACCGTTGCGGGCGGAGAGATCTGATGGACGAGTTCATCCCGCTCGACTCGGAAACCAAGGTCTCAGAACGCCCGGCCGACCACGAGGCCGAACTGCGGCTCTGGCTGCGCCTGCTCACCTGCACCACCCTGATCGAGGGTGAGGTACGCCGCCGCCTGCGCGACGAGTTCGATGTGACCCTGCCGCGCTTCGACCTGATGGCGCAGCTCGACAAGGCGCCGAACGGCATGACGCTCGGCGAGTTGTCGCAGCGCATGATGGTGTCGAACGGCAATGTCACCGGTCTCGCCGAGCGCCTGGTCGAGCAGGGCCTGCTCGACCGCCGCGCCGCGCCGAACGATCGCCGCGCGCAGATCGTGAGCCTCACGGCGGAAGGGCGCCGCGCCTTCCGGGCCATGGCGCGCACGCACGAGAACTGGATCGCTGAGATTTTCGGCAGCCTCAACGCGAGCGAGACCGATCAATTGATGGGCCTGCTGGCCAAGACCAAAGCTTCCGCGCGCAAGGCGCTGACCGAGCGGCAAACCTCATGATGGCAAATCCCGTCACGCTCCCGCTCTCCGGCTACACGGCGCAGCACGTGCGCCTGTCGGTCGACGGAAAGGTCGCGACGCTGACCCTCAACCGTCCCGACAAGAAGAACCCGCTCACCTTCGAGAGTTACGCCGAGATCGCGAACATCTTTCGTGCCGCCGCCAAGGACAAGCAGGTGAAAGCCTTCGTCATCACCGGCGAGGGCGGCAACTTCTGCTCCGGCGGCGACGTGTTCGAGATCATCGGCCCGCTGGTCGAGATGAACACGGTCGACCTGCTCGACTTCACCCGCATGACCGGCGAAGCCGTGAAAGCCATGCGCCAATGCCCGCAGCCGATCGTCGCGGCGATCGACGGCGTCTGCGCCGGCGCCGGCGCGATCCTCGCGATGGCGTCCGACCTGCGGCTCGGGACCGCCAAGGCCAAAGTCGCGTTCCTGTTCAACCGCGTCGGACTCGCCGGCTGCGACATGGGCGCGTGCGCGATCCTGCCGCGCATCGTGGGGCAGGGCCGCGCGGCGGAATTGCTTTACCTCGGCCGCGCGATGGGCGGCGAGGAGGCGGAGCGCTGGGGCTTCTTCAACCGGCTCTGCGCGAGCGACACCGTGCTCGCCGACGCGACCAAGCTGGCGCAGGAGCTCGCCGACGGGCCGACGTTTGCCAACGCCATGACCAAACGCATGCTGGAAATGGAATGGGCGATGTCGGTCGAGCAGGCGATCGAGGCTGAAGCCGTCGCGCAGGCGCTCTGCATGGAGACGGAAGATTTCGCGCGCGCGTTCCGTGCCTTCGCGGCGAAGCAGAAGCCGGTGTTCGAGGGCAACTGATGTCGCTCGCCGAGACGCTCAGCTGGCCGTTCTTCGAGGAGCATCACCGCCGCTTCGCCGATGAGCTCGCGCGCTTCGCCGATGCGACCTTGCCCGGCCTGCCGCATGATGACGTGGACGCCGCCTGCCGCGCGCGCGTCGCGGCGCTCGGTCAGGCTGGCTTCCTCAAAGCCGCGGTGCCGGCCGAATTCGGCGGGCTGCACGACAGACTGGACGTGCGCACGCTTTGCATCGCGCGCGAAACGCTCGCGTTCCATGACGGGCTCGCTGATTTCGCGTTCGCCATGCAGGGGCTCGGCACCGGCTCGATT
The DNA here is from genome assembly GCA_963839985.1 of uncultured Alphaproteobacteria bacterium. Classification (GTDB taxonomy): domain Bacteria; phylum Pseudomonadota; class Alphaproteobacteria; order Rhizobiales; family Xanthobacteraceae; genus PALSA-894. The sequence goes on along the minus strand of CAWIXG010000011.1, from coordinate 174,216 downwards.
TCGCTCTACGGCACGCCGGAGCTGAAATCACGCTATCTGCCGCCGGTGCGCGACGGCAAGGCGATCGCCGCCTTCGCGCTGTCCGAGCCGGAGGCCGGCTCCGACGTCGCCGCGATGGCGACAACGGCCCAGCCCGACGGCAACGCGCATGTGCGCATCGACGGCGCCAAGACCTGGATCTCGAACGGCGGCATCGCGGATCACTACGTGGTGTTCGCGCGCACCGGCGAGGCGCCGGGCGCGAAGGGCCTCTCGGCCTTCATGGTCGACGCCGACACGCCGGGGCTGAGCGTCGTCGAGCGCATCGACGTGATCGCGCCGCATCCGCTCGCAACGCTCAAATTCGACGCCTGCCGCGTGCCGGTGACCAACCGGCTCGGCGCGCCGGGCGAGGGCTTCAAGGTCGCGATGGCGACGCTCGACATCTTCCGCTCGACCGTCGGCGCCGCCGCGCTCGGCTTTGCGCGCCGCGCGCTGCACGAGACGATCGAGCACGCCGCCACGCGAAACCTGTTCGGCGCGCCGCTCGGCGACCTGCAGCTGACGCAGGCGGCGATCGCCGACAGCGCCACCGAGGTCGATGCCGCGGCGCTGCTGGTCTATCGCGCGGCCTGGACGAAAGACGTCGGCCCCACGGGTCTGGGCGCCGCGCGCGTTACGCGCGAAGCCGCGATGGCGAAGATGTTCGCAACCGAGGCGGCACAGCAGGTGATCGACCGCGCCGTGCAGCTGCACGGCGGGCGCGGCGTCACCAAAGGCGAGAAGGTCGAGGAGCTTTACCGCGAGATCCGCGCGCTGCGCATCTATGAGGGCGCAACCGAGGTGCAGAAGATCGTGATCGCGCGCGAGGCATTGCGCAATCGCGAAGCGAATCGCGAAGCGACATGATGGAGCACGCCATGATCCGATCGGGACATGTCGATACCTTCGCGCGGGACAATCTCCCGCCGCAGACGCAGTGGCCGGCCTTCAAGTTCACGCTGCCCGAGTTGCAGTATCCCGAGCGGCTCAACTGCGTGACCGAGTTCGTCGACAAGTGGGTCGCGGCAGGCGAGGGCGGACGCACCGCGATCATCTCGCCCGACGAGACGCTGACCTATGCGCAGCTCGCTGAACGCATCAACCGCATCGCCAATGTGCTGACCCGCGATCTCGGCATGGTGCCCGGCAACCGCGTGCTGATGCGCGCGCCGAATGCGCCGATGGCGATCGCGCTCTATCTGGCGGTGATCAAGGCGGGCGGCGTGATGGTCGCCACCATGCCGCTGTTGCGCGCCAAGGAGCTGTCCTACGTGGTCAGCAAGGCAAAGATCAAACTCGCGCTGTGCGACGCGCGGCTCGCCGACGAAATGGAGAAGACCAAACCGCTCGCGCGCGAGCTTGCGCGGGTCGTCTATTGGGGCAACGCCGATCTCGAAGCCCTGATGGCGCAGCCCGGCTACCAGACCTTCACCGCCTGCGACACCGCGCGCGACGACGTCTGCCTGATCGCGTTTACCTCCGGCACCACCGGCGAGCCGAAAGGCACGATGCATTTCCAGCGCGACATGCTGGCAAGCTGCGACAGCTATGCGAAATACGTGCTGCAGTCGGAGCGCGCCGACCGCTTCATCGGCTCGGCGCCCCTGGCATTTACCTTCGGGCTCGGCGGGCACGTGCTGTTCCCGTTCCGCATCGGCGCGGCCACGATCCAGCTCGAAGCGGCACCGCCCGACGCGCTGCTCCCGGCGATCGCGACATACCGCGCCACGATCTGTTTCACGGCGCCGACCGCCTATCGGGCGATGATGGCCAAGCTCGCCGAGCATGACATCTCCTCGCTGCGCAAGTGCGTCTCGGCCGGCGAGGCGCTGCCGAAGGCGACCTTCGACGCCTGGCAAAAGGCGACCGGGATGCAGATCCTCGACGGCATCGGCGCGACCGAGATGATGCACATCTTCATCGGATCGCCGGAGAGCGAGATCCGCGCCGGTGCGACCGGTCGCGCGGTCCCGGGCTACGACGCAAAGGTGATCGACGATGACGGCCGCGATTGTCCGCCCGGCACCGTCGGCCGCCTTGCGGTGCGCGGCCCGACCGGCTGCCGCTATCTCGCCGACGCGCGCCAGACCAAATACGTGCAGGACGGCTGGAACGTCACCGGCGACACTTACCTGATGGATGCCGACGGCTACTTCTGGTATCAGGCGCGCTCCGACGACATGATCATTTCGGCCGGCTACAACATCGCGGGTCCGGAGGTGGAGTCCGCGCTGCTGCTGCACCCGGCGGTCGCCGAATGCGGCGTGGTCGGCGTCGTCGACGAGGAGCGCGGGCAGATTGTAAAGGCCTATGTAGTGCTGCGCGCGGGACACAATGGCGATGCCGCGATGACGCGCGCGCTGCAGGATTACGTCAAGGCAGCGATCGCGCCGTACAAGTACCCGCGCGCGATCGACTACGTCGCCGACCTGCCCAAGACGCAGACCGGCAAGCTGCAGCGCTTCGAACTGCGAAAAGTCGCGGCCGAGCAGTCCGGCCGCAAGCTCGCGTCGTAAAATTCCGGGATCAAGCTGATGTCACCGACCAAGACCCCTCTCGTGCCCGTGCCGACCGATGACGACCTGCCGCGCACCCTGCAGCCGCAGGGCTGGCCGCGCCCGCTCGGCTACGCCAACGGCATGACCGCGAAGGGCCGCGTGGTCGTCACCGGCGGCGTGGTCGGCTGGGACGTGATGCAGAACTTCCCCGACACCTTCGCCGCGCAGGCGCGCCAGACCTTCTCGAACATTCTGCGCATTCTCGCCGAGGGCGGCGCCGGGCCCGAGCACGTCGTGCGCCTCACCTGGTTTGTGACCGATCTCGACGAGTACCGTTCGGCCGGCAAGGAGCTCGGCCGCGCCTATCGGGAGACGTTCGGCGCGCACTATCCTGCGATGGCGGTGGTGCAGGTCGCAGGCCTGGTCGAGAAGGCGGCGAAGATCGAGATCGAGGCGACCGCGGTCGTGCCGGAGTAGGGCACGCTGTCATCCGGGGGGCGCGTGCACGCTGCCATCCCGGGCGAGCGTACGCGGTGTCATCCCGGGCGAGCGCAGCGAGACCCGGGACCTATATACCCCAGCTATGTCCGCGATCCGTGAAAGGTGGGTCCCGGGTCTCGGCCTTCGGCCTCGCCCGGGATGACGGTGGAGTTGATCGCCTCCCACACCGTCGCCGGCGTCGCCGGCATCTCGATGTGCGTCACACCGTACTCCGTCAACGCATCCACCACCGCATTGATCACCGCCGCAAGCGCCGGCGTGATCCCGGCTTCGCCGCCGCCCTTCACGCGCAACGCGTTGCCGCTGGTCGGGTCTTCGGCCAGCGCGACATCGAAATCCGGCACGCTGTCGGCGCGCGGCATCGCGTAGTCCATGAAGCTCGCATTGAGCACCTGGCCGCCTTCATCGTAGGCCACGGTCTCGCTCAACGCCTGCCCGAGCCCTTGCACGATGCCGCCGTGCACCTGTCCGTGCAGGATCAGCGGATTGATCGGCTGGCCGGCGTCGTCCACCGACGCGTAGCGCGTCACGTCGATCGCGCCGGTCAGCGGATCGACCTCGACCTCGCACACCGCGCAGCCGGTCGGATGCGCCGGCATGCGGCCGGTGAATGTCGCTTCGGCGGAGAGCGGCGTGCGCAGCGCCGGCGGCAGGCTCGGATCGGCTTCGATCGCACGCGCGATGTCGAACAGGCCAAGCCGCAGGTTGGAGCGCGGCGCGCCGAAGGTGCCGTGCTCGAACGTCACGTCGGCCGCATCGACGGCGGCGAGCGCGGCGAAGACCTCGCGCGCCTGCGCGACGATCCGGCCTGACGTTTCCATCAGCAGCGCGCCCGCCAGCCGCATCGAGCGGTCCGAGTGCGAGCCGCCGCCCGATGGCAGCGCGTCGGTGTCGCCGGTCATCAGGCGGATCGCATGCGGCGCGACGCCGAACCGGTCCGCCAGCACCTGCGCGAAGGTGGTCTCGTGTCCCTGTCCGGTCGATTGCGTGCCGGCACGGATCTCGATGCTGCCATCGCGCACGTCGACGCGCACGCGCTCGTGCGGCGCACCGACCGGCGCTTCCACGTAGTTCGCGATGCCGATGCCGACGCGCATGCCGCGCTTGCGCGCCATGCGTTTGCGCGCGCTCGCGCCGTTCCAGTCGGCCAGTGCCGCGGCTTTTCGCATGTTGCCGCGGAAATCGCCGCTGTCGTAGGTCAGCCCCATCGCGGTGCGATAGGGCAGCTGCGCGCGGCGGATCAGGTTGCGCCTGCGGATCTCGATCCGATCCATCCCGAGCTTGCGCGCCGCCATGTCGATCAGCCGCTCCAGCACGAAGTGCTGCTCCGGCCGCCCGGCGCCCCGATAGGTCGCGGTCGGCACCGTGTTGGTGAAAGCCGAACGGATGCGCGCATGCGCGGCCGGGATGTCGTACACCGTCGTCATGATGCGGTAGCCGTTGTTCAGCGGCACATACGACACCGGATGCGCGCCGGCATTGCCGAGCATCTCGACCGCGAATGCGAGGATGCGTCCCGAGCGGTCGAGCGCGAGCCGCGCCGTGGTGACGAGGTCGCGGCCCTGCAAATCCGACAGGAAGCATTCCGAGCGGTCGCCGGTCCAGCGCACCGGCCGCCCGAGCCGGCGCGCCGCCCATACGACCACGACCTGCTCCGGATAGACGTTGGTGCGCAGGCCGAATGCGCCGCCGACATCCGGGCAGACGACGCGTACGCGCTCAGGCGCGACACCGAGGCATTCGGCGAGCGTGGCTTTCTGCCGGTGCGCGCCCTGGCTGCCGGAGATCAGCGTGGTGCGGTCCTCCGCCGCGTCGTAGGCGCCGAGCGCCGCGCGCGGTTCCATCTGCGCATTGACGATGCGCTGGTTGCGGAACGTGTGCGTGATGACGATCCCGGCCTGCGCGAACGCGGCCTCGGTCGCGGCGCGATCGCCGAACTCGGCCTCGAGCGCGATGTTGTCCGGCACTGCGTCATGCAGCACCGGTGCGCCCGCCGCGATCGCCGCCGCGGCACCGGTGACGGCGGGCAGGGCGTCATAGTCGACCATCACCGCCGCGGCGGCATCGCGCGCCGCGTCCAGCGTTCCGGCGATCACCACTGCGAGCGGTTCGCCGACATGGCGCACCTTGTCGATCGCGAGCGGCCATTGCGGCGCGTCGAACGGCGGCCGCAGTGAGTCCGGCCCGAACGCCTTCTGCCGGTAATCGATCACGTCCGCCGGCACCGGGATGTGCCGGATGCCGGTGAGGCCGGCCGCCCGATAGTCGGCACCGGTGAGCACCGCGAGCACGCCCGGCATGGCCTTGGCGGCGCTCGCGTCGATCGTGCGGATCGCCGCATGGGCATGCGGCGACCGCACGAATGCAGCGTGCAGCTCGCCCGCCAGATGGACGTCGTCGGTGTAGCGGCCCGCGCCGGTCAGCAGCCGCCCGTCCTCGAGCCGCGGCAGCGCGCGGCCGATATGGGGACCCGGGTCGGCACGCCTTTCCGACACTCTGAAACTTCTCCCGAACGGCGCCGATGCGGCGCCCCATTGATGTTACTTGATTGCGTTGTATGACTGGCAAGTCGAATTGCGGAGAGCGCGCGTGGATCAGGCGGCCGGACACGACCATCATTTCGAGCCGCGCGTCGAGGATGCGGCGCTGGTGCAGGGGCTCGGCCGCTTCGTCGAGGATGCGCCGCAGCCAAACCAGGCCCATGCGGTGTTCGTGCGTTCGCCGCATGCGCATGCGCGCATCGTGTCGATCGACATTGACGCCGCGCGCACCGGCCCGGGCGTGATCGCGGTGCTCACCCACAAGGACACCGATGCGGCCGGCATCGGCTCGGCCTCGGTGCATCCGCCGATGGTCGGCCGCAACGGCGCCAAGCTGATCGTGCCGTTTCGACCGGTGCTCGCGCGCGAGCGCGTGATGCACGCCGGCCAGCCGGTCGCGCTGGTCGTGGCGGAGAGCCTGGCGCAGGCGCAGGATGCCGCCGAACTGGTCGCGGTCGGCTACGAGGACCTTCCCTCGGTCGCGGACGTGCGTGCCGCGCTTGCGGCGGACGCGCCGCAGCTTTTCCCCGAAGCGCCCGGCAATATCGCGCTCGACTGGCCGGGTCCCGTGGCGGACGACGGCAGCAACGCGCGCGAGATCGCGGCGATTTTTGCAGGCGCCGCGCACACCGCCCGCGTCTCGGTCGTCAACCAGCGCCTCGTGGTCAATGCGCTGGAGCCGCGTGGCGCCACCGCGCGCTACGATGCCGCGACGGAGTCCTACACGCTGCGCTCGTGCTCGCAGGGCGCGGGCCCGCAGCGCGATCAGCTCGCGGCAATCACGGGGTTTCCGCGTGAAAAGCTGCGCGTCATCACCGAGGACGTCGGCGGCGCGTTCGGGCTGAAGACGCCGGCCTATCCGGAATATCCCTGCCTGCTGGTCGCCGCGAAGCTCACCGGCCGGCCGGTCGCCTGGATGGCGACCCGCTCGGAGTCCTTCCTGTCGGACCAGCACGCGCGCGACACCGTGACCGAGGTCGAACTGGCGATCGACGCCGGCGGGAAATTTCTCGCGCTGCGCGTCAAGCACCTCGCCGCGATGGGCGGCTATCTCGGCATCCCGGGCGCGCACATCCAGACCAACAATTTCTCGCGCTGCTTCCCCGGCATGTATGCGATCCCGCGCATCCAGGTCGACGTGCGCTGCGTGTTCACCAACACGGTGCCGACCGGGCCCTATCGGGGCGCCGGACGGCCGGAGGCGAATTACGCGCTGGAGCGCTTGGTCGACGAGGCTGCGCGCATCACCGGCATCGACCCGATCAAGCTGCGCCGCCGCAACCTGATCGGGCCGAAACAGATCCCGTACAAGACCGCGGTCGGCACCACCTACGACTCCGGCGATTTCGCGCCGATCCTCGACAAGGCGCTGGCGCTCGCGCACTACGCCGCGTTCAAGACGCGCCGCCACGACTCCCTGCGCCGCGGCAGGCTGCGCGGGATCGGCATCTCGTGTTTCCTCGAGCATGCGGGCGCGCTGCCGACCGAGAGCGCATCGCTGCTGTTCGAGGACGGCCGTCTCGTGCTCGGCATCGGCGTGCAGAACACCGGCCAGGGCCACGCCACGATCTACCCGCGCCTGATCGCCGCGAAGCTCGGCATCCCGGTGACTCAGATCGTCCATCGCCATGGCGACAGCAATCTCGACCTGAAGGGCAATCCCTCGGTCGGGTCGCGCTCCACCATGGCGGTCGGCAGCGCGCTCTATCGCGCCGTCGAGCTGATGCTGGAGAAGGCGAAGCCGGTCGCATCCGGCCTGCTGGAGGCCGCCGAGTCGGACATCGTCTACGACCACGGGCACTTTTCCGTCGTCGGCACCGACCGGCGCGTCGCGCTGTTCGAGGTCGCGGCGCACCTGCGGCAGAAGGGCGATACGCTCGACACCAAGGCGACCGCCGAGACGCCGCAAACCTTCCCGAACGGCTGCCACGTCGCCGAGGTGGAGATCGATCCGCAGACCGGCGTGGTCGCGATCGTCGCGTACGCGGCGGTCGACGATGCCGGCGTGGTGCTCGACCACACCCTCGTGGTGGGCCAACTCGTGGGTGGGCTCGCGCAGGGTATCGGGCAGGCGCTGATGGAGAACGCCGTCTATGACGATGCGAACGGCCAACTCGTCGCCGGCACGTTCATGGATTACGCGATGCCGCGCGCCGAAGACATGCCGCCGGTCGCGGAGGCGAACCACAATGCGCCGGCGACCACCAACCCGCTCGGCGTGAAGGGCGTCGGCGAGGCCGGCACAACCGGCTCGATCGCGGCGATCATGAACGCGATCGCCAATGCGATTCCGGACGGCCGCGGCGTCGATCTCGACATGCCGGCGACGCCCGCGAAGGTGTGGGCGGCGATCAACTCCGCTGTCATCCCGGCCAAGCCGGGCGTAGCCCGGCGCGAGCCGGGACCCATCTTACCCGATTGATCGTGTGCGTCGTGGATCCCGGGTCTCGCTCCGCTCGCCCGGGATGACAGCGACCTACGCCGCGCTCTGCTGCGGCAGCGCCGCGCCGCGCACGTCGTCGTCGAGACCGATCCCGAGCGGCGCAACCTCGACGCGGTTGCGGCCGCGCGCCTTGGCGAGATAGAGCGCCTGATCGGCGAGCGTGATGAGCTTGGCGAGATCCTGGCCCGGATCGACGATCACCGACACGCCGATGCTTGCGGTCGCGTGCAACGCATGCCCGTCGACCACCGCGGCCGCGACCGCGAACGCATTGCGCAGCCGGTCCGCCACCACATAGGCATTGTCGACGCTCGCGTCGGCGAGCACGACGGTGAACTCCTCGCCGCCGAGCCGCCCGACCAGGTCGGTCTGGCGCAAGTTCGACTGCGTGACCTTGGCGAAGATCTGCAGCACCTTGTCGCCCGCCGCATGGCCGAAGCGGTCGTTGATCGACTTGAAATGGTCGAGATCGACCAGCAGCACGCCGATCGGGCGGTCGCGCGAGATCTGCTGCTGCAGCAGCGCCTCGGCGTCCTGCAGGAAGGCGCGGCGATTGAGCAGCCCGGTCAGCGGATCGGTCATCGCGGCGGTCTTGTGGCGCAGCTCGGTGCGCTCCTTCGACATCGCGAGCAGAATGAAGGCGGTCGCGATCGTCATCAGGAATGCTTCGAGGCTGAGCACGCTCAGCCATGCGTTGGCCAGGATGTGATCGCCATCCTTGCCGTGCAGGAAGGAATTGAGCGGCGTGCGCAGCAGGAACATCGCGCCGTGCGTGACGAACAGCACGATCGCCGGCCAGCGTGACACCAGCGGCTCGCTGCGGCCGCGCCAGAACTCGTAGGCGGTGAGCCAGATATAGGCCGCGATGATCATCGAGGAGAGCTGGCCGCGCGACTCCGCGCCGGTCTCGAAGCCCGGCCATTGCGAGGCGAACAGCCAAAGGGCGGCGCCGGCGATCAGCGATCCGGGCAGCGCGGCGCGTCCGTTGAACACGCGCGCACCGTTCCAGGTCACGCCGAACGCCGAGAACAGGATCACGTTGGAGAGATCGATCGAGATGAGGTCCGGCACCGAGCCGTAAAGGCCGTAGAGCATGACCGAGGCGGAGCGCATCAGGTGCGCGCAGGCCCACCAGGCGACCGCGGTCACCCGTGTGTTCTGCACCCACACCAGCAGCAGCAGGAGACCGAGGATCGCCTCCACGTCGATGGTGAGCAGGAAGAGTGTGTTGACCTCGAACGCCATGCATCCGATCCGAAAAAAAAAGGTGCGGAGGTGCGGAGTTCCCCGATCCAACCTCGTGTTTTCTGCTTACCCGGCCAGGCTCTACAAACGGTGAAAATGCCTTCCGCAACGTCGAACCCGAGCATCATGGTTAGGACGGCGTTCAGGCGTCAGCGAAACATTGATCGATCGCAGCGGTCGCCGAAATGGTCGTTATTCCAACGCGATGCGCGCGCTGCGGCGCGCCCGAACGGCAACGCGCCCGCAACTTGCGGGCGCGCTGGTCGAAGAGAAAAGATCGGACGGTGCGTTGCGCGGCGCGGGCTGCCGCGTCAGCGGACCTCTTCGGCGGCGCGTACGGCGCCCTGCATCTCGCCGCTTTCGGCGAGCGCAGCGATCAGATGATCGAGCTTGTGGCCGGCGCGCATGGCCTTGGCGGTCATGTAGCGGCGGTTGTGCTGGTTGATCGGTGCGTGGAGCGGCACGCGTCCGACCACGTCGATGCCGAGCCCGCTCAAACCGTCGAGCTTCGCCGGATTGTTGGTCATCAGGTAGACCCGGTTACAGCCGAGCTTCTTCAGCATGCGGGCCGCGACGCCGTAGTCGCGCTCGTCGTCGTCGAAGCCGAGCGTGGTGTTGGCGTCGACCGTGTCGAGGCCTTCATCCTGCAGCGCGTAGGCGCGCATCTTGTTCGCGAGCCCGAGGCCGCGGCCTTCCTGCTCGAGGTAAAGGACGATGCCGCCGCCTTCCTCGTTCAGCCGCTTGGTCGCAAGGCGAAGCTGGTCGCCGCAGTCGCAGCGGCTCGATCCGAACACGTCGCCGGTGAGACATGCCGAGTGCAACCGCACCGGCACCGGCTTGGACAGGTCGGGCTCGCCGACGATGACCGCCACCGATCCGCCGCCGATCGAATCGCGGAACACGACGAAGCGAGTCGGGATTCCGCCATGCAGCGGCACGCGCGCTTCGCTGGCGATCTCGAGCGAATGCAAGTCGGCGCGTCCGAATTTCATCACTGCATCGGCCGCGACGGTGACCAGCGGCGGCTCGACCATCGCGCCCGTGGTCGGCGCGATCTCGGCCAGAAGAATTGCGGGCAGGCATTGCGCGATCTTCGCGAGCTCGACTGCGGCCGCCGCGCTGCTGTGTGTCGGACTGTCGACCTCCACGGTCTCGTCGGAATGCGCATCCTCGACGAGCGACAGGATCGCTTCCGCGCCGCCGACCGGCGGCAGCGCGAGCGACATCGGACCGGTCGGCTCGAGGCCGAGCGCGCGCGCACGTCGCGCCGTCACCACGAGCATCGGCTTTGCCGGCGCGCAGAGATGTTCGAAGGCATTCAGGCGCGCGGCGTCCAGGCGATCCACCGGAAGTGCGACGTGGAACTTGCCATCCTGGGAGGCGAACACCACCGGCCGATTGCTGCGGAACTCGGCCAGTGCGCGTCTGACCAGCACACGCTCCGGCGATCCGAACACGGCGCTCCCCGCGTGTCCGTTCCCGTTCTTTTGTTTACTCATGTCCCGTGAGGATTCCATATGACAGGGTGAAAACCGCGAACTACAGTGTTATTCCATTTTTGTTCTTCGGCCTTCAAGGTTCTGCGTATCAGAATAGTGTGGCAGGATGAAGTCCCAGTTCCCTGAACGGCCGTTAATCACCGAAGATCATTGATCTGTAAGTTGACCTCTTCATTTTGCTGGCGAAGCCGGGCGCGAAAACATGACCGATGCAGTCGAGCCTGATAACGCGAGCGGTAACGCAGGCGACTGGCAGAAAGTTCCAGGCAATTTTCGGACCTCCGCGGCGCCTTTGCCGGACCCTTGGGAAGCACGATTTGGGCCGCTGCGGCGGGGGACGGTCGACGGCCTCGTGGTCGTCGGCCAGATCGGTCAGTCGATCGACGGCCGCATCGCGACCGTCACCGGCCATTCCAAGTATATCAACGGCCCGGCCGGTCTTGCGCACCTGCACCGGCTGCGCGCGCTGGTCGATGCGGTGCTCATCGGCATCGGGACGGCGGTCGCCGACGACCCGTTGCTCACGGTCCGCCGTTGCGCGGGCTCGAGCCCGGCCCGCATCGTGCTCGATCCGCGCGGGCGCCTGTCGCCGTCCGCAAAGGTGCTCGGCGACGACGGTGTCCGCAGGCTCGTCATCGTCGCCGACGGGGTGACGCCGTCGCTGCCCGCCGGCGTCGAGATCGTACCGGTCGCCGCGCAGGGCGGGGAAATCGCACCGGCCGCGATCCTTGCCGCGCTCGCCGAACGCGGCTTTGGCCACATCCTGGTCGAAGGCGGCGCGCACACGGTATCGCGCTTCATCGCGGCCGGATGCCTCGACCGCCTGCATGTGATGGTCGCGCCGATCATGCTGGGCGCCGGCCAGGCGGGCGTCACGCTCAAACCGATCGCGACCGCCGACCAGGCGCTGCGCGCGCCGATGCGGGCGCATCTGATCGGCGAGGAAGTCCTGCTCGATTGCGACTTGTCGGCTCAGCGCGTCCCGGTCGGGCGGGCGAAGAAATCGACGTGACCGACCCGCATCATCGAGCGGCCGGCCGCGATATGGTCGCGCCGCCGCGCCAGCCAGTTGATGATCTCGCCGATCGCGGCCGGGTTGGTCTCGCGCGCCGCGACCGCCCAGCCGGTCAGCACCTCGGTCTGGATTTCGGTGTCTTTCGGCCCGAAAACCCAATCCGATGAGCCCTGCACGATCTGGTAGCCGACCGACTCGAAGCGTTCCGGCGCGGTCGCCGCGGCGTCGGGACCGAGCGCCGGGCCGAACCCCTTGTCGCGCTGCTGGTGCCGGTTGACCGCGTCGATCACGGCGCCGTCGAATGGATCGGCCGGCTCGAGCGTCGCCAGGCCGTCATAGCTCAGCGCCGCATAGATCGGCAGCCGCCGCGCGGCGGTCTCGGTCACCAGCCGGTCGAGCCAGTCGTGCGACACCAGGTCGAGCAGCGCCGAGGTGGTGATGAGCTCGACCGGGCCGTCGAGCGCCGCCTCGAGGTCGCGCGCGAGGTCGACCGGGACGGCGGTCACCGTCAGGTCGGGCGGGCGGGCGAGGTCGCTGGCGCGTGCGAGCAGGCTCAGGTCGTTGTCGGTCAGCCGCCAGCTTTGCCGCCGCGGCAGGCTTTCGGTGACGCCGCGCAATGTCGAGCCGAGCCCGCAGGCGAGGTCGACCACCGCAACCGACATGCGTCCGGCGGCCCAGGCGCGCACCGCCTCGAGGACCGCGCCGTTGCGCGCGCGCCGGTCGTACGGCTCGCGCAGCGCAAGCCAGCTTGAGGAGAATCCGCTCATGACACCCTCTCGATGGCGCGTGCGAACAGTTCGGCCGAGCCGCGCCAGGTCGGCAGCGCCGCCGCGGCGGCGCGGGCGCCGGCGGCAAGCTTGTCACGGTCCTCGGGCTGCGCAATCAGGCGCCGCAGCGCCGCCGCGAGCGCCGCCGCATCGTCCGGCGGCACCAGTACGCCGGCCGCCGCCGGGACGGTATCGGGGATCGCCCCCGCGGTGGTGCCGATTACCGGCAGGCCATACGCGATCGCCTCCGCGTAGGCCATGCCGAAGCCTTCATAGCGCGACGGCAGCACGAAAATGTCCGACGCGGCATACAGTGCGGCAAGGCGCGTGGCCGGGACCGCGTCCTCGATGGTGACGCGCGGTCCAAGCTTGTGCCGCGCAATGTCGGCGCGAAGCCGCGCCACGGTCGAGGGATCGCGCGAGCAATCGCCCACGATGGTAAGCCGCCACGCCAGGTCGAGCAGCTCGGCGAGCGCCGCGGTGAGCACGTCGTAACCCTTGCGCGGGACGACGGCGCCGACCGCCAGCAGGTGTGTAACGTCCGCGCTATTTCGACGCACGACTTCTGGACGATCGGTGCCCGGCGGCGCGACCGTGATGCGCTCTGCGCTGACGCCGTAATCGGCCGCGAGGGTGCGCGCCGTCGCCGGACTGGTGACGATCACGCCGACGGTGCAGGCGAGCGCGGCGCGCTCGCTCTCGCGCAATCCGACGGCCTCCTGCGGCGTCACCCCGGTTTCCAGCGCCAGCGGGTGATGCACCAGCGCGATCAGCGGATGGGTCTGGCGCAACGCTGCCGCCGCTTCGGGCAGCACGCCGAACGCGAGCCCGTCGATCACGATCGGGCGGCCTTTCGGGACATCGGACAGATGCGCCTTGGCGGCCGCGCGCGTCAGCGCACTCGGCTTCGGGAAGCCCTCGCCGAGGCCGAGCACCTCCGGGCGCCAGCCCAGCTCGCCCAGCTCGGCAATCATCCGCTTGTCGTAGATGTAGCCGCCGGTCGGCGTATCGAGGTCGCCCGGGATCGCGAAGACGAAGTCGCTCACCACAAGGGCGCCTCGTGCCAGGCGCGCGCGTTCGGCGACTCGCCGACCGTCACGCGGATCGCCGCGAGCTCACGCGGCTCGCGTCCGAGCTTGCCCGCCTTCACGGCTTCGGCGAAGCGGTCGAACACCCAGCGGGTGAGGAATTCCGTCGTGGTGTTCTGGCCTTTGAAATCCGCGATGTCGTCGAGGTTCTTGTAGTTGACGACCTTGAGCGTCGCCTTCAGCACGTCGATCGCGCAGCCGATGTCGACGACGATGCCGTTGGGGTCCAGCTTCTCGGACATGAAGGCGACCGCCACCGTGAAGGTCGCGCCGTGCAGCGCCTGCGCGGGGCCGAAAACCTCGCCCTTGAACGAGTGGGCGATCATGATGTGGTCGGAAACCTCGACGGCGTACACGAAATGCTCCTTGTCAGTTGGGATAGCGGATGAGCTGGCACAGCACGCCGCTCGCGGGGGTGAGGATGCCGGGCAGGGCGGCGGGGAGGTCGCCAAAGGACACGGGCGGGGCGAGCAGCTGGTCGAACACGGGATCCTTCAGCAGGTCGAGCGCGGCGGTCAAACGGCGGCGATAATCCCAGCGCGGCCGGCGGCTCGCCGCCACCTTGCCGACCTGGCTGGAGATCAGCCGCAGCCGCCGCGAATGGAAGACATCGCCGAGCGGCACGCTCACGTCCGTGGCGCCGTACCAGGAGAGCTCCAGCACCGCCGCCTCGTCGCCGGCGAGGCGCAGCGCGGTCGCAAGCCCGGCCCCCGACGCGCTGGTGTGCACCACGAGATCGCAATCGCCCGGCGCCTGGTCCGGCGTGGCGAAAGCCGCGCCGAAGGCTTTGGCAATGGCCGCCCGCCCGGCATCGATATCGACGACGGTCACCGCGGTGCCCGGCATCTGCGCGCACAGCCGCGCGACCAGCAGCCCGAGCACACCGGCGCCGACCACGGCGATCCGGTCGGCCGGCCCCGGCGCGCCGTCCCAGACGGCATTGAGCGCCGTCTCCATGTTGGCGGCGAGCACGGCGCGCTCTCCCGGCAGGCCGTCGGGCAGCAGGACGATATTTTGTGCCGGAAGGTTAAACACGGTCTGGTGCGGATAAAGCGCGAAAGCGAGGCGGTCTTTTAAGCCGGGCGGGCCGTCCTCGACGCGGCCCACCATCGCGTAGCCATATTTGACGGGAAAAGGAAACGCACCACCCATGAATGGCGCGCGCATGCGCTCGTACTCGCTCTCCGGAACGCCTCCCGCAAAGACCAGCCGCTCGGTGCCTCTGCTGAGTGCGCTCGCGACGGCGCGCACGCGCACCTCGCCGCCGGCTGGCGGCGCGACCGGCTCGGCGCGGATTTCCACCTTGCCGGGTGCCACATACCAGAGCGCCTGCGCCGTCGCCGTCATCCCGATTGGACCCTGAACCCGCCGCCCGCTATATCCCGCTTAGGCTCGAAAAGCACCCAATGTCCGACCGCACCCTTAACATCGCCGCCACGCGGCCTTCCGACCCCCTGACCGCGCGCCGCGTGGTCTTCACCCTGGTGGTGCTCGCCTCGATGGCGGGGCTGATCTGGCTCCTCTCCTTTGCGCTCTCGGCCGGCGGCTTCGGCGTGATCGATCTCATTCTGGTGCTGCTGTTCGCGGTCACGCTGCCCTGGTCGGTGATCGGCTTCTGGAACGCGACCTTCGGGCTCTTCATCATGCGCTCGGCCAACCCCGTGGCGGCCGTCACGCCGGTCTCGGCGCGCGTGACCGGCGACGAGCCGATCACCGCGAAGACCGCGATCCTGTGGTGCGTGCGCAACGAGGATACCGGGCGCGTGATCCGCAACATCGAGCCGATGATGGACGGCATCGCGGCGGCCGGGGTGGCAGGCCAATTCCACGTCTTCATCCTGAGCGACACCAACTACCCCGAGATCGCCGCGACCGAGGAGCCGCTTTTCGCCGCCCTGCGGGCGAAGTGGGAGGGACGCCTCGCACTGACCTACCGCCGTCGCACCGACAATACCGGCTTCAAGGCCGGCAACATCTTCGATTTCTGCACCCGCTGGGGTGGCGACTACGATCTTGCCGTCACGCTCGACGCGGACTCGTTCCAGACCGCGGACTCGATCCTGCGCATGGTGCGCATCATGCAGGTCGATCCCCAGCTCGGGATTCTGCAGAGCCTCGTGGTCGGCCTGCCGTCGACCAGCGCGTTCGCGCGCGTGTTCCAGTTCGGCATGCGGCTCGGCATGCGATCCTACACGCTCGGCAGCGCGTGGTGGCAGGGCGACTGCGGCCCGTACTGGGGCCACAACGCGGTCATTCGCCTCGCGCCGTTCATCGCGCATTGCCACATCCCGCCGCTGCCCGACGGCACGCAAATCCTCAGCCACGATCAGATCGAGGCGGTGCTGATGCGCCGCGCCGGCTACGAGGTGCGCGTGCTGCCCGAGGAGGGCGCGAGCTGGGAAGAGAACCCGCCCACGCTCCCGGAATTCATCCGCCGCGACCTGCGCTGGGCGCAGGGCAACATGCAGTACTGGCCGTTCCTGGTGATGGAAGGGCTCAAGCCCGTGAGCCGCTACCAGATCGCCTTCGCGATGCTGATGTTCCTCGGCTCGCCCGCCTGGATCGGGCTGCTGGTGCTCGGCACGCTCGCGGTCGCATTCCAGGGCCCGGCGAATTTCATCCGCCCCGACGCCGGGATCGCGCTGTTCGTGATCATCCTTATCATGTGGTTCGCGCCGAAGATCGCAACCGTGCTCGACGTCATCTCGCGGCCCGCGCTGCGCGAGTTGTTCGGCGGGGCAGCGCGGTTCGTGCTCAGCACGATCACCGAAACGATCTTCTTCCTGATGCTGTCGCCGATCATGTGGTTCGGCCACACCATGTTCCTTGCCGGCCTCGTGCTCGGCCGCCGCATCGGATGGGGCGGGCAGGCGCGCGACGATCATTCGGTGCCGTGGAGCGATGCCGCGCGGCAACTGTGGCCGCACACGCTGCTCGGCTGGAGCTGCATCCTCGTGCTCGCCGTCACGGTGCCGCAGGCGATCCCCTACGCGCTGTTCATCGCGGCCGGTCCCGCGCTGTCGATTCCGCTTGCGGTGATCTCCTCGTGGCCCTCCGTCGGCCGCGCGCTGATGCGCGCCGGCATCGGCGCGCTGCCGGAAGAGAATGCGCCGCCGGCGCCGCTGCGCAAGCTCGCGCTGCCCGCGATCGAGGCGGCCGCGCTGCGGACGCTCTGATGTCCGACGACGAGCGCACGCGGCGCGGCATCGAACGGTCGCTGCGCATCTACTATGACGATCAGCGCGACAACGCCGCGATGGACGCGCTTTACGCCCGCTTCGTGAAACCGGACGATCTCGTGTTCGATGTCGGGTCGCATGTCGGCGACCGCATCGCGGCGTTTCGGCGTCTTGGCGCGCGCGTGGTCGCCTGCGAGCCCAATCCGTCGCTGGTGCCCACGCTGCGCCGTCTCTACGGCAGCGACGGAATGGTCTCGCTCGAACCTGTCGCGGCAGGGCCGTCGTCCGGCGAGATCGAGATGCGGATCAATACCGACAATCCGACGGTGTCGACGGCCTCCAGCGAATTCGTCAGAGCTTCGCAGGGTGCGCCGGGCTGGGAAGGGCAGAACTGGGACGAGCGTGTCATGGTCGCGGTGACCACGCTCGACGCGCTGATCGCCAAACACGGCATGCCGGCGTTCATCAAGATCGACGTCGAAGGCTTCGAGGCCGAGGCGCTCGCCGGGCTGACGCAGCCGGTCGCGGCGCTGTCGTTCGAATTCACCACGATTCAGCGTGACGTCGCGCATGCCTGCCTCGAGCGTTGCGCGGCGCTGGGTTATCTCCGCTACAATGCGGCGCTGGGCGAGAGCCAGATGCTGGTGCATGCTGACTGGATCGACGCCGGGGCGATCGCGCACTGGCTCGACGGACTGCCGATGGAAGCGAATTCCGGGGATGTGTATGCGACGCGCTAGTGTTGCGGTTGCGCTCTACTTGCTGGTGGGCGCCGCGTTCGCGGCCGACGACGTCGCGGTCGACGTGCAGAACGCGAGCGAGCCGACGCTGTGCGCCGAGAAGGACAACGTCTATCTCAAGCTCGCCTCGCCCGAAGTGCGCCGGTTCAAGATCGAGTCGGTGCACCCGAACTACATCGGCACCATCGTGGTCGATCGCTCGGCCTTCGACCTGCACAATTGTCCCGATCTCGCGGCGGCGCCGATCATCACCGAGAAGCCGCGCCGCATCACGATCTTCGAAAATGCCGAATGGCAGTTGATCGGCCACACCATCCCGAACTTCTGGCGCAAGACGATCGTGCCGGTGCGTGTCGGCGACAGGGTCGAGACCGGCGCGCAGCTGCTGCAGCTGTGGACCCGTACGCAGGATCGCGCCGAGGAAGTGCTCGTGCTCTATCCGCAGGACGGCTACTGGCGCGCGCGTCCGCTGCCGCCGGTGAACCTGAAATGGAGCGCCTACGGATCCTCGTTCCTGGTCGGGCCGGTCGAGCTGGACCAGCGGCCCTTCGTCAATATCCGCGAGGTGGTGTTCGATCCCAACACGCGCTCGTTCCGTCTGCACTTCGCGCGCGGCGGCAGCGCGACCTTGCGGCTCGAGACGCTCGACACCGACAAGCAGGTGCTCGACGTGACGCTCGATGCGCCGGTCGGCGATGTGCCGTTCGCGGCGCTGCGCTCGATGTTCGTGACCGAGATCAACAATGACGTCGCGCATCTCGGCTGGCGCGTGAAGGGCGCGCAGAGCTGGGAGCGCACGCCGGTCATGGAATTCCGCCGCGCCAGCGCGGTCGAGGTGTGGGCCGGGCGGCTCGTCCCATCACGCCACAACACCAGCGCGCCCGATACGGTGTTTCGGGACTTCAAGGGGCGCTGAGCCTGTCGTCGTTCGGCGCATCCGCCTGCGCGAGAATCCGTTCTGTTGCATCTGCAAAAAGCTGGCGATGTCCGGACCGGCGTCCCTGTTTTGCCTGTTCTTTCCCTGTTATTTACAGGGGAGCGCGACTTCCGCAACGCAACAAATTAACCAGTTGTTAACCATTGTGGCCGCGCAGCCGCGCGCGGATTTCCTCCCACGCGCCGCGCAGCGGCTCGAACCTGAAGCGCACGGTGGATCGGCCCGGCGGCACTCGCACGGCGCGGAAGATCGCGTTGGCGCGGAAGATTTCGGTCGTGCTGCCGTCAACGGTCGCGCGCCACCACGGATGCCACACGTCGTTGAGCACCAGCATCGCGCCGGACGGTGAGTCGACCTCGATGGTCACCTCGGTGTTGCTGTAGCGCGCGAGCCGCGCGGTGCCGGCCGTCCGCAAGCTCGATAGCGGCGGCACTGGCGGCAGCTTGTCCAGCAGCACGGTCTTTGACGGATCGACATTTGCCGGCCAGCCTTCGGTGGTGAGCTTGGCGACATCTGCGAGCTTCCAATCGCCGAGGAGCATGACGCGGGGCAGGGCGCGCGGGTTCTCGTACACGTAGGCGTCCCTGGTGCGCGCGACGAACGTCAGGTCGCCCGGCTTCAGCGCCTTGTCGATCTGCTCGGCCGGCACGCCGGTCGCGATCAGGCGCAGGCCGAACAGGTCGGCGAAGGTCGAGCGCCAGGACGGATACAGCGGCGAGAACGGCCGCTGGCCCGGCGCCGCGACGGTGTCGCCGACTTTCGTCGCGTCGTAGAACCACCTCAGCCGCAGCGGATTGTGCCCGAACACATGCTCGCAGCCTTGAATCAGGCAGACATTCGGCCAGTGATATCCGATGCCGATGAGCTCGACGCGGTCGCGATGGTTCGGCTGCTGCGCGGCGAGGCGCTGGCGGATCAACGCGACGGTCTCGTTGCGCGTGCCGGGGTGCAGCGCGTCGTAGACCGCGGGCGGCAGCCCGGTCGATTCGTGCGGCGCATTGTTGAAGGCGAGGTCGGCGGTGATGAACGCGCCGAGCAGCACCGTTGCGGCGAGCGCGGAGCGGCGGCGCACGAAGACCAGCAGCATGACCGCGGCGGCCGCGAAGCACAGCCCGGTGAGGATCGGGGTGACTGCCCGGTTCGCCCCGATGGTGGTTTCGGCGAGCCACAGCGTCGCGATTACGATCGTGGCGAAGATGAGCTTTTCGGCGCGGCGCGGCGCGCGGCCGGCAGGTTCGCCTGCGAGCCAGCGGTGCACGCAATAGCCCGCCATCACGGCCACCAGTGCGCCGAACACGAAGGTCGCATCGGCCGGACGGCGGAACAGCTTCACCCCCGGCATCACCTCGTACATGCCGCGGAACACCGGCGTGTACCAGCCGAACGCATAGAACGCGATCAGCACCGCCGCGATGGTGAAGAAGCGGATCTCGCGTGACCACAGCCAGCCGCGCGTCGTGCCGACGATCAGCAGCAGCGGCACGACGGCGCCCGCATACAAGAGCCCCATGTTCTGCGCGAGGAACAGGTCGGCCATGCCGAAGCGCTCGTTCCAGGCGAAACCGCCCGCGCCCCAGAAGTCCACGGTCGGGTCCATCGCGCCGAACAGGTCGGGAAAGATCAGCGAGAGCAGGTGCGCGTAATGCAGCGAGCCGCGCCCGGCTTCGACGAAGCTGAATTCCGGGCGGTTGGAATTGAGCGCCAGCAGCTCGGTCAGGATCACCGGCAGCGCGACGATCACCGCACCCGCGATGCCGCCCGCGATCAGCGGCCTGATGCCGGCGCGCAGGCGCACCGCAAAGCCCGGGCCGCACCAGTGCGCCAGCACGAATCCGGCGAGCACGTAGATCTCCAGCAGCGCGACCTGATCGCGCCCGGTGACGATCAGCGCCGCCGCGACACCGGCCAGCGCGCCGTAGCGCCACGACGACCGGTCGAGCGCGCGCGCGAGCAGAAACAGTGCGATCGGCAAGTAGGCGAGGCTGATCACCTGCCCGATGTGCTGCAGCCGTGCGCTGGCCGAGCAGCCGAACGCAAACGCCAGCGCCGCCACCAGCGCGCCCGCCGCGTGCCAGCCGCGGTCGCGGAAAAACAGGATGATCCCGAGCCCGCCGGCGAACAGGTAGGCGAACGCGACCGCGTCGTTGGCCTGAAAGCCCGGCGCGCTGCTGACGGCGGCGAGCAGTACGTGCAGTGGCGAGGCAAGCATCGACTGCGGGTCGGCGATGTTCGGCCAGCCGCCGAACACCTCGGGCGTCCAGAACGGCGATTGGCCGGATGCGAAAGCGCGCGCCATGAAGGCGACCGGCGGATAGAACGTCGACTTCGCGTCGTAGGGGATCGTCACCGCGCCCGAGAGCCACGGCCACGCCGGCACGAGGAACAGCAGCGCGAAGAGCGCGACGACGGCGGCGAGTTCGCGGCGGCTCACCATCTCACACCGCCTCGCGGGTTGCGTCATACGAGAAGATCCAGTCGTAGCGCTGCTTGACCACCTCCTCGTTCCATTGCGCGTCGACGTAGGCCTTGGCGCCCGCCGCATCGGCGAGCGCCGGATTGTGGAAGCGCTTCGCCATCTCGTTCGCGCCGCTCACCAGCCTGGCGGTGCGCTCGACGCGCGCCGCGTCGTAGCGTGCGAGCGCGGTCGCGACGTCGGCGTAGGCCGCGATGCAGCGTGCCAGCACCATGCCGTCCTCGATCGCCATGTTGGCGCCCTGCGCCAGCATCGGCAGCGTCGGATGCGCGGCATCGCCGAGCAGCGTTGCGCGGCCGTGCGAGAAGCGGGTCAGCGGCGTGCGGCCGAGCAGCGCCCACTTGTACGGCTCGGCGATGCTGCGGATGATCGCCTGGATGTCCTCGTTCCAGCCGGCAAAGTCGGCGGCGCACTCCGCGCGCGTGCCGCGCTCGGTCCACGATTCGACGCGCCAGTCGCGTTCCACGATGCCGACGAAGTTGAAGATCTCAGCCCGGCGCAGGAAATAGTTGATCACATGCCCGCCCGGGCCGACCCAGTTCACCCCGACATTGCGCCGCATGTGCGCGGGCAGCCTGTCCACCGGCACCAGCCCGCGCCACGCCATGCAGCCGGTGAATTCGGCCTTGTCGTCACCGGCGAGGATGTTGCGGATGCGCGAGTGCACGCCGTCGGCGCCGATCAGCGCGTCGCCGGTGACGCGCTCGCCGTTCGCCAGCTGCAGCGTGATCGCGTTTCCGTCGTCATCGAAGCCGGCCGCGCGCGCACCAAGGCGGATCGCGTCCGGCTTGAGCGCCCGCACGGCGTCGATCAGCGCCGTGTGCAGGTCGGCGCGATGGATCATGAAATAGGGCGCGCCGTAGCGCGCGACCGACTCCGCGCCGAGGTCGAACAGCTTCCAGGTCTCGCCGCGTGTTCCAGAGCCGGATCTCCTTGCCGGCCGGCTCGCTCCAGACGCTGCGGATCGCGCCTTCCAGCCCGAGCGCGAACAGCACGCGCGCGCCGTTCGCCGAGATCTGCACGCCGGCGCCGAGCTCGGCGAGCGCCGCCGCCTGCTCGTAGACCGCGACATCGTGGCCGTCGGCGCAGCAGCGCGAGCGCGGCCGCAAGTCCGCCGATGCCGGCGCCGACGATCAGGATGCGCAATGGAGGAAACCCCGGTGACTCTTTCGCCGTCTCTTCGTAAGAGGATGGATGCGCGGGTCAAGCCCGCGCCGACATGACGATGGGGAGCGTGAATGTCCAATCCGACGCTGCCGCGCGAGCGCGCCGACTATTCGGCGATCGTCGACCGGCCCCCGCTGAGGCTGCCCGGCGGGGCGCGGATCGTGTTCTGGACCATCGTCAATCTGGAAGTGTGGGACATCGGCAAGCCGATGGCGCGTCAGGTGCTGCCCGCCCCGACCGGGCAGCCGATGCTGCCCGACGTGCCGAACTGGAGCTGGCACGAATACGGCATGCGCGTCGGGGTGTGGCGCTTCTTCGACCTGTTCGCGCGGCTGAACATCCGCCCGACGCTCTCGATCAATGCGCGCGTCTGCGAGGACTACGCGCGGGTGGCGCAACAGGCGAAGGATGCCGGCTGGGAGTTCATGGGCCATTCCTACGAGCAGGGCCCGATCCACAAGGAGCCGGACCAGGCCGCCATGATCGCGCGTTCCATGGGCATTCTGGAAAAGTTCACCGGCAAGCGTCCGGTCGGCTGGCTCGGGCCCGGTCTCACCGAAACCTACGAGACGCCGGAATTGCTCGCCGCCGCCGGCGTCAAATACATCGGCGACTGGGTCTATGACGACGAGCCGACCGTGATCCGCACCGCGCAAGGCCCGCTGGTCACCCTGCCGTATTCGGTCGAGCTCAATGACATTCCGATGATGATCGTGCAGCATCACGAGAGCGACTATCTGTTGAAGCGCACCATCGACCAGTTCGACCGGCTCTATGCCGAAGGGGCCGGGCGCGCGAAGATCATCTCGCTCGCGATCCATCCCTACATTTCGGGCCAACCGCACCGCATCAAGTATCTCGAGCAGATCTACGACCACGTCGCGCGCCATGACGGCGTGCTGCACTGGAACGGCGAGCAGATCCTCGATTGGTATCAGGCGCAGACCGGTGCGCAGAAGGCGGCGGAATAAGCGATGACTGCGCCGCAAGCTCGGTGCGTTCCCTCCCCCGCTTGCGGGGGAGGGTTAGGGAGGGGGCACTGCGTTCAGATGCTTTGCTAACCCCCTCCCCACCCTCCCCCGTAAACGGGGGAGGGAGTGAACCACCGTCTGTCCCTCACGCGAGTCGACCTCGATGACCGACACCAAACGTCCCGGCCTGCTGCCGACCGAACGCATCGCCTATTCGCCGATCGCCGGACGCAAACCGCTGAAGCTGCCGGGCGGCGCCCGCATGGTGGTGTGGTGCATCGTCAACGTCGAGGAGTGGGACATCCTCTCGCCCGATGCCGCGCACGGTGCTGACCCCGCCGGCCGGCGGCGCGCCGTCGCCTGACATCCCGAACTGGGCCTGGCACGAATACGGCAACCGCGTCGGCTTCTGGCGCATGCTCAAGGTGTTCGACGAGTTCAACGTACCGGCGACGCTCGCGATCAACGGCGCGGCGATCGCCGCCTATCCGCAGATCGTCGCGGCGGCGAACGAGCGCAACTGGGAGTTCATCGGCCACGGCTTCACCCAGCGCAACATGCAGAAGGT
The DNA here is from genome assembly GCA_963839985.1 of uncultured Alphaproteobacteria bacterium. Taxonomy (GTDB): domain Bacteria; phylum Pseudomonadota; class Alphaproteobacteria; order Rhizobiales; family Xanthobacteraceae; genus PALSA-894. The sequence goes on along the minus strand of CAWIXG010000011.1, from coordinate 150,564 downwards.
GGAGGACGAGCGCGCCGATATCCGCCGCACCCGCGAGGTGATCGCGCAAGCCTGCGGCAAGCCCCCGCGCGGCTGGCTTGGCCCCGGCCTCACCGAAACCTGGGAGACGCCGGACCTGCTGGTGGAGGAAGGCTACGACTACGTCTGCGACTGGGTGCTCGACGACCAGCCGGCGTGGCTGAAGACCCGGACCAAGCCGATCCTCAACGTGCCGTACACGCAGGAATGCAACGACGTCGCCATGATGCTGATCCAGCACCACAAGGCCTCGGAGTATTTCGACCGCGCGCGCGATCAGTTCGAGCAGATCTACGAGGACGCGGCGGACGGCGCGCGCGTAATGGCGCTGGTGCAGCATCCCTACATCATGGGCGCTCCGCACCGGCTGAAGCACTTCCGCAAGGCGATCGAGCTGATGGCGTCGCGCCAGGGCGTGCTGTTCTGGACCGGTGCGCAGATCGCCGACTGGTTCGTGGCGGCGGAATAAGCTCCGTCATGGCATGACGACGGCGGCATCGGGTTGTGCCAACGTGGCAAGCCGGTGGAGGGCAGGACAGACAATGAGCACGACCGCGATCGGCAATGCGCAGCCGCGCTACATCCGGATGGACAGTCGCGACAATGTCGCGATCGTCGTCAATGACCGCGGCCTGCCCGCCGCATCGCGTTTTCCATGCGGGCTGGTCCTCAAGACATCCGTGCCGCAGGGCCACAAGGTTGCATTGAGCGACATCGCGCAAGGCGAGCCCGTCATCCGCTACAACACCGTGATCGGTCATGCGGCGAAAGACATTGTCGCCGGCAGCTGGGTCAACGAAGCGGCATTGACGATGCCGCCGCCTCCCGACCTCGCGAACCTGCCGGTCGGCACCCGCATCAGCGGAACGCTGCCTCCCCTGGAGGGCTTCACGTTCGAGGGATTCCGCAACAAAGACGGGTCGGTCGCCACACGCAACATCCTGGCGATCACGACCACCGTGCAGTGTGTCGCCGGCGTGGTGGATCATGCGGTGCGGCGCATCAAAGCCGAGCTGCTTCCGCGATTTCCCAACGTCGACAGCGTGGTGCCGTTGCAGCACACCTACGGCTGCGGGGTCGCGATAGATGCGCCCGGCGCGGCCGTACCGATCCGCACGCTGCGCAACATCAGCCTCAATCCCAACCTGTGCGGCGCCACGCTGGTGGTCAGCCTCGGTTGCGAGAAACTGCAGCCGGAGCGCCTGCTGCCGGCAGGGACGCTGCCGGCGAAACCGAATGATGATCGCGGCTACGGTCTGGTGACCTTGCAGGACGAAGCCAATGTCGGCTTCGAGGCCATGATCGGATCGATCATGCGAATGGCGGAGGAGAAACTCGCCGAACTCGACGCACGCCGCCGCGAGACCTGCCCTGCCGCCGATCTCGTGGTCGGCGTGCAATGCGGCGGCAGCGACGCGTTTTCCGGTGTCACCGCCAACCCCGCTGTCGGATTCGCCGCCGATCTGCTGGTCCGGGCCGGCGCCACCATCATGTTCTCGGAGGTGACCGAGGTCCGCGACGGTATCGACCAGCTTACCGCGCGCGCCGCCAATGCGGACGTTGCGACAGCGCTCGTTCGGGAGATGGATTGGTACGATCGGTACCTCGCCAATGGGTCCGCTGATCGTGCGGCGAACACGACGCCCGGCAACAAGAAAGGGGGCCTGTCCAACATCGTCGAAAAGGCGATGGGATCGATCGTGAAGTCGGGCTCGGCGCCGATCGCAGGCGTCGTGCCGGCCGGAGAACGCGCGCGGCAGAAGGGGCTTCTGTTTGCCGCGACGCCGGCGAGCGACTTCATCTGCGGCACGCTGCAACTTGCCGCCGGCATGAACATCCATGTCTTCACGACCGGGCGGGGCACTCCCTACGGGCTGGCCGAAGTCCCGGTCATCAAGGTTGCGACGCGGACCGATCTGGCAAGACGATGGCATGATCTCATGGATCTCGACGCGGGCCGCATCGCCACCGGAGAGGCAAGCATCGAGGACATGGGCTGGGAACTGTTTCGCCTCATTCTCGCGGTCGCCAGCGGCGATCAACGAACGCGGGCGGAACAATGGGGCCTGCACAACGCCCTCGCGTTGTTCAATCCGGGTCCGGTCACCTGAGCGCGCGACGTGCCGCACGCGTCGTGCACCGCGGTCCCGCCGGTTGAGGTCGCGCGCTAATTCGCCTTGATCCCCGCCGCCTTGGCGAGCGCGATGTTGCTCTCGACCTCGGCCTTCACCTGCGCGTCGAATGCGGTGGCGCCGACCGGCATCGGGTCGACGCCCTGTATGGCAAGCTTCTCCTTCACGCCCGGCATTGCGATCGCCCGCTGCACCTCGGCGTGCAGCTTCTCGATCAGGTCGCGCGGCGTCTTTGCCGGCGCGAACATGCCGGTCCAGAACGTGTAGTCGGAGTTGGCGTAACCCAGCTCGAGCGAGGTCGGCACGTTCGGCAGCGCGGATGCGCGCTGCGGCGTGGTGACGGCAAGCGCGAGCAGCTTGCCATCCTGGATGAACGGCAGCGCCGCCGAGATCGACGAGCAGGAGAAGTCGACCCGTCCGGTCATCACCTCGGTCAGCGCCTCCGGCATGCCGCGGAACGGAACGTGCAGCGCCGCGAAACCGGCCGACAGACGGAAGCGCTCGGTCGAGAAATGCGTCGCCGAGCCGACGCCGGCGGTGGCGAAGCTCAAGCCTCCGGGCTTGACCCTGGCGGCGGCGACCAGCTCCTGCAGCGTCTTGATGCCTTTGTCCGGGGCGATCACGGTGACGTTGGGCGAGGAGCCGAGCGCCGCGACCGCGGCGAAATCGCGCGCAGTGTCGTACGGCACGTTGGCGTAGATCGCGGGCGCGGCCGCATGCGCCGAGGAATTGACCAGCAGCGTGTAGCCGTCAGGCTCGGCGCGCGCGACCATTCCGGCGCCGATCGTGCCGCCGGCGCCGACGCGGTTCTCCACCACCACCGGCTGGCCGATCAGCTGCGACAGCGGATCGCACACGATGCGCGCCACGATGTCGCCGGTCGAGCCGGCCGAGAACGGCATGATCACGCGGATCGATCGCGTCGGCCAGGCTTGCGCATATGCGGCGCGCGACAGCGCGGGCGCGCTGAGCGCCGCGCCGATGAAAGCGAGATGCCGGCGGCGTGTGTGATCCATCAACTCTCCCGCCGAATTGCCGGGTCAATTCACCTTGATACCGGCTGCCTTGACCAGCGCAATGCTTTCCGCGATCTCTTTCCGGATCAGCGTATCGAACTCGGCCGCCGTGATCGGCATCGGATCGATGCCCTGCTGCGCCAGCTTCTCCCTGACGGCGGGCGTGGTGGCCGCCTTCTGCGCTTCCTGATGCAGCCGCTCGACGATGTCGCTCGGCGTCTTCGCCGGCGCGAACAGCCCGTTCCAGAATGTGTAATCGGAATTCGCGTAGCCGAGCTCGAGCGTGGTCGGTACGTCGGGCAGTGCGGAGCTGCGCTTCGGCGTGGAGACCGCAAGTGCGACAAGCTTGCCGTCGCGGATGAAGGGCAGCGCCGACGCGATGGTGGAGAAGCAGAAGTCCACCCGTCCGGTCATCACCTCGGTCAGCACTTCGGGCATGCCGCGGAATGGCACGTGGACACCCTCGAAGCCGGCGCTGAAACGGAAGCGCTCGGTCGAGAAATGCGTCGACGAGCCGACGCCCGCGGTGCCGTAGGTCATCGCGCCGGCCTTCTGTTTGGCGGCGGCGACCAGCTCGTGCAGCGTCTTGAAGCCTTTGTCCGGCGCAATCACCACGATGTTGGGCGATGAGCCGAGCGCCGCGACAGCCACGAAGTCGCGCGCCGAATCATACGGTGCATTGGGATAGATCGCGGGCGTCGCCACATGCGCGGAGGAATGCGCGAGCAGCGTGTAGCCGTCCGGATCGGCGCGCGCCACCATGCCGGCGCCGATCGTGCCGCCGGCGCCGCCGCGATTTTCCACGATGATCGACTGGCCGAGCTGCTGCGACAACGGCTCGAACACGATACGCGCCACGATGTCGATCGTGCTGCCCGCGGTGAACGGGATGACGGCGCGGATCGGTTGCTTCGCGGGCCAGGCCTGCGCGTGAGCGAGGCGCGGCAGCGCCGGCGCGGCGAGTGCGGCGCCGATCAGTGCGAGATGGCGGCGGCGTGTCTGATCCATGAAATCCTCCCCCGGAATTTTTCCGGATCAGTGACACAAGGGCGCGCGGCTCACAAGCTCAGGCATGCGTCTTCAGCCAATCCGCGATGATCGCCGCGGCGCGATGGCGATAGTCCGGCCCGTCCTCGAGATAGTGATTGCCCGGGATCAGCTCGACTGTCTTGTCCTGCGAGCCGACCGCCTCGAACATTTTCCGTGCATCGCTCAGGAAGACGCCCTGGTCGGCGCGGCTCTGGATCACCAGCGCCGGGATCGCGAATTTCGCGAGTTGCTCCGGCCCCTGGCATTTCGAGGTCTCCAGGCTCCACATCGCAGAGCCAGCTGCGCAGCGTGCAGGCGCGTCCGAGCCCGAAACCGCGGTTCGCGACCGCCGGATCGCCGCGATAGCAGCCCGGCGTGACGCGATCGGACGGATCGATGCGCCCGTCCATGAACCGCAGATCGGCCCAGGCGCGGAACAGCGGAACAGAAAGTCCGGGATGCCGGCCGCGTTCAGCCGCTTCAGTTCCGACTTGCACCAGTCGGTGATGCGCTGGTTGCGCGCGCGTTGCGCCGCGCGGTAGCGCGTGACGAAGTCCTCGGAATAGGGCGGGCCGTGCTCCTTGTCGTACATATTGAGCGACGGGTCGGTCGCGACCGGATCGCGCTCGTCGGTCACCGACGGATCGAGCCAGTTGGTCAGCACCTCGGGGCGGCCCGAGTGCGCATTGAGCGAAATGTACAGGTCGGTCTTCGGCAGATTCGCCAGCGCCGCGTTCGCGGCGCCCTGCATCGCCGCATGCAGCGTCGGCGCGGTCGCCTCGGCCTGATAGGCGCCCATCAGTGACCCGCCGCCGGAATTGCCGAGGATCACGACGCGCTCGACGCCGTTGTCGCGCAGCCATTTGACCCCCGCGCCGATGTCGACCAGCGCGTGCTCGAGCGTGAACAAGTCTTCGGCGCCGCGATAGCGCGTGTTCCAGCCGAGAAAACCGTATCCGCGCGTCGCCAGGTAAGGCGCGAGGTAATGCTCGGCGAAGTCGACGTTGTAGTGCGTGGCAATCAGCGCGACGCGCGGGCGCTGGCCCTTCGGTGTCCAGTACAGGCCCTGGCATGGGTGCCCGCCGACTTCGGAGCGCGGCCCGGTGGGGGAGGGCAGGCCGACGAACTGCGCGTCGCAGGCGGCCGCAAGCTTCATGTGCTCGGCGCGCGCGGCCGCGACGGCGCTCGCGGCGGCCTGCGGCACGCCCTGGCTCTGCGCGAATGCGCGGCTTGCCGTCAGGCCGATCAGTCCGGCGGTGCCGATCAGCGCCGAGCGGCGGTCGATGCGCATGCAGTCCTCCCGATGTTGTCCGCAGGCTCGCGCCGCGCGCGGCCCGCGTCAACCGCGACGTTGCTCCGCGATGTGCCGCGGCGTAGCTTGCCCGAACAAGAATGATCGAGGGAGGATGACGTGATCGATCGTAGGCGCGCGCTGACGAGTGCTTGCTTTCTGCTGGCCGCATTGACCGCGCCGGTGGCGGCGCAGCCGATCACCAAGAACGTGACGATCGTGGTCCCGTACTCGGCCGGCGGCGGCACCGACACGGTGGCGCGCCTGGTCGGCGAGCAGATGTCGCGCGCGCTCGGCCGCACCGTCCTGATCGAGAACCAGGTCGGCGGCGGCAGCACCATCGCCAACGACCGCGTCGCGCGTTCGGCGCCGGACGGCTCGACCGTGCTGATCAACCACGTCGCGCTGCTCGCGGCGCCCAGCCTGTTCAACAACCTGCGCTACGACACACAGACCGCGTTCGAGCCGGTCGGCCTGGTCAACAATGCGCCGATGCTGCTGATCGGCCGCAAGTCGATTCCCGGCAGCGGACCGAAGGACCATGTCGCCTGGATCAAGCAGCAGGGCGTCAAGGCGAACTTCGCGCATGGCGGCATCGGCACCAACAGTCACCTGTGCGCCGTGATGATGGGCGACGTGCTCGGCTTCAGGCCGACCGTCGTTGCCTATCGCGGCTCGGCGCCGGCGATCACGGATCTCCTCGGCGGGCAGGTCGATCTGTTGTGGGACCAGGTCACCAACGCGATCACGCAGGTCCAGTCCGGCGCGCTGCACGGCATCGCGGTGACCTCGCCGCAGCGGCTCGAGCAGCTGAAGGACGTGCCGACCACGGCCGAGCTCGGCATGCCCGAGGTGAGCTACACGATGTGGCACGGGCTCTATGTCGCCAAGGGCACGCCGAAGGACATCGTCGACGCGCTCAACGGTGCGCTGCGCAAGGCGGTGTCCGATCCCGGCGTGCTGGCGAAGCTGAAGGATCTCGGCACCGTGCCGTTCCCCGACGCCGAGATGTCGCCGGCGGCGCACGCAAAGCTGTTCGCGAGCGACCTGCCGCGCGTGGCGAAGCTGGTGGAGAGTTCGGGGATCAAGGCGAGCGAGGCGAAGTAGGGTTCAGGCTTTCGCCTTGTTCACCTGCGCCTGCGCGAAGCCCGCCGTGCTCGCGTAACCGCGCACGATCTCGCGCTTTCATGAGCGCTTACGATGCGGAGAGTTCCTGCGTGACACCGATGCGACATCATCCTCCAGCAGATGAAGCGGAAGCACTTAGGGAGACACCATCGTCTTTCAGGCGAGGGCGTATTCTCTCCTTTTCGGCGTATAATTTTGCCGTCACATTGAACCAGCGCTTTACCTTTCTTTTATCGCGCGTGCTTCTCGCGCTGACTTGCGTATTGATATTCACGACCTCATACTGATGCTTCTCGAATATCTGGGCTACCTCTTTTTCCCTGTATCGTTCAAAGAAACGACCGTCGTCTTGTATCGCGGATGGCGCGTCAACCTGGAAAGAAATTCCTAAAATTCCACCAGGTTTCAATACTGCCGTAAACTGATCGATTTGCGCCGCCAGTGCTTCTCGCGCTGTGTGAAGGCACGAGCCGCAAGCCCAGACGCCGTCAAAAATATTCCTTGCAGCAAAAATTTTCTGTAGGTCACGCATATCAGCAGAAATGAATCGCGCGTTCTCAACGGTTGTCTTTTTGGCGACCTCCAAGAAGGGCCTACATAAATCGATCCCGGTGACGGTAGCTCCCTCCTTCGAAAAATAATTCGCGTGGTGCCCAGGCCCGCAACCGGCATCTAGAATGCTAGGGACTTTAGCCTTTCGTTTTACCTCAGCAAGGAAAGCATACATCGGCGCGAGCGGAAGATTGTCTTTCCAGCGCTCATAATATGGTTCCCAGTCTCGATTGTAAAATGAAAGGCTACTAAGCAACAGCGAGTCCTGTTCGCTTCGGAGCAATGGTCGTTCAAAATCAGCGGAGGTGCCTTGTGTCGCCGGGATCGCTTGCACGAGGTCGAAAAGGTCGTTTGCATCGTCAAGTCCCTTTCTAAACATGAAGCGTTGTCGTCGTGCTAGAAAGAGCGGAAGCTCCAATGATTCGATCTGTGTGCCGGGAAGCAATACGGGTACTATGGGCTTCTTGTTCATAGGATTGATTGCCAGCATCTGAAAAGCGTACTGCTCTTCATCCTGCCAAGGCCCTGTGCCGTTCGGGCCGATAATAACCAAGATAGACTCGCTCTCTCTCAACGCAGTCTCAATCTCCTCCTGAAATGGCTTGCCATACGGCAGTGAAACCTTGTCGAAAAAAACACTCAGACCAGAATTATGGAGATATTCATAAATTATTTTGACCTGATCATAATCCTTCGAATTATAGCTCAGAAATGTGTGATACATGGGAATGTAGCCGTTTTCGATGTCAAATTTGGTCGAGTTTACTTCACCATAGCGTATTGATCGACGAGTACGATCAGTCTGTTGCAGCGTATCAAGTGCGTCAATTATCACAATTAGCCATCACCTACCACTCGCCTTGTTCACCTGCGCCTGCGCGAAGCCTGCCGTACTGGCATATCCGCGCACGATCGCCATGCGCTGATCGTACGAGAGCACGTCGTCGATGTTGCTGAAGCCGTCCGGCGCCAGCGTCTCGATCGCGTCGATCACGCCTTCCGGACCGCCTTTGCGGTTCATGCGCACGATCTGCGCGGTCGGCGGCAGGCGCTCCTGCTCGTAGGCCGACAAAGCATGCATCGGATGCTCGGCGCGCTTGAGCCAGTCGCCGAGCGCGCGCGCATCGAGGATCGCCTGCGAGGCGCCGTTCGAGCCGACTGGATACATCGGATGCGCGGCATCGCCCAATAACGTGACGCGCCCGTGCGACCAGCGCGGCAGCGGATCGCGGTCGCACAGCGGGTACTCCCAGAATTCGCCGGTCGCCTCGATCAGGTGGCTGACATCGACATACGGCAGGCGGAAGTTTTTCAGCAGCGGACCCAGATCCTCCCAGCGTCCCGGCCGCGACCAGTCTTCCCTGGCGGGCGGCGGACCGCCCTGGGAGACTTTCGCCATCACGGCCCAGTTGGTCAGCCGCCGGTCCGGCGCCGTACCGGCCGCGATCGGATAGAGCACGAACTTCGCCTCCATCCCGCCCGCGATCGCCATCGAGCGGCCGGTGCGGAATTGCGGCCAGTCGACCGCGCCGCGCCATAGCATCGTGCCGTTCCAGTGCGCCGGGCCTTCGTTCGGAAACAGCGTCTCGCGCACGAACGAGTGGATGCCGTCGGCGCCGATCAGCACGTCGCCGCGCGCAGTCGCGCGGTGCGAGCCGCCGCGGTCGAAGAAGTACGCGGTGACGCCGCTATCGTCCTGCCGGAACGAGCCGAGGCGATGTCCAAGATGGAAGCGGCTCTCACCGAGCCGCGCGCGCGCCGCCTGATAGATCACGTTCTGCAGCCGGCCGCGGTGGATCGAGAACTGCGGGACGTCGAAGCCTGCGTCGGTGCCGCGCAGCTCGTGCCAGATCTCCTGGCCGAAGCGGTTCAGGTAGAACAGCTCGTAGGTGCGGATCGCGACCGCATCGAGCCGCTCGAGCAGGCCGAGCTCCTTCAGCTCCTTGATCGCGTGCGGCAGCGTGTTGATGCCGACGCCGAGCTCGCGGATCGCGTCCGCCTGCTCGTACACCTCGCAGTCGATGCCGCGTGCGTGCAGCATCAACGCGGTGGTCAGCCCGCCCACGCCTGCGCCGACAATGATCGCCTTCATGCACGCACCAACCTAAGCCGGGCGCATTTGTGACCTACGCGGAACTACCGATCAACCGCCGGGCTCCCATACGGTTAGCGGGGTTTACGTGGCCGCGTTTGCGGCGGTAAATGGCTGCAGGAATGGGGCAGGAAACGCGAATGACACAGCCGTTAACGCTGTTCGACAAGCTCTGGGCGCCGCGCGAGGTCCTGAAGGCCGAGAACGGCCTCTCGCTGATGTGGGTGGACCGGCATTACGTCCACGAGGGCTCGTTCCAGGGCTTCGACAAGGTCGAGGCGCGGGGCGAGACGGTCGCGCGGCCGGACCTCACCTTCGGCATCGCCGACCACTACGTGCCGACGCATGCGCGCAACCGCCCGATCGCCGATCCCTCGCTCGCCAACATGGTGCGGCAGATCCAGGAGAACACCGCCAAGCATAACATCCTGCTGATGGGGCTCGACGACCCGCGCCAGGGCATCGTGCACGTGGTTGGGCCCGAGCAGGGGCTGACCATTCCGGGCCTGTTGATCGTCTGCGGCGACAGCCACACTGCGACGCACGGCGCGCTCGGCTCGATCGCGATCGGAATCGGCGCGTCGGAAGTCTCGCACGTCTTGCTGACGCAGACCTTCTGGCAGAAGAAGCCGAAACGCATGCGCGTCACCGTCGACGGCACATGCGGCCCCGGCATCGGCGCGAAGGACATCGCGCTCTCGATCATCGCCAAGATCGGCACCAATGGCGCGCAGGGCCACGCGGTGGAATACGCCGGCCGCGCGATCCGCGCGCTGACGCTGGAAGGGCGCCTCACGCTGTGCAACCTCGCCATCGAAGCCGGTGCGCGCACCGGCATGGTGGCGCCGGACGAGACCACGTTCGCCTATGTGAAGGGCAAGCCGTTCGCTCCGAAGGGCGCCGAGTTCGATCGCGCGGTCGCGGCGTGGCAGCAGCTGCCGAGCGATCCGGACGCCGAGTTCGACACCGAGGTGTCGCTCGACGCGAACGCGATCGCGCCGGTGGTGACGTGGGGCACCAGTCCCGAGGACACGCTGCCGATCGATGGCGCGGTGCCCGATCCGGCGCTGCTCGACGACCCGGCGCGCGCGCAGCAGATGCAGGGCGCGCTCGACTACATGGGCCTCTCGCCGCGCCAGAAGCTCACCGACATTCGCGTCGATCGCGTGTTCATCGGCTCGTGCACCAACGCGCGCATCGAGGATTTGCGCTCGGCGGCGGCGGTGCTGTCGGGCCGCACCGCCAAGGTCCCGGGCCTCGTTTCGGCCGGCTCGACTTTGGTGAAGCATCAGGCCGAGCAGGAAGGCCTCGACAAGATCTTCACCGCGGCCGGCCTTACCTGGGCGGAAAGCGGCTGCTCGATGTGCCTCGGCCTCAACGGCGACATCGTGCCGCCGGGCGAGCGCTGCGCCTCGACCACCAACCGCAATTTCCGCGGCCGCCAGGGGCCGGGTGCGCGCACGCATCTGATGTCGCCCGCGATGGTGGCGGCGGCCGCCGTGAACGGGCATCTCGCCGACGTCCGTCCGATGCTCGCCGGGAGGCTGTGATGCAGCAGCACTTCAAGATGCAGCCATTCACGAAGCTGGACGGCGTCGCCGTTTCGCTGCGGCGCGACAACGTCGACACCGATCAGGTGATCCCGGCGCGCTATCTGAAAGTCCCGCGCGCGGAAGGCCTCGGCGACACCTTGTTCCGCGACCTGCGCTACGACGCCAAAGGCAATCTGCGGCCGGAGTTTCCGCTCAACGATCCGGCGCGCCAGGGCGCGAGCGTGCTGATCGGGCGCAAGAACTTCGGCGTCGGGTCCTCGCGCGAGGCGGCGGTCTACGCGCTGGTCGATTACGGCATCCGTTGCGTGGTCGCGACCAGCTTCGGCGACATCTTCGCCGGCAACGCGGTCAACAACGGCCTGGTGGCGGCGATCGTCACCGCGGAAGACATCGAGAAGCTGCTCTCGGCCGCGGAGCAGACCGGCCGCGCCGAGGTCGATCTCGAGGAGCAAACCATCAAGTCCGGCAACTACGTCGTGCCGTTCAGCATCGATCCGGCGCGCAAGCTGCGGCTGCTGAATGGCTGGGACGATCTCGACCTGACCGCGCAGTACAAGACCGAGATCGCGGCGTTCGCCGCGAAGGACAAGGCTACGCGGCCGTGGGCGGTGCCGGCGGGGTAACTCTCGGCACAAGCGCGATGCCCGTTAATGCGCCCTCTCCCCTTGAGGGAGAGGGCACCTCAGACATCTCAACGGACGCGAACGGGTGAGGGGTACCCCTCACCCGACTTGTTTGCCGAACTATGGGAGCTGCCCTCTCCCTCAAGGGGAGAGGGCGCAAATACAGCCGCCGGCGATTACTTCAACGCCGCCGCGACCTTCTCGCCGAACGCCTTGGTGCCGAGCGGCCCGCCGAGATCGCCGGTACGCCAGCCCGGCACCGCGATCACGGCATCGAGCGCGCGCTCAATTCCGGCCGCGGCCTGCAGCAGCCGCGCGTCGTCCCGCCGCTCGCCGAGCCAGGCGAGCAGCATCGCGACCGAGCCGATCAGCGAGGAGGGATTGGCCTTGTCCTGCCCGGCGATGTCGGGCGCCGAGCCGTGCTGCGCCTGCGCCATCGCATGCCCGGTGCCGGCATTGACCGACGCGGCGAGCCCGAGGCTGCCGGCGATCTCGGAGGCTTCATCGGAGAGGATATCGCCGTACATGTTGGTCGTGACGATCACGTCGAATGCGCTCGCGTCGCGCACCAGCAGCGCCGCCATCGCGTCGATGATCTTCTCCTCGCATGTCACCTGCGGATAACGCGCCGCGACCGCGCGGGTGCACTCGAGGAACAGCCCGTCGGAGACGCGCAGCACGTTCGCCTTGTGCACCACCGTGACGTGCTTGCGCCGCTGCGTGGCGAGCCGGAATGCCTCCTCGGCAATACGCAGCGACGCCTGCCGCGTGATCTTGCGCACCGCGAGCGCGACGTCTGCCGTCGGCATGAACTCGCCGGCGCCCTGGAACATGTTGCGGTCGGCGTAGAAGCCTTCGGTGTTCTCGCGCACCACCACCAGATCGACCGGCTTGCCGCAGCGCGCCGGGAAGCCCACGCGGGTCTTCGCCGGGCGGATGTTGGCGAACAAATCGAGCCGCTTGCGCAGCGCGCCGGACGGATTGATGCCGCCTTTGTCGGCCGCGGGATAGTCGTTGTGCGACACCGGTCCCAGGATCACGCCGTCGGCTGCTTTGGCGGCTTCGAACGCGCTCTCCGGAAACGTCGTGCCCTGCGCCTTCAGCGGGCCGAGCCCGACCTCGACCTCCTCGAACGTGAACGCGATCTGCCACGTCGCCGCCGCGGCGCGCAGGACGTGAAGGCTCGCCGCCATGATTTCCGGCGAGATGCCGTCGCCCTGCATCACGCAAAGGCGGATCGGGGAGGTGTTTGTCAGGTCAGACATGGAATGACATTCCCGCGCGTCCCCGCGAAAGCGGGGACGCAGTTCTTTGATCGAGTTCCTGGCCCTGGATGCCCGCTTTCGCGGGCATGAGCGGATGTACGCCTAATTCCCCGCATTCGCCTTGTCGACGAACCGGTCGGTGTAGGTCTTGGCCAGATCGATCGTCGCGCCCTGGACGTTCGGATCGAACGCCTTCAGCACCTTGTAGGCGGTCTCGGCGGCTTCGCGGGTGAAGCGCCCGTCGGGCGAATAGGCCGGCAGGTTGGTCTTGATCGACTGGATGAAGATCGCCTTGTCGCCGAGCGCGTATTCCTCCGGCATCACCTTGGCGATCTCCTCCGGCGAATGGCTCTGCACCCATTTCAGCCCGCGCACGAAGGCGCTCACCAGCGCCTGCACGGTGTTGGGATTCTTGTCGATGAACGCGGCCGATGAGTAGAGCACGGCGGCGGGGTAGGGCCCGCCGTAGACCGCCTTGGTGCCCTCCAGGGTGCGCGTATCGGCGACGATCTTCACCGCGCCGTCGCGCTCCAGGATGTTGATCATCGGATCGGCGTTCGAGATGGCATCCACCTCGCCGCGCTTCACCGCCGCCACGACGGTGTTGCCCGAGCCGGTGCCGATGAACGAGGCATCCTCGGGCTTCAGCCCCGCCTGCGCCATCATGTACAGCACCATGAAATGCGTGCTCGAGCCGGGCGCCGTGACGCCGATCTTCATGCCTTTGAGGTCCTTCGGGCTCTTGTAGGCGTCGGCCTTCTCCTTGCGCAGCGCGAGCGCGAAGCCGGGGATGCGGCCGAGCTGCACCAGCGCGACCACCGGCTGGCCCTTGGCCTGCATCTGGATGGTGTGGTCGAACGAGCCGGTGACGACCTCGACGCTGCCGCCCATCAGCGCCTGCAGCGACTTGGCGCCGCCCTGGAAGTCCGAGATCTCGACGTCGAGCCCGGCTTCCTTGAAGTAGCCGAGCCGCTCCGTGACAGTCAGGGGCAGGTAATACAGCGAGGTCTTGCCGCCGACCCCGAGATGCACCTTGGTCACCTCGGGCTTTTGCGCCTGCGCGCTCATCGGCGCCAGCATCAGCGCGACTGCGGCCGCAATCCATGCACGCATGAAACCTCTCCCTCGCCTGGTCTTCAACCGAACGTTATCCGAAAGTGACGCCGAACTGAACGGATGTTATTCGCTTTTGATGCGCGATGGGCAGACATTAGAGCCATGGAAGGAACACGCGCCAATCCCCGCTTCGACGCCATCGTGATCGGCACCGGCCAGGCCGGGCCGTCGCTGGTGCGGCGCCTCGCCGCCGCCGGCCGCAAGGTCGCGGTGATCGAGCGCAAGCATTTCGGCGGCACCTGCGTGAACACCGGCTGCACTCCCACCAAGGCGCTGGTCGCCAGCGCCTATGCGGCGCATCTGGCGCGGCGCCACGCCGACTACGGCGTCACCATCGATGGGCCGATCAGCGTCGACATGAAGGCCGTGAAGGCGCGCAAGGACGCGATCGTCGCGCCCTCGCGCAACGGCGTGGAACGCTCGCTCAAGTCGCTCGAGGGCTGCACGGTCTATCAGGGCCACGGGCGCTTCGTGTCGCCGAACGAGGTGCAGGTCGGCGAGACAGTGCTGAGCGCGCCGCAGATCTTCATCAATGTCGGCGGCCGCGCCAGCCTGCCGCCGATGCCCGGCCTTGACCAGGTGGCTTATCTGACCAACTCGAGCATGATGGACGTCGATGTCCTGCCCGGGCACCTGATCATCGTCGGCGGCAGCTATATCGGGCTCGAGTTCGCGCAGGCCTATCGGCGCTTCGGCAGCAAGGTCACCGTCATCGAGATGGCGCCGCGGCTGATCGCGCGCGAGGACGAGGAGGTCTCGATGGGCGTGGCGGACGTGCTCGAAGCCGAAGGGATCGAGCTGCGCCTGAATGCGACCTGCCTGTCGGTCGCCAGGCATCCGAACGGCATCGCGGTGAACGTCGATTGCACCGAGGGCGCGCCGCAGATCGTGGGCTCGCATCTGCTGCTCGCGGTCGGACGGCGGCCGAACACCGACGATCTCGGCCTCGACCGAGCCGGTGTCGCGACCGACGCGCGCGGCTTCATCACGGTCGACGACCGGCTGCGCACCAGCGTGGACGGCATCTTCGCGCTCGGCGACTGCAACGGGCGCGGTGCGTTCACGCACACCGCCTACAACGACTTCGAGATCGTGGCGGCAAACCTGCTCGACGGCGAGGACCGCCGCGTGACCGACCGCATCACGGCTTACGCGCTCTACACCGATCCGCCGCTCGGCCGTTGCGGCATGACCGAGGCGGAGGTGCGCAAGTCGGGCCGTCCCGCGCTGATCGCCACCATGCCGATGGAGGACGTGAGCCGCGCCTTCGAGAAGGGCGAAACCAGCGGCTTCATGAAGATCCTGGTCGACAAGGAAACGAAACAGTTCCTCGGCGCGGCGCTGCTCGGTCTCAACGGCGACGAGATCGTGCACACGATCCTCGACCAGATGTGTGCGAAAGCGCCGTACAGCGTGATGGCGCGCGCGACGCACATCCATCCGACCGTGAGCGAGCTTCTGCCGACCATGCTGCAGGAGTTGCGCGAGCTGGAATAACTTCCGCGCAGCACGCTCCATCCTCATCCTGAGGAGCCCGCGCAGCGGGCGTCTCGAAGGATGGCCGCGAGCTCGTGCAAGCGCCCTCGCCCTTCGAGACGCGCTTCGCGCTCCTCAGGGTGAGGGCTAACTGCTTCCGCCTCGCGGAACCTCGCGCCTTGTCGCGACGCATCAGGCGTGCATCATTCTCCCCAGGCAAAGGGGAGAACGCCATGACCTCGCCGTTCCGGCTCGACAACAAGGTCGCGATCATCACCGGCTCGAGCCGCGGCATCGGCCGCGCGATCGCCGAGTGCTGCGCTTCGCTCGGCGCGAAGGTGGTGGTCTCCAGCCGCAAGGCCGACGCCTGCGAGGAGGTGGCGGCGGGCATCAAGCAGAGCGGCGGCGACGCGACCGTCATCCCGTGCAACATCTCGCGCAAGACCGAGGTCGAGGCGCTCGTCGCCGGCACAGTGAAGCAATATGGCGGTGTCGATATCCTCGTGTGCAACGCCGCGGTCAATCCGTATTACGGCCCGCTCGCCGGAATCAGCGACGAGGCGTTCGACAAGATCATGGCGTCGAACATCAAGAGCAACCTGTGGCTCTGCAATCTTGCGATTCCCCACATGGTGTCACGCGGCGGCGGCTCGGTGATCATCATCTCGTCGATCGGCGGCATCCGCGGCACGGAGATCCTGGGTGCCTACGGCATCTCGAAAGCCGCCGACTTCGCGCTTGCGCGCAACCTCGCCTGCGAGTGGGGCCCGAAGAACGTGCGGGTGAATTGCGTCGCGCCGGGCCTCGTCAAGACCGACTTTGCCAAGGCGCTGTGGGAGAACGAGGCGATGGTGGCGAAGCGCAATGCCGCAACGCCGCTGCGCCGCATCGGCATGCCGGACGAGATCGGCCCGGTGGCGGCGTTCCTCGCCGGCCCGGGATCGAGCTTCATCACCGGGCAGGTGATCGTGGCGGACGGCGGGGTGACGATTGCTTGACACAGGCGCAGCTGGCGCCGCTGCCCGTTGTTGTGCCCTCTCCCCTTGAGGGAGAGGGCTACTCCGACATCTCAACGGACTCGAATGGGTGAGGGGTACCCCTCACCCGACCTATGTTGCTGAGAAAGCGGAGATGCCCTCTCCCTCAAGGGGAGAGGGCGCATCGACGACGACCGGTGCCGCTGAGGAAAAGAAAAAGAGGGCGGGGAGCTATCGCTTCTTCTGGCTCTGATCCTGATACTTGCGCAGCTCGAGCCGCGCGACCGCTTCCTCGTGCACCGCGTCCGGCCCGTCCACGATGCGCATCGTGCGCGTGCGCGCATAGGCGTAGGCGAGCGGGAAGTCCTGCGACACGCCGCCGGCGCCGTGCACCTGGATGGCGCGATCGACCAGCTTCTGCGCCATCTTCGGCGCCACCACCTTGATCATCGCGATCTCACGGCGCGCTTCCTTGTTGCCGACCGTGTCCATCATGTGCGCGGCGTAAAGCGTCAGCAGGCGCGACTGGTCGATCTCCATGCGCAACTCGGCGATCCACTGCCGCGTCACGCCCTGCTCGGCGATGGTCTTGCCGAACGCGGTGCGCGACATCGCGCGCTGGCACATCGATTCCAGCGTGCGCTCGGCGAGCCCGATGGTGCGCATGCAGTGATGGATGCGCCCGGGCCCGAGGCGGCCTTGCGCGATCTCGAAGCCGCGGCCTTCGCCGAGCAGGATGTTCGAGGCCGGCACGCGCACGTCCTTGAAGTCGACCTCGCCATGCCCGTGCGGCGCGTCGTCATAGCCCATCACGCTGAGCGAGCGCATCATCGTGACGCCGGGCGTATCCATCGGCACCAGCACCATCGACTGGCGCTTGTGCGACGACTCCGCGCCCGGATCGGTCTGCCCCATGAAGATCATGATCTTGCAGCGCTTGTCCGGCGCGCCGGAGGTCCACCACTTGCGTCCGTTGATCACGTAACTGTCACCGTCGCGCTTGATCGAGGAGCGGATGTTGGTCGCGTCCGACGAGGCGACCGCCGGCTCGGTCATCGCAAAGGCCGAGCGGATCTCGCCCGACATCAGCGGCTCGAGCCACTGCTTCTTCTGCTCCGCCGTGGCGTAGAGGATCAGCGTCTCCATGTTGCCGGTGTCGGGCGCCGAGCAGTTGAACGGCTCGCCGCCGATCGGCGAGCGGCCCATGGTTTCGCAGATGCTGGCGTATTCGAGATTGGTCAGCGAATCCGGGAAGTGCTTCTTCGGCAAAAAGAGATTCCACAGCCCGGCTTTCTTCGCCTTCGCCTTCAGCTCGTCCATGACCGGCGGGACGGTCCAGCGGTCCGGGCCCTCGTCGAGCTGGCGGTGATAGACGTGCTCGGCCGGGATGATGTGCTCCTCGAGGAACGCCTTCACGCGCTCGCCGAGCTCGACAGCCTTCGCGCTGGGCGGCGGCAGCACCGGAATGGCCATGAAACTCTCCCGTATTGTTCTTGGTTGATTAGCGCGGTGTGATCACGCCGCCCATGCGGGCGAGCGTCGTCAGATGATAGTCGGCATCGCCGAACATGGTATCGATCATGGTGACGCGCTTGAAGTAGTGGCCGACCTTGTACTCCATCGTCATGCCGATGCCGCCATGCAGCTGGATCGCGGACTGGCCGACGATCTTGGCCGAGCGGCCGATCTGCACCTTGGCGGCGGAGATCGACTTGCGCCGCTCCTCGGCATTTGTTTCCTCGGTCATCATGGTGGCGAGCATCGCCATCGAGCGCGCCTGTTCGAGCGCGATCAGCATGTCGCCGGCGCGATGCTGCAGCACCTGGAAATTGCCGATCGGTACGCCGAACTGCTTGCGCTGCTTGAGGAAGTCGACCGTGATCTCGTGCATCGCGCTCATCGCGCCGACCGCCTCCGCCGCCAGTGCCGCGATCGCGATGTCGCCCACCCGCTCGATCAGCGGGTAGCCGTTGCCGGGTTCGCCGATCGCGGCGTCGGCGGCGACCTTCACGTTCGACAGCGACACCTCGGCGGCGCGCAGGCCGTCCATCGTCGGATAGCCGCGGCGCGAGACGCCGTCGGCCTTCGCGTCGACCAGGAACAGGCCGATGCCGTTCTTCGATCGCTGGTCGCCGGAGATGCGCGCCGACACCACGATCTTGTCGGCGACGTCGCCGTGAATGCTGAGGCTTTTCTCGCCGTTGAGGATGTAGCCGGCGCCGTCCTTCTTCGCGGTCGCCGCCACGTCGGCGAGGTCGTAGCGCGCCTGCCGTTCGATATGCGCGAAGGCGAGCAGCGTCTCGCCGGCCGCGACCTGCGGCAGGACATCGTTGCGCATCGCCTCGCTTGCGCCGAGCCTCACGAAGCCGCCGCCGAGGATGACGGACGCGAAATACGGCTCCAGCGCCAGTGCGCGCCCGAACGCCTCCATCACGATCATGGTCTCGACCGGCCCGCCGCCGATTCCGCCGTGCTCCTCGGCGAACGGGAGCGCGGTGAGGCCGAGGTCCACATACTGCTTCCACAGCGCGCGGCTCCAGCCGTCGGCGTCCTTCATGTATTTCCTGCGCGCCTCGAAGTCGTAGCGCTGCGTGGTCAGCCGCTCGACGCTGTCTTTCAGCAGGCGCTGTTCTTCCGAAAGTTCGAAGTCCATTTTTCATCCCACGTTGCCGTCATTGCGGGCGAGCCAGGCGCGCGCTTAGGCGCGTCTGCGACGCGCTTGGCGAGAGGCCGGAATCCATAACCACGTGCCGGTGATTCAAGAACCAGTCGTGGTTATGGATTCCGGGCCCGCCGCCTTCGCGGCGCCCCGGAACGACGGAGAGCGTTACAATCCCAATATCGCCTTTGCGATGATGTTCTTCTGGATCTCGTTCGAGCCGCCGTAGATCGAGATCTTGCGCCAGTTGAAGTATTGCGGCGCGAGCGGCGCGCCGTAGTCCGGGCCGACCGGCGGCTCGTTCCAGCGGTCGTCGTCGTTGTGGCGGAACTGGTCCGGCAGCGCGTAGGGCCCGATCGCCTCCATCAGCAGTTCCGAGATGCCCTGCTGGATCTCCGAGCCCTTGATCTTGAGGATCGACGACGCGGGATCCGGCTTGTTGCCCTTGCGGTTGCGCTCGGCCGCGACGACGCGCAGCTGGGTCATTTCCAGCGCCTTGAGCTCCACCTCGATCGCCGCGATCTTCATGGCGAAGCGCTCGTCCTCGATCAGCGGCTTGTCGCCGATGCGCTCCATCCTGGCGATCTCTTTCAGGCGGCGGATCTGCGCTTTCGAGGCGCCGACGCGCGCGATGCCGCTGCGCTCGTTGCCGAGCAGGAACTTGGCGCAGTCCCAGCCCTTGTTCTCCTCGTAGATGCGGTTCTCGACCGGCACCTTCACGTCGTCGAGGAAGACCTCGTTGACCTCATGGCTGCCGTCGATCGTCTGGATCGGCCGCACCGTGATGCCCGGCGTCTTCATGTCGATCAGCAGGAACGTGATGCCTTCCTGCTTCTTGGCGGATGGGTCGGTGCGCGTCAGGCAGAAGATCCAGTCGGCGTACTGCGCCGAGGTCGTCCAGGTCTTCTGCCCGTTCACGATGTAGAAGTCGCCCTCGCGTTTCGCGCTGGTTTTCAGCGAGGCGAGGTCGGAGCCGGCGCCGGGCTCGGAGAAGCCCTGGCACCACCAGTCGTCGAGGTTGGCGATGCGCGGAAGATATTTCTTCTTCTGGTCCTCGCGGCCGAACGCGATGATCACCGGCCCGACCATCATGGTGCCGAACGGCAGCGGCTCGGGGGCAGGGGCCTGCTGCATCTCTTCCTTGAAGATGTAGAGCTGCACCGGGCTCCAGCCGGTGCCGCCCCATTCCTTCGGCCAGTGCGGCACCGCCCAGCCCTTTTTGTGCAGGGTGCGTTGCCAGGTGACGATGTCGTCCTTGACGTAGCGGATGCCCTCGGCGGCTTTCTTGCGGATGCCGTCCGGCAGGTTCTCCTTGAAGAACGCACGCACCTCGTCGCGGAACGCGTTCTCTTCCGGTGTGAAGCGAAGGTCCATGTCAGTGCCTCCGTGAAACGGTCTCTCGGTTGTCATTCCGGGGCGCCGCGCAGCGGCGAGCCCGGAATCCATAACCCCAGTCGGATCGATGTGGCACTGGCGTCATGTCATTCCTTGTTCGTGGCTATGGATCCCGGGCTCCGCGTTTCGCGCGGCCCCGGGATGACAGCATCAATGAATCTCAAACAACCCCGCCGCGCCCATACCGCCGCCGATGCACATGGTGACGACCGCGTGCCTGGCGCCGCGACGGCGGCCTTCGATCAGGATGTGGCCGGTCATGCGCGCGCCGCTCATGCCGAACGGATGGCCGATCGAGATCGAGCCGCCGTCGACGTTGAGCTTGTCCTGCGGGATGCCGAGCCGGTCGCGGCAGTACAGCACCTGCGAGGCGAACGCCTCGTTCAACTCCCACAGGTCGATGTCGTCCATCTTCATGCCGGCGCGCTGCAACAGCTTCGGCACCGCGAACACCGGGCCGATGCCCATCTCGTCCGGCTCGCAGCCCGCGACCGCGAAGCCGCGGAACGTGCCGAGCGGCTTCAGCCCCTTCTTCTCGGCGAGCTTCGCGCTCATCACCACGCAGGCGCTGGCGCCGTCCGACAACTGGCTCGCATTGCCGGCGGTGATGTAGCCGCCTTCGCGCACCGGCTTCAGCCCGCTGAGGCCCTCGAGATTGGTGTCGGGGCGATTGCCCTCGTCGCTCTTGAGCGTCACCTCTTCGATGCTTTCCGCCTTGGTGTTCTTGTCGACCACCTTCTTGCGCGACGGCAACGGCACGATCTCGTCCTTGAAACGCCCGGCCTGCTGGCCGCTCGCGGTGCGCCGCTGGCTTTCCAGCGAATACTCGTCCTGCGCTTCGCGGCTCACCTTGTAGCGCGCCGCCACGATGTCGGCGGTCTCGATCATCGGCATCCAGACTTCCGGCTTGTGCGCGAGCAGCCAGTCTTCGGTCACCGGACCGGCGCGCCCGCCTTCCTGCGTCAGCGAGATGCTTTCCAGCCCGCCGGCGACGATGCAGTCCGCCTCGCCGGCGATGATGCGCTGCGCCGCCATCGCGATGGTCTGCAGGCCCGACGAGCAGAACCGGTTCACCGTCACGCCGCTCACCGTCACCGGCATGCCGGCCCGGATGGCGGACAGTCGCGCGATGTTGCTGCCGGTGGCCTTCTCAGGGGTGGCGCAGCCGAGCATCACGTCCTCGACCTCGGCCGGATCGATCCCGGCGCGCTCGACCGCGTGCTTCACCACGTGGCCGCCGAGGGTTGCGCCATGCGTCATGTTGAAGGCGCCGCGGAACGCCTTGCCGATCGGCGTGCGGGCGGTTGATACGATGACGGCCTCAGACATTCATGACTCCCGTTTCGTTTTCCGCTCATGCCCGCGAAAGCGGGCATCCAGTCCTTTGGCCCCTGGGTCCCCGCTTTCGCGGGGACGAGCGGACCAATCAGATTCCTTAAGCAGCCTTGGGTGCGCCGAGCGCGGAAAACGTCCCGCCTTCATCCGCAAGCCTGTTCAGCAGTGCGGCGGGCTCGTGGCGCTTGTCGCCGGTTTCCTTCGCCATCTCGCGCAGCCGGTCGCGGATCGTCTTCAGGCCGACGGTGTCGGCCCAATGCATCGGACCGCCGCGCCAGGCCGGGAAGCCGTAGCCGTAGAGCCAGACCACATCGATGTCGCCCGATCGCGTCGCGATGCCTTCCTCGAGGATGCGCGCGCCTTCATTCACCATCGGATAGATCAGCCGCTCGATGATTTCTTCCTTCGAGACGTTGCGGCGTTTCACGCCCATCCGCACCGAAGCGTCGACGATCAGCTTCTCGACCTCCGGATCGGGGCGCGCCGCGCGACCTTCGTAGAGGTAAAAGCCCTTGCCGGTCTTCTGCCCGAAGCGGCCCTGTTCGGCGAGCGTGTCGGCGATCTCGTTGCGCACGCCGCGCTCCTTGCGCGAGCGCCAGCCGACGTCGATGCCGGCGAGGTCGCCCATCGCGAACGGCCCCATCGGGAAGCCGAATTCGGTGAGCGCGCCGTCCACGTCCTGCGGCAGCGCGCCTTCCAGCAGCAGCTTTTCCGCCTCGATCCCGCGCGCCGACAGCATGCGGTTGCCGACAAACCCATGGCAGACGCCGACCACCACCGGCACCTTGTTGATCCTGCGCCCGACCGCCATCGCGGTCGCGAGCACATCGGGCGCGGTATCCTTGCCGCGCACGATCTCGAGCAGCTTCATCACGTTGGCGGGCGAAAAGAAGTGCATGCCGAGCACGTCGGGGACGCGGCTCGTCACCTGCGCGACCTCGTTCACGTCGAGATAGGAGGTGTTGGTGGCGAGCACCGCGCCGGGCTTGGCGATCTTCTCGATCTTGCCGAACAGCTCTTTCTTGACCGGCATGTTCTCGAACACCGCCTCGATCACGATATCGGCGTCCTTCAACGCATTGAGGTCGGTCGAGGGCGTAAACAGCGCGAGGCGCTTCTCCAGATTTTCCGGGGTCAGCGAGCCGCGCTGCACCGACATCTGATAGTTCTTCTCGATCGTCGCCATGCCGCGCTTGAGCGCGTCCTCGCTGTTCTCGATGATCGTGACCGGAATGCCGACATTGGCGAAGTTCATCGCGATGCCGCCGCCCATGGTGCCGGCGCCGATCACCGCGGCGCGCTTGATCTCGCGCGGAACGACGTCCTTGCCGATGCCCGGCACCTTGCCGGCCTCGCGTTCGGCAAAGAAGATGTGGCGTTGCGCCTTCGACTGATCGCCCACCACCAGCTTCATGAACAGGTCGCGCTCTTTCTTCTGCGCGTCGTCGATCGGCGTATCGAGCGTCATCCGGATCGCTTCGATCGCGGCGGCCGGCGCGTGCAGGCCGCGCGTCTTCTTGGCGTGCTGCGCGACGATCTCGTCGAATTTCGCCGGATTGGCGCGGATGTCCTTCAGCTTCTCGTCGCGGTCCTTGACGCGCGTCACGGCGCGCTTCTCCGTCAGCACCTTTTTGGCGAACGCGATCGCGCCGGAAACGAGATCCCCCTCGACGATCTCGTCCACCAGCCCCGCCGCGAGCGCATCCTTCGCCGGGATCGGATCGCCCGACAGGATCATCGGCAGCGCCTTCTCGATGCCGACCAGACGCGGCAGCCGCTGCGTCCCGCCGGCGCCCGGGATCAGTCCCAGTTTGATCTCGGGCAGACCGAGCCGCGTGCCGGCCGCGGCGACGCGATAATGGCAGCCCATGGTCAGTTCGAGCCCGCCGCCGAGCGGCGTGCCGTGCACCGCCGCGATCGTGGGTTTCTTCACCTCGTCGAGAACAGCGATCACGTCGATCAGGCTCGGCGCCTGCGGCGGCTTGCCGAATTCGGTGATGTCGGCGCCGGCGACGAACGTGCGCCCCGCGCCGGTGAGGATGATGGCGTCGACCGCGGCATCATCCCGCGCCGCGATGACGTTCTCCATGATGCCCTTGCGCACGCCATGGCGCAGCGCATTCACGGGCGGGTTGTCGATGGTGATGATGGCGATATTGCCGTCGCGACGCAGACTGACCGGGTTGTCCAAGGCGCTGTCCTCGATTTTCATTTCTTATAGCAGGCTTCGAAGCGGCGCGCGCGAGGCTGTGGAGAGCAGTTCCGCAATGCAAAACGCCATTCTGCAAGTTGACCGAAACGCTAGGGTGTGGTGGTGTGGCTGTCAACGAAGACGCGCGAAACCATCGTGCGCAGCGTACCTGGGAGCGGGCAGCGTGACCCTCGAAGCCGGTCATGAGTTCGTGGGACATCGTGCCGCCGCGCGGCACCCGCGCTCCGATCAACGGCGACCGCAAGTTCGTCACCGCGCTGGCGCGCGGCCTCGAAGTGCTGCGCTGCTTCACGCCGACCGAAGGCCAGCTCGGCAATGGCGAGATCGCCGAGCGCACCGGCCTGCCCAAGCCGACCGTCTCGCGGCTGACCTATACGCTGACCAAGCTCGGCTACCTCGCGCATGTCGAACGGCTCGCCAAGTATCAGCTCGCGCCGGCGGCGCTCGCGCTCGGCTACACCGCGCTCGCCAACATCCGCATTCGCCAGCTCGCGCGCACCCACATGCAGGAGGTCGCGAACTACGCCGGCGCCGTCGTCGCGCTTGGCACGCGCGACCGGCTCGACCTCATCTACCTCGAGCTCGCGCGCTCCAAGCACGGCGCGATGCTGCGCCTGATGCAGGGCTCGCGCCTGCCGATCACCACCACCGCGATGGGCCGCGCGCTGATCGCCGGGATGCCGGACGACGAGCGCTCCTGGCTGCTCGGCTACATCAAGCGTCAGGAAGGCAAGAACTGGCCGAAGATCAAGAGCGGCATCGAGCGCGCCATCAGGGACTTCGAGACGCGCGGCTTCGTGCTCTCGCTCGGCGACTGGGAGCGCGACATCAATGCGGTCGGCGTTCCGCTGACGGCGCCGGACGGCTCCGGCATGTTCGCATTCAACTGCGGCGCGCCGGGCTTTCATTTCACGCGCGAAAAACTCGAGAGCGACATCGGGCCGCGCCTCGTCAACATGGTGCGTAACGTGGAAGTCGCGTTGAGCGGCCGGTAAACAGGCCGGGACGAACGAAATGCGGCCGTAACGGCCGCCGGAGGGAAACGCTCTTGTCCGCAACGGCCGCCGTCATGGAAGCGCCGCGCGCGAAGCCTCGCGCGTCGTCGGCGCCGTTGATCGAGGTGCGCGAGGTGAGCGTGCGCTTCGGCGGCATCGTGGCGCTCGACCGCGTCTCCTTCGATATCGCGCCGGGAAGCCTGTTCGGCCTGATCGGCCCGAACGGCGCCGGCAAGACCACGCTGTTCAACTGCTTCAGCCGGCTCTACACGCCGAACTCCGGCGACATCGTGTTCGAGGGCCAATCGATCCTCGGCCGGCCGCCGCATCGCATCGCCGAGATCGGCATCGGCCGCACGTTCCAGAACCTCGCGCTGTTCCGCACCATGTCGGTGCTCGACAACGTGCGCGTCGGCAGCCATCCGCTCGGGCGTGCCGATTTCCTCTCCAATGCGCTCAAGCTCCCCTGGACGCGGCGCGAGGAGGACGAGCTCTCGGCCATCGCCTGGGAGCTGATCGGCTTCCTCGATCTCGGCAGCGTGGCGCATCGCCGCGTCGCCGACCTGCCGTTCGGCCTGCAGAAGCGCGTGGAGCTCGCGCGTGCGCTCGCGGCGCGGCCGAAGCTGCTGCTGCTCGACGAGCCGGCCGGCGGCCTCAATCACACCGAGATCCACGGGCTCGGCGCGCTGATCAAGCGCATCCGCGACGAGCGCGACATCACCATCCTGCTCGTCGAGCATCACATGAGCATGGTGATGTCGATCTGCGACACCGTCGTGGTGCTCGATTTCGGCAAGAAGATCGCCGAGGGCACGCCGGCGCAGGTGCAGAGCGACGACGAGGTGATCCGCGCCTATCTCGGGACCACCAAATGAGCCGCCTGCTCGAAGCGCATGACCTCTGCGCCTATTACGGTCCGACCCAGGTGCTGTTCGGGCTCGCGCTCGCGGTCGACGAGGGCGGCATCACCACGCTGCTCGGCGCGAACGGCGCCGGCAAGACCACCACGCTGCGCTCGCTCTCGGGCATGTGCCGCACCTCGGGCGAGATCCGCTTCGACGGCAAGGCGATCGCCGGGCGCGCCACCGAAGACATCGTGCGCTTCGGCATCGCGCATGTGCCGCAGGGGCGCGGCACCTTCTCGCGCCAGACCGTGGAGGAGAACCTCGAGATCGGCGCCATGACGCGGCACGGCCGCGCCACCATCGCGGCCGACATCGAGCGCGTCTACGGCTACTTCCCGCGCCTGAAGGAACGCCGCGGCCAGCAGGCCGGTACGCTTTCGGGCGGCGAGCAGCAGATGCTCGCGGTCGGCCGCGCCATGATGCTGCGCCCGCGCCTGATGCTGCTCGACGAGCCCTCGTTCGGCCTTGCGCCGTTGATCGTGGAAGAGCTGTTCGGCATCCTGCGCACGCTCAACAAGAACGAGAAGGTGAGCATGCTGCTGGTCGAGCAGAACGCCTCGCTCGCGCTCGATCTCGCCGATCACGCCTACCTGATCGAGACCGGGCGGCTGGTCACCGAGGGCCCCGCGCAGAGGCTGCGCGACGACGAGAACATCCGCCGCTCCTACCTCGGCTACTGACGGACAAGCGCATGGAACTGTTTCTGCATCAGGTGCTGGCGGGGCTCGCGACGGGCGGCATCTATGCCTGCATGGCGCTCGCGGTGGTGATGATCTACCAGGCGATCGACCATCTGAATTTCGCGCAGGGCGAGATGGCGATGTTCTCGACCTTCATCGCCTGGCAGCTGATCCAGTGGGGCATCCCGTACTGGCTTGCGTTCGCGCTCACCATCGTGATCTCGTTCGCGGCCGGCGTCGTGATCGAGCGCGTGGTCTTGAAGCCGATCCATGACGCGCCGATCCTGAGCCACGTCGTCGCCTTCATCGCGCTGCTTGCGATCCTCAACTCCAGCGCCGGCTTCCTGTGGGACTGGACGATCAAGAGTTTCGCAAGCCCCTTCGGTTCCGGTCAGTTTCTTGGGCAGAACCTGCTCAGCAAGCACGATGCCGGCATGATCGGCGTGACCCTGGTGATGCTGGTCGCGCTCTATCTGTTCTTCCGCCACACCCGCATCGGGCTGGCGATGCGCGCCGCCGCCGCGAACCCGGAGTCGGCGCGGCTCGCCGGCATCCGCGTCGGCTGGATGAACGCGCTCGGCTGGGGCATGGCGGCCGCGATCGGCGCGGTCGCCGGCATGCTGATCGCGCCGGTCGTGTTCCTCGAACCGAACATGATGCTGTCGATCCTGCTCTACGGCTTTGCCGGCGCGGTGGTCGGCGGACTGACCAGTCCCGGCGGCGCGGTGTTCGGGGGCTTCTCGGTCGGCGTGATCGAGAACCTCGCCGGCACCTACATCCCGGTGATCGGCCGCGAGATGAAGCTCTCGATCGCGCTCTGCATCATCGTGGCCGTGCTGTGCGTGAAGCCGAGCGGTCTGTTCGGCCGGCCGGTCGTGACAAGGGTATGACCATGCACGGACCCGCAACCAAGTCGGTGCAGGCGCCGGTCGGCGAGATCGGCGGCATTCCGCTCAACGTCTGGCGCTGGATCCTGATCGGAGGCGGCTTGATCGTCGTCGCCGTGATCCCGTTCGTGATAAAGAACTTCTACATCTTCCAGATCACGCTCGCGCTGATCTACGCCATCGCGATCCTTGGCCTCAATCTCCTCACCGGCTTCAACGGGCAGTTCTCGCTCGGCCACAGCGCGTTCTACGCGATCGGTGCCTACACGGCGGCGATCATGATGGAGAACATGGGGATCCACTATGCATGGACGCTGCCGGCGGCGGCGGTCGTCTGCTTCGTGTTCGGCTTCCTGTTCGGGCTGCCGGCGCTGCGCCTCGAAGGCATTTATTTGGCGCTCGCGACCTTCGCGCTCGCGATCGCGATCCCGCAGGTGCTGAAGTCGTCGGTCGTCGAGCACTGGACCGGCGGCGTGCAGGGCATCGTCATCATCAAGCCGGATGCGCCGTTCGGCCTGCCGCTCAATTCCGACCAGTGGCTCTATCTCTTCACCGTCATCACCGCGATCGTGATGTATGTCTGCGCCGCCAACCTGGTGAACAGCCGCACCGGGCGCGCCCTGATCGCGATCCGCGACCACCCGGTGGCGGCGAGCGCGATGGGCATCAACGTGTCGCTCTACAAGTCGCTGACGTTCGGGGTGAGCGCGCTCTACACCGGCGTCGCCGGCGCGCTCGGCGCCATCGCGATCGCGTTCGTCGCGCCGGACAGCTTCACCTTCTCGCTCGCGGTCGCGCTGTTCGTCGGCCTCGTGGTCGGCGGCGTCGCGTCGATCCCGGGCACGATCGTCGGCGGCTTATTCGTGCTGTTCGTGCCGAACATAGCAGAGCATTTCTCCAAAGGACTTGCCGGTGCCGTTTACGGATTCATCCTGCTGCTGATCATCTTCGTGATGCCGATGGGGGCGGCGGGACTTGGTCGCCTGGTTACCGGAAAGCTCGTGAAATACGGCCGCTGACGCGGTCTCGCAACGGAGGAAGTCATGCCGAATGCCATGCGTGCGCTGATTGCGTCGGTTGCGCTGTGCGTGCTTGCCGTGCCCGCATTTGCGCAGAAGAAATACGATCCGGGTGCGAGCGACACCGAGATCAGGGTCGGCAACATCATGCCGTATTCCGGGCCGGCTTCGGCCTACGGCACCATCGGCCGGGCGCAGGCCGCCTATTTCCGCATGATCAACGAGCAGGGCGGCATCAACGGCCGCAAGATCACCTTCATCTCCTACGACGACGCCTACTCGCCGCCCAAGACCGTCGAACAGGCGCGCAAGCTGGTCGAGGGCGACGAGGTGCTGCTGATCTTCTCGTCGCTCGGCACCGCGTCGAATTCGGCGATCCAGAAGTACATGAACGTCAAGAAGGTGCCGCAGCTGTTCGTCTCCACCGGCGCGACCAAATGGGGCGATCCGAAGAACTTCCCTTACACGATGGGCTTCCAGCCCAACTACCAGAGCGAAGGGCGCATCTACGCCAAGTACATCCTGCAGCAGCATCCGTCCGCCAAGGTCGGCGTGCTGTTCCAGAACGACGACTACGGCAAGGACGTGCTGAAAGGCCTGAAAGACGGGCTCGGCTCGAAGATCTCGCTGATCGTCGCCGAGGCGCCCTACGAGACCGGCGATCCGACCGTCGACTCGCAGATCGTGCGGCTGCGGGCCTCCGGCGCGGACGTGTTCGTCAACATCACGACACCGAAATTCGCCGCGCAGGCGATCAAGAAGGTCGCCGAGCTCGGCTGGAAGCCGGTGCACATCCTCAACAACGTGTCCGGATCGATCGGCTCGGTGCTCAAGCCGGCGGGCTTCGAGAACTCCAAGGGCATCCTGAGCACGGCCTATTTCAAGGACCAGGGCGATCCGGCCAATGCCAACGATCCGGGCGTGAAGGAATGGCGCGCCTTCATGGACAAATATTTCCCCGATGGCGATCAGACCAACTCATCGAACGTGAGCGGCTATACGACCGCACGGCTGCTGGTGCAGGTGCTCAAGCAGTGCGGCGACAATCTCACGCGCGAGAACGTCATGAAGCAGGCCGCGAACCTGAAGGACGTCGATCTCGGCATGCTGCTCCCCGGCATCAGCGTCAACACCACGCCCACCGACTATTTCCCGCTCGAGGAGTTGCAGATGCGGCGTTTCAACGGGGAGGGTTGGGAAAACTTCGGCCCGATCATTTCCGGGGAGATCGGAAGCTGAGAGGCCCGGCGCATGGTCCGCAAACGGCCATGCTCCACGTGATAATATCAATCGCCGCGCGAGCGGCCGATATAACGGAGGACTGAAATGACTTTGAACAAGAGAATGCTGCTCGCCTCGATCGCGGCGGGTCTCGTCGCGGTCGCCGGCCCGGCGCTTGCGCAGAAGAAATACGACGCCGGCGCCACCGACACCGAGATCAAGATCGGCAACACCAACCCCTACAGCGGCCCCGCATCGGCTTACGGCCTGATCGGCAAGACGATCGATGCATACTTCAAGAAGGTGAATGCCGAGGGCGGCATCAACGGCCGCAAGGTCAGCTTCATCACCTATGACGACGGCTATTCGCCGCCGAAGGCCGTGGAGCAGGTGCGCAAGCTGGTCGAGAGCGACGAGGTGCTGCTCGTGTTCCAGCCGCTCGGCACGCCGTCCAACACGGCGATCCAGAAGTACATGAACTCGAAGAAGGTGCCGCAGCTGTTCGTCGCGACCGGCGCCACCAAGTGGGGCGACCCGAAGGGCAATCCGTGGACGATGGGCTGGCAGCCGACCTACCAGGCGGAAGGGCAGATCTACGCCAAGTACATCATGAAGAACCACCCGAACGCCAAGATCGGCATCCTCTATCAGAACGACGATTACGGTAAGGACTACGTCAAGGGCCTAAAGGACGGTCTCGGCGACAAGGCCAAGACCATGATCGTCTCCGAGCAGCCCTACGAGCCGGCCGACCCGACCGTCGACTCGCAGATCGTGACGCTCAAGGGCTCCGGCGCCGACGTGTTCTTCAACGTCACCACGCCGAAGTTCGCCGCGCAGGCGATCAAGAAGGCGCACGAGATCGCCTGGAAGCCGGTGCACCTCTTGAACAACGTGTCGAACTCGGTCGGCTCGGTGCTCAAGCCCGCAGGCCTCGAGGCGTCCAAGGACGTGCTCTCGACCGGCTACCTGAAGGATCCGACCGATCCGACCTGGAATGACGATGCCGGCAAGAAGGAATGGCTTGCCTTCATGGACAAGTACTTCCCCGACGGCGACAAGACCTCGAGCTTCACGGTGTATGGCTACACCGTGGCGCAGACGCTGCACCAGGTGCTCAAGCAGTCGGGCGACGATCTCACCCGCGCCAACGTCATGAAGCAGGCCGCGAGCCTGAAAGGG
Source organism: uncultured Alphaproteobacteria bacterium (assembly GCA_963839985.1). GTDB lineage: Bacteria > Pseudomonadota > Alphaproteobacteria > Rhizobiales > Xanthobacteraceae > PALSA-894. Next base: position 119,806 of record CAWIXG010000011.1, on the reverse strand, counting down.
CTGAAGCATCCGATGCTGCTGCCGGGCATCGAGATCAACACCACCGGCTCGGACTTCTATCCGATCGAGCAGATGCAGATGCAGAAGTTCACCGGAGATCGCTGGGAACTGTTCGGCCCGATCATCTCGGGCGAGGGCAGCTGACGCCCGAAGGGCGTCATCACCCGGCCGCCGCTCTTTCTTCCTTACCCTCCCCCGCTTGCGGGGGGAGGGTAGGGTGGGGGCCAGACAAGCGCCGTCACCTCAGGGTGGCGGCGTTTTCTTTTGCGCGATCATCTTCCACACCTGCAAAGCGATCAGCGCGGCGCAGCAGACGAGCAGCGTGACGGCGATCGGCCGCGTATAGAACAGCGACAGGCCGCCGCGCCCGACCAGCAGCGCCTGGCGGAAGTTGGTCTCCAGAATATTGCCGAGCACGAAGGCGAGCACCAGCGGCGCCGGATCGAGGTCGGCCTTGCGCATGAAGAAACCCGCGATGCCGAACGCAATCATCACGATCACCTCGACCACGCTGTTCGACAGCGTGTAGGCGCCGACCACGCAGAACACGATGATCAGCGGCGCCAGGATCGCGCCCGGCACGCGCAGCAGCTGCACGAAGATCGAGATCAGCGGCACGTTGAGCACGATCAGCATCACGTTGCCGATGAGCATGCTGGCGATCACGCCGAAGAACAGGTCCGGCCGGTTCGCCACCAGCGTCGGCCCCGGCGTGATGCCCTGCACCAGCAGCGCGCCGAGGATCACGCCCATCACGGCGTTCGCCGGAATGCCGAGCGAGAGCAGCGGCACGAACGAGGACTGCGCGGCGGCATTGTTGGCGGATTCCGGCCCCGCCACGCCCTCGATCGCGCCGTTGCCGAAGCGCGACGGGTCCTTGGCGAGCCTTCGTTCCAGCACGTAGGCCGTGAACGAGGAGAGCGTCGCGCCGCCGCCCGGCAGCAGTCCGAGGAAGAAGCCGAGCCCGGTGCCGCGCAGGATCGGCATGATGCTGAGGCGCCAGTCGGCGCGCGAGGGCAGCAGCTCGGAGAACCGGCTCGGCTGCGCCACCGCGGGCGTTTTCTCGTCGCCCCCCGCCGCCATCACCAGCAGTTCGGCGACGCCGAAAATCCCCATTGCGAGCAGCGCGATGTTCAGCCCGTCGAACAGCGTGTAGACGCCGAACGTGAAGCGCTCCGTGCCGTAGATCGGATCCTTGCCGACGGTCGAGAGCATCAGGCCGCACGCGACCATCAACAGCGCGCTGACCTGCGATCCGGAGGAAAGCTGCGTCACCAGCAGCAGCCCGAGCAGCACCAGCGCGGTGTATTCGGCGGGACCGAACGCGAGCGCCACGTTGGCGAGCGCCGGCCCGACCAGGAACAGCGCGATCGTCACCAGCACGCCGGCGATGAACGAACCGAATGCCGCGATGCCGAGCGCGGCGCCGGCGCGGCCCTGGCGCGCCATCGCGTAGCCGTCGAGGCAGGTCACCACCGCCGAGGCTTCGCCCGGAATGCGCACCAAAATCGCCGTGATCGAGCCGCCGTACTGCGCGCCGTAGAACACGCCGGCCATCAGGATCAGCGCCGAGGCGATATCCATCGTGAACGAGAATGGCAGCAGCAGCGAGATCGTCGCGACCGGCCCGAGCCCCGGCAGCACGCCGACCGCGGTGCCGACGAACACGCCGATGAAGCAGTAGAGCAGGTTCGACCAGGTGAGTGCGGTCGAGAAGCCGAGTGCGATCGCCTGCCAGAGGTCCATCAGCCGAAGCGTTCCCACAACGTGCCGCTGGGCAGGATCGCGCCGAGCCAGACGCCGAACAGGACATGGCACGCCGCCGCCGCGCCGATCGCGACGGCGAGCGACGCTGCCCACGAATAGCGCTCGGCGAGGCGCAGGATCGCGGCGACCGAAACGATGGTGGCGGCGATGAAGCCGAGGCTTTCCAGGGTCAGCGCGTAGAACAGCAGTGTCGCGACGTAGAAGGCCATGCGCCGCAATTGCGGCCGCTCGCGCGCCCGGGGCGGCGTTTCGCGCGGCCCGCGCATTGCGATCGCGGCGCCCGCCAGGCTGAACGCGATCATTCCGGCGGCGGTGATGAACGGAAACAATCCCTCGCCCGGCGAGCGCCCGCGCCACAGGCCGAGATTGAGTGCGACGATGAGCGCGTAGACGCCGAGCGCGCCGAGCACCGCGAACCCGATCAGCCGCGCCGAGCGCGGCGCCGGCGGGGAGGGCGCGCTGTCATCGCTCATGGGCGAATGACGCTGCCATGCGCTCCGCTCTGCTCCCTCCCCCGCTTGCGGGGGAGGGAACAGACCGGAGCATGTCGATCGACCTGCGCCGACGTTGGCAGACCGAGGTCACTTGATCCCCGCCTTCTTCACCGCCTCCGCGTTCGCCACCGAATCCTCGTCGAACATCTTGCGGAAATCCTTCCCCGGCAGGAAGCGCGCGGTCGCGTTGAGCTTCTCGGTCGCGGCTTTGTAAGGCTCGGCCGCGACTGCGTCGGCGCAAGCCTTCTCGAGCCGCGCCACCACCGCATCGGGCGTCGCCGCCGGAACGACCAGTCCACCGGCGCTGAAGGCTTCCGACGGGAAGCCCAGCTCCTTCATGGTCGGCACGTTCGGCAACGACGGGAGGCGCTCGCTCGTCTGCACCGCCAGCACGGTGAGATTGCTCGCCTTGGCGACGGCGGTCGACTCCGACATCGCCATCACGGTGCCGGCCAGCATCGCCTGCGCCATCGGGCCGGCGCCGGTGTAGGGCACATGCACGCCCTCGGCCTTGATCGCGGACAGCGCGGAGAGGATGCCGAGATGCGGCTGCGTGCCCGGCCCGGGCGACGCATAGATCAGGTTGTCCGGCTTCTCGCGCGCATAGGCGGCGAACTCCTGGAACGTCTTGAACGGCGCCTTCGGCGAGGCCATCACGACGTAGGGGACGTAGTAGCTGAGGCAGACGTATTTGAACGAGTCCATGCCGTAAGGCAGCTTCTGGACGTGCGGCTGCGCGGTGAGTGGATTGTTCGGCGTGAACCCGATCGTGTAGCCATCGGGCCTAGCGTTCGCGACCTCGATATTGCCGATGGTGCCGCCGGCGCCGCCTTTGTTGATGATGACGACCGGCTGGCCGAGCGCTTGCGCGAGCTCGGGCTGCAGCGCGCGCGCCATCAGGTCGGTGTTGCCGCCGGGCGGAAACGGGATCACCAGGTTGACGGCGCGGCTCGGATAATCCTGCGCGGCGGCGCCGCTCGCGGCCAGCACGCCGGCGATCGCCATCGCGATTCTTGCTGCACGCATGTCGTCCTCCCGCAGAGCCCGAGCCTTGTCGCTCGTTGACCCTATTGGCGGTCAGAACGGCGCGAAAGACAAGTTATGATTTGTGCGGGCTCATCCAGCGCGCGGCGGCGAGAATGCCGATGCCGATCGCGGCGGGAAACAGCGCGAACAGCGTGCCGCCGGCGGCGAGCGCCGCGGCGGCCGCCCACGAGATCGACGAGAACGCCTCCGCGAAAGTTGCGAAGCGCGAGGCGGTCTGGCGATGGCGGAAATAGCGCCGCGTCGCCTGCTTGCGGAACCAGAACTGGATGCCGGTCGCCGCGATGGCGGCGGCGGCAATGCCGAGCGCCGCGATCAAGGCGCCATAGGGCGAGAGAAACGCCAGCGCGGCGATGAACGGCGCGAACGCGATCGCGATGCCGCCGAGCACCGCCTCGATCTTGGCGCGCACGATATGCCGGCGCAGCACCGGCGCGGTCGCGACCAGATCGGGCGCGTCCTCGCCGGAGATCGCAAGCCAGGCGAGCCCGCCCGCGAGCTGGCCCGCCGCCATCACCAGCACCGGCACCAGCACCACCAGCGCGCCGGTGCCTTCGCCGTAGGAGCGCCACAGCAGCAGCGCGGGCGGCAGCAGGTAGAGAAGCTGCATCAGGGTCTGCGACACGAGCCACGGGTCGCGCGCGAGCAGGGTCCATTCCTTCTGCCGCAGGGCGCGCGAGGGCGCGCGGCGGCGGAAGCCGGCGCGCTGCGCCTGCCGCGCGCCGCTTGCCGCGACGCTCGATGCCGCGATGGCGTGGCTGCCGAAGCGCGCCGAGAACACCACGATCGCGCCGCCGAGCGTCAGCAGCGCGATGCCGAGCACGACGCCGAGCGCGGTCAGGTCGCCGAGCGCGGCGCGCGCCGGCCACCAGAACAGGCTGTCGATCTCCGGCACCAGCGCGACCAGCGTGTCGGATTCGAGAAACACCATGCGCGAGAGCGTGCCGTGCGACAGGATCGCGGCGACCTGCAGCCCGATGATGAACACCGCCGCGATCACGGCGGCGACGATCTGCGCCACGAAGCGCGTGCGCTTCGGCCCGATCAGGCGGAACAGCGCGATGGTCATCGCGACCGAGAGCGCCGCGGCGGTCGCGCCCATCGCGATCACCACGCCGTAGGCGCCGAGCCAGCGCACGCCGCCGCGCGCCACCAGCACGTTGATGAGCGGCGCGCCGAGCAGCGCCGCCATCAGGATCACCGAGAGCGCCATCGCGCCGATGCGCACCGCGAAGATTTTTCGCGCGGCGGCGGGCGACGAGAGGATCAGGTCGAGGTCGGAGCGCGCATAGAACGCGCGCGTCACCGATTCCATCGCCTGCGAGATCAGCAGCGACCAGGCGAGCAGCACGCTGCCGGTGATCACCACCAGCGCGGATTTCGACGGCGTCGCGCTGTCCTCGACGTAGCGCGCGACGAAATACCAGGCGAGCACATGCGCGAAGATCACGAAGATCGCGAGCGCGACCGCCACGACCTTCTCGCGGCCGCGCCGTCCGGCCGTCATCATCGAGAGCCAGTCGCGCCAGGCGAGGCGCAGCTCGTGGCTCGCGAACCAGGTGAGCGAGCCGGCGGTCATGCGGCCTGCTGCTCGGCGACCAGCGTCAGGAAGGTGTCTTCGAGGTTGGTGTGGCCCTGGCCGGCGCGCAGCGCGCAGTTCGTCGATGCGTGCCTTCGGCGATCAGCCGCCCGCCCGCGATGATGCCGACGCGGTCGGCCATGCGCTCGGCGACTTCGAGGATGTGCGTGGTCATGATCACGGTGTCGCCGGCGGCGACGCGCTCGCGCAGCACGCGCTTGACCTGCCGCGCCGAGCCGGCATCGAGGCCGGTCAGCGGCTCGTCGAGGATGATGACGCGGGGCGCGTGCACCAGCGCGCCGGCGAGCGCCACCTTCTGCCGCATGCCCTTGGAGAAGCCTTCGCAGCGCTCGTGCGCGTGCGGCGCCAGGCCGAGCCAGTCCATCAGCTCGCGCGCGCGCGTCTCGGCGATGTCCGGGTCGAGGCTCCACAGGCCCGGCGACGAACTCGAGATATTCGTACGGCGTGAGCTTGTCGTAGATCATCGGCTCGTCGGAGACCCACGCGACGATGCGCTTCGCCTCGACCGGATCGCGCAGCGCATCGATGCCGCAGATCTCGATCGTGCCGGCATCCGGCGGCAGCAGGCCCGCCACCATGCGCAAGGTCGTGGTCTTGCCGGCGCCGTTCGGCCCGAGCAGCGAGTAGAACTCGCCCGCCCGCACCGTGAGGTCGAGTCCGGCGACGGCCGGGCGGTCGAACGACTTGGCAAGGCCGCGGATTTGCAGGGCAGGGGTCATGGTTAAGGATGTATTGCGCTTGTTCGCGCGCGCAGCGTAACGCGGAGAGGTTTCGGCCGCGTGAATCCGGACGGCGGATTCGTTGACAGCGGGGCGTGCGCCCTCGATAATCGCCGCATGGCTGACGCGCGCCGCACGCTGAAATCCAAAAAATCCTCCCATCGGGGGATTGGATTGTCTGCGCGCGGAACGCTAGCCGCACCCGCCACGTCAGGACGATCAAACCCCGCCGGTTTCGGACGGGGTTTTTTTGGCTCGGCCCTGTCCTCCGGCTTCCACCGAAGGAGAAGGACGATGCAACCGCGATTGAAGGACTTTGGCTGCCGCTCGATCACGCCGTTCCGCGACGGCGCGCTCGACGAGCGCTCGTTGCGGCGCATGGCGCGCCATTATCTCGGCCAGCCGATCGACGGCATGATCCTCGCGGCGACGACCGGCGAGGGGCTGACCATCGACGAGGACGAGACCGAGCGGCTCGCCGCGATCGTCGCGGCCGAGGTCGCGCGGCAAGCGTCCCGCTCTTTCTCGGCCTGTCGGGAAGCGACACGCGCAAGGTCGCAAAGGCGCTCGCGCGCACCGCATCCTGGCCGGTCGACGGATACCTGATCGCGTGTCCGTACTACACGCGGCCCTCGCAGGACGGGCTCTATCGCCACTTCGCGGCGCTCGCCGGCGAAACCGCGCGGCCGATCATGATCTACAACATCCCGTACCGCACCGGCGTGAACCTCGCGAACGAGACGCTGCTGCGCCTCGCCGAACTGCCGAACATCGTGGGCGTGAAGGATTGCTGCGCCGATCAGGCGCAGTCCTTCGACCTGATGCGCGCGCGGCCGGACGGCTTCGCGGTGATGACCGGCGAGGATGCGCTTGCTCTATGCGGCGCTGACGCAGGGCGCCGACGGCGCAATCCTCGCCGCCGCGCATGTCGAGACCGCGCGCTTCGCGGCGATCCGGCAGATGCTGCTCGCCGGCGATCATCGCGCCGCGTTGCAGGCCTGGCGCGGGCTGGTCGATGTGGCGCGGCTGCTGTTCGCCGAGCCGAGCCCGGCGCCGATCAAGCACTGGCTCGCCCGTGCCGGGCTGATCGACAGCGCGGAGGTCCGCGCCCCGATGATGCCGGTCAGCGCCGCGCTGGCCGCGCGGATCGAGCATGACATGGACGCGCAGGCGACACAGGCGGCATGAGGTTTCGGCGGTAGACAAAGGGGGGCGATTTCGCCGATTGTCGGCCCCTCAACATCCGCCGGAACCCCGCATGACCTTCCCCCGCGCCTCGACCGCGCTCAACCGCTTCACCGTGCTCGACCTGACGCGCGTGCGCGCCGGCCCGACCTGCGTGCGCCAGCTCGCCGACTGGGGCGCGAACTGCATCAAGATCGAGATGCCGGAGCACATGATGGAAGGCGAGGCGATGGGCGGCCCGCGCGATGGCTCCGACTTCCAGAACCTGCACCGCAACAAGCGCGGCATGACGCTGAACCTGAAGTCGCCCGAAGGCGTCGCGGTGCTCAAGAAGATGGCCGCGAAGGCCGACGTCGTGGTGGAGAACTTCCGCCCCGACGTGAAGCACCGCCTCGGCATCGACTACGAGGCGCTCTCGGCGGTCAATCCGCGGCTGATCTATGCCAGCATCTCGGGCTTCGGGCAGGACGGGCCCTACGCCAACCGGCCCGGCTTCGACCAGATCGCGCAAGGCATGGGCGGGCTGATGTCGATCACCGGCGCTGCCGGGACAGGGGCCGATGCGTGTCGGCATCCCGATCGCGGACCTCACCGCCGGCCTGTTCTGCGCGATGGGCATCATGGTGGCGCTGCTGGAGCGCGAGACGTCCGGCAAGGGCCAGGCGATCGACACGTCGCTGTTGCAGGCGCAGCTCTTCATGCTCGATTTCCAGGCCTCGCGCTGGACCATGAGCGGCGAGGTGCCGGGGCAGGCCGGCAACAACCACCCGACCTCGATCCCGACCGGCGTGTTCAAGACCTCGGACGGCTACATCAACATCGCGGCCACCGGCCAGAAGATGTGGACCAGCATCTGCAAGCTCATCGGCGAGCCGCAGCTGGCCGACGATCCGAAGTACAACAGCGGCGCCGCGCGGCTGAAGAACCGCGACGAGCTCAACGACATTCTCGAATCGCACACCGTCAAGCGCACCAGCGCCGAATGGGTTGAGGCGCTGAACAAGGCCGGCGTGCCGTGCGGGCCGATCTATTCGGTCGACCAGGCCTTCAACGACGCGCAGGTGAAGCACCTCGGCATCGCGCGCGGCGTGCGCAACCAGGAACAGCAGACGATCCACCTGGTGGGCCAGCCGGTGTCGCTGTCGCGCACGCCGAGCGACATCGTGGCGGCGACGCCGCTGCTCGGCGAGCACACCGACGAGGTGCTGGCCGAATTCGGATTCGGCAAGGACGAGATCAGCAAGCTGCGCGCCGAAAAGACACTTTAGTGCGTGATCCGGAAAGCATGTTCGCGACCCCGATCGGGGACGGGGACCGGTTTTCGGACAAGGTCATGTACGAGAGATAGCGGCCGGGCGGAAAGGTAACGAATGAACGAGCTAGCCAAGACCGACAAGGTGCTTTCGCGCAAGGAGGGCGGCGTCGGATACATCGTGTTCAACAATCCCGAACGCCACAACGCGATGTCGCTCGACATGTGGGCCGCCACCGGGCGGATCATGGAGGAGTTCCGCAACGACGACACGCTGCGCGTGGTCGTGCTCACCGGCGCCGGCAGCAAGGCGTTCGTGTCGGGCGCCGACATCTCGCGTTTCGGCGCGGAGCGCTCGAGCGAAGAGGCGGTCGCGCACTACAACGAGACGGTCGAGAAGGCGAGCGCCGCGCTCTACAACTACCCCAAGCCGACCATCGCGATGATCCGCGGCTACTGCATCGGCGGCGGCCTTGCCATCGCGACCTGCTGCGACCTGCGCATCGCGGCGGATCATTCGACCTTCGCGGTGCCGGCGGCGAAACTCGGGCTCGGCTACGGCTATTCCGGGCTGAAGCGGCTGATCGACGTCGTCGGACCGTCGTTTGCCAAGGAGATCTTCTATACGGCGCGCCAGTTCAACGCCGAAGAGGCCAAAGTGATGGGCCTGGTCAATCGCGTGGTGCCGGACGCCGAGCTCGAAGGCTACGTCAAGAAGTACGGCGAGACCATCGCCGGCAATGCGCCGCTTACCATCAAGGCGGTGAAGAAGGTTGTCGGCGAAGTGCTCAAGGATGAGGGCAAGCGCGACATGGCCGGCGCCGAGAAGGTCGTGAACGACTGCTTCAAGAGCAAGGACTACATCGAGGGCCGCGACGCCTTCATGCAGAAGCGCAAGCCGGTGTTCACCGGCACCTGACGCCACGCGGACATCACCCTTGACCGACGGCCGCAACCTCGCGCTCGACGGCGTGCGCGGCCTCGCGGCGCTGTCGGTCGCGCTCGGCCACTGCCTGCTGATCGTCGCCGGCATGGAGGTATGGTCGAAGACCGCGTTCGATTTTCCGGCCATGCCGGCGCGCGAGATCGCCGGGCGGCTGATGCACCTGCTGTTCCCCGGCAACGGCGCCGTGATGGTGTTCTTCGTGCTCTCGGGCTACGTGCTGTGGGGCTCGTTCGCGCGCAAGCAGTCGACCATCGCCGACACGCCCGACTACATCGTGGCGCGCCTGTTCCGGCTGCTGCCGCTCGTGATGGCCACGACGCTGCTGTACTGGATCGTCACGTTCCCGACGCCAGGCGAGCTCATCGCCAACATGGTGCTGCTCTCGACCAGCATGAACAAAGTGCTGTGGTCGCTGCAGGTCGAGATGATCGGCAGCGTCCTGATCTTCCTCGTGTGGCTGGTGTCGCGCGGCAATCCGGTCCGGCTGTTCGTCGCGCTGTGCGTGGTCGCGGCCGCGGTGCCGTTCTTCCGCGGCAATCCTTTCGTGGTCTACCTGCCGGCATTTCTCCTCGGTGCCCTGATCCACCATGTACCCGGGCGGATCTGGCAAAGCCGCACGCTGCTGGTCGTGGCCCTGCTCGTGCTGCTGCTGCCGAGCATCCTGTTTTCATATCGCGGAATAATGCGTCTGATGGAAATCCTCGCCGCCGTCGCGATCGTCGGCTGTGTCGCGGCGCAGCGCCCGCCGGTGCTGCAAACCGGGCCGGTCAGGTTCCTCGGTGCGGTCAGCTACCCGTTCTATCTGATCCATCCGCTCGCCATGACGGCTGCACTGAATTTCATCGGCCCGCTGCCGGGAATGAATTTCCTGTTTCAGTTCGGTGTTTATGCGTTAGTTTCGCTGCTCATCAGCCTGCCGTTGGCCTGGCTGCTGCATGTGACGGTCGAGATGCCGGCGCTGAGATGGCGCCCGCGCTTGGCTCGCAAACCGGCCGTCTCATAAGCCGGAGAAGACCTGCGAGGGAGGGAACGTGGCGTCGGTTGAATTGCGCGGGCTGACCAAGCGTTATGGCGTAAACGCGGTCGTCGACGATGTGTCGCTGCGCATCGAGCACGGGCTGCTCGTCTGCCTGCTCGGCCCGTCCGGCTGCGGCAAGACCACGACCCTGCGGCTGATCGCGGGTTTCGTCGAGCCGACTGCGGGCGAGATCGCGGTCGGCGACCGCATCGTGTCGTCCACGGCGCGCACGCTGCCGCCCGAACAGCGCAACATGTCGATGATCTTCCAGAGCTACGCGCTCTGGCCGCATATGACGGTGACCGAGAACGTCGCCTACGGTCTGAAGCTGCGCAAGCTTGACCGCAACGTGATCGCGCAGAAGGTCGCCCAAATCCTCGCCGTCACCAAGCTCGAGGCGCTCGCCGAGCGCTATCCGGGCGAGCTCTCGGGCGGGCAGCAGCAGCGCGTCGCGCTCGCCCGCGCGCTGATCGTCGATCCCGAGACCCTGCTGCTCGACGAGCCGCTGTCGAACCTCGACGCCAACCTGCGCGAGGAAATGCGCTTCGAGGTGCGCCGCCTGCACGACGAGTACCGCTACACCACGGTTTACGTGACCCACGACCAGTCCGAGGCGATGACCACCGCCGACCTGATCGCCGTGATGAATCTCGGCAGGATCGAGCAGGCCGGCACGCCGGAGGAGATCTACAATCGTCCGCGCTCGGAATTCGTCGCGCGCTTCATCGGGTCGAGCAACGTCGTGAAAGGCACCGCGCGCGATGCCACGCATCTGGAGATCGCGGGCGCCACGCTGCGCTGCACCGGCGAACCGATGGCGCCGGGAGCCGCGGCCGCGATCTCGATCCGCCAGCACGAGATCCGCATGTCGCCCGATCGCGGCGCCGCCGTGAACGCGCTCGCCGCGACCGTGATCCGCCACGTCTTTCTCGGCAACAGCCGCGACTATATGGTGGAGCTTGCCGACGGCGCGCAGCTGCGCGTGGTGGCGTCGCCGGAACAAAGCATCCCGCAGGGCGAGAAAGTCTGGCTGGAATTGCCGCCGCAGCGCTGCCGGGTGCTACAAGGGTAGGGCGAACGAATTAACCGTGGGGCGACGGTGTTGGAGTTTGATCGGCGGCGGTGACGCAATCTCCGCTCATTCCCGCGCAAGCGGGAATCCAGAGCCAAGGACTGGGTCCCCGCTTGCGCGGGGACGAGCGGAAGCAGGCGGCAGCGCGGCGGACAGGGCTCTCGAGAAGAACGATCTGGAGGGAGAAGACATGCGCAAGTCGTCCCGTCGCGACATTCTGAAAGGCGCGACTGCGCTCGGCGCCGCCGCGTTTTCGACCCGCGTGATGGCGCAGGCGCCGGCCGCCGAGGCGGTGACGCCCGCACTGATCGAGGCGGCGAAGAAGGAAGGCAAGGTCGTCTGGTACACCTCGGTCGACCTGCCGCTGGCCGAAAAGGTCGGCAAGGCATTCGAGGCGAAGTATCCCGGGATCGCGGTGCGCGTCGAGCGTTCCGGCGCCGAACGCGTGTTCCAGCGTATCGGGCAGGAGGCGGCGAGCAACATTCGCGCCTGCGACGTGGTCAACTCGTCCGACGCCGCCCACATGATCGTATGGAAGCGCGACGGCTGGCTCGCGCCGTATGTCCCCGAGGACGTCGCGAAATTCTATCCCGCGGAGCACAAGGACGCCGGCGGCACGTTCGCGAGCTTCCGCGTGACCTTGAGCATCATCGCCTACAACACCACGCTGGTGAAGCCGGAGGACGTGCCCAAGAGCTTCGCCGACCTGCTCGATCCGAAATGGGTCGGCAAGATCATCAAGGCGCACCCCGGCTACTCCGGCACGATCCTGACCGCGACGCACCAGATGTCGCGCGACCTCGGCTGGGAATATTTCGAGAGGCTCGCCAAGCAGCGCATCATGCAGGTGCAGTCGGCGGCCGATCCGCCGAAGAAGCTAGCGCTCGGCGAGCGCGCCGTGATGGCCGACGGGGTCGAGTATGTGGTGCTGCAGACCAAGGAGAGCGGCAAGCCGATCGAGCCGGTCTACGCCACCGAGGGCTCGCCGCTGATCATCGGGCCGAACGCCCTGTTCAAGGATTGCCCGAACCCGAACGCCGCGCGGCTGTTCCAGAGCTTCTCGTTCTCGCCCGAATGCCAGCAGCTCATCATCGACACCGGCGGCCTGCGCTCGATGCATCCGCAGACCAGGGAAAAGGCCGGGCGCACGCCGTTCAAGGACATCAAGACCATGAAGGACGACGCCGTGGCGGTCGAGAAGCTGAGCGAGGAGATCAAGGCGCGGTATACCAAGCTGTTCAGGGTGTAGGCGTGGGGCCGCATGCTCGGTGCAACCCTCGCCCCTTGAGGGAGAGGGTGGCGAGCCAACGGGTCCGCGCGAAGCGCGGCCCGATGATAAACTCAGCGAGCCGGGTGAGGGGTATCGTCCAACTTGCTCGAACCCCTCACCCCGCGCCTTCGGCGCGCCCCTCTCCCTCAAGGGGAGAGGGTAAGGGGAGCCCGCGGCACGAGAGGTGCCGATCATGAAACTCACCCGCCGCACGTTCCTCGCTTCTTCCTGCGCGGCGTTCGCGACCCGCGTCGCTGCCGCGCCGCCGCCCGAAGCGGTCACGCCCGCGCTGGTCGATGCGGCGAAGAAGGAAGGCAAGCTCGCCTTCTACACCGCGATGGACCTTCCTGTTGCGGAGAAGTTCGCCAAGGCTTTCGAGGCGAAGTATCCCGGTGTCGTCGTGCGCGTCGAGCGTTCCGGCGCCGAGCGCGTGTTCCAGCGCATTGCGCAGGAGCAGGCGAGCAGCATCCGCGCCGTCGACGTAGTGAACACCGCCGATGCGGCGCATGTCATCGTGTGGAAACGCAACGGCTGGCTCGAGCCTTATGTTCCGGAGGACGTCGCGCGCCATTTCCCCGCCGCGCATCTTGATCCCGACGGCACCAGTGCGCTCACCCGGGTGTGGCTGTCCTCGCTCGGTTACAATACCAGTCTCGTGAAGCCCGACGACGCGCCGAAGAGCTTCGCCGATCTGCTCGATCCGAAATGGACCGGCAAGATGGTGAAGGCGCACCCGGCCTATTCGGGCACGATCATGACCGCGACATTCCAGATCGCGCGCGACCTCGGCTGGTCCTATCTGGAGAAGCTCGCGAAGCAGAAGATCATGCAGGTGCAGTCCTCGACCGATCCGCCGAAGAAGCTCGCACTCGGCGAGCGCGCCGTGATGGCCGACGGCAACGACTACAATGTGATCCAGCTGAAAGAGCGCGGCCAGCCGGTCGAGGTGGTGTACCCGAGCGAAGGCACGCCGTTCGTCACCGGGCCGACCGCGATCTTCAAGGCGGCTCCCAGTCCCAATGCCGCCCGTTTGTTCCAGAGCTATCTGCATTCGCGCGAGGGCCAGCAGCTCCTCGTCGACTTCGCGCGCCAGCATTCGCTGCATGCGCAGGTGACCGAGAAGCCGGGCGCGCGCAAACTGTCCGAGATCAAGTTGATGCGGGACGATGCCGCCGGCGTCGAGGCGCAGGCGGAGGAGATCAAGGCGCGCTATGCGAAGATTTTCGGGGTTTGAATGATCACTGCCGCCGTTCCCGCCCCGCGCCGCCGCCTCGATCTCTCCTGGCCGATCCTGATCGGCTTTGCGGCGGTGCTTTGCGCGCTGATCCTGCTGCCGATGTCATGGCTGGTGTTCTACAGCTTCACCGACAAGGGCCGTTTCACGCTCGAGAACTTCGTCAAGCTTGCGACCGATCCGACCTTCACCGATCCGCTCCTGACCACCGTCATCATCGCGACCTCGTCGGCGATCATCTGCTGCGCCATCGCGGCGCCGATGGGCTGGCTGGTCGCGCGCACCGACATGCCGCTGCGCCGCACGGTGCGCGCGCTGGTGACCGCCTCGTTCGTCACGCCGCCGTTTCTCGGCGCGATTGCCTGGGAGCTGCTCGCCGCGCCGAACTCCGGCATGCTCAACCAGCTCTACCGTGCCGCCATCGGCGATCCGGGCGCCGAGCCGCTGTTCAACATCTACTCGCTCGGCGGGCTGATCTTCGTCATCTCCTGCTACACCTTCCCCTATGTGTTCGTGCTGGTCGCAAATGCGCTCGACCGCATCCCCGGCGATCTCGAGGACGCATCTTCCATTCTCGGCGGCGGTGCGCTGGCGACCGCGCGGCGCGTCACCATTCCGCTGGCGTTGCCGGCATTGCTTGCCGGCGCGCTGGTCGCGTTCCTGCAGGCGATGACCCTGTTCGGCTCGCCCGCGATCCTCGCGATGCCGGCCGGCTTCCACACCATGACGACGAAGATCTGGAGCCTGTTCCAGTATCCGCCGAAGCCCGAACTGGCAGCGGCCGCGTCGCTGCCGCTGCTCGTGCTGACCGTGCTGCTGCTGCGCGCCGAAGCGATCATCCTCGGCCGGCGCGGCTACGCGGTGGTCGGCGGCAAGCAGGGCGATCCACGCCTGGTGCAGCTCGGCGCATGGAAATGGATCGCGGTGGGCGTCGCGATGCTGGTGCTGATGAACCCGGTGTTCCTGCCCTATGGCGCGCTGCTCAACGCGGTGTTCTCGCCGATCGCGACCCAACTCGTCACGTTCAGCACCGCGACCTTGCACAACATCCACTTCGTGTTCTTCGAGCTCTCCGCCACCAGGCTTGCGCTGAAGAACACCTTCCTGCTCGGCCTCCTTTCGGCCACCGCCGGCACGATCATCGCGGTGGTGATCGCCTACATCACGGCGCGCAGGGCGATCACCGGCTGGCGCGCGCTTGCGTTCCTCGCGACCGCGCCGGTCGCGGTGCCGGGCATCGTGCTCGGTGTCGGGCTGTTCCTGAGCTACACGCGGCCGCCCTTCGTGCTCTACGGCACGCTGTGGATCCTGCTGATCGCGTTCGTCACCATCGCGCTCCCGGCCGCCTATCAGCAGCTCCAGTCCGCGTTCCGTGCCGTCAACCCGGATCTCGAGGAGGCGAGCCGCATCCTGGGCGCGACGCGGCTGCAGTCGCTCGGCCACATCACGGCGCCGCTGTTGCGCACCAGCGTGATCGCCACCTGGTGCTTCATCTTCGTCGGCGTGATCCGCGAGCTGTCGGCCGCCGTGATCCTGTTCACCTCGGAGACCAAGGTGATCTCGGTGCTGATCTTCGACCTCAACGAGTCCGGCGACCTCGGCGCGATCTCGGTGCTCGGCATCCTGATGCTGGTGATCACATTCGCGGTGGTGATTGCGATCAACCGCATTCCCGGATTCGGCGGCGCGCGGCTGCGCAACACATGAGCACGCTTCCCGACATTGCGGTCGCCGAGCGATTGGCCGAGCGCATCGTTTCGCTCGAAATCCCGACCGCGGCGCGCGCAAAGTGCATCGATCTCGCGGTCGACGTGATCGGCCTGTGCGTCACCGCGCGCAACGAGGATTACGTCCAGGCGACGCTGAATGCCTGCGACGACGACGGGCCGTGCACCGCGATCGGCCATGCCCGGACCTTGAGTGCCGCAGGTGCGGCGCTCGCCAACGGCACCGCGGCGCACGGCGAGGATTTCGACGACACCTTCGAGGGCGGGCCGGTGCATGCCGGCGCGGTCGTCGTGCCGGCGGTGCTCGCGGCGTGCGAGCGGCATGGCGGCGACGGCGCTGCGGCGCTGCGCGGGATCGCGATCGGCACCGAAGTGCTGTGCCGGCTCAGCCTCGTCGTGCCGAAGGCGGTGCACAAGGCCGGCTTCCACCCGACCGCGGTGTTCGGCGCGATGGGTGCGGCGGCCGGTGCTGCGGCGGCGCTCAAGCTCGATACCCGGCAGACCGTTGATGCGCTCGGCATCGCCGGCAGCATGGCGAGCGGCATCATCGAGTATCTCGCCGAAGGCACCTGGACCAAGCGCATGCATGCCGGTTGGGCGGCGCAGTCCGGCCTGCGCGCCGCCTTGATGGCGCGCGCAGGGTTTTCCGGCCCGCGCACCGTGTTCGAAGGCACGCATGGCCTGTTCCACGGCTTCGCGCACACGACGGATGGAAACTACGATGCGCTGCTCGGCGAGTTCGGCACCCGATGGGTGATCGAAACGCTCGCCTTCAAACCCTACCCGTGCGGGACGATGACGCATCCCTACATCGACTGCGCGCGGCGTCTGGCGGCGGGCGGCATCAGGCCGGAGGATATCACGGACATCATTTGCGACGTCGGCGAGGGCACCGTGCATCGCCTGTGGGAGCCGCTCGCCGCCAAACAGGCGCCGGCCAACGGCTACGCGGGCAAGTTCTCGCAGCCCTATTGCATCGCGGCCGCGCTGGTGCGCGGCAATGTGGGCCTCGGCGACTTCACCGACGCGGCCGTGAACGACCCGCGCGTGCGCGCGCTCGCCGCAAAGATCCGCTACCGCGTCGATCCGCAAAACCCCTACCCGAATGAGTTCACCGGCCATATCCGCGCGACGCTCGCCGACGGCGTCGTCGTCGAAGAGCGCCAGCCGCATTTCCGCGGCGGCGCGAAGGAGCCGCTGACGCGGGCGGACATCGAGGACAAGTTTGCGCTCAACTGCCGCCATGGCGGCTGGGATGAACGCAAGACCGAAGCGGCGCTGAAGCTTGCGAAATCGCTCTACGATGGATCGATCGACCTGAGGGAGCTGCGGTGAGCACCGAAAAGGAACTGTCCGGCCGCGTCGCGCTGGTCACCGGCGCGGGGCGCAACATCGGGCGCGCGATGGCGAAGGCGCTCGCGGCCGGCGGCGCCGCGGTGGTGGTGAACGTGCGCCAGAACAGGAGCGAGGCCGAGCAGGTCGTGCGCGAGATCGAGCGCGACGGCGGCAAGGCGATCGCGGCGGTCGCCGATGTCGGCGATGAGCAGGCGGTATTCGCCATGGCGGCGGACGCGGCGCGACAACTCGGCCGCATCGACTACCTGATCAACAACGCGGCGCTGCGCGGCGAACGCATCTTCGAGGAGATGAGCTTCACCGAATGGCGCAACCGTGCTCGGCGTCATGCTCGACGGCGCATTCCATTGCGCCAAGGCGTGCCTGCCGCATCTCAAGGCAAGCGGCGCCGGCGCCATCGTCAACATCGGGGGTCTGAGCGCACACACCGGCTCGAAGCACCGCGCGCATGTGACGACCGCCAAGCTCGGCCTCGTCGGGTTCACCCGCGGCCTGGCGCATGACCTCGCGGGCGACAAGGTTACGGTCAATCTGGTCGCGCCGGGTACGATCGACACGGCGCGCAACGCCGGCGCGGCGCAGCCGGCGCATCACCTGATCAACAACACGCTGACCGGCGGGCGCGGCGCGCCCGACGATGTGGCCGCGATGGTGCGCTTCCTGTGCGGCCCCGGCGCGCGCTACATCACCGGGCAGACCATTCACGTGAATGGCGGGGCGTATTTTTCCTAACCGAGCGCGCGCACCGCGTCGAACATGCTGCGCACCGCCGCTTCTTCGATATCGCGCGTGACGAACGTGAGCCGGCTCGCGCGCGCGCCGTCCAGCCACGCCTGAAGCTCGACCGGCGGGAGCGCAAGGTGCTGCATGACCTGCACCACCACCGGACCGCGGCAGCCCGCGATGTCGAGCGATCCCGTCACGCGCAGCAGGTCGGCGCCGCGCAGCGCCTGCAGCGTCGTGATGAAGCGGCTGAACGCGTCCCAGGACAGCGGCGCGTCATCGGCGAGGGTGAAGGTGATGACGCCGTCGGCGCACATGCCGGGGTCTTCCTCGACGTAGAAGTCAGCCCCGAGCGCACGCTCGCTTGCGAAGGTGCGCAGGATCGGCCCGATATCCTCGCGGGTCTCGATCACGACCCGGCTGAATGGTCCTTGCGCGCGCGTCGATCAGCCGCCGCAATGCCGCCTGCAGCTCCATTCGCACGGTGCAGCACGCGCATCCCGCACCCGGCACGACATCATCCGGGCCGAACGTATCGACCACCACCGCGGTGTCGCGGTCGCGCGCCGCTTCGGCGCGGCGCGTGATCGTCACCGGAATCCGGTGCCCGCGGGCACTGTCGCTGCCGCCGCCCGAACAGGCCGATGTCGGGCGACGGGAAATGCAGCATCAGAAATCCATCTCGAGGATGTACAGCCCGCCGACGTGCCGGTCGACCGTGTAGACGATGCCGCGCTCGTCGACGAACACGTCGTTGAGCTGGATCGTGCCGCGCGGCGCGAGCGCCGGAGCCTTCGGCACGAACGTGCCGACTTCCTTCGGCTGGTACGGATTGGAAATGTCGTAGGCGCGCAGGCCGCCGTTGAAGAACGTGCCGATGATGATCGTGTCGGAGTGCCACGAGGTCGGCACCGGCACGTTCTCGTGGATGTTGTGCGCGCCGAAGCGCCCGCCCGCGCGCGCGAACGCGTCGTAGGGCAGCGGGCAGGTCGAGATCGGCACCGGGTTGGTCTCGTCGCGCGCGTCGAGGATCCACACCAGCTTCGGCCAGTCGTCGGCATCGTCCACCACCGACTCGTCGGTGACGACGAACAGGCCGCGCTCGAACAGCGGCAGCACCGTGTGGGTGAAGCCGTGATAGGGCGGCGAGTTGTCCCAGCGGCACAGTGGTTTCGGGTTCGCCTTGTCGGCGATGTCGAGCACGTACATGCCGGCGTCGATGTAGCCGAGGTAGCAGCGGTCCGGCCGCTGCGGATAGACGTTGGTGTTGTGCGCGCGAAAGCCCATGTCGAAGCGGTGCTTGTGCCGCACCGGCGGCGGCTCCTTGTCGCCGACGCGCGTGCCCGGCATCCACCAGCGGCCCGACTTCCTTCGGCGCGGACGGATTGCGCACGTCGAAGATCTGGTAGCACTGGTCGTCGAGCTGGTTGTGCGTGACGAAATCCGCCGCGCCCGACGCCATGTGGACGTATTCGCCGTCGCAGAACCAGAGCTGGTGCACGCCGCGCGACTTGTCGCCCGAGCGGTCGACGAACGCGATCGACTTCGGATTCTCCGGCACCGAGATGTCGAACAGCTCGAAGCCGGCGGGCTTCTGCCCGGCTGCTGGCACCTGATAGGCGACCGCCATGATGTCGCCGGCCACCTCGAGCGAGTTCGAGCGCATGTGGCTCTGCGGCAGCTCGGTCTGCATCACGACCTTCGGCTTGCGCGGATCGGAGACGTCGACCGCGGTGAAATTCTTCGGCGCGCTCTCGTGCGCGAGCCAGATGATGCGCCGCCCGTCCTTGGCGATCTGGATCGACATGCCCTCGCCCATGCCGCCGAAGCCGGCGAGCTCGTGATGGGCGATGAGCTTGAAATTCCATTCGATCTGGTCGGGCATGATGACTCTGCGATGTCGTGAGGTTGTCAGACTGTTCCGTCGTGGCCGGGCTTGTCCCGGCCATCTCGCTTATGGTCGGCCTAGTGCTTTCCTAAGCGGGATGCCCGGCACAAGGCCGGGCATGACGCGCGCGAGAGCAGTGACTACGCCCCCGCCCTCGCCTTCTCCATGAAGTCCGGCCGCAGCGCCTTGCTCCAGTCCGGGATGGCGGCGATCTTCTTCTCCTCGCAGCAGGATCTCGGCCTGCTCCTGCATGTAGGGCTTGAGGTCGTCCGGGAAGCCGGGATCGACGTCGACGAAGCTCATCGCCTTGCGGAACGTGTCCTGCGACATCGTGTAGCCCTTCGAGGTGTAGAAGCGCATAGATCGCGTCCGCGACCTTGTTCGGGCTGCTCCTTGAAGTCGCGCGCGACCTCGAGCCAGGCCTTCAGGTAGGCGACGACCGCGTCCGGGTTCTTCGCGACGAAATCCGGCGTCGCCGCCATGAACACCGGCATCTTGTCGACGTCCCAGTAGTTCATGATCTTCACCGCGAGGCCGTCGGCTTCGGCGATCGCGTTGTAGGGCTCGACATTGACCATCACGTCGACGGTCTTGGCCGACAGCGCCGTGATCATGTTGTTCACGTCCATGCGCACTTCCTGGTAGTCGCCCTTCTTCAGGCCGGCGGCGGGCGCGATCTGGTCGACGAAGATGTTGCCGACCGACGAGCCGGTCTGGTTCGCGATCTTCAAGCCCTTCAGCTGCTCGATCTTGGTGAGGTTCAGATCCTTGCGCACCATCACGCTCGCGGTCTTGCCGACGTGCTCGATCTGCGCGATCGCGACCAGTCCGCCCTTGTCGTGACCGAGGATCAGCGACGGTCCCGCATAGGTGCCCATGTCGACCTGCCGCGCCACCATCTGCTGCATGGTGAGGTTGCCGGACGGCACGCCGAACTCCTCGAACTTCATCCCGCGCTTCTCGAGCAATCCGGAGCGCAGCAGATAGTAGGTCGGCATGCCCCACAGGTTGGTCTGGTAGCCCTGGCGGATGACGGTCTGCGCCAACGCCGCACGCGGCGTGACGGCGGCGGCGAGCAGCGTGGCGCTCGCGGCGAGGTATTGCCGGCGGGAGATGGGTCATTGCGGGCCTCCGTGGCTGTCCTGAGCGCTGGGTCTCGCCCAGGTGAGTCAACAATTGCTTCTGGTAGTCGAGGAATTCGACGCTCAAGGGATCGCGCGGGCGCGGCAGCGTGATCTCGATCGTCGCCTTCACGGTGCCGGGATGCGGCGACATCACGATCACGCGGTCGGCGAGATAGACCGCCTCGGCGACGTTGTGCGTCACATAGATCACGGTCTTGCGGGTCTCGCGCCACACATCGGCGAGCAGGCGCTGCATGTCGTCGCGGGTCAGCGCATCGAGCGCGGCGAACGGCTCGTCCATCAGCAGGACCGATGGATTGTAGGCGAGCGCACGCGCGATCGCGACGCGCTGCTGCATCCCGCCGGAGAGGTGATGCGGATAGGATTCGCTGAACTTCTCCAGCTTCACCAGCGCGAGCTGCTTGCGCGCGATCTCCTCGCGCTCGGCGCTTGCGCCACGCCCTTCATCTCCAGCCCGAAGGTGACGTTGCCGAGCGCGGTGCGCCACGGGAACAGTTGGGCGAAATCCTGGAACACGACGCCGCGGTCGAGCCCGTGGCCGTCGACCTTCTTGCCGCCGATGCGGATCTCGCCGCCGCTCGGCTGCAGGAATCCGGCGATCAGATTGAGCAAGGTGGACTTGCCGCAGCCGGAGGGGCCGACGATGCAGAGGAACTCGGATTGCGCGATGTCGAAGCTCGCGGCCTGTACGCCCGCGACGCGCCCGGCCGGCGTGTCGTAGGTGAGCGAGACGTCGCGGACTTCGATATGCGGCATCGGCGTTTCCGGCGCGCGCGATCGGCAAAAGCGGGAACCGGTTTTGCGTCCGATCGCGCGCCAATGGGTGGCGTCTTTTCAGCCTAGCACGGAGGACGAGGACGGCGGCAAGACGCCTAGGTCTTCCAGTTCCCGGCGCGTTTTTCGGCGAACGAGGCGAGCCCTTCAGCCGCCTCGGCCGATTGGCGCTTGGCCGAATGGCTCTCGACCAGCGCGGTGAAGCCCGTCTCGTCGAGGTTGCTCCACGCCGAGCGCAGGATCCACGCCTTGGTCTCGCTCACCGCGGCGGGGCCGTTCGCCAGCATGTGCTCGACCATGCGCGCACCCTCCGCCGCGAGGTCGGCGAGCGGCACGACCTTGTGCGCGAGTCCGATGCGGAAGGCCTCCTCGGCGCCGAAGCGCTCGCCGGTCAGGGCATAGCGGCGCAGCTGCCGCACCCCGATCGCGTCGGCGAGTTGCGGAATGATGATCGCGGCATGCAGGCCCCAGCGCACTTCGGCGATCGAGAACATCGCATTGTCGGCGGCGATCACCACGTCGCAGGCCGCCACGATGCCGGTGCCGCCGCCGAAGCAGCCGCCCTGCACCAGCGCGATGGTCGGGACCGGCGCGAAGTTCAACCGCTGCACCGCATCGGCGGTCGCGTGCGAGACGCGCAGGTTTTCGGCCGGATCGGACCGCCGCACCGCGTCGATCCATTTGAGGTCGGCGCCGGCCTGGAAGTGCTTGCCGTTGCCGGTGAGCACGACCGCGCGCAGACCCGGGTGCACGCCGAGCGCATCGAGCGCGCGCAGCACGCCGTCGATCAGCTCGCCGTTATAGGCATTGTTCACCTCGGGGCGGTTGAGCGTGACGGTCGCGACGCCGCGCGCGTCGACGCTCCACAGCACGGGTCCGGTGGTGTTCGTTGTCATAATCGATACTCGGTCATTCCGGGGCCGGCCGACAGGCCGGAGCCCGGAATCCATAACCACGAACCGGGCCGCATCGAAAGGTCCGGGGTTATGGATTCCGGGCCCAGCGCCGTTGGCGCTGTCCCGGAATGACAGTCAGGCGGGCGCATTGTCGAGGAAGGCCGCGATGGCCGGATCGTTGCGCAACTTCGCGACGTCGTCCGCGCTCGGGAGTTGCGGCTTGTCGCGCTCGGCATTGACCATGCACAGGAAGCCGAGCGGCTCGTTCGTCGTGGCGCGGAACTGATGCCAGGTCATCGGCGGCACCGTCACGAGGTCGTTGGTGGCAAGCGGCTTCACCGCGTCGCCGATCAGGCAGTGGCCGCCGCCGCGCAGGATCAGCACGCCGTGCATGTGCTCATGGCGCTCCAGCGTGGAGAAGCCGCCCGGCGCGACCTCGAAGTAGCGCAGCTCGCCCGCCATCTGCGGATCGGAGAACAAGACTTGTCTTGTGATCGCCCGGTACAGCGCGCGCGCATCTTCCTTGTAGGGACGCATCTCGACGCCGTCCCAGCGGAAATCGTCCTGTGCGGCGCGGTGCGGGATGCGCTCCGGGAACGCTTCGGGCTTGTGAGCCGGACTAGCCATGTCTGTAACCCTTCACCGTGTCGACGAACGCGGCGGTCGCCTCGGTCAGCCGTTCGCGCGCCTCCAGCAGCGCGCCGCCGATCAGCAACATGACCTCTGAACCGTAGAAATCAAGCATCTCGGCCACGCGATCTGTCGTCATGCCGCCGGCCGGAACCGGCACCGCCGGTTTGAGGCCATGCCAGTCCGCCAGCGCGGTCGCGGCGAGCGCGCGGCAGGTGTCCGGCGTATAGCCGAAGCGCCCGCCGTGGTTGGGGAAGACGAGCGCGTCGGCGCCGAGCATGCGGAACACCTTGCCGAACAGGAACGGCGGCGCGATCCGCGCCGCACCGGCCAGCGTCGGATGCGCAAAGAACGCGATGTCGCGGTTCTCGGCGGCGAGTTTGGCGAAATTCGACAAGCCCATGATCATCGGCTGCACCATCACGGTGTCGATGCCGGCGCCCCTTGCGGCGGCGATCTGCGTGCGCAACGCGTCGAGATCGCCGCTCAGGCTCGGCACGTAGCGCGCATGCGTGCCGGTCCGGCGCAAGGCTTCGGTCACCGCCGCGCAGCGCGCCGCAAACGGCGAGTAGTCCTGATCCGCCAGCCCGTGATCGTCCTTGATGTAGTCGATGCCGCCGCGTGCGAACCGCGCCGCGAGATCGCCGAGCCGCGTTGGGCTCAGGCCCTGCGGTTTCAGCGCCGAGCAGGTCAGCGCGCGGCTGCCGGCACCGGCACGTTCTCGCAGGCCGGTGAGGCCGATGTGGGGCCCGCCGAACGCCGCCACGATGTCGTCGGGGAATTCCGCGTCATGCAGAACGACGTCCTGCTGCAGCGAGGTGTTGCCGAACAGCATGTTGATGAACTGGCCCGCGTCGTTGCCGGCGGTCGCGCGGGCGAGCGCGATGCGCACCGCGAACGTGCCGTTGCCGATGTGGCTGATCGCTTCCACCTTGCCGACGATCTCGTCGAGGATCGCGCGATCCTCGATCGCCGAGAGCGGCATCTCGACGCTCTGCTCGACCGCGATCGCCCGCGCGCGCGCTTCGATCGAGCGCGCGTCCGAGCGGACATGATAGACGGCGTGGAAACGGGACACGGAAAGCCTCGTGCGACGAGGCGCAGTTTATCCGAGCGCGCGGCGCGGCACGACGACCGGCTGCTTGGCGGAGCGCCAGTAGCGGCGCAGCACGTCGCCCAGGATGGTGGCGGCGACCGCGAGACCGGTGAGGACCAGCAGTCCCACCATGCTGAACAGCGCCAGGCCGACCACGATCAGCAGCGGCAGCACGATCACCGGCGCCAGCAGAACGGCGTCGAACCAGCCGAGTCGGATGGCGGTGCGGTGCGGATCGGTGGTGCGACGGCGGAACATGCGGCTATTCCTCCCGGAAAACGGTGTCGCTTTCGTGGCGGCCGTTATAGGTGCCGCATTGGGCGAAGGATACTTGATTCTATAACGCCGCGCGAAGCCCGGAGTTTCCCTTATCCCGGCTATCCTTTGGCGGCCCGCACCATGCCCCAGCGCTGCACCGTGGCGCGTTCGAGCGAGCCGAACACCAGGCGCTCGAACAGGAAGCCGATCGCGCCGATCACGGCCAGCGAGGCCAGCATCAGGTCGGCATTGAGGAATTCCTTGGCGTCGAAAATGACCCAACCGAGGCCGAAATCGGATGCCGCCAGCATTTCGGCACCCACGACCGCGATCCAGGCGCGCAGGAAGGCCTGCCGCAATCCCGTGATGATGAACGGAAAGGCGCCCGGAATAATGACCTTCCAGAACAGCGCCCGCTCGCCGGCACCCATCGCGCCTGCGGCACGAAGCCACAGCGGGTTCACGGCGCGCACGCCGGCCCAGGTGTTGAGCAGCATTGGAAACAAGGCTGCATAAAACACGATGAGAATTGCAACGGTATTGCCGAGCCCGAACCAGAGAATGAACACCGGCACCCAGGCGAGCGAGGGGATCGGCATCAGCGCGCTGGCGAGCGGCAGGATGAAATTCTCCACCGCGCGGAAGCGGCCCATCAGGATGCCGAGCGGCAGCCCCGCCGCGACCGCCAGCGCGAGGCCGAACAGCACGCGGTAGAGCGTGGCGGCCGCGTGACCGATCAGGCTGCCGTCGGCGAGCCCGCTCCACAGCGTGGCGGCGATCCGCGGCAGCGTCGGCATCAGTGCCGGCGCGAACCAGCCGGAGCGCGCCAGCGCCTCGTACAGCGCGGCCGCCGCCAGCAGCGTCACGGCGGCGCGCGTCCATGAGCGCCAAGTATCGCTCATGCGCAAAGTATCGCTCATGCGCAAAGCCTCGCTCATGTCATCATTCCCCAGCGCACCACGGTGTAGTTTTCCAGCCGCTGGAACACGAGCTTCTCGAGTGCGAGGCCGATGATCGCGATCACCGCGACGCCCGCCAGCATGACATCCATGTTGAGGAACTCGCGCGCGCCGAAGATCATCCATCCGAGACCCCACGGCACCGCGGCGAGCATCTCGACGCCGACCAGGATGCGCCACGCCTGCGCGAGGCCGAGCCGCAGCCCCGTCAGGATGTAGGGGAGGGCGCCCGGCAGGATCACATAACGAAACAGCCGGGGATCGTCCGCGCCCATCGCCTGCGCCGAGCGCACCCAGATGTCCTTGACGGCTTTCACGCCGGTCCAGGTATTGAAGATGATCGCAAACGCCGAGACGAACGCGACGAGCAGGATCGTGGAGGTGTTGCCGAGCCCGAACCAGAGCAGGAACAGCGGCGCGTAGGCGATGCCCGGGATCGGTGCGCCGATGCTGACCAGCGGGAGAAAGATATCCTCCGCGCGGCGCGAGCGCCCCATCGCGATCCCGATCGCGACGCCCGCGATGGCGGCGAGGGCGAAGCCGGCGCACAGGCGCAGCAACGTGTCGAACGCATGATGCGGCAGGATGCCGTTGACGGTGAGACGCCAGAACGTCGCCGCGATGGTCTCGATCGAGGGAAACAGCCGCGCCGGAAACGCCCCGGCCCGCGCCGTGATCTCCCAGATGGCGCCCATGACGAGGAACGGGAATACGTTGCGCCACACCGCGCGCCAGCGCGGCTCGCCTTGCGCGATGTCGAGATTGAGCGTCGTATCCGTCATCGCCGGATCATGCCGGTCACGCCATGCACCGGCAAGCACCGAACCTCATGCTGAGGTGCGAGCCAACGGGCCCGCGCTTCGCGCGGCCCGATGATAAACTCAGCGCGAGCCTCGAAGCATGGCCCGAAACGACGTCGGAGCCCGCGGCCATCCTTCGAGACGCGATCCCACAAGCGCGTTTACGCGCGTCTGCGACGCGCTGCGGGATCGCCCTCAGGATGACGTTCTTTGTTTGTTGCTCCCAACCTTTCGAGTGATGAAACCAGCCTGCGTTGTTGCCCCGACATCCCCATGCCGGTAGCATCGCGGCAAAACGCGCCGGGGGCGGCACACGACAAGAAACGCAGAGGGAACAGATGGACAGACGCACATTCCTCGCCGGCACCGCCGCGGCGCTCGCAACGCCGATCGTCACGCCCGCGCTGGCGCAGGATTACCCGGTCCGCCCGGTGACACTGGTCAATCCATTCCCGCCCGGCGGGGCGGTCGACGTGGTCGGCCGTCCGTTCGCCGCCGCGCTCGAACCGCTGCTCAAGCAGCCGGTGGTGGTCGAAACCAAGTCCGGCGCGGCCGGCGCGGTGGGCGCGCAGTTCGCGGCGGCTGCCAAGCCGGACGGCTACACGCTGCTCGCACACCTGCCGTCGCTGTCGGGCTTTGCCGAGGTGGACAAGCTGTTCGGCCGGACGCCGAAGTTCACCCGCGCCGACTTCATCCCGATCGCGCGGCTGACCGAGGGCCCGATGGTGCTCGTGGTCAACGACCAGGTGCCGTACAAGACGCTGAAGGAATTCGTCGACGACGCCAAGCAGAACCCCAACAAGCTGATCTTCTCGTCCTCCGGCCTCTACGGCGCCCTGCACCTGCCGGCCGCGCTGATGATCAAGGCGACCGGCATCCAGCTCAAGCACCTGCCGACCGCCGGCGGCGGGCCGGCCGTGACCGCGGTTCTCGGCAACAACGCGCAGGCGCTGGTGTCCTCGCTCGCCGCCGCGAGTGCGCAGATGAAAGCCGGCAAGCTGCGCGCGCTCGCCTGCTTCTCGCCGAAGCGCGCCGCAGGGGCGCCGGACGTGCCGACCTTGAAAGAGCTCGGCTACGACGTCGAGTTCTCGATCTGGTGTGGGCTGTTCGCGCCGAAAGGCACGCCCGAGCCGATCGTCACCAAGGTGCGCGCCGAGACCAGGAAGGTGGTTGAGAGCGACCAGTTCAAGACCGCGATCAGCAACATCGGCGACGTGGTCGCGCATCTCGATCAGCCCGAGTTCAAGACATTCTGGGACGCCGATGCGGCGCGCGTCGAAGCCGCGGTGCAATCGATCGGCAAGGTGGAGGGCTAAATGGACCGGCGCCAATTCGTCATCGGCAGTGCGGCCGCGGCCCTCATGCCCGGCGCGGCGTTCGCGCAGGACGCGTTTCCGGCGCGCCCGGTCACCATCCTCAACGCGTTCCCGCCCGGCGGCATCAACGATGTCGTGACCCGGCCCGCGGCGGCGGCGCTCGAAGCGGTATTCCGGCAGCCGGTCGTGGTCGAGACCAAAGCCGGCGCGGCCGGCGGGGTCGGCGCGCAGGTTGCGGCGAATGCGAAGCCCGATGGCTACACGCTGCTCTCGCACAACAACGGCATCTCCAGTTACGCCGAGGTCGACAAGCTGTTCGGGCGGACACCGAAGGTGACACACGCCGACTTTATTCCGCTGGGGCGGCTGTGTGCCGATCCGGTTCTGGTTCTGGTCAACGATCAGCAGCCTTACAAGTCGCTTGCGGAGTTCGTCGACGCAGCCCGGAAGGAGCCGCACAAGATCGTCTACAGCTCGGGCGGCTTCTATGGTGCGAGCCATCTGCCGGTCGCGCTGCTGGAGCACGCGACGGGCCTGAAGGGGATGCGTCATCTGCCCACCGCAGGCGGCGGCCCGGCGATCACGGCTGCGCTCGGCAATAACGCGCAGCTCACGACGCAGACCGTTCAGGCCACGCTCCAGCACGTCAAGGCCGGCAAGCTGCGCGCGCTCGCGACCTTCGGCGCGCAGCGCTCCAAGGCGCTGCCCGACGTGCCGACAATGCGGGAACTCGGTTACGACGTGACCTACTATCTCTGGGTCGGTTTGTTTGCGCCGAAAAACACATCCGCTTCGATCCTCGCGACGCTCACTGCGGCCATCGACAAGGCCGCGGCCAGTCCGCAATTCAACGAGCCGCTCACCAACATCGGCCTCGAGCCGAGCTATCTCCCGGCGGCGCAGTTCGCGAAATTCTGGGACGAGGACGTCAAACGTTCCGAGGAAACGATCCGTCAGATCGGCAAGGTGGGATGATGGCCTTTTCTTCTTTCACCTCTCCCCGCTTGCGCGGAGAGGTCGCCGCGCAAAGCGCGGCGGGTGAGGGGGGGCTTCCGCGAGCTCAGCAACAGAAAGCCCCTCACCCGGCTCGCAGCTTGCGCTGCTCGCCACCCTCTCCCCGCAAGCGGGGAGAGGGAAGAAGGTCTCGTCCATGACGTTGAGATCGGACCACGTCGCCGGCGCGGCCTTCATCCTGTTCGGCCTCGCGGTGTTCGCATTCAGCGGCGACCTGCCGTTCGGAAGCATGTCGGCGCCGGGCGCCGGCATGATGCCGAAGCTCGTCACCGGGTTGATGTTGCTGTTTGGCCTCGCGCTGATCCTTGGTGCGACGCGAAGCCAGCCCTTCGCGAAGATCGACTGGAGCGACGGCGGTCACGCACTCCAGGTGGTCGTCATCGCCGCCGCCGCGATCGCAAGCTATCAGACGCTCGGATTCATCGTCACGATGACGCTGCTGGTGTTCGTGCTGCTGGTGGTCATCGAGCGCCAGCCGGTGCACTACGCCGGCGCATATGCCATTGCGTTGACCGTGATCGCCTGGTGGGTCTTCGGCAAGGCGCTCAAGGCGCCGCTCGAAACCGGAATACTGGGTTTTTAGGAGCGATGCCGTCCGGCATCGCGACGAAAGAATAGAATGGGCGTCACCCTCGACTCACTCTGGCTCGGCTTCTCGGTCGCATTGCAGCCGAGCGTGCTGTGGTACGCGTTCCTCGGGTGCCTGGTCGGCACCCTGGTCGGCGTGCTCCCCGGCATCGGACCGCTCGCCGGCATCTCGATCCTGCTCCCCATCACCTTCGGCCTCGACGCCACGAAAGCGATCGTGATGCTCGCCGGCATCTATTACGGCTCCCAGTATGGCGGCTCGACCACCTCGATCCTGCTGCGCATTCCGGGCGAAGCCTCATCGGTGATGACCTGCATCGACGGCAACGCCATGGCGCGCAAGGGCCGCGCCGGTGCGGCGCTGTGCATCGCGGCGGTCGGCTCCTGGATCGCCGGCACCTTCGGCGTGATCGTTTTGACCATCATCGCGCCGCCGCTCGCGAACATCGCACTCAAGTTCGGCCCGCCCGAATACACCGCGCTGCTGACGCTTGGCCTCATCTTCCTCGCCTACATGTCGACGTCCTCGCTGACCCGCACGCTGCTGATGGCTTGCCTCGGGCTGCTGCTCGGCACCATCGGCATCGATCCCTTGAGCGGCCACTTCCGCTTCTCCTTCGACATTCCGGAACTCGGCGACGGCATCGGAATCGTGCCGGTCGCGGTCGGTCTG
Source organism: uncultured Alphaproteobacteria bacterium (assembly GCA_963839985.1). Lineage (GTDB taxonomy): Bacteria > Pseudomonadota > Alphaproteobacteria > Rhizobiales > Xanthobacteraceae > PALSA-894. Next base: position 90,362 of record CAWIXG010000011.1, on the reverse strand, counting down.
TTCGGCCTCGGCGAGATCCTGGCGACGCCGAGCCACAAGGTCACCGGCGAGGTCATTCGCCCGAAGCTGCGCGAACTGTGGCCGAACCGCGAGGAGTGGCGCCAATCCGGCTGGCCGATCGCGCGCGGGACGGTGATGGGTTTCCTCATCGGCATCATCCCGGGCTCGGCGCACATCATCTCGAGCTTCCTCTCGTATGCGGTGGAGAAGAAGGTCTCGAAACATCCGGAGGAATTCGGCCACGGCGCGGTCGCAGGCGTCGCCGGACCGGAGTTGGCGAACAACGCCGCGTCCACCGGCGCATTCGTCCCGATGCTCGCGCTCGGCATTCCGACCGGCCCGGTCACCGCGGTGCTGATGGCCGCGCTGATGATCCACGGCGTTCCGCCCGGGCCGACTCTGGTCAACGATCATCCGCAGGTGTTCTGGGGCTTCATCGCCTCGATGTATGTCGGCAACCTGATGCTGCTCGCGCTCAACCTGCCGATGGTCGGGCTGTTCGTGCACTTGCTGCGCATTCCCTACGCGTATCTTTATCCGCTCATCATCATGTTCTGCGTCATCGGCGTGTACGAGGTTGCCCACTCGATCGTCGATGTCTGGATCATGCTGATCATGGGAGGGGTCGGTTACGCGCTGAAGAAATTCGGCTTCGATCCGGCGCCGCTGGTGCTCGGGCTCGTGATCGCGCCGATCTTCGAGATGAGCCTGCGCCAGTCGCTGATCATGTCGGACGGCAACTGGACGATCTTCGTGATGCGCCCGATCGCAGCCACGCTGGTCGTCGTCTGCATTGCGCTGCTGATCGCGTCTGCGGTGTCCGCCGTCCGCGCGCAGCGCGACTGGCGCGCCAAGATGGCCGAGGAAGTGAAGGATTGACCTTTCACCGGCGTCATGGCCGGGCTTGTCCCGGCCATCCCGACAAGGTTGGCACCGTACCCGCCTAAGCGGGATGCCCGGCACAAGGCCGGGCGTGACGGAGTGCTATTGCACGGGCTCGGCGATCTTCACCCCAAACACGCGCTGGGCGAACTGCGGATAGACCTCCGCCAGTTGCGGTCCCACCACCTCGCGCATCAGCCTGAGCGTTTCGCCCGACGGCGCCGGCGTTTCCGCCACCACGTCCGGCCGGTCGAAATCGAACCCGGTATGCTCGATCACTTCTTCCACCGTATGTCCCGGATGCACGCTGTCGAGCCGGAAACGCCGGCGCGCGCGGTCGAACGAGAAGAGACAGCGATTGGTCACCAGCGCGATCGGCCCGCCTTCGCGGTGCACATTCGGCTCGTTGCCGCCCGGCGCCGAGATGAACGACACCTTCGGCACCAGGGTGCGGCGCGAATGTTCGAGCCGGAACAGGATCACCTTCGGCACGACGTAATAGAGGTAGCCGGAGCCGAACGACCCGGGGAAGCGCACGCTCGGCTGATCGTAGTCGCCGATGCTGACCAGGTTGATATTGCCTTCGCCGTCGATCTCGCCGCCCGAGAGGAAGAACACGTCGATGCGGCCCTGGCCGGCGCAGTCGAACAGCTCGCGCCCGCCGTCGGTGAAGAACATGTGCTTGCGGCTGCCGAGCAGCGACACGTAGGGGCGGCCGCCGCCGCGTTCGCGCAGCGCGAGCGCCGCGGTCGCGGGGATCGGCGAGGCATTGCCGACCGCGACATGGCGCACGTCGCCGATCAGCCGCATGATCGTGTCGGCGAGCAGCTCTTCGGGCCGGAAACTCACGCGGCCTTCTTCGCGTAGACGTGGCTGTCGAGATAGCGCGCGAAACCTTCCGCGGTCGCGGCGAGCTTGGCGTATTCCGCCAGGTGCGCGCCGTCCGCCGCATAGTGGTCGAGCAGCGGCAGCGGCCAGGCGCCGCGCGGCGCCAGCGCAATGGTGTCGACATAGAAGCCCGGCACCGATCCGGCCGAGAGCGCCGGATCGTCCATCAGGTTGCCGTCATATATCCTCTCGACGGTCGCGACCGTGCGCGCGGCGGCGTGCGCCATCGTGAGCAGCTCGCGATCGCGGCCGATGAACACATTGCCGAAGCGGTCCGCCATGCCGGCATGGAACAGCGCCACGTCCGGCTTGATCGCGGGCAACAGCACGATCGGATCGTTGTTGCCGAACGGGTTGTCGATCACGCGCCAGTCCGGCCGGTGCGCCAGGATGTCGGAGCCGATCAGCCCGCGCAGCGGAATGAACGGCACGCCCTTCTCGGCCGCCTGCATCGAGGCATAGAGCGCCGGGCAGGTCGCGTCTTTCATCCGGATCGTCTTGCCGAGAATGGCGGCGGTAAAGCGCGGTGCCTGGCCGAACTCCCCGAGGCTCACCGCCGAGGTCTCCAGCGTCTCGACGCAGCCCGCGCCGATCAGCAAATCCGCCTGCAGCGTCGAGGTCGGCAGCGCGACCAGGTGCAGCCGCTTGATGCCGCGCCGCACCAGCGCGCGGGTCGCCTCCATCGGCACGCCGGAGGATTCGCGCGGGACGACGATCATCGCGCCGTCCGGAATGGCGGCAACGGCGTCGTCGACGGAGGGTGCGATCGTGGGCATTTGCGATCCTCTCTCAGCCGTCACCCTGAGGTGCGAGCCGCGCTTTCGGCGAGCCTCGAAGGGTGGCGGCGGCCGAGTATGTTGCCATCCTTCGAGGCCGGCCTGTGGCCGGCACCTCAGGATGACGGCAGAGATATTACATCTCCCCCTTGATGTCGTTCTCCTTCACCACCGGTCCCCAGAGCTTGCCCTGGTCGGTGGAGAATTTGCGCAATTCCTCGGGGGTCGAGAGCACCAGTGTCATCAGCTGGCTCTCGGTGAGCGCCTTGGTGACCCGCTCCTCGCGGATCGTCTCGGCCAGTTCCTTGCTGAAGCGCTCGACCACCGGCTTCGGCGTGCCGGCCGGGGCGAACACGCCCCACCAGGTATAGCCGGTCAGCCCCGCGACGCTCTCCGCGACCGTGGGCACGTCGGGCAGCGCGGTCACCCGCTTCTCGCCGGTCTGCACGATCGGCCGCAGCTTGCCGCTGCCGAGTTGCGGCGTCACCAGCGCGACGCTGCCGATGATGAAGTCGACATGTCCGCCGAGCGCATCGTTCATCGCCGGCCCGCCGCCGCGATAAGGCACGTGCGTCAGCTTCACGCCGGTCTTCTTCTGCAGCAGCACCATGAACAGGTGCCCGATCGAGCCGGAGCCGACCGAGGCGTACGACAGGCCGTCCGGCTTCGCCTTCGCGGCGGCCACCACGTCGGCGAGCGTCTTGAAGCCGTGCTTGGTGTTGACCGCGAGCAGATAGGGCGCGGTCGCGACCAGCATCGCCGGATCGAGATCCTTCTCGGTGTCGTACGCGAGGTTCATCAGGTACGGATTGACCGAGTGGGTGTCGAACACGAACAGCCAGGTGTTGCCGTCCGGGGCTGACTTCGCAAACACCGCTGTACCGGCCGCGCCCGAGGCGCCCGGCTTGTTCTCGATGATGATGTTGACCCCGAGCCGCTGCTGCAGCCCGGTCTGAACGAGGCGTGCAAGCGCGTCGGTCGAGCCGCCCGGCGGGAACGGCACGATGAAGCGGATCGGGCCGGACGGCCAGGTTTGTGCCGGCGTCTGCGCGCGAGCCGCATGCGGTACGAACGGCAGTGCGGCGGCGCCGGCAATGACGGATCGTCTGGTCAGCTTCATCCCTCGGCTCCGATTTCTTTCAGGTCCTGCAGTCTAGCCGCGGCCCTGTGGGAATGCATGCGTCCCCCGGTCGCGGCGTCGCGCAGCATAGCCTATAGTTGCTCCAAACAACGGCAATAGGCAGGGAGGCGGCGATGAAGGATTTCACATTGCATGTGAACGGCAAGCAGCACCGGGTCAATGTCGACCCCGACATGCCGCTGCTTTACGCCTTGCGCAACGACGTCGGCCTGAACAATCCGAAGTTCGGCTGCGGCCTCGCGCAGTGCGGCGCCTGCACGGTGCATATCGACGGCCAGCCGGTGCGCTCCTGCGTCATGCCGGTGTCGGACGCGGCGGACCGCAAGATCGTGACGCTCGCAGGCCTCGGCACGCCGGAGAAGCCGCACCCGCTGCAGACCGCCTACATCGAGGAGCAGGTCCCGCAGTGCGGCTACTGCATCAACGGCTGGATCATGACGGCCGCCGCGCTGCTTGCCGAGAAGAAGAAGCCGACCGAGGGCGAGATCAAGGCGGCGCTCGAAGGTCTCAAGTGCCGCTGCGGCACGCACGTCAGCATCCTGAAGGCGGTCAAGCGCGCCGCCGCAATGGCTTGAGGGAGGCAGACATGACCAAACTTGACAAGCCTTCCGCATTCTCCCGCCGCGCGCTGCTCAAGGGTGCCGTCGTCATCTCGGTCGGGGCCCCGCTCGGTCTCGACGCATTGCTGTCGATCAATGCCGCGCAGGCGCAAGGTGCGAAGCCGCCGCTGATGCCGGACCAGCTGTCGTCCTACATCGCGATCAACGCCGACGGCACGGTCGCGGCGTTCTTCGGCAAGATGGACATGGGTCACGGCCTGTTCGTCGCCATCGGCCAGATGGTGGCGGAAGAGCTCGACGTGCCGTTCAAGGCCGTGACGGTGTTCATGGGCGACACCGCGACCTCGGTGAACCAAGGCGGCGCCTCGGGCTCGACCGGTATCCAGCTCGGCGGCAGGCAGATGCGCATGGCGGCGGCGGAAGCGCGCCGCGTGCTGCTCGAGATGGCGGCGGAAAAACTCGCCACGCCGGCGGATCAGCTGATCGTCGTGAACGGCGTGGTCAGCGCCGCCTTCAACCGCGACAAGAAGGCGAGCTATGCCGAGCTGATCGGCGGACGCTATTTCAACGTCCAGCTCGACTGGAACAAGCAATGGGGCAATCCGCTCTATGCGCCGGGCAAGGCGCAGCCCAAGCCGCACACCGCGCACAGAATCGTCGGCCAGCCGATCAAGCGCGAGGACGTCGCGCCGAAGGTGTTCTGCCAGGAGGACTTCTGTACCGACATCAAGGTCCCCGGCATGGTGCACGGCCGGGTGATCCGTCCCGCCGTCGCGGGCGCCGTGCCGGTGAAGGTCGACGAGAGCTCGATCAAGGATATCCCGGGCGTCAAGGTGGTGTGGGAGAAGGACTTTCTCGGCCTCGTCGCCGAGCATGAATGGAACGCGATCAAGGCCGCCGAGAAGCTGAAGGTGGAATGGTCGAACGCGACGCCTGCGTTCCCGGAAACCGGCGGCATCTACGATCACATCCGCAAGGCGCCGGTGCGCAAGCGCTCCGAGGAGGGCAAGCCCGCCGGCAATGTCGACGAGGCGTTCCGCACCGCCGCGCGCATCGTCGAGGCCGAATACGAGTGGCCGTTCCAGTCGCATGCCAGCATGGGACCCGCGTGTGCGCTGGTCGAGATCAAGGACGGGCAGGTGACCTGCTGGACCGGCTCGCAGAAATCGCACTTCGTGCGCGACGGCGTTGCCAACATGCTGGGCCTGCCGCCCGATAAGGTGCGGGCGATCTGGGTGCCGGGTCCCGGCGCCTACGGCCGCAACGATGCGGGCGATGCCGCAATGGATGCGGCGGTGCTGGCGAAAGCCACCGGCCGCCCGGTGCGGCTGCAATACATGCGCGACCAGGGGACGGGATGGGACCCGAAGGGGCCGGCCTCGATCCATCGGGCACGCGCCGCGATCGACGCCGCCGGCAACATGATCGGCTACGATTTCCTCAGCAAGGGCTTCTCGCGCATCGATGTGCTGATGAACGAGAGCAAGGCGGCCGATACGCTCGCCGGCCATCTGCTCGGCGCGAAGCTGACGGTGAACGACGGCTTCGGCGTTCCCGCCGAGGTCTACGAGTTCGCCAACAAGCGCGTCGCATGGGAGACGATCGGGCCGCTGCTCGAACGCGCCTCGCCGCTGCGCTCGGCGCATCTGCGCGATCCGGTCGGGCCGCAGATTCACTTCGCCTCGGAGTCGTTCATGGACGAGGTGGCGCATGCGGTCGGTGCCGATCCGGTGGAATTTCGCCTGCGCCATCTCAAGGCACCGCGCGATATCGCGGTGATCAAGGCGGCGGCCGAGCGCGTCGGGTGGCAGACACGCCCCTCGCCGCGGCGTGACCAGGTGGGCGACAAGGTGTCGGGACGCGGCATTGCCTATTCGCAACGCAACGGCACGGTCTGCGCCGTGGTCGCCGAGGTCGATGTCGACCGGTCGACCGGCAAGATCTGGGCGCGCAAGTTCACCGTGGCGCACGACTGCGGGCAGATCATCAATCCGGACGGGCTGGTGAAATGCATCGAGGGCAACATCGTGCAGGGCACCAGCCGCACGCTGTGGGAGGAGACGACCTTCGACGGCAAGGCGGTGACCAGCGTCGACTGGATCACCTACCCGATCCTCGACATCACCGAGACGCCGGCGGAGGTCGACTGCGTGCTGATCAACCACCCGGAGGCCGCGCCGACCGGGGCGGGCGAGCCGTCGATCCGTCCGGTCGCCGCCGCGATTGCCAATGCGATCTTCGACGCGACCGGCGTGCGGATCCGCCGCGTGCCGTTCTCGCCCGACCGGGTGAAGCAGGCCCTGTCGTAACGTACAGCCAAACGCCGCTCTCTCAGCTCCCCTCCCGCGGAGGGGAGCGTCGTTCCCCTATTTGCTTCGGAGCTCTCAATGACCGTCGTCGATGTGCACACCCACATGCTGACGCTCGACTGGATCGACCTGCTGCGCGAGCGCGGCGGCCCGCGTTACGAGGTGAAGAAAACCAAAGCCGGGCAGGAGACGATCTGGATGGACGGCGCGCCGTTCATGACCCTGATGCCGGGCATGTGGGACTACGACCTGCGCATCAAGGCGATGGACGCCGCGAAGGTCGACCTCGCGATCGTGTCGCTCACCTGCCCGAATGTCTTCTTCGGCGGGCGCGAGGTGAGCCTGAAGGCGGCGCAGATCGTCAACGATTCGATGGCCGGCCAGCAGCGCGCGCATCCGGATCGCATCCGCTGGTTCGCGTCGCTGCCCTGGCAACATGCGGACGACGCCGGCGCGGAGCTTGCGCGCTGCGTGAAAGCCGGCGCGGTCGGCGTGATGCAGATCGCCAATGTGGTCGGCGAAGACCTGACGCATGAGACGTTTGCGCCGGTGTGGGCCGAGATCGACCGGCTCGGCCTGCCGGTGCTGATCCATCCCTCCGCGCCGCAGGGCACCAAGGACATGCATCTCGATGCATTCGGCTTGGTGCCGCCGATCGGCTTCATGATCGACACGACATTGGCGTTCGCCCGCATCATCCTGTCGGGCTTCATCGACCGTTATCCGAACCTGAAGCTGATCGCCGCGCACGGCGGCGCGACCTTGCCCTATCTCGCCGGCCGGCTCGACCGCTGCCACGAGATGATCCCGGCGTGCTCTTCGGTCATCAAGGAGCGGCCGAGCGAGTACCTCAAGCGCATCTGGTACGACACCGTGGTCTACGACCAGCGCGCGCTCGAGATGTGCATCGCGGTCGCGGGCTCCCCGGATCGCGTGCTCTACGGCTCCGACTATCCGCACAACATCGGCGACATGGCGGGCTGCCTGTCGCGGGTCGACGCGCTGCCGGGTGGCCAGGCGACGCGGGTGCGCGGTGCCGCGGCGCGCGAACTGTTCGGGCTTTAGGCGGCGCCCGACGCCTTCCTTTCCGGGGTGCCGACGCGATAGTCTCCGCGCGGGCAGGGGTCAAACGCGTGTCGACATACGTTCCGGGCATACACGCGCTTCGCGGCATTGCCGCCTCGTTCGTGGTCGTCTTTCACGCCGGGCATTTCGCCGCGCTCGCGGCAGGAAAGCCGTCCGACGACATCGTCAAGGTCGGCCTCGGTTCGCTCGGCGTGATGATGTTCTTCATCATCTCGGGCTTCGTCATCACGCTCAATCGCCATCTGCCGCCGGCGGAATTCGCCTTGCGCCGGGCGCTGCGCATCTATCCGGCGTTCTGGGCGGCCTACGCGTTGAGTGCCGCAATCGTTGCGGGGGCGGGCCTGGAGTCCTACTTCTCGTGGCGCGCGCTGTTTCTGCTGCCGATGCGCGACACGCTGGCGATCCACCTGCCCATCTGGACGCTCATCTTCGAAGTCTTTTTCTACGCCGTGGCGACCGCGCTGTTCGCGCTTCGCCTCTCCGATCGCACCCTCACGGTGATCGCGGTCTGCTGGATTGTCGTCGTCCAGAACATGTATCCCTACGTGACAGGACCGACGCTTGCGGTGCTGCCGGGGCCGTTCATCCCGATCGCGCCGTACAACGTGTTCTTCGCGCTCGGCATGATCTGTTCGATCCACTTCGAGCGGCTGTCCAGGATACCTGTCGAAACGCTGCTGATCGTGGCCGTTGCGGCGACGGCCGCGCTCCCGCTGCTGCCGGCGCAACCCCATCCGACCACATTGCTCGTTCTCGGTGTCGGACTGAGCAGCGTCATGCTCGCCGCGACCAGGATCGCGCGCTGGCCGCGCGCGCTGCTGCGGCTGGGCAATGCCTCATACGGACTTTTTCTGCTGCACTATGCGCCGATGATCGCCGCCGCGACCTTGCTGACGGGAGCCGGCTACACCTCCCCGGCGCTGTTCGGCATCATGCTCCTGCTCGGGTTTGCCATCGGCATTCCCTTCGGACTGGCGGAATTCGGCTTCCATCGCGCCACGCTGCGCTGGCTTCTCGCCACATACTTCCGCAAGCCGGCCGAAGCTCGTACGGCTTGACCCGACGCTACCCGTTCTTCTCGATCTCGGCGAACATCTCCTTGGCGATGCGCACCGAGTCGAGCATCGCGGGCGCGCCGGCATAGACGCCGACCTGCATGAAGATCTCGCGAATTTCGTCCTTGGTGACGCCGTTGGTGAGCGCGCCGCGGATGTGGCCGCGCAGTTCGTGCGGCCGGTTCAGGATCGAGATCATCGCGAGGTTGAGCATGCTGCGCGTCTTGCGCGACAGGCCCTCGCGCCCCCACACCGCGCCCCAGGCGCATTCCGTGACGTAATCCTGCACCGGCTTGCCGAAGTCGTCGGCATTGCTCGACAACGCCTTGTCGACATAGGTCTTGCCCATCACGGCGGTGCGGATTGCGAGGCCCTTGTCGTACATTTTCTGGTCCACGGACGTCTCTCCCTGTCACAAGCGATAGATGCGCACGGCATTGTCGTGGAACAGCATGCGCCGCTCCTCGATCTGGCGGTTCGACACGGCGGCGCGGAAGCCGCCGTAGATCATCTGGAACGAGCCGGCGAGGCTGTCGACCGGATAATTGCTCGCGAACATCGCGCGCTCGGCCCCGAAGATGTTGATCACGTCGCGGATGATCCCGCCGTTGGCGGTGAGCGTCCACGGCAGGCCCGCCCGCCCGATCCCCGAAATCTTGATCGCGACGTTGGGCTCGCGCGCGACGGTCTCGAGTGCGGCGCGCCAGGTCGCGAGGGCTTCCTCGCTGCGGTCGGCCGGCATGCCGGCATGCACGATGATCATCTGGATTTTCGGAAAATCGCGCGCGAGCGCCGCCGCGGCCTCGAAATGCCACCACGGCGTCTGCAGGTCGAACGAGAAGCCGTACTTCTGCAGCAGCGCATAACCATCGCGCCACGCCGGATCGTCCATCGAACCGGTTGCGCCGCGCGCTTCCTGCGCCGGCGTCTCGGTCGCGGCGGGGAAGTTGCGCACGCCGCGGGTGAGCGCGCTCCTGGCGTGCGCCGCCAGCACCTCCGCATTGTCTTCGCGATCGAAGTAGGCGGCGCCGACCGACCCGTGCGGGTAGCCGAATTCGCGCGCGACGTCGACGAGCCAGCGCGTCTCGCCGGCCGGATCGGTCGGATCCCAGTTGGCCTGCACATGCACGGTCTTGACGATCTTCAGCGCGCCGGCATCGCGCAGGTAGTCCGGCGGCAGGTAGTTGCGCTTGAGCGACGAATAGTCGCCGTAGCGGAACCGCACCGGCTTCGGGTCGCACAGCCACGGGTAATAGTTGCGGCTGAGATCCCAGAAATGCTGGTGCGGATCGACAATCGGAAAGTCGTCGGTGGCTGGATCGGAGGTCATTCAGTCTCTCACACGCGCCGCCGTCCTTCCCCTCGCCCCGCGAAGCGGGGAGAGGGTGCCCGAGCGAAGCGAGGGCGGGAGACGGGTGCCAGGCAATCGCCCTCTCCCGGCCGATCCTCGCGTTGCTCGGATCGTCCACCCTCTCCCGCAAGCGGGAGAGGGGAAAGAAAGAGTCACTCCGCCGCTGCTTTCGCCGGGCGCGCCGCGTCGGCGAAATAATCCATCGCGGCCTGCACGCCGCCCTTCTTGTGCGGCACGCCGGCGAGCCCCAACCCCATCTCGACGCCCGCGAGCGCGCCGATGATCGTCAGGTCGTTGGTGTCGCCGAGATGCCCGATGCGGAACACCTTTCCGGCGACCTTGGAGAGACCCGTTCCCAGCGACACGTCGAAATGCTCCAGCGCGATCTTGCGGAAATTGTCCGCGTCATGCCCGGCCGGCATCATCAGCGCGGTGAGCGACGAGGAATAGTGCCGCGGCTCCTTGCAGAGGATGTCGAGCCCCCACGCGCGCGCGGCGCGCCGCGTCGCCTCGGCATGGCGGTCGTGGCGCGCGAACACGTTCTCCAGCCCCTCCTCGTGCAGCATGTCGACCGCCTCTGCGAGCGCGTAGAGCATGTTGGTCGCCGGCGTGTAGGGGAAGAAGCCGGTCTTGTTGCTGGCGATCATCTCGTCCCAGCCCCAGAACGACTTCGGCAGCTTCGCGTTCTTCGCCGCGTGCAGCGCCTTCTCGCCGAGCGCGTTGAACGACAGCCCGGGTGGCAGCATCAGCCCCTTCTGCGAGCCGCCGACGGTGACGTCCACGCCCCACTCGTCATGGCGATAGTCGATCGAGCCGAGCGACGAGATCGTGTCGACCATCAGGAGCGCGGGGTGGCCCGCCGCGTCGATCGCGCGGCGCACCTCGGCGATCAGCGTGATGCAGCCGGTGGAGGTCTCGTTGTGGACCACGCACACCGCCTTGATCTCGTGCGCCTTGTCGTCCTTCAGCCGCGCCTCGATCTTCGCCGGATCGGCGCCGCTGCGCCAATCCGACGGGATGAACTCCGGCTGCAGCCCGATTTTGGTCGCCATCGCCTTCCACAGGCTGGCAAAGTGACCGGTCTCCACCATCAGCACCTTGTCGCCGGGCGACAGCGTGTTGATCAGGGCGGCTTCCCACGCGCCGGTGCCCGACGCCGGGTAGATGATCACCGGGCCGGCGCAGCGGAAGATCGTCTTGACGCCGTCGAGCACGCGCCGTCCGAGCCTGCCGAACTCCGGCCCGCGGTGGTCGATCACCGGCATGTCCATCGCGCGCAGGATGCGGTCCGGCACCGGCGTCGGCCCGGGGATCTGCAGGAAATGGCGGCCCGCCGTGCGGGAGGAGTTTTTCGACATGGGGGTTCCCCGAGGAGCGCGCTGACGCAGCGGTCTTTTGACATATCAACACCGCGCGCGGGAGTCTTGGTGCGCGCGCTTGTCGCCATCAAGGCCGGATGCGAGAAGTCAGTCAAGCGCCTCTGCAAGCTAATCCCTTGAAGGACAAGAAGAAGGACTGGGACCGACGGAATGGCCGTGCAAATCCTGCCCGGGCTGGAACGCAAGCTGAAGGCCGACATCACCGGCGAGGTGATGTTCGACGGCTTCAGCCGCGGCCGCTATGCGACCGACGCCTCGCACTACCAGATGATGCCGGTCGGCGTGGTGGCGCCGCGCACCGTCGCGGAGGCCGAGCGCGCCATCGCGATCGCGCGCGAGGAGGGGGTGAGCGTGCTGCCGCGCGGCGGCGGCACCTCGCAGTCGGGGCAGGCCGTGAACGAGTCGCTCGTCATCGACTGCTCGAAGCACCTCACCCGGATCTACGAACTCGACATCGGCGACCGCCGCTGCACGGTCGAGCCCGGCATCGTGCTCGATGACCTGAACCGCACGCTCAAGCCCTACGGCCTCTGGTTCCCGGTCGATGTCTCGACCGCCTCGCGCGCCACCATCGGCGGCATGACGGCGAACAATTCCTGCGGCGGCCGCTCGCTGCGCTACGGCACGATGCGCGACAATGTGCTGTCGATCGACGCCGTGCTGGCCGACGGCAGCAGGGCGCATTTCGGACCTGTGTCGGCCGGGCTCGCCAACCTGCCGCCCGGCTCGCCGTTGCGGCCGCTCGCGCGCAGCCTGCTCGACATCGGCCTGCGCGAGGCCGACGAGATCGAGCGGCACTTCCCGAAGGTGCAGCGCCGCGTCGGCGGCTACAATCTCGACTCGTTCGCGCCGAACGCCCCGCAGCACAATCTCGCGCACATCCTGCTCGGCTCGGAAGGGACACTCGCCTTTTCCACCCGCGTCGAGCTGAAGCTCTCAGCCGTGCTCGGCCCGCGCGCGGTCGGCGCCTGTCATTTCGGCTCGTTCTACGAGGCGATGAACGCCGCGCAGCATCTGGTGAAGCTCAAGCCGATCGCGGTGGAACTGGTCGACCGCACGATGCTGGAACTGGCGGGCGAGATCGCGATGTTCCGCCCGACCCTGAAAGCCTTCGTGCAGGGCGAGCCGGAGGCGATCCTGCTGGTCGAGTTCGACGAGGGCGATTTCGAGAACAAGCGGCGCATGAAGGAGCTCGCCGCCATGATGGGCGATCTCGGTTTCTCGTTCCGCAACAGCGGCGCGAAGTGGGGCGGCGTGGTCGAGGTCTACGATGCCGGACTGCAGGCCGCGATCGCCGACGTGCGCACCTCCGGCCTCAACATCATGATGTCGATGAAGGAGGAGGGAAAGCCGGTCTCCTTCGTCGAGGACTGCGCGGTGCCGCTGATCAACCTCGCCGACTACACCCAGCGCCTCACCCAGGTGTTCGAGAAGCACGGGACGCGCGGCACCTGGTACGCGCACGCCTCGGTCGGCTGCCTGCATGTGCGCCCGGTGCTCAACCTGCGGCAGGAGAAGGACGTGAAGGCGATGCGCGCCATCGCCGAGGAAGCCTTCGCGATGGTGCGCGACTACAAGGGCTCGCATTCGGGCGAGCATGGCGACGGCATCGTGCGCTCGGAATTCCACGAGTTCATGTTCGGCAAGGAGCTCGTGAAGGCGTTCGAGGAGGTAAAGGACAGGTTCGATCCGGGCGGCCTCCTCAATCCCGGCAAGATCGTGCGCGCGCCCAAGTTCGATGACCGGTCGAAGTTTCGCTATGGCCCGGACTATCGCGCGCCCGAGATGAAGGCCGCGCTCGACTGGTCGGCCTGGCCCGGCGCCGGCGGCGGTTTCCAGGGCGCGGTCGAGATGTGCAACAACAACGGCGCCTGCCGCAAGGCGGACGGCGGCGTGATGTGCCCGTCCTTTCGCGTGACGCGCAACGAGCGCGATGTGACGCGCGGGCGCGCCAACTCGCTGCGGCTCGCGATCACCGGCCAGCTCGGGCCGGATGCGCTCAGCTCCGACGAGATGGCCGAGACGATGAAGCTCTGCGTCTCGTGCAAGGGCTGCCGTCGCGAATGCCCGACCGGCGTCGACATGGCGCGCATGAAGATCGAGGTGCAGGCTGCGCGCGCGGCCAGGCACGGGTTGTCGCTGCGCGACCGGCTGGTCGGCTGGATGCCGCGCTATGCGCCCTATGCGGCGATGGTGCCGTGGGCATTCAACGCGCGCGACAGATATCCGCGGCTGGCGCGGTGGTCCGAGCGGCTCGCCGGCTTCAGCACGCGCCGCACCCTGCCGCAGTGGCGCAAGGATGTGTTCGACGATTCTCTGGGCGCCGAGCCCGCGGCGCGGTCTCTCCTCTCCCTCCCCCGCTTGCGGGGGAGGGGCGGGGAGGGGGCCGATCAAGCGCCCTCTCCCGCCGCAAGCGCACGAAGTGATGGACGCGAAGTCGTCCTGCTCGCCGACACCTTCAACCGCTACTTCGAGCGTGAGAACCTCGACGCCGCCGTGACCGTGCTGCAGGCCGCCGGCTACACGGTGCATATCGCCAGGCCCGCGGACGATTCAAAACGCCCGTTGTGCTGCGGCCGCACCTTCCTGTCGGTCGGCAAGGTCGATCAGGCGCGGCGCGAGGCCGAGCGCGTGATCGCGGCGGTCGCGCCCTACGTTGCGCGCGGTGTCGACGTGATCGGGCTCGAGCCGAGCTGCATCATGGGCTTCCGCGACGAGATCCCGGCGATGATCAAGTCCGACGGCGCGCAGCAATTGGCGCTGCACGCGCTGATGTTCGAGGAGTTTCTCGTGCGCGAAGCCGCGCTCGGCCGGCTCAGGCTGCCGCTCAAGCCGGTCGGCAAGCGCGCGCTGCTGCACGGCCATTGCCATCAGAAGGCGTTCGGCATGATGGGTGCGGTCGAGCGCATCCTCAAGCTGATCCCGGGCCTTGAGGTCGAGACCGTGGAGTCGAGCTGCTGCGGCATGGCCGGCGCGTTCGGCTACGGCGCCGACACGATCGACGTCTCGATGGCGATGGGCGAGCTCTCGCTGTTGCCCGCGGTGCGCAAGGCCGACGCCGATACGCTCATCGTCGCGGACGGCACCTCCTGCCGCCACCAGATCCACGACGGCGCCAGGCGCACCGCGCTGCATGTCGCCCGCGTGCTGGCGATGAGCGTGGAGGGCGCTACAGGCGCGGTGTAACCCTCTCCCCTTGAGGGAGAGGGTGGCGGCCGCAGGCCGCCGGGTGAGGGGTCCTTGATGGAATCGCATCATCGCCCAATTGCGAAACATCGCCTGCGCTACGCAAAGGCGATGCGTCACATCGCGGCCGACGCGGAGAAGAAGCTCTGGCGCCCGTTACGCTCACGGCAGCTCGATGCCGTGAAATTCCGACGACAAGTTCCGGTCCTGGATTACATCGTCGACTTTGCCTGCCATGAGAGGCAGCTGATCATCGAGGTCGATGGTGGCCGGCACGCGGACAACGCCAAGGATGCCGAGCGCGATCGGCGGCTTGCGGTGGTCGGATATCGCGTTCTGCGATTTTGGAACAATGACGTGCTGACAAATCCAAATGGCGTTCTCGAAACCATTCTGGCCGAGCTTTCATCCGGTTCAGCGAAGTGACCCCTCACCCCGCCGCTGCGCGGCGACCCTCTCCCTCAAGGGGAGAGGGTATTCGAGCGCGTGGCGCCGCCGGCGCGCCTAGATACCGTTCCGGAAAACCACCTTCCCGCCCAGCACCGTCATCAGCGCCTTCGTGTCGCGGATCGCGTCGGGCGGCACGGCCAGAAGGTCCTGCGACAGCACCGCGAGGTCGGCGAGCTTGCCGATCTCGATGCTGCCGCGGTCCTTCTCCACGCCCATGATGCGCGCGTTGTTGATGGTGTAAAGCGTCAGCGCTTGCCTGGCGCTGATCGCGTGCTCCTTGCCGAGCGCATAGCCCTTCAGCACCTGCCGCGTCGTCATCCACCACATCGACAGATACGGATCGACCGGCACCACCGGCCCGTCGGTGCCGCCGCCGACCAGCACGCCGGCGTCGATCGCCTTGCGGATCGGGATCGCATAGGCGGCGTGCTCATCGCCCCACCAGCGGCGCTGGTTGTGCCCGAGCAGCACCGGGTGGTCCTGCATCGTCGCCGTGATGCCGAGCGCCGCCATCTGCTTCAGCGCCGCGTCCGATGGATGGAACAGGTGCATGATCGCCCAGTTCAGCGGCTTGATCGGCTTCTCGCGGTTGACCCGCTCGTAGGCGCGCACGATCAGGTCGATCGTCTCGTTGCCGACCGCATGGGTCTGCGCCTGCAGGCCGGCATCGGCGATCAGCCGCAGCCCCTCGACATACTCGTCCTCGCCGCCGGGCGGCAGCAGCAGCACGCCGCGATAGGCCGCGTCGGTCTGTTCGCCCGGCACGATACGGTAGGGCCAGGTCATGCGCCCGCCCTCGACGCCGCCATCGAGCGGGAATTTGATGCCGACGAAGCGCAGCATGTCGGAATTCTTCTCCGCCTTGAGCGCCGCGATGCCCTTCTCGACCTCGGCCTTGCGCATCGCGCGATAGAGCACGTCGGTGCGCACCGTCATCTCGCCGGCGTCGTGCACGCGGCGGTACAGCGCGATCTGCTGCTCGTTCACGCC
This sequence comes from uncultured Alphaproteobacteria bacterium, assembly GCA_963839985.1. Classification (GTDB taxonomy): domain Bacteria; phylum Pseudomonadota; class Alphaproteobacteria; order Rhizobiales; family Xanthobacteraceae; genus PALSA-894. Next base: position 74,309 of record CAWIXG010000011.1, on the reverse strand, counting down.
CGGCTCGACCACGCCGGTAATGCCGTAGGAGTTGAGATCGGCCATCGCGAGCTTGAGCAGCTCGGCCATGTTGGCGGGCGGCGGCGGGAGGATCTTGCGCACCAGGTTGGCGGCATTCTGCAGCAGCATCCCGGTCGCTTCGCCCTTGTCGTCGCGCACGATGATGCCGCCGTCGGGGTTCGGCGTATCCCGGGTGATGCCGGCGAGTTCCAGCGCCTTCGAGTTCACCGTGACGACGTGGCCGCCGCGCGGGATGAACACCGGGTTGTTCGGCGACACCGGATCGAGCTCGTGGCGCGTCGGCATCCGTCCTTCTTCCAGGATGCTCTCGTGCCAGCCCGACGAGGCCGTCACCCATTGGCCGGCTTGCGCGCGCGCGACGCGCTCGCCGATCGCCTTCTGCACGTCGGCGACCGAGCGCGCCCCGAGCAGCTGCACCGCCGGGCCGTTCAGCGCGGCGAACAGCTGATGCAGGTGCGTGTCGATCAGGCCGGGGATGACGGTGTCGCCGTTGAGATCGATCACCTGCGTTGCCGGGCCGATGTGGCTGTCGATCGCGTCGTCATTGCCGACCGCGACGAAGCGGCCGTCGCGGATCGCCACGGCTTGCGCGACGCGCCAATCCTTGTCGACCGTGATCACCCGGCCGCCGCGCAGGACCAGATCGGCCGGCTGGGCGAGGGCGGGAGTGACGAGGAGGGCGAGGAGGGCGAGGAGAAGGACGAGAACGCGCATATGGATTTCTCCTGAAGTGGCGCCACGTGCTCGAATACCCTCTCCCCTTGAGGGAGAGGGTGGCGAGCGAAGCGAGCCGGGTGAGGGGTCCTTGCCTGGCTTTTCCTCAGCGACCCCTCACCCCGCCGCTGCGCGGCAACCCTCTCCCTCAAGGGGAGAGGGTTGCACCGAGCGTGCCGCCTGCGCCGCCTACGTCACGAACGTCTTGCCGGTGATCCGCTCCAGGTTCTTGTAATACACCTGCTCGCGCTCGGCCTTGGTCCAGTCCATCTTCTCGATCAGCCGCAGCGTTTCGCGGATGTACATCGGGCCCTTCTCGGGATCGAACGGGCAGTCCGACGCGAACACGATCTTCTCCAGCGGATAGAACATCTTGCCGGCCACCGTCGCGCCTTCGCCGCCGAACACGGCCGAGTCGGCGTAGAAGTTCTCCTTGAAGTAGTTGATCGGGCGCTTCTTGAGCTGCTTGAGCAGTGCGCCGTAGTCCTCGTCCGAGGTGCGCGCGCCGAGCTGGTCCCAGCCGGGCCCGATGCGGCCTTCGAGCATCGGCACGATGCCGCCAAAATGATGCACGAGGATTTTCAGGTCCGGATACTTGTCGAGCGTCTTGGAGAACACCATGCGCGCCATGAAGGTCGCGGTCTCGTACGACCAGCCGAAGGTCCACCAGATCTCGTAGAGCGACTTCTGCTCGTCGACGTAGTCCGGGGTCTTTGCGGTGCGCGTCGGGTGCACCCACACCGGCAGCTTCAGGTCGTTCATCTTGGCGAAGAACGGCTCGAACTCCGGCCGGTCGAGCGGCTTGCCGCCGACATTGGTGACGATCTGCACGCCGCAAGCGCCGAGCTCCTTGATGGCGCGCTCGCTCTCGCGCGCGCCGGCGTCCGGCGCGGTCAGCGGCACTTCCGCCACGAAGCCCGCGAACTGGTCGGGATATTTGTCGCACAGCTCCTTCAGCCCGTCGTTGGCGAGCCGCGCGATGCCTTCGGCCTTGTCGGGCGAGGTCCAGGTCCCGATCGGCGGCAACGCGACGCAGATGATCTGCTTGTAGTCGGGAAACGATGAGACCACCTTGCGGCGGACCTCGAGGTCATGGATCGCCGGCACTTCGCGCACGCGCTTGCCGATGTCGGGCACCTTGCTGTCGACCAGCGCCTGGAAATATTTCGCCGGGAAGAAGTGCGTGTACGCGTCGATGCGCATGAGTGCTCCGCTTGCGTGAGGTCAGTTGGGGATGAGAACGTTGACGAGCGCCTGCTTGCCGCCGCGGACCGCGTCGCGCGCACGCGCGAGCGCGGGCGCGAGCTGCTCGAAAGTCTCGACGCGCTCGCCGTGACCGCCTTGCGACCGCACGAATTCCTCGAACGGGGGCGAGGGCGAGAGGTCGGCGAGGAATTGCCCGTCGTCCTCGCCCGCCGCGCCATCCTTGAACATCGAGAGCGTGGCGCGCCGCACCGCGCCGTAGCGGCTGTTGTTGAACACCACGGTGAGGACGGGGAGAGCGAACTTGTCGGCGACCCAGTGGCACACGGTCGGATTGGTGAACATGTAGGCGCCGTCGCCGACGGTCGCGACGATGAACTTGTCCGGCGCCGCGAGCTTGGCGCCGAGCGCGGCGCCGAGCCCCCAGCCGAGCCCTCCCGCCGCCGAGAGGCCGAAGAACGTGCCGGGCTGTTCGCGCGGACAATGGTCGAGGCTCAGCGGATATTCGTTGAAGATGATCGCATCCTCGCCGACTGCTTCGCCGATGGCGCGGCTGAAGGTGGCGGCGTTCAGCGCGCTGGCGCCGGCTTCCTTTGCGGCTTTGGCGCGGCGCGCGCCGTGGCGCTCGATCAGCTTGCCGCGGCGCGTCTCGACGTCGAGTTTTTCCCGCGCCAGCGCTGCATCGAGCGCCGCGAGTGCAATGGACGCGGGCGAGGCGATCGACAGGTCGCTCGGGAACGAGCGCATCGGATAGCGCACGAACACCGGGTCTTCGCCGATGTGCGCGACGCGGCAGCCGGCGGCGGGCTGCTGCATGGCCGGATACCACGGCGCGTCGGACTCGATCACGATGATCAGGTCCGCCTCGCCGACCAGCGGGCCGGAGTCGAAGCCCGCGTGCATCGGATGCGACGAGGGCAGCGGCAGCGAACGCGGGTTGTGACAGACCACCGGGATGGCGGCACGCCCGGCGACCTTGGCGAGCGCCGCGACGGCCGAGCCATCCATGCCGGGACCCGCCGTGATGATCAGCGGCCGCTCGGCCTTGGCGATCCATCCGGCGAGCTGCGTGATCGCGGCCGGATCGGGATGCGGCGGCGCCGGGACCGGACGCGGCACGATCGCGACCTCGTCGACCGCCGCCGACAGCGGCTCGCGCGGGAGCACCAGATAGACCGGCCCGCGCGGCGTCGTCATCGCGACCTCGTGCGCGCGCGCCACCACGTCGGCGATCTGGCCCGGCACGCGCAGCTCGTACTCCCACTTCACCATTTCGCGGACCATGCCGGCCTGGTCGAACATCTCCTGGCCCCAGTGGATCTGGCGCGAGCGCGAGCCGAACGCGCCTTTCTCGGTGACCGGCGTTCGGCCCGCCGCGAGGATCAGCGGCACGCGGTCGCGCGACAGGTTGATCAGGTTGTTGAGCGTGTTCCCGGTGCCGACGTTGACATGCACCATCACGGCCTGCGGCCGCCCCGTCATGATGGTGGCGCCGTGCGCCATCGCGACCGCGAGGTTCTCGTGCGGCACCAGCACCGGGCGCGGCAGCTTCGCGTTGCTGCCGCGTGCGCGGCCGAACGCCTCGACGATCGGCGGGAAATCCGTGCCCGGGTTGGCGAAGAAGTAGTCGACGCCGTGCTCGGCGAGCGCGCGCAGGAACACCTCTCCGGCAATCGGCTTGCGTTCCACGCGTCCTTGCACGTTCATCCCGGATGCTCTTTTTTGGCCGTGCGCTCTCGTACTCGACCCGGTGAGAGCTTACAACATCGGCCATCCGCATGGGGCCATGAGAAAACGCATGGATATCGTCTCGCGCGCGCCGATCTTTCACGTGCATTGTGAAGTCGCCGGCATCCTCGATCTCGGGTCCGCGCCGTTCGGGCACCGCCGCGTGGTGAACCTGCTCGGCGGCACGGTGTCGGGCGCAAAGCTCAACGGGCGCATTTTGCCGGGCGGCGCCGACTGGCAGATCATGGCCGGCGACGGGTCGCTCGACATCCACGCACGCTATACGGTGGAGAGCGATGCCGGCGCGCTGATCCAGATCGACAGCAAGGGGGTGCGCCATGGTCCTCCCGACGTGCTTGCCCGCATGGCGAAGGGCGAGGACGTCGATCCGTCGCTGTATTATTTCCGCACCGTGATGCGCTTCGAGACCGCGCATCCGGGTGCCGACTGGCTCAACCGCATTCTCGCGCTGGCGCGCGGCGCGCGCGACAAGAACGCCGTGAAGCTCGATGTTTACGAGGTGCTGTAAAGCTGGTCCCGAAAAGCGGGGACCGGTTTTCGGACAAGATCATGCTCCGGCAAAGAGCGCATCTTGACCCGTCACGACCGAAAATGTGATGGTGCATAACAATCCATAAGGGCGGAAAGCATGGCGCAGCCGCGGCTGCCGAAATCGCTGAAGGTCGAGCGGCGCGGCGCGGTCGCGATCCTCACGCTGGCGCGGCCGGAGAAACGCAATGCGCTGAACGACACGACCGTGCTCGGGCTCGAGGCGTTCTTCCAGGCGCTGCCGGCCGGCGTGAAGGCCGTGGTGCTCGCCGCACAGGGCGCGCACTTTTCCGCCGGTCTCGATCTCTCCGAGCTGAAGATCCTCTCGACCGAGCAAGGCATCGCGCATTCGCGCGTCTGGCACCGCGTGTTCGACCAAATAGAGTTCGGCCGCGTCCCGGTCGTGACCGTGATGCACGGCGCGGTGGTCGGCGGCGGGCTGGAGCTTGCGGCCGCGACGCATATCCGCGTCGCCGAGCGCTCGGCCTACTACGCGCTGCCTGAGGGCTCGCGCGGAATTTTCGTGGGCGGCGGCGGCTCGGTGCGGCTGCCGCGCCTGATCGGCGTCACGCGCATGATGGACCTGATGCTCACCGGCCGCACGTATGGCGCCGAAGAGGGGCAGGCGCTCGGGCTGTCGCATTATCTCACCGAGCCGGGCGAGGGCCTGGCGAAGGGCGTCGAGCTCGCCAAGCGCATCGCGACCAATACGCCGACCACGAATTTTGCCGTCATGCACGCGCTGCCGCGCATCGCCGAACAGGACCGCGCCAGCGGCTACCTGATGGAGTCGATGACGGCGGCAATCGCGCAAGGCAACGACGAGGCAAAAAAGCGCATCACGGCTTTCTTGGAGAAGCGCGCTGCGAAGGTGGAGAGGAAGTAGCCATGCAACTCGGCTGTCATCCCGGGAGCCGCCAAAGGCGGCTACCCGGGACCCATCGTGCGCAACGCAACGTAGGTCCCGGCTCTCGCTGCGCTCGGCCGGGATGACAGGGGAGTGATGGCGAGTCCGCAAACAGTCCGCACTGAACCGCGCCGCGTGCGGCCGGTGCGGCTGTGCGCTCCCGAAGTGCTGGTCGACCGGCGCCCGGACGGCACGCTTTATCTTCGGTCCGGACGGACGCTGCCAGACTACCCGCAGCGGCTGACCGATCGTCTCGTGCATTGGGCCAGGGCCGCGCCCGATCGCGTCTTCATGGCGGAGCGCGACGGCGCCGGCTGGCGCACCATCACCTATGCGCAGACGCTCGACAGAATTCGCCGCATCGGCGCCGCACTGCTTGCCCGCGACCTGTCGGCCGACCGCCCGATAGCGATCCTCTCCGGCAACGATCTCGAGCACGCGCTGCTCGGGCTGGCGGCGAACTACGTCGGCATTCCCTACGCGCCGATCTCGCCGGCTTACTCGCTGATCTCGTCCGACTTCGGCAAGCTCAGGCACATCGCCGGCCTGCTGACCCCTGGCCTCGTGTTCGCCTGTGACGGCGCGCAGTATGCGCGCGCGCTTGCGGTGATGCCGCCCGGCGTCGAGATCGTGGTGGCGCGCAACGCCGCAGATGCGACGCTGTTCTCCGATCTTGCCGGCGCGCCCGAGGCAGCCGACGCGGCGCACGTCGGCGTGGCGCCCGACACGATCGCCAAGATCCTGTTCACCTCCGGCTCGACCGGCATGCCGAAGGGCGTCATCAACACGCAGCGCATGTGGTGCTCGAACCAGGTCATGATCACGACCGCGCTGCAGTTCTTTGCCGACGAGCCGCCGGTGATCGTCGACTGGGCGCCGTGGCATCACACCGCCGGCGGCAACCACGACGTGGGACTGGTGCTGCACAATGGCGGCACGATGTATATCGACGGCGGCAAGCCGCTGCCGGGCGCGATCGAGCAGACGGTCAGGAACCTGCGCGACATCGCGCCCACATGGTACTTCACCGTGCCGAAGGGCTACGAGGCGCTGCTGCCGTTCTTCCGCGCCGACGCCGCCTTGCGCCAGAACTTCTTCTCGCGATTGAAGGTGCTGTGGTTCGCCGGCGCGGGGCTGGCGCAACACGTGTTCGACGAATGGAAGGAGATGGCGCACCGCACCTGCGGCGAGGATATTCTCTTCCTCACCGGCCTCGGCTCGACCGAGACCGCGCCCTACGCGTTCGGCCGCATGTGGGACGCGCAAAACGCCACCAATATCGGCCTGCCGCCGCCCGGCATCGACGTGAAGCTGGTTCCGCTCGACGGCAAGTACGAGGCGCGGCTGAAGGGCCCGAACATCACGCCGGGCTATTGGCGCGAACCGAAGCTCACCACTGAGGCCTACGACGAGGACGGCTACTACAAGCTCGGCGACGCCGTGCGCTTCGACGACCCGGATGCGCCCGAGAAGGGCCTGCTGTTCGAGGGGCGCATCGCGGAAGATTTCAAGCTCGCGACCGGCACCTGGGTCGGTGTCGGGCCGTTGCGCGTCGCCTTCATCGCGCACTGCGCGCCGTATGTGAAAGACGTGGTGATCGCCGGTGCCGATCGCGATTTCATATCGGTGCTGGTCTTTCCCGATCTCGATGCCTGCCGCCGCCTCGCGCCCGACTTGCCGCCGGACGCGAGCGCCGCCGACATCGCCGCGCACCCCGCCGTGCGCCGCGAGTTCGGCGCGCTGCTCGACGGCTGCGCCAAACAGGCGACCGGGTCGTCCAATCGCATCGTGCGTGCCATCCTGCTGGACACGCCGCCCTCGCTCGACGTCGGCGAGGCGACCGACAAGGGCTCGATCAACCAGCGCATGGTGTTGAAGGCGCGTGCCGCGCTGGTGGATGAACTGTACGGCGCGCCCTCGGCGCGCGTGATTGCCATCGGAGGTAACCCATGAGCAGGCCGCTGACCGCAGCGTGGCAGGACGTCTGGCTGCTCGACGGCGTGCGCACGCCGTTCGTCGATTACAACGGCGGACTCGCCCGGATCTCGCCGATCGACCTCGGCATCAAGGCGGCGCGCGAGGTGTTCGCGCGCTCCGGCGCCTCGCCGCTGGACGTCGGCACCGTCATCACCGGCAACATGGCGCAAGCGAGCTTCGACGCCTACCTGCTGCCGCGCCATATCGGGCTCTATGCCGGCGTGCCGATCGAGACGCCCGCGCACATGGTGCAGCGCGTCTGCGGCACCGGCATCGAAGTTCTCATGCAAGCGGCCGACAGCATAACGCACAGAGGCGTCGACCTCGCGCTCTGCGTCGGCACCGAGTTGATGAGCCGCAACCCGATCGCCGCCTACACGCATCGCGGCGGCTTCCGCATGGGGCAGGTCGAGTTCAAGGACTTCCTGTGGGAAGCCCTGATGGACCGCTCCGCCAACGTCACGATGGGCGATACGGCGGAAAATCTCGCGCGGCAATATCAGATCACGCGCGACGAGGTGGACGCCTATGCGGCGCGCTCGTTTGCGCGCGCCATGAAGGCGAAGGAGAGCGGTTTCCTCGCCGGCGAGATCGCGCCGGTGACGACCGAGGAATTCACCCGCGACGGATACAATCCGCGCGGCATCAAGCTGTCGCGCGAAACCAGGGAGCTCGACCACGACACGCATGTCCGCGCCTCGAGCGTGGAGCAGCTTGCCAAGATCCGTCCCGCGTTCGGCGGCGTGCAGACCGGCGGCAATTCATCGGCCATCGTCGATGGCGCGGCCGCCGCGCTCGCCGCCTCGGGCGCGTACGCGCAAAGGCACGGCAAAACGCCGCTCGGCCGGCTCGTCGCGGGCGCTGCGGCCGGCGTGCCGCCCGAGATCATGGGGATCGGTCCGGTGCCGGCGATCCAGGCGGTGGTCGAAAAGGCGGGCCTCAAGCTCTCCGATATCGATCGCTTCGAGATCAATGAGGCGTTCGGCGCGCAGGTGATGGCCTGTGCGCGCGCGCTCGAGCTCGACGAGGACAAGCTCAACGTCAACGGCGGCGCGATCGCGATCGGCCATCCGCTCGGCGCCACCGGCGTGCGCCTCTCGGTGACCGTCGCACGCGAGCTGCAGCGTTCGGGCTTGCGCTACGGCATCGCGTCGGCTTGCATCGGCGGCGGGCAGGGCATCGCGCTGTTGATCGAGAACACGCAAGCAACGAGGGCACACTGATGGACATCAAGGGACACGCCGCGATCGTCACCGGCGGCGGCTCCGGGCTGGGCGCCGCGACCGCCGCGGAGCTGGCGAAACAAGGCGCGAAGGTCGCGCTGCTCGACGTCAACATGGATGCCGCGAACGCACATGCGAAGACGATCGGCGGCATCGCGATCAAGTGCGACGTGGCGGACTCGGCGAGCGCCGAGGCGGCGATCAAGGAGGCCAACGGCAAGAATGGCGTCGCGCGCATCCTGATCAACTGCGCCGGCGTCGGCATCGCCAAGCGCATCGTCGGGCGCGACGGCCCGCAGCCGCTCGCCGACTACGAGCGCGTGATCAGGATCAACCTGATCGGCTCGTTCAACACGCTGCGCCTGTTCGCCGCCGACTGCAGCAAGGCCGAGCCGCTCGAGGCTGGCGAGCGCGGGGTCGCAATCAACACCGCCTCGATCGCCGCCTATGACGGGCAGATCGGGCAGGCGGCCTATTCCTCGTCGAAGGGCGGCATCGTCGGACTGACGCTGCCGGCGGCGCGCGAGCTCGCGCAGTTCGGCATCCGCGTCTGCGCCATCGCGCCGGGCATCTTCCTCACCCCCATGCTGCTCGGCCTCTCCGAGGAGGTGCAGAAGAGTCTCGCGGTCTCGGTGCCGTTCCCGCAGCTGCTCGGCAGGCCGGAGGAATATGCCTCGCTGGCGCGCCACATCATCGAGAACCGCTATCTCAACGGCGAGGTGATCCGCCTCGACGGCGCGCTGCGCATGGCGCCGAAATAGTTCCTTCTTAATCCCTCCCCTGAAAGGGGAGGGTCGGACCGCGAAGCGGTCCGGGGTGGGGTCCCTTCGCCCTCGCTCGACCCCCACCCGCCGCGCTTCGCGCCACAGCCGATGCTTCGCATCGGCGTCCTTTTCGTCAAGAACGGCGGCTGAAGGCCGCCTGTGCTCCCCTTGCAGGGGGAGGTATAAGCAGGAGAGACCATGCCCTACCTCACCAACATCACCCAGCGCCGCATCGAGTGGGGCGAGTGCGATCCGGCCGGCATCGTGTTCTATCCGCGCTTCTTCGCGATGTTCGACAATGCCACCACGCTGTTGTTCTCCGCAGCGCTCGGGATGACCAAGTACCAGTTCCTCGCCAAATACGACTGCGCCGGCTATCCGATGGTGGATACGCGCGCGCGCTTCCTCGTCCCGGCGCGCTTCGGCGACGATGTCACCATCGAGACCTCGATCACCGAGATCAAGCGTTCCAGCTTCCAGGTCACGCACCTGCTGAAGAAGGCCGACGGTGCGCTCGGCGTCGAGGGCTTCGAGACCCGCGTGTGGACCGGACGCGATCCGGCCGATCCGGCGAAGATCAGGTCTCAGCCGATCCCGGCGGAGGTGATCGAGAAGCTTTCCCGTTCCTGACCGGGGTCCCGTTGGCGGGGCGCATGCCGACGATTTCGTTCAACAGCGCGATCAGCCGGTCGCGGCCTTCATCCCCGATCCGGCTCACCATGCGGGTCTCGTGCGCCTTCAGCACGGGCTTGAGCTTGCGCATCAGGTTCGCGCCGTCGGCCGTGAGATAGAGCGCATGCGAGCGCTTGTCGCGCGCGGTCTGCCGCCGCTCGGCGAGCGCGCGCCGCTCCAGTTCGTCGAGCATCCCGACGAAATTCGTCCGTTTGATGCCGAGCGCCTCGGCGACCTGGGTCTGCGTCAGCCCCGGATTGCGCTCGATCACGGTCAGCACCGAAAACTGCGCCGGCGAGATGTCGTACGGCGCGAAGGCGCTGAAGAAATCCTGGAACACCACGAGCTGCGCGCGGCGCAGCACGTAGCCGATCAGGTCCGGCAGCGGTCCGAGGTCGAGATCGGTCTTCTGGTCCATGCGCGATATTAGCCGCCTAGGACTATTTCGGGAATTGCTGGGACAAGTTTTCGGGAAAGCCAGCGTTGTCTCGCCCGGCGGGCGCGGCTAAGTTGGCGCCAACGCCAACAGGCGCGCAAGCGCCGAGGGAGGAGAACAAGATGAGAATTCGCGCTGCCGCACTTGCTGCGGTCCTCGCGTCGGTCGCCGGCGCCGCCTATGCCCAGGACAAGACCTTCGAGCTGCGCCTCGCCCACTGGGTGCCGCCCTCCCATCCGCTGCAGAAGGCGCTGGAGGACTGGGGCGCCTCGGTCGAAAAGGCCTCGAACGGTACCATCAAGTACAAGGTCTATCCCTCGCAGCAGCTCGGCAAGGCGTTCGACCATTACGACATGGCGCGCGACGGCATCGCGGACCTGACCTACGTCAACCCGGGCTACCAGCCCGGCCGCTTCCCGATCATCGGCGCCGGCGAACTGCCGTTTCTCGTGTCGAATGCGAAGGGCGGCTCGCAGGCGCTCGACGACTGGTACCGCAAGTATGCCGAGAAGGAGATGCGCGACGTCAAGTTCTGCCTCGCCTTCGTGCACGATCCGGGCTCGTTCCATTCCAAGTCCAAGAAGATCACGGTGCCCGGCGACCTCAAGGGCATGAAGATCCGCCCGGCGCACGCCACCATGGCGACGTTCATGACGCAACTCGGCGCCTCGAACGTGCAGTCGAGCGCGCCGGAAGTGCGCGACATCCTCGAAAAGGGCGTGGCCGACGCGGTGACGTTCCCGTGGGGCTCGGTGCCGCTGTTCGGCATCGACAAGGTCACCAAGTATCACATGGAGGTGCCGCTCTACGTCACCACCTTCGCGTTCGTATTCAACAAGACCGTCTACGGGCAGATGTCGGCGTCGCAGAAGAAGGTGATCGACGATCACTGCAACAACGAATGGGCCGGCAAGGTCGCGGCGCCGTGGGCCGACTTCGAGCACGACGGCATCAAGAAGCTCAAGGCCGACCCCGCGCACGAGGTCTATACGATCACCAACGCGCAGCTCGAGGAATGGCGCAAGGCCGCCGAGCCGCTGGAGAAGAACTGGGCCGACAACGTCAAGAAGGGCGGCGGCGATCCGGTCGGGATCATGCAGGAGCTCAAGGCCGCGCTCGCCAAGTACAGCGCGGCGTATTGAGACGCCCGGGCGGCTGGACTGACAGCGGCGGCGATCATTCGCCGCCGTTGCTGCGACGGCATGGGGCGGGGAAGGGGAACGCGTGACATCCGGCTACATGGATCGCTTCATCGACTCGATCGAGTGGATCGCGGCGATCTTCGTCGGCGTGGTCGCCGCCGACGTGTTCATCACCATCTTCCTGCGCTATTTCTTCAACATCCAGATTCCGGACAGCTACGATTTCGGCCAGCTCCTGCTCGGCATCCTGATCTTCTGGGGCATCGCCGCGACCTCGTATCGCGGCACGCACATCACGGTCGACCTGCTCTATGCCAATATCGGCAAGACCTGGCAGCGCGTGATGGACGTTTTCGCCACCCTGGTGCTGCTGTTCGTCGTCTCGGTGCAGACCTACACGCTGTTCGACAAGGTGATTTCGACGCGCGCCGACAACGTGCAGACCTTCGACCTGCGCCTGCCGGTGTGGCCTTTTTTCGCGCTGGCCTGGATCGGCGACGTCGCCGCAGTGCTGCTGATCGCGGTGCGCACCTATCGGCTGATCTTCCATCCCGAGCTGATGAAGAAGCCCGATGAACTGCGGCCGGTGGAATAGATGAGCACCGACGCCGTCGCCGTCATCGGGTTCGTCAGCCTGTTCGTGCTGATGCTGTTGCGCGTGCCGGTCGGCATGGCGATGGGCCTCGTCGGCGTCACCGGCTTCGGCTATCTCACCTCCGGCCTGCCGGCGTTGAAGATCGTCGGCCATACGACGATGCGCACGGTGACCGATTTCAACTTCGCCGTGGTGCCGCTGTTCCTGCTGATGGGGGCGTTCGCCACCACCTCCGGCATGAGCCGCGAGCTGTTCCGCGCCGCCAACGCCTTCCTCGGCCATCTGCGCGGCGGCCTCGGCATCGCCACCATCGCGGCCTGCGGCGGCTTCGCGGCGATCTGCGGCTCATCGGTGGCGACCGCCGCGACCTTCTCCAAGGTGGCCTACCCGGAGATGCGCCGTTTCGGCTACCCGCAGAGCTTCGCCACCGGCGTGATCGCGGCGGGCGGCACGCTCGGCATCATGATCCCGCCCTCGACCGTGTTCGCGATCTACGGTCTGATCACGCAGCAGGACGTCGGCAAGCTGTTCATCGCCGGCATCCTGCCCGGCATCCTCGCGGTGTCGATGTACATGATCACGATCACGATCATCGGCTACGTGAAGCCCGGCTTCCTGCCGCAAGGCCAGAAGACGCCATTCAGCGAGAAGCTCGGCGCCCTGAAGGACATCTGGGCGACGCTGCTGCTGTTCGCCTTCGTGATCGGCGGACTCTACGGCGGGCTGTTCACCGCGACTGAAGCCGCGGGTGCGGGCGCCGGCGGCGCGTTCCTGATCGGCCTCCTGCGCGGCAAGCTGTCCGGGCCGGGCATCCTGAATGCGCTGCTGGAAACCACGCGCACCACCGCGGCGGTGTTCACCATCCTGATCGGCGCGCTGCTGTTCGGCTATTTCCTCACCATCACGCAAACCCCGCAGAAGGTGACCGAATTCCTCACCGGCCTCGGCATCGGTCCCTACGGCGTGCTCACCCTGATCATGCTGATGTACCTGGTGCTCGGATGCCTGATGGATGCGCTCGCCATGATCATCCTCACCGTGCCGATCATCTTCCCGGTGATCACGCAGCTCGGCTTCGATCCGATCTGGTTCGGCGTGATCATCGTGATGACGGTGGAGCTCGGGCTGATCCACCCGCCGGTCGGCATGAACATCTTCGTCATCAAGAGCGTGATCGAGGACGCGAAGATATCGACCATATTCTACGGCGTGATGCCGTTCATCGTGACCGACATCCTGCGGCTGATCATCCTGATCGTCTTCCCGGCCATCGCAACCTGGCTACCCTCGCGAATGTGAAGACGCGACCGCTTCGGCCGCGTGCTAGCCTGCGCGCCTGAAAAAGGGGAGACCGTCCATGCGCTTCGCATTCGCGCTTGCCACGACCTTGCTGCTCGGCGGAACCGCGATCGCGCAGCAGCAGCCGCCGGCTCCGCCGCCCCCGCTGGTCGACTGGGACAAGGTGCAGATCAAGACCACCGATCTCGGCAACAACACCTACATGCTGGAAGGGCAGGGCGGGAACATCACCATCGCGGTCGGCACCGACGGCATCATCATGGTGGACGGGCAGTTCGCGCCGCTCTCCGACAAGATCAAGGCGGCGATCAAGGCGATCTCGCCGCTGCCGATCAAGTACCTGATCAACACGCACTATCATGGCGATCACACCGGCGGGAACGAGAACTTCGCCAGGGACGGCGTGACCGTGGTGGCGCACGACAATCTCCGCGTCCGCCTCGCGGCCGGCACGATCCAGGGACTGACCGGCAACAAGGTCGCGCCGCGCCCGGCCGAGGCGCTGCCGAAGCAGACTTATTTTGGCGGCTCGATCACGCTCGAGGTCGGCGGCCGCAAGGCGATTCTGACGTATGTCGCCAACGCGCACACCGACGGCGACACCTGGGTGTATTTCCCCGACGCCAACGTGCTGTGCACCGGCGACACCTCGAACAACCTGAAGAAATACCAGAACATCGACTTCGCCAACGGCGGCGACGTGCGCGGCATGATCCGCGCGCAGGACGCCTACCTGAAGGCCGGCAACGACGCGACCAAGATCGTGGTCGGCCACGGCCCGCTCGCCGGCAAGAAGGATGTCGCCGAGTTCCGCGCCATGCTGGTGACCGCGCGCGACCGCGTCGAGAAGCTGTTCAACGAGGGCAAGAGCGAGGAGGAGGTGATCGCCGCAAAGCCGCTCGCCGATCTCGACGCCACCTGGTCGCGCAATCCGCAGGACGCGATCGGCAACACGCGCAACGTCTACAATTCGTTCAAGCGACTCTGATCAGGGCGCTGCCGTCGACGTCCACAACGAGGATATCCTCGCTCAGTGCCGCGCCGGCGCGCAGCACCGTTCCGCGCGCATCCACGATCGCGGACGAGCCGAACGAGACGCGCTCCGCCGTGCGGCCGGCAACGTCGGCTCGCACGATCATGACATTGTTGTCCCGCGCCCGCGCAATATCGACAGCCCGGGTTAAAGCCACGACATCGGCCTTGTCGGCACGAAGGCCGTTGTTGCTCGGCACGAAGATCACCCTGGCTCCGCGTGCGGCCATGTCGGCCGCAAGCGCTGGATAGGTCGAGTCGTTGCAGATCATGATCCCGAACGACAGGCCGCCCACGGTGAAGACCGGACTTTGGTCGCCGGCGGCGTACATCGATCGCCTGATCGCGGGATGGCGCTTGCGGTAGATGCCGCAGACCCTTCCGTCGTGAAATACGGCGGCGGCATTGTACAGCGCTCCGGCGGACGTTTCGGTGAACCCCACGATCGCGGTCACCGACTTGCTTGCGAGAGGGGCGAGCAACGCCTGCAGCTGACCGCTTGCGACGTCGATCGCAAAATCGGCAGGGTATTGCGCGTGGTCCGCGAGCCCTCCGAGCACGGCTTCGGGGCAACACAGGATCTCCACGCCTTCGGTCTCACACCATGTGACACGGTCGCGGATGAGTTCGACGGCGTCCATCGCGCCGCTGGGCAGGAGGGGAGCCTGATAGGCGGCAATTTTCATTGGAACAGCATGCGGGCCCTCGCGGGCCCCGCGATCGTTACTGCCTCACATACTTCATCATCCGTTTCGGGCCGACCTCGGCGCCATAAATGTTTCCGGCCGCATCCGCCGCGACCCCTTCGGCCGCGCTCGTCGTGTTGCTCTTCTCGACCGGATCCGGAATGAACGCCGTCACCGAGCCGTCCTTCGCGCTGCCGACCCGGATGCCGCGCTTCCATCCGTCATGGTTCTTCGACACCAATTCCGATTCGGAATCGGCGACATAGATCGTGTCGTTCCGGTCGATGTAGATGCCGCTCGGCCGGCTGAACTGCGTCCACTGCGCGATGAACTTGCCTTCCTGATCGAAGATCTGGATGCGGTTGTTCTGGCGGTCGCCGACGAACAGCCGCCCCTGCGAGTCCATCGCGATCGCGTGCGGGACGTCGAGCTCGCCCGGGCCGTTGCCCTTGCTTGCCCCATGTCTTGATGAACTTGCCGGTCCTTGTCGAACTTCACGATGCGCGCGTTGGTGTTTCCGCCGTGGCCGTCGGCGACGAAGATGTCGCCGTTCGGCGCGGTCACCACCGCCGACGGCGCGTTGAACTCGTCCGTCCCGCTGCCCGGCGTCCCGGCCTTGCCGAGCGTCAACAGCAGCTTGCCGTCCGGGCTGAACTTGAACACCTGATGGCCCTTGCCGCCGCGGCCAAGGCCGTCGGTCACCCACACGTTGCCCTCGCGGTCGACGTGCAGGCCGTGCGGAAACAGGATCAGGCCCGCGCCGAAGCTCTTGAGCAGCTTGCCGGACGCGTCGAACTTGAGGATCGGATCGAGCGTCGAACTCGGCGCAGGCGAACGGCGCGCCGGGATTGATCTGCGAGGGCGGGCGCGCTTCGCCGCAACGCTCGCCGACCCACACGCTGGTGCCGTCGGGATCGATCGCGACCGCGCTGGTCGATCCCCATTTGCGGCCGTCGGGAAGCTCGCCCCAGTTCTCGACCGAGCGATATGGGTTCGGCAGCGTGTTGGTCGGTGCGGGCTGCGCGAGGGCAAGGGTGCCGCCGGCCAGCAGCACGGCGATGGCGAGCGCGAGCTTCATGGGGCGCCTCCGGTGTTGCCGCCATTATGCGCCGGAGGACTTGCCGGGTCACGCCGCAGCGTGCCGCCCGACGGTGACCCGGGTGCGCGGATCACGTGTCGCGCCGACGCTGCTCGACCGCCGCGTTTGCGCCGGCCGAGCCCCGGCGCCTTGCCGGCCTGCGCTATTTGCTCTGCACCTCGGCGGTGGACTTGACGATCTCGGGCGCGAGCACGCGCGTGACGCTGACCTTCGCGGTGCCGGAGTTGTTGCCGTAGAACACCTTGCTGCCGCCGGGCCATGCCAGCACCGCGTCGTTGACGTAGATGAAAAGCTCGCCGGTCGCATCAGGCGTGATGTCGGACAGCAGCACCGTCGCGCGCTTGATGCCTTTCTGCCCTTCGCAGGCAAGCTCCACCTCCTTCGCCGTGTCGGCCGGGGCGGCCTCGCGCTCCTTCTTGCAGGGCTCGAAGTTCGTTTTGGTCAGCGGTGCGGCCGGCTTGAGCGGATACTCGTAGTTACCGATGCTGCCGACGCGCGCGATCGGGTGGAACCAGTTCAGCAGCGTCCAGCGCTTGAACGGCGTGGCCAGCAAATGCCTCGCCCCATCATTCGGGAATCCCCCGACATCGGCCGGCACGGTGCGGTCGAACCAGGGCTGCTCGGTGTCGAGCCGGATGCGATACTGGCGTCCGGCGACAAGTTGCAGGCCCGTCGGATTGCATGGCTCATCGAGCTTGATGACGGGATTGCCGGTGAGGTTTTCCTCCTGCGCGGCGCGCGCCATCTCTTCCTCCGACTGCCCGCTCTTCTTCGGCGCGCTCGGCTTGCAGAATGCGCCGTAGGTACTGCCGACATTGAAGATCGTCAGGTTGATGCCGCCGAGCGCCACATAGGCTACGAGGAGCAGGAACGCGAAGGGCGCCGCGACCTGCGCCACCCATCGGTAACCCGCAAGCGTCTTTTTGTTTGTGCGCATGAACCGCGCAAACAGCAGGATCAGCTTCGGCTCCACGGGTTCACGGCTGGCCCCGCGCGCCCACAGCCGCAGCATCCCGCTCAGCACCGCAACGATCGCCGGCACGGTCGCGAGTATCAGCACCAGGATCCTGCTCTCCTTCGACACCCAGACCAGCCCGGCGGCGAGCACGAACAGGATCACCAGGCCGAGCAGCGCGAGGCCTTGTCCCTCCGGCCTGAGCCGCTCGATCTTGAAGCCGCCGACCTCGGACTGCACGTTCCAGGCCGCGCGCGAGCGGTCGTAGATGCGGCCCTGGAGAAATTTGCTCAATCCGAGGCTGCCGAGGAACAGCAGGACGACGCTGAGCGCGGCCAACGCGTCGCGCGTGACCGCATCGATCCAGGGTTTGGCGACGGCCGGCAGGAAGCCCGTGGCGACCCCCGCCGCCCAGGTGAAGAATCCGTTCAGCACCGTCTGGAATTTGCGGATCAGCGACGTCGTCAAGCTGATTGTGTCCTGCGCGGAGGCGTTGACCAGGTCCTTCGCCTTCTCGATATTGTTGCCGAAATCGAGATACTCGTAGACGACGGGCCACGCGAGCGCCGCGAGTGCGAGAGCCAGCGTCGCGAAGTAGACAACGCGGCGCCACCACACGGTGTCGAGCACCAGCGTGTGATAGCTGATGCGCTCCGGCCGGACGGACGCCGTCACCACCGAGAGTAGATCGCCGAGGACGTGCTCCGTTTCGGTGAGCAGCGGTTTGGTGTGCGGTGTCGCTGTCGCGAGCTTGGCCTGCACGTCGGTCAGTGCGGTGTCGACGTCGGCTTGCGTGAACGCGACGGGCTCTCCGTTCGGCAGCAGAACGTTGAAGGTGAGCGGCAGCGAGATCGGCGCATAGCCGTCGTTGCCGTACCTCATGCGCGTCACCGAGCAATGATGCACCAGCGGCGTGACCATCTCGTTCGCCGGAAGATTGTCCCGGCTCTTGTCCATCAGGAATTGGACGTTGCGCGGCTGGTAGCGCCACAGCAGGCCGGCGCCGCGCGCGCGAATCGTACAGCCGGCCGGTCGGCGATGCCTGCGCGCGGTAGAGGCGGAGGATGTCGTCCTCGAACCTCAGTCCCTGGGCGCGCGCTTCCTCGATCATCCAGCACAGCGGCACCAGCGAGAGGCCGTCGTCCGGATAGCCGCCGCCGACGTCGGCGTGCATCCCGGGAAACCAGACCTGCAGCAGCCTGTCGGCCGGGACGGTACGCTTGGCAAGCGTGGCCTGCTTTGCCTGGATGATGTCTTCGTCCTGCTCGCTCCACGGGATCGGGTGGAATGTGCGGCGCTCGTCATCGAGGCCCATCGCGTGGCGTGCATGATCCACGTTCAGCAGCAAGTCCGTGCCGCGGAAGCGCATCGGCCAGACGAACTTGTCGACCGCGATCGTGAGTTCGTCGATCGGCAGGCCATAGGCCGCCACCGTGTCCCACACGCCGATGAAGTGGATGCGGATACGACGGCGCGCGATGTTGGCACGCCGTCTCTGCATCTCGGCGTAGTCCGGCTTGCCGGTCAGTTTGCGTGAAACCCGGATGAGGGCGTCGCGGATCTCGCGGCCGTAACGCACCCAGGGGATGATCGTGGGGTACTGCTCCTTGCGGTAGGCGCGATATGCCGCAAGCGCGCTGCGCTCGAGCTCGGCTTCGGATTTGAAGGCGACCAGGCCCTGCGAATCGATCAATCCGGCAAGCACGCGGATCGTGAATGCCCCGCGGCTGAACCCGAACATCCAGATGCGGTCATGGTCCTGCTGCCGCGCCTCGGCGGCTTTCATCTCCGCCTCGGCCTGCTCGTCGGTGAGCACGTCCGCGCCGCCGTCCCTCATCTCCTCGTCGATCGCCTGCCAGTAGTTGCGGCAGAGGAATTTGTAGAGATTGAGCACGTTGCGCTTGACGCCGATGCCGAGCGCCAGCCCGAGCACGCGCAGGACCTTGATGCTGGAGTTTCCAACGCCGTCGCCGAACACGGCGATCTGGCTGCCGTCGCGCAGGTTGAGCGCCTGATACAGCCGCCAGACATTGGTCTTGAACGGGTTCGACGCGCTGTTGCCGGTCCCGTCCGACAAGACAATGAGATTGCGTCGCGCCACCATGATGACCTCCCCAGGCTGAGGCCATCGTAGGACGAAGCTCCGCACGCCAGCGTGAAATCAGCGTGAGTTCCAACTGAGAGTAGAGAAGGCCGGCAACATGCCGGACGCCGCGAGCGGCTGCGCCTTACACCGGGCTCAGCACGTGGATGGTGCGCCCCGCCAGCAGCTCCTTGGTCTTCGCCGCGTACTCCTTCATGTGCGGTGCGACCGCATGCGCCTTGAGATGCTCGACCGTTTCCCACTTCTCGATCACCACGAAGGTGTCCGTGCCGAACGGCGTCTGGATCGGCCCCATGCCTTCGGTGTCGATCGCCGCGGCGTATTCGATGCAGCCGGCCTCGGTCAGCACGTTCGGCCGGTTGGCGGCGAAATGGCTCAGCATGGTGTCGCGCTGGCCGGGCTTTGCGGTGATGACGGCGACGACGTGGATCACGGGATCTCCTCCGGGTTTCCTGGGATGAAACCGGGACGTTAGCGGGCCGGATTGGCTTTGCGAAGCGGCTTGCGGTATCGCATGCCCGCGCAGGCCCGCTAGAATGGCTCCAGACCAGGACAAAAGGCGACGATGGCTGAACGCTCGTTTGCGAAGGAAGTGGAGGCCCTGAAGCTCGGCGACGGCGAGATCTTCCGCGGCGAGGGCATTCTGGCCGTCACCAAGGCGCTGCTGCAGTCCGGCGTCGCCTATGTGGGCGGCTACCAGGGCGCGCCGGTGTCGCATCTGCTCGACGTGCTGGTCGACGCCGAGGACATGATGGCGGAGCTCGGCGTGCATCTGGAGACCTGCACCAACGAAGCCTCTGCCGCCGCGATGCTCGGCGCATCGATCAACTATCCGCTGCGCGGCGCCGTCACCTGGAAATCGATCGTCGGCACCAACGTGGCGGCCGACGCGCTCTCCAACCTGTCCTCGCCCGGCGTGATCGGCGGCGCGCTGATCGTCCTCGGCGAGGACTACGGCGAAGGCGCGAGCGTCATCCAGGAGCGCTCCTACGCCTATGCGATGAAGTCCTCGATGTGGCTGCTCGATCCGCGGCCCGATCTGCCGACCATCGTGCGCATGGTCGAGAAGGGCTTCGAGCTCTCCGAGGCGAGCCACGCACCGGTGATGCTCGAGCTGCGCGTGCGCGCCTGCCATGTCACGGGCGAGTTCGTTGCGAAGACCAATCGCGCCTCGGCGAAGTCCGGCCTCAACCGCATCGACGGCCCGCCGCGCTTCGACTATGCGCGCCTCGCGCACCCGCCGCTGACCTTCGTGCAGGAGAAGCTCAAGATCGACGAGCGCCTGCCGGCCGCGCAGGCCTTCGCGCGCGAACACCGGCTGAACGAGTTCCTCGACGGCGACCTGCGCGAGCTCGGCATCATCGCGCTCGGCGGGCTGACCAACGTGCTGCTGCGCGCGCTGGCGCGGCTCGGCCTCGCCGACGACTTCGGCAATACCCGCATCCCGATTTATTGCCTCAACCTCGCCTATCCGCTGCTCCCCGACGAGGTGAAGCAATTCTGCGTCGGCAAGCGCGACGTGCTGATCGTGGAGGAGGGCTTCCCGGATTATGTCGAGCAGGCGGTCAACACCGAACTCCGCCGCGCCGACGTCCAGACCCGCATCCACGGCAAGGGCGCGCTGCCCAAGGCGGGCGAATACACCGGCGAGGTGATGCTGCGCGGGCTCGCGAATTTCCTCGCCGCCGCCAAGCCCGCCGGCATCGACACGGCGGAGATTGCCCGGAAAGCCGACCGGCTGCTCGGGCACAAAAGCGCAGCGGTCGCGGCGGTAGGCGAACTGCCGCCGCGTCCGCCGAACTTCTGCACCGGCTGTCCCGAGCGCCCGGTGTTCGCCGCGCTCAAGCTCACCCAGCGCGAGCTTGGGCCCACGCACATCTCGGCCGACATCGGCTGCCATTCGTTTGCGACCTTCGCGCCGTTCTCGATGGGCAACTCGATCCTCGGCTACGGCATGTCGCTGGCGAGCGCGGCGGCAGTCGCGCCGAACCTGGCGCGCCGCCCGATCTCGGTGATGGGTGACGGCGGCTTCTGGCACAACGGGCTGATCACCGGCGTCGCCTCCAACCTGTTCAACAAGAACGACGGCGTGCTGATCGTCATGCAGAACGGCTACACCTCTGCGACCGGGCAGCAATACATGCCCTCCAGCGCCACCAGCCGGCAGGGCTCGGCGCCCGGCATGGACATCGAGCAGACCTTGCGCTCGTTCGGCGTCAAATGGCTGCGCAAGGTGCGCACCTACGGCGTCGCCACGATGGTGGCCACGCTGAAGGAGGCGATGCGCACGCCAGTCGCGGGATTGAAGGTCATCATCGCCGACGGTGAATGTCAGCTGGCGCGCCAGCGCCGCGTGCGCAGCGAGGATGCGGCCAAGCTGAAGGCGGGCGAGCGCGTGGTGCGCACGAAATTCGGCGTCGATGACGAGATCTGCACCGGCGATCACTCCTGCATCCGCTTGTCGGGCTGTCCGTCGCTCACCGTGAAGCCGAGCCCCGATCCGCTGCGTACCGATCCGGTCGCGAGCGTGATCGAGAGCTGCGTCGGCTGCGGGCTGTGCGGCGAGGTCGCGCATGCGGCGGTACTTTGCCCGTCGTTCTACCGGGCGGAGCTCATTCAGAATGCGAGCGCGTGGGATCGCTTGATCCATCGCGTTCGCCGCGCCGTGATCGCATGGCTCGCACCGCGCGAGGCGGCGGCGTGAGCGCGCGGCCTTTCACGCTGCTGATCGCCGCGCTCGGCGGCGAGGGCGGCGGCGTGCTCACCGACTGGATCGTGTCGGCGGCGCACGCGAGCGGCCTGCCGGTGCAGTCGACCTCGATCCCCGGCGTGGCGCAGCGCACCGGCGCGACCACATACTACATCGAGATCTATCCGGTGCCGCACAAGGAGCTCGGCGGCAAGCGCCCGGTCCTGGCGCTCGCGCCCGGCGTCGGCGACCTCGACATGGTGGTGGCGAGCGAGCTGCTCGAGGCGGGCCGCGCCATCTCGTCGGGGTTCGTCACCGCCGACCGCACGCTGCTGGTGTCGTCGTCGAGCCGCGTCTATCTGACCGTCGAGAAGATGCAGATGGCGGATGGGCGCTACGATTCGGAGCGCCTGGTCAAGGCGGTGAGCGAGAGCGCCAGGGAGCACCTGCTGTTCGACATGGAGGCGGCCGCAAAGCAGGCCGGCGCCATCGTCAATTCGGTGATGCTCGGCGCGATTGCCGGTTCGGGCCGCCTGCCGATCCCGGCCGAGGCGTTCGAGGCCGCGATCAGGCATGACGGCAAGGCGGTCGAGAGCAATCTGCGCGGGTTCCGCAACGGTCTCGCCGCCGCGCGTGATCAATTGCCGGTGCCGCTGGCGCGCCCGGGAAAGCGCCCCGCGAAGGCGACGCTCGCCGCGCTGGAAACAGAAGCCGCCGCGCTGCCCGAAGCCGCGCGCGCGTTCGCCACCGAAGGCGTGCGCCGGCTCGTGGCTTACCAGGACCTCGATTACGCGCGCCTCTATCTGGAGCGCCTCAAGCCCATCGCCGAGGCCGACGCGCGCGCCAACGCGGGCGGCCAGCTGCTCAGGGAAACCGCGCGTCATCTCGCGGTGCGCATGTCGTTCGAGGATGTGATCCGTGTTGCCGAGGCCAAGATCGCACCGGAGCGTTTCCGCCGCATCGAGGGCGAGATCGGCGCCAAGGACCAGCCTTATGTGATCACGGAATTCTTGAAGCCCGGCATCGAGGAGCTGTGCCAGGTGCTGCCGCCGCGGCTTGCGCGCGCGATCGTCGCGTACGCGGACAAGCGCGGCTGGCTCGGCCGCGTCTATTTCGGCATGGAGCTGAAGACCACGACGGTGTGGGGATATTCGCGCTTCTGGGCACTCGCGAAGCTCAGGCGCTTCCGCCCGAAAAGCTGGCGCTACGCCGAGGAGCAGGCGGTGATCGACGCGTGGCTTGCGCGCATTGTGGCGGCTGCAAAGCTCTCCGGCGACCTCGCGCGCGAAGTCGCCGAATGCGCGCGCCTGATCAAGGGCTACGGCGACACGTGGAAGCGCGGCTTTGCCAGCTACCAGACGATCGAGGCGCGCGTGATCGTGCCGGTGCTGGAACGCCGCATGCCGGTGCGCACCGGGATCGACGCGGTCGCATCGGCCCGCGCCGCCGCACTGCTCGACCCTGAGGGCGAGAGCCTGGCCAGGGCGCTCGCCGCGATCGACGCGCAGGCCACGCTACCTATGGCGGCGGAGTAGACGAGCACCCGCTAGCGGTTCTTTGCATGGGGTTGTTTTTCGATTTTTTTTTCCCAGCACCCTCGGCGGCAGAGGTCATGCTTCGAGGCTGACCTTCGGTCAGTATCTCACGACGAGGTCTGAGTTACTTCCGCTCCGCCACCTCCTTGAGCTGCGCCAGGCCGCGCTCGACATCCGGACCCAGCATCGTCTCCATGCTCATCACCAGGCATATCGCCTTGCTGATGAAGTTGTGCGTGCCGCTCATGGTCCAGATCACGTTGGTCCGGTCGCCTGCCGGCGAGAAGATGAAATCCGTGCGGCTGGTGCCCTCGAACGGTTTCACGAAATCGGTGCGCGTCGCGATGCGGTCGTTCGGCCGGCTCTCGATGATCGTCATCGTGCCGGCGCCGACCTTGTCGTTGCCGTCCCATGCGAATGATGCGCCGGGGCCGGACTGCGGGCCCGAGAACGTGATTTTCGCGTTCGGATCGAGCTTCGCCCAGGGCGACCAGTTCTCCCAGCGCGCGAGGTCGTTCACGTGCGGGAAAACCTGCGCGGCCGGCGCCCAGATCACGGTCGAGCGCGTCAGGCGATAGTCGTCCGGCTGCAACTGGACCACGACGGCGAACGTCGCGATGAGCAGCACGAGGCCGACGGCAAGCCGTTTCAGGAAGCGCATGGATGGGTCCGGGCTGGTGGCGCGAGCACGGGCATATCCCGGAAGTCGACGGACGGGTCAAGCCGGATGGAACCCTGCCACCCCGCCCGCGTTGCCCACCGTTCCGGCACATGAGAACCCCTATGAACCAGCACGTGAAGCCGGACAAATCCGAGCGCACCGAGCACGGCCTGACCCTGACCGAGCCGCTGCCGCTGTCCGGCATTCCGGCAGTCTGGCGCTTTGCCGCGCTGGTCTCGACCCTGGTGATGGGGGCACTCGCGCTGATCGCGGCGCTCCACTTCGGCCGTTCGATCCTGCTGCCGGTGGTGGCCGGGCTGATCGTCGGCATCACGCTCGCACCGGGAGTGAAAGCCGGCTCGCGGATGAACATTCCGCAGCCGATCTCCGCGCTGGTGCTGCTGCTCGCCATCGTCGGCGTGATCGGGCTGCTGATCACGTTCTTCGCCGCGCCGCTGACCGAATGGATCGCGCGCGCCCCCGAGATCGGCGCTGCCGTACAGGCCAAGCTGCGCGTGTTCGATTATCCCATCCAGGTGCTGCACGACATCAAGAACGCCGTGATGCCCGCCGCGCCCGGCGGACAGACCGTCTCGGTCGAGGCCAATCCGGCCGAAATCGTCGGCACCGCGATCGCCGCGATCACGCCGGCCGTCGGCCAGTTCGTGCTGTTCTTCGGCACGCTCGTCTTCTTTCTCGCCACCAGCGCATCGCTGCGCGCCAAGCTGGTCATCGCGTTCTGGACCCGCGACGCGCGGCTGCGCATGATCCGCATCTGGAACGACATCGAGCGCAATCTCGTCGGCTATGTCGGCGTCGTGACCGTCATCAACGTGGCGCTCGGCGTGGTGACGACGCTGATGCTCTACCTGATCGGCTTTCCCAATCCGGTGACGTTCGGCCTGCTCACGCTGGTGCTCAACTACATCCCCTATATCGGCCCCGCGATCGTCGCGCTGGTGCTGTTCGGCGTCGGCGTGGTGGCGATGCCCTCGCTCGCCTATGCGGCGCTCGCGCCCGCGCTGTTTGTCGCGATCGCGACCGTGGAGGGGCATTTCATCACGCCCAGCGTTGTCGGGCGCCGCCTCACCATGAGCCCGTTCCTGGTGTTTCTCGCGCTGGCGTTCTGGACCTGGCTGTGGGGGCCGATCGGGGCATTCCTGGCGATGCCGCTGCTGATCATGTCGTTCGTGGTGCTTGGCCACCTGTTGCCGCGCGAGGAAGGCACCCTGCCGGGCTAGGACGCGAGCAATCGGCCCGGATTGCGCCTCAAAACCGAATGGAACTTTCCCGACAAGCCGCGCGTTGCGGTTTTGGACGAAGGAGCACGCCATGGCCACTGCATCGCCGTCGACCTCGAAGTCGACCAACGGCACGACGCCGGGCGACATCGAGAAACAGCTCGAGACGATCCGCGACGACATTTCGCAATTGACCACCCAGGTGGCTGACCTGATCGGCCAGACAAAGGATGACGTAATGGCTCAAGTGAGAGGACAAGCCCGCAGCGCGAAGTCGCAGGCGGACTCGATGCTGTCGGACGCGAAGGAGCAGGGCCGCGAGGCGGTCGACGCGTTCCGCGACGTCGCCGACACGTTCGGTGATGCGATCGACAATTCGCTCAAGCGCCGGCCCTACGCGACGCTCGCCGTGGTCGCCGGCATCGGCTTCCTGTTCGGCGCCGCCTGGCGGCGTTAGCGCGAGCGCGGGGGCAATCGGAATGTTCGCCAACCTCTTGGCCCCGCTGCGGGCCAAGGTGAAACTCGCCACCACCGGCGCCGCCTGCTACGCGGTGGCCGGCATTGCGGGTGCGATCGCGTTCGCTTTCCTGGTCGCGGCGCTGTTTTCCTGGCTCGCCGGGCTGTTCGGCTCGATCGTCGCCTGCCTGATCGTCGCGGGCGGCTTTATCGTGCTGGCGCTCATTCCGCTCGCCGTGCTCGCGACGGCGCGCAAGCGCGAGGAAAAGCGCATCCTGCTCGCCGCCGCCAAGGCGCGGCAAACCCAGTGGGCGAGCCCGGCGACGCTGACGCTCGCCCTGCAGGCCGCGCGGATGCTCGGGAAAAATCGCGGCATCGCGGTCGCCGGCCTCGGCGCGGTGCTGGCCGGGTGGCTGATCAGCCAGATGGTGCCGGGCGAGAAGACTGAAGAGGAAGCCGCGAACGAGCCGGCGGAATGACTCAACACACCGTGTTGTAGCGCTCGACGCAGGTCTTCAGCACCTCGTCACCCGGCCGCTTCCACCAGTTCTCCGTCGAGAAGATCTCCACCTCCTGATGGCCGTGAAAGCCCGCTCCCTCGACCATCCGGCGGATGGCCGGCAGGTCGATCACGCCGTCGCCCATCATGCCGCGGTCGAGCAGCATGTCTTTCGTCGGCACCAGCCAGTCGCAGATGTGATGCGCCAGGATGCGCGAACCGGCGCGCGCGATCTGCGCCGCGAGGTTGGGGTCCCACCACAGGTGATAGACGTCGATCGCGACGCCGACGCCGTCGCCCAGCGCGTCGCACAGGTCGAGCGCCTCCGAGAGCAGCGAAATACAGCCGCGGTCGGCCGCATACATCGGATGCAGCGCCTCGATCGCGAGCGGCACGCGTGCGGCGCGCGCGTGCGGCAGCACCGCCGCCATCCCGTCGGCGAACATTTGCCGGGCGGCCTTGATGTCGCGCGAGCCTTTCGGCAGTCCGCCGCCGATCAGGATCAGGCAATCGGCGCCGATCGCCGCCGCCTCGTCGATCATCTTCGTGTTGTCGTCGATGGCGGCCTGCCGGCCGGCCGCATCGGCGGCCGGAAACAGCCCGCCGCGGCAATAGCCGGTGACCTTCAGGCCATTCGATTTGATGATGCGCGCCGCCTCGTCGAGGCCCGTCGCCTGGATGTGATCCCGCCACGGCGCGATCGCCGTGATGCCGTGCTTCAGGCAGGCCTCGACGCCGTCCTTCAGGCCGAACTGCTGGCGCACGGTCGCGAGGTTGATCGAGAGGCCGTCGGTTTTCATGGATTGCGCTCGCGTTGCATCACGTTCCTCTCTCGCGCCTGCGGGAGAGGGCTCTCCGTCATCGCGCCAAAATCCGGAATCGGGCCCACCGCGAGTCCGGGCACATCGAGTGACCCGATTGCGATCGCGCCATCGCGGATCGTCACCCGCGTGTTGCGTCCCGCGCGGTGATACAGGCCGGGATGCGCGTCGAGGAAGGCATCCTGCTCCGCCTGCGGCACCGAGGTCATGCCGTCGACATAGTGATGCCCGTTGCGCTCGACATGCGCGGCGCCGATCAGCGTGGCCAGCGCCAGGTCCTGCTGCACCGCGACGCCGGCCTGCGTGGTGAGGTCCTCGGCCGACATGAAGTAGCGCCCGGGCTCCGCGCCGTTCCACTGTTCTATGCGCGCGCGATTGATCAGCGCACGGTAGAACCCCTTGCAGGATTTCGACGAGATGCCGCGATAGCCGAGCGCGCGGGCGCGCGGGAATGTCTCGACGTCGGCGTCGGACTCGTCGATCTCGATCGGCACCTCGTCGGAGAGCGCCTTGACCGGTGCCGACAGCGCACGATCGCGCGAGATCGGCTGCTCGATGAAGATGATCGAGGATTTCAGCCGCTTCAGCCGCGGCTCTTCGCCGATGCGGCGCCACAGCGCGGTGACTTCGGCGATGTCGTGATACTGCTCGTTGCCGTCGAGCGTCGCTTGATAGCGCTGGCCGCGGTCGATCACTGCCGCGATGCCGGCCAGGCGTTCGATGTCGGCGTCGATCTGTCCGGCCACCTTGAGCTTGTAGAATCGATGTCCGTACGTCGCGACCACCTCCTCGAGACTTTCCGGCAATCCGTCGTCGATCCGCCGGCCCGCGGTGTCGGCGCGGGTCAGCGCATCGACCAGTCCGACCGTGTGGCGGGCATGAATGGACGACGCGGGAGCAAGGCTGTCGAACAGCTTGCCGACATCGAAGCCGCGAAGGTCGGTCGCGGTCGCGGCGTCGAGCCCGAGGCGATTGCTCCTCACGAGCGAAAACACCGACACGCCCTCCAGCCGTCCAAGCGCATCGATGATCGCGCGATCGATCAGCGCCAGGCCGAACGATGCGACCAGTCCGTTCAGCCCGACTTTCGCGCAGGCCTCGTGATGCGGGCCATCGACCGCGGCCGACAGGCCGAACGGCGTGTGGCTGCCCGCCGCCAGCAGCGCGGACCGCGCCATCGCGAGCGACACGCGCAGCTGATCGAAATTGTCCTCGTTGGTCAGGTTTGCCGACTTGTCGAACCATTTCGGCGCCAGGATGTCGGCCGCGACGCCCTCGCCCTCGCGCCCGTCGGCGAGCCTCACGCGCGCGCGCACGAACAGCTGCGGGGCCTCGCGCAAGGTGACCACGCCGAAGCGGAACGGCAGCCGCAGCTTCACCGGCCGCTCGAAGAAGTCCGCCGCGATCAGCTTGAGTTTGGGTGCGCTCATCCCTGCGTTTCCATGATCCCGCGAATATAGCCGATGCCGCGCGCCGCGCAGGTCACCCCGTCGGGTTGATAAATGAACGGTTCGATTGCGGCGTTGCCGGTGTATCCGCCATCGCGCAGTGCCGCGAGGATCGGACCGAATTGCAGCGCACCTTCGCCAGGGCCGCGCCGGTTCGGATCGTTGAAGTGGATGTGCGCGATCAGCCCGCTCGGCAGCCAGCGCCTGATCAGCACGTCGACCGGTTCGGCTTCACTCTGCGCCGCCGCCGAACAGTCGATCATGGTGCGCAGCGCCGGATTGCCGATCGCGCGCACAATGTCGGCCGCCTCCTGCACGGTGTTGACGAAGGCGGTCTGGTTGCGCGCTAGCGGTTCGATGCAATAGGTCACGCCCGCCGCACGCGCCGCGTCGGCGACGGCGGCGAAGCAATCGATCCCGCGCTTGCGTCCCTCCGCCTCGTCGCCCGGGTCCAGCCTGCGCTGGTCCGGCGACCCATGAACCAGAATGGCGCCGCCGAGGTCGGCGCACAGCACGCACAGCGCGCGCATCACCGCGATCGCGCGTGCGCGCACCGCATCATCTCGCGTGGTGATCGACAGCCCGGCCGGCGCGCGCAGCACGTAGTGCAGTCCGGTGATCGCGATACCCGCATCGCCGGCGGTGCGCCGCAGCCGGGCGACGTGCGCCGCGTCCAGCGCGGCCGGATCGTCGGCGAGCGTCATCGGCGCAATCTCGAGCCCGTCATAGCCGAGCGCCGCCGCCGTCGCGCATTGGCGCTCGAACGGGAATTCGCCGATCACTTCGTTGCAGAGCGAGATGCGCATGTCTGTCGCGCGCCGGCGCCGACTCAGGCGAGCCCGTGCACCGCGAGCAGCCTGGACATGCGCGATGCCGCGAGATCCGGGTCGTGCAGCACGCGCGCCTTGTCGGCCAAACGGAACAGCTCGGCGAGATGCACGAGCGAACGCGCGCTCTCCTGTCCGCCGACCATCATGAAGTGGTCCTGCTGGCCGTTCAGCCAGGCGAGGAACACGACGCCGGTCTTGTAGAAGCGCGTCGGCGCCTTGAAGATGTGGCGCGACAGCGGAACGGTCGGCTCGAGAATGCCGTGGAAGCCCTGCGTGTCGCCCTTGGCGAGGCGCGCGAGGCCGGCCGAGGCGGCCGGCGCGATCGCGTCGAAGATTCCGAGCAGCGCGTGCGAATAACCCTCCTCGTCGCCCGCGATCAGCTCGGCGTAGTTGAAGTCGTCGCCGGTATACATGCGCACGCCCTTCGGCAGGCGGCGCCGCATCGAGATTTCCTTTTCCTTCGACAGCAGCGAAATCTTGACGCCGTCGATCTTGCTCGCGTGCTCCTGCAGGATCGCGAGGCAGGTTTCCATCGCCGCCATGTGATCCTCGGCGCCCCAGTAGCCGGCGAGCGCCGGATCGAACATCTCGCCGAGCCAGTGGATGATCACCGGCTGCTTCACCTGGCGCAGGATGCGTCCGTAGACCTGCGCGTATTCCTCCGGGCTTTTCGCGGCGCGTGCGAGCGCGCGGCTTGCCATCACGATCAGCCGCCCGCCCATCCCTTCGATTACCTCGATCTGCTCCTCGTAGGCGCGGATGATGTCGTCGACCGAGACGCGCGCATTGGCGTCGAGGTGATCGGTGCCGACGCCGCAGGCGATCTTGACGCCCGGGCGCATCCGCGCGGCGGCAAGCGCGCGGCGGATCAACTCCTGCGCGCCGTTCCAGTCGAGCCCCATGCCGCGCTGTGCGGTGTCCATCGCTTCGGCGACGCCGAGCCCGAGGTCCCAGAGGTATTCGCGGAACGCGATCGTCTTGTCCCAATCGACCGCCGCATCGAGCCACGGATCGTTGTCGGCGAGCGGGTCGGCGACCACATGCGCGGCCGCGTAGGCGACGCGATTGAGCTTCGGCGTGGCGCCCTTCGGCGGCAGCACGATCGGCTCGCCGGTGGTATAGGGGGCCAGCGTGCGGTTGCCGGTCGGGAGTGAAATCGTCGCCACGTTATTTCCTCCTGGTTCTTCTGCGCATCATCCTGCCCGAAAGCCGGTGCCCACTTCGGGGCGGTGCGCTCAGATGTTCAGTGCCGGGATATCGATCCAGCGCCGCTCGGCCCAGCTCTTCAAGCCGAGCTCGGCGAGCTGCACGCCCTTCGCGCCTTCGACCAGATCGTACTTCCACGGCGTGTCCGCCGCGACATGGCGGATGAAGTCTTCCCACTGAATCTTGAAGCCGTTCTCGTAGGTGATGTTCTCCGGCACGTCTTCCCACTGGTCGAGGAATTTCATCGTCTGCGGCACGTCCGGATTCCATACCGGGCGCGGCGTGTTCACCCGCGATTGGGTGACGCAGCGCGTCAGGCCCGCGACGGCCGAGCCGTGCGTGCCGTCGACGTGGAAGGTGACGAGATCTTCGCGCCGCAGCCGCGTCGCCCAGGACGAGTTGATGTGCGCGATCACGCCGCCTTCGAGCTGGAACGTCGCATAGGCGGCATCGTCGGTGTCGGCGGTGTAGGTCTTGCCGTTCTCGTCGACCCGGCTCGGGATGTGCGTTGCGCCGAGGCAGCTCACCGACTGCACCGCGCCGAAGAGGTTGTCGAGCACGTAACGCCAGTGGCACAGCATGTCGAGGATGATGCCGCCGCCTTCGGCCTTCTTGTAGTTCCAGCTCGGGCGCTGCGCCGGCTGGCCCCAGTCGCCCTCGAACACCCAGTAGCCGAACTCGCCGCGCACGCTCAGCATGCGGCCGAAGAAACCGGCATCGCGCAGCATCTTGATCTTGCGCAGGCCGGGCAGGAACAGTTTGTCCTGCACCACGCCGTTCTTGATGCCTTTCTGCTTCGCGAGCCTGGCGATCGCGACCGCCTTGTCGAGCGAGTCGGCGACCGGCTTTTCGCAGTAAATGTGCTTGCCGGCCTCGATCGCCTGCGTGACGAGATCGGCGCGCATCTGCGTGGTGGCGGCATCGAAGAACACCGTGTCGTTCGGATTCTTCAGCGCCGCCGCGAGATCGGTCGTGGTGCGCGCGATGCCGTATTGCTTGCTCAGCGCCGCGATCTTTTCGGCGTTGCGGCCGACCAGGATCGGATCGGGCATCACCCGGTCGCCGTTCGGCAAGGTCACGCCGCCCTGGTCGCGGATCGCGAGGATCGAGCGCACCAGATGCTGGTTCAGCCCCATGCGTCCGGTGACGCCGTTCATGATGATGCCGAGCGTCCGCGTCGCCACGCCGATCCTCCCGCTGTTCTTGGCTAAGTAACCAATTGGTTACTAGCGTCTTGGCCGCGCGTCAAGTCAGGTCGTTGATTCCGAGCCGCGTGAGCCGCGCGGCTTTGGCCTTGTTCACAGCCTCCGGCGGGATGCGTCCCGCCACCAGATCCGCAACCTGGCGCACGGTATCGAAGGCCTGATGCTCGATCGCGTCGGGGGTGAGGCCCGCGGTATGCGGCGTCGCGATCACGTCGCTGCGCCTTGCGAGCGCGAGCGACGGCTTCTGGTCGAACGCGCGCCCGACGTCCATCGCGGCGCCGGTGATCTGCTTCTCGTCCAGCGCCTGCGCCAGCGCGGCCTCGTCCACGAGGTTGCCGCGCGACAGATTGAGGAAGTAGGCACTCTTCTTCATGCGGGCGAAATTGGCCGCGTTCATCAGGTTCTCGGTCTGCTCGTTGGCGATCACCAGGCACACGACGAAATCGGACTCGGCGAGCAGCGTCTCCTGCGGCACGTGATGCAGCCGCTTGTCCTCGACCGTGGCAAACGGATCGGAGATGAGCACCTTCATCCCGAGCGCCGCGCAGATCGGCGCAAGGTGCCGCGTGATCGCGCCGTAGCCCATGATGCCGACGGTCGCGCCGTTGAGCTGGATGCCTTTGCGCGGTTCGGCTTCCTCGCCGCAGCGGTACGCCATGGTGGCGTCGGTGATGCCGCGCGCGCAATCGATCATCATGCCGATCGCCATTTCGGACACCGACGCCATGAAACCCGGCGTCGCGCGCGTCACCAGCACGCCCTGCGCGCTCGCCGCCTCGACGTCGATGTTGCGGATGTCGACCGCGACGCGCAGGAAAGCGCACAGGTCCGGCGCAAGCGGGAAGAACTCCGTCGGCCCCGGGGTCTGCCGGTCCGACACGATCACCTGACAATCCTTCGCGGCTTCCGCCAACGCCCTGGCGTCGAGCACCGTGCCGGAGGTGTTGAGCCGCACCTCGCCGAGCTTGCGCATTTCGGCGAGCGCGCGCGGGCCGTAGTAGTTCTCCAGCATGTCGGGCACGTGCGTGAGGAAGATGCGCATGGGATCTCACCGCCTGAGATAATTGAGGACGACGTCGACGATGTGCTCCTCGCGCACGGCGAGGCTCTTGGCAGCGGAGAGATCGCGCCCGAAGATGGTGGAGAGCGTGTGCCGGTTCGACAGGTAGAAGAAGCCGAGCGCCGCGATGGTGACGTAGAGCTGCACCGGATCGACGTCCGGGCGGAATACGCGGTCGCGCGTCCCCCGTTCGAGCAGCGTCGAGATCATGCCGACCAGCGGCGAGTGCAGCTCGCGGATGCGTTGCGAGCGCTTGAGATGCGCGGCCTTGTGCAGGTTCTCGGTACCGAGCAGGCTCAGGAATTCCGGATGCGCGATGAAATAGGCCCAAGTGAAGCGCACCAGCTCGCGCATGCCCTCGACCGGATCGCGGTCGCCGAGATGCAGCTCCAGCTCGGCGGTGCGGATCGCCGCGTAGGTCGCCTCCAGCACCGCGAGATAGAGCCCGTCCTTGTCGCCGAAATAGTGATAGATCATGCGCTTGTTGGCGCCCGCGCTGTTCGCGATGGCGTCGACACGCGCGCCGGTCAGCCCCTTGGCGGCGAACTCGGCGGTCGCGGCGGCGAGGATCGCGGCGCGCGTGCGCTCGGGATCGCGCGCGGTGCGCACCGGTTTTGCATTGGCTTCGTGCACCGCGACCATTCCGTGAACGCATCCCCCGATTGCGCGCGCGACTACTGCACACAGTTGCCATCACCGGCAAGCGGTGCTTTATCGCGCCGAACAATCCAGGCACGAGGAAACGACCATGAAGATCGTCGGGTTCGAGGCGGAGGGCGGGCTGCGGCTCGGCGTGGTCGAGGGCGATCAGGTGATCGACCTGCAGGCCGTGGACGCGAAGGTGCCGGCCGATCTCGGCGCGGTGCTGGCGGCGAACAATGGCGACCTCAAGCCGCTGGGCGACATCGCGAAGCGCGCGCCGGCCTCCGCGCGGCGGCCGCTGACGGGCCTGAAATTCGGACTGCCGGTGGCACGTCCCGGCAAGATCCTCTGCCTCGGCCTGAACTATCTCGACCACGTCAAGGAAGGCCCGAACCGCGACAACATCCCGAAATTCCCCTCGATCTTCATGCGCTGCCTCACCTCGATGGTGCCGCACGGGCAGCCGATCGTGCGCCCAAAGGCATCCGAGCAGCTCGACTACGAAGCCGAGATGATGCTGATCGTGGGCAAGCGCGCCAAGCACCTGACGCTCGCCAACGCGACGTCGATCGTCGCCGGCTATTCGTGCTCGAACGAAGGATCGGTGCGCGAATTCCAGCGCAAGACCACGCAGTGGGATATGGGCAAGAACTTCGACCGCACCGGCGGCTTCGGCCCGTGGATGGTGACGGCCGACGAACTGCCCGACGGCGGCAAGGGGTTGAAGATCGAGAGCCGGCTGAACGGCACCGTCATGCAGTCGGACAATACCGCGAACATGATGTTCCCGGTCCCCGAGATGCTGGTCTACGTCACGCAAGGCATGACGCTCGAGCCGGGCGACATCATCTTTACCGGGACGCCATCCGGCGTCGGCCATGCGCGCAAGCCGAACCCGATCTGGATGAAGAACGGCGATACCTGCGAGATCGAGGTCGAGGGGATCGGGGTGTTGCGCAACCCCATCGAGGATGAAGGCTGAGCTCTCGCGTTGTTTTCCCTCTCTCCGCTTCGCGGGGCGAGGGACAGGCGGAGAGAGCCGCGCTGAGGGCCGGAGCTACAGCGCCAGCTCCCCCAGCGCGTCGAGCGAACCCTCGGCGTGCTCGCTCAGCGCTTGCGCGGCGAGGCGCACCGAAGCATTGACCGCGCCGAAGCCCTCGTAGCCGCCGCGCCGCTCCACCACCTCGAAGAAGAAGCGGCCGTCGAACGAGCGCGTGTAGGCGTGGAAGAACTCGCCCGCGCCGGAACGATCGTAGAGAATCCCGTGCGCCCGCATCGTGTCGATAAGGTCTGCGGGAAGATCGTGCTGCGCCGGCAGTCCGTCGTAATAGACCTCCGGGATATCGAGCAGCGGCACCTTTGCGGCGCGCAGCGCCGTCATGGTCGCGAAGATGTCGCCGGTCGCAATCGCGATGTGATGCACGCCGCCGCCGCCATAGGCCGCGAGCGAGCGCGCCGTCGCGGTGCGCGGGCTCGCCGAGGTGTTGAGCGGCAGCCGGATGCCGCGGTCGCGGCTCTCCAGCACGCGGCTCTGGATCAGACCGTACGGATCGACCAGTTCGTGCGCCGGCTCGGCCTCGAAACCGAACACCGACTTGTAGAATAGCACCGTGCCGTCGAGCTTGCCGCGCGGCATCACCTGCGAGACGTGATCGATGCGCGTCAGTCCGCAGCCCGGTACGGCGGCCGCCTGCTCCGGGAGGAAGTCCACCTCGTAGATCCCCTCGTCGCGGTCGACCAGATAGATCAGGCTTTCGACCAGGCCGCGGATCGCCGGGATCACCAGTTCGTTCGGGCCGACGCGGCCGCGAAACGTCTGCGCCTTGTAGTGCAGCGCGCGCTCGACCGCGCCGCGCGCGTCGCTGAGGCGAAACGCCAGCGCGCACACCGAGGGCCCGTGCAGCAGGAAGAACGCGTGCGCGAAGGCATCCTTTTCGGCATTGAGGATGAGATTGACCTCGCCCTGCCGGTGCAGCGTCACGTCCTTCGAGCGGTGCGTGCCGACATGGGTAAAGCCCAGCGCACCGAACAGTGCGTCAAGCCGCGGCCGCGTCGCGGCATCGACCGCGAACTCGATGAATTCGACGCCCTTGCAGGCCGGCGCGGGCGGTGCGGCGCGCACGCGCGGGGCCGGCTCGGAGGCGGCGAGCTCTTCCTCCATCAGCAGCAGCGAGCGCATCGCGTCGATTGCGGTGGGGCGCGGCGGCGCGGAGCGGAATTCGTCGTTGAAGATCTCCAGCGAGATCGGCCCGCCATATCCGCTCGCGAGCAGATTCCGGGTAAAGCGCGTCACCGCGAATGCGCCTTGGCCGGGGAAGCAGCGGAAATGCCGGCTCCATGACAGCGGGTCGAGCCGCATCAGCGGCGCATCGGCAAGCTGCGCGAAGAAAATGCGCTCGCCCGGAATCCGCGCGATCGGCGCATCGTCGTCCTCGATCGCGAAGGTGTGGAAGCTGTCGACCACGAGACCGACGGCCGGATGGTCCGCGGCCTGCACCAGCTTCCACGCACGCCCGAACGTGTTGACCCGGCGACCCCAGGCGAGCGCCTCGTAGCCGATGCGCAGGCCGCGCCGCGCGGCGCGCTCGCCGAGCGCGCGCAGATCGCCGGCCGCCGCATCGTCGTCGTCGAGCGTGTCGGGCGAGGTATTGCTGCATACCAGCATCAGGTCGGCGCCGAGCTGCTCCATCACGTCGAACTTCAACTCGGCGCGGTCGAAGTTCTTCGGCATGCGCGCGCGGGAGGCCGCCTCGAAATCGCGGAACGGCTGGAACAGCAGGATGCGCAGACCGAGGTCGGCCGCGATCTGCTTCACGTCGCGCGGCGAGCCGTCGAAATAGAGCAGGTCGTTCTCGAAGATCTCGACGCCGTCGAAGCCGGCAGCCGCGATGGCCTGGAGCTTTTCCATCAGCGTGCCGCCGAGCGACACCGTGGCGATCGAGCGCAGCATCTTGTGATATCCTATGAAATAAGAAATATAGGAGATTATTGTAATGCTTCGGCAGCCACGATACAATGGCGAGAAGCGCGGTCCGTCGAAGAACCCGCGAAATCGCTGTTGAAACCTGGCCGCCGGCTGGCCCAAGGAGCGTCGCATGTGGTCAATTGCGCCGGATAGTTCCGGAGCCGGATCGGTGGACGCGCGGACCGAATCGTCAAGCGTGGCGGATATCGCCTACGAACGGTTGCGCGCCGACATCCTCGGCGGGGCGCTGCCGCCGGGCATGAAGCTCAAGCTCGAGGGCCTGCGCGCGCGCTACGACGTCAGCATCAATACGCTGCGCGAGACGCTGTCGCGGCTCGCCGCCGACGGGCTGGTCGAGGCCGAAGGCCAGCGCGGCTTCACCGTGATGCCGGCTTCGCTCGCCGATCTGATCGACATCACGCAGACGCGCCGCATGCTCGAATGCCATGCGGCGCGGCTGTCGGTCGAGCGTGCGGACCTCGAATGGGAATTGCGGCTGGTTGCCGCCTATCACAAGCTCTCGCGCGCCGAGGAACTCGTGGCGCGCGACGCCGCAAAGCATGCCGACGCGCTCGAGACCTACAATCGCGAATTCCACGGCGTGCTGATCTCGGGCTGTCATTCGCGCTGGCTGCTGCACCTGCATCGCATGATGTACGATCAGAGCCTGCGCTACCGCATGCTGGCCTTCCGGGTGAAGGATTTCCCGCGCGAGCAGTCGCGCCGCGAGCACAAGCAGATCCTCGATGCAGCGCTCGCGCGCGACGTCGAGACCCTGGTCGCGGTGCTCGGCGCGCACATCACCAAGGGCGCCGAAATGTATGCCGAGCTCGAGGGTGCGCCGGGGCGGGGAAAAGGCCGCCGCAAGACCAGGAAATAGCCTCATAGGAGATTGACGATAATCTAGGAGATAATGTAACTATTCGGCAAGAATGCCGCCGGAACGCACTGGCGGCGGGGAGGATGTCATGCAGGCGGCTCGTGCCGCAATCGATGAGCAACAGCGCCCGGCAGCGCTCGCGCAGCCGTTCCTGCTCGGCCTGATCGGCTCGCCGATCATGAGTTCGGCGGCGCCCGCAATGCACGAGGCGGCCGCGGAGGCGCTGGGGCTGCGGGCGCATTACCGGCTGATCGACGTCGCGGGCGCGGACGCGAGCGCGTTGCGCGCGATGCTCGACGGCGTGCGGCTCCTCGGGTTCTCCGGCGTCAACGTCACGTTTCCCTACAAGGAGGCGGTCGTCCCGCTGCT
Organism: uncultured Alphaproteobacteria bacterium; assembly: GCA_963839985.1. GTDB lineage: Bacteria > Pseudomonadota > Alphaproteobacteria > Rhizobiales > Xanthobacteraceae > PALSA-894. The sequence continues at coordinate 36,696 of CAWIXG010000011.1, read as the reverse complement.
CGATGCACTCTCGCCCGCCGCCGCCGCGATCGGCACGGTCAACACCGTGGTGGTGCGCGACGGCCGGCTCACCGGCCACAACACCGACTCGACCGGCTTTGCGCGCGCCTTCGGGGCGCTGCTCGGGCCGCCCGGCGAAGCGCCGGTGGCGCTGATCGGCGCCGGCGGCGTCGGCCGCGCGATCGCGTTTGCGCTCGCCGAGCTTGGCGCACGCACGCTGCATATCTTTGATTCCGACACCGCCAAGGCGGACGCACTTGCGGCGCGGCTCGGTCAGCGCGCGAGCGTGCGCGTGTGCCACGATGTCGCGGCCGCGCTCGCGGGTGCGGGCGGCGTGATCAACGGCACGCCGATCGGCATGCTGCCGAACCGCGACAGCCCGGTTCCTGCCTCGCTGCTGCGCGGAAACATGTTCGTCGCCGATGCGGTCTACACGCCGCTCTGGACGCCGCTGCTGCAGGCGGCGCGGACCGCCGGCTGCCGCGTGATGACCGGCCGCGACCTCGCGATCGACCAGGCGGTCGACGCTTTCCGCCTGTTCACCGGGCATGAGGCCTCGCGCGAGCGCATCGGCGCGGCGTTCGACGCCGTTATCGCCAGGCGCTCCGAGCCGCAGTAGAGTGCCGATCAATCTCGATGAGAAACGCAGGGAGGAATGAATGAAGAAAATGATGCTGGGCGCCGCGTTCGCGGCCGCGCTCGCGGGCAGCGCGCTGGCGCAATCCGGCCCGGTGAACTTCGCCTTCATCGGCGAACTCTCCGGCGCGGGCGCCGTGTCCTCGACCAATTTCCGCGACGGCGCCCTGATGGCGATCGAGGAGATCAACGCCAAGGGCGGGCTGCTCGGGCGCAAGATCGAGATGAAGCAGTATGACACGCAGACCAATCCCGGCACCGCGCGCTCGCAGATGCAGAAGGCGATCGACGAGGAGCCCTACGTGATCCTCGGGCCGATCTTCTCCGGCATCGTGAAGGTCTCGGCGATGCTCGCCGCGCAGGCCGAGATTCCGCAGATCATGGGCGGCGAGGCGAGCGATCTCACGCAGCAGGGCAACGCCTACCTGTTCCGCACCTCGTTCGGCCAGCAGGCCTCGATGCCGAAGATCGCCAACTACATGCGCGACACCGTGAAGGCGAAGTCCGTCGCGATCGTGTGGGTGAACAATGACTTCGGCAAGGGCGGGCGCGACAACTTCATCAAGGAGATGAATTCGCGCGGCATCAAGGTCGCGGCCGATATCTCGACCGAGTCCGGCCAGACCGATTTCGCCGCCGACGTAGTGAAGGCCAAGTCGGCGAATGCCGACGCGATCTTCGTCTACACCAACGAGGAAGAGAGCGCGCGCTTCCTGCGCGAGGTGCGCAAGCAGGGGCTGAACGTGCCGCTGATCGGCGAGACCACGCTGCTCGGCCAGAAGGTGATCGACCTCGCGGGCGAGGCGGCGAACGGCGCGCGCGGGCACGTCGGCCTGTCGGCGGACATTCCGGTGCCGGCGGTCGAGGAGTTCAAGAACAAGTTCAACGCGCGGTTCAAGTACGTGCCGGACCACAACGGCATCAAGGGCTACACCGGCGTCTACGCGATGGCGTTCACCACCAGGAAGATCGGCAAGTTCGACCGCAAGGAGCTCGCCAAGGCGCTGCACGGCCTGACCATCTCGCCGAAGGACGAGCCCGGCATCCTGATCGAGACCACCTGGGACGACAAAGGCGACGTCGACCGCATCTCCTTCATCGCCGAGGTGGTCAACGGCAAGCAGAAGATCACCGGCGAGCTTCCCAAGCTCGGGAAGTGACCTCGGTCTCTCGTTGCCGCCGGGCGAAAGGCGCGAAGCGCCATCTTCGCGCATGGAGTCCCGGCGGCCTCGCCTGGGGGGTGGCACGGCGCTTCAATCGATCGCGATCACCGGGACCTGCTGCTTCGCAGCGGCCCGGTGATGACGAGTGAGAGAGTGGTCACGAGCAAAGCCTGATGGCCGACTTCCTCCAGCTCCTCATCGCGGGCATCGCGACCGGCGGCATCTACGCGCTGGTCGCGATCGGTTTCACGTTGCTGTGGCAGACCTCGCAGACCATCAACTTCGCCCAGGGCGAGTTCGTGATGCTGCCCGCCTTCTTCATGCTCACCGCGACGAACGTGTTTGCGGTGCCGTTCTGGGGCGCGGTCGCGATCGGCATCGCGGTGTCGGCGATCGTGCTCGGCGTGCTGTTCAAGCGGCTGCTGGTCGATCCGATGCTGCGCCACGGCGTGCTGCCACTCGCCATCGCCACCATGGCGCTGGCGCTGTTCCTGAAGGAAGCCGTGAAGGATTTCTACAGCGCCGAGGCGCAGCCGTTCCCGCAACTGGCCGCCGCCACCAACGTGGCGGTCTTCGGCATTCCGGTCGCGGTGCAGAGCCTGGTCGTGGTCGCGCTTGCGGTCGCCGCCGTCGTCGCGCTGCAGCTTTTTCTCAATAATACGCAGACCGGCCGCCAGATGCAGGCGACCGCGCAAAATCCGAACGTCGCGCGCATCCTCGGCATCCCGGTCGAGCGCATGATCCTGATCGCCTTCGTAATCAACGCGGCGCTCGCTGCGCTCGCCTCCGCGCTGGTGACGCCGATCTACCTCGCCAAATTCTCCAACGGTGAATATCTCGGCATGGCGGCGTTCATCGCCGCCATCGTCGGCGGCTTCAATCAGGTGCGTGGCGCGATCGTCGGCGGGCTCTTGCTCGGCGTCGCGGAAAATTTTGCCGCCGCCTATATCTCGGCGCAGTATCGCGCCGCGATCCCGCTGGTGCTGCTGATCGCCATCATCCTGTTTCGTCCGCAAGGCCTGCTCGGCCGCGCCGAGGAGCGCACGGTATGAGGCGGGCTGCCGCGGTTGTCGCCATCGTCCTCGTCGTGGCGGCGCTGATCGCGGCCCCGTTCGCCCTGAAGAACTACGGCATCTACATCCTGTCGCTCTGGGCTGTCACCGCGATCGCGGCGATCGGGCTCAACCTCACGCTCGGCTATGCCGGCCAGGTCTCGCTCGCGCAGGGGGCGTTCGTCGGCATCGGCGCCTATGCGGCGGCGCTGCTCACGACCAAAGGCTGGCCGCTCGGCACCGCCTACGTCGTCGCCGGCATCGCGTGCTTCGGGATCGGCTGGCTGCTCGGCTACCCGGCGCTGCGCGTGCAGCACCATTATCTCGCATTCGTCACGCTCGCCTTCGCGACGCTCGCCTACCTGGTGATGCGCAACGAGGAATGGATCACCGGCGGCATCTACGGCATCAGCAATATCCCGCGCCCGAGCCTGTTCGGCTACGCGCTGCGCACCCCGCGCGACTTCTACTACTTCTGCCTCGCCAACCTCGCGCTCGTCTCGCTCGCCGCCTGGTGGCTGATCCGCTCACCCTGGGGCCGCGCCTTCGTGGCGCTGCGCGAGAACCCGATGCGCGCGCTCTCGCTCGGCGTCGACACGCGCCGCTATACGCTGATGGCGTTCGCATTGGGCGCGGGTCTCGGCGGCATTTCCGGCGTGCTCTATGCGCCGCTGGTGCAATACATCGACCCGACGCCGTTCGCGCTGCTGCTCTCGCTCAACCTGCTGCTGATGGTGATCGTCGGCGGCGCCGGCTATTTCTTCGGACCGTTCCTCGGCGCCGTGATCGCCGTGTTGCTGCCCGAATGGCTGCAGGCGGCCGACAACATGTATTTCATCTTCGGTCCGTTCGCGGATGCGGTGAAGACCGCGCTGCCGCCGACCTGGCTGAAATACGTCGCGAAACATTACCTCGTGGCCTACGCGACCTTCGTGATGGTGCTGCTGGTGTTCAGTCCGGGCGGCGTCCTCGGCTTCATCGACAAGCGACTGGCGGCGCGTCGTGCCGCGGCCGCATCCGCTGCGCGCGAGGCGACACTCGCATGAGCACGGTGCTCGAGGTGCGCGAGCTCTCCAAGCGCTTCGGCGGCATCCACGCGGTCGACGGCGTGTCGTTCGACGTGCGCGAAGGCGAGATCCTCGGTATCATCGGGCCGAACGGCAGCGGCAAGTCGACGCTGTTCAACTGCATCCTCGGCCAGTTGCGCCCGACCGCGGGCGAGGTAAAGCTCGACGGCCGCGCCGTCACCGGCATGCGCCCATGCGATCTGAACCGTCTGGGCGTCAGCCGCACCTTCCAGCTGCTGCAGGTCTTTCCCGAGCTGTCGGTGCGCGAGAACCTGGTTCTCGCCGCGCAGGAACACAAAGGCTCGATGTTGTCGCGGCTGTTCGGTGCGCGCGACGCCGGGCTTTCCGGCGATGCCGAGCGGATGATCGAATTCTTCCGCCTCTCGGCCGTCGCCGGCAACAAGGCCGGCGCGCTCTCCTACGGCCAGCAGAAGCTGCTCGATGCCGCAATGGCGTTCATGGCGGGACCGCGCCTGGTGCTGCTCGACGAGCCGGCCGGCGGCGTCAATCTCACGATGCTGGCGAACCTGCGCGAGCGCCTGCAGGCGATCAACCGCGAGGGCGCGACCTTCGTGGTGATCGAGCACAATATGGAATTCGTGATGGGTCTGTGCACCCGCATCGTGGTGCTGGCCGAGGGGCGGATCATCGCCGAAGGCGCGCCGGCCGACGTGCGGCGCGATCCGAAAGTGATCGAGGCGTATCTTGGACACTAGCCCGGCCGCCGGCGCCATCCTCACCCTGACCGACGTCGTCGCCGGCTACGGCAAGATGACGATCCTGCACGGCACGACATTCCAGGTCGCACGCGGCGCGATCACCACGGTGATCGGCCCGAACGGCGCGGGAAAATCGACCGTGTTCAAGACCGTGTTCGGCATGCTGCCGGCGCGCTCCGGCGCGGTCGCGTTCGAAGGCGCCGATATCACCAATCGCCCGCCGCGCGACCTGCTGGCGCGCGGCATCTGCTACGTTCCGCAGGGCCGCAACATTTTCCCTGAGCTGTCGGTGCGCCACAATCTCGAGCTCGGCGCCGTGATGGCGCCGCGAGGCCTCGACCTCGCATCGCGCCTCGACGCCGCGATGGACCGCTTCCCGGTGCTGCGCCGCAAGGCCGCCGCGCAGGCGTCGACGCTCTCCGGCGGCGAGCAGAAGATGCTCGAGATCGCGCGCGCGCTGCTGCTCGAACCCAGGCTGATGATGATCGACGAGCCGTCGATCGGCCTCTCGCCGCTGATGGTCAACGAGTTGTTCGCCGCGCTCACCGCCATGCGCGCGCGCGGCGTCACGGTGCTGATGATCGAACAGAACGCCAAACGCGCGCTGGAGATTTCCGACCACGGAATCGTGCTCGAGCTCGGCCGCACCCGCATCGCCGGCACCGCGCCGGCCATTCTCGCCGACCCGCGCATCGGGCAGTTGTTTTTGGGCGGAGGGTTGGAGGCTGCGGCAGTTTCGGTGGCGTCACCCTGAGGTGCGAGCGAAGCGAGCCTCGAAGGGCGACGGCGCTCAGTACCATCCTTCGAGGCCCGCGCTGCGCGCGGGCGCCTCAGGATGACGACTGCACAAACGAGAAGGCCCGCCGGACGGGGACTGTCCAGGCGGGCCGAGTTAACCGGCGCGGGGGTGGAAGGGGGCGGACGCGCCGATCGATTGGAAGTGTTGCCCCGTTATTGGTCAGTCGATGATGTCGCAGACTTTGCGCGTGCCGCGGTAGTTGCCGAAGCGGTCATAGCGCTCGACATAGCGGCAGGAGGTGTAGCCGGCGCCGACGTAGTAGCCCGGACCCGAGGCCGCGTAAGCCGCAGAGCCGATCACGCCGGCCGCGATGCCGAGACCAACCGCCGGTCCCCAGCCCCAGCCCTTCTTGCCCCACGCGTGGGCTTGCGTGCTCGAGGTCGCAAGTGCGCCGACCGTGATGGTGAGAGCCGCGAGCGTACCGGCCGCGATCCTGGTGAACTTGGTCATGATGAACTTCCTTCCCGTTTGCCGTGGGGCAGCGCCCCGTTCATGACCATTGGTCGCGCGCATCGCGGAGTCGGTTCATCGGCAATCGAGAGCGGTGTGCGCGGAGAAATTTTCGGCAACGCTCGGCATGTCTGCGGCACGCATCACGCCAGTGCGTGGGATGCATGAGGGCGTTTACGCCCGTCTTCGACGGGCTGTGCGCGGCCATGACGGAGCGCTGTCCTGCTCGCGGAGCGCCCAAATAGTACGACCCGCCCGGACGGGGACTGTCCAGGCGGGTCGAGCCAATCGGCGCGGGGGTGGAAGGGGGGCGGACGCGCCGATCGATCTAAGTTCTGCCCCTGGTGTTTGTGGCGAGACCACTTGGCCTCTGATGCCTATTGGTCGCGACGACCGGCCGGCCGGTTCATCGATTCTCTAAGAATCTTTCTGTTGCGATTTCAGGTGCATAGCGCCGCGACGGCGCGCCGCCGCAGCCGCCGTATTGGTATGCCAGCGCGGCCGGGCGGACGCCTTACGGCAACATCTGGGTATCGCCGCACACCGAGATGGCCTGGCCCGAAATGGTGCGCCCGCGCGTCGAGCAGATGAACACGATCGCATCGGCGATCTGCTGCGGCGTCACCGTGGTGCGCATCGAGACGACCGAGAGCGCCTCCTCCAGCATCGCGGCCGGGCTGATCCCGCGCGCGCGCGCCTTGTTCTCCATCACGCGGTCGATCCGCTCGCCCGACACGATGCCGGGCTGGATCGCGTTCACCCGGATGCCGTCCGGGCCCAACTCGGCGGCGAGCGACTTGGTGAAGCCGACCACCGCCCATTTTGCCGCCGAGTAGGGCGTGCGCAGCGGGAAGCCGAGCCGCCCTGCCGCCGACGACAGGTTCACGATCGAGGCGTTTTTGCTGTTGCGCAGATGCGGCACCGCGAGGCGCGTGCAGTTGAACTGCCCGGTGATGTCGACGCCAAGGCAGCGGTCCCAGTCCTCCGGCGCGATCTCGTCGACTTTGCCGGTCGGCCCCGCAATGCCAGCATTGTTCACCAGCACGTCGAGGCCTTTCAGCGCGGCGAGCGCATCCTTGAACAGCCTGGCGACCTGCTTGCGGTCCGACACATCGCAGGTCGAGCGCGTGATCTTCGGGTCGCTCCTCGCGAGCCGGCGCAGCGCCGCCTTGTCGACGTCGCACACATGCACGCGTGCGCCTTCTGCGACGAAGCAGCGCGCGATCTCCAGCCCGATGCCGCCCGCGCCGGCCGTGACCAGGACTTTCAGGTTCTTGATGCCGAGATTCATGTTTCGATCCGCGTGCCGCGCCGCGGGGGCCTGCGCCGATCAGCCATGCGTCCCCCCACTTGCGTTTGTCATGAGCCCGCGCGACCGTAATGCCCATCAATAAAGCCGGCAAGCGGACCACCGCGGCCGATAAACCGGGAGGATTCATGTCTCGCAGATTAACGTTGTCCCGCCGCGCGCTGGTACAAGGCGCAAGCTCGGCGCTCGTCCTCGGCATGCCGGCGATCTCGCGGGCGCAATCCGATACGATCAAGATCGGCCATCTCACGCCGCGCACCGGCTTCCTCGGTCCGCTCGGCGATTACGCCGTGATGGGCATCCAGCTTGCGGCCGAGGAGATCAACGCGGCCGGCGGCGTGGCCGGCCGCAGGATCGAACTGATCGCTGGAGGACTCGGTCAATCCGCAGACCGCGTCCGCGAAGGCCGAGCGCCTGGTCGAGCGCGACAAGGTCGCGATGATCATCGGCGAGATTTCCTCCGCCTCGGGACTGGCGATCGGCCAGGTCGCGAAGCGCACCAGGACGGTGTTCATCAACACCGGCTGTAACTCCGATGCGCTGCGCGGCAGCGACTGCAATCAGTACATGTTCCACATCGAGGCGGCGAACTCGATGTATGTGCAGGCGGTCGGCCGCTATCTGCTCAAGGAGAACATGGTCAAGGGCAAGAAGTGGTACTCGCTCACGGCCGATTATGCGTTCGGCCACGACCTGCTGAAAGTCGCCAAGAAGTTCATGGAAAGCAACGGCGGCCAGTTCGCCGCCGACGAGCTGGTGCCGACCGACGCGTCCGACTTCTCGCCGTTCCTGCTGAAGATCCGCCAGTCGCGGCCCGATCTCGTGATCTCCAACCTCGCCGGCAACCAGATCACCAACTTCCTCAAGCAGTATTCCGAATACGGCCTGCCGTTCCCGGTCGCGGGCTTCGGCTTCGACACCGCGGTCGCGTGGGGATTGGGCAAGGGCAACTTCTCCGGGATCTGGCCGCTGGTCTGGCACCACCTGATCGACACGCCGACCTCGAAGGCCTACATCGCGGCCTTCACCAAGAAGTACGGCAAGCCGCCGGAAAACCAGTCGTGGGGCGACTACTTCTCGCTCAAGATCGTCGCGCAATCGATGGCCGAGACGAAATCGGCCGATCCGACCAAGCTCGCCGAGCACCTGCGCAAGGGCGCGAAGTTCGACATCGGCAAGAAGCGGGAAGGCTACTTCCGCGCCTACGACAACCAGATGATGATGGAAATGTACGCGGTGCGCGCCAAGAAGGCCGCGGACATCAAGGACCAGTGGGATATCTACGACACGCTCGGCACGGTGCCGGACGAGAATGAAGACCTCGAGGTGATCGGCCCGCCGAAGGACGGCGTGTGCAAGATCGGGTAATTGTTGCTGAGGTGTGACCTCTCCCGCGCTCGGTCACCCTCTCCCCTCGAGGGAGAGGGTCGCCGCGCCGCGGCGGGGTGAGGGGTACCTTTGTTGAACGAAGCAAACCCCTCACCCGGCTCGCTTCGCTCGCCACCCGCTCCCTCAAGGGGAGAGGGTATCCGAGTTCGTGGCGCCACATGATGCAATTCATCTTCATCCTCGAACAGGTCCTCAACGGGCTGCTCTCCGGCGTCTACTACCTGCTGATCGCGCTTGGGCTGTCGCTGATCTTTTCGCTCGGCGGCATCGTCAACCTGGCGCACGGCGCGTTCTACGCGCTCGGCGCCTATCTCACCGTCATCCTCTCGCGCCAGATCGGCTTCGTCGCGACCTTCGTGGCGGCGCCGGTGCTGGTCGGCCTGCTCGGCGTGATCATCGAGCGCCTTCTGTTCCGCCGCTTCTACCGCGCCGACCCGATCCTCTCGCTGCTGCTCACGTTCGGCCTCGCGATGGTTGCCGAGCAGGGCCTGCGCATGATCTTCGGCGCCTCGCCGTTGCCGTATGCGATGCCCGACTTCCTGCGCGGCCAGCTGTTCCTCGGCGACTTCATCTATCCGAAGAACCGGCTGGTGATGCTGGCGGTCGCGTCGATTGCCGTCACGCTCACCTGGCTGCTGATCTACCGCACGCCGTTCGGCCGCGTGGTGCGCGCCGGCGTGCAGAACCCCGAGATGGTCGGCGCGCTCGGCATCTCGCTCGAGCCCTACATGATGGCGATCGCCGCCATCGGCGTCGGACTCGCCGGGCTCGCCGGCGTGCTGCTCGCCTCGATCGTCACCATCCACCCGGCGATGGGGCAGGAGATTCTCACCGCCGCCTTCGTGGTGGTGGTGATCGGCGGGCTCGGCTCGTTCTGGGGGGTGGTCGCGGCCGCGCTGCTGGTCGGCGTCGTGCGCGGCGTCACGATCTACTTCGAGCCGGCCGCAAGCGAAGCCTCGATGTATCTGCTGATGGTGCTGGTGCTGCTCTTCCGTCCGCGCGGCCTGTTCGGCGAGCGCATCCAGAAGTTCGAGTGACCGATGCAGCGAAATTACGCAGCCCTGCTGATCGCGCTCGCCGCACTGGTGCTGCTGCCGCTCGTGCTGCCCGCGCTCGGCCTCACGCTCACCACCGCGACCGACGTGGTGATCTTCGCCATCGCCTGCATGGGGCTGAACATCCTGGTCGGCCACACCGGGCTTGTGTCGTTCGGCCACGGCGCGTTCTTCGGCCTCGCCGGCTACGCCGCCGCGCTCGCGCAGCGCCACTGGTTTCCCGGCGACATCGTGATCCCGTCGCTGCTCGCGATCCTGTTCGTCGCGCTGTTTGCCTGGTTCGCCGGCTTTCTCATCCTGCGCCGCCGCGGCGTCTATTTCTCGCTGCTGACGCTGGCGCTCTCCGCCATGCTGTTCACCATCGCGTTCCGCTGGACCGCGGTCACGGGAGGCGAAAGCGGGCTCGGCGGCGTGGTGCGCCCCGCGGTGCTCGGCGTCGATCTCGGCCGTCCATGGGTCTACTACGGCGCAGTCGGCGCAATAGGCTTTGCGATCCTCATCCTGCTCTGGCGCTTTCACCGCTCGCCGGTAGGGCACGTGCTGGTCGCGATCCGCGAGAACGAGCAGCGCGCGCGCTTCATCGGCTATCCGGCTGACCGCTACAAGCTGCTCGCCTTCACGATGTCGGCGACGATCACCGGGCTCGCCGGGGTGCTCTCCGTGTTCCATCACCGCTTCGCCTCGGCCGAGCCGATCTCGGTCGCGTTCTCCGGCGAATTGCTCGCGATGGTCGTCATCGGCGGCATGCGCTCGTTTCTCGGGCCGGCGCTCGGCGCGCTGTTCTTCATTCTCTTCCGCGAATTCCTCTCGATCTGGACCGCCAACTGGCTGCTGTATTTCGGCCTGCTGTTCGTCGGCTTCATCATGTTCTCGCCGACCGGGCTGGTCGGCGTCGGGCAGCAATTGCTCGCGCCGCTGCGCAAGCGCGTCACCGAAGCCGCCGCGATGTCGGGACGCGCGGTGTCGCAGGACGCGGCGCTGCCTGCGGCGCTCGCCAACCGCAGAGGCGGCGACGGTCCGGTGCTGATCGCGCGCGAGCTTGCGAAAAGCTTCGGCGGCATCCGCGCGGTCGCCGGCGCCGACATCGTGGTGGAGAACCGCAGCCTGCACGCGCTGATCGGTCCGAACGGCGCCGGCAAGACCACCGCGTTCAATCTCGTCTCGGGCATGTTCCCGCCCGACGCGGGCTTCGTCACCGTCGCGGGCCGCTCCGTCACCGGCTTCCGTCCGGAGGACATCACGCGCGCCGGCGTCGGGCGCTCGTTCCAGATCACCAACCTGTTCGGTGGCCTGACCGTCGAGGAGAACGTGCGCCTCGCCGTGCAGGCACGCCACGCCAAGCGCTTCGCCTGGTGGACCGCGGCCGACGGCATCGCGGCGATCAATGAGGAGACCGCCGCGTTCGTGAACTACCTCGGCCTTGCCGGCATGGAGTGCGCCGAGGCGGCGACGCTCTCCTATGGCGGGCAGCGGCTGCTCGACATGAGCCTCGCGCTCGCGACCGCGCCGCACATTCTCCTGCTCGACGAGCCGCTCGCCGGATTGGCCGCGGCCGAGCGCTCGCGCGTCGCCGCGCTGGTGAAGAGCATCTCGCGGCAGATCCCCGTGCTGCTGGTCGAGCACGACATCGACCGCGTGTTCCAGATCGCCGATGTCGTGACCGTGATGAACGAAGGCAAGGTGCTGGTGCACGGCAGTGTCGAGACCGCGCGCAGCGACGCCAAGGTGCGCGAGATCTATATCGGGTCGGGCACCTCGCATGCCGGCGAGGCGCCGCCGTCCGCCGCCGGCGCCAACACGCTGCTCGGCGTCGAGAAGGTCAACACGTTCTACGGCAAGAGCCACATCCTCAACGACGTGTCGTTCGACATTTCGGAGAACGAGATCGTCGCGCTGCTCGGCCGCAACGGCGCCGGCAAGTCGACGCTGCTGAAATCGCTGATCGGCATCGCGCCGCCGGAAACCGGATCGATTAGGCTCGCCGGCGAGGAGATCGCGCGGCTGCCGTCCGCGGGAATCGCGCGGCGCGGCGTCGGCTACGTGCCGCAGGGCAGGGCGCTGTTCGCCGGCATGACGGTCGCCGACAACCTCGCGCTCGGCCGCCTCAAGCGGCAGACCGGCGCGGGCGTGCACTGGGACGACGAGCGCATCGTGTGGGTGTTCCCGCGGCTGGCGCAGCGCTGGTACACGCCGGCGGACTTTCTCTCCGGCGGCGAGCAGCAGATGGTCGCGGTGGCGCGCGCGCTCGCCGGCGACGTGCGCCTGCTGCTGCTCGACGAGCCGTTCGAAGGCCTGTCGCCGGCGATCACCGAGGAGCTGTTCGAGGCGTTCAACCGCCTGCGCTACGAGATCGCCATCGTGATCGTCGATCATCACCTCGACCTTGCGCTGGCCTTGTCGGATCGCACCGTGATCCTCGAGCGCGGCAGCGTCACCTGGACCGGACAGTCGAAGCTGCTGCGCGACGATCTCGAGCTGCGCCGGCAGAAATTGTGGATGTGAACTTGCTGATCCCTCCCCCGAAGGGGGAGGGTGGCTGCGAGCGACAGCGAGCAGCCGGGTGGGGCTTGAGCTTGTGGCAAGACCCCCACCCCGGCTCACTTCGTTCGCCGACCCTCCCCCTGCGGGGGAGGGATAAGAAAGAAGGAGAGAGCGACCCATGCCCCGCATCGCCATCATCGGATCGGGCCTGATCGGCCGCGCCTGGGCCATGGTGTTCGCGCGCGCCGGGTGGGAGGCAGCGCTCTACGATGCAGTGGACGGCGCCGCCGACACGGCACTCGGCCAGATCGCTGCGGGGCTCGACGAACTGGCGAGGCACGGCCTCGTCGCCGACCCGAAAGGCGCGGCCGCGCGCGTGCGCGCCGCGAAGAGCATCGCCGATGCGCTCGACGGCGCGAGCTATGTGCAGGAGAACGTGCCGGAGACGCTCGACGCCAAGCGCGCGATCTTCGCCGAACTCGATGCGCTCGCCGCGCCGGACGCGATCCTCGCCTCGTCCACCTCGGCGATCGTCGCGAGTCTGTTCACCGAGAACCTGAAGGGCCGCGCGCGCTGCCTGGTCGCGCATCCGGTCAACCCGCCGCATCTGGTTCCGATCGTCGAGCTGGTGGGCGCGCCGTGGACCGCGCCGGAGACGATCGCGCGCGCCAAGCAGGTCTACGAGTCGGTCAACCAGGTGCCGATCGTGGTGCGGCGCGAGGTCGAGGGGTTCATCCTGAACCGCCTGCAGGGCGCGTTGCTCGCCGAGGCGTTCCGCCTGGTCGGCGAGGGCTATGTCTCGCCGCAGGACCTCGACAAGACCATCAAGGACGGTCTCGGCCTGCGCTGGTCGTTCATGGGACCGTTTGCCACCATCGAGCTCAACGCGCCGGGCGGCATCGCGGACTACTGCGCGCGCTACACCGGCTTCTACAAGCGCCTGCAGGCAAAGCCTGCAGACGTGGAGGTGTTCGAGGACGCCAACATCGCGAACATCTTGCGCGAGTGGGGCAAGCAGGCGACGCCGGACGAACTCGGCGAACTCACCCGCTGGCGCGACCAGCGATTGGCGGCGCTCGCGGCGCACAAGAAAACACAGCCCGTGTCCTGAGGCGGCGCGAAAAACTCAAAACCTCATGCTGAGGAGGCGCGAAGCGCCGTCTCGAAGCATGGCGGCAGACACCGAACGTGGGTCATCCTTCGAGACACCCGCAACGCTGCCGCGTTGCGGGTTCCTCAGGATGAGGTCGGAGTTGCCGCGGCCGTCGGCGCATAATCCGCCGGATCGACCGTGCCGGTGCGCCCCGGCAGGTCGAGCTGCGTCAGCTGCCGCGCGCTCTCGGCGATCACCTTGCCGCGCCGCACCACGAACAGCCGGCGCGCCTTCAGCCGGATCGCCTCGATCGGGTCGGTCGCCTGCAGCACCACGAGGTCGCCGTTGCAGCCGACCGCGAGGCCGTAGCCCTCGAGCCCCATCACCTTTGCGGCATTGCTCGTCACCGCATCGAAGCAATAGCGCATCGCCTCGCGCGAGGTCATGTGCGCGAGATGCAGCGCCATGTGGGCGACGTCGAGCATGTCGGCGGAGCCGAGCGAGTACCACGGGTCCATCACGCAGTCGTGGCCGAACGCGACGTTGATGCCGCAAGCGCGCAGTTCCGGCACCCGCGTCAGGCCGCGCCGCTTCGGATAGGTGTCGTGGCGCCCCTGGATCACGACGTTGATCAGCGGATTGGCGACCGCATGCACTTGCGCCTCCGCCATCAGCGGCAGCAGCTTCGACACGTAATAATTGTCCATGCTGTGCATCGAGGTGAGGTGCGAGCCGGTGACGCGGCCGTGCAGGCCGCGCCGCTGGGTCTCGGCCGCGAGCGTCTCGATGTGGCGCGACAGCGGGTCGTCGGTCTCGTCGCAATGCATGTCGACGCGCAGGCCGCGCTCGGCCGCGATGTCGCACAGCACCTCGATCGAGCGCGCGCCTTCTTCCATCGTGCGCTCGAAATGCGGGATGCCGCCTACCACGTCGACGCCCTTGTCGAGCGCGCGCTCGAGATTGGCTGCCGCGGTCCTGGAGCGGAAGTAGCCGTCTTGCGGGAACGCGACGAGCTGCAGGTCGATATAGGGCGCGATCTTCTGTTTTACGTCGAGCAGCGCATCGACCGCGGTCAGGCGGTCGTCGCAGATGTCGACATGGCTGCGGATCGCGAGCAGGCCCTGCGACACCGCGAGATCGCAATAGCGCAGCGCACGCTCGGCGACCGCCTCGGGCGTGAGCAGCGGCTTGAGCTCGCCCCACAGCGCGATGCCTTCGAGCAGGGTGCCGGACTGATTGAGCCGCGGTTGCCCGAGCGAGAGCGTTGCGTCCATGTGGAAATGCGTGTCGACGAAGGGAGGGGAGACCAGCAATCCCTGCGCGTCGATGCTGCGGCCGGCTTCGCTCGCGAGATTTGGTTCGAGCGCCGCGATCCTGCCGTCGCGAATGCCGATGTCGCGCTTGCGCCCGTCGGGCAGGGTGGCGTTCCGGACGATCAGGTCGAACATGATGTCTTTCCTAAAGCGCGCGGCCCGCGATGGGCACACGCTTGTTGTCGACGTCCACCATGGCGGATTCGATGCCGAAAACGGCGGCGAGGCGCTCGCGCGACATCGCCTCGGCCGGCGTGCCGTCCGCCGCCACCGCGCCGCGGTCCATCACCACGACGCGGTCGGCGAAGCGTGCCGCAAGCGTCAGGTCATGCATGATGGCGAGCACCGCGCCGCCGTCATGCGCGGCCTTGCGCAACAAGCCCATCACGGTGAGCTGATGGCGCGGGTCGAGCGCGGCGGTCGGCTCGTCGGCGAGCAGTATGCCGGCCTGCGTCGCCAGCGCACGGGCCAGCGCGACGCGCGCGCGCTCGCCGCCGGAGAGCGTGGTGACGGCGCGCTCGGCGAACGCTGCGGTCTCGGTGATCGCCAGCGCGCGCGCGATCGCTGCGCGATCATCGGGCGTCGCTGCGGAAAACCCATCGGCATGCGGCGCGCGCCCGAGCATCACGATCGACGCAACCGACATCGGCCAGTGGAATACATGGCCCTGCGGCAGGTAGGCGATCGCGCGGGCACGGTCACGCCCGCTCAGCGACGCCAGCGGCTTGCCGTCGAGCGTGATCGTGCCGTCGGCCGGAACAAGGCCCGCGAGCGCACGGATCAGGGTGGTCTTGCCGGCGCCGTTCGGACCGACCAGCGCGACTAGCTCGCCACCATTCAACGACAGAGACGCGTCGTGCACGACGTCGCGCGCCCCGAGCCGCACCGTGACGTTGCGCGCCATGAGGGCGCTCATTGTGCGCCCGCCTCGAGCAGCCTTCGCTCGCGAAAAATCATCGAGAGGAAAATCGGCACGCCGATCAGCGCCGTCACGACGCCGAGCTTGATCTCGACCGCCGACGGCCCGAGCCGCACCGCGATATCGGCGGCGAGCACCAGCGCGGCGCCGGCCAGCGCCGCGGGCAGCACCAGCCGCGCCGGGTCGGATCCGGATGCGCGGCGCACCAGATGCGGCGCCACCAGCCCGACGAAACCGACCGCACCCGCGACCGCAACCGCGGCGCCGACGCCGAGCGCCACGCCGATCACCACCACCGTGCGGGTGCGCGCGACGTCGACGCCGAGCGAGGCGGCGGCATCCTCGCCGAGCGTGAGCGCGCGGAACGCGCGCGCCTGCGTTGCGAGCAGCGCCCAGCTCGCAACCATGAACGGCGCCGCGATGACGAGATGGTCGCGCGAGCGGTCCTCCAGCGAGCCGAGCAGCCAGAACGCGATCTCGAGCGCGATGAACGGATTCGGCGCAAGATTGAGGACCAGCGCGGTCGCGGCGCCGGCGAAGCTCGCGAGCGCCAGTCCGGCGAGCAGGGTCACGGTCAGGCTCGCGCGCCGTCCCGCGACCGCAACCAGCGCCGCGATCGAGATCACCGCACCGAGGATGGCGGCGACCGGCACCGCGAACGACGTGACCGGCGCAAAGCCGAACGCGATCACCAGCGCGGCCGCCGCCGCTGCGGCTTGCGGCGCGCCGAACAGCGCGGGCTCGGCGAGCGGATTGCGCAACAGCCCCTGCAGCGCCGCGCCCGAGATGCCGAGCGTTGCGCCGATCAGCGCGGCGAGCAGCGTGCGCGGCAGCCGAATGTCGCGCACGATGATGCCGGCCGGTCCCTCGCCGGAGAACAGCCCGGCGAGCGCGGCGCGCGGCGTGAGCCCCGCGGGCCCGACCGCGAGCGAGATGATCGCCAGCGCCACGATCAGCGCCGCGAGAGCCAGTGAGATAAAAAATCCGCGCCGTTCCACGCGCCTTTCCTACACGTCATGGCCGGACTTGTCCCGGCCATCCACGTCCTGCGGTGTTGATGCTAAGACGTGGATGCCCGGCACGCGGCCGGAGATGACGGAGGAGAGGGCGTGACTTGCGTTGCTTGACCGCGCTGCTGGCACTGCTGCTATCGGTCCCGGCCCTCGCCGACGCGCCGCGCCGCGTCGTGTCGTTCAACGTCTGCGCCGATCAACTGGTGCTCGCGCTCGCCGATCCGGAGCAGATCGCCGGGCTTTCTCCTTATGCGGCGGACCCAAGCGTCTCGGTGATGACCGACAAGGCGCGCGCCTATCCGCGCCTGCAATGGCAGGCCGAGTTCAGCATCGCGCTCGGGCCGGACCTGGTGCTGATCGGCGACAGCGACCGGCCGGTGACCAAGCACATCCTGCGCGCGCAGGGCTTGCGGCTGCACGAGATCACGCTGATCGCCGATCTCGACACCGCGCGGCGCCAGGTGACCGAAGTGGCGGCGGTGCTCGGCCACCCGGAGCGTGGCGAGAAGCTCGTCGCCGACATCGAGGCGGCGCGCATGCGGCTGAAAGCCGCTCCGAAGCCGCCGTTTACAACCGCGCTGCTGGTCAACCGCGGCGGCTACACCGCGGGCGAACGCAGCCTCGCCGCCGCATTGCTCGCCGAGGCCGGCTTGCGGCCGCCGCCCGGCGCGCCGCCCGGCTATGGCGGCTACGTGCCGCTGGAAAGGCTGCTGGTGCTGCATCCCGATGTGATCGTGCTCAACAACATGCCGGGCGATGCCGCGGATCAGGGCAGCTACAATCTCACCCATCCGGCGCTTGATGCCGCCTATCCGCCGGCGCGCCGCATCATCCTGCCGACGCGCTATACGCTGTGCGGCGGCCCCGCGCTGGTCGCGGCGCTCGACTATCTCGCCGGCCTGCTCACCCGGCTCGCCCAATCGGCGACGATGCGCACCAACTGATCGAGCCCGTCGGTCAGCGCCGCCGGGCCGGGCTGCAGGATCAGCGCGGACTTGATCTCGTGCAGCTCATTGTCGCGCACTGCCGGGATCGCGGCAAAGCCCGGCCTTGCCTTCACCCTGTCAGGGACGAATTTCTTGCCGCACCACGAGCCGATGATGATGTCGGGCGCGGCCGCGATCACGGCGTCGGCCGACACGATGCGGTCCTTCGCGCTCTTGTTGGCTGCAAGCTGCGGAAACGCCTCGGTTCCGCCTGCCGCCTCGATCAGCTCGGAGACCCACTTGAGCCCCGAGATCATCGGTTCGTCCCATTCCTCGAAATAGACCCGCGGCCGGCGCGGCAGCTGCCCGGCCCGTTCGCGCGCCTCGTCGAGCCGGTCTTCCAGCGAGACCGCAAGCGCTTCGGCCTTTTCGGTGGCGCCGACCAGCGCGCCGAGCGTGCGGATCATCGCGAAAATGCCGGCGACGTCGCGCTGGTTGAACGCATGCACCGCGATGTTGCGGCGGATCAGCTCGGCCGCGATGTCGGCCTGCAGGTCCGAGAAGGTGAGCACGAGGTCTGGCTCCAGCGCGACGATCTTCTCGAAATCCGCCGAGATGAACGCCGAGACGCGCGGCTTCTCGCGCCGCACCTGCGGCGGCCGCACCGCATAGCCCGACACGCCGGCGATGCGGCGCTGCTCACCGAGGAGATACAGCGTCTCGACGGTCTCCTCGGTCAGGCAGACGATGCGCTCGGGCGGGAACATGGCGGGATATTAGAACAGTTCGTAGGTCGTAGGGTGGGCTAAGGCGCGCAGCGCCGAGCCCACCACATCGTCATTCCCGCGCAACGACGTGGGCACGCTTGACCACGCTGTCGCGCGGCCAAGCTTTGCCCACCCTACGAGATCAATCCGACATGCCGATCGGGCGGCTGAATTCCGAGGTCGCACCATCGTTCGACGTGACGGTGGCGGTGAAGCCGGTCGGCACGCTGACCGAGGGCGCATCGACCGTCATGGCGAACCGGCCGTCGGCGCCGACGCGCGTCTCACCGAGATAGACCTCGCCTTCCGCATCGCCGGCATTGCGGTTGCCGAACAGCTCGACCAGCCCGCCGCCGAGCGCGCGGCCGCTCGCCGTCAGGGTCGTGCCGCTGCGCGTGATCTTCTCCAGCACCGGTGCCGCGATCCCGTTGTTCGGCAGCGGCTGGCAGGCGGGCGCGCCTTCGGGACAGATATGCGTGAACTTCGCGGCATCGACCGGCACGCCGCCGCCGCGTTCGCCGACGTAGGCGGCATGCTCCTGCGCCGCGATGCCGAACACGATGCCGCCGCGTCGCAGCTTCGGATCGCAGCTGCCGCCCGACCAGCAGCGCAGCACGTCCTGCCCGTTGCGGTGGATGATGTTGCGCGTGACGCGCGTGATCCCCATCCGCGCGGCGGGACGCAGCGCGACGCCGACCGCATTGCCGGCGATGATATTGCTGTCGATCACGTTGCGCTCGCCGGTCATGCTGAGCGCGAGCGCATTGCCGACGAACACGTTCGCGCCGATGTAGTTGCGGTTGCCGCCGTTGACCTGGATGCCGTCCGAATAGCCCTCGAAACGGTTGTTCACGATGACGTTGTCGTGGCCGAGCAACACTTCGATGCCCTGCGAGGGCTCGGGATTGGCATCGGTCGAGCGGAACACATTGCCGGCGACGAGATTGAATGCCGCGCCGCGCGTCAGCTCGAGGCCGTCGCCGTTGTCGGTGAACTCGTTGCGCTGGACCTTGTTGTGGATCGTGGTCGCCGCGGTCGTGCCGCCATTGCCGTCGTCGCCGGTGAGCATCACGCCGGCGCCGCCGCGGCTCGCCGCAATGCGATTGTCCTCGACCGTGTTGCCGCTCGCCCGATGGATCAGCACGCCGATGCAGAAGTTGCGCACCTCGAGCCCGGCGATCTCGACCCCCTGGGTGTCGACAATCGCGAGCCCCGGATTGGTCGTGGTGCGCACGTTCGCGCCGTACTGGCCGGGCGTTGCGCCCTCGCAGGTGCGCTGGCCCTTGTCGGCGATGAAGCCCGCCCCGTCGAGCATGACCAACGTGCCGGTGCGCCGCCACGGCACGGCTTCGATACGCACCGGGCCCTTGATCGCGGGCAGCAGCGAGGCCGGCTTGATGACGTGAGGGCCGGCGCCTTCGGGATCGATCTCGATGCGGAAGCGCCCGGGGGCAGAATTGTTGCGTTCGATCGCCCAGCGCAGCGAGCCTTCGCCGTCGTCACCGGTGCGCGTCACGCGCAAGGTCTCGGGCGGCGGCGTCTGCGCGAGCGCCGCAGGAACCCCGAGCAGGACGACAACACACGCGGCGCGCAGCGTTTGCACTTCTTCCTCCCGGCTGTGGCCGGGAGCGTGCACCCATCGGGCGCGTGCGACAACCCTAGAAAAGATCGTCGTCGGCCTTGAGCAACTCGGTGCCGCCGATGCCGGCCACGCGGCCGTCGTCGATGCGCACGATGGTGGTCGCGACGCGGCGCAGTTCCGCGGCGTTGTGACTGACATAGATCATCGGCACCGTCTCGTCGCGCAGGCGCAGCAGATAGGGGAAGATCTCGCGCTTGCGCGGCGCGTCGAGCGAGGCGAGCGGCTCGTCGAGCAGCAGCAGCCGCGGCCGCATCAGCAGCGCGCGGCCGATCGCGACGCGCTGGCGCTCGCCGCCCGACAGCCTGCCGGGCCGGCGGTCGAGCAGGTGTGCGATGTCGAGCAGCGCGATCACGCGGTCGCGCTCGGCGGTATTGGCCGGCAGGCGGTACATCCTGCGCCCGTAGTCGAGGTTCTGCGCCACCGTCATGTGCGGAAACAGCCGCCCGTCCTGGAACACGTAGCCGATGCCGCGCCGATGCGGAGCCAGGCCGACGCCGCGGGCGGAGTCGAACAGCACCACGTCATTGCAGACGATGCGCCCGCGGTCCGGCCTGAGCAGCCCGGCCACCATGCTGACGATCGAGGTCTTGCCCGAGCCGGACGGTCCGAACAGCGCGGTCACGCCGTCCGCCGACTCGAACTTTGCGGCGACGCTGAAATCCCCGAGCCGTTTTTCGACATCGACCGCCAGCATGTCACTCCCCGTGGAAGCGCGTGCCGGCGCGGCGCGCGAGCCATTCGGAGGCGACCAGCGCGACGAGCGAGATCACGATCGCGACGATCACCAGCCGCGCTGCGGCGGCATCGGCGTTGGGGATCTGCGTGTAGGTGTAGATCGCCGCCGAGATGGTCTGCGTCTCGCCCGGAATGTTCGACACGAACGTAATGGTCGCGCCGAACTCGCCGAGCGCCTTGGCGAAGCACAGCACCATGCCGGCGATGACGCCGGGCAGCGCGAGCGGCAGGGTCACGGTCGCGAACACGAGCAGGCGGCTGGCGCCGAGCGTCGAGGCGGCGTCTTCCAGCTTCGCGTCGACCGCCTCGAACGAGAGGCGGATCGCGCGCACCAGCAGCGGGAATCCCATCACGCCGCAGGCGAGTGCCGCGCCGGTCCAGCGGAACGAGAACACGATGCCGAACGTCTCGGCCAGGAAAGAACCGATCACGCCGCGCCGGCCGAACCAGATCAGCAGCAGATAGCCGGTGACGACCGGCGGCAGCACCAGCGGCAGGTGCACGATGCCGTCGAGCAGCGCCTTGCCCCAGAAATCCTTCCGCGCCAGCACCCAGGCGATCGCCACCGCAAAGGGCAGCGCCACCACGGTGGCGACGACCGCGATCCGCAGCGAAAGCGCGACCGCGGTCCATTCATCCGGGGTGAGCGAGAACACTTACGACGTCGGCCGCACCAGGAACGTGAAGCCGTATTGCTCGAACACCGCCTTGGCGATGCCGCTGCGCAGGAACGCCAGATACGCTGCGGCCTCGGGCTTGGCGTTCGCGGTCGCGGCGACCGGATAGACGATCGGCGCGTGGGAGTCGGCCGGGAAGGTGCCGACGATCTTCACGTTCTTCTCCACCTTGGCGTCGGTCTCGTACACGATGCCGAGCACCGCTTCGCCGCGCGCGACCAGCGCCAGCGCGGCGCGCACATTGTCGGCCATCGCGAACCGCTTCTCGACCGATGCCCAGATGCCGAGCTTTTCCAGTGCGCTCTTGGCGTATTTGCCGACCGGCACCGAATTCACTTCGCCGGTCGTGATGCGGCCGTCGCCGATCAGCTTGGCGAGATCGAAGCCCGGCGCGAGCGTGACGCTGTCGATCTTGGAATCCGTCGGCGCGATCAGCACCAGCCTGTTGCCGAGCAGGTTGACGCGGGTATCGTCCTTGATGGTCTTCTTCCCCGCGCTGTAGTCCATCCATTCGAGGTCGGCCGAGGCGAAGATATCCGCAGGCGCGCCCTGTTCGAGCTGGCGCGCGAGCGCCGAGCTCGCCGCGTAGCTCGCCGTTACCTTGGTGCCGGTCGCTTTCAGGAACGCGGCGTTGACGTCGTCGAGCGCGTTCTTCATCGAGGCGGCGGCGAACACCGCGATGGATTTCTCCTGGGCGTGAGCGAACGGCGCGGTCGCCACGAGGGCGAACGCGGCGAAAACGGCACGGCGGGTGTAACGGCCAAGCATGAGGGCGCTCCAAAGAGTTGCCCGGCGCGGCGCGGGCCGCGCGGGTCCTGGAAATTGGAATGCAACCGGTCTGGAAGCGCCGTTCCAGCGAGCCGAAGGCGCGTGACGGCGCCTGCGGGGCTACGACCGGGAAGCTAGCAGTCCCGCGGGGGCGGCGTAAAGCAGTGCGCTAATTCACCGCAATCATCACGTCGGAGGCCTTGATCACGGCGAGAACCGCGTCGCCCTTCTTCAGGCCGAGTTCATCGACCGCTTCGTTGGTGATCGAGGCGGTAATGATGTTGCCGGGCGCGATCTCCATCCGGACATGCGCGGTGGTCGCGCCTTTCTTCACCTCGGTGACGGTGCCCTTGATCTGGTTGCGCGCGCTGAGCTTCATGGTCAATCTCCAAAGCCGGGCGTGTCTCCACGCCGATGAGGGTTGATCGCGACCGCCGGAACCGCCGTTCCGGGCTTTCCGCCGCGCGCGCAGCGCGAGCGGTGTCGTGTGCCGCATGCTAGCAACCTTCGGCGCCGGCCTCAAAGCGGATTGCTGTTGTCAGACGCGTCGCGGTCGGCGTTAACTTGAGGCATGCAGGGGGAAGGAATGCCCGAGGCCGCGCGACTGGACGGCGACTACGACTACATCATCGTCGGCGCGGGCTCGGCCGGCTGCGTGCTCGCCAATCGCCTCTCTGCCGATCCGAACAACCGCGTGCTGCTGCTCGAGGCCGGGGGCAAGGACAACTGGATCTGGTTCCACATTCCGGTCGGCTATCTGTTCGCGATCGGCAACCCGCGCTCCGACTGGATGTTTCGCACCGAGCCCGAGCCCGGGCTGAACGGGCGTTCGCTTGCCTATCCGCGCGGCAAGGTGATCGGCGGCTCGTCGGCGATCAACGCCATGATCTACATGCGCGGGCAGGCTGCCGACTATGATCACTGGCGCCAGCTCGGCCTCACCGGCTGGGGCTGGAACGACGTGCTGCCGCACTTCAAGAAGCAGACCGACCACTTCCTTGGCGACAGTGAACACCACGGCGTCGGCGGCGAATGGCGCATCGAGGCGCCGCGCGTGCGCTGGGACCTGCTCGATGCATTCCGCAAGGCAGCCGAACAGTACGGCATCCAGCCGATCGACGATTTCAACCGCGGCGACAACGAGGGCTCGGCCTATTTCCACGTCAACCAGCGGCGCGGGCGGCGCTGGTCGGCGGCGCGCGGATTTCTCAAGCCGGTGCTGAGCCGGCAGAACCTGCGCGTCGAGACCGGCTGCCTGGTCGAAGCGGTCGAGCTCGACGGCTGGCGCGCGAGCGGCGTGCGCTGGCGCCAGGACGGTGCCGTCAGGAGCGCGCGCTGCCGCGGCGAGGTCATCCTCTCGGCCGGCTCGATCGGCTCGGCGCAGCTGTTGATGCTCTCCGGCATAGGCCGCGGGCTCGACCTGTTGAACCACGGCATCCCGGTGGCGCTCGACCGGCCCGGCGTCGGACAGAACCTGCAGGACCATCTGCAGCTGCGCATGATCTACAAGGTCACCGGCGTGAAGACCCTGAACGAGACCTATCATTCGCTGATCGGCCGCGCCGCGATGGGCCTCGACTATGCGCTGCGCCGCCGCGGGCCGCTCACGATGGCTCCTTCACAGTTGGGTTTGTTCACCCGTTCCGATCCCTCGCGCGAGCGCGCCAACATCCAGTTCCACGTGCAGCCGCTTTCGCTCGACAAGTTTGGCGACCCGCTGCACACCTATCCGGCCTTCACCACCAGCGTGTGCAATCTGCAGCCGGCGAGCCGCGGTGCCGTGCGGTTGCGCTCGGCCGATCCGGGCGACAAGCCGATGATCGCGCCGAATTACCTGTCCGCCGAGGAGGACCGCCGCGTCGCCGCCGACTCGCTGCGGGTCGCGCGCGCGATCGTGGCGCAGCCGGCATTGCGGCCGTTCAATCCGGTCGAGACGCTGCCGGGTGAACAGGTGCGGACCGATGACGATGCATCACTGGCGAAAGCCGCTGGCGACATCGGCACGACGATCTTCCATCCCGTCGGCACCGCCAAGATGGGGCTCTCCAGCGATCCCAACGCCGTTACCGACGCGCGCCTGCGCGTGCTCGGCATCGAGGGCCTGCGCGTGATCGACGCCTCGGTGATGCCCACGATCACCTCGGGCAACACCAACTCGCCCACCATGATGATCGCCGAGAAGGGTGCCGCGATGGTGCTGGCCGACAGGCGATAACGGAGCCCGCATGCCCGACCTCGAGCGCAACAAGCAGACCGTGACGGCGTTCTACGACCTGATGTTCAACCAGGGCCGGCCGCGCGAGGCGATCGCGCGCTACGCCGGCGGGACGTATACACAGCACAACCCCGGCGTCACCGACGGCAAGGACGGCTTCATCGCCTATTTCGAGGAGGCGGCGCGCGAGTATCCCGGCAAGCACGTGGAGTTCATCCGTGTCATCGCGGAGGGCAACCACGTGGTGCTGCACTGCCGCCAGGACTGGCCGGGCGATCACGTGTGGGCCGGCATCGACATCTTCCGGCTGGACGAGGAGGGCAGGATCGTGGAGCACTGGGACGTGCTGCAGATCGTGCCTGACAAGGCCGCGAATCCGAACGGCATGTTCTGATCTTGCGCTCCCTGCGGTCGCCGATCAAAGGCGTTGATAGCGCGATTTGTCCCGGTGACAGCGCAGGCTCCGGGCGGAACAATGCCGCGAACCCGGGGAGGGGCCGATGGATCTCGTCGCGCGCGCGAAAGGGATTTTGCTCGATCCGAAGACCGAGTGGCGGACGATCGCCGGCGAGCAGACGACGCCGACGGCGTTGATCACCGGTTACGTCGCGATCCTCGCCGCCATCCCGGCGGTGTGCGGGTTCATCGGTACCTCGATCATCGGCGTCGCCGGGTATCGCACGCCTTTCATCGCCGGCGTGCTCAGCGCGATCCTCGGCTATCTGATCTCGCTTGCCGGCGTTTTCATCGTGGCTTTCGTGATCGACGGGCTCGCGCCGCTGTTCGGCGGCGCCAGGAATCTCCTCAACGCGATGAAGCTCGCCGCCTACGCGCCGACCGCCGCGTGGCTTGCCGGCGTGTTCATGGCGTTGCCGGTGCTCGCCATATTCGCCGCGCTCGGGCTCTACAGCCTTTATCTGGTTTACCTCGGCCTGCCGATCCTGATGCGTGCGCCGCACGAGAAGGCGCTCGGCTATTTCCTCGCCGTGATGGTGGGCGTGATCATCGTGTGGGCGATCATTCTGTTTCTGCCGGGGCGATTGTTCGGGATGGTGTAGTGAGGTCCTCGTCCTGGGGGAGCGATCCGAAGGATCGCGTCTCGAAGGACGGCCGCGTGCACCGCTGTCGCTCCGGGCCATGGTTCGAGACGCGTCGCTACGCGACGCTCCTCACCATGAGGCGCCGCAGAGGTTACGGCAGCGCCTTCAGGTAGCGGATCGGCCGCCCCGGCGCGATCGCTTCCGCCGCCGCCACGATCGCGTTCGCGTCGATGCCGTAGTGGCGATAGAGATCGCCGATCGAGCCGGTCTGGCCGAAATGCTCGACCCCGAGCGCGCGCGTGCGATGGCCGTGGATCGAGCCGAGCCAGCCGAGCGTGGCCGGATGCGCATCGCACACCGTCACGATGCCGCAATGCGGCGGCACGTCGGCCATCAGCCGCTCGATGTGCGCGCGCGCATTGACCAGCCCGCGTTCGCGCGCGCGCTGCGCCGCGGTCCAGCCGGCGTTGAGCCGGTCCGCGGAGGTGACCGCGAGCAGCCCGATATCGCGGCGGTCTTCCGCCATCAATCCGATCGACCTCGATCGCTTCCGGCGCGACCGCGCCGGTGTAGGCGACGACCACCTGGCAGTTCGGCCCGGGCTTTCGCATCCAGTAGGCGCCGTCGATGATCGCGTGGCGCATGTCGGCGTCGAGCGTGCGCTTGATCTGATCGATCGGGCGCGTGGAAAGCCGCAGGTACACCGAGCCGCCGGTCTCGTCGCGCAGCCAGTTGCGCTCCGACGGCTCCGCCTCTGCGGTGTCCTGGCCTTTCTGGATGTAGTCGAAAGACCACGCCATGATGGTGGCGAGCTCGTCGACGTAGGCGGGTTCGAATGCCGCGAGCCCGTCCTGCGCCATGCCGATCAGCGGCGTGCCGATCGACTGATGCGCGCCGCCTTCGCCCGCAAGCGTGATGCCGGAGGGCGTCGCCACCAGGATGAAGCGCGCCTCCTGGTAGCAGGCGTAGTTGAGCGCATCGAGGCCGCGCGCGATGAACGGATCGTACAGCGTGCCGATCGGAAACAGCCGCTCGCCGTTGATCGAATGCGACAGGCCGAGCGCCGAGAGCAGGATGAACAGGTTCATCTCGGCGATGCCGAGCTCGATGTGCTGGCCCTTCGGTGCGAATTCCCAGTGGAAGGTGGAGGCGATGCGCTCGCTCTTGAACGTGTCGGCCATCTTCTCGCGTGCGAACAGGCCGCGCCGGTTCACCCACGGCCCGAGATTGGTCGAGACCGTCACGTCGGGCGCCGTCGTGACGATGCGCTTCGACGAAATCGGAGTCGCCGCGGCCCAGTTCGTTGAGCAGCAGCCCGAAGCCCATCTGCGTCGACATCGTCGGCTGGATCGTGACCTCGAGCTGCGCCGGCACCTCGACATGCGCGGCGACGTGACGGCGCCTCTCCTTGGTGGCGAACGGCACGCGATCGAGGAAGGCCTGCAGCGTCTGCGGCGGTGTGGCCAAGCCCTCGAACTTGTCCCACTCGTGCCCGGCGCGGATGCTGCATCGCCTCGCGCAGCTGGTCCATCTGCGCCGGCGTCATCATGCCGGCGTGATTGTCCTTGTGTCCGGCGAGCGCGAGCCCCGAGCCCTTGATGGTGTAGCAGATGAAGCAGGTCGGCCGGTCGTGCGTCGGCCGCCTTGTCGAAGGCCTCGATCAGCGCCGGCAGGTCGTGCCCGCCGAGATTGCCCATCAGCCGCGCGAGCTCGTCGTCCGATCGGTTGTCGAGCAGCCGCGTCACCGCGCCCTGGTCGCCGAGGTCGTTCATCAGCCGCTTGCGCCACGCGGCGCCGCCCTGGAACGTCAGCGCCGAGTAGAGCTGGTTCGGGCAGCCGTCGATCCAGTTGCGCAGCGCCTCGCCGCCCGGCTCCTTGAACGCGGCCTGCTGCAGCGAGCCGTGCTTGACGATCACGACGTCCCAGCCGAACGCCGAGAACAGCGCCTCGTAGCGCGACCACAGGCCTTCGCGGATCACCGCGTCGAGGCTCTGGCGGTTGTAGTCGATGATCCACCAGCAATTGCGCAGGCCCTGCTTCCAGCCTTCCAGCATCGCCTCGAAGATGTTGCCCTCGTCCATCTCGGCGTCGCCGACCAGCGCGACCATGCGGCCTTCGGGACCCTTCGGCGCGGAAATGCGAGCGCACGTAGTCCTGCGCCAGCGACGAGAACAGCGTCTGCGCGACGCCGAGCCCGACCGAGCCGGTGGAGAAGTCGACGTCGTCGGTATCCTTGGTGCGCGACGGATAGCTTTGCGCGCCCTTGTAGCCGCGGAAGCCTTCGAGCTTCTCGCGCGTCTGCTTGCCGAGCAGGTACTGGATGGCGTGGAAGTTCGGCGATGCGTGCGGCTTCACGGCGACGCGGTCCTGCGGCCGCAGCGTGTGGAAATAGAGCGCCGTCATGATCGCGGCGAGCGAGGCGGACGAGGCCTGATGCCCGCCGACCTTCAGCCCGTCGCTGCTCTCGCGCACGTGATTGGCGTGGTGGATGGTCCAGCTCGACAGCCAGAGGACCTTCTTCTCGAGCTCGGCGAGAATTTTCAGGTCATTGTCGGAAATTCGCTGCGTCATGGTCATGGCCCGGCCGGTTAGCGCGATGCTAGCACTGAATTATTCGCATGGCCGCGCCGCTCGTTTCCGCCAAAATCGTTCCATTCTCCCCGGTCAATTGGCATAATCAGCCAAAATCAGGGACCGAAATAGCGCAACCATGCAAGCGGAACTGGACGCCATCGACCGCAAGATTCTCGCCGTGCTGCAGGAGGACGGTCGCAAGAGCATCGCCGAGCTGGCCGAGCAGGTCGGCCTCTCGCCGTCGCCGTGCCTGCGCCGCGTGCGCATGCTGGAGGAGGCCGGTGTCATCGCGCGCTATGTTGCGGTGCTCGACCAGCAATCGGTCGGATTGCCGGTCAGCGTGTTCGTCTCGATCAAGCTCGAAAGCCAGCGCGAGGACGCGCTCGATCGCTTCGCCAAGGCGATCGCGCGCTGGCCGGAGGTGCTGGAGTGCTACCTGATGACCGGTCCGCGCGATTACCTGCTGCGCGTCGTCGTCGCCGACCTTGCGGCCTACGAGCGGTTCCTCAAGCAGAAGCTGACGCGGCTCTCCGGCATCGGTTCCATCGAGTCGAGTTTCGCGCTCGAGCAGGTCAAATACACCAACGTGCTGCCGCTGGCGTGACCTAACGTCGCGGTTTTTCGAACCGCGCGTTTCCTTGTACGTTGAAGGTCGAATTGCAGGGGCGACGCGATGGCGACCGAATATGTTCTGCTGGGCCTCGTCGGCTTTTTCGCGCAACTGGTCGACGGCGCGCTCGGCATGGCGTTCGGCGTCATCTCCACGACCGCGATGCTGTCGATGGGCCTGCCGCCCGCGCAGGCGAGCGCGATCGTGCATACCGCGGAGATCTTCACCACCGGCGCGTCGGCGGGCTCGCACCTGTGGCACCGCAACGTCGACTGGCGGCTGGTGATCCGTCTCGGCATTGCGGGCGTTGCCGGCGCGGTG
Source organism: uncultured Alphaproteobacteria bacterium (assembly GCA_963839985.1). Classification (GTDB taxonomy): domain Bacteria; phylum Pseudomonadota; class Alphaproteobacteria; order Rhizobiales; family Xanthobacteraceae; genus PALSA-894. The sequence continues at coordinate 7,963 of CAWIXG010000011.1, read as the reverse complement.
CTCGGCGCCTGGGTGCTGTCGAACCTCGATGCGGGTTTCGTGCGCCCCTACCTCGCCGCCTATCTGCTGCTGGTCGGCATCTTCATTCTGCTGAAAGCCTGGCGGCTCGCGCCGGCGCGCGACGCGCCCGCGCCCTGGGTCGGCCCGATCGGATTCGTGGCGGGCTTTCTCGATGCGAGCGGGGGAGGGGGCTGGGGTCCGGTCGCGACCTCCTCGCTGGTCGGCTCGGGCCACGCGCCGCGCATGGTGGTCGGCTCGGTCAACACCACCGAGTTCTTCGTCACCATCGCGGCCGCGACGACCTTCTTCCTCGAGCTCGGCGCCTCGCCGTGGCGCGAGCTGCTCGCGCTGGTGATCGGCGGCATGCTGGCGGCACCGCTGGGCGGCTGGGCGGTGAAGCACATTTCACCGCGCGCGCTGATGCTCGCGGTCGGCTGCCTGGTGATCGCGCTCTCGGCCTGGCAGATCGCGCGCGCGATGAAACTTGTCTGACTCCGTTCCTCGTCCGAGGAGCGATCCGAAGGATCGCGCCTCGGCGCCGTCCTGCGAGACACGCGCAACGCGTCGCGGTGCGGGTTCCTCGGGATGATGGCCGGCGCGCGTCAGTCCACGATCGCCTGATACACCAGCGCGTTGATCACCTGGCGGTAGTGCCAGCGGATCGGCCCGGGCGAGTGCGCCATGACCACGACCGCGAGCTGTTCCTTCGGATCGGCCCACCAGTTGGTGCCGCTCGCGCCCGGCCAGTTGAAGTCGCCGGCCGAGCCGATCAGCTTCCCGCGCCCCGCTTCGGTGCGCACCGCGAGGCCGAGGCCGAAGCCGTAATCGGCGCGCGTCGGGTCGGCATTGGCGATCAGGTTCTTCACCTCCGGACCCATCTGGTTGGTCAGCATGTATTCGGCGGTCTTGCGTCCGAGGATGCGCGTCTCGCCGTAGGCGCCCTTGTTGAGGAGCGCGAGCGCGAAACGCATGTAGTCACTGACGGTGGATGACAGGCAGCCGCCGCCGCATTCGAACTTCAGCGGCTGGGTCAGCACCGGCGACACGGTCTGCGCCGCGCCGGTGTCGGGATCGACCGGCAGCGCCCTGGCGTAGCGCGCGGCCTTCGCGGGCGGGATGAAGAACGCCGTGTCGGTCATGCCGAGCGGCTTGAAAATGTTCTCCTCGAAGTACGCGCCCAGCGTTTGCCCGGACACTTTCTCCACCACCTGGCCCAGCAGGTCGAGCCCGAAGCCGTAGTCCCACACCGCGCCGGGCTGATTGAGCAACGGCAGCTCGGCGAGCCGGTCCATGAACTCCGCGCCGCTCATCTGCCCGCCGGCAACCCCGCTGCCGCCTGGATAGAGCTTGTGCACGGCGGTGTTGCCGCGCCCGCCGTAGACGAGGCCCGAGGTGTGCATCATCAGATGGCGCAACGTGATCGGCTGCGTCGCCGGAACCGTCGCCGTGATGGTCTCGCCTTTGGGATCGAGTTCCGCGACCTTCATGGCGGCGAACTTCGGAAAAAACTTCGAGAGCGGATCGTCGGTCAAGAGCTTGCCGCGTTCCTGCAACTGAAGAGCCGCGAGCGCGACCATCGGCTTGGTCATCGACGCGATGTTGAAGATGGTGTCTTTCGTCATCGCAACGCCCGCGGCCTTGTCGCGCATGCCGAACGCCTCGTAGTAGACGAGCTTGCCCTTGCGCGCGATCGCGATCACGGCGCCGGGCAGCCGGCCCTTCTCGATGTCGGCCTTGATCGTCTTCTCGATCTCGCCGAGCCGCTCGCTCGACATCCCGACCTCTTCGGCCTTGCCGCGCGGCAGCGGGTCGCCGTTCGTTGCGCTCATGGATTGTCCCTGGACCTGTGCGGAGAAACAGAACAGCGCGGCTGTCGCCGCGAGCAGTGCACGGAGCATCGTCGCCTCCCTGGCGGGCGCAGTCTCGAGCGGGCGCCTCGCGCCGACACTACGCCATTTGTTCACGCCGTGAAAACCGAGGCGCCACATCGCCAGCGCAATCCTCCTCGGCGATTTCTGCCCATCCTTTGCGGTTGCGGATCGTTCTAAAGTGGGCGTAACCTCGCGGCGTCCCGATGAGCAGCATCCAACGATTGCCCGGGACAAGGGAGCGACCCAGCATGCACAAAACATTGACGACGTCCGGTCTTCTCGTGTCCGCCGCATTGGCGGCGTTCCTGGCGTTCGCGGCCGTGCCGGCCGGCGCGCAGCAGGCGGCGACGGCCGCCGTCGCGATCGACGATGACGACATCGGCGGCGTCGTGCGCGGGCCGAACGGCCCCGAGGCCGGCGTATGGGTCGTCGCGGAGACGCGCGATCTCCCCGTTCGCTTCATCAAGATCGTCGTCACCGACGACCAGGGCCGCTACGTGCTGCCCGACCTGCCGAAGGCGAACTACGACATCTGGGTGCGCGGTTACGGCCTCGTCGACAGCCCGAAGGTGAAGAGCGAGCCCGGCAAGCAGCTCAACCTGACCGCCGTGGCGGCGCCGAACGAAGCGGAGGCCGCGAAGTACTATCCGGCGATCTACTGGTACTCGATGATGAATATCCCGAGTGCCGAGACGTTCGGCAGCAAGGATGCGCCGGCCAATATCAAGATCACCGACTATCTCAACGTGATGAAGAACAACGGCTGCGTCGGCTGTCACCAGCTCGGCCAGCTCTCGACCCGCACGATTCCGAAATTCCACATGGACGCGGTCAAGAACCACGAGGAAGCCTGGGTGCGCCGTATCTCGTCGGGACAGGCCGGCGAGAACATGATCACGCTCGCGGCGGGCCAGCTCGGCGGCATGCCGTTCCCCTACCTCGCCGACTGGACCCAGCGCGTGGAGAAGGGCGAGCTGCCGTTCGCCAAGCCGACGCGGCCGCAAGGCCTCGAGCGCAACATCGTGGTCACGCTGCGCGACTGGCACAATCCGAAGCAATATCTGCACGACCTGATCGCCAGCGACCGGCGCTTTCCGACCGTGAACGCCTACGGTCCGCTCTACGGGCAATGCGAGCATGCCTGCAACGACATGCCGATCCTCGATCCGATCAAGAACGTCGCGACCAACTTCGTGCTGCCGACGACGCCCGACATGCCGCTGGCGCTCGGGCCGGGCAATGCCGGCTCGATCCACATCCTCGGTCCCTCGGCCTATTGGGGCGAGGAGAACATCTGGGACAGCAAGGCCAACAACCATAACTCGATGATGGACCGGAAGGGCCGCGTGTGGCTGGCGGCGACCGGGCATGCGCCGGACAACCCGGCCTTCTGCAAGAAGGGCTCGACGCACCCGTCGGCGGTCGAGTTTCCGCTCAACAGCACCAACCGCCGCGTCACGATGTATGACCCGAAGACCGGCAAGTACACCGCCTACCAGACCTGCTTCGGCTCGCATCATCTCCAGTTCGGCTATGACGCAAATGAGACGGTGTGGATGAGCACCGGCGGCGGCGGCGGCAATGTCGGCTGGATTAACACCAAGATGCTCGACGAGACCGGCGACATCGAGAAGTCGCAGGGCTGGACCGCGCTGGTGGTCGACACCAACGGCAACGGCCAGCGCGACGACAACTACACCGAGCCGGGCAAGCCGCTCGAGGCCGACAAGGACATGCGCATCGGCGCGACCTTCTACGCGGTCATGCCGAGCCCGACCGACGGCTCGGTCTGGGGCACGCTGCGCGGCAGCCCCGGCGCGATCGTGCGCATCGATCCGACCAAGAACCCGCATCGCTCGCTGGCGGAGATCTACACCGTGCCTCTGCCCGGCTTCGGCCCGCGCGGCGGCGACATCGACAAGCAGGGCCGCGTGTGGCTCTCGCTCGCAAGCGGCCACATGGGCGTGTTCGACCGCCGCCTGTGCAAGGGCCCGCTCAACGGCCCGAAGGCGACCGGCAACCATTGTCCCGAAGGCTGGGCCTTCCACCAGTATCCCGGCCCGGGCTTCAAGGGCATCGGCGAGAACAGCGCCGAGGCGAGCTACTACTCGTGGGTCGACCAGCACAACACGTTCGGGCTCGGCGACGACATCCCGATGTCGACCGCCAACCTGATGGACGGCCTCGTCGCGTTGAACAAGGACGGCAAGATGGTGTCGATCCGGGTTCCCTATCCGCTCGGCTTCTACGCCAAGGGCTTCGACGGCCGCATCGACGATCCGAACGCGGGCTGGAAGGGCCGCGGGCTGTGGGCCGCCAATGGCGATCGCACGCCGTGGCTGATCGAGGGCGGCAAGGGGACCAAGCCGCTGGCGGCGCACTTCCAGCTGCGTCCCGATCCGCTGGCGAAGTAGCGCGGCGCGACCCTTCGCGCCGATCACCGGTTGTGCCTGCACAACGCGTCGCGCATGGAAGTGCGCGGCGCGTTGCGGTTTTTGAAAAGCCCCGCGGCGGACGCGCGTAGCTGCCGCGACGGTGGCGCGCGCCGCGCGATCACACTAGGATCGGTCCAACAACACGCCCTGGGAGGATCACGATGACGGACAAGCTTGGCTGGATCGATCGGCGCCGGCTGGTGCAGTTGCTGGGCGCCGGGGGCGGCGCGATCGCCGCCGGGTTGCCGGCCACCGTGTTCGCGCAGGCGCGCAAGAACACCCTCGTGCTCGGCATCGACATCAGCGACACGATCACGCTCGATCCGGCGCGGCTTGCCCAGTACACCTCGCCGATGACGGTGTCGGCGGCCTACGACTCGCTCGTCACCATGAAGCCGGGCGAATACATCAATGTCGCGCCATCGCTGGCGACCAAATGGGCGCGCACGCCGGACGGCAAAGGCTGGCGCTTCACCTTGCGTGACGGCGTCAAGTTCTCCACCGGCAACGTGATGACGGCCGAGGACGTGAAGTGGTCGTTCGACCGCGTCATCAATCTCGGCGACCAGCCCTCGCAATACATCGCGCATGTCGACCGCGTCGAGATCGTCGACAAGTCGACCATCGACATCATCCTGAAGCAGCCGGCCGAACCGCTGCTGACCATCATCGCGGCGCCGGAATTCGTCGTGCTCGAGCGCAAGGTCGCAGAGGCGAACGGCGCGACCGCTGCCAAGGACGCCAAGACCGCGGACAAGGCCGCCGCCTGGATCAACGGCAATTCCTGCGGCACCGGCGCCTACCGGATCGCCGCCTGGGAACGCAACCAGCAGATCCAGCTCGTGCGCAACGAGCACTACTGGGCCGGCAAGCCGCCGTTCGAGCGCATCGTGATCCGTCACATCTCGGACGGCGCCGCGCAGCTGCTGGCGGTGCGCCGCGGCGACATCGACGCGGCGTTCAACCTGATCCCCGAGCAGGTCGCCGCGCTCAAGACCGAGCCGAACGTGCGTCTTGCTCCGCTCGCGAGCCTCGACTTCGTCTACATGGCGCTGACCCAGGAGGCGGAGTTCAACAAGGCGCTCGCCGTGAAGGAGGCGCGCCAGGCGATCGGCTACGCGATCGACTATGACGGCATCGTCAAGTCGATGCTCGGCGGCGCTGCGCTGCGCCCGGCGCATTATCTGCCGATCGGCGTCAGCGGCTCCACCGAAGAGGTTGCGCGCCAGATCGGGTTCCGGCAGGACCTCGCCAAGTCGAAGGAACTGCTCGCCAAGGCCGGCTTCCCGAACGGCTTCGAGTTCGAGATCATTTACGGCAACGCCGCCGTGCAGGGCGTCACCTACCAGGACCTCGGCCTGAAGATTCAGTCCGACGTCGCGCGCGTCGGCATCAAGGTCAATCTGCGCCCCGTCGATCAGGTTAACCTGCGCACCGAATACACCACCGGCAAGGCCAAGGGCGGCGTGCTCACCTTCTGGAATCCGCCCGCGGTGGAGAACCAGCTCTGGGCCGCCGCCGTGGTGCAGCGCGTCGCCAAGCGCGTGCACTGGGACCCGCCGGAGAACATCGTGAAGCTGGTCTCGCAGGCGGCGACCGAAGCCGACCCGAAGAAGCAGCACGATTTGTGGGTCGAGTGGCAGAAGCTGGTGGTCGATCAGGCCAATCACTTCGTGCTGTTCCAGCCGGTCTACCAGATCGCGGTGCGCAACACGATCAAGGAGTTCCCGCTCACGGCCGCCGGCTGGATGCTCGACCTGCACGGCGTGACGCCGGCCGGCGGCTAGACCGGACCGGACGGGTGGTGACAGTCCGCACATTGCGGGGCGCGCACGCGCGCCTTCCGGCGGGGTGAAACGTGCCGCGTTACATCCTGTCCCGGCTCGTGCTTGCGTTCGTGATGGCGTTGCTCGCAACGCTGGTCATCTTCCTGCTCGCCAATACGGTGCCGGGCGATCCGGTGCTCGCCCAACTCGGCGACCTTGCGGCGTCGAACAAGGAGTTCGTCGCCGAATGGCGCGCCAAATGGGGCCTCGATCTGCCGCTGTGGCAGCGCTACCTGATCTTCCTGCAGCGGCTCTTCCACGGTGATCTCGGCATCTCGATCTCGTCGCAGCGGCCGGTGCTGCAGGATATTCGCGACTTCGCGCCGGCCACGCTTGAGCTCGCCAGCATCGCGTTCCTGCTCGCGCTGGTGGTCGGCATTCCGCTCGGCATCATGGCGGCGGTGCGGCGCGATAGCTGGATCGATCATCTGGCGCGGCTGATCTCGCTGATCGGCGTGTCGTCGCCGACGTTCTGGCTCGCCTTCATCATGCTGGCGCTGTTCTACGGCGGCCTGCAGATCGCGCCGGGCCCCGGGCGGATCGACGCGATCGCGCTGCCGCCGGCGTCGGTCACCGGGCTTTATCTCATCGACAGCGCGCTCAGCGGCGACTGGGACACATTCCGCGACGCGGCGGCCCATCTGGTGCTGCCCTCGATCGTGCTCGCGGCGGCGACGCTCGGGCTGATCACGCGCACCACGCGCGCCAGCATGCTGGAGAGCATGCAGCAGGACTATGTGCGTGTCGCGCGCGCCAAAGGCATCCGCGAAAGCCGCATCGTAATCGGCCACATCCTGCCCAACGCCCTGATCCCGGTCGTCACCCTCGGCGGCCTCGCCTACGCCAACCTGCTCACCGGCGCGGTGCTGACCGAGACGGTGTTCTCCTGGCCGGGGCTCGGGCGCTATACGTTTCGCAGCGCGGTCTCGCTCGACTTTCCCGCCATCATGGGCATCACGCTGATCGTCGCGGTGGTCTACCTGATCATCAACCTGCTGATCGACATCAGCTATGCGCTGCTCGACCCGCGGGTGGTGCGGTGAGCGCCCTCGATGCGCCGGTGCCGACGGCGCGCGCGGTCGCGCCGGTCGCCTCGAAGATGCGGCGCTGGATCCGCCGCTACGGCCTTCCGGCGCTCGGCGCGATCGTCATCCTGGCGTGGATCGTCGTCGCTCTCGCGGCGCCGCTGCTCTCGCCCTACAGTCCGGCAACCGTCGACGTGACGGCGCGGCTGCGCCCGCCATCCTCGCTGCACTGGCTCGGCACCGACGTGCTCGGCCGCGACGTGTTCACCCGTCTCATTTATGGCGCGCGCATCTCGCTGACCACCGGCATCGTGGTGGTGCTGATCGGCGCGGTCATCGGCACGTTGGTCGGCGGCATCGCGGCTTATGTGCGCGGGCGGCTCGAAGAGCTGATCATGCGCCTGACCGACCTCGTGCTCTGCTTTCCGCCGATCATCCTCGCGATGGCGATCGCGGCCGCGCTCGGCATCGGCACCGCCAACACCATTATCGCGATGCTGGTCGTGTGGTGGCCGAAATTCGCCCGCCTCGCGCGCTCGCTTGTGCTGGTGCAGCGCTCGCAGGAATACGTCGAGGCCGCGGTCGTGATGGGGCTGAGCCCGGCGCGCATCCTGATGCGCCATATCATGCCCAACTCGGTCGGGCCGCTGATCGTGCTGGTGACGCTCGATGTCGGCAACGCCATCATCACTTTCGCGGGCCTCTCGTTCCTCGGCCTCGGCGTCATTCCGCCGACGCCGGAATGGGGCTCGATGGTGTCGGAGGGACGCGAACTGATCGAGCAATGGTGGGTCGCGGCCTTCCCC
>CAWIXG010000010.1:0-284350 GCA_963839985.1 uncultured Alphaproteobacteria bacterium | reverse complement strand
CCTCGAAGCGGAAAACCCGAAGAAGGAAATCTCGATGTACATCAACTCGCCGGGCGGCGTGGTGACATCGGGCATGGCGATCTACGACACGATGCAATTCATCCGTCCGGCGGTGTCGACGCTGTGCATCGGGCAGGCGGCCTCGATGGGCTCGCTGCTGCTCGCAGCCGGTGCCAAGGATTTACGTTTCGCGCTGCCGAACGCGCGCATCATGGTCCATCAGCCCTCGGGCGGATTCCAGGGCCAGGCGACCGACATCATGCTGCATGCGCAGGAAATCCTGAACCTGAAGAAGCGGCTGAACGAGATCTACGTCAAGCACACCGGCCAGCCGCTGAAGAAGATCGAGGACGCGCTGGAGCGCGACTACTTCCTGACCGCCGAGGCGGCCAAGGACTTCGGTATCATCGACAAGGTGATCGAAAGCCGCCCCGAGGAACTTTCCAATCCGGCCCGAAAAGCTGACGGCGGGCCGCCGACCGCCGGCACGGGTCTTGCGGGTCCGGCACGGGTCTGCGAGGGAGCCGGCGGGGGGGCAGATGTGCCCTTTCGGTGCCGCAATCGGCGTGGTAACTCGGCCCGACGCGCGTTTTCGGGACCGGATTGTGCCGGTAACACCTTCGAGCGGACCCAGGATTTATCGTTAATGAATTCTTGATTGTCCGGTCACTAGCATGCTTCGCTGGCAGCGAACGGGGAGTGTCCGGATCGCTCGAAAGGGGATGTTAGTTCTGCGCGACGTATGACAAGTTTGCAATGCACGCCTCGGCGGGCGTCAGGAGACTGAGGAATGAGCAAAGTCGGCGGCAGTGATTCGAAGAACACGCTCTACTGCTCGTTCTGCGGCAAGAGCCAGCACGAGGTGCGCAAGCTCATCGCCGGCCCGACCGTGTTCATCTGCGACGAATGCGTCGAACTGTGCATGGACATCATCCGCGAGGAGAACAAGTCCTCGCTGGTGAAGTCGCGCGACGGTATCCCGACCCCGAAGGAAATCTGCAAGGTCCTCGACGACTACGTGATCGGCCAGCAGCATGCCAAGCGCGTGCTCTCGGTCGCGGTGCACAACCACTACAAGCGGCTCAATCACCAGACCAAGCACAACGACGTCGAGCTTGCGAAGTCGAACATCCTGCTGATCGGCCCGACCGGCTCCGGCAAGACGCTGCTGGCGCAGACGCTCGCGCGCATCCTCGACGTGCCGTTCACGATGGCGGACGCGACGACGCTGACCGAAGCCGGCTATGTCGGCGAGGACGTCGAGAACATCATCCTGAAGCTGCTGCAGTCGGCCGACTACAACGTCGAGCGCGCCCAGCGCGGCATCGTCTACATCGACGAGATCGACAAGATCTCGCGCAAGTCCGACAACCCGTCGATCACTCGCGACGTGTCGGGCGAGGGCGTGCAGCAGGCGCTGCTCAAGATCATGGAAGGCACCATCGCCTCCGTGCCGCCGCAGGGCGGCCGCAAGCATCCGCAGCAGGAGTTCCTCCAGGTCGACACGACCAACATCCTGTTCGTCTGCGGCGGCGCCTTCTCCGGCCTCGACAAGATCATTTCGGCGCGCGGCCGGTCCACCTCGATCGGCTTCGGCGCGAAGGTCGTGTCGGTCGAAGATCGCAGCAGGGCGAAATCTTCCGCGAGGTCGAGCCGGAGGATCTGCTGCGCTACGGCCTGATTCCCGGAATTCGTCGGCCGCCTGCCGGTGGTCGCGACGCTCGAGGACCTCGACGAGGCGGCGCTGAAGCAGATCCTGACCGAGCCGAAGAACGCGCTGGTGAAGCAGTACCAGCGGCTGTTCGAGATGGAAAACATCGATCTGACGCTCGCCGAGGAGGCGCTCGGCGCGATCTCGCGCAAGGCGATCGATCGCAAGACCGGCGCGCGCGGGTTGCGCTCGATCATGGAAGGCATCCTGCTCGACACCATGTTCGACCTGCCGAGCCTCGAAGGCGTCGAGGAGGTCGTGATCTCCAAGGAGGTCGTGGAGGGAACCGCGCGGCCGCTGTACATCTACGCGGACCGGTCCGACCGGCAGGACGCATCGGCCTCGGCTTGATCCGCAAGGCGCTCAGGTTACGGCGCGGAATCGTGCCGTAACCGCCATAGATCGGGGAATTTTTACCCGTTTTCAGGGGTTTGCTTGACAGGCCTCAATGGCGCGCCCACCTATTGCGTTGCAAATACTGCGTAGTTGATTCCGGTTCGGATTGTCGGGATTGCGCGCCATGTCCGGCGCGTGAAGCGCACCCGGCCCGGGGTTCCTCGGCACTTTGCTGCGGCTGCACAAGCGTGGGCCGCGACAAAGGGGCACAACAACAAGGACATCAGACCATGACCGCCTCGAAGCCACGGCCGGCTCCCGCGCCCGGCGAAATCCGCGCCTATCCGGTTCTTCCGCTGCGCGACATCGTGGTCTTCCCGCACATGATCGTGCCGCTGTTCGTCGGTCGCGAGAAGTCGATCAAGGCGCTGGAAGAGGTGATGCGGAGCGATACGTTCATTCTGCTCGCGACGCAGAAGAACGCCTCCGACGACGATCCGGCGACCGACGCGATCTTCGAGATCGGCACGCTCGCCAGCGTGCTGCAATTGCTCAAGCTGCCCGACGGCACCGTGAAGGTGCTGGTCGAGGGCGCCGAGCGGGCCAAGATCCTGAAGTACAACGAGCGCCCCGATTTCTACGAAGCGAGTGCCGAGGTGCTCGCCGACGAGACCGGCGACCGCGTCGAGGCGGAAGCGCTCGCGCGCTCGGTCGTCACCGAGTTCGAAGGCTATGTGAAGCTCAACAAGAAGGTGTCGCCGGAAGTCATCGGCGTCGTCCAGCAGATCGAGGACTACGGCAAGCTCGGCGACACCGTCGCCTCGCACCTTGCCGTGAAGATTCCCGACAAGCAGGCGGTGCTCGAGACCGTCGCGGTCGCCGAGCGGCTCGAGAAGGTTCTCGGGCTGATGGAGAGCGAGATCTCGGTGCTCCAGGTGGAGAAGCGCATCCGCACGCGCGTCAAGCGCCAGATGGAGAAGACCCAGCGCGAGTACTACCTCAACGAACAGATGAAGGCGATCCAGAAGGAACTGGGCGACGAGGAAGGCCGCGACGAACTCACCGAGCTCGAAGAGAAGATCAAGAAGACCAGGCTCTCGAAGGAAGCCCGCGAGAAGGCGATGCACGAGCTCAAGAAGCTCAAGCAGATGTCGCCGATGTCGGCGGAAGCGACCGTCGTGCGCAACTATCTGGATTGGCTGCTGTCGATCCCGTGGAACAAGAAGTCCAAGGTCAAGAAGGACCTGCCGCAGGCGCAGAGCATTCTCGACAACGATCACTACGGCCTCGAGAAGGTGAAGGAGCGCATCGTCGAGTATCTCGCGGTGCAGAACCGCGCCAACAAGCTGACCGGCCCGATCCTGTGCCTCGTCGGCCCGCCCGGCGTCGGCAAGACTTCGCTCGGCAAGTCGATCGCCAAGGCGACCGGCCGCGAGTTCGTGCGCGTGTCGCTCGGCGGCGTGCGCGACGAGGCGGAGATCCGCGGTCACCGGCGCACCTACATCGGTTCGATGCCCGGCAAGATCATCCAGTCGATGCGCAAGGCGAAGACCTCGAACCCGCTGTTCCTGCTGGACGAGATCGACAAGATGGGCGCCGATTTCCGCGGCGATCCGTCGTCGGCGCTGCTCGAGGTGCTCGACCCCGAGCAGAACGCGACCTTCGCGGATCACTATCTCGAGGTCGAGTACGACCTTTCGAACGTGATGTTCATCACGACGGCGAACACGCTCAACATCCCGGCGCCCTTGATGGACCGCATGGAGCTCATTCGTATCGCCGGCTACACCGAGAACGAGAAGGTCGAGATCGCGCGCAAGCACCTGATCCCGAACGCGATCACCAAGCACGGCCTCGATTCGAAGGAATGGGCGATCGACGACGAGGGCCTGAAGCTGCTGATCCGCCGCTACACCCGCGAAGCGGGCGTGCGCAACCTTGAGCGCGAGCTCTCCACGCTCGCCCGCAAGGCGGTGAAGGAGCTGATGCTCAACAAGAAGATCAAGCTGGTGAGGGTCACCGATGCAAACCTCGCCGACTATCTCGGCGTGCCGAAATACCGCTACGGCGAGATCGAGGAGAACGACCAGGTCGGCGTGGTCACCGGTCTGGCGTGGACCGATGTCGGCGGCGAGCTGCTCACAATCGAAGGCACCTCGATGCCCGGCAAGGGGCGCATGACCGTGACCGGCAACCTGCGCGACGTGATGAAGGAGTTGATTTCGGCGGCGGCGTCCTACGTGCGCTCGCGCGCGATCGCCTTCGGCATCGAGCCGCCGCTGTTCGAGAAGAAGGACATCCACGTGCACGTGCCGGAAGGCGCGACGCCGAAGGATGGGCCGTCGGCCGGTGTCGCGATGGTCACGGCGATCGTCTCGGTGATGACCGGTATTCCGGTTCGCCGCGACCTCGCGATGACCGGCGAGATCACGTTGCGCGGCCGCGTGCTCCCGATCGGAGGCCTCAAGGAGAAGCTGCTTGCAGCTCACCGCGGCGGCATCAAGACCGTGGTGATCCCGGAAGAGAACGCCAAGGACCTGGTCGAGATCTCCGACCAGATCAAGGGCGGGCTCGAGATCATTCCGGTCTCGCGCATGGACGAGGTGCTGGCGAAGGCACTCACCCGCAAGCCGGAACCGATCGAGTGGGACGAGACCAAGGCGGTCGCCGTCGTGCCGGGCCCGGCAGGGGACGACGACGCGGCAAGCGTGATCGCGCACTAGCGCGAACGCCGTCGGACAAGGACAGGCGGCGCCTTCGGGCGCCGCCTTTTTTGTGCACATGGAAGGTATTTTGATACTCCAGCGCCGGGGGCGTGCCCTAGCGGCATAGAAGCCGTGAACCGTGTCTTTCGTGCACTAGGCGCCGGACCCGCCGGGACATAACGTCATGTCCGGAATTGGGGTTTTTGCCTCGGGAGGGCGACATGAAGAAACTGTTGGGCGCATTGGCAGGCATCGTGTTGGCCGCGCCAGTCGGCACGGCGTTTGCGGCCGATCTGCGCTTGCCGGTGAAGGCGCCGGTCATGGCGCCCGTCGAAGTCTACAACTGGACCGGCTTCTATGCCGGCGTGAACGTCGGCTACAGCTGGGGCAGGGATCCCATGTCGCTTTCGGGCGATACGGTGACCACGACGCGTACGCGCGTGTTCCGTACCGCCGGGCCGACGCTGATCTCGGATGTCACCACGGTGGGTCTGCCGGTCGCCTTCGCCGGCGCGGGCGACGCCAATATCAACGGTGTCATCGGCGGCGGCCAGCTCGGCTACAATTGGCAGATGGGCACCTGGCTGTTCGGCTTCGAGGCCGACCTTCAGGGCAGCGGCGAGAAGGGCGGCCAGGTGTTCTGCGTGACGGCCGGTTGTCCGCTCGGCTCGCTGACGGCGACGGCGGATCACAAGCTGCGCTGGTTCAGCACCCTGCGCGCCCGCGCCGGCATCCTGATCGACCCGCGCGTCCTGCTGTACGTGACCGGCGGTCTGGCGATCGGCCAGCTCGACAGCGATTACGGGGTCGGTTTCGTCGGCCTGCCGCTTGCGGGTTTCAGCAGCAAGAACACCAAAGCCGGCTTCGTGGTCGGCGGCGGCGTGGAAGGCGCGGTCGGCGGGAACTGGACGGTGAAGGCCGAGTACCTCTACATGGATCTCGGCACCTACGGGTCCGGAACCGGCGCGGCCGCCGCGACCAACAGCGTGAACCTGCTGGACACGCCGCAGAACAGCTTCAACACGCTGATCGACACGACCGTCGCGGTAAGCGGGCGGTTCGACAACCGCTTCCGCGATCACATCTTCCGCGTCGGCCTGAATTACCGCTTCGCGCCGGCAGCGGTGGTCGCGCGCTACTGAGCCGCGGTATCCGAGCAAGACAAGCGAAGCCCCGGCATCGTCCGGGGCTTTTGCTTTTGTGCCGCTCTTGCTTTTCGCGGACAAGCGGCGATATGGACGCGGCTATCGGGCGATTAGCTCAGTTGGTAGAGCGCCTGCTTTACACGCAGGATGTCGGCGGTTCGAGCCCGTCATCGCCCACCAACCTGCGCCGCGAAGCGGAGCAGGTTGCCCGACGAAGCCCGCAGGGCGAAGGCGGGCCTATTGCGGCGGCTTCGGTTGGCGAGCCAGCCTTCGCTGGCAAGCAGCGCAAGGCTGCCCGCCCGCAGCGCCGGCAAAGATTATAACTTTGACAAAGCAGACCTAAGTCCTTAGAATCCTTGACTATAGGAGCTGAGGCCATGACCGACTTACTGAAAAATCCCATCTTCCACGACGAAACCAAGGCCCGCGAGTGGCTTGAGGGTCGGGTCTGGGCAAACGGCGTGACCTGCCCGCATTGTGGCAACGCTGACCGGAACAAGATCACCGAATTGTGGGGCAAGGCGCACCGGCCCGGAGTGTATCAGTGCAACGAGAGGGAATGCCGCCAGCAGTTCACCGTGACCGTCGGTACGGCTTTCGAGCGCTCCAAGATTCCGCTGACCAAGTGGATCGCCGCGCTGTTCCTGATGACCGCCAGTAAGAAGGGCGTGTCGGCTCATCAGGTACATCGCATGCTCGGCGTCTCGTACAAGTCCACTTGGTTCATGATGCACCGCCTTCGCGAGGCCATGCGCGCAGGTGGTCTGCTCCCGCCGATGGGCGAAGGCGGTACGCCGGTCGAAGCTGACGAGACCTACATCGGTCGTGTGAAGGGCGTGCGCATGACGCAGGGCAGCACGCGTTATCGCCACACGGTTCTTTCTCGCGGCGACCACAAGACGAAACAGGTTCGCAGCTTCCATGTCGAGACCAGCGAGATCGTGCCTATCATCCGCGCTAACATTTCCGAAGAGGCGCGCTTCATGATGGATCAAGCGACTTGGTACAAGAAGGTCGGCGGCGAAATTTGCCGTGCACGAAACGGTTGACCACAGTAAGGACGAATACGTTTGCGGCGGCGTGACCACAAACACGGTGGAGAATTACTTCTCAGTGTTCAAGCGCGGCATGAAGGGCGTCTACCAATACTGCGCAGAGAAGCATCTGCATCGCAACCTTGCGGAATTTGACTTCCGCTACAACAACCGCTCAGCGCTTGGCGTGAACGATGGCGATCGCGCTGAACAACTCGCTAAGGGCATTGTCGGAAAGCGACTGGTGTACCGAAGGCCTCACGGCGTCGGACTTGAGTCGCGAAGCAAAGCGCTTCTTGCGCTGGCGTTCTAAACTGCTGCCGCCGCGGATAGCGCACCAAGTGGAGTGCACGATGCCTGATTTTTCTATTGCCAAATTGATGGGCTACAATCTTTCCCAAGATGGCCGCGACGCTGTCCTAAGATTCGGAGACAGTGACGGGGACGAACTGGCCCTGCAAATCAACACGCTCGATTTACAGGTGTTAGTGCAAGAGATTGGAGCCCTCCTCAGCAAGGCTGCCGAATTGTCGGACATCTACAAGAGCGACGTCGTGCCCTTCTTTCGCCCCGAAAAATTTCGGGCGAACCTCGCGACTGGACCAACCGTCGTAATGAGCTTTTTGCTCAATACAGGTCTGGAGTCTCACTTCGGGTTAAGCCCCGAAAGCGCTGAGCGCCTTGCCAACCAGATGTTAGAAAAAGCGCAAGAGGGGAAGATCGCGAAACCAAAATCGCGCAATTAAGGAATCGTGCGCTTTCGCTTGGAACTCTTTCGCGTTTTCAACTCCGTCTTCACCCGATGCTGCGGCGGACTCTTGGCCACTGCGGCGGCCGCGCGCTCGAAACGCTGCCACGCGTCGGGTTCGAATTCGATCTCCTTCGTCTTGGCCTTGGTCATGATCGTGGCACAGCCTGTTGAAGCTCCCGCTTCACTCCCGGCTCAAGGGAGCCAAAGGGCACGATGTCTGCCACTTGCTGCAGAAGAGCGATATCGCTTGGATCAAGCGGTCGATCATGAACCGCGAACTTGTGAATTCGCTCCGCATTCTTGTTTTCAACATCCGCAAACGCAACATACTTTGCCGACACCGATACATGGTGCGGAGCGACAGCGCTGATCAGCAAGAGATCGGCGCGCTGCTTACGGATAGCAAAATCAAATCGATGGAACTTTGTGCTCTTTCCCGGCAGCGAAAATTCAACGGCGATGTTCGACTCACTGATCGTGCGCTTGAGGACAGACAGGATTTTGTCTTTCAACTGACCTTCGGTGGCAGCAACCATATGTTCGACTGCGGCGTGGGCGGTAGCGGCTGATGCGTTCGCGACCGCGATGATCGCAGGCGTGAGCCATTCGACGTTCGCCGCATTCGCAACGAGTGCATCCTCCGAAACTTGGACTTGAAAGCGACCCGCGTAGCGATTGAGCATTCGCCGGATCAGCGGCTCATCTCGGCCGTGCAGCCATGCAGAATGAAACGCACCACCCGCGTCATGGACGCGAAAGCCATCCCCAAGACGAGCGACGAAAACATTGACCGGATCGAAGGACGGATAGAGGCAATGCGTCGTGACACGCGAGCCCTGTTCGGTCTCCGTGCAAACGTCGAAGCTAGCTAATGCGGTTCGAACGTCGTCGCATGACATGAAACTCACCCAAACAACGTCTTCTGTGCTGGCACGTCGAAACCACGCTGATCAGGCGCTATCTGTAGCGCAATCTCCCCTGCCAGCAAATGAACGGCCTGCTCAATTTTCTGGACTTGTACCGGGATAGGGCGACGGAAGGGCATGGTTCCAAACCCGTGTGACTGCACGTAGGCCCGATTATCGGGCCACCCGTGCCAATGTGAGCCGCAAACCTTAGGAGGGAGACCGAGATCGGCCGCCGTAGGCGGGTTGAATTTGCATTCGTCTGGCGGGGCCAAGTCTAAGCGCCAGATCAGTTGCTGCCGGTAGACCACCGAAACGCTCGGATAGGCCCGTAGGTCAGGAGCAAACCGGAAGCGAAGGCCTGCCCGGACGATCCCGAGCGAATCACCAATGGCCCATGTGTTCTCATACTCGCCCGGCCGGAAGTCGTTCGGCTTCCACTCGGGAAGCCGCCCCAGCAGGGTCTTTTGCTCCGCCAGAAAGGCGTCGATTTCGTCGATATCCATAGCGCCCGCCAACCGCGTTCGAGGGTACATGCCCCCCGTGTTCGCGCAATTGACGATTCACCGACAACGCGCGGTGCTTTGTCAAGGTTATAATCTTCGCTCCGGCGGGCGAGCCAAGCCGCGGCGAAACAGTTCAGGTGGCCCGACGAAGCCCGCAGCGCGAAGGCGGGCCTGTTGCGGCGACGGTTGGCGAGCCGGCCTTCGCCGCAGGAGCGATCGGCTCCAATCCGCGACCTGCGGCGTGACAGGCCGGCGCTCCGACCAACCCGCGGCTAGGTCGCCTTCACCGGCCGGTTCGCGAACGACTGCTGCGGCACGCCGCGATTGAGCGACATGTGCGAATGCGTGCAAAGCCACGCACCGCCGACGTTGTGAAACACCATCGTGGCGCGCCCGGGACGATCGAACGGCGTGCCGTCCTGCTGATAGCCGGTCGAGGTCCACGACACGACGACGCTCGCCATCGTGCTGTCGCGCGAGACGAGGATGCGTGCACCGGCGGTGTCGAAGCGGAAGTCCGACGTCTTCGGCCAGACGTTGTCCCACTGCGAAGTCTGCCAGGCCGCAAGCCCGGAAATGATGTCGCGGTGCGTGCCGAAGGCGAGGATGTCGGGATGAAACAGCGGCCGCGCGGCGGCGTAGTCGACGTCGCGGACATGACCGGCAAAACGCTCCAGCCAGGCAGTGAAATGCGCGCGCGTCGCGGCGTCGGCTTCAGGCAGTGACGACATCAGGCATCCTCGCCCCCGGGGCGCGCGCTACGCGCGTTCCTCCCAGATCATCGCAAGATGGACGATCGTGTCCACGGCCTTCTGCATGTCCTGCACGCTGACCCACTCCGTCTTGGAGTGAAACGCATGCTCGCCGGCGAAGATATTGGGGCAGGGCAGGCCCATGAATGACAGCCGCGAGCCGTCGGTGCCGCCGCGGATGCTCGTGCGCCGCGGCGTGAGCCCGGCCCGGCCGATCGCCTCCATGGCGTTCGCGGTGATCTGGGGATGGCGGTCGAGCACTGCCTTCATGTTGCGGTATTGCGGCTCGATCCTGAGCTCGTACGAGGAGCCGGGAAACTCCCGCATCACCTCCTTCACGACGTCTTCGAGCGCCGTCTCCTTCGCCGCCAGGCCGCGTTCGTCGAAATCGCGCACGATGAAGCTCACCCGCGCGCCCTCGATCGTGGCCTGCATGTCGGTCGGATGCAGGAAGCCGTCACGCCCGTCGGTGGTTTCCGGCGCGCCGGCGCCCGATGGCAGCCGCTCCACGATGCGCGACGCGATCTTCAGCGCGCTCTCCATCCGGCCTTTGGCAAAACCCGGATGCGCGCTCACGCCGTGCACCGTCAGCACGGCGCCGTCGGCCGAAAAGGTCTCATCCTCGAGATTGCCGGCGGTCTCGCCGTCGATCGTGTAGCCGAAATCCGCGCCGAGCTTGGTCAGGTCGACATGATCGACGCCATGCCCGATCTCCTCGTCCGGCGTGAACAGAATCTTCAGCACGCCGTGGCGGATCGTCGGATCCCGCATCAGGATCGCGACCGCGTCCATGATCTCGGCGACGCCGGCCTTGTTGTCGGCCCCAAGCAGCGTCGTGCCGTCGGTGGTGACGATGTCGTTGCCGATCTGCTGCGCGAGCGCCGGATTGTCGGCGGCGCGGATGACCTGGCTGCGATCGCCGGGCAGCGCGATGTCGCCGCCGCGATAGTTGCGCACGATCTGCGGCTTCACGTCCTTGCCGCTGCAGTCGGGCGAGGTGTCCATGTGGGCGCAAAAGCAGATGACCGGCACTGCCTTCTGCGTCGTGGCCGGTACGGTCGCGTAGACGTAGCCGTAGGGGTCGAGGTGAGCATCATCGACGCCGAGTGCATGCAACTCATGCACCAGCAGCCGCCCGAGGTCCTTCTGCTTTTCGGTCGACGGGTAGGTCGCGGAGTTGGGCGACGACTGGGTGTCGATCACGACGTAGCGCAGGAAGCGCTCGGTCACCGTGTAGGAGATTGGCCTGGCGAACATCGGAGGTCCGATGAGGGACGCGATAGAGAAAAAAACGAAGGCTGCCCGTCATGGTCCCCGCAAGGATGACGGACAGCCTTTCAGCCCGGCCGCGCGGCTGCGCGCCTCGCGAGGCGGCAGTCTTCGCCGGCGGCTTGCAGCCGAAGCGGCAGAGCCGTGAGGACCGATCAGACGGCCTCTTTGAGTTCCTTCGCGGCGCGGAACGCGACCTTCTTGCTCGCCTTGATCTTGATCGGCTCGCCGGTCGCGGGGTTGCGGCCCATGCGCGCCGCGCGCTTGCGCACCTGCAGGATGCCGAGCCCGCCGATGCGGATGCGGTCACCCTTCTTGAGGTGCTTCACGACGAGCTCGATCATATTGCCGAGGATGGCCTCGGCCTGCTTCTTCGAGAGTTCGTGGGTCTCGGCAACGTTGGCCGAGAGGTGCTTCAGGGTCACGGTGGGAGCAGTCGTCTTGGCCGCCATTGGTAACGTCTCCTTCTGGTCAGTACTTGAGTGGAACACGCAAGTTATGCCCGTCCCATAAGCGATTCTCGCTAGCCTGACTACGTGGAAATGCAATGGCCCAAAACAGGACCATCGACTTGTTGCGAATCGACGGGCAATTTCAGCCGCTCTTGACTTGGCCCGGCCCCGGTCGTATTTCAGCGCTCCCGCAAGAAAGCCTTGAAATAGCGGCTTTTCCGGGGGCGTAGCTCAGTTGGTTAGAGCGTCGGCCTGTCACGCCGAAGGTCGCGGGTTCGAGTCCCGTCGCTCCCGCCATTTCCATGGTGGTGCTGCAAGTCCTGGTCTTTTCGCCGCCGGTGCGTTTCACGCACGGGCCGCGGCAGGCCCGGCTATTCGGCGGCCGCGCGATCCCGTTCGCGCGCGCATGCGATCTCGATTGCCCGGCGATAGACGCGGCGCTGGTGCGGTGCGCGGTCGGTATCGGCGAGCGAACCGAACTGGTAGCGCGCGAGCTGGAAGGACAGGGCGCTGACATTGTCGCCGTGCCGTTGCGCGGCCTCCTCGGCGTCGACCTCGAGCGCCGCCCGCGCGGCATCGGCGCGGGCCGCGTCATCGGCACGCTCCCGGATCGTGGCCAGCGCCCAGCGGCGCTGCAGGCGCACCTTCTGGAACGTGTCGGCGAGGGCCTGCGCGGCCGGCCAGCGGAACGGCAAGGCACACCGGGTCAGCGACCGCACCTCGCGGCGCACTGCGGCAACATCGATCCGGCCGGTCGCTGCGCACACCAGCGCGGGATGCGACGCCGCGCTGCTCCGGGCGGGATCGCGCGGCTTGCGCGAGGCGATTGACATGACGGCCTCCCGGGATGAACCGGGAGGTTGAAATCATCACTTTATTCGCAAGTCAATCATTGCTTTAGTTTGGGTGCGCGCGCGCCGCGACCGCGCGCTGGCGGCAAGTTCGGCGACTCTTGAAACAAACAGCGGAGCCGACAGGCCGAGGCGACCGGCCGGCGCGGGGCCGGCTATCCGCCGTAATACTTGCCCACCACGCGCAAGGCTTTCGGCCAATCCTTCTTGCGCCAGGTGAGCTCCGCCTTCTGTCCGCGCGGTGGATTGAACTGACGCAGGTGCCAGTGCCTGGCGTCCCAGCTCTCCAGCCGCTTGATGCTGGCGCGGAATTCTCCCTCCTGTTCGCCGCCGATCAGGATCACGTCCTTGCCGCGCATCGGCGGCAGGCGCGGATTGACCACCGCGATATCGCCCGGCTCGAACGCCGGGATCATCGATTCGCCGACCACCAGAACCGCATAACCATCGCGCACTTCGCGCATATACCAGGGACGCGGAACCAGCTCGATCGGCTCGGTCGAAACGACCATCTCGCCCGGTCCGCCTTCCACCGCGGCAAACACCTTGAGGTCACGCTCGCCGAAGATCTCGGGGACCGGGCGGTAGCCTTCTTCCACCAGCGGGACGTCGCCGCCATCGCCCAGCAGCCATGTCGCCTCGACCCCGTAGAGCCGTGCCAGCGGCAACAGCTTGTCATGTTCGGGAATCGCCTCGCCGCGCTCCCACTGCGAGACGGCTTGCGGAGTCACGCCGAACGCGCGCGCGACGTCGGCCTGGGTCTTGCCGGCGCGCTTGCGCGCGCTCTGGAGGCGTTCTTTCAGTTCCATGTCAATACCATAAAGCGAGGCTTGATTTAGTAAAGAAAGCATAGCTTGACATTGCGAGTCAACCATAGCTTGACTTCTTCCCATGCAGCGCGACGCCGCACTCCAGAAAGCGATCGACGCGGCCGGTGCCGGCAAGGTGCTGGCACGCCGGGTCGGCGTCACGCCGCAGGCGCTGTCGCAATGGCGCAGGGTGCCGCCGCGACGCGTGCTGGACGTCGAGCGCGCAAGCGGGGTGCCGCGTCACGCGTTGCGACCGGACCTTTATCCGCAGGAGGAGGCGTCTAATGATTGAGCGAGCACGGACCTCGCAAGTCCCCAAACTCGACCCGGCGCGGCTCGATGCCGCGTTCCGGGCGCTTGAAGCGGTCGCCGCCGCGTGCGGCCGTTGCCCCGCCAATGAGGAGATCGGCCACGGCATCGTTCGGGCACTGGCGGCGGCGGGCAGGATCGAGGTCGAAATCTACGCGCGGAATTTCCGCCGCGTGAGGCTGCTGACCGGCCGCCACGCCGGCGCGGCGACGCAAGGTCCGCCGGGCGGGACATGGCGGCCCTACGCGATCACCGATCACAACGGAACGCGCTGCACCGTGTCTGCGCAATGCGTGCGGCGCATGCCCTCGGCACCGCGCCTGCTGACGGCGCAGGAACTGCGGTGCACGCGGGCTGCGGCGCCGGCGATGTAGCGGACCGCCGTTGCGGAGAGCGGGTGGCGAACTGGACAAACGGAGCCGACATGGCGAAGTCGAAACGCGGGCGGCCGGCGCTGGCGGGCGATCGCTATCCCAGCGGAGAGCGGCGCGAAACCAGCGATCCGCGCGCCGAAAACGTGTTCCGGCGCTTCGCGGAGCTGGAAAAGACGGTGGGACTCGATCCGCGGCTCACCTCGCAGATCGGGCGGCTGCGCTATCTCAAGCTGTTGACCGACATGCAGGCCGCCGCAGCCGACAAGGTGGGCCAGGTCTACGGCCGGTTCGAGCGCATCCATGCGCGGCGGCGCTTCACCGTCAGTCCGTCGTATCAGCTCGGACGCGGCTACGGCGAGCGCGAATACGATACCGAGGTGGTGCGCGCGGCCGAAAGCGATTACCGCGCCTTGCAGGACTGCATTCCGCTACTGCCGCGCGAGGCGCGCGACATCATCGAGCAGCTCTGTGTCGAGAACTGCGCGGTGCCGTCGCTCTACCTCCCCGAGGTCAGGGTAATCCTCGATCGCGTGGCGGCTGAGTTCGGGCTTGGCGGGCAGGGCGACGAGGACCGCATCAGCGCCGCCGCGACGCGACGGCGCGCGCCGCGCGCGCAGGGCCGCAAGGACAGATTCGAACAGGGCGACTTTGCGCATTGTCCGCCCGACGCGGTGCCGCGGCCGAGCCGGCACCATCGGCAAGGATCGCTCGCCGCAGAGGAACATCAGGAGACGGTCCGGCGGATCGAGGAGGGGAACGAGCGGCGCGACGAGCCGGACTCATGAGCGGGGACGCGCACGTCCTTGGCCAGGAGCCGGAGCCCGACATGGTGCTGATCCGCGCGGAGCGGCGCGAGACGCCGCCGGCGCTCGCCGCGCTGGGACTGACGCGCGTGCGCATCAGGATGCGCAGCGGCGCCTGGCGCTATGAGGCGGTGCCGGTCGAGGCGATCGTCGAACCGGTCAGATCAGATCCTGCGCAACGATCAGCTTCGTGAAGGCGCCATTCGACAGCGTCACCTTGCGCCGCTTTTCTTCGATGGCCTTCGGCGCCTGGCGCGATTGCTCGAACACCGCGGCGCCGAGCGCGCCGCCGACAACGATCATGTCGCCTTTGTTGCAGGTCGACGCGACGGCGAGCGCCAGCGACGACAAGTGCGAGCGGCGGTAGCAGTAAAGTGCCAGCAACGCGCGCGTCCGCGGCGGGATGGTCTCCACCAGGGCGTGCAGCCCCTGGGGCGAACCGCGATAGAGATCGCCCAGCAGGGAATCCGGCACCGGGCACTCTTCTTCCTGTGGAATTGCTGCTGGCATCTGCGCTCCGATCTGCTGGTATGCAGAATGCGAATCGCCCGGTTAAGAACCGGTTAAGCCTGTCGGGCCGCGCAGCGCCGAAGCCATGAGTAGGGCTACGTATCGCGCGAGGCAGCCGGGCGCGCGAGACAGCCCGGCCTGGCTCGCGTAGCATGCCGATCCCGCCAGCCGCCGGCTTCAAACACCTAAGCCCAGAACGGAAACAGCTCGACAATGGCCGTCATCGCGCGCGTGGACGTTGGCAGGTTCGACTACGATCTGATCGGCGACTTCAAGTTTTTCGCGAGCGGCGCCAGACCGACGGTCGTCGTTCGTCTGACCGACGACAACGGCGTCGAGGGGCTCGGCCAGGCGGTTCCGGTCGAGACATGGACCTACGAAACGGTCGAAAGCGTCGAAACCACGTTGCGACAATACATCGCGCCGGCGATCCTCGGCGTCGAGCCGTCGGACCTTGCCGCGGTTCACGCGCGCATGGAGCGCGCCATCCGGCCGTCGTTCTCGGTCGGGCAGCCGTTGTGCAAGGCGGCGATCGACCTCGCCTGCTACGACCTGTGGGGACGGCAGACCGGCGCCAGTGCAAGCGACCTGCTTGGCGGCGCGAGGTCCGGCGCCGTGAAGCTGAGCTGGACGATCCAGGCGGCGACGCTCGAGGGCGCCGAGCAGCAACTCGCGCTCGGCCGGGCGCGTGGATATGACAGCTTCAACGTCAAGCTCGGGTATCCGCAAACCCCGGACTATGACATCGCGCTGGCACAGACCGTCTGCCGTTTTGCGCCGGGCGGATTCCACTGGTCCGACGCAAACACCGCCTACGACCTCGATACCGCGCTCGCGATGGCGCCAAAGCTCGCGGATGCGGGGATTCGCGCGCTGGAATTGCCGCTGCCGCCGAACCGCATCCGCGATTATCAGGCCTTGCGGCGGCTCGGTGCGCTGCCGATCCTGATGGACGAAGGCATCGTCTCGCCGGTCGAAGTCGAGGAATTCATCGCGCTCGAGATGTTCGACGGCATTGCGATGAAGGTGGCACGATGCGGCGGACTGACCAGCGCGTCCCGCATCGTGAAACTGCTCGCCGACAACGGCCTTGCGCTGTTCGCGTCTGGCCTGACCGATCCCGACCTGTCGCTCGCCGCGTCCTGCCATCTGTTCGCGGCGGCCGGATTGAATGTCCCGGCCGCGCTCAATGGCCCGCAGTACATTGCCGGCGCGGGCTCGACCGACCCGGCGTTTCGCCCCCGTCGGGATGTGCTGCACGTCCCGCAGGGGCCCGGGCTCGGCGTCACGCTTGACCCGAAGGTTGAAAGCGCGTTGACCCTCGCCGCGGGGTAACATGTCAGGCGCGCAGGCATCTGCTATGCTGCGCGACAATTCGGGGAGGTCATGACCACAACGATGGTTGTTTCAGAGGCGGATGCGCCGGAACGGCAAGGCGCGGGCGCGGCGGTCGTGAGATGGCTGACGCCGATCGCCGGCGTGGCGGTGTTTCTCGCGATCTGGCAGATCGGCGTGATGGTCTACCAGGTGCCGGCCTATTTGCTGCCGCCTCCCTCGCTGATCGCGCAGACCTTCGTCGACGAGTTTCCGCGCTTGCTGCGCCACGGCTGGGTCACGACCTATGAAATGCTCGGCGGCTATGCGCTGGCGGTTGCGGTCGCGCTGCCGCTCGCGATCGCAATCACGTCGTCGAAGCGTTTCGACGCGTTCGTGATGCCGACGATGCTGTTCTTCCAGGTGGTGCCGAAGGTCGCGGTCGCGCCGCTGTTCCTGGTGTGGTTCGGCGTCGACACCACGCCGAAGGTGATGGTCGCGTTCCTCATCTCGTTCTTCCCGATCGTGATCGACGCCGCGGTGGGGCTGCGCTCGATGTCGCCGGAGATGAACGATCTCGCGCGCTCGATGGGCGCGAGCCGGCTGCAGATCTTCGCCCAATTCCGGCTGCCGACCAGCCTGCCGTACCTGTTCAGCGGCCTGAAAGTCGCGGCGACGCTGGCGATCGCGGGCGCGGTCGTGGGCGAGTTCGTCGGCGCCGACAAGGGCCTCGGCTACCTGCTGCTGACCACCAATTCCAACATGGAAACGGCGCTGATGTTCGCGACCATCGTGGCGCTGACGATCATCGGCCTTGCCTTCTTCTATCTCGTCGAGTTCATCGAGTCGCTGCTGATCCCGTGGCACGTCACGCATCGCAGCCGCGAGGACTCCGCCACGATGTGAGCCGGCCAATCCTGAAACTTCAACAAGGCGGCGTCGGAAAAGCGCGCCGCCATTTCCTGGGAGGAGCAATGATGATCACACGCAGGCTTGTCTGTTCGGCATTGGGCGCAGTGACCGCGCTCGCGGCTTTCGCGGGCCCGGCCGGCGCGCAGACGCTGGAGAAATTTCCCTTCCGGCTGAACTGGACGCTCTACGGCGAGCATGCGCCGTTCTTCGTCGCGCGCGACAAGGGCTTCTACAAGGAAGAGGGGCTCGACGTCGAAATCCTGGAAGGCAGCGGGTCGACCACGGTCGCCCAACTCGTCGCCAACGCGACCAATCCGGTCGCCTACGTCGATGCCGCCACGATGATGCGCGGCGTCGGCGCCGGCATGCCGATCAAGGCGGTCGGCGTAACGCTGCAGCAGAGCCCGATGTCGTTCATCTACCGGGCGGACGCGGCGCGTCCGACCAAGATCGAGGAGATCAAGGGCAGCCGCATCGCGATGACGGCGGGCGATGCGAGCCTCGCGATCTTCACGGCGTTCATGGGCAAGCTCGGCATGTCGGTCGACGACGTGAAGTTGATCACGGTCGCCAATCCGCAGTCGAAGGAGCAGGCCGTGCTCAACAAGCAGGCTGACGCGCTGCTCGGCTACTTCATGGACCAGGGCCCGCGCATGCAGCTGCAGACCGGCGTGAAGATGGGCTGGACGCGTCTCACCGATCTCTCCGGCATCTCGACCCTGAGCAGCGCGATCATCGTGAACAATGCGTGGCTCAAGGAAGGCAAGAACGCGGACGTGCTGCGCCGCTTCCTGCGCGCCTCGCAGCGCGGCTGGCAATACACCTACGACAACCGCAATGAAGCGGCCGAAATCTTCATGAAGAACGCGCCGGCGTTCAACAAGGAGATCTCGCTGCTGGAGATCGACGGCACCATGACGATCCTGCGCACCAAGGCGAGCGAGGGCAAGGCGCTCGCGTGGTCGGCGGAGCAGGACTGGAAGGACACCCAGGTGCTGCTCGAGACGTTCGCCAAGCTGAAGCCGGAAGCGGATATGAGCAAGTACTACACCAACGAGTACCTTGCCGAACCGCCCTACGCGCCGAAGAAGTAAGAGACTGCATGCGCCGTCTCACGTAGCCCTCATGCTGAGGAGCCCGCAACGCGAGAGCCATAGCGCGTCGCAGACGCGCGTAAACGCGCTTATGGCCGGCGTCTCGAAGCACGAGGGCGGGCGTGGCCATCCTTCGAGACGCGGTCCTGCGGACCGCTCCTCGGGATGAGGATCGAGTATTTTGCGAGACCTGATGACTGAACCGCATATCCGCCTGCAAGGCGTCGGCAAGCGCTACCGGACCAAGAACGGCGTGGTCGACGCCTGCGGCGACATCAATCTCGATATCGCGCAGTCGGAATTCGTCGCGATCGTCGGCCCCAGCGGCTGCGGCAAGACCACGATCCTCAAGATGGTCGCGGGGCTGACGCCGTACACCGCCGGCACGATCGCGGTCGGCGGCAAGCGCGTGACAGAACCGCAGACCGACGTCGGAATCGTGTTCCAGGATTCGATCCTGCTCGACTGGCGCGACGTGTTGGCCAACGTCATGCTGCAGATCGACATCCGCAAGATGGATCGCGCGACATACGAGCCGGTGGCGATGAGCCTGCTCAAGGCCACGGGTCTTGAAGGTTTCGAGCACAAGAAACCCTATGAGCTGTCCGGCGGCATGCGCCAGCGCGTCTCGATCTGCCGCGCGCTGGTGCACGATCCCGGCATGCTGATGATGGATGAGCCGTTCGGCGCGCTCGATGCGCTCACCCGCGAGCAGATCGCGATGGATATCCAGAAATTGTGGATGGAAACGCGCAAGACGGCGCTGCACATCACCCACAGCATTCCGGAGGCGGTGCTGCTCGCCGACCGCGTCGTCGTGATGGGACCGCGCCCGGGCCGGATCGTCGAGATCATCAAGATCGACCTGCCGCGTCCGCGCCGGCTCGACAAGCTGCCGGCGGCTTTCAACGACTATGCCGGGCACATCCGCGATATCTTCAAGTCCAAAGGCGTGCTCGCGATGGACTGACGCGCGTCTTGGCGAAACAAGAACAAGGATCAACAGGAGATTGCGCCATGAGCGCCGCCCGCATTCTGACGACCACGGTAGGCTCCTATCCGCTGCCCGACTGGCTGATCGCCGCGCCATCCGAGCAGGCGCTGGTCGACGCGACGCGCGTCGTCATCGACACGCAGCAGCAGGCCGGGATCGACCTCGTGTGCGACGGGGAGCTTTACCGTTTCGACATCAATCACCCCGAGACCAACGGGATGATCGAATATTTCGTGCGCCCGCTGTCGGGCGTGCGCAACGAGATCGGGCTGCAGGACTGGCTCGATTTCAGGAACTCGCCGGATCACAAGTTCCGCGCGCGCCCGCCGGCGGTGGTGGAGGCAAAGATCGGCCCGGGATCGCTCGACCTGCCGGCGGCCTGCGAGCGCGCCAGGAAGCTGACCACGCGGCCGCTGAAGTTCACGCTCACCGGGCCGCACATGCTGACCAAGATGCTGCTCGATACGCACTACCGCGACAAGGCGGCGCTCTGCATGGCGATCGCCGACGTGCTGGCCGAACAGGTGAAGCACATCGATGCCGCCGTGGTGCAGGTGGACGAGGCGAACCTGCCGGGCGCACCGCATGAATGGGAATGGGCCGCGGAGGCGATCAACCGCGTGCTGCGCGCGGTGCGCACCAAGCCCGCCGTCCATCTGTGCTTCGGCAACTACGGCGGGCAGTCGGTGCAGAAAGGCGGCTGGGGCCAGCTGATGAACTACCTCAACGCGCTCCATGTCGATCACATCGTGATGGAGAACGCGCACCGCCCGGCCGAAGAGCTCAGCGTGTTCAAGGACCTGCGTCCCGAGATCGGCTTCGGCCTCGGCGTCGTCGACATCAAGCGCACCGAGATCGAATCGGCCGATGCGGTCGCGCGGGCGATCGAACAGGCGGACACGGTGCTGGGCCGCGGCCGCGTCAAATACATCCATCCGGACTGCGGCTTCTGGATGCTCAAGCGCGGCATCGCGGACGGCAAGATAAGGGCGCTGGTGAAGGGCAGGGACCTTTACGAGGGAAGGCAGTAGTCGACGGGCACGAAGCGGGGCGGTGTTTGCGGCCGGCTTTCGCTTTTTTTGTTTGCCGCGCGGGACGTTCATACTTTTTTCATAATTAGCCGTTATTTGGGAAATACGAACGCTGGAATTCCGTAACAAGCCCGTGGCCACCGCCGCGGGCTTTTTGCGTTTCGCGGGGCAACCCCGCGCAGGAGTTCGGCACGCCCGCGGGCGACAATGTTCAGCATCCTTGCCTGGTCTGACGTGAACGATCGTCGCAACCGGCGGGCGCGCGCCGGCACCTGAATTCCGGGCGTTCGTCCCTTATTCGCTGCAACCAGAACCGCATCCGGGCCGCTCGGCGGCCCGGTCGGGCGCGCTTTCCCCGGCGCGCCCCGCGCGTGGCCGGCTGTCCGCCTGTCCCGGGCGCCGACCGGCCGGCCCGCGCCCCATTTTTGTCAACCGGAACCGAGGAGCCAACCGATGCGAGCCTTGCTGGCGGCGCTGCTGATGCTCGGATCATGCGCAGGCGAAGGAGCGTTCGCCGGCACCTGTATCGGTCCGGCAGCGCCGCATCTCGCGCAGCTCGCGATATCCGGGCTGCCGAACGAGACTGCCGAGGGCGCGGCGCTGACCCGCTTCGTGCCCGAGCTGCGCGGGCATGTCGACTTCGACGAACAGCCCTCGCGCATCGTGGTGATCTTCGGCGAAAGCCGCGCCGCGATCTGGCTGATCGAGGGCGATGCGCTGTGCAACGTCATCTACGGCCCGGCCGACGCGGTGCGCGCGATGCTGCGCGACGCGCGCGGCGATCCGGCCTGACGCCGGCCGGCAACGGACCCAACCATTCAGCCTTTCAATCTGGAGCCGACAAATGCAGCAGGGGACTCTCGCCGAGAGCCGCGCGAGCAGGCGCCGGATATCGCGCCGCGTGCGGCGCGTTCCGGTTCGCCGCAACATCGACGAGACGACGTTCGAGGACGAGGAGCGCGAGACCGTCATCGGCGGCGACGACAAGCCGCAGGTGATCCAATGAACGCCCGTGCGCGCGCCAGCGCGCTCGATCTGTCCGCGCTCGCCCAGCGCCTGCGCGATCTCGCCGACCGGGCACGCCGCCTGCCGCCGCCCTCGCATCGCGATCCGAATGCCTTTCACGAGGCGCGCGACGATCTCGGCGCCGACATCGAGATCGTCGCCCGCCAGCTCTCCGGGAGATAACCAACGAGGATCAGACCATGGACAGCTTCACCTTCACGCTCAGCAAGGATGCCGTCGAAACGGTCGGCGAGGCGCTCGACACCGCGCCGCTGGCGCGCCGCCGCACCAATCCGGTGGTTGCCGTGATGCAGGAGCAGATCGTCGCGCAGCAAAGTGCGCCCGCGCAGGCGTCGCGCAAGCCGCGCCGCAAGCGGGAGCCGCAGACGGACGAGGTGACGTCACCGGCCGAGACGGAGAAAGCCCGGGTCGGTTGAACCAGGCCCTCGGGTGTGCTCGCTGGATCGAAGAGGCGCTGTGTGGCATATCAGCAGCCGTGCCGATCGGATCGCGCATGAATTCGAATCGCGCCTGTCGTTATTTCGCATGGTTGGCTGCGATCGCTCTCGCGCTCTGCAGTGAGGCGGCACTCGCGCAGACCCTTTACGAGAAGATCGACGAATACGTCGTCGCCACTGACTTTAACCGCGCCTTCAAAATGAAAAGGCAGGCAAAAGTCTATTTCAAGACGACCACCCTGCAAAATCAAAACGCCGGGATGAAGAACATTGTCGGGGCCAGGATATCGCTGTCCGATCCGGCGGATGCCGAGTACGAGCTGCACATAAGGACGGAAAAAAGGACGAACTACGCAATGCGAAACGACGAGCGTATTCCGTCCGACGCATATGTGTTCTTCGCCATATGCAGCGTGAAATGGACCGAAGCGTACATCAGCCGGCTCGGGTTCAAGTCCTACGACCAGGGACGCAAGAAATTCCAGGGCACCTCGAAACACCTGGTGTGGCTCGACGAGGAGCCGCCGGCGGATGTTTACGACGAATGCATGCTGCGGCTGATGACGACCGATGGGCTGATGCTGTGCACCTTCACGCCGCTCGAAGGGATGACCGAGATCGCGCTGCGGTTTCTGCCGCAGGTTGCGGCACCGGCGAAGCGATAAGCGGAGACGATCTGCGAGATCGGATCAATCACAGCGCGCTGTTGATCCAGTTTGCCGAGGACAGTTGCTGGACTTCCGCTTTCTTCGCCGCAATGATCGTGGGGTCTTCAATCGCCAAAGCTCCGCCGCAGCATGATCCTTGGGGCGTGGGGCGTGATCCAGGGGAGCGCGCATGACCGATGGCCCGAAAACATTAGCGGGGATCGCCTGCGTCACTGTCGTATTGCTGGCCGCCTTGATTGCGCTGTCAGATGAGTGGACGTATTGCCATATCCGCAATTGGTCGAAGGGATATTGGGGCGCGCGCGGCTTCCCACCTGGAATTGTTGTTTCCGGGAATGGGGGCGCCAAGACGATCGACTTCAGGCGACTCGCGGGTGTGGTCGAGGTTTGCGTCGTCAGCATGCCGTACTACGCAGAGCCAGGCTTCTCGAGAGAGATGATTAACCGCGGCTTTCGATTGAGCCGTCCCAGCGCATGCTGGCGCGACACCGAAGGGAAGATTGTCGTTGTTGGACGATCGAAGGACGCGCCGTTGATGTGGAAGCAAATCAATGTCGGCGATCCACATCGCTATTACGACATCGGAGAAAAAGACTGCGCAGAGGCCGAGAATGCAGTGCTGACTTGTCGTGATGAGGTCTGCGGGTTCTCATAGTAGAATTGATATTGTCGCAATGGTCTGGCTTTAAGGGAGACGCCACGTGGCCGCCGGTCCGAAAATACTTGGAATTATTGCGGCGGTAGTAATGGTCGTTCTGGCCGCGCGTTTTGCGCTGTCGGACGAACGGACGAATTGTAATTTGCATAATTGGTCGAAGAGCTATTTGGGCGCGCGCGGCTTCCCGCCCGGAATTGTTGTTTCCGGGAATGCGGGCGCCAAGACGATCGACTTCAGGCGGGTCGTGGGCGTGGTCGAGGTATGTGTTGTCAGAATGCCTTATCTCGCGGAGCCGAATTTCACGCCGTCGATGGTTGATCGCGGATTTCGGCCAGGTCCTCCCTGGCATGCTGGCGTGATACCGAAGGGAAGGCCATCGTCGTTGCCAGATCAAGGAACATGTCATTGATGTGGGAGCAAATCGACATGGGAGACCCGCCTCGTTGGTACACCGCCGGAGAAAAACAATGTGCCGAAGTCGAGAACGCAGTTTTGACATGTCGGGGCAAAGTTTGTGCCTTCGGGCCACAGATTTGAGGGACGAGCCGGGTTTGAATCCCCAACGCGGAACACTGGTGCCGCTTCCGATCATGCAAGCGTTTCCAGATATGTACGGCTTGAGCCCGACACCGGAACCAGTGCCGCGTCGAGCCGATACAGAACCAGGGTCCGAGGATCCGGACCCATATGGATTGAGCCCGACGAATGACCCGCTTCTGCGTCCAGGCGACCTGGAACGACGTTCCGCATTTGAGTGACGCGCAGAAGGCCTCGCTGTGGGAGGCGATCCCGGAACATCAGCGCGACGCGCGCACCAAGGGCATTCCGGTCCTCGGCTCCGGACGTGTGTTCGTTGCGCCGGAGGAGAAGATCGCCTGCGAGCCGTTCGACATCCCGCGCAGCTTCGCGCGCATCACCGGCGTGGACTTCGGCATCGATCATCCGTTCGCGGCGGCGCGCTGCGCGTGGGATCGCGACAACGACGTCTGGTACGTCACCGCGACGTACCGAGAGAGGAACACGACGCCGCCGATCCATGCGGCGGCGCTGCGGCCGTGGGGCACCTGGGTGCCGATCGCCTGGCCGCATGACGGACTGAATCGCGACAAAGGCTCGGGCGACCAGCTCGCCGCGCAATATCGCGCGCACGGCCTCAACATGCTGCACGCGCACGCGACCCACGAGGAAGGCGGGAGCGGGGTCGAGGCCGGCATTCTCGACATGATCGAGCGGATGCAGACCGGCCGCTTCAAGGTGTTCCGCGGGCTGTCGGACTGGTTCGAGGAGTATCGTCTCTATCACCGCAAGGACGGGCTGATCGTAAAGCTCGCCGACGATCTGCTATCGGCGACGCGCTACGCGCTGATGATGCGCCGCTTCGCCGAGGTCGAGTCGCGCGGCAGGAATTTTCCGCTGGCTCCAATCGGCAGCGCCGCCGGCTGGATGGGGACGTAACGCAGAAATCGTAGGTGGGCAAAGCGCGTAGCGCGTGCCCACCGCAGCGCGGTGTTCGATCCGCGTGGGCTCGCTCGGCTCCGCTCCGCGGTGCCAAGCTTAGCCCACCCTACAGTTCGCCTCAGTATGAGGGGCAGAGCCAAGGCTGAAAGCACAATGTCAAAACCGAAGAAGCGAAAGCCGCAAACGTCAGGCGGCGGCGGAAGCTATGGCGAAGACGAAACAGCCGGGACCGGGGCGCAACCCGCGGCCGTCCGCGCGGGCGAACGCCAGGGCGGAAAAGCGCGCACCGAAAGAGGACGACGACGTCCATCGCGTCGCGATCCGGCGCTGGCAGGCGGGCTACGACCGTGACCGCGAGAACATCGACGACGCGTATGAGGATCTCGAATTCCTCGAGGGCGACCAGTGGCCGCAGGACGCCGTCACGCTGCGCGAGAACGAAAAGCGCCCGGTGCAGACCTTCAACCGCATGCCGCAGTTCGTGCGCCAGATCACCGGCGACATGCGCCTTGCGCGGCCCAGCATCAAGGTGCTGCCGGTCGACTCCGACTCCGACAAGGAGGTCGCGCAGGATCCGCGCCGGCCTGATCCGCTATATCGAGAACCGGTCGGACGCGCAGGCCGCGTATTATCACGGCGGCGATCAGCAGGTCGCGGCCGGCATCGGGCATTGGCGCGTCATCAAGGAGTACGCCGGCGACACGACGTTCAACCAGGAGCTCCGCATCGTCGCGATCGAGGACGGGATCTCGGTGATCTGGGACCCGGATGCGATGTTCCCGAACAAGGAAGACGCGAAATACTGCTTCGTGCCGGTCGACATGTCGCACGACGCGTTCAAGGAGAAGTTTCCCGACGCCGCGCTGGCCGATTTCGAGGACAGCGCGGGCGCGGTGTCCTCCGGATGGTACGGGACGGACTTCGTGCGCGTTGCCGAATACTGGGTGAAGAAGCCGGTGAGACGGCTGCTCGCGCTGACGCCCGATGGGCGGATCGACGACATCACCGACGATGATGCGATAAGGCGGAGCGCTACCGCGCCGACGGCGTGCGCGTCGAGGAACGCGAGGGCTTCACGATCTGCCGCTACCTGATCTCATTCGCCGCGATCCTCGAAGGGCCGGTGGAATGGCCGGGCCGCTACATCCCGATCGTGCGGTGTCCCGGGCGAGGAAACGCGCATCGGACGCAAGACCAGGCGGCGCGGGATCATCCGCTTCGCCAAGGATGCGCAGCGCGCTTACAATTACGGGCGGTCGACGCAGACCGAGATCACCGCATTGCAGCCGAAGTCCCCGTTCATCGGCACGGAAGACAATTTCAAGGAGTACCAGGCGTTCTGGAATCTCGCGAACGTCAAGGCGTTTCCGTACCTGCCGTACAAGCCGGATCCGCGAAACAGCGGCGCCCCGCCGCAACGGGTGGCGCCGCCGGTCTCGTCGCAGGGCGTGAACGAAACCGTCCTGTTGGCGGCGGAGGACATGAAGGGCGTGATCGGCATCTACGATTCCGGGCTCGGCGCGCAATCGAACGAAGTCAGCGGCCGTGCGATCATGGCGCGCGATCGGCAGGGTGACGTCGGCTCCTTCGTCTACCAGGACAATTGGGGACGCGCGATCCGCCACACCGCGACGATCGTGAACGATCTCGTCCCGCATGTGTACGACGTCGAGCGCACGATCCGCATCCTCGGCGACGACGGCAAGGAAGAGCTGATCGCGATCAACAAGACGGTGGCGGGCGACGGCCTGGAGGAGACCGAGCGCGTGCTCAACGACGTGACGATCGGCGCCTACGATGTCGTGTTCCGCCCCGGTCCGAGTTTCTCGTCGCGGCGCGAGGAAGCGCGCGAAGGCATGATGGCGTTCCTGCAGTCTTCGCCGAACGCCGCGCCGCTGGTGCTCGACCTGATCGCGGAATCGCAGGACTGGCCGAATGCCGACAAGATCGGCAAGCGGCTCGAGCACCTGCTGCCCGATCCGATCCGCGAGCGCGAAGCGGCCGAGCGCGGCGAGCCGTTACCGGCGGCGCCGGTGACCCCGCGCAGGCGCTGGCGATGCAGGCGGCCGCCGTGAAGCTGCAGGCCGAGCAGCTCCAGATCCAGGGCGAGCTGCAGAAGCTGACGCTCGAGAACGAGGCGAGGGTGCTGGACAACGAGCGGCGCAAGCTCGAGCTCGCCGCGATGGTGCGCGGCAAGTAGCGCGCCGCATATTCGACCGACGAATTCTGCGGGCCTTGCCCGCACCAAAGTTTCGCCGTGCCGGCGTCCGATCACGGGCGCCGCCGCGATTGAAGGAGCCGCCGGTCCCGGCGGCTTTTTTGTTTCTGCCAAGGAGCACACATGTCCGAGATGGTTGAAAACCAGTCCTCTGCGCCGGCCGAAAGCGCGCCTGCCACTGGCGAAGCTTCAACGCCTGCCGATGCCTTCGGGGAGACGCAGGCGCAATGGGCGGAGCCGCCGGATGAGCCTGCGCAGCATGACGCTGCGCCAGGCAACGAGGGCGGCGAGAACGATGAGGAACGCGGAAAGCGACCCTCGCGCTCGCAGCGTTTGCAGCGCAAGGCGCAGCTTCTCACGGCCGAGAACGAGCAGTTGCGCCGCCAGCTCGGCGCCGGCGCGCGTCCCGCCTGGGATGCCGCGGCACAGTGGCGCGACGAAGCCGACCGGCCGCCGAACGAGGCGGATTTCAACGGCGACCATCTCGCATACCTGCGTGCGCACCAGGCCTTCGGCATAAGGCAGGCGGCGCGCGAGGCGGTGCGATCGCACGTCGAGCGGGAGCACGCACATCGCGCCGCCCTGCATGAAGCGGCCAGTCATCGTGAGCGCGTCGTTGCGCATTACGAGCGGATCGACGAGCTGAAGGATCGCGTCGGCGATTTCGACGACGCGATGAAGGTTGCCGCCACGATCAACCTGCGTCCCGACGTGGCGCAGGAAATCCTCGGTTCGGAGAAATCCGCCCTCATCCAGTATCACCTCGCCAAGAATCCCGACAAAGCGCGCGAGCTGAACGGCCTCTCCGGCCGCGAACTCGTGCGCGCGATCGGGCGTCTGGAAGGCGCGGTCCGTCTGCCCGCCGCGCGACGCGCAACCTGGGCGACGCCGCCCGTGCATCCGCTGACCGGCGCCACGTCCGCATCATTCGATCCGTTCAAGGCGGAGATGGATGAGTTCGCGGCGCACTGGAACGCGCGGGAAGCGGCACGGCGGCGCGCCTGACAACTGTCCAACCGGCGGCTCGCGCAAGCGTCGGCCGTCACAGCACGGAGCGAATGCTCCGAAGGACCACTCATGTCTCAGAATGTGTTGACCGCGGACGTCATCGCCAAGGCGGCGCTGATGGTGCTCGACAACAATCTCATCGGCGCGAATCTCGTCTATCGCGGCTATGAGGACGAATTCGACCGCAACGGCTACAAGATCGGCGACACCGTCATGGTGCGCCGTCCGGCGCAGTTCACGGTCCGCCGCGGCGAAACCGCGCAGATCCAGGACGTGAAGGAAGGCAAGTTCCCGATCACCGTCAACATCCTCGACGGCGTCGACTTCAAGTTCTCCTCGACCGACCTGACGCTGCGCATCGAAGACCTGGCCGAGCGCGTGATGAAACCCGCGCTGCTGCAACTCGCCAACAACATCGATATGGAGGTGTGGAAGCTCTACAAATCCGTCCCGAGCTGGGCCGGCACGCCGGGCCAGACCATCAACAGCTTCGCCGACTTCGGCAAGGGTCCGGAGCGGCTCGACAAGATGGCGGTCCCGCAGGACGAGCGCGCCGGCGTCATGTCGGCGAGCGACTACTGGGGCATGCTCGGCTCGCAGACGTCGCTGTTCATGCAGAACCCGGCGGGCGATGCGTATCGCCGCGCCAAGCTCGGACGGATCGGCAACGTCGACACCTACATGGCGCAGAACGTGCAGACGCACGTCGTGGGCGATGCGGCCGGGACCGGCACGCCGCTGGTCAACGGCGGCAACCAGGGCGTCGCGTACGAATCGGTCAAGGACACCAACACGCAGAACCTGATCGTCGACGGCTTCGGCAACAGCAAGACGCTGAAGCAGGGCGATGTGTTCACCGTCGCGAACGTGTTCGCGGTCAATCCCGTCACCAAGGCGACGGAGGACTATCTCCAGCAGTTCGTCGTCATGTCCGACACGGTGACGCACGCCTCCGGCGGCGACACCACGATCCAGATATCGCCGGCGATCATCGCCTCCGGCGCGTATCAAACCGTCTCCGCGGCGCCGGCCAACGATGCGCCTGTCGCCGTGCTCGGCACCGCCTCGACCGGCTACAAGCAGAACATGGTGTTCCACAAGAACGCCTTTGCGCTGACGATGGTGCCGCTCGAGCTGCCGGCCGGCGCGAGCGGTGCCGCGCGGCGCAGCTACAACGGCCTGTCGGTGCGCGTCGTGCCGACCTGGGACGGCGTGAACAACACGTCGTTCTGGCGCCTCGACGCGCTCTACGGCGTCAAGGCGATCGATACCCGGCTCGCGACCCGCCTGTCCGGCACGCCGTAATCATCAACCCAGAACAGATGCACGGCCGGTGCGGGCTTGCCGCTCGCACCGGTTCGCGCGTCGCATGAGGAGAAGAACACCATGGCAATTCGTCAACTTTCCGACGGCGCTCCCGACGGCCAGTCGCTCGGCCAGTCCACCGCGGACAAAGTGAGTCTCTACGGCGTTGCGCCGGTCGCGCAACGGGCCGGCGCCGCGCAGGCCACCTCGCTGCTCGGTACTGCGTCATCCACGGCGGTCAACAGCGACCTCAAGGCCGCGGTCATCGAGATCATGAACACGCTGAGCGCGCTCGGCGCGTGGAAGGGCTCGGCCTGATCGCGACAGCCAGCGCGCTGGAGCGATCCGGCGCGCCGGCGACGTCGTCCGGCGTGGCTTTGACACTCAACGAACCGGGAGCACTGAAGTGATGCGGAACGTGTTCCCCGAAATGGCAGGGCGCTATGTCCTGCCGTCAGAGGGCGTAACGCTCGCCACCCTGGGCGTGACGCCGTATTCATCGCCGCCTGAAGACTGGGACGGTGACGACCGGGCGTCGTTTGGCAGCGCCGAGGTGTCTGGCCGGAGCGACGTGAGCCCGTTTGGTGCAATGCCATGGGCCGCGTCCGAAACAACGGCGCCAGGGGCGGGAATCTCGTTCGCCGACACGGTCCGCACGATCAGACCTACGGCGGACCCCGGAGCCTGGCGCGAGGACAATCGCGCACCGTTTTGGGTCTCGGACGATCAGCGCGCGCTCTCGGGCCAGTCGTTCGACGACCTGGTCAGCACGATCGAGCCGATCGCCGATCCGGATCTCTGGCGCGAAGGCGACCGCACGCGGCGATATGCGGGATGGGACGACGCGGCCGGATACACCGTTCCCTTTGATCCCCGCGCGGTCGCGCGGGGCGCAGTCCGCGTTCCCGAATTGCCGGAAGACGTAGCGGAATGGGGCTGGCACGACAGGTCGCCGGGTCGCGTTGGCGGCGCCGAAACGCCTGCTCAACTGGCGTCCATGTTGGAACGTTGGATCGGTTTGGAACTGCTGGGGGCGGATTTCACCCCGCATGGACGCGGAGGCTATCCCAGCGTGGGAGGCGGCGGAGGCGCGAGCGGTGGAGGAAAGGGCGCAGGGGGCGGAAGCGGTGCAGGGGGCGGTGGATCGAATGCGTCCGGCGCAATGCCCCCGTCCTTGGATGAATACTTATATCGAGCCGGTAGAGGGGCCCCGAGCAACTTGACACCGCGACCTGGCGAAGACCTTTCATTCTGGCGTTGGTTGGCCAATCCCTATCCCCTGCCACCAGGAGGACGGCCAGTATTTCGTCCAGGTGATCACTATATTGTGGTCGATCCTTCAAAGCTCCCACGCGGAGCCGCGTACTTGGATAACGCCCCGCCAGGGCATGTAACGGTTTGGCGATGGATCCCGGTGGATGTGATAAAGAAGGCGATTGTAGATGGAGGAAAACTCCCAAAATGACGTCAAGGGGCGACAACATGGCCGATAACTCGGACGCAACTCTTATCGCTTTGCTCGCGGAAACAACCCGCCACATATTAACGCTTTGGGAGGTGTTGCATTCAAATTCCGTGGTCTCCAAGGCGAGACGGGGTTGCGATGTCCAGAAATACCGACGCTCGATGACAGACGAGGGGGACGTATATACGTTTGAATCCTATGTTGAAGCCGAGACCCGCAATGGCGATGTGTTTTGTTGGGCAGTGGATATTACGCGAGGATCTTGGGGTTGGGAGCTTCAAAGAGATGTCTCGAAGCAGTTCAAGGACGGGGCTCATGTGGTGAAAGATTTTGACACCCATCGGTTCGCTAGTGTCATCGAGTTGGCCAGTAAGCATGCGGATTTAATGGCGGAGTTTGCAAAATCGGCGGACGATTTCGATTTCTCAGAATAGTTGAATCAGCGCCGGTCCAAGCGCGAGCATTTCGATGAGCTCGCCAAACACCATGCGGCCCTGATGAGCGAATTCATCAAATCAGCAGACATTTCAATTTCTCTCAATAGTAGATAATTCGCTCCCCGCAGTGCCGCTCGAGCTTCCAGCCGGCGCCGCGCAGGGCACCTCGCTGCTCGGTTGCTGCGTCATCCACGGCGGTCAATACCGACCTCAAGGCCGCGGTCATCGAGATCATGAACACGCTGACCGCGCTCGGGGCGTGGAAGGGCTCGGCGTAGGACGCCAGGACAGCCGGCGCGCGGGAGCGATCCCGCGCGCCGATGACGTTCTTCGGCGCGGCTTTGACACTCAACAAACGGGAGCACTGAAGTGATACGGAACGTGTTCCCCGAAATGGCAGGACGCTATGTCCTGCCGTCAGAAGGCGTCACGCTCGCCACCCTCGGCGTGCCGCCCTATTCGCCGCCACCTGAAGACTGGGACGGTGACGACCGGGCGTCGTTTGGCAGCGCCGAGGTGTCTGGCCCCAGCGACGTGAGCCCGTTTGGTGCAATGCCATGGGCGGCGTCCGAAACAACAGTGTCAGGCGCGAGAACCTCGTTCGTCGACATGCTCCGTACGATCAGCCCCACCGCTGAACCGGACGTGTGGCGGCAGGACAATCGCGCGCCATTCTGGAGTCTGGACGATCAGCGCGCGCTGTCGCGCTCGTCGTTCGACGACCTGGTCAGGACAATCGATCCGCGCGCCGATCC
Organism: uncultured Alphaproteobacteria bacterium; assembly: GCA_963839985.1. Classification (GTDB taxonomy): domain Bacteria; phylum Pseudomonadota; class Alphaproteobacteria; order Rhizobiales; family Xanthobacteraceae; genus PALSA-894. The sequence continues at coordinate 252,348 of CAWIXG010000010.1, read as the reverse complement.
GGATCTGTGGCGCGAGGACGACAGCGCGCCACGATACGCGGGATGGGACGACCCAACCGGATATGCGGTTCCGTACGATCCCCGCGCCGTCGCGCGGGGCGCGGTCCGCGTTCCCAAATCGCGGGAAAAAGCAGCCGAATGGGTTTGGCACGACAGGTTGCCGGGTCGCGTTGGCGGCGCCGAAACACCCGCTCAACTGGCGTCCATGTTGGAACGTTGGATCGGTTTGGAACTGCTGGGGGCGGATTTCACCCCGCATGGACGCGGAGGCTATCCCAGCATCTCAGGAGGAGGCATAGGCGCAGGAGGCGGCGGCGGTAGCGGCGGTGGATCACGTCCGTCGAGCGCAGGGCGACCGTCACCGGACCCAGCCCGAGATGAACTCGCAAAAGTCTGGACACGATACGGCGGCACGCCCGGAGGCAGGAGTGCTGAGGGAGCACCGGCGACTTCTTTCGTGGGGCGAACGGGGGCCAGAGCCGGCGACAGGCTACACGGAACTACATTGGGAAGTCACAATTCTCCTCCGCGGAATCCGCCTGGCGTGCTTGTCCCTTCGGGAAATGCCAAGCCAATACGCTCTACCGCCCACGGCATGGACAAGGTCCAGGACCAAGGATATGTGCCCAGCGTGATAAGCCAAGTGCAGAAATCCGGCAAAAAGCCTCAAAGCGACGGATCGTGGCTGCATTACGATCCAATCAATGATATTTTCGCTGTTTTCAATAAGATCGGTGAACTTGTAACCACGTATCCTACGCCGAGAACAAAGAAGACAAAATAGCATGTCTGAGCACGACCAACGGCAATATCGCCAAATGTTCTATCGGCTTGAGCGGGTCGAAAACGGTGACCTTCCTTCAATGCTGACAACGGATCTGATGATTCTTCTCGATATTCTGGAAGAGGTAGATCCTGCCTGGGCAAGCGATTTCGGAGACGGCTGGCAGGAGCTCGAAATCGCTATCTCTATTGCAGCAGCCGAGGCGGAGCGTCGGGGCACGCTTGACCTCTCGTTTGATCCCGCGACCAAGAAGAGAATGCAAGCCACAGCGGCCCGGATGAAGCAAATGGTGCTCGCGAAAATTGAAGGCCCCGCGGACGACGCGGAAAGCATCGATTGAACGTCCGCAACCCGGATGCGTTGCTGCGCTGCCCCGAGGACAGGGCCGGCGCCGCGCAGGCCACATCGCTGGTCGGCACGGCATCGGTGCGACTGGCGTTGAGTTTCCTGATCTACTGGTTTATTCTGCGTGAGGTCTTGGGTTCCTCAGGCCAACTCCCGCTGATGACGGAGATATTCCTCCGTCCGTCCCGTGCACCGTGGGACCAGTCATGGAATATGAAGTCATCACAATTGCCGTTGAGGCAAAATTTATTCACCAAAAGATAGATCAACATGGCGGGGAGTTCGCGAAGGTCGTTCTCCAGCTCGAACCACTGGCGGTAGGCGACGGTCTGCAGATTGTGAACGTCGTTGGCGATCAGGCAATCCCGGCCAGATTCGTCGAGGGCATATTTGAGGGGGTAAAAGGAGCTGCTGCTGCGGGCGTCCTCGCCGGCCACCCCGTAACTGATCTTCGAGTCACCATTATTGATGGGGCCTATCATCACATCGACTTAGATAGACGGGCGTTTGGTCTCGCCGCGCGTGGCGCCTTCCGAGAAGCCTTGAACGAATTTATCAAGTCGGCAGACAATTTCGATTTCTCTCAATAGTAGATAATTCGCTCCCCGCAGTGCCGCTCGAGCTTCCAGCCGGCGCCGCGCAGGGCACCTCGCTGCTCGGTTGCTGCGTCATCCACGGCGGTCAACAGCAACCTCAAGGCCGCGGTCATCGAGATCATGAACACGCTGACCGCGCTCGGGGCGTGGAAGGGCTCCGCGTAGGACGTCGCGACAGCCGGCGCGCTGGAGCGATCCGGGGCGCCGGTGCAGTCGTCTGCGCGGCTTTGACACTCAACGAACCGAGAGCACCGACGTGATGCAACGCGCATACGACGATATGGCGGAACGATACCTCTTTCCGGTGCAAGAGAGCGTGACGCTCGCGACCTTGGGCGTGCCGCCATATTCGCCGCCGCCTAAAGACTGGGACAGTGACGATCCGGCGTCAGAGTGGACTGCGCCCGGAATGGAGTCCCCAGGCGCGGGAACCCCGTTCGCCGATATGGTCAGAACCAGCAACCCTATGGCGGACGCGGGGGCCTGGCGCGACGACAACCGCGCGCCGTTCTGGATTCTGGACGACGCGCGTGCGCAGTCGGGCGCCTCTTTCGATGACTACGTCAGGACAATCGATCCGAGGGCCAATCCAAATCTCTGGCGCGCGGACGACAGTGCACCACGGTACGCGGGGTCGGATGACTCCGCCGGCTATGCCGTCTCGTATGACCCCCGCGCCGCCGCGCTGGGCGCAGTCCGCATTCCCGGATTGCCAAAAGACGCAGCGGAATGGGCTTTGCACCACAGGTCACCAGGCCGCGGGGGCGACGCTGAAACGCCCGCTCAACTGGCGTCCATATTGGAACGTTGGATCGGTTTGGAACTGCTGGGGGCGGATTTCACCCCGCATGGACGCGGAGGCTATCCCAGCATCGGAGGTGGTGGTGGCGGCGGAGGCGGTGCAGGAGGTTCGAATACGCCCGGAGGAAGCCTTCCATCCCCGGGGGGCCCCATATACAGGGCCGGCGGGCCACACCCTGGCAATTTAAAGGCGAGGCTCGGCGAGGATCTCTCGTTCTGGAAGACGCTGTCCGATCGCTACCCGACACCACCGGGAAAGCAACCTATTTTTCGTCCCGGAAAGCCGTACATTGAGGTGGATCCCTCGAAGCTCCCGCCGGGAGCCGTATACCCGGATAACGTCCCGCCGGGGCATATGACGGTTTGGCGCTGGGTTCCATGGCAAGCGATAAAGGACGCGATTATAGGTGGAGGAAAGTTTCCAAAATGACCGAGGAAAATAGCACGGCAGGTGACCTGGATACCGTGCTCATTGCGTTGTTTGCGGCAACAACCTCGGCGATGATGACGCTTTGGGCGATGCTGCACTCGAATTCGGCGGTCGCCGAAGTAACGCGCGGGTGCGACATCCGGCAGTATCAGCGTTCGATGAGCGGCAATGGCGAGAACGTGTACACATTCGAATCTTATGTGGAAGCTGAGACGAGCGATGGCGAGCTATTTTGCTGGGCGCTGGATATTACGCGAGGACCGTCAGGCTGGGAACTCCAAAGATATATCTCGAAGCAACTCAAGGAGGGTGCTCAGACAGTGAAGGATTTCGACGATTTCAAATTCGGCACTTTCCCCGAACTTGCCAGCAAGCACCCAGAGTTGCTGGCTGAATTTGTGAAATCAGCAGATAATTTTGATTTTAACCTTGAGCCATAAGCTGCAGGCGTGCAGCAGGAGGCCGTGACATGAATTGGCTCACGAAATCGTCCATAAGTTGAGGATTTGAAGAAGTAGCGCCGGTCTCTGGACGTGATAGTGTTCCGCGCGGGCATGGGCCGCGCGTGTGCCGAACGACTTCGTGAACCAACGAGGTGGCCGGGTTTACCCCGGATTAAGACGCGACCGACGATGATGAAAAAGCCGCTCCGTGAAAAATATTATGGCCAGACGGTCGAGCAATACATAGCCAGCCGTCGGGCCGAGCTCAACATCGACGCTGTCGGCGTATGGCAGATCGAGGCAGGACGAAGCGACTGGTTTGGGCTATCCGGCGAGCCGCTGGCGGACTTCATGCGAAGGGTCATTGCGGGCCTTCTCGCGGAGGGCGCCAAACCTGTGACCGGCAAATCTATCGACGGTTTTCACGCCTGGTTCCCCTTGGACTACGGTAACACCCGCGACGAGGTTCTGGAAAATGCTCTCGCCGACTGGCGCAACAAAAGCCGAGGTTCGCACGCCGTGTGGTTTGCCAAGCCGCATCTCATCTAGGCGTGCTTCGCTGCCGCAGGCTTGAGGGCGCCCTGCATGTCGCATCTCTGATCCGGTGCATGTCACGCTGTTCGGCGCGGCATTGCACTCATCGAACAAAAGGGGGCGCCGAAGTGATGCAGCATGCGGGCTGAAGCGACACGAAGAGAAAATGACGCCGGACGACCGAGATCGCAGCGGTTTTAACCGCATCGCAGCGAAGCCTCCAACCAGGGAGCGTGCACGACCTTCTTGTACGCTCGACCCGGAATTCCTGAAATTCGACCGTAAGCCCGCCGAACAGGAAACGTCATGCTCATTGATCTGCGCCGGCCTCCCGTGGAGCGCGCATGAAAGTCGTCTTCGCGACGCCCTCTCTGCACGGCCCGACGGCGCCTTACATCGCGGCATTGGAGCAATCCATTCCGCTGGTGCGGGGCGCCGGCTGGGACGAAGCCTACGTGCAGGAAGTCGGCTGTCCGTATATCTCGGCCGCGCGCGCGACGATGACACGCCGCGCGCTCGACGCCGGTGCCGACGTGATCGTGTATCTCGACTACGACCTGTCCTGGAGGCCGCACGACCTGGTCGCCCTGCTTGAAGCGCCGGGCGATGTCGTCGCGGGCACCTATCGCTTCAAGAAGGATGAGGAAGAGTACATGGGCGTCATCGAGACGCTCGCCGATGGCCTGCCGGTGGTGCGCAACGATGGTGCTATCGCCGCCACGCGCGTTCCGGCGGGCTTCCTGAAAGTCACGCGCGACGCGATCAATCGCTTCATGGAGGCGTATCCCGCACTATGCTTCGGGCCGCGCTATTCGCCATCCGTCGATCTGTTCAACCACGGGGCCCATAAGGGCGTGTGGTGGGGCGAGGACTACGCGTTCTGCCGCAACTGGTGCGAGGCGGGCGGCGAGATCGCGCTGATCCCTGACCTCGATATTGCCCATCATGCTACCGACCGAGCCTATCCCGGCAACTTCCACCAATTCCTGCTGCGCCAGCAGCAGCCGAACGAGCGCAACGATGCCTGAACTCTTTCGCACCTGCGCCGACCTGCTCGACGAACGGCTTGCGGCTTCACCGCGCGCGGCACGCGCTTCCAATGGATGAGGCGAGTCGCATGGCGCGTGCAAGGGAGATGGGATTCTACACGGACATGCCGCTCTATCATGGAACGGCTACGGAGTTTCCGGCTTTTTCCCTAGAAACGCCTGCACGTAACTCTCACGGTCCAATGTCTCAATCAGGACCTTGGACGACACGAGACCCCGCGTACGAATCCGAGTTCGCCGCTCTATCTGCTGATCTAGGGACAGGTTCTTCTCCACAGATATTGCCTCTTGTTCACCGGGCAGAAAAACCGGCGACCTTCGACGCGGCTGGTTTGTCTCAGTGGGAGATTGCGGGGGCGGTTCGCGACGCATGGGCGGCAGGCCATGATGCAGTGATGGTTAGGAATTATACCATGGGTGCATTCGGCCCGGTAGCCGCGACGGCCAACATTGTCGTGAGGAATCCCAACCAGCTCCGCTCCCGCTTCGCGGTCTTCGATCCGTCGAAGTCGCATCTTGCCGACCTTCTTGCTTCGCTAACGATTTTGCCGGCCGCCGGCATCGTCGGGCTTCAATCCCATGACGGCCAACGACAGGAGAGTTTCGACGATGTCCGAGCTATTCCGCACCCGTGACCAGCTGATCGACGAGGCGCTGACCAACCTGTTCGCCGACGGCGGCGCCGGGCAGGCGCCGGACGCCGAGAGCCAGGCGATCGTAGATCGGAAGGTGGATGGCCTGTTCGCCGAATTGCGCGCGCGCGCCATCTGCAACGTCGTCAACGATGAGCAGATCCCGGCCGAGTGGTTCAACCCGCTTGCCGAGCTCTTGGCCAATGAATGCGCGACCGCGTTCGGCGCGCAGAAATCCGCCGCGTTGCGCGAGGACGCGATGGAGCGGCTGAAGGACATGGCGCGAAATGAACCGATGCGGCTGCTTGGGACGGAGCGAATGCTGCGCACCGGCGCACGGGGATGCGGATCTTGATCGTCCGCGATCTGCGAGGCGCAGCGCGGCTGTTTCGGCGGCTGCCTATCTGCTGACCTGCTGAGCCACCGCACGGGTCCGCACTCGCTTTCCATCACTCCTTTCCCTTGGAGAAGCCATGACCACTCTCGACGCCCTCGCGGGCGGCGCCGGCCAGACGTTGCCCGCTGCGGCGGCTCGCGACCGGAGCCTCACGTCCGGCCACGCGAGGGCCCGACAATGACGGCCGTGCCGTTTCCCGTCACGTCCGCGCCGGGCGCGCGGCCGCAGGAAAGCGCCGGGCGCCTTATCAACGCCTACGCGGTGAAGACCGAGCAGGGCGCGCGGGCGCCCTTGAAGTGGCTGCGGGCGCCGGGGCTGCGTGAGCTTGTCAGCGTTGACGGCCGCGCCGGCTACCGCGGCTTCATCGACGTCAATGGCAACGTCCTGGCGGCGCTTGAGGATCGTGCCGTGCTGTTCGCGAAACCCGGCAGCACGATCGGCGTGACCGACCTCGGCGCACTCCATGGAACCGGGCTCATCACCATCGCGAAGAACAATGCGACACCGGTCGCCGACATCGTGGCGGTGACGGAGGAGGGCGCATTCAACCTCTATGTCGACGACGTCCCGGACGATTTTGCCGACGCCGACCTCCCGCAACCCAACAGCGTCAGCGGGGTAAAGGGATATTTCGCGTTTACGATCGCGGACGGGCGGCTGTTCGCCAGCGATCTCAACTCGGTCGATCTCAACGCGCTGTCCTTCACCACGGCGCCGGGGCGCTTGTTGCGCGGTGTTGCGTATCGCGACGAGTGGTTCGTGTTCGGAGATAATTTCTGCCAGGTCTATCGCGACGCGGGTCTGTCGCCGTTTCCATTCGACCTCGTCGCCACGATACCGATCGGCCTTGCCGGCGCGCATGCGATCGCGGGATGGGAACCGGGCTTCACCGGCACGATCGCGTGGGCCGCGCAGGACGACATCGTCTACAAGCTCAACGGCTATACGCCGCAGCCGGTCTCGACCGAAGACGTGTCGCGCGACATCGCCACGACGCCGGACAAGAGCGTGCTGGAAGCCACCGTTCACATGTCGAACGGCAATGCCTTCTGGGTGCTGACGCGGCCGGGCTTCTGGAGCTGGACGCTCAACCTCACCACCGGCACCTGGGGACAGCGCGCCTCGTACGGTCAGGAGAGCTGGCGCGCGTCCCGCACCGTGAAGGCCTTCTCCACCTGGCTCGCGGGGGATCGGCAGAGCGGGAAGCTGTTCGAGATCGGCGCAGACGCGTTCCGCGAGGGCGGCGATCCACTCGTATTCGAGGTCGTGTCGGGCGCGGTGCTCGCCTCGCCCAATCGGCTGGCTGTCGGCCGGCTCGATATCGACATGGTCGCGGCGGTCGGGCGCGCGAGCGGCGACGACCCGGTCGAGACGGATCCTCAGGTGGAGATCTCGTGGTCGCTCGACGGAGGCTACCGCTGGAGCAATCCGGTGTTCCGCGCAATCGGCCGGGAAGGCGAGTCCGGCAAGACGATTTCGGTGAACCGCCTCGGCCTCGCGGGACCGAAGGGCATCATGATCAGGCTGCGCGTCTCCGACCCCGTCCACGTCACGCTGTTCGGCGCGGCATTGACACTGATCGAACAAAGGGCACCAAGGTGATGCAATACGGTTACGACACGGCAGGACGCTATTTTCCTCCGCCGCAGCACGTGACGCTCGCAAGCCTGGGCGTTCCGCCATACTCGCCGCCGACCCACGACTCGGACCGCGAGGATCGGGTTGCCGTTGGCGCAATTCCGTGGGCCGCGCCCGATGTCGAGGCGCAGAGCGCGGGAATCCCATTTGCCGACATGGCAAGGGCAATCAGTCCCGCAGCGGACTCCGCAGCGTGGCGCGAGGACAATCGCGCGCTGTTCTGGGTTCCGGACGACTTGCGCGCGCCGTCGGCCCCATCCTTCGATGATTTCGTCCGGCCAGTCGATCCATCCGCCAATCCGGACGCGTGGAACGGCACCGATGATGTGCCGCGGTACGCTGGATGGCGCGGCATGGACGGCTACGCCGCTCCTGACAATTCCCGCGCGGCTGCACTGGGCGCGTTTCATGTTCCCGGTGCGCCGGAAGACGCAGCGGGGTGGGGCTTGCGCGGGGAGGCGCCGGTTGGCGCCGATGACCTTCTGCCGGTTCTGCTTGCAAGCCGGTGGGGACGGAACATACTTTCGGATATCTGGAAGGCGTTCGGTGGGGTACCGGGAGGCCGGCATCCGGAAGGTCCGCCGGCGACAGCGCCCACGGGGCGCCGAAAATTCCCATTGGGGAGTCACAATGCGCCGCCGCGCAACACTCCGGGAGAAGTTCATGATCGGCCCTATTCGGGGCATGGCTTCGACAAGGTCCAGGACCAAGGGTTGATGCCAAGCGTCATCGAAGAAGCGCGCAAGCATGGAAATTGGAGGGCAGGCAACAAGCCGGGCACCAGCCGTTACTATGATGCGAAAAACGATGTGTCCGTGGTGGTGGACGACAAGACCGGAAGGGTCATCACGAACCACTATGGCGACAGGGACCATTGAGGATGTCGGACTACGATCAACGACAATACCGCCGCATGATCTATAAGCTGGAATGCATTGAGGGCGGCGACTTTGCATCGGAATTGTTGGCGGATCTCACGGCTCTCCTCGGGGCCCTGGAAAAGCCGGAGCCGTCATGGGAGCGGGCTTTCCTGGGCGGCGTCGGGAGCCTGGACGAGGACATCTCCGGCGCGCTTGTTGATCTGGAGGATGAAGACGCCGCCGCATCAAGAGCGCGACCATCCTTCGACGAGGCAACCGTCGAAAGAATGAAGGCAACGGCCGCAAAGCTAAAGCAGCTGGTCCTGACAAAAATCGAAGGGCCGCTGGGAGACCTGGAAAATATCGAGTAGGCGGGCGTCGGCTTCGGCGCCGTTTGCGATGCGGCTTTTCCGGGCAGAGCGCACGGCGACATTCTGGAAAGCGCTCTCACCGGCCGGCACATCCGGGCCGGTGTTTGCAAGCCGCAAGTTTTACAAAGCCGCGCCCGATCCAGGCGAACCAGCGCGGCGCCGGACATTTTTCCCGCGTCCGTCGTGATGGTGCAGTCATCGTCGTTTCATCGCAGTCGACGGCACCGCCGGCGTCACGCTTTTGGCGCGGCTTGATACCTATCGACAAAGGACTCCGAAATAATGGAACGCACCCTCGACGATATCGAAGGCCGCTACGTTGTTGTGCCGCCGGAGGAGGGTGTGCCGCTCGCCACGCTCGGCGCGACACCAGGTTCGGCGGCGGATTACTACGTGCGGGAGGATGGTCGCTGGATCCCGCGCATCGTGGTGCGTCCGTGGTACTATGAGTATCCGGATGCGGCTGAAGGCGGCGGCTTCGCGCCGTCCGATATGCGCCCGCTCAGTCCGATGCCTGCGGCTACGCCTGGCGGTGACGCGCCGGGTCCCGGCATCTCGTTTGCCGATCTTGTCAGATCCATCAACGCGACCCCGAATCCTGATGTCTGGCGCGACGTATCCGTGCCGCAGTATGCCCAGCCGATGCCGGACAGCGCGTTCGATCCCTCCGACATGCGCCCGGTCGCGCCAATGCCATCGGTATCGCCCGGTGCCGAGCGACCCGGAGCTGGCATCTCCTACGCGGACCTCGTGCGGGCGATTGCCCCAACCGCCAATTCCGCCGCCTGGAGCGACAGTCCGGTGCCCGCGCAGCGCGGATCGAGCGTCGCATTTTACCGGTCTGAACTGCGGCCGCTCGACCCGATGCGGCCGACGACGCCGGGCGCGGCGCCGGCAACGCCCGGTATCCCGTTTGCCGATCTCACGCGGTCGATCAACCCGGCGCCAAATTCCGCTTTGTGGGACGACGCGAACCGGGGCGGCGGCTTGACGGATACGGCGAAAACCATCGCCAAACACGGCGGGATCGGGATGGTGCGCGGCGGATTTGAGTTGGCCGGACTTCCGGGAGATGTCCAGCAGTGGAGCGACAATGCGGGCGCCTGGGCGCTGCGCAAAATGGGAAGGCCGGAGGAGGTCGCAGAGGACTACAAGAAGGGCATGGGTGAATACCGCCGTCGGTCGTGGTGGAATCCGGTTCTTCGACGGTATCCGACGTCCGAGGAGATCAAGAACTTTGTTGAAGAGCGCGCCGGCAAGTTGCCGGAGCCGCAAACGCCGTTGGAGGAATATTCGCAGACCATCGGTTCGTTCATTCCTGCTGCCGCGGCGGGGCCTGCGAGTGCCGGCCGGAAGCTCCTTCTTTCGGTCGCCGGAAATATCGCGAAATACGGCGTCGTCCCCGGCTTCGCGTCGGAAACCGCGGGCCAGCTGACCAAGGGCAAGCCGACAGAGGATCTGGCGCGCGGAAGTGCCGCGCTGCTGGCGATGATCCTGGCCGCGTTGGCCTCTCGCCGTCCGCGGACGTCGCCCGGCCAGCCGGACAAGCTGCAGTCCAAGGGTGGTGGCGAGGCAGGCGGGGTGCGGGGTGATGCAGATGCCAAACTCTACGAGCCGAAAGCAAAGCCGCCGACGAGCGCGCAAGAGTATTACGCGTCATTTGGAGTGAAGCCGGAGGTCAAGCAGAATCAACTCCTGCTCAGGACTCCGGAAGGTCACCTCTTAAATCACGATGCCGTCGTCATCGGCCACAGAACCCTGACCGGCGGCGATCATGCGATTACTCAGAAAGAATTGGAGAACGCCATAAGGGGACTGCTCGGCTCGGATCCGAAGAGAGTCGCGACCCTCGGACCACGAATATCCGGCGCCTACAAAGATGCGGCGCAAAGGATTTATACCCTTGAGTCGCTTTCAGCTTTAACCAACTACAAAGTCCTGGCACATGAATTCGGGCACGCCATCGATCACATGAGCGGCTGGCTTCTGTCCGGGAGCGCCCCGCGCAACGGCGGACCGGTCTCCAAAATATTTGGCGGGCTTCGCAACGAAAAAGTTCTCGCCGAACTTCAGGAGGTCTACAGCACTCTCAGAAGCGGCCGGGAGGGGATGAAACACCCGCGAGGGCCGGACTATTTCGGATACGAACCGCAACACTATCCCTTCGAGTATATCGCCGAGGCGATGCGCGCCTACCTGACCAACCCGAACTATCTGAAGACGGTTGCGCCAAATACCGCCGAATTGCTCCGGCGCTCCATCAATTCGCACCCCACGATCGGCAAGGTGTTGCAGTTGAACTCGGTCGGCGGAGCCGTCGTCGGAACCGGCATTGTGGGCGCGGCGGCAACTCAGGGCGGAGGAGAAGAAAAGTATTAGCCTTAGGACGGCAGCTAACGAGCGCGCGTCGACGCGTCCGTGCCGACATATCTCTGCACGGCAATCCAGCATCACCATCCGCACCCAGCGTTGCGACGCGAGCATCCCGGCCCGCGACGAATACGCACGACCACCCGTTACGCCACGCATCCAGATGGAAATCTTTGTCGGCGCGATGAAGGTCCTTCCGCGCCAGGACCAGGACAGGAGTGACCCATGGGCCTATTCGACGCATTCACCGGCGATCCCGCGAAAGAGGCCGGCGAATCATCGCGCAACTATCTCGGCACTGCGCAGAACAACCTCGTCAACGCCACCGGGCTGACGCGCGATCAGATCGATCAGCTTTTGCTCGCCGGCTACGCCGGCGCAGGAGCCAATCTCGGCGCCGGCTATGACGCGGCCACCGGCGCAATGCGGGCGGGGACAGGCAACGCTCTTGGCTATCTCGATGATGGGATGAGCGGGGCACTGCAGGCTCTGCAACGCGCGCGCGGTGACGTCACGGCGGATGGCGGCGCCTATGCGGCGCTCGGCGATCTTGCCAACCGATACGGCGAGGGTGCGCGGCTTTACGCCGATGCGCTCGGGATCGGCGGTGCGGAAGGCGCCGAGCGCGCGCGTGCGGCCTTTCAAGGCGGTCCCGGCTGGACGACGCAGCTCGATACGTCATTGGATGCGCTCAACCGGCGGCGTAATGCCGCCGGCTCGCTATTCTCCGGCAATGCGGATGCGGACGCGATCAAGCTCGGCAGCGACTACGCCGATGCAGGCTGGCAGAAGTGGCTCGCCGGCCTCTCACCGTACAATCAACTCGAGTCCAATGCGGCTTCGGCTGCGGCAACCGGCAACGCCGCGATCAACAGCACGCTGGCCAATCTCGGCATCGGTGAAGCAAACCTGAGCAGCGACCTCGGCAAGACGCGCGCGACGATCGCCGGCAACGAAGGTGCCGGCCTCGCCGACATCGCGAACCGTTATTATGCGGCGCTCGCCGGCCTCGATACCGGCGGGGCAGGCGCTCGCGGGACAAATTTGTCCGACGCCAACAAGTCCGTGATCGGCATCGGACTGAATATCGCACCGCAGATGACCAAGACCTACAAAGACGAGGCTGACGCCGAGATCGCGGGCAGCACCAATCTGTGGAATCTCGGACTGAATATCGCAAAGCTGGCGCGGGGCGATACCAGCGGAATGACCAAGCTCGACGGCAAGATGAGCGGTCCGCTCGGAAGGTAACCGACGCCGCGGCGCGGGACGCAACTGCACAGACCAACCGGGTGCGAGGCGCCCTTTCGATTGTCGGCGAGGCCGTCCCATGAGGGCGGCCTTGTCATTTTGGAGCTTCATGCATGGGCATTCTCTGGCCTCACTCGAACACCGCGCCGCGCACCAATGCAGACCGGCGTGCGCCCGGCGCGCTCGCCTACTTCTTCGAAGCCGGCACCACGACTCCGCGCACGACCTATCAGGATGCCGACCTCACGACCCCGCACGCGCATCCGGTCATCGCCGATGCTTACGGGCGCTTCCCCGCGGTGTTCGTCGACTTCGGGGCCTATCGCGAGCGGGTGAAGACGGCAGGCAATACGCAGCTTTGGGACACCGATGATATCCCGAACCCGGCCCCATTCGATGCAGAGGTCGGCGTCGACGAGAACGCGCTGCTGCAGACCGGGCAGTTCATCTTCGAGCTCATCGACGGTACGCGCGTCGGCTTTGTCCGTGCCAACGGGCGCACGATCGGCTCGGCGACGTCGGGCGCAAGCGAACGCGCGAACGCTGACTGCGCCGGCCTTTTTGAGCGGCTGTACAACGCGCTGCCAAATTCGGTGTGTCCGGTCTCCGGGGGGCGCGGTGTCAACGCGGGGGTCGACTTCGCTGCCAACAAGACATTGACGCTGCCGGATCTGCGCGGCTCTGGGCCGTTCGGCCTCGACACCATGGGCAACGGTGCAGCCGCGCGCTTTGACGCCAGCGTTCCGTTCCTGGTCGGCAATGCGACCGCGCCGGGTTCGACGGCAGGGGGCAACCACGTCACGCTGACCGAAGCGATGATCCCCGCGCACCTCCACGCGGTGAATATCACCAGCACCGCCGGCGGCGCGCATGGTCACACGTTCAGCAGCGGACTGGCGGCATCGAACGGCGCACACACGCACACGATCGATATTACCGATCCGGGCCATACCCATTCGAGTAACGGGGCTTTGGTCAAGCTCAATGCCTCGGGAAATCTCAATCTGGCGATCGGAGCCTCTGGCGACGGTGCCGGCGGCGTCACCTCAAACTCCACCGGCATCACGGCGTCGTCGCAGTCGAACGGCGCGCACACCCATACGGTGACCGGCACCATCAGCAGCCAGGTCGACCATCAGCACACCGTAAGCGGCAACACCGGGTCGACCGGCTCGGGTGGTGCGCACAACAACCTGTCGCGTGCCGTTCTCGGCACCTGGTACATCAAACTGTGAGGGCTCACGCATGGCCATGATCGTCAGCTTCTCGCCCGTCACCAATCGCGAAACCTTCGAGCAATCCTTCACCCTGACCGACTACGAAACCGGGGAGGCGATCGATCTCTCCGGCGTGACCGCGATCAGAGTCGAGGTGCGCGACCCGCATTCGCGCGCGACGCTGCTTTCGGCGTCGCTCGGCAACGGTGTCGTGATCGGAGACGACGACGATGACACCGTATTCACGGTCCGTTTTGAGTTCCTCCGCAATGCGGGCGCTGTGCGCTGAGACTTATGACATCGGTTGCGTGATCTCGAACGGCGGCGACGACGCCGAGATTTTCACCGGCAGTCTTCCCGTTGTCGACGGTGTGGTGAGCTAGATGGCCACGACACGCATTCAGACGCTTCCGAAGTTTCCTGTCGGCGTGGAGGCGGGCAGGGGGATTCTTGTCAGCCGGTCCGGCGTCGTCTTTACCTTCGCTGTCGACCCCGACGTCGTCCCGGACTTCTCCACCGCGCTGCCATTCTCTGCGAGGGACATGTTCTTCGCTGACGGCGCAAGCAGCGTCGACAAGATCGCGGCGCCGACCGGCGATCCGGTGCAATTCCTGTGCTACCCCGGCTCGGGCGGTGCTTATCAATGGTCGCAGGTCGCGCTCGGAGCCGGAGTGTCCGGCACGCTCGGGGTCATCAACGGCGGCACCGGGGCGAGTTCGCTGACCGGTCTGCTTCAGGGCAACGGCAGCGGTGCCGTGACTGCGCTCGCGGGATCGGACAAGCAAGTCCTGCGGATATCGGGCTCTTCGATCGGCTTCGGCACGATCGACATTTCGAACGTCGCTGTCGTCGGCGCTTTCCGTCTGCAGCTCGGCAATGTGGTGCAGGGTGCTGCGCTGTCGGTGCTCGGCGTGACGGGAAACGCGACGGCTGACTATGCGGCGATCACGGCGGGCTCCGACCATCAGGTGGTGCGCCGCTCGGGCACCGCGATTACGTTCGGCGCGGTCAACCTGGCGCAGCCCGCGGCCGTCACCGGCACGCTGGCGGTTGGCAACGGGGGTACCGGCGGGGCTTCGGCGTCGGCCGCGCGCTCATCGCTTGCGGTTGCAGGGCTTGCCGACGCGAACGCCTTTAGCAACGTCCAGACGATCACTGTCTCGGGACAGAGCGGGGTCATCCTGCTGTCCGGTGGGGCGGCAAATTTCTCGTCGCTCGGCCTTGGCCGGGCCGGGCCCGGTGTCGATGCATTGATTGGTGTCGCGGGAGCAACCGACAACTTCCTGACCGGTGTTGCGCAGGGGGATTTTGCGCTCCGCGCCGGCACCGGCGCGTTGTGGCTCGGTGTCGGGACGAACACGCCCGGCATCCGGATTTCCGGCAGCGGCACGTTGCGCTTCTCTCAGCATACCACCGGAAATCTCACGGTCGACGGGTCGGGCAATCTCACCGCCTCGCGCGGCCAGCTTCTCGGCACGGCAACAAACGACAGCGCGACCGCAGGTAATGTCGGTGAGATCATCGCAAGCAATGTCGCCGTCGGCGCGGCGGTGTCATCCGGTGCCAGCGGCAGCATCGTCAACATCACCTCGATCACCCTGACGGCCGGTCATTGGTACGTCTGGGCGACCGCCGTCACCAACATGGGCGGCACGACGCAGCCGACTTCGTTGACGGCCAGCATTCACACCGCGAACAACGCGCATGCCGCGCCGCCCGGTGGCGGCGCCTACGCTTCGCTTGGAAGCACCGCGGGTACCGGTCAGCAGTTCGCTCTTCCCGTCGGCGGGATGCACATTCAGACCACGGGAACGACGCTCTATCTCAATGCGTCCGCTGCCTACACCGTCTCGACGATGGCCTATTACGGCTATCTCGGCGCAAGGCGCATCCGCTGATGAAGCTCCCCAAGCTGCCGCTGATCCCCAATGCATCGGCTTTACTCGGGGACAGCAGCCGCCGTGCGACCGTCGAATGGTACAATTACTGGCGCAAGCTCGGAGACGTCATGCGTCGTTCGCTCGAGGCGGAGGCGCGCGATTATCAGCTGAAGGCGGCTGCGCTCGATCCGCGCGCATATGTGTTTGGCGAGACAGCCAGCGCGAGCCTGACGGTCCCGCCCGGCAAGGTCTGGCTCGTCACGAACCTCTATCGCATCCGCTTTGCGGGCCTCACGGCCGAGGCCTTCATGCGCAAGCCGGACGCGCGCGACGTGCTCGTCCTGCCGGCCGGCACGGTGCTGAGCCACACCCCATTCCACGCGGCGGTGCAGTATTGCGATCCGGGCCGGGTCATCGACCCCGCCAGCGCGGACTATGACGCGCGCTACACGGACGACCCGAAGGGGCTTTATTTCGAGCGGCTGACGAAGCTGGAAACGATCCCGCTGCGGACGACCGAGGCGACGATCGCGCAGGGCACATCGCCGATCGCGCAGGCCGAGACCGGTCTCGATTGGGGCACGCTGACCGAACAGTGGGGAATTCTGCGTTATGTCGGCGTGGAGAACGGCTCCTGGATGCTGGCAACCAACGCCGCCGGGACAATGGGTATCAACCTGACCCCGGAGATCTCGGACCTTCACGCGCACCGGCTGCAGTCGTATCCGATCCTGATGCCGTTCCTGAAGGAGCAGTTCGCAAAGATCCAGCTTCGCGGCGGCTCGTGGCATGGCGATCCAGCCGCGGTCCCGCCTGGCGGAAGCCAGACCGACACGGCAAGCGGCGTGCTTGCGTGGTCCGCGCTCGACGAAAATAGCTGGTAACGCGAACGCTCTGCATTTGCAATTTCGAGGTGACTTGCAATAGCGTTTCGCCATGAAGTGTCGTGCGGCGAGATGGCTGTGGAGCGCATTCGCACTGGTTGTGCCAGTCTTCATGGCGGCGCTGCTGGTCGGCCCGCGCGCGCCGGCTGACAAGCAGGACGAATACTGCGTCGCAAATGTGATCACTGCCTCGCCGTGGTTCGGCCTGTCGGTGAACTGCGACACCTACACCCTGGCGCGCCTCGCGGAAAAGCCGGAGCGTCTGCTGGAACCGGGCAATTGGCGGCAATCGCGCCCCATGCTGGTCATCCCGGCGTATATTCTCCGGCCGCTTTTCCTCTGGGCGGAGGATCTGCCGGAAAAGCTCGGGATCAGCCCGGCGCCCGAGATGAGCGAGTATAATCTGCGCTTCATGCCGGACTTGATCGCCCGCGGGTTCGCGTCGCTCGCGGGGTATGCACTTTTCAATCTGCTGACACTCGTGGCGACGTTTGCAGTCTATCTTTGGTTGACGCTGGGTGACCCGTTCGGACGACGCTGGAGAGTCGGGACTGCGAGCGCGATCGCGGTCGGTGCGTTCGGCGGCCTGCTGATAGCAAACGACGTCGTGAAGGCTTTCGGCCTGATTCCGCATTCACAGCTTTACAATATTCTCGCGCCGCTGCTTGCGGTCGCGGCGCTCGCCAAGCCGGTGCGAAGCCGCATGCACGCGATTCTGATCGGCATCGGCTGCGGGCTTGGGGCGCTCGCCTATCCGCTGTTCCTGCTCGTTGCGGGATGCGTGGTGATCCGGGGGAGTGCGGAGGCGGCGGTCGAACGATCGTGGCGGACTTTGACGCCAGCCGCTGTGGTCTCGGTCCTCACGATCGCGCTGCCTGCCGCGTGGGTCGCGTTCGTCCTTTGGCGCGTGGGCTCATTCTTCTCCGACACGATGCACTATCGTCAGGTGATCTGGCCGATCGACAGTTTCGCCGCGGGCACGCTGATCGGCGATTTCACTGAAAAGCTCGGCTACATGTTGAGTCGGGCTGGCCACCAGATGAGCGCGCCGGTGCTCGCCTTTATCCCGATCGTCATCGCTTTCTGGCTGAAGCGGCGTCGACCCGTGATGTCGCAAGCCGACTTCGAGATATGCCTCGCGGCACTCATCGTCCCGGTGCTGGTGCTCGTGTTCAACCTCGTTGTCGGCAACAACGTCTCGCGCGTTGCCTACGGGATGGTGGCGCCGCTCCTGGTTGCGTGCGGCATCCTCGCGCGCATCGCGCTGCATCAGGAGTTGGCACGGACGGCGAGGGCGGTCGCCTTGGCGTGCGCGGTGCTGACGGTCACGGAGTTCATCCACGTCGCCGTGAAGGCAGGACCATACAGCTGATGAAGACGCTCGCTCGCATCGCCGCAGTTGCCGCGCTGCTCGGCATAACGGGCTGGTTTCACGTCTATTCGTGGAAGGCGATTTGAGGTCCGCCGGCGCCGCCGGGCGGCTACGTCGCAATGACCGTCGGCAGCATCTATGTCCTGATCGTGTTCGTCGCGCTTGCGATGCTGATATATGCGGTTCGCGTGGGAGGGGATGTCCGGAGAACTTTCGAAATTGATCGTTCTGAACGCGGCCGGGGCCCCGCACGGCTCGCGGCCGGCATCACGGAAGCTCCTTCGGGAGGCTTGCGGCGATAGTCCCGCGGCGCGCGCCCGGGATATTTGCAATTGAAGAACGGCGCCTTTAGCGTCTGCGCTCGCGAACGGTGAGGCGATTGCGTGGGGACGTTGAGATTCTTGCTGGCTGCTTGCGTCGTCGCGTTCCATGCCGGCCCGATCTTCGGACTACGCGGCATGGGCGCGGAGGCGGTGCCGGCCTTTTTCGTGCTCTCAGGCTTCTACATGAGCTTGATCCTGGAGACGAAGTATCGCGGTGCCGCGCTGACCTTCTACGGCAACCGAATCCTCCGCCTGTTTCCGATGTACTGGGCGTTCCTGCTGTTGATCGCCGCCTTTGCCATGCTTCCGAGCATGGGGGTAACGGCATGGGATGCACTCGGCTACACGTCCCGCATGCAACTGACAGCAGGGAGCCAAAGCTGGCTCGCTGTGGTTCCGAATCTCTTGATCGTCGGGTCCGACTGGCTGCGGCAGGTTTATGTCGATCCGGCCGATGGAACGCTGCATTGGTGGCTGCGAACCGTTCCCGAGGGCCCGCGCCTCCATGGCCTCTACAACCATCTGGTCATCCCGCAGATATGGTCGGTCGGGGTCGAGTTGACGTTCTATGCACTGGCTCCGGCGCTGGTGCTGTTGCGTACCCGGACGCTGGTGATCGTATGCATCGCCGCCCGCGTCTTCGGCCCCATGCTCACGGCGCATCTTGCCTACGAACATATGCTGCCGAACGTGAACTTCTGGTACTTCCTGCTTGGCATGATCGCGTATCGGACGCTGCCGAAAGTCGCTGCGGCGCCGCGCTACCAGCAGATGCTGGTCGCGGCAATTCCGTTTGCCGTGCTTGTTGCCTGGCCGCTGCTGGTGACCGATCCCAACGCGCGGGTCGGCCTGAATCTCAGTATCCTGATTTTGATCTTCGCGCTCGGGATTCCGTCGTTGTTCCTGCTCTCCCAGTCGAACGACGCCTTCGAAAAGGTGGATCGCCGGATCGGCGACCTCTCGTATCCGCTCTACATCACGCACCTGCTGTTTGCGTTCCCGGCGTCCGGGTTTGGAGCGTACAGCGGGTTGGTTTGCCTGCTGCTGTCGATGCTCGTCTCGACCGCCTTGCTGGTTGTGGTGCAGGCTCCTGTCGATCGTCTCCGCGCGCAGATGGCGAGGCCAACCTTTGCTCAATAGCATCAGGGCAAGCGGCCATGCCGCAGGACGACTGTGGATCGTGTTCGCGCTCGCCCTGCTTGCGCTGATGGCCGGGCTGCTGGTCGGCCCGCGCGCGCCGGCCGACGAGCAGCAGAAGCATTGCGTTGCGAACCTTGTTACGAGCTCGCCATTCGGTCTCTCGCTCGGCTGCGATGCCTTTCACAATCTGCACATCGCGCGCGAGCCGCAGCGGTTGCTGGATCCCGGCAGCTTCCGTCAATCGCGTCCACTTTTGGCGATACCGGCCTATATCCTGCGGCCGCTTTTCCTGTGGGCGCAGAACGGGCCGACGTGGCTTGGAATTCGTGCGGCACCCGACCTCCAGGAATTTCACAAACCGTTTGTCCCGAGCCTGCTGGCGAACGATTTCCCCGCCTTCCTTGCCTATGTGCTGATCAACATGTTGGAGCTGGCGGCGGCCTTTGCCGTCTATCTGCGGCTCGTCATGGGCAGTGCGACCGGAAGGGGATGGAGCGTATCGTCGGCGGCGGTGGCGGCGGTCGGGTCGATCGGATTGCTGCTGATCGCGAACGACATCGTGAAGGCGTTTGTCTTCAACGCGCACGTGCAGATGTTCAACATCCTGGCGCCGCTGCTCGGGGTGCTCGTCCTCGCAAGACCGGCCGGACGCGCAAGCCGTGCGGCGCTTGTCGGATTTGGAGCCGGTGTCGGCATTCTGGCCTACCCGCTGATGGCGATCGTCGCGGGGTGCTACGGCCTTCGGGCTTTGCTCGAGCTCTACCGCGATCGCGATCCCCGCGCGTTCCTGACCCGCGCGGCGCTGGTCATCATCTGCACCGCGATACCGGTGCTCGGCTGGTACTTTTTCGTTCTCTGGTGGGTCGGCAGCTTCTACTCCGACGCCATTGCGTATCGGCAGTTGATCTGGATCGCGGACAGCTTCGCATCAGGGACGCTGATTGCAGACCTGAGCGAGAAATTCGGTGCGCTGATCTATCATGCCGGACGGCAGTCGGGCGCACTGGCCGCGATGTTTGTACTGATGCTCTGGCTCTTGAAATCGCGCCGGGGCGCACTTGGTCGCGCAGACGTCGAATTGATCGCGGCGGCGCTCGTCACGTCGGCGGCGGTCCTCGTCTTTCAGGCGCTCGCGGGATTTTCCTTCGCGCGGTTTGCGTATGGCGTGCTTCCGCCGCTGGTCGTGATCTGCGGCGTGCTGACGCGCGCGTCTTTCGAGAGCGATGCGACGCGGAACAGGTGGCGTGCAGCCTCCTTGTTTGCGGCAATCATCGCGATTCAACTCGTCTTTACGGTGGTGAAGGCCGGTCCCTACGGCTGACCACTTCGCGAATTGCAACCTCGGGGCGCCTCGGCGCCCCTTTTTTGTTCGCCCTCAAGAACCAGGCTTCCATGACCGACGACGGAGCGCGCGCATGACCATCAGCATCACCGACCCGGCGCCCCCCAAGATCGCCGTGCAGGCGATACCGAAGTTCCCCGCGCAGGTCGCGGCGGGCGACGGCATCGTCATCGCGCAAAGTGGCGGCGTGTTCACCTTCGCGGTCGACCCCGGCTTCACGCCGAGCTTTTCCGATGCATTGCCGTTCAGCGCAGGAGATATGTTCTATGCCGGCGGCGCGATGAGCATATCGGCGCTTCCCTCGGCGGCGTCCGGCAATGCATTGCTGTCGGGCGCGGCGCCGGCATGGGGCAAGGTGGGCCTCGCCACCCATGTTGCGGGCGTGTTGCCTCCCTCCAGCGGCGGCACCGGGGTCGCGAACTCCGGCAGCATCACGCTTGGCGGGAATTTCTCAACGGCCGGCGCGAATACGCTGACGCTTGCGACGACGGGGGCGACCATCGTCACGCTGCCGACGACCGGCACGCTCGCGACACTTGCGGGCGCTGAGGCGCTCACCAACAAGACCGTCAACGGACTGGCGATCACCTCGTCGACCGGCACACTCACGATTGCGAACGGCAAGACCGTGACTGTGTCAAACACGCTGACGCTCGGCGGGACAGACGCGTCTTCGATCGCGTTCGGCAGCGGAGGAACAGTTGCCTACACCGCCAACAAGCTGTCGTCTTTCGCGGCGACGACATCGGCGGAGCTTGCGAGCGTGATCTCGGATGAAACCGGCTCTGGCCCGATTGTGTTTGCGAACGCCCCCACGCTGGTCACGCCATCGCTCGGCACGCCATCGTCCGCCGTGCTGACCAATGCGACCGGATTGCCGATCGGCACCGGCGTCGCCGGGCTTGGAGCGGGCATTGCGGCGTTCCTCGCGACCCCATCCTCGGGAAACCTCGCCACGGCCGTCACCGATGAGACGGGCAGCGGCGCGTTGGTGCTTGCGAACTCGCCGATCCTCGTCACCCCCGCGCTCGGCACGCCGTCGGCGGCGACGCTCACCAATGCAACCGGCTTGCCGATCAGCAGCGGCGTCAGCGGGCTCGGCAGCGGCGTCGCGGCGTTTCTCGCAACGCCGTCATCGGCCAACCTCGCCGCGGCGTTGACCAACGAGACCGGATCGGGCGCGCTCGTATTCGCGATCTCCCCGGCACTGACCACACCCAATCTTGGCACGCCCTCGGCGGTGACGCTGACCAACGCGACCGGGCTGCCGCTGTCCACCGGCGTGACCGGCGACCTCCCGTTTGCCAACCTGGCGCAGATCTCGGCCTATTCGCTGCTGGGCAACGCGATTGGGTCGACGGCCGATGTGGCGGCCTTCACGATCGGTGGATTGACGCAAAAGGTCTCGCCGGCCGGCACGGATCTCGTTCTCATCCAGGACCAGGCCGCCTCCGGAACGCTCAAGTATGCGACCGTGACGGCGATTGCTGCCGCCTCGGGGGCGGGCGATTTCGTCGGGCCGGGCACGTCCACCGACAATGCGGTCATGCGTTTTGACGGCACGACGGGTAAGCTTGGCCAGAACTCGGTCGTGACCATCGGCGATACCGGTGCGACAAGCGGCATCACGACGCTCGCCGCGTCCGGCGTGGTTTCGCTCACCGACGCGACAGAGGCGGGGAGTGGAACCGGCGCGCTGGTCGTCTCGGGCGGCGTCTACGCCGCGAAGGCGATCCGCAGCGCATCAACGACCGCATCGACGTCGACGACGACCGGCTCCGGCATCTTTGCGGGCGGCGTCGGGATCGCTGGCGCGTTGTCGCTTGGCGGCAACATTCTCCTCAACTCCGGTGCAGCCCTCAACTTTGCCGGCGGCAATGTCACGGTGACGCATTCGAGCGATCTGCTCACCTTCAGCAAGGACATCAAGGGACGTGTCGGAGCCTTCGGCCAGGCCGGAGTGATCGGCGGATGGTCGGGCAATGCGAAGCTCGAGGCAGCGACGGGTGACAACGGCTCCTGGGCGTTCTCGGCCTATAACAGCGCGGCAGGTGGCAGCGGTGGATGCGTCGAGTGCCGCACCAATGCGAACACCGAGTTGTTCATCGGCTTTTTCGTCAACGGCAGCAGCGTCGGCAAAATCTATTGGAACGGCTCACAGATCGCCACCGACGGCTTTGCCTCGGATGAACGGCTGAAGGAGGGCTTCGCGGCTGCCGACGAAGGTTTTCCCGAGATCTTCGACGCGCCGCAAACGGCGGTTGGACGCTTCGTCTGGAAGGCGACCGGCAAGGCCGGCGTGGGTCCGATCGCGCAACGCTTTCATGAGGTGATGCCGATCACGGTGACGCCGGGCAGGGGCGAACCCGGCGACAAGGACTTTCAGGCGTGGCGCATGAGCTGGGATCCGCTGCAGCCCTATATGTTCGGGGAGATCCGGGTTCTGCGCCGCCAGCGCAGGGAGCTGCAGGACTGCCTCGCGGGCTTACGCATCCGCCTGGAGATGGTGGAGAAGGCTTTGCGCCCACCGCAGACCTAGGCTCGTCGGCCGCATTCGAGCCGGACGGCGGGGGCTGCTACCTCTTGTCGACTGTTGCTCCCGTATGGCACCGGGTATCGAACAGCGGGACTGTTGAAGACCGGCGGGTGCGGGGTTATAGAACCAACCGGCGAGTTGAGCGCCGAAAATCCGGTGGATCAGAGTAGCTGCTGAATCATGCGCCCGCTTCATCCCAACGGATTTAACGCCGCCCACGCGCTGCTGCGCTCGATGGCGGACATGGACTGGTATGCGTTTCCGGGCATGCGCATTCTCGACTTCGGGTGCGGCAAGGGCGAGCGGGTCTATCAGTTTCGCGACGACGGTTACGAGGCCTTTGGCTTCGACTTGATGGACACCGTCGAGCTGCGCGCGCCGGAGGACCGGACGTTTTTCTCGGCGCACGAGAAGCCGCGCGTGAACTGGTCCGACACGCACATCGCCGACGACGCGGTGCGTCTGCCCTATGAGGACGCAAGCTTCGATTTCGTGTTCTCGGAGACAGTCATCGAACACTGCTATGCGCTCGATGGAATGATGCGTGAATGCGCGCGGGTGTTAAAGCCAAGCGGCATCTCGCTGCACACATATCCAAGCCGCAACGCGGTGTTGGAGCCGCATTTTCTGGTGCCGTTCGGTGGCCGTATTCAGGACGACCGGTGGCTGAAGCTCTGGGCGATGCTGGGGGTGAGAAACTCCGGCCAACTCGAGATGACGGCCACGCAAGCCGCCGACCACAATCGCTTCTACCTCGACAGCGGAATTTGCTATCGGTCGGATGAAGAGGTTGCGGCGATCGCACGCAAGCACTTTCACCACGTGCGCTTCGCGCATCGCGAATTCTATGTGTATGACAACATCCGTGAGCGTGCGGCACGCTACTGGAGCGCGCTCCGTGCAGATCGGCCGCTGGAGCAACTCGCAGCGATTCCGAGATTGTGCATCATGACAGCGCGCCACAACGGGTAACGCTCGCGCTGCAGCAGGCCGCTGACCAGGGGGCGCTTCGGCGCCCTTTTTGATTCCACACAGCAAGAGGCTTTCATGCTCGCACGCCTTCCCGGCGCGGCGCTCGCCGCGTTTGCCTTGCTTTGTGCCATCCCCGCTGCGGCCGCCGCGCACAGGCAGACGAGTTCTTGCGCCGGTACCGGTTGCGCTCGCCATTGTTGATGATCGCTATGCGCATCTGCGCGAGCCGGAAGCGCAGGCCACGGCGCGCGCGAGGTCGCAGGGCGGCGGGAATTTGTCGGGCATCGTCCCGCCGCTTGCCGCAAAGGCCCGGGAGATCATGAGGGCTTGCGGCGCTCGTGTCGTCAGCGACGTCCGCCATACCCGTGTTGCCGGCACGCGCCGTATCTCGCTGCATGCGAGCGGCCGCGCCGTCGACATGGCCGGCAATCCGGCTTGCATCTACCGGGCGCTCGAAGGCTGGCGCGGCGGCTATAGCGTCGACTACCGCCGCGTGAAGCATGTCCACATCAGCCACGCCCCCAACGGCCGCGAGTGGGGTGCGCGGTTCGCTCACCATCACGTCAGCAAACAGCGCCGCGCCGTCAGGCGCGGGAGGGCGCACGCATGAACGGCGATCTCGCTCTTTCTGCCGCGGGCCTGAAGCTGATCCGGTCCTTCGAAGGTTGCGAGAAGAGGATAAAGCCGGGTCGCTTCAAGGCTTACGTGGATCCGGTGGGCATTCTCACGATCGGCTGGGGCCACACCAATGCGACCGGTCGTCAGTTCAAGACAGGCGAAGTTTGGACGCAGGCGGAATGCGATGCAGCCTTGCGCGAGGATATGGGGACGTTCGAAGCCGGTGTCCGCTCGCTGGTGAAGGTCAGGCTTGAACCGTGTCAGTTCGATGCGCTGGTATCGTTCGCGTACAATTGCGGTATCGGGAACCTGCGAAGTTCGACCCTGCTGCGCAAGGTCAACAAGGGGGACCACGCGGCCGCGGCACGCGAGTTCGCCAAGTGGAACAAGGCCGGCGGGCGCGTGATGAGGGGCCTGACGCGCCGCCGGGCGGCGGAAGCCACGCTATTCCAAGGTGCGGGCTGCCTCCAGGTCGATGCGCGCGACGACGAGCCGATGCCGCAGGCGGTCGATGCGCCCGCCGGCACGAGCATCGTGGAGACCATCTCGAACTCGCGCATCGCGAAGGGCGCGGCGACGGTTGCGCTCGGCGACGCCGGCCTGACCGTCGACGCGATCGGCGATGCCGCCGAGAAGGCGAAGGCCGCAAAGGACACCGCCGAGCAGCTTGGGCTTTGGGACGTCGTGGTGCATGCCGCGCAGTCTCCGCGCGTCTGGATCGGCATTGCAGTGCTGATCGTGATCGGCGCCGTCATCTACTTCCGCCACCAGGACAACAACTAATGCTCGCCGTCTTATCGTTCGGCCCGGTGATCTGGTCGCTCCTGACCAGCCGCATCGGACAGATGCTTCTTGCCTCGACGCTCGCGTTCGGAGGCGGTTACGCGCTCAAGGCGCGCCTCGACCGCAGCGCAACGCTGCAGGCGGTCATCGCCAAGCAGCGCATTGACCTGGAGGCTGCGCGCGACACGGCCGAAGAGGCATCGGCGACGGTTGCCACGCTCTCGCAAACCGATGGGAAAAATCAGGAGGTCATCCGTGATCTGCAGAACCGCCTTGTGCAGCCGGCGCAGAACAATCCTTGCGTTCTTGATGACGCTACCGCTCACGGCTTGCGCCGGCTCCGGTAGCAACCTCAAGAACGTCGTTCGACGCGACCTGCCGGTGTCACCAGCGTACATGCGGCCGGTATCCGTGCTGGAGCCGACGGCTGGCGAAAGCATCGTCGGTGTGGCGGCGCGCGAACGGGCGGGGCGGCTCAAAGCCAACACCATCATTCGCAACGCCCGCACGCAATGGGAGAGGTTGCGCAAGGCCTACAGGGCTTCGAACTAGGCATGGCGGGGAAGCTCGACGACATCAGCGTCTCGATCGGCAGCTTGCTGGCCAAGGTGGAAAATCTCGGTGCCAGCATTGCGGCGAACCGCAGCGAGGCGGACCGACGGCACCAGGAAAATACCGACCGGCTCAACCGGATCGACGAGGTTCTTAAACCCGTCGCCGCGGCGGTGGCCAAGATGGAGCCGATCGTCGACGACTACCGTACCAATCGCAACAAGGCGCTCGGCTTTCTGCTGGGCCTTGCCGGCATCGCCAGCACGCTCGGCGTCTTCGCGTCAGAGCTCAAGGCCATGCTTTTGGGGAAGGGATCTTAGGGCACCGGAGGTGCCCGCGCCTTACTGGCTCCTTCCGGTCCTGCCATCCTCTCTTGCCCGCGTCAGCTTCGGCTGGCGCGGGCGCTTTTTTGATTCTAAAAACGTATGCTTTGCAAAAGATCAGCCGCGATAAAGCGGTGCCGGCTGGGAGAAGAAGCTCAGCAGGATGTGATAGACCAGCATGTAGTTCTTCTGCTGGAAGCTTGCGTGCGAGATGCCCGGCATCACCGCGAACTGCTTGTCCGGGTTCGGCAGCTTCTTGAAAAACTCGATCAGGTCATCAAAGCCTGCGATGCCGTCCCACTGGCCACGCATGAGGATCGTCGGCGCCTTGATGTTTTCCGGATTGTTGACCGGCAGTTTCGAGCACATGTCGACGTAGGTGCCGGTCGGCACCGAATCGTCGAGCTTGACGATCGCGTCGGCGAACGCATCGATCACACGCTCCTCCGCGGTGCCCGGATGGTCACGGTTGAAGATCGAATGCACAAAGGCGCGGTCGATCGGGCGACGGTTCTTGGCAATGAACTCGGGCAGCTTCTTGCGCCGCTCCGCAAGCGTCGGCGAGCCTTCGCCGGTCCATACCGCGGCATCGAGCGCGAGCCGATCGACCATTTCGGGATGACGTTCCGCGAACAGTCCGGCGCGCAGCGCGCCGGATGAAATGCCATAGACGAGCAGGGGGCGCGGCCCGCGCAGACCCTGGATATAGGTCGCGGCCGCGAAGCAGTCGTCGGCGCCGAATGAGATGGGCGCGTTGTTGTCGCGGTCCTTGGTCGAGCGGCCGTAGCCCTCCATGTCGACGCACCAGCAGTCGTAACCCTGGCGCGCGAAGTATTCCATCGCGGAGGAATCCGGCCGGCCCGGCACGTCAAGATCGAAGGTCGGCTGCGACGCCATCGACGAGCCGTGGACGAACAGGATCGTGCCGCGGGTCTTGCCGGGATCGCCCGCGACCTTGTTCCAGAGAAACAGCTTCGCGTCGCCTTTGCTGGTCCAATGCTCGGTGCCGGGAAGACGGACCTGTACGTTCATTGACTGCAACCTTCCTAGTTGATGCCGATACCGTTGGCCTTGATGAGCTTTGCCCAGCGCGCGATCTCGGCCTCGATATAGCGGCCGAATTCCTCCGGTGTCATCACCATGGTGTTGGTTCCCTGGCGAGCCCAGGACTCCCGGATCTCCGGGCGCGACAGGATTTTATTGATCTCGCGGTTGAGCGTGTCGACGATCGGCTTTGGCGTGCCGGCCGGCGCCATCACGCCGATCCAGATTGTTGCGTTATAGTCCGGTATTCCGGCTTCCGCGATGGTCGGGACGCTGGGGAGAACGGGTGAGCGGACCTTGCCGGAGGTGCCCAGGGCCTTGACGCGGCCTTCCTCAATGGTCGGTGCCATCGTGGGTATGCTGTCGAACATCATGTCGATCTGTCCCGACAGGATGTCGGCGCGCGCGCCGGTCGAGCCCTTGTACGGGACGTGCACCACGTCGATGCCGGCCAGATTTTTGATCAGCTCGCCAGCCATGTGATAGTTCGAGCCCAGGCCGGACGAGCCGTAGTTCAAGGTACCGGGCTTCGCCTTGGCGAGTGCGATCAGGTCCTTCAGGGTGTTAACCGGCGAGCGTTGCGGCACGACCAGCACAAGCTCGGAGTTCATCACCGCCGCGACCGGCACGAGGTCGCGCATCAGCCTGTAGGACTTGTTGGGATTGAGGGTCTCGACGGCGGTCTGCGTCGCCGAGATCATCAGAAGCGTATAGCCGTCAGGGGCCGCTTTGACGACCTCGGTGGTGCCGATGATGCTGCCGGCGCCGGGACGGTTTTCCAGCACCACCGGTTGGCCGAGCGCCTTGCGCAATTCCTCGCCGAGCGCGCGGGTGAAGACGTCGGTCGGTCCGCCGGCGCCGAACGGCACGATCACGCGGATGGTGCGGTTGGGATAGTCTTGCGCGGCGACGGGCGCGGTGGACATCGCTGCCAGAATAGCGAGGTTGAAGAGGAGCTTGTGCCAATCTCTTGCCATAGGACTTAGACGGCAACCTTCATAGCGGGATTGCCTGCCGCAAGCCCGAGCATCTCGCGCGCTTCAGCCGGGGTCGCGATCGCGGGTCCGAGCAACTCGATGATCTTCACGGCCTTCGCGACCAGCGCGGCGTTGCTCGGCGCAAGCTTGCCGCGCCCGAGGTAGAGATTGTCCTCAAGCCCGACGCGCACGTGGCCGCCAAGCAGCACTGCCTGCGCGACCATCGGGAATTGATGGAGCGAAATGCCGAACGCGAACCAGGGCGAGTCGGCGGGCAGCAGGCTGCGCATGTAGCCCATCGCCTCGGGCGTTGCAGGCTGGGCCCATGCGACGCCGAGGCAAATCTGGAACATGCCCGGCGCCTTGATGTGACCCGTCTCGATCATGCGCTTGGCGAGCAGCAGATGACCGGCCTCGAACACTTCGAGCTCAGGCGTCACCCCGGCGTCGCGGATGTCGATCGCCATTGCCTCGAGGATCGCCGGCGTGTTCACGAATACGTTGCCGCCCATGTTCATGCTGCCCATGTCGAGCGAGCAGATCTCGGGACGCAGGTCGAGCACGTGCTGCACGCGCTCGCGCGGGGTGCGCATGGTCGAGCCGGGGCCGGCCTTCATGGGGTCGCGCGCATCGGGAATGAAGCGACCGCCCGGGCCGGTGGTCAGGTTGATGACGACGTCCGTCCCGCTCTGGCGGATGCGATCCACCACCTCGGCGTAAAGCGTGCCGTCCATGCTCGGCAGCGTGGTGTTCGGGTCGCGCACATGGATGTGGACGATGGCGGCGCCGGCCTTGGCGGCATCAATTGCCGAGGCAGCAATCTGCTCCGGCGTGACCGGCACCGCCGGGTTCTTCCCAGCCGAATCCGCTGCCCCGGTCAGCGCGCAAGAGATCATGACCTTGCGTTGCACGGCGGCCCTCCCGATCTTTCGGTTCCTTGCGAATAGCCTACAGCGGCGCGGGCGAGCGGGATACTGGATGGCGGCGGAAAGTGTGGCGGTTCAGAAGGGTGCCGCAGGATGAGTCGAACTTCGGATCGGGACACCGGCTTGTGCGCGCACCTTGCCTCGCATTGTGCGCTGCGCTAAGCCTCCTCGCACTCGTCCCTGGAACGAATCCGAACTAGGTTTGGGGCGATTTCGTACGGTCTTTCCGCGCCTTGGGGGCGCCGGCGGAGGCCGGGATTCGGGGCGTCGCGCACGCGAAGGATCACGATGGGCGGGTTATTGCAGGATTATTTGCCGCTCGTCGTGTTCATCGCGGTAGCGATCGGGATTGGCCTTGCGCTGCTGGTTGTGCCGTTCATTGTCGCCTACAGGAACCCCGATCCGGAAAAACTCTCCGCCTACGAATGCGGCTTCAACGCCTTCGACGACGCGCGCATGAAGTTCGACGTGCGATTCTACCTGGTCGCGATCCTGTTCATCATCTTCGACCTCGAAGTCTCGTTCCTGTTCCCTTGGGCGGTTGCGTTCGGTCAGCTCGGCGCGTTCGGCTTCTGGTCGATGATGCTGTTCCTTGGCGTCCTGACCGTCGGCTTCATATATGAGTGGAAGAAGGGGGCGCTCGAATGGGATTGAGCGCATGACTCTCGTCGCTCCGGCACCCACCGGCATTCTCGACCCGCGCACCGGCAGGCCGGTCGGATCGGATGACTCCTATTTCGTCGGGCTGAACAACGAGCTTGCCGACAAGGGCTTCATCGTCACCGCGACCGATGAACTGATCACCTGGGCGCGCACCGGTTCCCTGATGTGGATGACGTTCGGGCTTGCGTGCTGCGCGGTCGAAATGATGCAGCTCTCGATGCCGCGCTATGACGTGGAGCGCTTCGGCTTCGCGCCGCGCGCCTCTCCCCGCCAGTCCGACGTGATGATCGTCGCGGGCACGCTGACCAACAAGATGGCGCCGGCGCTGCGCAAGGTCTACGACCAGATGCCCGAGCCGCGCTACGTCATCTCGATGGGATCGTGCGCGAACGGCGGCGGCTACTACCACTACTCATATGCCGTGGTGCGCGGATGCGACCGCATCGTGCCGGTCGATATCTATGTACCGGGCTGCCCGCCGACCGCGGAAGCGCTGCTGTACGGCGTGCTGCTTCTGCAAAAGAAAATCCGCCGCACCGGGACGATTGAACGGTAATGAGCGAAGCTCTCAACGCATTGGGCGAGGCGATCGTCGCGGCGCTGCCCGGCGCGGTGACCGGCCACGCGGTCGCCTACGGTGACCTGACCGTGACAGCCGAAGCCGCCGAGATCGTGAAGGTCGTGGCCTTCCTGCGCGACGACCCGCGCTGCCAGTTCATCAGCTTCATCGACGTCACCGCCATCGACTGGCCGGCGCGCGAAAAGCGTTTCGACGTCGTGTATCATTTCCTGTCGCCACGCCAGAACACGCGCATCCGCATCAAGACGCAGACCGACGAGGCGACGCCGGTGCCGTCGATCTTCTCGGAATTTCCCGGCGCCGAATGGTTCGAGCGCGAGGTGTGGGATCTGTATGGCGTGATGTTCACCGATCATCCCGACATGCGCCGTCTGCTCACCGACTACGGCTTCGAGGGACATCCGTTGCGCAAGGATTTTCCGCTCACCGGCTTCGTCGAGGTGCGCTGGGACGACGAGCAAAAGCGTGTGGTGAACGAGCCGGTACGGCTCGCGCAGGAGTTTCGCAATTTCGATTTCCTCTCGCCGTGGGAAGGCACCGACTACGTGCTGCCAGGCGACGAGAAAGCGGCAAAGCCGAGCTGAGGTATGAGCCAGTCGTTCGACACGCAACTCATCCTCGCCGCGACGATCGTGGCCGTCGCGGTCGGGACGTTCGGGTGGCTGGTCTACCGGAAGGTCGCGGCGCTCGGTCTGCTGCGCGACGACTTCGACCGCCGTGCGCCGTGGCTCGCGCTCGGGGTGATCCTCGGCGGGGCCATTCTCTATTACGTGAAGTCTTGAGCGATGAACGCACCCGCGATGCGCAACTTCACCATCAACTTCGGGCCGCAGCATCCGGCGGCGCACGGCGTGCTCCGCCTGGTGCTGGAGCTGGACGGCGAGGTGGTCGAGCGGGTCGATCCGCATATCGGGCTGCTGCATCGGGGCACCGAGAAGCTGATCGAGCAGAAGACCTATCTGCAGGCGATCCCCTATTTCGACCGGCTCGACTACGTCGCGCCGATGAATCAGGAACACGCGTTCTGCCTTGCTGCAGAACGGATGCTCGGCCTTGAGGTGCCGCGCCGTGCGCAGCTGATCCGCGTGCTCTACTGCGAGATCGGCCGGCTTCTGTCCCACATTCTCAACGTCACCACGCAGGCGATGGACGTTGGCGCGCTTACCCCGCCGCTGTGGGGCTTCGAGGAACGCGAGAAGCTGATGGTGTTCTACGAGCGTGCGTCCGGCTCGCGCATGCACGCGGCCTACTTCCGCGTCGGCGGCGTGCACCAGGACCTGCCGCCGAAACTGGTCGACGACATCGAGGCGTTCTGCGATCCCTTCATCACGGTGTGCGACGACCTCGAAACGCTGCTCACCGGCAACCGCATCTTCAAGCAGCGCAACGTCGACATCGGTGTCGTCTCGCTCGAGGACGCGTGGAAATGGGGTTTCTCCGGCGTGATGGTGCGCGGTTCAGGCGCTGCATGGGACCTGCGCAAGTCGCAGCCCTACGAATGCTACGCCGAGATGGATTTCGACATCCCGATTGGCAAGAACGGCGACTGCTACGACCGCTACTGCATCCGCGTCGAGGAGATGCGTCAGTCGATCCGCATCATGAAGCAGTGCATCGCCAAGCTGCGCGAGCCGTCGGGGCGAGGGCCGGTGTCGGTGGTCGACAACAAGATCGTGCCGCCCAACCGCGGGCAGATGAAACGCTCCATGGAAGCGCTGATCCATCACTTCAAGCTCTATACCGAAGGTTTCCACGTCCCGGCCGGCGAAATTTATGCCGCGGTCGAGGCGCCGAAGGGCGAATTCGGCGTCTATCTCGTCGCCGACGGCACCAACAAACCCTACAAATGCAAGATCCGCGCGCCCGGCTTCGCGCACTTGCAGGCGATGGACTTCATGTGCCGCGGCCACATGCTGGCCGACGTGTCGGCCATTCTCGGGTCGCTAGATATCGTGTTCGGGGAGGTTGATCGCTAATGGCCAACCGCCGCCTCGCACCGCCCGAGCAGCAGCCGAAGGAGTTCGCCTTCACGGCAGAGAATCGCGCCTGGGCCGACAAGGTGATCGCGCGTTACCCGGAAGGGCGCCAGCAATCGGCGGTGATCCCGCTGCTGTGGCGCGCGCAGGAGCAGCACGACGGCTGGCTGCCGAAGGCCGCAATCGAGTGCGTCGCACAGATCCTCGGGATGGCGAATATCCGCGTGCTCGAGGTCGCGACGTTCTACACGATGTTCCTGCTCGCGCCGGTCGGCAAGAAAGCCCACGTACAGGTGTGCGGCACCACGCCCTGCATGCTGCGCGGCGCCGAGGAGCTGTTCAAGGTGTGCAAGCGGCGCATCCATGAGGAGCCGCTGCACGTCTCGGCCGACGGCAACTATTCGTGGGAAGAGGTCGAGTGCCTCGGTGCGTGCGTGAATGCTCCGATGGTGCTGATCTGGAACGACACATATGAGGATTTGACCGCCGCAAGCTTCGAGAAGGTGCTCGACGGCTTCGTGAACGGCAAGCCGGCAAAGCCGGGACCGCAGATCGACCGCCAGTTTTCCGCGCCGATCGGCGGACCGACCACGCTGAAATCCGAGAAGGTCTGATGCTCGAAGACAAGGACCGCATCTTCAGGAACCTGTACGGCTACCACGACTGGGGCCTGAAGGGGGCGCGCGAGCGCGGCGCGTGGGACGGCACGAAGGATATTCTCGCGCGCGGCCGCGATGCGCTGATCAACGAGATGAAGGCGTCGGGTCAGCGCGGGCGCGGCGGCGCCGGCTTTCCGACCGGCATGAAGTGGTCGTTCATGCCGAAGGAGTCGAAAGACGGGCGGCCGAGCTACCTGGTCATCAACGCCGACGAGTCGGAGCCCGGCACCTGCAAGGATCGCGAGATCATGCGGCACGATCCGCATCTTCTCGTCGAGGGCTGCCTGATCGCAGGTTTCGCGATGGGCGCGGTCGCCTGCTACGTCTATGTGCGCGGCGAGTTCATCCGTGAGCGCGAGCGCCTGCAGGCCGCGGTGGACCAGGCCTATGAGGCCGGACTGCTCGGCAAGAACGCCTGCGGCTCCGGCTATGACTACGACATGTACGTGCACCACGGCGCCGGCGCCTACATCTGCGGCGAGGAGACCGCGCTGCTCGAGAGCCTCGAAGGCAAGAAGGGCCAGCCGCGCCTGAAGCCGCCTTTCCCGGCGAACATGGGGCTGTACGGTTGCCCGACCACCGTGAACAACGTCGAGACGATCGCGCAGGCGCCCGACATCATGCGCCGTGGCGCGGCCTGGTTCTCGTCGCTCGGGCGGCAGAACAACACCGGTACCAAGCTCTACTGCATCTCCGGTCACGTCGAGCGGCCGTGCAATGTCGAAGAGACCA
Organism: uncultured Alphaproteobacteria bacterium; assembly: GCA_963839985.1. GTDB lineage: Bacteria > Pseudomonadota > Alphaproteobacteria > Rhizobiales > Xanthobacteraceae > PALSA-894. The sequence goes on along the minus strand of CAWIXG010000010.1, from coordinate 218,348 downwards.
TGGGCATCCCGCTGCGCGAACTGCTCGAGAGGCATGCCGGCGGCGTGCGCGGGGGCTGGGACAATCTGCTCGCGGTCATTCCCGGCGGCTCATCGATGCCGCTGGTACCGGCCGGCCCGGATCAGGCCGACACGCTGCTGATGGATTTCGACGGCTGCCGCGACAAGAAGTCGGCGCTCGGCACTGCCGCCGTGATCGTGATGGACAAGTCGACCGACATCATCCGCGCGATGGCGCGCATCTCGTATTTCTACAAGCACGAGAGCTGCGGCCAGTGCACGCCCTGCCGCGAAGGCATGGGCTGGATGTGGCGCGTGCTGATGCGGATGGCCGAGGGCCGCGCGCACAAGCGCGAGATCGGCATGCTGATGGACGTGACCAAGCAGATCGAGGGCCATACCATTTGCGCGTTCGGCGACGGCGCTGCCTGGCCGGTGCAAGGCCTGCTGCGCCACTTCAGTCACGAGATCGAGCGGCGCATCGACCAGTACACGGCGAACCCGCATCCCGAGCCGGTGCGCGTGGCAGCGGAGTGAGCGCGATGCAGCAGCCGGCCAACCACCACCTCGCGCAACTGAACATCGGGCGCATCCGCTTCGAGATCGGCGATCCGCGCATGGCCGGTTTTGTCGACAATCTGGCATTCGTGAACGCCCTCGCCGAACGCACGCCCGGCTTCGTGTGGCGCTATCAGGACGAGAGCGGCAACGCCACCAGCACGCGGCCGTATGACGGCGACCCGATGATGGCGGTCAACATGTCGGTGTGGGAGAATGTCGGGTCGCTCGAGACATACGTGTGGCAGACCGTGCACAAGCGCTTCTACGCGCAGCGCCACGAGTGGTTCGAGAAGATGGACGAGCGCTATTTCGTGATGTGGTGGGTGCCGGCCGGGCACAAGCCGAGCATCCAGGAAGCGATCGACCGGCTCGAGCATCTGCAGAAACACGGTGTGAGCGAGCACGCCTTCGGCTGGGAGGGGCTCGCGTCCGCGCAACTCTGGAAGACGGCGCGCTGCGCATGACCGCGATGACACACACAGAACGGTTCTGGCGCACGCTCACGTGGCTCGCGCGGTTCGATATCGCGGCGAGCCTCACAATCGCGGCAGCGCTGCTGATCTGGATGGCATGGCGGTAACATGACCAAGCTTATCGTCGACGGCACAGAAATCGATGTTCCGCCCGAATACACGCTGCTGCAGGCGTGCGAGGCGGCAGGTGCCGAAATCCCGCGCTTCTGCTTCCACGAGCGGCTGTCCATCGCGGGCAATTGCCGCATGTGCCTGGTCGAGCTCTCCGGCTCGCCGAAGCCGGTCGCATCCTGCGCCTGGGGCGTGCGCGACTGCCGCCCCGGACCGAAGGGCGAGCCACCCGAGGTGAAAACACGCACGCCGCTCGTGAAGAAGGCGCGCGAAGGCGTGATGGAATTCCTGCTGATCAATCATCCGCTCGACTGTCCCATCTGCGATCAGGGCGGCGAGTGCGACCTGCAGGACCAGGCGATGGCCTACGGCGTCGACGCGACGCGCTATCACGAGAACAAGCGCGCGGTCGAAGACAAGTACATCGGCGTGCTGGTCAAGACGATCATGAACCGCTGCATCCATTGTACGCGCTGCGTACGCTTTGCGACCGAGGTGGCGGGCGTGCCGGAGCTCGGCGCGATCGGGCGCGGCGAGGACATGGAGATCACGACCTATCTCGAAAGCGCGATGACCTCCGAGCTGCAGGGCAACGTGGTCGATCTCTGCCCGGTCGGAGCGTTGACCTCGAAGCCCTATGCCTTCGCGGCGCGGCCGTGGGAGCTGAACAAGACCGAGTCGATCGACGTGATGGACGCGCTCGGGTCGGCGATCCGCGTCGATACGCGCGGACGCGAGGTGATGCGGATCCTGCCGCGCGTCAACGAGGACGTGAACGAGGAGTGGATCTCCGACAAGACGCGTCATGTCGTCGACGGCTTGCGCACGCAGCGGCTCGACCAACCCTACATTCGCCGCGGCGCGCGGCTGGTGCCGGCCACGTGGAGCGAGGCATTTGCGGCCATTGCCGCCAAGGTGGCGACCGCGAAAGCCGACCGCATCGGCGCGATTGCGGGCGATCTGTCGGCGGTCGAAGAGATGTTCGCGCTGAAAGAGCTGATGGGGCGGCTCGGCGTCACGAACATCGACTGCCGCCAGGACGGTGCTGCGCTCGATCCGTCCAAGGGTCGCGCGAGCTATCTGTTCAACGCGACGATTGCCGGAATCGACCAGGCCGACGGCATCATGATCATCGGCGCCAACCCGCGCAAAGAGGCGCCCGTGCTCAACGCGCGCATTCGCAAGCGCTGGCGCGCAACGAACCTGAAGATCGGCGTGATCGGCGAGAAGGCGGATCTCACTTACGACTACGCTTATCTCGGCGCCGGGCCGGAAACGCTCGCGACCTTCATGAACCACGACAAGGCGCAGCTTGAGCGCCAGATCTGGCTGATCGGGCAGGGTGCGCTTGCGCGTCCCGATGGCGCCGCGATCCTTGCGATGGCGGCGAAGTCCGCGGTTGCGGTGGGCGCAATCAAGGATGGCTGGAACGGGTTCTCGGTGCTGCATACCGCTGCATCGCGCGTCGGCGCTCTGGACATCGGATTTGTTCCAGGTCAGGGCGGCAAGTCGGCGCTCGACATGGCAAAGCCCGGCGCACTCGATGTGGTGTTCTTGGTGGGTGCGGACGAGATCGACATCGCGCCTGGCGCCTTCACGGTCTACATCGGCACGCATGGCGATCGCGGTGCGCACCGCGCAGACGTGATCCTGCCGGGTGCTGCCTATACGGAAAAGTCCGGCCTCTATGTGAACACCGAGGGGCGGGTGCAGATGGCGGCGCGCGCGGCGTTCCCGCCGGGCGATGCGCGTGAGGACTGGGCGATCCTGCGTGCGCTGTCGGACGTGCTTGGCCAGAAGCTGCCCCATGACTCGCTCGGTGCGCTGCGCGCGGCGCTGTTCAAAGCCGTGCCGCATCTTGCGCGGATCGACCAGATCGCGCCGGGCAGCCCGGCCGACATCGAGAAACTCACCGGCAGTGGCACGCCCGACAAGGCGCCGTTCCGCTCCCCGGTATCCGACTTTTATCTCACCAATCCGGTCGCGCGCGCGTCCGCGATCATGGGCGAATGTTCGGCGCTTGCGCGCGGCGAGCGTGCGCTCACCGCGGCGGAGTAAAGCGATGGCCGAACTCTGGACCGTTTACCTCTGGCCGCTGATCGTGATGGTGGCACAGTCCGTGTTGCTGTTGGTGATCCTGCTGGTCGCCATCGCCTATGTCTTGCTCGCCGACCGGAAAATCTGGGCGGCGGTGCAGATCAGGCGCGGCCCGAACGTGGTCGGCCCCTGGGGCCTGCTTCAGTCCTTCGCGGATCTGCTGAAGTTCGTTCTGAAAGAGCCGACGATTCCCGCAGCTGCCAACAAGGGCGTGTTCCTGCTGGCGCCGCTGGTCACCTGCGTGCTCGCGCTCGCCGCCTGGGCGGTGATCCCGGTCGATCTCGGCTGGGTGATCGCCGACATCAACGTTGGCATTCTTTATATTTTCGCGGTCTCCTCGCTGATGGTCTACGGCGTGATCATGGCGGGCTGGGCGTCGAACTCGAAGTACCCGTTCCTCGCCGCGCTGCGTTCCGCCGCCCAGATGGTCTCCTACGAAGTCTCGATCGGCTTTGTCATCATCACGGTGTTGCTGTGCGTCGGCTCGCTGCGCATCACCGACATCGTGGAGGCGCAGAACTCCCAATGGGGACTGCTCGGCTGGTACTGGCTGTGGCTGTTCCCGATGTTCATCATCTTTTTCATCTCTGCGCTGGCCGAGACCAATCGTCCGCCGTTCGATCTGGTCGAGGCGGAGTCGGAACTCGTCGCGGGCTTCATGGTCGAGTACGGCTCGACGCCCTACATGATGTTCATGCTCGGCGAATACGTGGCGATCGCGACCATGTGCGCGATGACCACGATCCTGTTCATGGGCGGATGGCTGCCGCCGGTCCCGGTCGCGCCGTTCACCTGGGTCCCGGGTGTCATTTGGTTCACGCTCAAGGCGCTGTTCGTCTTCTTCATGTTCGCGATGGTGAAGGCGTTCGTACCGCGGTATCGATACGATCAACTCATGCGGCTCGGCTGGAAGGTGTTCCTGCCGCTCTCGCTTGCGATGGTGGTGATCGTCGCCGCGGTATTGCAGTTCGGCGGGCTCGCGCCGAAATGAGGACCGGGAATGGATTACTCGGTTGCGGGACTGGTCGGTGGGGCGGTCGCGCTCGTGGCGGGTTTCGCGGCGTACATCGCGTTGATTCCGTCGGTTCAGCAGCGGCTGATCTCGATCGCGCCAAGAGAGACCGCGGCGCAGCGCGGGGACCTGGCGTTCAAGCTCGGCGTGATGCGGCGGCTGATCCTCAGCGTCGGGTTCGTCGCCTTCGGGTCGGGCGGCTATATGTTGGGACAGCGGTTGCTCGGACCGATGCTTGGCGAGTGAAGGGTTAGGTCATGAACTCGATCACGCGGCGCGCGCATTGTTCCTGCAGGAGTTCGTCTCGGCATTCTTCCTGTCGATGCGCTATTTCTTCAAACCGAAGCCGACCCTGAATTATCCGTTCGAGAAGGGGCCGATTTCGCCGCGCTTCCGCGGTGAGCACGCGCTGCGCCGCTATCCGAACGGCGAGGAGCGCTGCATTGCCTGCAAGCTGTGCGAGGCGATCTGCCCCGCGCAGGCGATCACGATCGAGGCCGGCCCGCGCCGCAATGACGGCACGCGGCGGACCACGCGCTACGACATCGACATGGTGAAGTGCATCTATTGCGGGCTTTGCCAGGAGGCCTGCCCGGTGGACGCGATCGTCGAGGGCCCGAATTTCGAATTCGCGACCGAAACCCGCGAGGAACTTTATTACGACAAGGAGCGCCTGCTCGCGAACGGCGACCGCTGGGAACGCGAGATCGCCAAGAACATGGAGCTGGACGCACCGTACCGGTGACGACCCGGTCTGCCGCCCCCTTGCTGCCCACCGGTCTTTCATCCCGCGTCGCGAATTCGTGAACGGCGTCCCGCCGCCTTCGCCTTGAAATAATTCCAATCCGGGTCTTCGATCATCGGTACCCAGAAATGCTGGGCACAACCGGACTATGCGGGGCCCCGGTGATCAATCCAGGTGTCCAAATGTCTTGTCAGCGGCCGTCGATGGACGGTCCTGTGCCCGATTTCTCATGCGCACATGAACGCGCTTTCGGGTCCATCAAGGGAGGACAGCATGGTCAACCTCAGTGTGAATGGGCAGCAGCGGTCGTTCGACGGCGATCCGTCGATGCCGCTGATGTGGTACCTGCGCGATGAACTTGGGTTGACCGGCACGAAGTTCGGTTGCGGTGTTGCATTGTGCGGTGCGTGCACCGTGCACATGAACGGCGAAGCGGTGCGCGCCTGCGGTGTTCCGATGTCGGACGTCGGCAACAAGGCGGTGGTCACGATCGAGGGGCTCGACCCGCAAGGCAATCACCCGGTTCAGGTCGCCTGGCGCAATCTCGGTGTGCCGCAATGCGGCTACTGTCAGTGCGGGCAGATCATGCAGGCGGCGGCCTTGCTCAAGCAAAAGCCCGCGCCGAGCGACAAGGAGATTACCGACGCGATGTCGGGCAATCTTTGCCGGTGCGGTTGCTACCAGCGCATCCATGCGGCCGTGCGTGCCGCCGCGAAGGGGGCCTGACATGACCATTCATCGCACTCATGAAATTCCGGTCATCACCAATGTGAGCCGCCGCGGTTTGCTCAAAGGCCTCGCGGCGGGCGGCCTCGTGCTTGCCGCGCAATTCCCCGCGGTGCGCGATGCGCTGGGATATGCCACCGGCGCCGACAAGATGCCGAACGGCACGGTAAGCGATCCTCACATCTTCGTGTCGATTGCGCGCGACGGTACTGTGACGATCGTCGCGGCTCGCGCCGAGATGGGCACTGGTGCCGCGCGCACCACCCTCCCGATGATCGTAGCCGACGAACTCGAAGCCGACTGGGCAAGGGTTCGCATCAAGCAGTCGCCTGGCGATGAGAAGACCTACGGCAACCAGGACACCGACGGCTCGCGCAGCGTGCGGCATTTCATCCAGCCCATGCGGCTGTGCGGCGCCATGGCGCGGATGATGTTGCAGCAGGCCGCTGCCAACCGGTGGGGCGTCGAGGTTGCCGAGGTCGAAGCGAAGAATCACGAACTGATCCACGCGGTGTCAGGACGTTGGCTCGGTTATGGCGAGGTGGCGGCGGCGGCCGCCGCGTTGCCGACGCCGGCGGCCGACCAGGTGCAACTCAAGGACCCGGGCGCCTTCCGTTACATCGGCAAGGGCAACATTCCGGTCGTCGATCTGGCGGACATTACGACCGGGCACGCCATGTACGGCCAGGATATCCGGCTCGACGGCATGAAATACGCGGTCGTCGCAAGGCCTCCGGTCGTCGGCGGCAAGGTCGCGTCATATGACGCGGCCGAGACGATGAAGATCCCGGGTGTCGAGAAGGTCGTGAAGCTCGATGGCACGCCCGCGCCCGCGAAATTCAACCCGCTCGGCGGTGTTGCGGTGATCGCGGCGAATACTTGGGCGGCGCTGAAGGGGCGTGACGCGCTCAAGATCGTCTGGGACGACGGGCCGAACAAGTCCTACAACTCTAAAACCTACAAGGCGCTGCTCGAAGAACAGGTGCGCAAGCCCGGCAAGCTCGAGCGCCAGCAGGGTGATGCAGACGCGGCGCTGAAATCCGCCGCACGTGTGATCACGGCGGAATATTACGCACCGCACCTTGCGCACGCGACGATGGAGCCGCCGGCCGCGGTCGCGCGTCAGCAGAACGGCAGATGGGAAGTGTGGGCGCCGGTGCAGAGTCCCGGCGGCGCACGCGACGATATCGCGAAGGCGCTCGGCATCAAGCCGGAGGAGATGGTGGTACACACCACGCTGCTCGGCGGCGGCTTCGGGCGCAAATCGAAGTGCGACTTCGCGATCGAGGCAGCGTGGATCTCGCGCGAGATCGGCGGCGCGCCGGTCAAGGTGGTGTGGACGCGTGAGGATGACCTGCGCCACGGCTTCTATCATACCGTGACGGTCGACCGGTTCGAGGCGGGTCTCGACGCCGGCAACAAGGTCGTGGCATGGCGGCATCGCAGCGCGGCGCCCAGCATTCTCTCCACCTTCGCGCCCGACCCGAAACATCCCTTCGACATCGAACTCGGCATGGGATGGGTCGATACGCCGTTCGACGTGCCGAACATCCGGATGGAGAGCGGCGAGGCGCAGAGCCACACACGCATCGGCTGGTTCCGTTCGGTGAACAACGTGATGCACGCCTGGTCGACCCAGTCGTTCGTCGCCGAGATCGCGGCGGCGCTCGGCAAGGATCCGAAGGATTTCCTGCTCGAGCTGATTGGGCCGGCCCGCATCGTCGACCCGCGCAAGCAGGTGACCACCGAGTGGTGGAACTACGGCGAGCCGTTCGAGACCTACGCGATCGATACCGGACGGCTGCGCAAGGTCGCGGAGTTGGCCGCAGAGCGGGCGGGTTGGGGCAGGCCGTTGCCCAAGGGCAGGGGCCTCGGCATCGCGGCGCATCGCTCGTTCGTGAGCTACATCGCGACCGTGGTCGAGGTGGAGGTGGACGCCAAGGGAAACATCACGGTGCCACGCGTCGATACGGCGGTCGATTGCGGTTTCTGCGTCAATCCGGAACGCGTGCGCTCGCAGATTGAGGGTGCGGCCGTGATGGGCCTGACGCTCGCCAAGTACGGCGAGATCAGCTTCAAGGATGGTCGCGTCGAGCAGGGAAACTTCAACGATTTCCCGATCGTGCGGATCGATGAATCGCCGAAGGAGACCCGCGTGCACATTGTCGAGCATACGATCGATGTACCCGCGAGCGGCGTCGGCGAGCCGGGCGTTCCACCTTTCGCGCCGGCGCTGTGCAACGCGATCTTCGCGGCGACAGGCAAGCGCATCCGCAAGCTGCCGATCGGAGACCAGTTGGCCTAGCCTCCCGCTCGCTTGCAAAGGCGGACCGAAATGAGCAAAAGTCGGAAGGCGGGATCGGCTCCCGCCTTCTTCGCGTATGCGGCAACCGGCGTTTGTAACGATGACGAGTCCCGCGTTTTCAGTCTGGGAAGAATCGAACCGTCCGCTCGACGCCGTCGAAGCCGATATCCATGACGGGGTTCCGCTCGACAAGCTGCATGCGCGAGCCGCGGGCTACGTCACGGAAATGTTCCGCCTGTTCGACTGGGTCAAGGTTGGGCAGGACGCGACCGTCGTCGAGATCGGCCCCGGCGTCGGCTACATCATGCAATCCTTCGCCGATCGCACCGGCATATCGAAGGTTATCGGGCTGGATGTGTCGAAGGGCATGATCGAGCACGCGCGCCGCCGCGTCGCGCGCGACGGATTGGCTGTGGAACGGTTCGACTTCCGTCACTACGACGGCACGACATTTCCGTTCGCGGACCGCAGCGTTGACCTTTTCTATTCGGTCGCGGCAATCCAGCACGTGCCGAAGCCGTTCGCCTACAACATCTTTCGTGAGATCACGCGGTGCCTCAAGCCGACGGGACGCGCGGTCGTGCATTTGCTCAACTGGGATGAACTCAGGGCCGTCGAGGAGCCGTTTTCAGCGGAAATTGATCGTCAGGTTCGCGGCGAGCCGGGCCATTGGCACCACTATTACGACCGCGTCGAGCTTTCCCAGTTGTTCCGCCATGGACTGAAGATCGAGAACTTCGTGGTCCGCGAGACAGACGCCATTTGGGTCGCCTGGGGCGGTACGGCAGCCCCCATTCCCGGGCAGGTGCCGATGCGGCGGGTCACGGAGAGCTACGAGAGCCTGCTCGAGCAGCGCGACAGAATGCGCGCGAGCGCCTCGTGGAGGGCGACTGCGCCGCTTCGGGCCATCCGCCGGCTGCTAGCCCGGAAGAACTGAAAGAACTGACGGGCGCCGTTATTTCCGGCGCCACCAGTTGCGATCATAGCCGCGCATGCGGTCGGATGGATCGCCGTAGACGGTCAACTCGATATCGGTGATGCCGAGGTCGCGCAGCGTCGCGATGTCGACCCTGTTCAACAACCGCAAGGTCTCGCGTTGCGCGCGCCAGGCCAGAAAGCGCGTCGCAGCCCGGCCAAACGCCCCAAGCGGCTCGCTCGCGCGGGCTGCTTCCGGCCAACCCGCGAGAGGGGCGAGGGCGAGATACTGCGCGGGTACATCGATCATGGCCATGAATGGCCTCCATCAATCTTATAGATGAGTAATTCTCATCTCATGAGCGGGAGATTGCGCTATAATGAGCTGCCGACAAGCGATATTATCTTGCCGGATAGATGAGATAATCTCATGATTAGAAAGCCCCTTCCTCCGCTTAACGCGCTGCGTGCCTTCGAGGCAATTGCCCGGCACCTGAGCTTTGCCAAAGCGGCCGATGAACTGCACGTCACGCCCGCGGCGCTCAGCCATCAGATCCGCGCCCTGGAAGAGCAACTCGGCGTGCCGCTGTTTCACCGCCGCACCCGGTCAATCGAACTCACCGATGCCGGTCGGCTGATCTACCCCGGCCTGCATTCCGGCTTTGAGAGCGTGCGCGGCGCGGTAGAGCAACTCGACCGGTCACGCGACAACAACGTGCTGGTCATCTCGGCGACGCCCGGACTCGTTGCCAAGTGGCTGATGCCGCGGCTGTGGCGCTTCCTCCACGCGCATCCGGAAGTCGACGCGCGCGTGTCGGCGACGCTCAAATTGGCCGATTTCGCCACCGAAGGCGTTGACGTGGCGATTCGCCTGAGCAAGCGCGCCCCGCCGGATTGCTACGCCGAGAAGCTGTCTGACGATTCCATGCTGCCGTTGTGCTCGCCGCGTCTGGTCGAGCAGGGATTGCGCAGCGTCGCCGACCTGCCGCGGTTTCCGCTGATCCATTACGAATTCCTGACCTCGATGCACGCGCCGCCGATCTGGGCTGACTGGTTCGCGGTCGCCGGATTGCAGGGGGACGCGACGCGCGGGCTCAAGGTCAACGTCGCGGATCATGCCCTCGATGCCGCGGTCGCCGGGGCGGGCGTCTCGCTGTCACACAAGCTGATCGCCTCCGACGACGTGCATGCGGGGCGGCTCGTGTGCCCCTTCGGCCCCGAACTGCCGCTGCCCTCGGCCTATCATTTCGTGTGTCCCAAGGGGCACGAGCAACGCCCGAGGGTGCGCGCGTTCCGCGACTGGCTGTTCGCCGAGATGGAGGAAACGAAGGGGAAGTGGGCGGCAGTTGCCGCCCCCGGAAAGGCGGCGTGAATCCGTCGCCGCCGAGGCCCTTGCGCCCGGGTGAAGAACACCGGTTTCGCCCGGTAGACGCCTGCGCTTTGCCGCGCTAGGAACGTGCCGCCCGGCCGGGCTTGATGAGACTGGAATGATTCTCGCCGCCCTATTTTTCTACCTCTTTGCCGGGGTTTGCGTGGTGTCGGCCTTCATGGTCATCGCCGCCAAAAACCCTGTGCATTCGGTGCTGTTCCTGATCCTTGCTTTCGTCAATGCGTCGGGACTGTTCGTTCTGCTCGGGGCTGAATTTCTCGCGATGATCCTGATCGTCGTTTACGTCGGTGCGGTCGCGGTGCTGTTCCTGTTCGTCGTCATGATGCTCGACGTCGATTTTGCCGAGCTGCGGCAGGGGTTCCTGAGCTATCTCCCGGTGGGCGCATTCGTCGGACTGGTGGTGCTGGTGGAACTGCTGCTGGTGGTCGGCGGCTGGGTGATCGGCGCCGGCGTGCCGAAAGCGATCAAGCAACCGATCCCGCCGCTCGAGACGATGAACAACACGGAGGCGCTCGGGCGCGTGCTGTATACCGACTATGTCTACTTCTTCCAGGCCGCGGGCCTCGTGCTGCTGGTCGCGATGGTCGGCGCGATCGTGCTGACGTTGCGCCATCGCGTGCCGGTCAGGCGGCAGGACATGGCGGCGCAGGTTCGCCGCACCAAGGCCGAGGCCATGGAGGTCGTGAAGGTGCGGCCGGGGGAGGGCCTCACATGACCATCGAGCTCGGACACTATCTCGCGGTTGCGGCGATCCTGTTCACGCTCGGGATTCTCGGCATCTTCATCAACCGCAAGAACGTCATCGTCATCCTGATGTCGATCGAGCTGATCCTGCTCGCCGTAAACATCAACCTCGTGGCTTTCTCGGCCTTCCTCGGAGATCTGGTCGGACAGGTATTCGCGCTGCTGGTGCTCACCGTCGCGGCGGCGGAGGCCGCCATCGGGCTTGCCATTCTCGTCGTGTTCTATCGCGCCCGTGGTTCGATCGCGGTCGAGGACATCAACCTGATGAAGGGCTGAAACACCCATCATGTATCAGGCGATCGTCTTCCTTCCTCTGCTCGGCTGCATTGTCGCGGCGATCATCGCGCTGACCGGCGCGCGCGTGCGCCATCCCGGCGGCAGTGCAGGCGACGGCGCGAACCACGCACACGGTCACGGGGCGCACGGCGGCGGCGGCGCGCCATCGCCCCACGGCGACCACGCGGTGATCCACCACGACACCCATGAGGACCATCCGCACGCACCGCCTGCGGCCGGTTCGCGCGCGGCGGAGCTTGTCACCACCCTGTTTCTGTTCGTCGCAGCGGTGCTCTCATGGATCGCGTTCTGGCGCGTGGGCATCTCGCATCAGGATTCGCGCGAGGTTCTCTTCGCCTGGATCGTCTCCGGTGACCTGAAGGTCGACTGGTCGATCCGCGTCGACACGCTGACCGCCGTGATGCTGGTCGTGGTGAACACGGTGTCGGCCTTCGTGCATCTCTACTCCATCGGATACATGGAGGAGGATCCGCACCGGCCGCGCTTCTTTGCGTACCTGTCGCTATTCACATTCGCGATGCTGATGCTGGTGACGGCGGACAACCTCGTGCAGTTGTTCTTCGGCTGGGAGGGTGTCGGTCTGGCGAGCTATCTGCTGATCGGCTTCTGGTATCACAAGCCGGAGGCGAACGCGGCCGCGATCAAGGCGTTCGTGGTCAACCGTGTCGGCGACTTCGGCTTCGCGCTCGGCATTTTCGCGGTGTTCGTGATGACCGGCGCGGTCGATCTCGACACCGTGTTCGCGCAGGCGCCGACGCTCACCGGCAAGACCATCAACTTCTTCGGCTGGCACGCCGACGCGCTGACGCTGATATGTCTGCTGCTGTTCATGGGTGCGATGGGCAAGTCCGCGCAATTCCTGCTGCACACCTGGCTGCCCGACGCGATGGAAGGCCCGACCCCGGTATCGGCGCTGATCCATGCCGCCACGATGGTGACGGCGGGCGTGTTCATGGTGGCGCGCCTGTCGCCGCTGTTCGAGCTGGCACCGACGGCGCTGGCGGTTGTGACCTTCGTCGGTGCGACGACCGCATTCTTCGCCGCCACGATCGGGCTGGTGCAAAACGATATCAAGCGCGTGGTCGCGTACTCGACCTGTTCGCAACTCGGCTACATGTTTGTCGCGATGGGGGTCGGCGCCTATTCGGTCGGCATGTTCCATCTGTTCACGCATGCCTTCTTCAAGGCCCTGCTGTTCCTTGGGTCAGGCTCGGTGATTCACGCGATGCACCATGAGCAGGACATCCGGAAAATGGGCGGCCTGCGTGACAAGCTGCCGGTGACATATGTCTGCATGGTGATCGGCACGCTCGCGCTCACCGGCTTCCCGCTCACCGCCGGGTATTTCTCCAAGGACGCCATCATCGAGGCGGCCGCTGCCGGCCACAATCCGTTCGCGCCCTATGCTTTCGTGATGACCGTCGTCGCCGCGCTGCTCACCTCGTTCTATTCCTGGCGGCTGATATTCAAGACCTTCCACGGCACACCGGCCGACAAGCATGCCTACGACCACGCCCACGAAAGTCCGTGGGTGATCCTCATTCCGCTGATCTTCCTCGCCGCCGGCTCGATCCTCGCGGGCTTCCCGTTCAAGGAGATGTTCGCCGGCCACCACGTCGGCGAGTTCTTCCGCGAGTCGCTGAAATTCGGCCCGGACAATCACGTGCTGCACGACATGCACGAACTGCACTGGGCGATCCCCTACGTGCCGACGGTGATGATGGCGATCGGCTTTGCGATCGCGTGGCAGTTCTACATACGTCGGCCCGATATTCCGGACAGTCTGGCCAAGCAGCATGACGGGCTCTATCAGTTCCTGTTGAACAAGTGGTACTTCGACGAGCTCTACGACCTGATCTTCGTGCGCCCCGCGCTGTGGGTCGGCCGCGTGCTGTGGAAGGGCGGAGACGGGCGCATCATCGACGGGCTTGGACCCGACGGCGTGTCCGCGCGCGTGCTCGATGTGACACGCAACGTCGTGCGGCTGCAGACCGGCTATCTCTACCACTATGCCTTCGCGATGCTGATCGGAATCGCGGCGCTGATCACCTGGTTCATGTTCGCGAGCGGGGGCCACTGATGTCGAGTTGGCCGATCCTCTCGATCACGACCTTCCTGCCGATCCTCGGCGTCCTGTTCATTTTCTGCCTTAACGGCGACGACGAGATCGTGCGCCGCAATGCGCGCTGGGCCGCGCTATGGACCACGCTCGTCACCTTCGCGGTGTCGCTCATGCTGGTGTGGCGGTTCGATCCATCGTCGCCGGAATTCCAGTTCGTCGAGAAGCGGGAGTGGCTCGCGGGGCTTTCCTCCTATCACATGGGCGTGGACGGCATTTCCCTGCCATTCGTGATCCTGACCACCGGATTGATGCCGCTGTGCATCATCGCGAGCTGGGAGGTGATCCAGACGCGCGTGAAGGAATACATGGTCGCGTTTCTGGTGCTTGAAACGCTGATGATCGGCACGTTCTCGGCGCTCGATCTCGTGCTGTTCTATCTGTTCTTCGAGGGCGGCTTGATCCCGATGTTCCTGATCATTGGCGTGTGGGGCGGGCCGCGCCGCGTCTATGCGAGCTTCAAGTTCTTCCTCTACACGCTGCTCGGTTCGGTGCTGATGCTGCTCGCCATCATGGCGATGTACTGGCAGGCCGGCACGACCGACATTCCGGCCTTGATGAAACATGCGTTCCCGCACGGCATGCAGACCTGGCTGTGGCTCGCCTTCTTTGCCTCCTTCGCGGTGAAGATGCCGATGTGGCCGGTGCACACCTGGCTGCCCGATGCGCATGTCGAGGCGCCGACCGCGGGTTCGGTCATTCTTGCCGCAATCCTGCTGAAAATGGGTGGCTACGGCTTCCTGCGCTTCTCGCTGCCGATGTTCCCGCACGCCTCGATGGACCTCGCGCCGTTCGTCTTCGCGCTGTCGGTCATTGCGATTGTCTACACCTCGCTCGTCGCGCTGGTGCAGGAGGATATGAAGAAGCTCATCGCCTATTCGTCGGTGGCGCACATGGGTTTTGTCACCATGGGCATCTTCGCGCTGACCACGCAGGGGATCGCAGGCGGCATCTTCCAGATGATCTCGCACGGCATCGTGTCGGCCGCGCTGTTCCTGTGCGTCGGCGTCGTCTACGACCGCATGCATACGCGCGAGATTTCCGCCTATGGCGGGCTTGTCAACAACATGCCGCTCTACGCGCTCGTGTTCATGATCTTCACGATGGCGAATGTCGGGCTGCCCGGAACGTCGGGCTTCGTCGGCGAATTCCTGGCGCTGATCGGCACGTTCAAGTCGAACATTCCGGTCGCCGCGATCGCGACCTTCGGGGTGATCCTCTCGGCCTGCTATGCGCTCTGGCTTTATCGCAAGGTCGTGTTCGGCGCGCTGGCCAAGCCCGCGCTCATGGGTCTGCGCGACATCGGGCCACGTGAGATCCTGGTATTTGCCCCGCTCGTCGCACTGACCATCCTATTCGGCATCTATCCGAAGCCGGTGCTCGACATGTCGGCAGCGTCCGTCGCGCAGCTGCTTGAGAACTACCAGCAAGCCGTGGCGCCGCGGAAAGCCGCCGAGCTCGGAGCGGCGAAATGAACGCGCTCGCCGCATTCCCCTCGCTCGCGCCGGCATTGCCGGAAATCATTCTCGTGCTCGGCGCGATGGCGTTGCTGATGTTCGGTGCCTTCAACGGGGAGAAGGCGACGCCGGCCGTCAACGCGGCATCGGTCGTGCTGCTGATCGCCGCGATGGCGTTCGTCTGTCTCTTGCCTGCCGGCAAGACCGTCACCTTCGGCGGCAGCTTCGTGGTCGACGACTTCGCGCGCGTGATGAAAATTCTCGCGCTGATCGGCTCCGCTGCCACGATCCTGCTCGCGCGCCATTACCTCGCGTCGGAGCGCCAGGAGCGGTTCGAATTCCCGATCCTGATCCTGCTGTCGACCACCGGCATGATGATGCTGATCTCGGCGGCCGATCTGATCGCGCTCTACCTCGGCCTCGAACTGATGAGCCTCGCGCTCTATGTCTTGGCGGCGAGCAACCGCGACTCCGTCGCATCCACCGAAGCCGGCCTGAAATATTTCGTTCTCGGCGCGCTCTCCTCGGGCATGCTGCTGTACGGCGCCTCGCTGATCTACGGCTTCACCGGCACGGTCAGCTTCGCCGGCATCGCAGAGGCGGCCGGGCAGGGCGGCCTCGGCTTGACGTTCGGCCTCGTGTTCCTGTTCGCCGGGTTCTGTTTCAAGGTTTCAGCCGTGCCGTTCCACATGTGGACGCCGGATGTCTATGAAGGCGCGCCGACACCGGTCACCGCGTTCTTCGCCTCCGCGCCGAAGATTGCCGCGATGGCGATCTTCGTACGCGCGCCGATCATGGCGTTTCCCGAGATCACGCCGCAATGGCAGCAGATCGTTGCCTTCGTCGCCATCGCGTCGATGGCATTGGGCTCCTTCGCGGCAATCGGCCAGCGCAACATCAAGCGGCTGATGGCCTATTCGTCGATCGGCCACATGGGCTTTGCGCTGGTAGGCCTTGCGGCCGGCACCCCGGAAGGCGTGCAGGGGCTCGTCATCTACATGTCGATCTATCTCGCGATGACGCTCGGCACGTTCGCCTGCATCCTGACCATGCGGCGCGAGGGCAAGGCGGTCGAACAGATCGAGGATCTGTCCGGTCTCGCGCGCACCAATCCCGCGATGGCGTTTTTCTTCGGCGTGCTGCTGTTCTCGCTCGCCGGCATCCCGCCGCTGGCGGGCTTCTTCGCGAAGTATTTCGTGTTTCTCGCCGCCATCAAGGCCGGGCTCTACGTTCTCGCTGTGCTCGGCGTGCTGGCGAGTGTCGTTGGAGCCTATTATTACCTCACGATCGTCAAGGTGATGTATTTTGACGAGCCTGTGGCGCCATTCGAGCCGATGCCCCGCGCTTTGAAGTTCGTGCTCGGGATCAGCGGCGTATTCGTGATACTGTTCTTTGCTTATCCTTCGCCTGTAGTCACGGCTGCCGACGCGGCGGCCAAGTCATTGTGTGCAAATGCATCTTCATCCAAGTGCGAGCGCTACGGGCGCTAGCCTGATTTCCTTCGATACGCTCGGTTCGACCAACGCGGAGGCAATCGCCCGCGCGCGCGCCGGTGAGCGCGGGCCGCTGTGGATCAGCGCGGTGCGCCAGACGGCGGGGCGCGGGCGCCGCGGCAATGTCTGGACGTCCGAGCCCGGCAATCTCCATGCGAGCCTGCTGCTGAGCGACCCCGCGCCCGCGGCGCATCTGCCCGAACTATGCTTTGTGGCAGCACTCGCGGTGCGGGACGCGGTCAGCGTGGTGGCGCCATCGCTGTCGTCCGCCCTTCGTCTCAAATGGCCGAATGACCTGCTGCTCGACGGCGCCAAGCTCGCCGGTATCCTGATCGAGGCGGAAAGCGCCGGTGGCCGCACGGCGACCGTCGCGGGCGTGGGGGTGAATTGCGCGCATCATCCGCGCGATACCGCCTATCCGGCGACGGCGTTCGCGGCCCATGGCGTTTCGGCGACGCCGGATGAATTGTTTCGTGCGCTATCCGGTGCGATGGCGGGGCGTCTCGCACAGTGGGACCGCGGCGCAGCCTTTGCGGCGATCCGTGCCGAATGGCTCGCCCATGCTGCCGGGATCGGAGGCGACATCGTGGTCCGCCTGCCGGACCGCGAGATTGTCGGAAAGTTCGAATCCCTCGATCAAGGAGGTCGACTGATGCTCCGCCTGCCTGCCGGGCAACTGGAAGCCGTCGCGGCGGGCGAAGTGTTTGCACCACAGGTTTTCACCTGATGGCGGGCCGTCAGGAGCTCGTCTTCGTGCCGCTCGGCGGGGTCGGCGAGATCGGGATGAATCTCGCGCTCTACGGCCTCGGCGATGGCGGTCAGCGCAAGTGGCTCGTGGTCGACATTGGCGTATCGTTCGCGGGCGATGATCTGCCCGGCATCGACCTGATCATGCCCGACGTCGCGTTCCTGATCGAACAGCGGCGCAATCTCGTCGGCCTGGTGCTCACACACGCGCACGAGGATCATTTCGGCGCGCTGCTCGACCTGTGGCCGAAGCTGCGTTGCCCGGTCTATGCGACGCCGTTCACCGCCGCGCTGTTCGAGGCCAAGCGGCTCGGCGAGCCACTCAGCGTCGACGTGCCGGTGAAAGTCGTGCCGCTCGGCAGCCGCTTCGATGTCGGGCCGTTCGATATCGAGCTGGTCTCGGTGTCGCATTCGATCCCGGAATCGAACTCGCTGATCATCCGCACACCGCTCGGCAACGTGTTGCACACCGGCGACTGGAAGCTCGATCCGACGCCGATCATCGGCCCGCCGACCGATGAGGCCAAGCTCAAGCGGCTTGGCGACGAAGGTTGCCTCGCGCTGATCGGGGATTCGACCAACGCGGTCCGCGAGGGGCGCTCGCCCTCCGAGGCCGACGTTGCAAAAACGCTGCGCGAACTGATCAGCGGCGCCACCGGGCGCATCGCGGTCACCACGTTCGCGTCGAACGTGGCGCGCATGCGCGCTGTCGCCGAAGCCGCCGCGGCCGCTGGTCGCGAGGTCGTGGTCGTCGGGCGTGCGATGGCGCGGGTCGAGCAGGTCGCGCGCGAGACCGGCTATCTCGACGGCATTGCGGATTTCCGCAGCGTCGAGGCCTACGGCTACCTGCCGCGTGATAAAGTCGTGGCACTGTGTACCGGCAGCCAGGGCGAGCCGCGGGCCGCGATCGCACGCATATCCGAGGACCAGCATCCCGACGTGACGCTATCGCACGGCGACCTGGTGATTTTCTCCTCCCGGACCATTCCGGGTAACGAGAAGGCCGTCGGCAGGCTGATCAACGGGCTGGTGCGGCAGGGCATCGAGGTCATTACCGACCGGACGCATCTGGTGCACGTCTCCGGCCATCCGCGCCG
Source organism: uncultured Alphaproteobacteria bacterium (assembly GCA_963839985.1). Classification (GTDB taxonomy): domain Bacteria; phylum Pseudomonadota; class Alphaproteobacteria; order Rhizobiales; family Xanthobacteraceae; genus PALSA-894. Next base: position 200,060 of record CAWIXG010000010.1, on the reverse strand, counting down.
CACCGAGATGGCGGAGCTTTATCAGTGGGTGCGCCCGCGCATCGCGATCCCGGTGCACGGCGAGGCGCTGCATTTGGCCGAGCACGCCAAGCTCGCGCGCGACGCCGGCGTCGGCGAGGTCATCCTCTGCGGCGACGGCGATGTGGTGCGTCTGGCGCCGGATCCGGGCCTGATCGACGAGGTTCCAGCCGCGCGTCTCTACAAGGACGGCGCGCTCCTCATCTCGGCCGAGGCGCGCACGGTGGCCGACCGGCGGAGGTTGAGCTTCTCCGGCATCGCGATCGTGGCGCTGGTCCTGTCCGACAAGGGCGAGCTGCTCGCCGATCCCGACGTGGAGCTGATCGGCATTCCGGAACAGACCGCCGACAAGGGGCCGATGTTCGACATCGCCTACGATGCCGCAGTCGAAACGTTTGCGTCGCTGCCCAAACCGCGCCGCCGCGATCCACAGGCGGTCGAGGAGGCGGTGAAGCGCGGCGTGCGCGCCGCGATCGCGGCGCAATGGCAGAAGAAGCCGATATGCCTGGTGCAGGTGATCACGGTATAGTCGCAGGGCCGGACTGGAGGCATCATGATCGGCCGTCTCAACCATGTCGCTATCGCGGTCGGCGACATCGCCAAGGCATCGAAACTCTACCGCGACACACTCGGCGCGGACGTATCAGGCGTGGTGCCGCAGCCCGACCATGGTGTGAACACGGTGTTCATCACGCTGCCGAACACCAAGATCGAGCTGCTTGAGCCGCTCGGCGAGAACTCGCCGATCGCGAAATTCCTCGAACGCAATCCGGACGGCGGCATCCACCACATCTGCTACGAGGTCGACGATATTCTGGTGGCGCGCGACAAGCTGAAATCCCAAGGTGCCCGTGTGCTTGGGGATGGCAACCCGAAGATCGGGGCGCATGGCAGGCCCGTGCTGTTCCTGCACCCGAAGGACTTCTGTGGCACGCTGGTGGAAATTGAGCAGGCGTAGCATTATCGGTGGGGCATGATCTTGTCCGAACACCGGTATCCATTTTTCGGGATCATGCTCTGATGGCATGGACCACCGCGGCCGCGATCTACTTCGTCATCTGGTGGGTGGTCCTGTTCACCGTGCTGCCGTTCGGGGTGCGCAACGCAGCCGAGGCCGGCGAGGCGGTTGAGCCGGGACACGATCCGGGCGCGCCCACGGTCCCGGCGCTGAAAGCCAAATTGATCTGGACCACGATCGTCTCGGCAGTCGTTTTCGGAATCTGCTGGGCGGTCTATGTCTACAAACTGGTGAGCCTCGACGATCTCGGCACGCTGTGGGGACTGCTTGGCTAGGTTCTGATTCAACTGCGTTGAATCCGACTCCAGCCGCTTTCCTTTTGCTTGCGCATGATCTTTTCCGAAAACCTGTGTCCACTTTTCGGGATCATGCGCTAGGTTCGCGCCTTCAACACCATCTGTGTCTGGGTCACCAGCGCTGCGAGCCGTCCATCCCCCCGCGTGATCCTCGTCTGCCACACCATCGTGGTGCGGCCCTTGTGCAGCGGTGTGCATTCGGCGCGGGCCATGTCGCCCAGCGGGATCGCGGCGAAGAAATTGGTCTTGCTCTCGATCGTCGTGGTGGTCTCACCCTCCTTCAGATTGGCGACCGTCGCGACCGCCCCGATCGTGTCGGCGAACGCCATGTAGGCGCCGCCGTGCAGCACCGCGGGGCGCGTGCACAGGTCTTCGCGCACCCTCAACTCGCCGATCACGAGATCCGGCGTCACGCTGACGACCTCGATACCCATCAGTTTGGAAAAGGGCAGGGGTTCGAGCTGCATGAAGGGCTCCTCCGGTGGGTGATTTGCGTGCATCATCGGTTGCGGGATGGTGCAAAATCAATGACCCCAAAGGTAAAGCCCTTCGGACCTCGGTTGAAATGGTGGCGGCAGCACCGCGCGCTGTCGCAGCTCGCGCTGAGCGGCGAGGCAGGAATTTCTCAGCGTCATTTGAGCTTTCTCGAATCCGGGCGCGCAGAGCCGAGCCGCGAAATGGTGCTGCGGCTGTGCGCGGTGCTCGATCTGCCGTTGCGCCAGCAGAACGCGTTGATGCTCGCGGCTGGATTCGCGCCGGTCTGGCGCCAGAGCGATCTCGCCGCGCCCGAGCTTGCGCAGATCAACGGCGCGCTCGATTACATGCTGGCGCAGCAGGAGCCTTATCCGGCTTTCGTCGTCGACCGGCGCTGGAATCTGCTGCGAGCGAACAATGGGGCGGGGCGGCTGGTGGCATTCCTCCTCGGCGCCGCGCCGATGGGGGCGGTGAACCTCGCTGACGCCCTGATCGCGCCGGACGTCCTGCGTCCGTTCATCGAGAACTGGGACGAGGTCGCGGTTCACTTTCTGCGCAGCGTGCAGGCCGACGCTGTCGCGGATGGTACGGACGAGACGGCTGACCTGATGAAGCGCCTCAGCGCCTACCCGGGTGCGCCGCCGCTCGCGCGCGTCGTGCCGCTCGAAACGCACCGCCCGGTGCTGAGCATTCATTTCTGCAAGGGCGACACGCGTCTCGCCGTCTTCACCACCATCGCGACGCTTGGGACGCCGCAGGACGTGACCGTGCAGGAAATCCGCATCGAAAGCTTCTTCCCATCGGACGCCGCGAGTGCCATCTTGTTTCGCCAATGGGCGAACGCTTAGCGCGCCCGATTATCTGCGACGTAATTGTCTTCGCTTTTACGTGCGGCCAAAAGCTTCCGCACGGTTCATCATGCGTGGGCCTGACATGAACGAACGCATCGGCGTCCTGATCGCGGTGCTGTCATCGACGTTCGGTGGAACGGCGGCGGCGGTCACGCGCTACGTGGTCGGCGTCATCGATCCGGTGACGATCGCGGCATTTCGCTTCGGCATCGGGTTCGCGGTGCTGCTGCCGCTCGCGCTGATGCTGCGCAGCGCGCTGCCGCGCGGGCGCGACTGGTTCTGGGTCGCGGCGCTCGGCGTCATGTTCTTCGCGCTGTTCTTCGTCTTCTACAATATTGCGATGGCCTATACGGCGGCGGCGCGCGGCGCGCTCGCGCTCTCCACGCTGCCGCTGTGGACCATGGTGGTCGCGGCACTTCTTGGCGCCGAGCGGCTGACCGTGCGCAAGACGCTCGGCGTACTCATCGCAGTCGGGGGCGTCGCGCTCGCGCTGCTTGCGGGCCTGGCGACGGCGCCGCAGGGCGCGTGGCGCGGCGATTTGATCATGGTGGGCGCGACGCTCTGCATGGCGTTCTATAACGTCTGGTCGCGACCGTTCATCGCGCGTTCCTCGCCGCTCGGTTTCGTCACCGTCTCGATGGGAGCCGGTGCTGTGTGCCTCGTCGTCGTCGCACTCTTGAGTGGAGGTTTCGCGGTTTCGAGCGCGTTCGGTGCGCCGCAATGGATCGCGGTGATCTATCTCGGAGTGTTCGGCGGCGCAGCCGCGTTCTTTCTGTGGGTGCTGGCGCTGCGCATGACGACGCCGACACGCGTCGCCAACACCATGACGGTCAATCCGATCGCAGCCTCGTTGCTCGCCGCCGTCATTGTCAGCGAGCCAATCGGGTGGAATCTGGTGCTGGGCCTGATTGCCGTCGCGGCCGGAATCTGGCTCGCCTCGACAGCCGCGCGTGGGACAAAAAAATGAGCAGGGCCAAAGCCCTGCTCGGATGTCTTCTCGTTTTTGGGCCGGTAACTCGAGCAGGCTTTTTGTTTATCGTCGAGGCGGCAGCGATATTCTCGCGCCGTCGGGCCCTCTCCCTCCCAAGACTTGGTCCGCTGAGTACGAAGGTACTTTGGACCGTGCAGCCTGAGTCGCGGTTCTCGCCCTACTCACCCTGACTGCACGCGCCGGGACGCTAACCGAAAACGATTCGGTTGTCACGACACAATAGCACGCAACTAAATTACGACGACCTTAACTCCTGCGCGTAGAGAGCTGAAAACACACGCAAACAGTAGCTGCCGCTGCGCGGCCTCCCTACGTGTCGCAGTGACATCGGCGCGACGCCAGGCCTGGTTGGCGAAGGCCTTGGCGGCCCTTGTGTTTCCTCGGCCGTTCCGGTTTCACTCGGACGCGCCGTTCCTCTTCAGCTCCGAGTCGCCATGCGCCTGTCCCGCTATTTTCTGCCCATCCTGCGCGAGACGCCGAAAGAGGCGGAGATCGTCTCGCATCGGCTCATGCTGCGCGCCGGGATGATGCGGCAGGAGGCGGCCGGTATCTATGCGTTCCTTCCCCTCGGCCTGCGGGTTCTCGACAAGGTCTGCAAGGTCGTTCGCGAGGAGCAGAACCGCTCCGGCGCGATCGAGCTTTTGATGCCGACGATCCAGTCAGCCGACCTGTGGCGCGAAAGCGGCCGCTATGACGACTACGGGAAGGAAATGCTGCGCATCAAGGATCGCCACGACCGCGACGTGCTGTATGGGCCCACCAATGAGGAGATGATCACGGAGATCGTTCGGGCTTACGTGCGCTCGTACAAGGATCTGCCGCTCAACCTGTATCATATCCAGTGGAAGTTTCGCGACGAGGTGCGGCCGCGCTTCGGGCTTATGCGCGGGCGCGAGTTCCTGATGAAAGACGCCTATTCGTTCGACATCGATCAGGCCGGTGCGCGGCACTCCTACAACAAGATGTTCATCGCCTATCTGCGCACGTTTGCGCGGCTTGGGCTGAAAGCGATCCCGATGCGTGCCGATACCGGGCCGATCGGCGGTGACCTCAGCCACGAGTTCATCATCCTTGCCGAGACCGGCGAGAGCGAGGTGTTCTGCCATCGGGACTATGTCGATTTCGCGGTTCCTGAAGGCGTCGATTTCGACGACATTCCGGCCGTGCAGCGGGTCGTCGACGAGTGGACCGCGCTCTATGCCGCGACCTCCGACATGCACGAGGCCGACAAGTACGCCGCGCTACCGCCGGACAAGCAGATCGCGGCGCGCGGTATCGAGGTCGGCCATATTTTCTACTTCGGCACGAAGTACTCCGCTCCGATGAAGGCGCATGTCACGGGTCCCGACGGCACGGACAAGCCGGTACACGGTGGATCGTACGGGATCGGCCCCTCGCGCCTGGTCGCTGCTATCATCGAAGCCTGCCATGACGAAAACGGCATCAAATGGCCCGCGTCGGTCGCGCCGTTCGACGTGATGATCCTCAACCTCAAGCAGGGCGATGCCGCAACCGACGCGGCGTGCGAGCAGCTTTACGCGGCCCTCACGGCAGCCGGTCGCGACGTGCTCTATCACGACACCGACGAACGGCCGGGCGCGAAGTTCGCGACCGCAGACCTGATCGGGATTCCATGGCAAATTCTCGTGGGCCCGAAGGGGCTGGCCTCGGGCCAGATCGAGTTGAAGAGCCGCGCCGACGGCACACGAACCATGCTCTCGCCGGACCAAGCGGTGGCGCGGTTTGCCGGATAAATCTGTTCACGCGCTGCCGGCGGGTGCGATCTTTGATGGCTCGAATCCGCCAGAATCGGGTGAAAATGCCGGAACTGGACGGACATTGATGCGCGATCCCACCGGGACCCGGCCCTTCGCTTCCTTCGAATGGATGCTGTCGTTGCGCTATCTGAGGTCGCGGCGCAGTGAGGGATTCATTTCGGTCATCGCAGGCTTCTCGTTCCTCGGAATTATGCTCGGGGTCGCGACACTCATCATCGTCATGGCGGTGATGAACGGCTTCCGCAAGGAACTCCTGGACAAGATCCTGGGCCTGAACGGCCACCTGTTGGTGCAGCCGCTGGAAACGCCGCTCACCGACTGGGACGCGGTCGCGCAGCGCATCTCGGCGGTCGGTGGCATCCGGCTCGCGGCGCCGATCGTGGAGGGCCAGGCGCTCGCGTCCTCGCCGTTCAATTCTGCCGGCGTTCTGGTGCGCGGGATCCGTTCTGCCGACCTCGTCAAGCTCGGATCGGTTGCCAACAACCTGCGGCAAGGCACGCTGGACGGCTTCGACGGCGGGCAGGGGCTCGCGATCGGTCGCAGGCTTTCCGACCAGCTTTCGGTGCGCGCCGGCGACAACATCACGCTGGTGGCCCCTCGCGGCGCCGTGACCCCGATGGGAACGACGCCACGGATCAAGACCTACAAGGTTGCGGCGGTATTCGAGATCGGCATGTCGGAATATGACGGTGCGATCGTGTTCATGCCGCTGCCCGAGGCGCAGCTCTACTTCAACCGCGCCGGCGATGTGACCGCGATCGAGGTCTACACGACCGATCCGGACCGCATCGAGTCGTTCCGCCGCCTGGTTACCGATGCGGCCAACCGGCCGATCTTCATGATCGACTGGCGCCAGCGCAATGCAACCTTCTTCAACGCGCTTCAGGTCGAACGCAACGTGATGTTCCTGATCCTGACGCTGATCATCTTGATCGCGGCACTGAACATCATTTCAGGCCTGATCATGCTGGTGAAAGACAAGGGCGGCGATATCGCCATCATGCGCACGATGGGAGCGACGCAGGGGTCGATCATGCGTATCTTCCTGATCACCGGCGCATCGATCGGCGTGGTCGGCACGATCGCGGGATTCCTGCTCGGGCTGGTGATCTGCCTGAATGTGGAGTCGATCCGTCAATTCCTGTCATGGATGACCCGGACCGAGCTGTTTTCGCCCGAGCTTTATTTCCTGTCGCGCCTGCCGGCCGAAATGGATGGCGGCGAGACCACGGCTGTCGTTGTCATGGCGCTGACGCTCTCGCTGCTGGCGACGCTTTACCCGTCCTGGCGTGCGGCACGGCTCGATCCCGTCGAGGCGCTGCGCTATGAGTGAGACGACGCGCAAGGACAAGGAGCCGTCGGTCTTCCTCCACGCGATCGAGCGGCGCTATTCGCAAGGCGCGGCGACACTGGACATTCTCAAGTCCGCCGAGCTTGCGGTCTGGCCGGGTCAGTCGGTCGCGCTGATCGCGCCGTCGGGCACGGGCAAATCGACCCTGCTGCATATCGCAGGCTTGCTCGAACATCCGGACAGTGGCGAAGTCTATATCGACGGCACCGCAACCTCGTCGCTCTCGGACTCTGAGCGCACGCGCATCCGCCGTACCGAGATCGGCTTCGTCTACCAGTTTCATCACCTGCTGCCCGAGTTCTCTGCGGTCGAGAACGTCATGCTGCCGCAGATGATCCGCGGGCTCTCGAGGAAAGAGGCGCGCAAGCGGGCCGGGGAGCTGTTGGGTTATCTGGGCTTGGGCGAGCGCCTGGAGCACCGGCCGTCGCAACTGTCCGGCGGCGAGCAACAGCGCGTCGCGATCGCACGCGCGGTCGCCAACGCGCCGCGCATCCTGCTCGCCGACGAGCCGACCGGAAACCTCGATCCGCGCACCTCGGGTCACGTGTTCGGCGTCTTGTCGCAACTCGTGCGCGCGTCCGGCCTCGCCGCCGTCGTTGCGACCCACAATATGGAACTTGCGGCGCGCATGGACCGGCGCGTCACCTTGCAGGAAGGCCGGGTGGTCGAGGTCAGCTGACGCGAGCCGCCGCTACGGCCAGCCGCGCGACCGGTTCGGTTTTGCCAACCTCGCCGAGACCCAGGCGCTTATTGAAGCCGAGCGCGCGCAGCATCGGCCGGGGCCACGGCGGAAAGTCGCTCGCTAGTTTTTCGCCTTCTTCGTTTTTTTTGCCTTCGCTTTTCCCGGCGGCTCGGGTTGCGGATTCAGGAAGTTCGCACCTCCCTTGCCGCCGCCACCACCCATTCGGTCGCTGGTGTTCGACTTGCTCGACTTGACGGTCGTTGTTTTGGCGGTGCTCTCCGCACTCGCGGCATTGAGGACAGGGGCGGCGAGGAATGCGAGCGTGACAAATGGGATCAGCGATTTGCGGGACATGGCGTCCTCCCAAAGCTAGGCCGGTGTCTAACCCCGGCGCACCAGAGGGGGCCTTGCGGTCTGAATGCGGTGTGAACGCGAGTCCGTTAGTCGTCCGTTAACCGCGAGGCTCCGAAAGCGAAAAGAAAGATCAAAATGGACCACTGTTCGCAGTTGACTCCTGGAACATAATAGGAACAATGTTCCCTCTATGTTCTCAGGAGGAAGTCATGCTCAAGTCCGCCGTCGAAGAAGTCGCCGCTCTGACCTCGCTGGCGTTGTTCGTCAGCATGATCGCGATCTGGGCGCAGGTCATCGCAGTTCTGTGACGCCCCGCGCATGCGGTGGGTGCGCGAAGGGGGGCCGCCGAACGGGCGGCCCGATGAATATCGCGGGAGCGGACGGTTCGCCTCAGTACCCGCCCATCGCGGCGAACCCGCCGGCGCGATCGAACATCCCGGACGCCATATAGAGGCGGCCATTGCTGGTGAAGAACGTGGTGCCGCGCGGCACGGCTTTGGCTTTGCGCATCAGCATGGTCATGCCTTTGTCGCCGACGCGCGTCGACCACATCTTGCCCTGCATGTCCATCACGTAGGCGTTGCGCTCGCGCAGGTCCCACGGGCTGGTGTCCTGGGCAAGAGCGGGGGTCGCTATCGCCACCAGCACGGCGGAGACAAGAACTTTCATCGAAGCTGACATGTCATTCCCCTTGGCTTTGTCTGGACTGCCGGACGGCAGCCTTTGCCCATTACGCGTGCGCGGAACGCGCGGTTTCAGGCGCCGGGCCCACAACGGCCACGGCCAGGACCACGTTTTTGTGAGGCAGCCGTGACCGGAATGCTGGGGAAGCCGGGGAGGGCGCTTGAAAGCCAATGGACTTGGGCGAACCGGGAGACCAGTTTGGGATCGGCTTTGAGAATCGCGAGGAACCCGTGTCCGACCCCGGTTTCGTGCACCTGCACGTACACTCGTCTTATTCGCTGCTCGAAGGCGCGCTGACGATCGCGCGTCTTGCGGAGCTCGCGAAAGCGGACCGACAGCCTGCACTCGCGCTGACCGACACCGACAACATGTTCGGGGCGCTCGAATTCTCCGACAAGCTCGCCGGCAGCGGCATCCAGCCGATCGTCGGCTGCGCGGTCTCGGTGGATTTCGCAGACCAGGAAGCCCCGCGTCACGGCGGCCATTCGGTCAAGCATCCGCGCATCGTGCTGCTCGCCGCCAGCGAGGAGGGTTACGGCAATCTGATGCAGCTCACCTCGCGCGCGTTTCTCGACACGCCGTCGGGCGAGCCCGCGCATGTGAAGGTCGCGGCGCTCGACAGCTGGCATAAAGGGCTGATCGCACTCACCGGGGGACCGGGCGGGCCGCTCGACCTCGCGATCGCCGCGGGGCAGACGGAGCTTGCGGCGGCGCGCTGTGCGCGGCTTGCCGCGATCTTCGGCGACCGGCTTTACGTCGAATTGCAGCGCCACGGCGTGCCAGAAGCAAAACAGGTCGAACCGGCTTTGCTCGATCTCGCCTATGCCAACGACCTGCCGCTCGTGGCCGCCAACGAGCCGTTCTATGCACGGCGCGAAGACTTCGAAGCACACGACGCGCTCATCTGCATCGCCGAGGGACGGGTCGTCGCCGAGACCGAACGGCGCCAGCTGTCGACCGAGCACTATTTCAAGTCGCGCGCCGAAATGGCGACGTTGTTCGCCGACCTGCCTGAGGCGCTCGCTGCGTCGGTTGAAATCGCGCAGCGCTGCGCCTTCCGCCCGAAGACGCGCAAGCCGATCCTGCCGCGCTTCACCGCGGAGGATGGATCGGCGGTGGACGAAGCGGCCGAGTTGCGCCGGCAGGCCGAGGAAGGGCTGATACGCCGCGTCGAGACGCAGGGGCTCACCTCGGGGCAGACCATCGACGACTACCGGGCGCGGCTCGACTTCGAGCTTTCGGTGATCGAGAAGATGAAGTATCCCGGCTACTTCCTCATCGTCGCCGATTTCATCCAGTGGGCGAAAGAGCAGGGTATTCCGGTTGGTCCCGGACGCGGCTCGGGTGCCGGCTCGCTTGTCGCCTATTCGCTCACCATCACGGACCTCGACCCGATCCGCTTCGGCCTCCTGTTCGAGCGCTTCCTCAATCCGGATCGCGTGTCGATGCCGGACTTCGACATCGACTTCTGCCAGGACCGGCGCGACGAGGTGATCCGCTACGTGCAGCGGCGCTACGGGCGCGATCAGGTCGGGCAGATCATCACCTTCGGCACCTTGCAGGCGCGCGGCGTGCTGCGCGACGTTGGGCGCGTGCTGGAAATGTCCTACGGACAGGTCGACAAGCTGTGCAAGCTGGTGCCGATGAACCCGGCGGCCCCGGTCACGCTGCGGCAGGCGATCGACGACGAGCCGCGGCTGCAGGCCGCGCGCGATTCCGATCCGACGGTGCGGCGCGCCTTCGAGGTCGCGCTCAAGCTGGAGGGGCTGCACCGACACGCCTCGACGCACGCCGCCGGCATCGTGATCGGCGACCGGCCGCTGGCCGAATTGGTGCCGATGTACCGCGATCCAAAGTCCGACCTGCCGGTCACGCAATTCAACATGAAGTGGGTCGAGCAGGCCGGGCTGGTGAAATTCGACTTTCTCGGCCTCAAGACGCTCACGGTGCTCGATCTGGCCGCAAAGCTGGTGCGCCGGCGCGGTGTCGATCTCGAATTGTCGCGCATCCCGCTCGATGACGCCAAAAGCTACGAGATGCTTTCGCGCGGCGAGACGGTCGGCATCTTCCAGGTCGAAGGGCAGGGAATGCGGCGTGCGCTGGTCGACATGCGTCCCGACCGGTTCGAGGACATCATCGCGCTGGTCGCGCTCTATCGACCCGGCCCGATGGCGAACATCCCGACCTATTGTGCGCGCAAACGCGGTCACGAGCGTACCGAATATCTGCACCCCAAGCTCCAGCCGATCCTGGAAGCGACCTATGGGGTCATCACCTATCAGGAGCAGGTGCAGCAGATCGCCAGAGATCTTGCCGGCTACAGCCTCGCCGAAGCGGATCTGCTGCGGCGTGCGATGGGCAAGAAGATCAAGTCGGAAATGGATGCTCAGCGCGGCCGGTTCCTCGCCGGGGCGGTGGAGCGCGGCGTCGACAAGAGCACCACCGAAGCCATCTTCGATGCCTGCGCCAAATTCGCCGAATACGGCTTCAACAAGTCGCACTCGGCGCCTTATGGGCTGCTGACCTACCAGACCGCCTACATGAAGGCGAACTATCCGGTCGAATTCCTAGCGGCATCGATGACCTACGACATGGCGAATACCGACAAGCTGTCGGAATTCCGCGCCGAGGCGGAACGCCTCGGCGTGAAGGTCGAGCCGCCGTCGGTCAATCGGGGCGGCGTGAACTTCGACGTCGACGGCGGCACGATTCACTACGCGCTGGCGGCACTGAAAGGCGTTGGCGCGCAGGCCGTCGAGGCGATCATCGAGGCGCGCGGCGACAAGCCGTTCCAGGATCTTGCCGACTTCGCCAATCGCGTCGACCCGCGCGCGATCAACAAGCGCGTGGTGGAGAGCCTCGCGGCGTCCGGCGCATTTGATGCGCTTGAGCCGAACCGGGCTGCCGCCTTTGCCCGTGCCGATGCGGTTCTTGAGGTCGCGCAAAGCCAGCATTCGGACGCCTCGGTCGGTCAGGGCGAAATGTTTTCAAGGAGCGTTCAAAAGCCGCAAAGCATATCGGTCGAACCATGGCTGCCGTCCGAGCGGCTGCAACGCGAATTCGATGCGATCGGATTCTTCCTCTCCGGTCATCCGCTCGACGAATACAAGAATGTGCTCGAAAGACTGAAGGTCCAGCGCTGGGCGACGTTCTGCAATTCGGTGAAGCAGGGTGCGACGGCGGGCCGCGTCGCCGGCACCGTCGTGTCGCGCGCGGAGCGGCGAACCAAGACCGGCAACAAGATGGGGATTCTGGAGTTCTCCGACCCCTCCGGCCACTACGAGGCCGTGATCTTTCAGGAAGGCCTGGTGCAGTATCGCGACCTGCTCGAACCAGGCAAGGCGGTGTTGCTTGTGGTCACTGCCGAAGCACAGGGCGACGACGTCCGCGCGCGGATTCAAACTGTCGAGCCGCTCGATGTCGCGGCAGAGAAAATGCAGAAGGGTCTGCGTGTGTTTCTCAACTCTGGCCAGCCGATCGAAAGCGTCGCGAAGCGGCTCGAACCGGCGCGGATCGGGCCGGCCCGATCCGAAAAGGGCGACGCCGAGATCACGATGGTGCTGATGCTCGACAAGGACACCGATGTCGAGGTGCGGCTTCCCGGCCGTTACAAGGTCACGCCGCAGATCACGGGAGCCATCAAGGCGGTGCCGGGCGTGATCCAGGTCGAGGCGATGTAGATCCGCGGCCCTGAACCAAACCGCCGAGCGGGATCAGCCAACGATGATTGTCGAACTCGTCACCTTCAAGGCGCCCCCCGGGGCGAGCTGGGACGATATTCTCAACGACGCGCGCGCCGTCATTCCACGCTGGCGCGCGAACACGGACCTGTTGCGCAAGCACTTCCTGTTGTCCGACGACGGGCAGGAGTGCGGCGGACTCTACATATGGCCGACGCGCGAAGCGGCCGAGGCCGCACACGACGCTGCGTGGCGCGCGGCTGTTGAAAGGCGCACCGGCGCGCCGCCGACGCTACGGTATTTCGGGCTTCAGATGCTGCTGGACAACGAGGCGGGGACGGTCACCGAGTGGTCGAAAGCGGGTGAAACGGCGACGCGCGCCGCCGCCGACGTTGGCTGAGCCGACGCACGAATCGCCCTAGCTTCGGCAAGTGAAGCGGCCGGCCGGTGGTCGTCTGTCGTAATACAATTGACACGGGAATCTGGCGGACGGCCGGATTTCGCAAGAGTTTTCGACGAGTTTTTATGGAATGACAGACGCGACACCTAATCGAATTGCATTTTGGGCGCCCGCAGATACTGTCCGCGGCACGGCAGGGCAGCGGCCTTTCGGCGGGATTGCCGAATACACTATCGTGGGACGGGACTTTCGGCGGCATGGATCATCGCCCGCATATCGTTGTTGTCGAGGATGAGGCGGCGCAGCGGCAGCTGCTGGTCGACTACCTCGGCCGGCAGAACTTCCGCGTGAGCGGCGCCGACGGCGGCACGGCGCTGCGCAAGCTGCTGGAGCGGGAGCTTCCCGCGCTGGTCCTGCTCGACGTCGGACTTCCCGGCGAGGACGGATTCGTACTCGCGCGCTGGCTGCGCGAACGCTCGGGACGCATCGGCATCATCATGGTGACGGCGGCGGCCGATACGGTGGACCGTGTCGTCGGCCTGGAAACCGGCGCCGACGATTACATTGCCAAGCCGTTCGAGCCGCGCGAGCTGCTGGCGCGGGTCAAAAGCGTATTGCGCCGTACCACCGGCGCGACCGCGAATACCGGCCCGCGCGTGCGCATGGGGCGCCGCGTCCTCGATCTCGAAAAGCGCGTGCTGATCGACCCAGCCTCCGGCGATGAGGAGACGCTCGCGGCAAGCGAACTGGATTTGCTGAAGGTATTTGCCGAGAACCCGAACCGTCCGCTCAATCGGGACTGGCTTCTGGAGGTCACCGCGCACCGCGAGATGGAAGCGTTCGATCGCGCGATCGACCTGCGTATCACGCGGTTGCGCCGCAAGATCGAGGTCGATCCATCGCATCCGGACGCGATTCGCACCGTGCGTGGCGTCGGCTACATGTTCGTGCCGCCGAAAGACTGAGCAGCGTCGCCGCGGTCGAGGAGGGTGCCATGAAGTTCGAGGGCGGATGCTATTGCGGCGCTCTGCGCTATACGGCCGAAGGCGAGCCGATGCTGAGAGCGCAGTGTCATTGCCGTGAATGCCAATACATCAGCGGCGGCGCGACGAACATGTTCATGCTGATGCCGCTTGATGGCTTCATCTACACCAAGGGCACGCCGAAGCAATTCACGCGCAGTGATCTCGACAAAGCCGTGACGCGGGAATTCTGCGCCGAATGCGGCACGCACATCGTGACGCGGCCTCCCGGTCTCCCGGCGGTGGTGCTGAAGATCGGCACGCTCGACGACCCGAGCCTCTTCGGTGCGCCGCGGATGGCGATTTACACCGTCGACAGGCAGCCGTTCCACCATGTCGCCGAGGGCCTGCCGACGTTCGAGCGGCTGCCGCCGCGCTAGACTAGTGTTTGGTCGCGCCGACGGGGTCGATTTCACTCAGCGCCCGGCGTAGCTCGGCTGCCAGCGGGCCGAGGCCTTCGCGGCAGCGCGTGCGGTCGCCGGCCTTGCCGGCCTGCTCGAGCGTTGCGGCCGCGGAGCCGACACCGTTCGCCCCGATGGTCTGCGCGGCGCCTTTGAGCTTGTGCGCCGCCGCCGCCAGCGTCGGCAGATCGCCAGCGCGCGAGGCGGACGATATCTCGCGCTCCGCGGCGATCGCGGTGTCGCGGAACTTGCGCAGCAGCGAGTTGATTGCGGCGGCGTCGTCGCCAAGCCATGCGGCGAGCACCTCACGGTCGATCGCAGCGGCAGGTTTCGCGGGCGTTTCAGTGTGCGCCGTCTCGCGCGACGTGTCCTCCATCGGCATCCAGCGCTCCAGCGTGACCCGGAGCTGATCCATGTTCACGGGCTTCGCCAGGTATGCGTCCATGCCGGCCGCCAGGCAGCGCTCGTCTTCGCCCTTCATCGCATTCGCTGTCACGGCGACGATCGGCGTACGGGTGGCGCTCGTCTTGGCTTCCGCGGCGCGGATCTGCCGCGACAGCTCGTGACCGTCCATGCGCGGCATGTGAATATCCGCGAGCACCGCCGCATAATTTCCGGCGGACGCGGCCCACGCTTCCAGCGCCTCGACACCGTCATTCACGGTATCGGCGTTGATGCCGAGCAGTTCGAGTTGGCGCACTAGCACCTCGCGATTTACCGGGTGATCGTCTGCGACGAGGATGCGCGGCCGCGTTTTGGAGCGGTTGACCACAGCCGCCCGCGTGGGACGCGTGGCGGCGCGCAACGTCGTATTGAGCGGAGAATCCGCCGGCGCCGAGGTGAGCGTCAACCGCACCATGAAGGTCGAGCCGACACCCTGTTTGCTGTCCACCGTGATGTCGCCTCGCATCAGTTGCGCCAGGCGTCGCACGATCGAAAGGCCGAGGCCGGTTCCGCCGAACCGGCGCGTGGTCGACGAGTTCGGCTTGCGCGAATGGCTGGAACAGGCGCGCGCGCTGTTCCTCCGACAGTCCGATCCCGGTGTCGGTTACCGAAATCGCGACCTCCGTCTGCCCGTGCCCGAGCGGAGTGGTCCCCGCGTGCAGAATGATGCGTCCCCGCTCGGTGAACTTGATGGCATTGCCGAGAAGGTTGAACAGGACCTGCCGTACGCGGGTCGGGTCGCCGACCAGGGCATCATCGGACCCCGCGTCAATATCGATGTCGAGCGCCAGGCCCTTCATGATGGCCTGCTGGCGGAAGGTGCCGGCCACGCCTTCGATCAAGCCGGAGAGCGAGAACGCCGTCTCCTCAAGTTCCAGCCGCCCGGCCTCGATCTTGGAGAAGTCGAGCACGTCGTCGATGATCCGCAGCAACGATTGTGCGGAGTTGCGGATGGTCGAGACCGTGCGCCGCTGCGGGCCGTCGAGGCCCTGCCGCTGCAGCACGTCTATCATGCCGAGAACACCGTTCATCGGCGTGCGAATCTCGTGACTCATGGTCGCCAGGAAGGTTGATTTCGCCTGGTTCGCAGCCTCGGCCTCGGCGCGTTCCTTTTCGGCGCCGTCGCGTGCGCTTTCTGCCGCGTCCCTCGCGGCCGCCAGCGCCTCTTCGCGGTTCTTCAGCTGGGTGATGTCGCGATAGATGCCGAGTAGGCCGCCGTCGCTCAGCGGACGGAAATTGAACTCGATGTACTTGCCGGTGGGAGTGCGCTGTTCGTAGCGCGCGCCGCCCGGGCGCAGGACGCGACGGGTCACGTCAGTGACGGTCCGTTCAATATCCTCGGTTGGCCCGAAGTCGCCGTTGCGCGCCAGTTCGCGGATCATGTCGAAGCCGGAGATCCCCGGCGTCAGCTTGGAGGCGTAACTGAACAGTTCGCTTGCAAAGCGATTGGAGAACATCCAGCGGAACTGCTTGTCCCACAACGTCACGCCGTCGCTCATATTGTCGAGCACGATCTGCATCACTTCACGGGTGCGCTCGACATCGTCGCGGGCCTTCTCGGCGACCTCCTTGGCGGAGGCGAGGGCTTCCTCGCGCTCCTTCAGCGACGTGACATCGCGCCCGAAAGCCAGCAGGCCCCCGTCCGCCAGCGGCAGGAAATTGAATTCCACGTAGCGGCCTTCAAGCGTGCGGCGCAGGAAGCGATTGCCGCCCGGTTTGCGAATCAGCGCGGCGCGCTCGCGCACCTTGGCTTCGATGTCCTTCACCGGTCCGAAGTCGCCGCGGTTGACCTGATAGCGCAGGATGTCGAAGCCGGAGGTGCCGGGCCTGGTGATCTCGTCCGGGTAGTTCTGAAATTCGAGTACCTGCCTGTTCAGGAATTGCAGATCAAAGTCCTTGTCGAACAGCATGACGCCGCCGATGATGTTGTCGAGCACCGTCTGCATGATCTGCCGGGTGCGATCGACGTCGTCGCGCGCGGCTTCAGCGGCGACACGCGCGGCTTCCAGCGCTGCCTCGCGCTGCTTCAGTTCGGTGATGTCGCGATACACGGCGAGGACGCTGCCGTCGCCGAGCGGCGTAAAATTCATCTCCAGGAAGTTTCCGCTCGCCGCCCGCCGCTCGATGATCGCGCCGTCGGGTGAGAAGATCATGCCGACGCGTTCTTCGACCTCCTGTTCGACGGTCTTCTCGTCGCCGAAGTCGCCGCGTCGCGTCTGAAAGCGGATCAAATCGGCCAGCGGCACGCCGGGATGGGCGATCTCGGTGGTGAACCGGTGGTGGTCGTTGAACCGCCGGTTTGCAAAACGCAACGTCTTGTCTTCGCCGAGCAGCATCACGCCGTCGTTCATGTTGTCGAGCACGACCTGCATCACGGCGCGCCCGCGCTCCACGTCGCGACGCGCCGCGTCGGCGGCCTCCTTGGCAGCCGCGAGCGCTTCCTCACGGTGCTTGAGTTCGGTGATGTCGCGATGGACGATCAGCTTGCTGCCGTCATCGAGGGGGCGGAAGTTGATCTCGATATAGCGTCCCGAAATCGCGAGACGTTCGTAGCGCGCGCCGTCCGGCTGCATCAACAGGTGCATCTGGTACTCGACCGCGTCGTCGCGGTCGTCGCGATTGAAGTCCCCGCGCTCGGCCTGGAAACGCGCGATGTCGCGCATCCAGGCTCCCGGATAGACGATGTCGGTCGGATAGTCCTGAAACTCGCGCAGCTGGTCGTTGATGAATTCGAGTTTGAGATCGGGGCTGACCAGCGCGACGCCATCGGTCATGTTTTCGAGGATCTTCTGCAGCACCGAGCGGCTGCGCACCGCGTCGAGGCGCGAGGTTTCGGCCTCGGCGCGCGCGCGTTCGGCCAGCTCCTTCGCCTGCGCCAGCGCTTCTTCACGCTGCTTCAGCTCCGTGATGTCGCGGTAGATGCCGAGTACGCTGCCGTCGTTCAACGGCTTGAAATTGAACTCGACATATTTGCCGCTCGCGGTGCGGCGTTCGTAGCGGGCTCCGGCGCGCATGACCTCGACGCGCCGGTTGACCTCGGCCTTGATCTCGGATTCCGGAATCGGCCCGAAGTCGCCCCGGCGTGCCTGGAACTCGAGGAACTGCCATGCCGAAATGCCGGGCCTGGCCATTTCGCCGGTGGCCTGCTGGAAGTCCACGAGCTGGCGGTTGGTAAACTGCCAGCACATCTGGTTGTCGAACAGCATGACGCCGTCGCTCATGTTGTCGAGCACGGTCTGCATGACGGCGCGCGTCTGTTCGGCCTCGTTGCGCGCGTCGTTCGCCTCGGCGCGCGCACGCTCGGCGGCGTCGCGCGCCGTCTCAGCCTGTTGCTTGGCGGTTGCAAGCGCGTTCTCGCGCTCCTTCAATTCGGTGATGTCGCGATAGATGCCGAGCAGCGAGCCGTTTTCGAGCGGCTTATAGGTGAATTCGGTGAAGCGTCCGTTCGAGGTACGGCGCTCGTAGCGGTTGCCGCCGGGCTGCAAGATGCGTTGCACCGCCTCGTCGAGCACCGCGTCGGGATCCGAAACCTCGCCGAAATCGCCGCGCTCGATCTGGTAGCGAACAAGGTCGCCGCCGGGCGCACCGGGCTTGAGGAAGCCCGGCGGATACTCGCGCCCCTCGATGTGGGCGCGGTTGGAGAATTGCCAGCGGAAGTCCTTGTCGAACAACGTGACGCCGTCGGTCATGTTGTCGAGCACGGTCTGCATCACTTCGCGCGCCTGCTCGACGTCGCGCTGCGCTGCGGCGGCTTCGGCCTTCGCCATCTGGAGCTGGCGCTCGCGCTGGCGCGTCTCGGTAATATCTCCTGTGACGCCGACCATGCGGCGCGCCGTGCCGTCCGGGCCACGAACGACGATGCCGTGCTGGCGCGCCCAGCGCCACGTGTCGTCGCGCCCGCGATAGCGGAACTCGATATCGAGCCGGGGGATCTCGCCCTTGTAGAGCGCCGCGGTCATGCGGGTGTGATGCGGACGGTCGTCGGGATGGACCACGTCCGCGAACGCGCTAACCGGTCCGTATTCCGGCAAATTGAGTACTTCGACCAAGGCGGGCGCGAGGTACACCATGCCGGTGTCGAGATTGATGTCGTAGGCGCCGGCGCCGACGCTGATCGATTCGAGCGCCAGCGCATAACGCGAGGCGAGGTCGCTATCGTCGAGCGCGGAGGAGGGAAGCACGCGTTGCGCGGCGGCGCGTGCAGCCTGCAACTCGAATTCACGCTGCTTGATTTCGGTGATGTCGCCGGCGGCTCCGATCAGCCTCTTGGCGCGCCCGTCGGGGCTGCGGAACGCGATGCCGTGCTGGCGCGCCCAGCGCCATGTGCCGTCCTGGGTCAGATAGCGCACGTCGCAGCTGAAGCGCGGCGTATCGCCTTTGAGGTGTTCGATCAGCCGCCGCTGGTAGAGCGGCCGATCGCTTGGATGCATGCGCTTGGTCCAGTCCTCGGGCGTCGAGAGCACATCAGCGGTCAAACCGAGCAGAATGCGCAGGCCGGGCGAGTAGTAGACGTAGGCGGTGTCCAGGTTCCAGTCGTAGAGGCCGTAGTTCACGGACTCCATCGCGAGCGCGTAGCGCTCCTCGTTGGCGGACTGCGGGCCGGCCGAGGAGTTGGTGCCCTGGCGATACGCAGCTGCTGCCTCGGCCTTGGCGGTTTCCAGTTCGCGGTCGCGCTGGCGCGTCTCGGTGAGATCGCTCATCGCTCCGACAATGCGATAGGCCTTGCCGTCCGGATGCCGCACCGCGACGCCATACTGACGGCACCAGCGCCAGTTTCCGTCCACGCCGCGATAGCGGAAGTCGACCTCGAAGCGCGCCGTGTCGCCGCGAAGATGCTCCACGATCGCCTCGCGATAGGCGGGCAGGTCATCCATATGGATGGCGTCGGTAATGTTGCCGGTGGTGTAAGCTGGATCGTCCGGCTTCATGCCGAGCATGTCGCGCAGCGCTTGCGAGAAATAGACCTCGCCGCCCTCGAGATCGGCGTCGTAGACCGCGTAATTGATGGATTGCATTGCGAGCGCGTAGCGCTCTTCGATCCGGCCGGAATCGCCCGCGACGGGCTTTCGCTTAAGTGACGGCTTCTGCGACGAAATCGACATTAAAACGCTCCGCCCGCCGTCATAGTGGGGGTGCCCTGTATCGTCGGTGTGTCGCGCGATGACGGTTTTGTATCATGTGTATCGTGGGTTGCGAGTTAGCCCCATTCATCAGGCACTTTTCGCATTTCCCAGCGGCGCTGCATAACGCTGGGTGAAGCGATACAAATGATACCAACTGGTTCTCCGGGCGACATCGTAACAATACGGAGGGAGCGTACGGTCCACCCATCGAAGGAATGCGGCAGACGCAACCCGCCGCTGGGACTGGGGACCACCATGAAGACCATCACTCTCTACGGGCTTCAGATCCTGGTGGGTTTCGTTGCTCTCGCGGCGGGCTACGCCAAGCTGACCGGAATGGGCTTTGTCGCCGAACCGCTGGCGATGATCGGCTTGGGCAAGACCTTCCTGATGCTCGCCGGCACCGCCGAAATTCTCGCCGGGCTCTGCCTTCTGTTCCCGCGCTCCGGCGTTGTCGGCGCGTTGCTGCTCGCGACCGTCATGGTCGGCACGATGGGCGCCAGCGTCGGCCATGCAATCAGCCGCAACGGCGCCGAGCCGGCGATCTCGCAGACCTTCCGCACCGCCGTGAAGGGTGACGCGGTGGTCCGCCCGGTCGTAATCAAGAAGAGCGAAGGCTGGGACATCTAAGGGCCCGCAACACCTGCGAAATTCGTAAAACCGGAGGTCTTGCCTCCGGTTTTTGCGTTTGGGCCGCTTTTCCTTGCGTCCCACCCCCTCGGCCGCTATATAGCCGCCCATCTCACACGCGGACCTTGGCTCAACGCCGTCCGGTGCCCCGGTCGATCCCGATCGATTCGAGGCTCTTGGGTCCGCGGAGGAACAACCGGAGAAGACATATGGCGCTTCCTGACTATTCAATGCGTCAGCTTTTGGAAGCTGGCGTGCACTTCGGACATCAGTCCCACCGCTGGAATCCGAAAATGGCCGAGTACATTTTCGGCGCCCGCAACAACATCCACATCCTCGACCTCGCGCAGACCGTGCCGATGATGCATCGTGCGCTGCAGGCGGTGAGCGATACGGTCGCCAAGGGCGGCCGCATCCTGTTCGTTGGTACCAAGCGCCAGGCGCAGGACGCGATCGCCGACGCCGCCAAGCGTTCAGCGCAGTATTACGTCAATTCGCGCTGGCTCGGCGGCACGCTGACCAACTGGAAGACGATATCGGCCTCGATCAAGCGGCTGCGCCAGCTCGAGGAAATGCTCGGCTCCGGCGAGGCCGGCCGCTATACCAAAAAAGAGCGCCTCACGCTCACGCGCGAGAAGGACAAGCTCGAAAAGGCGTTGGGCGGCATCAAGGAGATGGGCGGCCTGCCCGACTTGTTGTTCATCATCGATACCAACAAGGAAGACATCGCCATCAAGGAGGCGCGCCGCCTCAACATCCCGATCGCCGCGATCGTGGACACCAACTGCGATCCCGATGGGATCAACTTCGTCGTACCCGGCAATGACGACGCCGGCCGCGCGATCACGCTGTACTGCGACCTCATCGCGAAGGCGGCAATTGACGGCATCTCGCGCTCGCAGCGCGATCTCGGCGTCGATACCGGTGCGGCCGCCGAGCCCGTGGCCGAGGAACTCCCGGCCGAGGCGGCCCCGACCGGCTTCCAGCCGCTGCCCGGGCCGCGCGGCGTAGCGGACGACCTGAAGAAGCTTCCGCACGTTTCGCCGACGGTGGAAAAGAAGCTCAACGACCTCGGCGTGTTCCACTATTCGCAGATTGCGGAGCTTGGCGCGGCCGATGCCGAGAAGATCGGCGAGGAAGTCGGCTTGCCGACCCGCGTGCAGAGCTGGATCGCGAAGTCGAAAGAGCTTGTCGCCGAGTAAGTGGCGTTTTTCCGATTCTTGTCGTTGCCGGGCGTCCTCAGCCCGGCAATCCACTCATCTGGCTGATGGATGTGCGGCGCGTGCCCGCGCATGGCGAGCACAAATGTAGGGTTTGGACATGGCAACGATCACCGCCTCGATGGTGAAGGACCTGCGCGACAAGACCGGCGCCGGGATGATGGATTGCAAGGCCGCGCTCGGTGAAACCAACGGCGACATGGAGGCGGCGGTCGATTGGCTGCGCAAGAAGGGCCTGTCGAAGGCCGCCAAGAAGGCGGGCCGCGTCGCGGCCGAAGGCCTGATCGGCGTGTTCGTGACGCCGACGAAGGGCGCGATGGTCGAGGTCAATTCCGAGACCGACTTCGTGGCGCGCAACGACCACTTCCAGGGCCTGGTGAAGATGATCGCCGACGTGGCGCTCAATAGCGGCAGCGAGGACATCGAGGCGATCAAGGCCGTCAAAGCCGGGACGATGACGATCGCGGAAGCGGTGTCGTCGGCGATTGCCACGATCGGCGAGAACATCACGCCGCGGCGCGCCGCAGTGCTTTCCGTGACCCAGGGCGTGGTTGCGACCTACGTGCACAACCAGATTTCCGATGGGCTCGGCAAGATCGGCGTGCTGGTCGCGCTCGAATCCTCCGGCCAGGCAGCCGAGCTCGGCGTCATCGGCCGTCAGGTCGCGATGCACATCGCGTCCGCGAATCCGCTCGCGATTGATGCCTCCGGCGTCGACCCGGCCGTGGTGAAGCGGGAGAAGGACATCCTCGCCGACAAATTCCGTCAGCAGGGCAAGCCCGAGGCGATGATCGACAAGATCACGGAGTCCGGGCTGAAAACCTTCTACAAGGAGCAGACCTTGCTCGAGCAGCCCTTCATCTTCGACGACAAGAAGAGCGTGGCGCAGGCGCTGAAGGAGGCCGAAGGCAAGGTCGGCGGGCCCATCACGGTCACGCGCTTCGTACGCTTCGCCCTTGGTGAGGGCATCGAGAAGGCGACATCTGACTTCGCAGCCGAAGTTGCGGCGGCCGCCGGCACGACCTGAACGGAGCGCAACGGCACCGGAGACCGAAACGATGCCCGCCTATCGCCGCGTGATCGTGAAAGTGTCCGGCGAGGCGTTCTCCGGACCGAATGACTTCGGCATCCACGCGCCGACGATCGAAGCTATTGTCAACGATCTGGTCGCGGCGCGCGCGCTCGGCATCACCATCGGCGTCGTGGTCGGTGGCGGCAATCTGATCCGCGGCGCCGAGGCTGCGCATGAATGGCTGGCGCGTCCGACCGCCGACGCGATGGGCATGATGGGCACCGTGATGAACGCGCTGGTGCTCGAGGCCGCGATCGAGCGGGCAGGGGCGCCGGCGCGCACCATGTCGGCGCTCTCGATGCCGCAGGTGTGCGAAACCTATGAGCGGCAGCGCGCATTGCGCCATCTGGAAGGCAACCGCGTCGTCGTATTCGCGGGCGGGACCGGCAACCCGTTCTTCACCACCGATACCACCGCCGTGCTGCGTGCCGCCGAGATGCACTGCGATGCGGTGCTCAAGGCGACCAATGTCGACGGCGTCTACAGCGCCGACCCCAAACTCGACCCGAAGGCGGAGCGTTTCGAGCGGCTGACGCACGAGGACGCCATACGGCGCGACCTGAAGGTGATGGATGCCACCGCCTTCGCGCTTGCCCGGGAAAATCGTATGCCTATCATTGTGTTCTCGATCCGTGAGCCGGGCGCGATCGCGGCCGTGCTGAGCGGCAACGGGCGCTCGACGTTCGTCGGATGAAGTGACGGGCGTTGGCGGCGGCAAGGCATCCGCAGCGCACCGTATTCCGGGGGAAGGCCATGGCTGCACCAACGCATAATCTCGACGACATCAAGCGCCGGATGCAGGGCGCGCTCGCCGCGCTGAAAACCGAGCTCGGCGGGCTGCGCACGGGCCGCGCTTCGGCAAGCCTGGTCGATCACGTGCAGGTCGAGGCGTACGGCAACCACATGCCGCTCAACCAGGTCGCGACCATCAGCGTGCCGGAGCCGCGTATGATCTCGGTGCAGGTGTGGGATCGCTCGATGGTGCATGCAGTCGAGAAGGGGATCTCCGCCTCCAACCTCGGCCTCTCGCCGCAGACCGAGGGACAGACGATCCGCTTGCGCATTCCCGAACTCAATCAGGATCGCCGCAAGGAACTCGTCAAGGTCGCGCACAAATACGCGGAAGCCGCGCGTGTCGCCGTGCGTCACGTGCGACGCGACGCGATGGACGTGCTCAAGAAGCTGGAAAAAGACATGCACGCCATGAGCGAGGACGAGCACAAGCGACAGTCTGATCTGGTGCAGAAGGCAACGGATCAGGCGATCGCCGACATCGACAGCTCACTCGCCACCAAAGAAAAAGAGATCATGACGGTTTAGGGCCATGGCCGAGGCTACGAAATTTGCCGAAGCCGTTCCCGACGTGCCGCAGCACGTCGCCATCATCATGGACGGCAACGGACGCTGGGCGGCGTCACGCGGGCTACCTCGCGTGGAAGGGCATCGGCGCGGCGTCGAGGCGCTGCGCAAGACCGTGCGCGCCGCCGGCGAGATGGGCATCCGCTGTCTGACGATTTTTTCGTTCTCGTCGGAAAACTGGCAACGCCCGGTCTCGGAAGTACGTGACCTGATGGGACTGCTGCGCCTGTTCATCCGCAAGGATCTCGTCGAACTGCACGGCAACGGCGTGCGCGTGCGTGTCATCGGCGAACGCCAAAGCCTCGATCCGGACATCCGCCGTCTGCTCGAGGAAGCCGAGGATCTGACCAGGGCGAATACCAGTCTGCTGCTGGTCGTCGCCTTTAATTACGGTGCGCGGGACGAGATTGCGCGCGCGGTGCAGCGGATCGCCGCAGGCGTGGCAAGCGGCGCGGTGAAGCCGGGCGCAATCACCGAGGAGATGATCGGACAGCACCTCGATGCTCCCGACATCGCCGATCCCGACCTCATCATCCGAACCTCGGGTGAGCAGCGCCTGTCCAACTTCCTCCTGTGGCAGGCCGCCTATTCGGAACTGGTGTTCACGCCGGTCTATTGGCCGGACTTCGATCGCGCCGCGCTGGAGGCCGCGATCGAGGAATATCGCCGGCGCGAGCGCCGCTTCGGCGGTCTTGCCGCCAGAACGGCCTCCTAAGTGTCGGCTTCCGGAGCGACACGCAGCAACCTCGTTTTGCGGATCATTTCGTCGGCCGTGATGGCGCCCGCCGCGATCCTGATCGCGTGGCTTGGCGGCTGGCCTTTCCTCCTGGCCTGGATGCTCGCCGCGTGCATCGTTCTGTGGGAATGGACGACACTTGTCGCGCGGTCGGGCAGCAGGAACTACGCCGGCTATTTCGCCTGGATGTTCGCCGGCCTGCTCTATGCAGGCGTTCTACTGCTGGCGCCGGTGATCATACGGCGCGATCCGATGCTCGGCTTTGTCGCGATCCTGTTCCTGTTCGCGGTGGTCTGGGTAACGGACATCGCGGCCTACTTTGCCGGTCGCGCGATCGGAGGCCCGAAGCTGTGGCCGGCGGTCAGTCCAAACAAGACCTGGTCCGGCGCGATCGTCGGCACACTCGGCGGCGTTGCTGCGGCACTCCTGGTCGCAATGGGCGCAGGACTTGTTGTGGCCCCAATGCTCATCCTTGTGGCGCTTGCGCTGTCGATCGCGGCACAAGCCGGCGATCTGCTTGAATCCGCGCTCAAGCGCCGCTTTGGTGCGAAGGACGCGAGCGGTCTGATTCCCGGCCACGGCGGGCTGATGGACCGGCTCGATGGGTTTTTGACAGCGGTGCTGGCCGCCGTCATGGTGGGTCTGCTTCGGGGGGGCCTCGAAGGTTCCGCCCGTGGTCTTCTCGTTTGGTGATCTGAATGCCGACTGCAAAACGCGCGAAGTCGAAGCCCGCTGCTGTCCGCAGCGTGACGATCCTCGGAGCGACCGGCTCGATCGGATTGAGCACGATCGACTTGCTCAAGCGGCAGCCAGAACGCTTCTCCGTCGAAGCGCTGACTGCGAACAAGAACGGTGTCGCGCTTGCTCGGCTGGCGCGAGAACTCGGCGCCCGCTTCGCGGCGGTCGCGGATCCGGCGGCTTACGACGAACTCAAATCGGAATTGTCCGGTAGCGGCATCGAGGCGGCGGCGGGAAATGATGCCGTAGCGGAAGCTGCGCGCCGCCCCGCGGACTGGGTGATCGGCGCGATCACCGGCGCGGCCGGCCTTGAGCCCGCACTCGCCGCGATCGAGCGCGGCGCGACGCTTGCGCTCGCCAACAAGGAATGTCTCGTCTGCGCCGGCACGCTGTTCATGCGCCGCGCCAGGGAGATGAATGCGAAGGTTCTTCCAGTCGACAGCGAGCACAACGCGCTGTTTCAGGCGATGACCGCGGGGCGGCGCGAAGATGTCACCAGGGTCATCATCACAGCCTCCGGCGGGCCGTTCCGCACCTGGTCGAAGGACGACATCCGCGCGAAGGCGACGCTGCAAACCGCGTTGAAGCACCCCAACTGGTCGATGGGGCCGAAAATCACGATCGATTCGGCAACGTTGATGAATAAAGGTCTTGAAGTTATTGAAGCATATCATCTTTTCAATCTTCACCCGGATGAGATCGAGGTGCTGGTACACCCTCAATCCATCGTCCACGGCATGGTCGAATTCCGCGACGGCTCGGTGATTGCTCACCTGGGCGCGCACGACATGCGCATTCCGATCGCGCATTGCCTTGCTTATCCGGATCGCATCGATGGTCCGGCGAAACGGCTCGACCTTGCGGAAATCGGGAGCCTGACGTTCGAGAAACCGGACCTCGATCGCTTTCCGGCGCTGGGGCTCGCCTGGCATGCGCTGCGGACCGGGTCAGGTGCGACGACCGTGCTTAATGCCGCAAACGAAGTGGCAGTCGCGGAGTTTGTCGCCGGCACGATCGGATTCACCGGTATCGCCGCGCTGGTGGAGGCGACCATGAACGGCGCCGCGCGTCGCGGCGTGATGCGGGAGCCCGGTTCCATCGCGGACGCGATATCTGTTGACCATGATTCGAGATTGATCGCGCGCGACCTGGTGCCTGAAATCGCCGCAAAGGCATTTTAGTCAACTTTTTCCGGTTAATGGCGGTCCGGGGGCAAGAGGACGGAATGGATTTCCTGAGCAGCGTCGGTATTTGGGGCGGCGGATGGACTGGCTGGTTCCTGCCGTTCATTTTCGCTCTGTCGGTCGTGGTATTTTTCCATGAGCTCGGACATTTTCTCGTCGCCCGCTGGTGCGGCGTGCGTGTTCTTGTTTTCTCGATCGGCTTTGGGCCGGAACTGATCGGCTTCGACGACCGTCACGGCACCCGGTGGAAGATTTGCGCAATACCGTTGGGTGGTTACGTCAAGTTCTTCGGTGACGACAACGCGGCCAGCGTTCCGGATCAGGAGGCCATCGGCCGTATGACCGATGTCGAACGCCGCGACAGTTTCTTTCACAAATCGGTCGCTGCGCGCGCGGCGATTGTCGCGGCCGGTCCGTTCGCAAATTTCATCCTGGCGATCGTGATCTTCGGGGCGCTGGCGTTCTTCCTCGGCCGGCAGGTTACGGTGCCGCGTATCGATGCGGTGGCGCCCGGTAGCGCGGCTGCGGCGGCCGGCTTCAAGCCCGGTGACGTGGTCGTTTCGGTCGACGGCAAGTCGGTCGACGGATTCAGCGATGTCCAGCGCATCGCGGCATTCAACGCCGGGCATCCGATCGGGTTCGTCATCGACCGCGGCGGCGAACGGGTGACCCTGACTGCGACGCCGGAGGAACGCGCGGAGCGCGACCGGTTCGGCAATCTGCAGCGCCTCGGTGTTCTCGATATTTCCGGCCCGATCATGCCGGCTCGCATCGCGGCCATCGTGCAAGGTTCGGCTGCAGCGGCGGCGGGCTTCCAGCCGGAAGACCGCGTGCGCAAGATCGACGGCAAGCCGGTCGGCAGTTTCCTCGATCTGCGCGAGGTCGTTGCCGCCAACCCGGATCGCATGCTCGAGTTCGAGATCGATCGCGGCGGCAGCACCCTCGTGCTGCGCGCGGCCCCGAACGCCCACAACGAGAAAGACCCGTCGGGAGCCGTGCGCCGCATCGGGCAACTCGGGATTTCAGGTAGTTTCGATCCGGCCGACACCCGTTTCATCCAGTACGGCGTGCTCGGCGCGCTGACGACCGGCGTCACCGAAAGCTGGTTCGTGGTCGACGACACCATCGCGTACCTGGTCAAGATCGTGCGCGGGCGCGCCTCGGTGGATCAGCTCGGCGGGCCGATTCGGATCGCTCAGGTGGCCGGTCAGGTCGCGACCTCGGGGTTTACGCCCATTCTGCGCCTCGTTGCCCTCTTGTCGGTGTCGATCGGCCTGCTGAACCTGTTTCCGATACCTCTCCTCGATGGCGGACACCTTTTGTTCTACGCGATCGAAGCGGTACGCGGCCGGCCACTGTCCGAACGGGCGCAGGAGTACGGATTCCGCTTCGGTCTCGCGCTGGTGCTCTTGTTGATGCTTTTCACGACCTACAACGATCTTCTGCAGCTTCCATCCATTCGTTCCCTGCTTAGCCTTTGAAACCGTGGCTATCGGGCAACGCATTGGAGTCAAAAGGCGATCTGGCGGACCCCTTGGGTTGCCTGGGCGCTGAAACGGGGTACAAACCAAGGGCCGTGACACAGATTCCGCCAAATTGTCCGGCATGGGGGCGGTTGGGGAAGACGAAACTACGGGTAGGGCACAGGACGCATGGGACTGGTGCGGGTGATACGGGGACTGGCCTTGGCTGGTCTTGTCCTCGGTGGGGCGTTTGTCGGTGTGTATGCGTGCGTAACCACGGCGGGCTACGCCGTGGCGCAGACCGCATCGTCGATCGTCGTCGAGGGTAATCGGCGGGTCGAGAGCGACACGATCCGCTCGTATTTCCGACTCCGCCCGGGCGAGCGTCTCGACGCCGCCAAGGTCGACGAGGGCATCAAGGCCTTGATCATGACCGGCCTGTTTTCGGACGTCCGTCCGACATGGTCGGGCGGTCGCGTCATCATCACGGTCGTCGAGAATCAGGTCATCAGCCGCGTCGCCTTCGAGGGCAACAAGCGCGTCAAGGACGAGCAGCTTCTGCAGGAAGTCCAATCGAAGCCGCGCGGAGCGTTCTCGCTTCCGACCGTCCAGTCCGACGTACAGCGCATCGTCGAGATCTACCGCCGTAACGGGCGCTACGACATCCGCGTGACGCCTCGCATCATCGACCGGCCGAACAACCGCGTCGATCTCGTCTTCGAAGTCGCCGAAGGCGGCAAGACGACGATCAAGGATATCGATTTCGTCGGCAATCGCGCCTATTCGACCTGGCGTCTGCGGGACGTCATCAAGACCGGGCAGTCAAACCTGCTCAGCTTCCTCAAGAACAACGACCTGTACGACCCGGATCGCGTCGAGGCTGACCGCGATCTGCTGCGCCGCTGGTACCTCAAGAACGGCTATGCCGACGTGCGGATCGTTTCCGCGGTGGCGGAGTTCATACCCGCGCGCAATGGCTTCATCCTCACCTTCACCATCGAGGAAGGCGAGCGCTACACATTCGGCGGGATCGACATTCAGTCGAACGTGCGCGACGTCGATCTCGGCGTGCTGCGCTCCCGTCTGCGCGTCTCTCCCGGCAGCACTTACAACGCCGAGATGATCGAGAAATCGGTCGAGGAGATGACGATCGAGATGTCACGGCGCGGCTACGCGTTCGCGTCGGTACGTCCGCGCGGCGACCGTAACGCCGAGAGCCGCCAGGTTTCGGTGGTGTTCGTCGTCGAAGAAGGGGCGCGCGCCTATATCGAGCGCATCAATTTGCGCGGCAACACGCGCACGCGCGATCACGTCATCCGGCGCGAGTTCGATATCTCGGAAGGCGACGCCTACAACCGCGTACTGGTGGATCGTGCCGAGCGCCGCTTGAAAAACCTCGGCTACTTCAAGACCGTCAAGGTCACCACTGAGACTGGTTCGTCGGGCGACCGCATCATTCTGAACGTCGATGTGGAGGAGCAATCCACCGGCGAGTTCTCGGTGGCGGGTGGCTATTCGACAGCCGACGGTCTGGTGGCCGAAGTGTCGGTCGGCGAGCGCAATCTGCTTGGAAACGGCAATGCGGCGCGCGCCTCGGTCCAGTTCGGGCAGCGCACCCGGGGCATCGAACTCAGTTATGCCGAACCGTATTTCTTCGATTACCGGCTCGGCTTCGGCATTGACGTCTTTGCCAAGCAGATCGACGCGTCATCGTCGTATGTCTACCGGCAGGAGACGATCGGCGGCGGCTTCCGCTTCAGCGTTCCGATGCGCGAGGATCTCGGCCTGCAGCTGCGGTATTCCGTGTACCGGCAGAAGATCGATCTCGATCAGATGTTGATGAACTGCAACAACATCAGTCCGAACTTCGGTCTCCCTCCGGGCGTCACCGCGACCTATCCGACCACCGTCGGCGCGCCGAACGGTCTCAATCCGAACACGACGCCGCCTCCCGGCTACACCGGCCTTCTGAGTTGCTACGCCGACGGCGAAGCGTCCGCGGCGATCAAGCAGCAGGTCGAGGCCGGCGCCGCCATCACGTCACTGGTCGGATATGGCCTCGTCTACAATACGCTCGACAACAACAAGAACCCGACGCGTGGCCTTTCTGCTGAACTGCGACAGGACTTCGCCGGCGTCGGCGGCGACGTCAACTTCATCCGCACCACCGGCGACGTGCGCTACTACTACGAACTGATGTCCGACGTCGTCTCGGTGTTGCGCGTGCAGGGCGGACACATCGCGGGCTGGGGCGGCAAGGACCTGCGCATGCTCGACCACTACCAGATGGGTCCGAATCTGGTGCGCGGCTTCATGACCGCAGGCTTTGGCCCGCGTGACCTGACGCTCGGCACCACGCAGGACTCGCTCGGCGGTACGATGTACTGGGGCACCTCGTTCGAGGTGCAAGTCCCGATCTTCGGCCTGCCGAAGGATTTTGGCATGCGCTTCGCCATGTTCGCCGACGCTGGATCAGTCTGGGGCTACAAGGGCCCGATCAACTTTGCCAACGGGTTAAGTGTGACGACAATCGATCCGATCACCGGCGTGGACACCAACAAGATGACCGTACGCTCCTCGATCGGCGCGGGCGTCATCTGGGACTCGCCGTTCGGTCCGATCCGCGTCGACTATGCGTTCCCGCTCAGCAAGGATCCGAACGACCGGACGCAGGAGTTGCGCTTCTCCGGCGGCACGAGATTTTAGTCTGGCGTGACCCGCGCCACGGCCAAGGTGGCATGACCGAGCCTGAATTCTTTGCGAAGCCCAAGGGCCTGACCGCGCAGGAGATCGCGACGCTGACCGGTGCGGTTCTCCGCGAGGGGGCGGTGCGAGACCGGCGTATCGTGGGTCTGGCGACGCTCGATCGCGCCGGTCCCGGCGATCTTGCGTTTCTGCAAATCCAAAAACATGCAGGTCTCCTGGAGGGCACTCGCGCCGGTATTTGTCTCACGACCGAACGGTTTGCCGGCAATGCGCCGGCGGGAACCGTGGTGCTTGTGACGGCGAAGCCCTACCAGGCCTTCGTCGCCGTCGGACAGGCGCTCTATCCGGGAGCGATGCGGCCCTCGTCGATGTTTGAAGCGAGCGGCGTGTCGCCGGGCGCATTCGTGCATCCTTCGGCGCGGCTCGAGGGCGGCGTCACGATTGACCCTTCCGCGGTGATCGGGCCGCGCGCGGAAATCGGTGCCGGCAGCATCATCGGACCGGCCGCCGTGATCGGCCCGGAGGTGCGGATCGGGCGTGACTGCGCCATCGGGGCGTCGGTCACCATTGTGCATGCGCTGATCGGCGATCGCGTCTTGATCCATGGGGGCGCGCGCATCGGACAGGATGGCTTCGGCTTTGTGCCTGGTCAGGCCGGTTATGGAAAGGTTCCGCAGGTCGGCCGTGTCATCATCCAGAACGATGTCGAAATCGGCGCGAACTCGACGATCGACCGCGGCGCGATCCGCGATACCGTCATCGGCGAAGGGACGAAAATCGACAACCTCGTTCAGGTTGGGCACAACTGCGAGATCGGCCGGCATTGCGTGATGGCGGCCTTCACCGGCATTTCCGGCTCGGTCACAGTCGGGGACTATGTCAAGATGGGCGGCCGGGTCGGAGTGACCGACAACATGACCATCGGGGAAGGCGCGACGCTGGTCGCCGCGACCGGCATCATCTCGAACGTCCCGCCCGGCGAGACGTGGGGCGGCTTCCCGGCCCGGCCTTGGCGCGAATGGCTGAGAGGAGTAGGGGCCGTGGAGCGGCTGGCGCGCCGCGGCGGTGCCGGCAAACCAGCGGCTGAGGAGTCCGGGGAATGAGCGGAGCCGTTTTGGAGGCCGTCGGCATTCAGGAAATCCTGAAGCTGCTTCCGCACCGCTATCCATTTCTCCTGGTGGATCGCATCATCGACATCGACGGCGATCGCAGCGCGATCGGGATCAAGAATGTCACCATCAACGAGCCGGTGTTCCAAGGCCATTTTCCCGGCGCGCCGGTGTTTCCCGGCGTGCTGATCATTGAAGGGATGGCGCAGACCGGCGGCGCGATTTGCGTGAGGGCCAGTGGTCTGAAAAGCCAACGGGTCTATTTTCTCACCATCGACAAGGCCAAGTTCCGCAAGCCGGTCGTCCCGGGAGATGTGCTCGAATACCACATGACCAAGAAGGCGCAGCGCAAGACGATGTGGTGGTTCCAATGCCAGGCGAAGGTCGCCGGCGAACTCGTCTGCGAGGCGGAGCTCGGTGCCATGCTGGTCAAGGACTAGGCCCCGTGCTCGCGATAGATCCGACGGCAAGAGTTGCGCCGACCGCGGTCGTCGGCTCTGGCGTCGAAATCGGCCCTTACTGCGTGATCGGCCCGAAGGTCACAATCGGTGACGGCTGCAGGCTCGTCAGCCACGTTTCCATTCAGGGCCGCACCACGGTCGGTGCGCGCACCTCGATCGGGCCGTTCGCTTCGCTCGGTTCGCCGCCGCAGTCGGTCCACTATCGCGGCGAAGATACCGCGTTGACGATTGGCGAAGACTGCGACATCCGCGAGCATGTCACGCTCAATATCGGCACCGCAAAAGGGCGCGGCACGACCACGATCGGTCACCACGTCTTCATGATGACCGGCGCGCATGTCGGGCACGACTGTGTCGTCGGCAACCATGTGGTGTTTGCCAACAACGCGACGCTCGGCGGATTTTGCGAGATCGGTGATTACGTGTTCATGGGCGGCCTGTGCGCTGTCCAGCAATTCACGCGCATTGGCGAGCGCGCGATGATCGGCGGCGTCATCGGGGTCACGTCGGACATCATCCCTTATGCGATCGTCATCGGCGGCCGCGGCAATCGCGGCCGGCTCGCCGGGCTCAACCGCGTCGGGTTGCGGCGCGGCGGTTTTTCGCCGGAGCAGCTTGGCACGCTCAAGCGCGCGTACGACGCGTTGTTCTTCGGCGGTGACCAGTTTGCCGATCGGCTCGCGCGTGTCAGCGAGACCTACGCGGGCGACCCGCATGTGATGCGCATTGTCGAGTTTATCCGCAGCGGCAAGCGCAAGCTCGCGATGCCACGTGACGCCGAAGAAGAGAACGACTAGGCAGACCGCATGAGCGACGCTCAAGGGCCGCTCGGGATTGTCGCCGGGGGCGGTAGCGTCCCGATCGCGGTCGCCGAAGCCGTGATGCGGCGCGGACGGCGCGTGGTGCTATTCCCGGTGCGTGGCTGGGCCGATCCCGCGGCGGTCGAGCGCTTTGCGCACCACTGGATTTCGGTTGGACAGGGCGGACGCCTGGCGCGCCACGCACGCGCGGAAGGTTGCCGGGACCTGGTTCTGGTCGGGACGGCGTTGCGCCCCGCATTGGCGTCCGTCCGTCTCGACTGGACGACCTTCCGCCTGCTTCCCGCGGTTTGGCGCGCTTATCGGGGTGGGGATGATCATCTGCTCTCCGGTGTGGCCGGGATTTTTCATAGACTGGGCTTTCGTGTTGTCGGCGCGCACGAGGTCGCGCCCGAAATCCTGATGCCGCGCGGCAACATCGGAACGCATGGACCGGGGCAGCGTGACGTCGCCGACATTGCGCGCGGGCTCGCACTGTTGCGTGCGATCGGACCGTTCGATGTAGGGCAGGCGGTGGTGGTTGCCAACAACCAGGTGCTGGCCGTCGAGGCGATCGACGGGACCGACAACATGCTGCAGCGGATTGCCGAGTTGCGCGCGCGCGGTCGCGTCGCAACTGCGCAAGGTACCGGCGTGCTGGTCAAGGCGCCAAAGCCGACGCAGGATCGTCGCCTCGACATGCCGGCGATCGGCCCGAAAACCGTGGAAGCGGCGGCCCGCGCCGGGCTTGCCGGCATCGCGGTGGTGGCGGAAAGCACGATCATCGCCGAACCGCAGCACGTCGCTCGCGCGGCCGATGCCGCGAAGCTGTTCGTCTGCGGCATCGACGAGCCGGCATGATGCGCGCGCACCGGCCGATGACGGTTCATCTCGTCGCCGGCGAGGCATCTGGCGATGCGCTGGGCGCCGCGCTCATGCGCGCGCTGCGCGACCGCGTTCCCGGACTTCGCTTCGGCGGGCTCGGCGGGCGCGCGATGGCGGAGCAGGGGATCGAAAGTCCGTTCGACGTCCACGAGCTGTCAATCATCGGCTTCGGCGCGGTCCTGCGGCAGCTTCCGCACCTGTTGCGGCGCATTCGGCAGACCGCGGACGCCGTGATCGCGGCGCGCCCCGATGCGCTGGTCATCATCGACAGTCCGGACTTTACCCACCGCGTCGCGCGCCGGGTGCGCAATGCCGCACCCGATATTCCGATCATCAACTATGCGCCCCCTTCGGTCTGGGTGTGGCGGTCCTGGCGCGCGCGCGCGATGCGCCGCTATGTGAACGAGGTGTTGGCGATCCTGCCGTTCGAGCCCGAAGCGTTTGCGCGGTTGAACGGGCCGCATTGCACTTACGTCGGTCACCCGCTCGCCGAGCGCCTTGTCGACTTGCGGCCAAGGACCGATGACGCGCGGCGGCGCCTTGTCGACCCGCCGGTGCTGCTGGTGCTGCCGGGGAGCCGACGCAGCGAAATCGCCCGGCTTGCCGCAACCTTTGGCGAGGCGATCGCGCGGGTTGCCGCCCAGGCCGGCCCGCTCGACGTGGTGCTGCCGACGCTGCCGCACATTGCAGACATGGTCGGCGCGGCAACGGCCGAGTGGACCGTGCGTCCGCGCATCGTGACCGCAACGCACGAGAAGTACGCGGCTTTTCGCACGGCGCGCGCGGCGCTCGCGGCCTCCGGCACGGTGACGCTGGAGTTGGCGCTGGCGCAGGTGCCGATGGTCGCGGCGTATCGGCTGAGTGCCTGGGAAGCGAAACTGCTGCGCCGGATTGCGAATGTCGACACCGTGATCCTGCCCAACCTGGTGCTCGGCGAGGACGTCGTGCCGGAGCGCATTCAGGAGATCTGCACGGCGGACGCGATCTCGGCCGCGCTGTTGCCGTTGCTGTCCGATACGCCGGAGAGACGGCGGCAGGTCGAGGCCTTCGCACGGCTCGACGGCATCATGGGTCTGGCTGGAGATGCTCCGAGCGATCGCGCGGCGGACGCCGTGCTCGCGGTCGTCAACCGGGCGAGCTGAGGCATTTTCATCACAGTTGGACGCGACCTGTGTTCGCTGCATTGCAGCGATCTTGCCCCCGTCGCGGTTTCTTTCCAGAATTTGGTGCGGTAACTGACTCGCTCGGGGTTGGGCGATGGGGCTGACAGCGATTGTGGACCGTGGCGCGATGCGCCGCTTGCGATTGGCTGCCTGTGCGCTCGCCGGCGCGCTGTGGCTGATGCCAGGCGGCGCGCACGCGCAGGATTGGCCCTTCGACCCCGCGACCGCATCTGACCTCTTCGGCGAGCTTCCGGAGTCGGACGCGCAGTTGGCGGCGCCATCGCTGCTGCCGGCGGACGGTCCGATCAGCCTGTTCGTCGCGATCCATCGGACGACAGCGCAACGTTACAGCGATACCTACCTCACCAGCGGCCAGAAGCGGCGCCGCCCGGTCGCGGCGTCAATCAGGCTGCGCCGCCAGGACGATGCTAATTTTGCCAATCGGACACTGTTCCTGGCGCGCCGCGTCGAGGAGATGGGACGGCCGGCGACGACGTTGCAGCTTGGCGTCGCGACGACCGGCGAGGAGTTTCTCGCAGCGCTTGTCGAAGCGTCAAAGCGCGGCCGGATCGCCAATCTCGTGGTCTACGGTCATGCGGCGTCGACCGCGCTGTTCGCACGCGAGGATCGCGGCTTCTATGCCTCGGTCATGGAGGTGGCAAAGACCTCGCAGATTGTTTCCGGCGAAGCGGCCGACAAGGACGAGCAGTTGCGCGCCGCGGGTGCGCGGGATTTGACCGACTTCGAATGGATGCTTGCGCGGCGCGAGATTCGCTTTACCGCCAATCCGGTGATCGTGTTTGCCGGCTGCGGCGTTGCAGGCAAGCGCGACATCGAGCAAAACAGCATCGCGGCACGCATGGCCGAGATCACCGGCGCCAAGGTCATCGCGTCGATCGACGTGACGGACCAGTCGATGGGACGCGGCCCGAACTTTCGCAATCACGAATATTCGCGCCGGTCCTGGGTGCGTTTCACGCGCGAGCAATCGCCCGAGCGGTTGAACACGAAAGTCATCGACGCGCTGAAACAGCTCAATTTTGAAGGCGCCGCAGTCGCCGCGGCAGCTCCGCCCGATCAGAACTGATCGGGATGGAGCCACCCGGTCGAACAAGATGGCCGGGAGAGCGCAACCATTTGCATCGTCATTTTTGCCGCGCCGCTATTTCCGGCGTGAAATCGGCTGATATTCGCGCCGCGTCGCGCCGGTATAGAGCTGGCGCGGCCGGCCGATCTTCTGCCCCGGATCCTCGATCATCTCCTTCCACTGCGCGATCCAGCCGACCGTACGGGCGACTGCGAACAGCACGGTGAACATCGATGTCGGGAAGCCCATCGCCTTGAGCGTGATGCCTGAATAGAAGTCGACGTTCGGATAAAGCTTCTTTTCGATGAAGTACTCGTCCGACAGCGCGATGCGCTCGAGCTCGATTGCCACCTCGAGCAACGGATCGCCCTTGTGACCGGTTTCGGCGAGAACCTCATGGCAGGTCTTCTGCATGATTTTCGCACGCGGATCATAGTTTTTGTAGACGCGATGCCCGAAGCCCATCAGGCGGAAACTGTCGTTCTTGTCCTTCGAACGCTTGATGTATTCCGGAATGCGATCGACCGAGCCGATCTCGGCAAGCATCTTCAGCGCGGCTTCGTTCGCACCGCCGTGCGCCGGGCCCCACAGGCACGCAATGCCGGCCGCGATGCAGGCGAACGGGTTGGCGCCGGATGAGCCCGCGAGCCGCACCGTCGAGGTCGACGCGTTCTGCTCGTGGTCGGCATGCAGGATGAAGATGCGGTCCATCGCGCGCGCCAGCACCGGGTTCGGCTTGTATTCCTCCGCCGGGACCGCGAAGCACATGCGCAGGAAATTGGTCGCGAAGTCGAGGCTGTTCTGCGGATAGATGAACGGCTGGCCGACCGAGTATTTGTAAGCCATCGCGGCGAGGGTCGGCATCTTTGCGATCATGCGCATCGAAGCGATCATGCGCTGGGTCGGGTCGGAGATGTCGGTCGAGTCGTGATAGAACGCCGAGAGCGCGCCGACCGAGCCGGTCATCACCGCCATCGGATGGGCGTCGCGGCGGAAGCCCTGGAAGAAGCGCGTCATCTGCTCGTGCACCATCGTGTGATGGTTCACGCGATAGTCGAAGTCGGTCTTTTGCGCCTTGGTGGGCAGCTCGCCGTAGAGCAGGAGATAGCAGGTCTCGAGGAAGTCCCCGGTCTCGGCGAGTTGCTCGATCGGGTAGCCGCGATAGAGCAGGATGCCCTCATCACCGTCGATATAGGTGATTTTAGACTCGCAGCTTCCGGTCGAGGTGAAGCCGGGATCGTAGGTGAAGATGCCGCCTTGCGCGTAGAGCTTCGAAATGTCGACGACATCCGGTCCAATCGTGCCTTCGTAGATCGGGAAGTCGTAACTCTTCTCACCGATCGTGAGCTGGGCCGATTTGGTGTTCTGGCCGTGGCCGGCGGGTGTCTTGGCGTCCATGTATTCGACCCTCTCGGTGCTGCCATCGGCCGGGGGAGCGGGCGAGACACGCTACCCGTTGGCGCGCGTGCGGTGCAGCAAATGGGATAAATCTGGGTATCCCATTCGCCCTTGCGCCGCAAGGTGGCAGCCGCGATGACTGCACGTCATTTAGGCATGAACGGCCACGAATGCATGGCCACGGCGGCGGGTCAGCTCTGCGCGGCCGCCTGGTCCCTGATCCGCGCCAGGCTTTCGGCTTTTCCCAAGACCGCCAGCACCTCGAAGATCCCCGGCGAGGTGGTGCGGCCGGTCAGCGCCGCGCGCAGCGGCTGGGCCACCGCGCCGAGCTTTGCGCCCGCGCGTTCCGCATAGGCGCGCACCGCAGCTTCGGCCCCGGCGGCCGTCCACGGCTCCACCATGGCGAGTTCGTGCGCGAGGTTGCCAAGCACGCCGCGCGCCTCGGCCGTCATCAGCGTCTTCGCCTTGTCGTCGAGCGCAAGCGGCCGGTCCGCGTAGAGATAACGCGCGCTCTCGATCAGCTCGATCAGCGTCTTGGCGCGTTCCTTCAACCCCGGCATCGCCGCAATGAGCCTGTCGCGCAAAGCCGGATCGAGCTTGGCCGCGAGGTCGGCACCCGCCGGCACATATGGCAGCACGCTCTCGATCGCGGCGACGAGGTCGGCGTCCGCGGTCTGGCGGATGTAGTGGCCGTTAAGATTTTCCAGCTTGGCGACATCGAACCGTGCGGGAGAGCGGCCGATCGCCGGCAAGTCGAATGCCTTGATCATCTCGTCAGTCGAAAAAATCTCCTGATCGCCGTGGGCCCAGCCGAGCCGCACCAGATAGTTGCGCATCGCCTCGGGCAGGTAACCCATCGCGCGATAGGATTCGACGCCGAGCGCGCCGTGGCGTTTGGAGAGTTTCGCGCCGTCCGGCCCGTGGATCAGCGGGATATGTGCCATGACCGGCACGCTCCAGCCGAGCGCCTCGTAGATCTGTTTCTGGCGCGCGCCGTTGGTGAGGTGGTCGTCGCCGCGAATGATGTGCGTCACGTCCATGTCGTGATCGTCCACCACGACCGCCAGCATGTAGGTCGGCGTACCGTCGGAGCGCAGCAGCACGAGATCATCGAGGTTCTCGTTCTGCCAGACCACGCGGCCCTGCACCTGGTCCTCGATCACGGTCTCGCCGGTGAGCGGCGCCTTCAGGCGTACCACCGGCTTGACGTTCGGGGGCGCCTCGGACGGATCGCGGTCGCGCCAGCGGCCGTCGTAGAGCTTGGAGCGGCCTTCGGCGCGGGCCTTCTCGCGCATCTCGGTCAACTCCTCCTGCGAGGCGTAGCAATGGTAAGCCTTTCCGGCGGCGAGCATCTGCTCGGCCACCTCGCGATGCCGCGCGGCGCGCGAGAACTGAAAGGTCGGCTCGCCGTCCCAGTCGAGCCCAAGCCATTTGAGCCCATCGAAGATCGCCTCGATGGCCGGCTCGGTCGAACGCGCGCGGTCGGTGTCCTCGATGCGCAACAGGAATTTGGCGCCGCGGCCGCGCGCATAAAGCCAGTTGAACAGCGCCGTGCGCGCCCCGCCGATGTGCAGGAAGCCGGTGGGAGAGGGCGCGAAGCGGGTAACGATGTCACTCATGGGGCGCCCTGTAGCACAGCCGCAGGCAATGCAACACGTTGTGATCAGATGCCAATTTGCCTATATCCCGCGTGCCGTGGCCAAGCGCCCAGAAACAGGATTCGTGATGTCGATTGCCGAGAAGGTCGAAACGGAGGCAGGGCGCGATTTCATCCGCGAGATCGTCGCGGAAGACCTGGCCGCGGGCCGCCACAAGCGCGTGGTGACGCGCTTCCCGCCCGAGCCCAACGGCTACCTGCATATCGGGCACGCGAAATCGATCTGCCTGAACT
Organism: uncultured Alphaproteobacteria bacterium; assembly: GCA_963839985.1. GTDB lineage: Bacteria > Pseudomonadota > Alphaproteobacteria > Rhizobiales > Xanthobacteraceae > PALSA-894. The sequence goes on along the minus strand of CAWIXG010000010.1, from coordinate 160,594 downwards.
TCGGCATCGCGCAGGAGTTCGGCGGACAGTGTCACCTGCGCTTCGACGACACCAATCCCACCAGGGAAGAGCAGGAATACGTCGACGCGATCGAGGCCGACGTGCGCTGGCTGGGCTTCGACTGGGGGCCGCACCTCTATCATGCGTCGGATTATTTCGAGCGGTTCTATGGCTGGGCCGAGGAACTGATCCGCGCCGGCAAGGCCTATGTCGACGACCAGACCCAGGACGAGATGCGCGCCGCCCGCGGCACGCTGACCGAGCCCGGCAAGAACAGCCCCTTCCGCGACCGCAGCGTCGAGGAAAACCTCGACCTGTTCCGGCGCATGCGCGCGGGTGATTTCCCGAACGGCGCGCGGGTGCTGCGCGCCAAGATCGACATGGCGTCGGGCAACATCAACATGCGCGACCCGGTGCTCTATCGCATCCTGCACGCGGCGCACCCTCGCACCGGCACGGAATGGAAGATCTATCCAAGTTATGACTACGCGCACGGCCAGTCCGATGCGATCGAGGGCATCACGCATTCGGTCTGCACGCTGGAATTCGCCGATCACCGGCCGCTGTACGACTGGTTCATCGCGAACCTGCCGGTGCCTTCGCAGCCGCATCAGTATGAGTTCGCGCGGCTCAACCTGTCCTACACGGTGCTGTCGAAGCGCGTGCTCAACGCGCTGGTGAAGGGCGGGCACGTCAACGGCTGGGACGATCCGCGCATGCCGACGCTTGCGGGATTGCGCCGGCGCGGCGTGCCGCCGGAGGCGTTGCGCGACTTTGCCAAACGTATCGGTGTCGCCAAGGCGAACAGCCTGGTCGATCTCGCGTTGCTGGATTTTTCGATCCGCGAAGTGCTGAACAAGTCGGCGCAGCGGCGCATGGCGGTGCTGCGCCCGTTGAAGGTGGTGATCGAGGATTACGATGGGGCAGGCGAGGAGCTCGAGGCGATCAATCATCCGGACGATGCGAGCGCCGGCACGCGACGCATCAAATTCGGGCGTGAGCTGTTCATCGAGCAGGACGACTTCATGGAGAATCCGCCGAAGAAGTTCTTCCGCCTCTCACCCGGCACCGAAGTGCGGCTGCGCTATGCCTACTTCATCACCTGCCGCGAGGTCGTGAAGGACGCATCCGGACAGGTGATCGAACTGCGCTGCACCTATGACCCGGCGACCAAAGGCGGAAATGCGCCGGACGGTCGCAAGGTCAAGGCAACGATCCATTGGGTGTCGGCCGCCGACGCCGTGCCTGCCGAGGTGCGGCTCTACAATCCGCTGTTCGCAAAGCCCGAGCCGGATGTCGCGGATTTCGCCAACGGTCTCAATCCGAACTCGCTTGAAATCCTGAGCGACGCGCGTGTCGAGCCGGCGCTGGTCGCGGACAATTTCCCCGCGCCGGTGCAGTTCGAACGGCTCGGCTATTTCGCACGCGATGCAGACAGCGCGCCGGGCAAGCCGGTCTTCAACCGCACGGTGGGTTTGCGCGACAGTTACGCCAAAGCGAGCGGATAAACCCTCGCCCGAACGCAGATTTCCCTGTGCGTTCGCTACCCGTTCACGGGCAGAAGATTACTAACTGCCGGTAGCATCGAGCCGCGTCAGGTTGTGTGGGCGGCGTTGATGTCCGGCAGCAGAGCAGGGGCGGGTGCGCGCACGTGGGAGGTGCCACGGCCACGCGGCATCGCCTGGCCTTCCGGCGTCGACCTCGGCCGCACGCGCGAAACGCTGCGGCGCTGGCTCGCAAGCGACGTTGCCGCCGGGCGCTTGTTGCCGTGGATCCCGATCGCGTTCGGCTTCGGGATCGTCCTCTACTTCACGGCCGAGCGCGAACCGTCGCTGTCGGCGGCACTGCTATTGGCCGCCGCGCCGATGGTCGCCGCGTTCATAGCGCGCGGACGTCCGTTGGCCTTCCCGCTGCTTCTCGGCCTCGCGGCCGTGGCGGCGGGTTTCGCGACGGTGACACTGAAGAGCGCCCGGATCGCGCATCCGATTCTGCAGCACGCCGCCTGGAACATCAGTATCTCGGGGTTCGTCGAATTGCGCGAGGAGCGCGAGCGCTCCGATCGTATCGTGGTGCGCGTGCACACGATCGAGGGGCGCCTGAGGGACGCGCCCGAGCGCGTCCGCCTGTCGGTCAAGCGGCACATGGCGCCGCCGGTCGGGACCTTCGTCGAGGTGAAGGCGCGGCTCAATCCGCCTTTGCGGCCCTTGCGGCCCGGCGGCTATGACTTCTCGCGCGACCTCTACTTCCAGCGCATCGGCGCGACCGGCTTTGTCAGCGGCGCGCTGAAAATCACCGAGGCGCCGGTGCCGCCGGGGGCCTGGCTGCGCTACGCGACCTTCATCGAAGGCATCCGTGACGGGATCGACGCGCGCATCCGTGCCGCCGTCCCGGGCGATGCGGGGGCAATTGCCTCGGCGCTGATCACCGGCAAGCGCGATGCGATCTCGCAGCCCGTGAATGACGCGATGTACATCTCAAGTCTCGCGCACGTCCTGTCGATCTCGGGCTACCACATGGCGCTCGTCGCCGGCGTCGTCTTCTTCGTGGTGCGGGCGATGCTGGCGCTCTTTCCCGCACTCGCGATCCGCCACGCGATCAAGAAATGGGCGGCGTCGGCGGCGCTGGTCGCGGCGTTTCTCTATCTGCTGCTCTCGGGCGCCGAAGTCGCGACCCAGCGCTCCTTCATCATGACGGCGATCGTGCTCCTTGCGGTGATTGTCGATCGCTCGGCGCTGACGCTGCGCAACCTCGCACTTGCGGCGCTCGGCGTGATGCTGCTGGTTCCCGAAGCGGTCGTGCATCCGAGCTTCCAGATGTCGTTTGCCGCAACGCTCGCGCTGATCGCGGCTTACGAACGCGGCCTGCCGTGGGCCGCCGCGGGTGCAAACACCTCCGTCGGCGCGCGGATCGCGCTGTGGGGCGGGCGCGAGATCGCGGCGCTCATCCTGGCGTCGCTGGTCGCCGGCCTCGCGACCACGCCATACGCCGCCTATCACTTCCATCGCCTCGCGCCTTACGGCGTGCTGGCCAATCTCCTGGCGATGCCGATCGTCTCGATCTGGGTGATGCCGGCGGGCCTGCTGGCGCTGATCGCGCTGCCGTTCGGCTTCGACGCGCCGATGTGGCGGTTGATGGGACTGGGTATCGACTGGATGATCTCCGTCGCGTTGTTCGTCGCCAACCTGCCCGGCGCGGTCGGGCGCGTCACCGCCTTCGGCTCCGGACCGCTGCTGTTGTGCACGTTCGGACTGGTGCTGCTGGGCCTGCTGCGTTCGCCGTTGCGCTGGAGCGGTGCCACCGTGGTCGTTGCGGCGGCGTTCTGGGCGTCCCGCGTCCCGCTGCCTGACGTCTACGTGGCGGATCGCGGGAATATCGTCGCGGTGCGCGGCCCATCGGGACGGCTCTCCGCAATGCGGGTTGCCAACAGCGATACGTTTTCGGTGCGCGAATGGCTCGCGGCGGATGCCGATCCACGCAGCGCGAAGGACAAGTCGCTTGGCGACGGCGTCACCTGCGACGAGATCGGCTGCGTCGCGCGGCTTGCCGGCGGCGCCATCGTGGCGCTCCCGTTCGCCGCGGAAGCCTTTGCGGAGGACTGCCGTCAGGCCGTCCTGGTGGTGAGCCAGCGCACCGCACCGCCCGCGTGCGCCGCGCAAGTGATCGATCGGACGGCGTGGCAGCTCACCGGCGCGAGCGCGCTTCACCGGACCGAGAAGGGGTGGAAGATCGTCGTCGCCTATCCGCCGGGCTATGACCGGCCGTGGACAAAGGCGAAACCGGCGGCCGACAACAGGTCGATCACGGTCTCAGCCTCGCCGCCGCCGCCATCACAGCCGCCGCGCGATGCCACGCCGCGCACCGAGGACCTCGCGCCGGACGATTAGAACGCGCCGCTCAATAGCGCCGGAACAATCCCACGAGCTTGCCCTGCACGCGCACCCGGTTCGGCGGCAGGATGCGCACCTCATAGGAGCTGTTTGCCGGCTCGAGCGCGATCGAGGCACCGCGCCGACGGAAACGCTTCAAGGTCGCTTCCTCGTCGTCGATCAGCGCCACCACGATGTCGCCGGTGTCCGCGCTGTCGCCCTTGCGGATCAGCACGGTGTCGCCGTCCAGAATGCCGGCCTCGATCATCGAGTCGCCGCGCACCTCGAGCGCGAAGTGGTCGCCGGTGCTGAGCAGGTCCGGCGGCACCTGAATGGTATGGCTGCGTGTCTGGATCGCCTCGATCGGCGTCCCGGCCGCGATCCGGCCCATGACCGGAATGGTCACGGGGCGTCCGCCTTCGTCGTCGCTCGCCGCGCGCACCCGACCAAGGTCGCCCTCGATGACGGATGGGGTAAATCCGCGCCGCATGCTCTGGCCGACCGGCTCGGGAAGCTTGATCACCTCGATCGCGCGGGCCCGGTTGGGCAGCCGCCGGATGAACCCGCGCTCTTCCAGAGCCGTGATCAAACGGTGAATGCCCGATTTCGAGCGCAGGTCGAGCGCATCCTTCATCTCGTCGAAAGACGGGGGAACCCCGGATTCCTTGAGCCGTTCATTGATGAAGCGCAGCAGCTCAAATTGTTTCCGCGTCAGCATCGCGACCCTCGGTTGACGGTTAGGAAGGCATCCGAACTCATTAGAAACAAATCATGAACGGACACTATATGTTCCATACTTGTTCTGCAACCATTTAATTTGAGGTGAACAAGTCGAGGGATCGCGAAAGCCGCCGCTTAATCCTGCAGCCTGATGAATATGCAGGGACTTCCGGCTCCGGCGGCCGGCGCATGCGGCTCGCGCACCACCAGGCAGTCGGCTGCCGCGAGCGGGACCAGCATCGAGGAATCCTGCACCGGAAACGGGGTCGCGACCGCCATTCCGCCCGTCCCCGGTTGCAGCGTCGCCCGCAAGTAGTCCGCGCGCTCGTCATTGGCCTTGAGGTCGCAGCCGAGCACACCGGCGCCGAGGGGAGGATCGATGTCGGAGCGTCCCGAGAGGCGCCGGATCAGCGGCGTCAAAAACAGCACCGAGCACACATAGGCCGACACCGGGTTGCCCGGCAGGCCCAGAACGCGCATTGCGCCGAGACGGCCGGACAGCAGCGGCTTGCCCGGGCGTACCGCGACCTTCCAGAACGCCAGCGCGAGGCCTTCCGCCGCCAGCGCAGGCTGCACCAGATCATAGTCCCCGACCGAGGCTCCGCCCGCCGTGAGCAGCACGTCGGCGCCCGAACTCGCGCGCGCGCCGCACGCCCGCAATCGTCTCGTCGAGCCGGTCCGGCAGGATACCGAGATCGAGGAGCTCGGCGCCTTCGCGCCGTGCAATGGCGGCAAGTGCGAAGAAATTGGAGTAAACGATCTGCCCGGGAGCGGGCTCGGTGCCGGGCGGAACGAGCTCATCGCCGGTCGCAGCGATTGCAACCATCGGCCGGCGATGGACCGGAACGGTCGCGTGGTTCATCGCGGCGGCGAGCGACACGTCGCGGCCGGTGAGGCGGCGGCCCTTGCGCAGGCCGACATGGCCCGCGGCGAAATCCAGGCCGGCAACGCGCACGTTGCGTCCGCGTGGCGCGGGATGCTCGACCACGATGGCGTCGCCTTCCCGTGACGTATTTTCCTGGATCACCACCGTGTCGGAGCCGGCCGGCAGAACGCCCCCGGTAAAGATCCGCGCGGCCTCGCCCGGCTCGATCCGGCCTGCCAGTGGACGACCGGCAGCGACTTCGCCCACCAGCGTCAGTGTTGCGGGGGCGGTCGCAACGTCGGCGGCGCGTACCGCGTAGCCATCCATTGCCGAGACGTCTTGCGGCGGCTGGGTGCGGCGCGCGGCGAGGTCTTCGGCGAGCACGCGGCCTTCGGCTTCGGAAAGCGGAACATGCTCGGCCGGAAGCGCATCGACGCCTTCGATCACCCGCGCGAGCGCCTCGGCGACCGAGATCAGCGCCATCTCACCGCCCCTTCGCCCGATAGATGCCCGACTTGCCGCCGCGCTTCTCGACCAGGTGAATCCCCTCGATGCGCATCCCGCGCTCCGCCGCCTTCACCATGTCGTAGATCGTCAGGCACGCGACCGAGACGGCGGTGAGGGCCTCCATCTCGACGCCCGTCGGGCCCTTGAGCTTGCAGGTCGCGCGCACGATCACCCCGGGCAGCTTCATGTCCGGTACGATATCGACTTCGACCTTGGCGAGGGCGAGGGGATGGCAAAGCGGAATCAACTCGTGCGTCTTCTTCGCTGCCATGATGCCCGCGATGCGCGCGGCGCCCAGCACGTCGCCTTTTTTTGCATCGCCCTTCAGCACGAGGTCGAGCGTTTTCACGCTCATCACCACGCGGCCCTGCGCGACGGCGATCCGCTCGGTGGCGGCCTTGTCCGACACATCGACCATGCGGGCTTGCCCGCGCTTGCCGAGATGAGTGAGCTTCGCCATTGCGCTACTCGACCGCCGACATACGCGTGCACCGCTTCCGACGTTCGTCATACATCGCCGCACACTCTTGCACGAACTTGGGACGCAACGGGGCACTCGCAACCATCTGATTCCAGTGCCGCTTATCGATCTGACGTTCCCGAACGGACTTGCTGCCGGGTATCCAGGACCTTCAAATCGGCGGCACGGGCGGGGTCTCGCGCGAGCAGCGCTTCGGTCGCGGCGGAAACATCTTTCTGCCGCATCAGGCTTTCGCCGATCAGGAAGGCGGACACGCCGACCTTTTCGAGGCGGGCGAGATCAGCCGGTGTAACCAGGCCGCTCTCGCCGACGACAACATAGTCTTTCGGAATCAGCGGCGCGAGGCGCTCGGTCGTCGCCAGCGACGTCTCGAAGGTCTTGAGATTGCGGTTGTTGACGCCGATCAGGCGCGATTTCAGGCGCAGTGCGCGCGCGAGCTCCTGCTCGTCGTGTACCTCGATCAGCACGTCCATGCCGTACGCGAAGGCCGCATCCTCCAGCGCGCGCGCCTCGCCGTCGTTCAGGCAGGCCATGATGAGAAGGATGCAGTCCGCGCCCCAGGCGCGCGCTTCCGCCACCTGATACGGCTCGAACATGAAATCCTTGCGCAACGCGGGCAGGGCGGTCGCGGCGCGCGCGGCGGTCAGGAATTCGGGCTTGCCCTTGAAGGAGGGAAAATCAGTCAGCACCGAGAGGCACGCCGCGCCACCTGCCTCATACGCGAGCGCCAGCGCCGGCGGATCGAAATCGTCGCGGATCAGTCCGCGTGACGGGCTCGCCTTCTTGATTTCGGCAATCAGCGCGTATTCGCCGCGCGCCAGCTTGCGTTCGATCGCGGCGAGGAAGCCGCGCGGCGGAGGCGCGGCCTTCGCGGCGGCTTCGACGTCGCCGGGCGGGCGCGCCTTCCTGGCGGCGGCGATCTCCTCGCGCTTGTAGGCTTCGATGTCCGCCAGGATGTCAGCCATCACGAATTCGAAATCTTGACCAGCCGGTCAAGCCGACCTTCGGCTTCGCCCGAGTCGAGCGACTTGCTCGCAACCGCGATGGCCTCCTTCAAGTCCGCGGCCTTGCCGGCCACCACGATGGCGGCTGCGGCATTGAAGAGCGCGACATCGCGGAACGGCCCCTTTTTGCCCTTGAGCACGTCCCTCAGCGCGGCGGCGTTGCTGTCGGCGTCGGCGCCGCGCAGCTGCTCGGGCCTGGAGACCGCAAGCCCGACGTCCTCGGGCTTGATCTCGAATGTCGTCACCTTGCCGTTTTCCAGGGATGCGACCGAGGTCGCGCCCGACGTGGTGATTTCGTCGAGGCCATCCGAACCGTGCACCACATAGGCGCGCTCGCTGCCGAGGTTCTTCAAGACATTGGCGAGCGGCTCGACCCATTGGCGCGAGAACACGCCGACCATTTGCCGCTTCACGCCGGCCGGGTTGGAGAGCGGGCCGAGCAGGTTGAAGATCGTGCGCGTACCGAGTTCGACCCGCGTCGGGCCGACATGCTTCATCGCCGGATGATGCGCGGGCGCAAACATGAAACCGATGCCGGCCTCATAGATGCATCGCGTGATCTCGTCGGGACGCAAGTCGATGCGCACGCCGAGCGCGCCAAGCACGTCCGCGGCGCCGGATTTCGACGACAGTGCACGGTTGCCGTGCTTCGCCACCGGAACGCCGGCACCCGCGACGATGAAGGCCGCGCACGTGGAGATGTTGTAGGAGCCGGATGCATCGCCGCCGGTGCCGACCACGTCGATCGCATCCGGCGGGGCCGCCACCTTTTGCATCTTGGCGCGCATCGTGGTCACCGCGCCGGTGATCTCGTCGACGGTCTCGCCGCGCAGCCGCAGGCCCATCAGGAGGCCGCCCATCTGCGACGGCGTCGCCTCGCCCGACATCATGCGGTCGAACGCGTTGGCGGATTCGTCCCGCGTCAGCGTCGCGCCGGTCGCAACCTTGCCGATCAGCGTCTTGAATTCGTCCATGACGCTTCCTCAATGCGGCTTGCGGCGGCCCGTGGTCGTATTCCACGCGGCAGCGATGTCTAGAAAATTTTTCAGGATCCGATGACCGTGCTCGGAGGCGATGCTTTCCGGGTGGAACTGGACGCCATGGACGGGACGCGTGTTGTGTGCGGCGCCCATCACCAGGCCATCGGTCTCGGCGGTGACGGTGAGCGCCTCGGGCAGCGTGGCGCGATCGACCACCAAAGAGTGATACCGGGTCGCCTTGAACGGCCCGTTGATGCCGCGGAACACGCCCTGGCCCTCGTGTGTCACCTCTGAAAGCTTGCCGTGCACCGGAGCCGGGGCACGGACCACATTGCCGCCGAACGCCTGTCCGATCGATTGCAGGCCGAGGCACACGCCGAACATCGGGATCGCGGCGGAGGCCTTCGCCACCAGGTCGAGGCAGATGCCGGCTTGGTTCGGCGTGCATGGGCCGGGTGAGAGCACGATCGCGTCGGGGTCGGCGCCGATCACGTCGTCGACCGACACCTTGTCGTTGCGATGCACGGCGACCTCCGCCCCGAGCTCGCCGAAGTAATGGACGAGGTTGAAGGTGAAGCTGTCGTAATTGTCGATCAGCACAATCATGCGCCCGGCCAAAGGTTTAGAGCGGTCTTAAGGTTCCCCCGATAGGCGGTCAAGCGCGCACCGCGCCGTGTCCGATCGGATGGGCTTGACTGTATCGGCTTTATCGGGCGGTTGGGCCCAGGGAGAGCGTGCCCGGTGACTGTATCCTTGCGCTACGACTTCGGCAAAAACTGGCAGGAGTTCGCCGACCGGAGTCTTGGTGAGGACACGATCCGGCGATCGCAGGAGCGCATCGCTCAATTCCTGCGCTTGCCCTCGCTGCAGGGGCTGTCCGTCCTCGATATCGGCTGCGGATCCGGCGTGCATTCGCTCGCCGTGCACCGCCTCGGCGCCGACAGCGTCACCAGCTTCGATTACGATCCCTTGTCGGTGCAGACGACCCAAAAGGTTCGCCGTTATGGCGGAGAGCCCGAGAACTGGCAGGTGATGCAGGGCTCTGTGCTCGATGCCGGCTTCATGCGCGACCTGCCTGCGGCAGACGTCGTCTACTCATGGGGCGTCCTGCATCACACCGGCGACATGTGGACGGCGCTGCGCAATGCCGCAATACCGATGAAGGCGGATGGCGCGCTCTATATCGCCCTTTATTCCTCCGAAATGTACGTCGATCCTCCCGCCGAATACTGGCTCGAGGTGAAGCGGGCCTACAATGCGCGAGGACCGTACGGCCGGCGTCTGACCGAATGGTGGCACGTTTTCCGGTTTCACGTGATGCCTGCGCTCAAGGCAGGGCGAAATCCGCTGCGGGTGCTCCGCGACTACGGCGACCGCGGCATGAAGCTGCTGACCGACGTGCGCGATTGGCTCGGCGGGTATCCGATGGACTTCGCCTCGCTGCGCGAGACGCGCGACTTTTGCTGCCGCGAACTCGGGCTCGACCTCGTCAATGTCAAAGCCGGGGAGGGATGCACCGAATACCTGTTCTGCCGCCCGGGTGCCGAACGGTGGCAACGGCTCGAGCAGGCACGGACGCTCGTGCCGGTGCGCGGCCCATTCCGCCACCACCTCGAACTTTGTTACGTCTTCGATATTCCCGAGCTGGCTGACCAGTCTGATGACGAGAGCAATACGCGCCGGTCGTGCCTGATGCTCTATGAGGATGGGGTCCCGCTCGGCTTTGCACACAGCGAAATCTACGAGGTGCATACCCACGGCCGCGGCCGCTTTCTGCATCAACGCGGCAGTGTGTACTTTTCGACCAGCGACAACTCAAATCCGAACGAGAACGGCCGATCTTACGCGTGGTGCGCGCCGTACTGATCGTTCGTCATTCGACCCGTTTCGAAGTCCGGAATCGGGCTCATTACGTCGACATGCGAAATCACGGCTCGACTTTGCATTCGAACGGCCAGTTCGGGCCCGCTCTGGGATTTGCATCGCTACATGCGATGCCTGGAACGGAACCGCCGCGCCGGTCGATCGCGCACCAGCGATTGCCGCTCTTGGCCCAACCGATGCCGCGGAGGCCCGGCGAGAAAGGCACAGGTTCGTGGTACGTCGGCTCGACGATCACCTCCCCGGCCGTGTCGACGAGTCCCCATTTGCCGTTCTTGAAAAAAGTCAGGAGACCGAACTCGAGGTTGATGCCGACCCGCTCGGCGCCGATGTCGATCCAGGTCTCTCCAGCCCGCGAGAGGATCACGCTCTTGCCGGCGCTTCGCGACATGATCGCGTAGTCGATATCGCACATGACGCCTGGACGCGGCGGGACGATCCAGGACTGGTCCGTCAACCGCAGGACGCCGGTCGCGCCGGAGACCGTGACGAATGCGGTATCTTCTGCTCGGCGCCGCGCGGCGGCATCGAATTTCGGCTCGATGAGCCAAGTGCGGTCCGATCGCATGAAGCCGCGCTTGCCGTCGATTGATGCAACGAAGACGTCGACGCCAACTGACAGGTAGTCGAACTTTGGTTCGAGCAGCCAGCGGCCATCGGGCCTGATGCGTCCCCATTTGCCGTCGAGCTTTACATTCTTGACGCCCGGCCCTGCTGAGGCGACCGCGTCGAAGTGCACGGGCGTTAAAGGGCTGAAGCTGGCGTCGACCAACCCGAGCTTGTCGCCGATTTTCAATGTATATGGCGGAACACTGCCGCATGACGCGTTGAGCAGCCGCCCGTCCGGCGGCTGCAGCGGGCTCCCATCCTTCCTGAAGTAAAGCCATTCCTTGTTCTTGTAAGCCTGCAGTCGGCCGTCGCCGCAATGGATGACGGACTGATCGAAGTCGGCCTCGAGCACCACGCGGCCATCAAGGTCCAGAACCCCCCATCTGTCGGCCGTCTTGAAGTGCCAACCGAACACGGTTCTGGAGTTGGGATCCGCGCCGTAGGCGGTCGCGGCATGAACTTGCTGGTAGTTCGTTTGGAAGACCCACGCGCCGGCTTTGTCGATCACGCCAACGATGCCGTCTCGCTCGGCAGACGTGCGCCCGAAACCTGGCCTGAAATCCCAAGCCTTGTTGAAAACCGGTTCGACGGCAAAATTTCCCGTCCGGTCGATGAAGCCGACCTTGCCGTTGACCACCACGCGCGCCAAGCCGTCGCTCAGCGCACCCGGCTGCTCGAACTTCGGCTCGACGAGAAAGCTCCCGTCGGCGCGCGCCAATCCCCATAGCTTGTCATTGCGAACCCAACGGATTGACGGATAGTCCTTGTCGAACGCCGGCGAAGGTGCCGGCTCGATTAATTGTCCGGAAATGTCGATAACGCGCAGGCCGAAAGTGCTGGATTCCCGAGACGATATGGAAATGATCATGCCGCCCGACGCAGTGAATTCAGTGCGAGAACCGGAAAAGTTCTCACCACCAATCATTCCGCCGAGCTCCCGGAAGTCCGACACACCGAAGCGATCGGGACCGACCGCGCGGATAAATCCGTATTTCGGTTCGACGGCCATCTTGCCGTCGCGATCGATCAAGCCGGACCTGCCATCCACATCGACCTGCGCGAAGCCAAACTTGTAGTCGTCCACGATATGATACTGCGGCTTGACGACCTCGTGCCCATCTTCATCGACGAAGCCGTAGAGACCGCCGATCCGCACAGCGGCTCGATTTTCCGCGAATGTGCCGACCCAATCATATCGTGGGGGCACCGCGACCGTGCCGTCGCGACGGACCGCACCGCATAAACCACCCGGAAACGTGCACATCGCCAACGGGAAGGTCACAGACCGGGACGACCCGGGACGTGATTGGCTGTCGACGGCGATCCTGCTCTGCAAAATGGCTTTGCCCGCGGGCGTGAGGCCCGCCTGCCTGTCCTGCGCAAGTGCGCCGTGCACCACCATGGCAGCAACCAACACGGCGCCGATGGACCAGACGCGCGCTGCCATGGCTTGTCCTCCCAGCCGTCCGATTTGTCACTGAATGAGTAGGGGGAATCCGTGGCGAGAGCGTGTCAGCCGGTACCCGCCAGCGCGAACGCCAGGCCGCCCGGAATCTGCTCGACTACTGCCCGCGTTTCGCTGCGCTCGCGAAGCGGCGCGCTTCCTCGGCGGCACGAAACAGCGCGCGCGATTTGTTGATGCATTCCTGCTGCTCGGACTTAGGATTGCTGTCCGCCACGATCCCGGCTCCCGCCTGCACGTACATCGTTCCGTCCTTCACCAGCGCGGTGCGCAGCACGATGCAGGTATCCATCTCGCCAGCGGCCGAGAAGTAGCCGACCGAGCCGGCGTAAAGCCCGCGCTTCTCTTTCTCCAGTTCGTCGATGATCTGCATGGCGCGCACCTTCGGCGCTCCCGAAACCGTGCCGGCGGGAAAACCGGCTGTGAGCGCGTCCACGGCGTCGTGGCGCTTGCCAAGCTTGCCTTCGACGTTCGACACGATGTGCATCACGTGGCTGTAGCGCTCGACGAAGAACTGGTCGGTGACCCGCACGCTGCCGATTTCGGCGACGCGGCCGACGTCGTTGCGGCCGAGGTCGAGCAGCATCAGGTGTTCGGCGCGTTCTTTTGGATCGGCAAGCAATTCCTCTTCGAGCGCCTTGTCGTCGTGCGGAGTTTCACCGCGCGGGCGCGTCCCTGCGATCGGGCGAACCGTGACGCTGCCGCCGCGCACGCGCACCAGAATTTCCGGGCTGGAGCCCGCGACCGCGTAACCGCCGAAATCGAGGAAGAACAAAAAGGGCGCCGGGTTCACGCGCCGCAATGCGCGGTAGAGCGCGAACGGCGACAGCGCGAAGGGCGCCTCGAAGCGCTGCGAGAGCACGACCTGGAAAATGTCGCCCGCCGCGATGTAGTCCTTGGCGCGCGCGACCATCGCGCTGTACTCGGCCGGCGTCGTATTCGAGGCGGGCGGCACGTCGAGCGGCCCCGCCTCGGTGCCGGCGGCCTCCTTGTCGAGCGGACGATCGAGCGCCTCCACGATCGCCGAGAGCCGTTCGGCGGCGCGGCTGAATGCGGCCGCGGCCGAGACGTTTGCCTCATGGCGCACCGGCGTCACCACCGTGATGGTATCCTTCACGGCGTCGAACACGATCACCACCGTCGGGCGGATCATAACGGCGTCCGGAATGCCGACCGGATCCGGATTGGCTGGCGGCAACTCCTCCATCAGCCGCACCATGTCGTATCCAAGATAGCCGAACAGCCCCGCCGCCATCGGCGGCAGGTTTTCCGGCAGCGCGATGCGGCTCTCGGCAATCAGGCTGCGCAGCGCGATCAGCGGCGCGTCGGAGCAGGGCGTAAACGCATCCGGCTTGCTGCGCGCCGTGCGGTTGATGTCCGCCTGCGCGCCCTGGGTGCGCCAGATCAGGTCCGGGTCGAGCCCGATCATGGAATAGCGGCCGCGCACGGCGCCGCCTTCCACCGACTCGAACAGGAAACTGTTTGAACGCCCGCCGGCGACCTTGAGAAACGCCGAGACCGGCGTTTCGAGATCGCCGACCAGCGTGGTCCACACCGCCTGCGGCTCGGCACGCTTGTAGCGCGCGGCAAACGCCTCGGCAGCAGGCTCGATCTGCATCAGTTCTGTTCGGTGCTGCCCGACGAGACCCGGCGCACCGCGTCGAGGTTGACGGTCGCACCGATGTCGGCCCGCAGGCGCTGAACGTACTGGCCGAGGAGGTCTTCGACCAGTGCCCGACGTATCAGGTCCGCTGCACGCTTGGCCTCAGCCGATGTCGCATCGAAGTCCGAGACCGCCGCGTCGGTGACGCGAAACACGACCCATTCGGCGGCGCTGCTGCCCTCGGCGATTCCAGCCGCATCCTTCGGGGTCTGGAAGACCGCATCGACGACACGGGCCGAGATGCTGGCGTTGCGGTTGCCGGAGCGTTTCAGGCCAAAGGTCGTCTGGACCGGCACACCCTCGGCTGCGGCGACGTCGGCGAACGCGGTGCCGCCCTTGAGCTTTTCAGCCATCTCGGTGGCCTTCGCGCGCAAGCGCTTGGCGACCTCGTCATTTCGCCAGCGCTCCTCGACCTGAGCGCGGATATCGTCGAGGTTGCGCTCGCGCGTGGGCGTTACGCCGGTCAGGTCGAACCAGACATAGCCACCAGTCGGGATCTGCAACGCTTCGGCGTCGAGGCCAACGTCCGCGGCGAACGCCGGTGCAATCACGTCGGCGCCGCCCGGCAGGCTGTCGACCTTCTTGCCGTCCGGATCGAGTCCGGAGCGATCGACGGCCGCAATCGTGACAGCGGTCAGGCCAAGCTTGGGCGCGATCTCGGCGAGGCGCAGCCCGCCACCGCGCTCGTCCTCGACCTTGTCGTGGCGCGCCGACAGCTCCCGCCGGGCGCGCTCGGCGGCGAGCGTCTGCTTGATCTCGGGCGCGACCTCCTCGAGCTTCTTGATCTGGTCGGACTCGATCTTCGCCACCTTGATCAGCACGGTGCCGAACGTGCCCTTGATCGGTGCGCTGACCGCGCCTTCCGGCAACGAGAAGGCAGCGTCCGCGATCGCGCGATCGATGATGGCGGACTTGGTGAGCAAGCCGATATCGATTTCGTTTGGCTCCAGGCCGCGCTCCTTGGCCAGCGCCTCGAACGATAAAGTCTCGCCGAGCCGCGCGGCGGCCGCCTGCGCCTCCTCCTGCGTCGGGAACACGATCTGCTCGAGTTGGCGGCGCTCAGGCGTCCCGTAGCGGGCCAGATTGGCGTCGTAGTAACGCTTCGCATCCTCGTCACTGACTTCGTCGGGGCGTGCAAGCTGCTCCGGCGTCAGCGACATGACGACGATGCTGCGATACTCGGGCGCGCGGAACTGCGATTTCTGGCGGTCGAAATAGCTTTGAATCTCGTCCGCCGTCGGCGGCGCGATGTCACCCGCCTTGGATCGATCGAGGGTGGCGTAGTCGATCGCCCGCTGCTCGTTCTCGTAGCGGTTATAGGCCTGCTCCAGCGTCTTGGGCGGGTTGAGGTCGCCGCTGACGGTGTCGGCGAGCTCGCGGCGCAGCGTGACCTTCTTCTGCTCCGCCGCGAAGCGGGACTCGTTGTAGCCGGCGTTGCGGATGATCGCCTCGAAGCGCGCGCGCTCGAATTGACCCGACGATCCCTTGAAGCTCGGGTCGGCCATGATCTGGCGCGCGACCTCCTCATTCGACACGTTGAGCCGCAGTTGCCGCGCGCGCTGGTCGAGCGAGGCTTCGGCCACAAGCTGATCGGCGAGCTGGCGATCGAGCTGCAGCAGCCGCGCCTGGTCCTGCGTCACCGGGCGGCCGAGCTGGCGGCCAAGCTGCTGCAGGCGATCGTTGTAGATTTGGCGGAACTGATCGACGGTGATCTCGGTCGAGCCGATCTTGGCGACGGTAGAGCGGCCGAAACCGCGGAAAATGTCGCCGATTCCCCAGACCGCGAAGCTCACGGCGATCAAGCCGAGCACGACCCCCATGACGATCCGTCCCAGCCAATTGCTGGAGGCCTTGCGTATACCGCGAAGCATTTCGATCCTCGAATGATGGATGAGGCCGCCCGCCTAAACGGCCGGGGCCCGCAGGGCTTGCATCATAGGGAGGCACGCCCTGCGCCGCAACAATCGGCGCTCTGGCGACATCCCGGCGGGTTTGCTAACCGCTTGAGCGGATTTCGCAATAGGGGTCACCATGTCGCAGGGGCGCCGTCCGCTTGTCGCGGGCAACTGGAAAATGAACGGGCTCAAGGCGTCGGCCGGCGAGCTCGGCAGGATCATCCGGGGGACGGGCGATTTGCCGCGCGACGTCGACCTGATGATTTGCCCGCCGGCGACGCTGCTGGCCGCATTTGCCGCGGCCGCGCTCGGATCCGGGGTGGCGATCGGCGCGCAGGATTGCCACGCCGCGGCGTCGGGGGCGTTCACCGGCGACATCTCGGCCGAAATGCTGGCCGACGCCGGCGCGACCGCCGTCATCGTCGGCCATTCGGAGCGGCGCAGCCTGCACGGCGAAACCGACGCCGACGTTCGCGCCAAAACGCAGGCGGCATGGCGCGCCGGCCTGCAAGCGATTGTTTGCGTGGGGGAAACCAGGGACCAGCGCACCGGCGGGCGCACGCTCGACGTGGTCGGCACCCAGGTCGACGGCTCGGTCCCCGACGGGGCGACCGCGCAAGCCATTGTGATTGCTTACGAACCGGTGTGGGCGATCGGCACCGGGCTGACCCCGACGGCGGCCGACGTAGGCCAAGTGCATGGTTTCATTCGTCAAAAACTGGCCGGGCGGTTCGGCGCGGCCGGGCAGGGCATGCGCATCCTCTACGGCGGGTCGGTGAAACCAAATAACGCCAAGGAATTAATGGCGGTTGCTGATGTGGACGGTGCGCTGGTCGGCGGCGCCAGCCTCAAGGCCGACGACTTCCTCGGCATCGCGGCGGCGTATCGCTGACCGGCGATAACGCGCTTTGCGGGCGCAGAGCCAACGCCGAGAGGTTCCGGCGGCACGCCCTTAAGGGATCACGACAAATCGCGCCGGCGCGTGCTCTGCGCCGGCCGCCGAAAATGTGCCGGCTGGCGGGCGATGGGTGGAATTAGCCGGGGGGATCGTGTAGAGACCCGCCCGAATTCCCATATCACCGGCAGCCGCGCGCCTCGCGCTTGCCATGACCGGATCGGCCCGCATGCAAACCGTCTTGATCGTCATCCACCTCATGATCGTGTCGGCCATGATCGGCCTCGTCCTGCTGCAGAAGTCGGAAGGCGGCGGGCTCGGCATGGGCGGCGGGGGCGGCGGCTTCCTGACCAGCCGCGGCACCTCCAACGTGCTGACCCGCACCACCGCGATTCTGGCGGCGGTGTTCTTCGCGACCAGCCTGATCCTGTCGATCCTCGCCGGCATCGAACGCAAGCCGCGCTCGATCCTGCAGACCCCGGGCGACGCCCCGGCCTCGCAGCCGGCCGCTCCGGGAAGCACGCCGGGCTCACCCGGCCTGCTCGACCGCCTGCAGAAAAGCGCACCGGCCGAACCGCAGGCGCCGCGCCAGTAGCAGGTATCCACAGGGGAGGCCGGGCAACCGGCCTCTTTCACATTTGGACGGCCGATGGGACTCGGCGAATCGAGCCCTGCTCGTTAGAGGTTAAACCCCATGACGCGGTATGTTTTCATCACCGGCGGCGTGGTCTCCTCACTCGGCAAGGGTCTCGCGTCCGCGGCGCTCGGCGCGCTGTTGCAGGCGCGCGGCTACAAGGTGCGCCTGCGCAAGCTCGACCCCTACCTCAACGTCGATCCCGGCACGATGTCGCCCTACCAGCACGGCGAGGTGTTCGTCACCGACGACGGCGCCGAGACCGATCTCGACCTCGGCCACTACGAGCGCTTCACCGGCAACTCGGCCAACCGCCAGGACAACATCACCACCGGCCGCATCTACCAGGAGATCATCGCCAAGGAACGCCGCGGCGACTATCTCGGCGCTACCGTGCAGGTGATCCCGCACGTCACCAACGCCATCAAGGACTTCATCGGCGACGGCAACGCCGGCTACGACTTCGTGCTGATGGAGATCGGCGGCACGGTCGGCGACATCGAGAGCCTGCCGTTCCTCGAGGCGATCCGCCAGTTCGGCAACGACCTGCCGCGCCAGCACGCGGTCTATGTCCACCTCACCTTGCTGCCGTACATCCCGAGCGCCGGCGAGCTGAAGACCAAGCCGACGCAGCACTCGGTCAAGGAGCTGCTCTCGATCGGCATCCAGCCCGACATTCTGCTCTGCCGCACCGACCGGCCGATCCCCAAGGAAGAGCGCCGCAAGCTCTCGCTGTTCTGCAACGTGCGCGAGAGCGCCGTGATCGAGGCGCGCGACGTCGACAACATTTACGCCGTCCCCGAAGCGTACTCCGCGGAAGGCCTCGACGCCGAAGTGCTCGCGGCGTTCGGCATCGAGCCGGTGGAAGCACCCGATGTGTCACGCTGGCGGCTGATCAACGAGCGCGTGCGCAATCCGGAAGGCAACGTCACGATCGCGATCGTCGGCAAGTACACCGGCATGAAGGACGCCTACAAATCGCTGATCGAGGCGCTGAGCCACGGCGGCATCGCCAACAAGGTGAAGGTGAACCTCGACTGGATCGAATCGGAAGTGTTCGAGAAGGAAGACCCCACGCCGTTCCTCGAGCACGTCAACGGCATCCTGGTGCCGGGCGGCTTCGGCCAGCGCGGCGCCGAGGGCAAGATCCGCGCGGCGCAGTTCGCGCGCGAGCGCGACGTGCCGTATTTCGGGATCTGCTTCGGCATGCAGATGGCGGTGATCGAGGCCGCCCGCAATCTCGCCGGCATCGAGGACGCGAACTCGACCGAGTTCGGGCCCACCACCGAGCCGGTGGTCGGCCTGATGACCGAATGGCTCAGGGGCAACGCGCTGGAGAAGCGCCAGGCCAACGGCGACATCGGCGGCACGATGCGGCTCGGCGCCTATCCGGCGACGCTCAACCGCGGCTCGAAGGTGTCGGAGATCTACGGCGCAACGGAGATCTCCGAGCGCCACCGCCACCGCTACGAGGTCAACACCGCCTACAAGGGGCGCCTGGAGCAGCACGGCATGCGCTTCTGCGGCATGTCGCCCGACGGCGTTTTGCCCGAGATCATCGAATACGCCGACCACCCGTGGTTCATCGGCGTGCAGTATCACCCCGAGCTCAAGTCGCGCCCATTCGCGCCGCACCCGCTGTTTGCTTCTTTTGTTGAAGCGGCGGTGGAACGGAGCAGGTTGGTGTAGGGGAGGGGCGGATCACCTTTGATCTTCGCTCGGTCCGGCGATGTCCGACGCCGCACCGCGCTACGCATCGGGGACGGAAGGATCTCGCGCGAGCTTGTCTCAGTCGCAGCCGCTGGAACAGCTCAATTTTGCATCAACAGGCCACAATCCCTGGTCAAGATCGCCAAACATCTGCTTTGCCCGCTCGCGCGTCATCAAATAGCTTTCTGGAGAAGGTACTTCGAAAGGCTCGTGATTGATGAACTTGCCAAGATAGCGTGTGCAAAATTCACGATAATCTTTGGTGAACAACAGAAACGTGTGCCACATCGAGTCAATTGCATCTGACGTGACTTTGTACCCTGGCGTCGAGGCGCAGACGATCAGAAACTGCTTTAGTCCTTCGAAGCGACGTTGAGCTTCGCTCTCGTTCACATCATGGTCCAGCATGTAACGTTTGAGAACGCGCGGATTGTGGTAGGCCATCACGTCGGAAACTGAAAGCGCAGCGGCGTCCATTGTATCCTCCCATTCTGCCATCACAGCCCAATCTTACCCTAACGGGATCAACAAGGAAATAGCAACCTAGAGCATTGCACCCTCCTCCAGGTGGCCGACAAAAAGGCGCCCAATCGCGTATCGTAAGACAAGTGGCGATAAGGTGCCGACAACTGCAACTATGGCCCGATTTCGGCTAATCGCGATGATAGCCCGCCTATGCGGCACATAGAGAATATCAAAATCTCCCTTGAAATATTGCCGAGCAACAAGTGCGACTGAACGCGCTCTGTATAGAACCACCGGTTTCCCCGCTCTGTAGTCAAGGTTGGGAATTGCTCCTTGCTTGAGAAAGATGCTCCAATTACCCTGCATTTTGTAACCCTTAGAACTTTGGTCAAGACAAAACGACACTGCTAATCGTGTGGCTCGTCGAACATCCGAGTGAATTTGAAGTACCCCGCCGTCGTACCGAAAGACTTCTTTTACTGAAAATGATCGAGATGAAACCACAGCATCAAGGGTCAACTCAGATGACCTCCATTCATCAGGAATCTCTCGCGCCGAAAACAAGTGCGCAGCTTGTTCTCTTCGCCGAGTAATCTGCAGTATCCAGAGTTCTTTGGACCGAACCGCAAACTCAATGAACCGTGGGCTTTCGTAGTACGCCTCCACCATCCTCATGGCAGTTCGCAGCTCCCAATACGCTTCGGGAAAGTCAGATGAAAATTGAGGTAACCATTTCTTCATCGGACTTCCTATGTGCCGAAAATTGAAAGCATACCCGCTGACGTTGTGCATATATCGCCCGAAGTCAACGTCCTCGCCGGATCTTGGGTGCCGTGTGTAGGCGACACCGTACGCGCTGTTCGGCGGCGTAACGGTATCGATCGCTAGCTGAACGATCGCTTCAGGGCTGACGATGCCAGCCTCATGGTGCGCTATCGCTGCCGCTTGCAATGCTGCGGCCAAGCAAGACCTATTGTCATTGAGGTCGTGGACCCTTGCTGCGGCTCCAATCGCTTCAACGTAGTGAGCTAGCTGCGCCTGATGCTCCTCCTGAAGCAGCGTGTTGAGGGCGCCGATAAAACAGATAGAATGTGGCAACTTGGGTGATCTAAACTTGTCACCGAAGCGGACGCAAAGTCCCTCTGCGTGGAAGCTTAGGCCATGAGATGACTCAAAATGACCGATAATTCGATCCGAAAGATGGACGCAATCTGTCCAACCCGAATTCCAAGCGCGGATGTAAACCGAAGGTGGTGTTCGCAGCCCCATAATTGCTGCATCACGCAAGCCAACAAACTTCTGATCAACATCGACCCGCGGACCAAGCTGACCAAGGGGCACAAAGACAGGCATTGTGTTACCGTCTCGTTTTAATTTCTCTGAGCCGAGTGTAGTTGACTATGCGGGACCAGGCGGCAAATGGATACGCACGAAAAATACGAAAGCTCTAAGTTCGTCGAGCTGTTCGTCGCCCGGCAATACGGCCCATTCTTGAAGGTGGCGTCCTCAAATCGGGAGATGGATGACAATCCCGTGCGGTACTCTTGCGAACCATACTATCAGAAACTCATCGCCACAGCTCGATCCGTATTCCGTCCAGGCTGGACCTGTATCGATGTTGGGTGCGGGTCTGGGAGGCTTGTGGGCGAACTAGTTCGCCTCGGAAGCAAACGAACGATCGGGATCGATGCGTCCGCAAGAATGATTTATGCAGCCGCGTCGATCCTACGAAATCCCATTGATCATGAACTAACGATCACCATCCCCCTGAGCAGAACATCACCTACCGCTTTTAGATTGCCAAGCTGGGAACTCGGGAACGTGTTGCTCGTCCAAGCGACGGCCGAGCTGCTTCCTTTGGGAAGTTGCACAACGGATCTAGTTTGCTGCGCAAACGTCCTGACGAGGCTCGTTGAGCCTCGCGTGGCGCTCAGTGAATTGCATCGAATTCTGCGACCCGGCGGCTATCTAATGCTAAGTAACGACTACGATTGGTCAACACGCTACACGGAAGCTCAGTATTGGTTCGAAGATGTCCGCGACGAGTTGCACCCGGATCGTTGGTCTATTTGCCTCACGGAAGATAGCATCCCGTACACTGCCTGGCTCCATGGTCGCAAAGCAATTGCAGCGCTCAACCAGATTGTGTTGGCTCGAAGGTTGTGACCTCACGACCTCCCGCAGCCACAGGCTACATTCCATGGTAGCGTACGCTGGCAGTCCGCGCTCGCCGTTCTCACATCAGGGGGAACACAGATGATCTTTTCTACCGCTGCCCGGGCATTTTTGACGGAACTGTCCATCGCCCTACCTCCGGATTTTGAAGTTGCCATAGACAAGCTCGTTCGGACCATGAACGTCGCGGACGACCAGGATGGGAATCTAACCGGTCGTGCAATAGCCACTGGGTGGCGACGATTTTTGGACTCGGACAAAGTCGTATCTGCGCAAGACACAATCGAGAAAATCTGCCTACTGGGCGCTTTCCACGCGCTTACCGCGCCGCCCGCACCCTCGATTGAACTAGCGTTCTCTGAAGAGCGATTCAACTTTTCTCGCAGTCGAACCGAGATGTCACTCCGCTTGGCGAGCCGCCTTTTCATGCTGGGAAGAAAGGGGAAGTTCGGGTCTGATACCCTGATTGATGGTCTTAGATTGCTGAACGCGTCAATCCGATATGCTAATGAAGCTGCCAACAACGAGAGCCGATTGCAGCCACCAGTCCTCCGCAGGTTATTTGGCATGCGCGGCGTCGCGCAACTCTTGATCGCTCGAACTGGAACGTCATCGGTCAGTGGCCTGCGGCAAGCCGCTAACGATCTCGATAAGTCCAATCAATTCGGAGACGACTCAACTCAAAACCTCGTCTATCGGCGCGAGTGCGCATTGCGATTGTTCGAGGTCGAACGCAAGCTTGACGACCTCGACCGGCTTGGGCGACTGGTTGGAGAATCGTCCGCAAAAGACCGTCAATATTACACGGATTTGACTTGGTATTGTTCATATCGCGCGCAATTGGCGATCGACAATTTGGAAAACCCTGAAGACTTCATTCGGTCGGGTGTGAACGCCTGCACTGCCGGCTTAGCCACGCCAGTTGACCTAAATGCTGCGGACGCAGTGTTCTACAATCTGCGCGGATTCCTGTATTTTCTATCCGCTCAAGTTCAATTTCTCAAGGATCGTACAATCTCTGACCAGCATGTTGAGTTTGCGATCCTAGACCTCCGGCGAGCCGCTGGAGCGCGCATGGGAGGTGCCTCGCTGGCACTGGCGCTTCTCAGGCGGTCATCGTTTACGAGAACGTCAGACCTAGCGGCAGCAGAATCGGACCTACATGAGGCGCTTAGTTCTCTGCACTTGGTCGCAAATTCAACAGTGGCTGAACGAATCAAACGTCAAATTGAAAGCTCCTTATTGGATTGTGGCACTAGGAGAGCGATTGACATAGGTGAAGGAGCTGGATTGTTGCAGTCGTGCCGTGCGCTGCTTTTTTTTGGCGAAGAATCGACCCGCCACGTATTTACTTTGATCAAGGCTGTTCGCATCTTGTTGAAGGAAGGCGATGGAGAGCCATTGTCCGAACAGGTACGAGAGACGGCTGAGGCGGTGTTGGTGCTTGCAGAGCGCTACATGCAGGGCTTGTCGCCCAGTGACGAAGGCATCCGAATCCTCGAGGCCTATCTTGCCAGAATCTCCCTCAAGCTCGATGCCGGCTCCGTATCAAGACGAACCTTGGGGTTCTTTAGGTCCGCTGTTGAAGGTTCGTGCGACAGTCCAGCGGAATTGTATTCCCAAGCGGCGGATACGGCCCTTAGGTTTGGAAAAAGCCTTTCGAAAGAAGGGAAGCCCGACGAGGCAGCGCGACTATTCGAGGACTCGGTGCAATGGTACGAACGTGCTCTGGAAGTTTTCGAGCGGGACCCAACTGTTGTCTCTGACAAATTCATTCTGGTCGTGTGTCACAGCAAGATTGGTGAAGCATATCTCCGTATGCGCAGCGGGGTTTTGGGCCCTAGTATAGTAGCCACCAAGGCCATCGAGCACCTCACAGAGGCGCGCCGCCTTGGCAATGAGACTCCAGAATTGCTGGGCCTCCTCGGTGATGCCTATTACCGGCGAGGTTATCCGACTTCAAACAAGGCCGACTTGCGGAAGGCGATTGAACTTAAGACAGGCGCGCAGAAGGGTGGCCACTCATCGCGCGAAAGCTGGAGTGTGATGGCGAGGCTCTATAGTCGCCTTTTTGATATCGAAGGAGATGCTTCAATTCTCGCGAAGGCGTTCCAGACGGCTCTTGAAAGTCACGTTCACTCACCTTCTTGGCCATGGCCACTGTTTCAGTTGGCCGAATTTTCCGCCCTGCCTGAGAACATTAGAAAAACCGCCTTGACTCAGCTCTCTGATGAACTTGGCCAGCGGGATGCTGCAAAAGCGCTGGGCCGCGGCGATCGAGCCTATCTTTTGAGCGCGGCCTCTAAACTCGCGGTGGACGGAACTGAATTTCGCCAACAAGTGCTCGGCGGGCGGTCTGGCGTATTCGTGCTTGAAGATCCGCATCGACTTCTCAGTACGACAATGGTTCTAAAGCCGACGACACTAAAGAACGCTGAAGCGGAGATCGCCACAACTAGAGAATTCGATAAGCACATCAGCTCTTTGGGTCTCGGACGGAAATTCAGCGTTCCAATTCCAATTGCTGTCATACCTAGGCAGGGAGATGACGTAACGTACGTAATGGAGCGTGCCCGCGCCATTTCTCTGGCAGATATCTTCTTGGGACGCTCTGGACTTGGTTATGGAGGCCAGTCGTCAGAATTGGAGAACACGGTAGAGCTATTGGAACTCTATCACCGATGGGGCGGCGTCCGGAATATGGGTCAGCGCTGGAGACCGAGACTGGTGATCGATTTCAGAAATTTGCTGGGACGATTTGGAATGCACGAAAGCGATATCAGCTGGGCGGAAGGCTTGTTTGGACATATTCTCCCTCAGGACCTTCCCCGAGTGCGCAAGAAGGACGCACATCCTGAAAATTGGATGGTCACTGGGGCCGGAAAAATTGTAATGATCGATTTGGAGGCGACATCTTGGCAGCCGGCATTGCTTGATGTCGTACAGCTACTTGATGACTACCCGGTATTTCACCCGCATGAGGATGGCTGGCACGCTAGAATGGTATTGGCGCATCAATATTGGAAAAACGTTCTTATGACCGAGGTTCCGGAAGGATTGATTGAGTCAACGTACACTGCACTTGCGATATATCGCTGCGCATTTGGCGTTTTGCGTTGCCACCAAAACTTCTCAGAAGGTGACTCGTCGTCATCGCTCAAGGCACTTGAACTAAGAATCCGACACTTTCGGGCATTACTGAAGTTCATAGGCAGCTCGTCGGTTTTGCCGCCGGCTCGGGCTCTCTCTGGTTCGCTCAGCGAGCGCGCCAGCGACTTGACCCATAGGAAGCCGATCGAAGATCAGTCGAAACATGAGGAATGGCGCGGCTTAGGTCGCGCGGTGCGAATTTAGAATGGTGACCCAGCAATCAGCCCTAAGCTGCTGCTGGGCTTACGGCCGGTCGATCCATGCCCGCCGAGACCGATCTCGACCTCGGCCACTACGAGCGCTTCACCGGCAATTCGGCCAACCGCCAGGACAACATCACCACCGGGCGCATCTACCAGGAGATCATCGCCAAGGAACGCCGCGGCGACTATCTCGGCGCCACCGTGCAGGTGATCCCGCACGTCACCAACGCCATCAAGGACTTCATCGGCGACGGCAATGCGACTTACGACTTCGTGCTGATGGAGATCGGCGGCACGGTCGGCGACATCGAGAGCCTGCCGTTCCTCGAGGCGATCCGCCAGTTCGGCAACGACCTGCCGCGCCAGCACGCGGTCTACGTCCATCTCACTCTGCTGCCGTACATCCCGAGCGCGGGCGAACTGAAGACCAAGCCGACGCAGCACTCGGTGAAGGAGCTGCTCTCGATCGGCATCCAGCCCGACATTCTCCTCTGCCGCACCGACCGGCCGATCCCGAAGGAAGAGCGCCGCAAGCTCTCGCTGTTCTGCAACGTGCGCGAGAGCGCCGTGATCGAGGCGCGCGACGTCGACAACATCTACGCCGTGCCGGAAGCGTACTCCGCGGAAGGCCTCGACGCGGAAGTGCTCGCAGCCTTCGGCATCGAGCCGGGAGTCCTTGACGATGTCCGCGCCGGACCCTCGCTACCGCTCGGCGGCGCGGACGGGGCGCCGGACTTATCGCGCTGGCAGCTGATCAACGAGCGCGTGCGCAATCCGGAAGGCAATGTCACGATCGCGATCGTCGGCAAGTACACCGGCATGAAGGACGCCTACAAGTCGCTGATCGAGGCGCTCAGCCACGGCGGCATCGCCAACAAGGTGAAGGTGAACCTCGACTGGATCGAATCGGAAGTGTTCGAGAAGGAAGACCCGACGCCCTTCCTCGAGCACGTCAACGGGATCCTGGTGCCGGGCGGCTTCGGCCAGCGCGGCGCCGAGGGCAAAATTCGCGCAGCCCAGTTCGCGCGCGAGCGCGACGTGCCGTATTTCGGGATCTGCTTCGGCATGCAGATGGCGGTGATCGAAGCCGCCAGAAACCTGGCCGGCATCGAGGACGCGAACTCGACCGAGTTCGGGCCCACGACCGAGCCGGTGGTCGGCCTGATGACCGAATGGCTCAGGGGCAACGCGCTGGAGAAGCGCCAGGCCAACGGCGACATGGGCGGCACGATGCGGCTCGGCGCCTATCCGGCGATGCTCAACCGCGGCTCGAAGGTGTCGGAGATCTACGGCGCAACGGAAATCTCCGAGCGCCACCGCCACCGCTACGAGGTCAACACCGCCTACAAGGGCCGCCTCGAGCAGCACGGCATGCGCTTCTGCGGCATGTCGCCCGACGGCGTGCTGCCCGAGATCATCGAATACGCCGATCACCCGTGGTTCATCGGCGTGCAGTATCACCCCGAGCTCAAGTCGCGGCCGTTCGCGCCGCACCCGCTGTTTGCGAGCTTCGTCGAGGCGGCGGTGGAACGGAGCAGGTTGGTGTAGGGGCGGGGCTGCTGAGCTATTGCCTGGCTGGTCGCCGCGCTCTCCGCGGTGATGCGCTTTACGGCGTCGTCGGCGCCAGTCCGGCGCGTGCAGCGGCGCAACGCGGCATAGGGGACAGCTACAGATCGTATTATGCAACCAGAGCCGAAAGTGACGTGTGAGATGGCAGCCGCTTAAGGCGTGTTTGTCATCGGCTTATGCCGCCGCCCTGCTGCAATCAAAGAGAGCAAAAGAGTTATTTATCTAATCTGCTCGCCTGTGGATTGCGTGCATCAATCAATCTATGCAAGCATCGATTGTTCGGTGAAGGGAGCACCAGTATGACGCGGCTCGCGCGCGCCGTCGTTTTCGTGTCGTAGGCTTGGCGAACGCCAAGATGCAATAGGGAGACGAGCGATGATCGACAGCGAAGGGCTTAGGCTGGTGCCAGTCGGCAAGCCGCCTGCTGTACATCATAGGAAATCAACGCACAGTCAAACGTTCGGGCGATTTGGCATTGCGCTAGCCGCGCTGCTGTTCAGTTGCAGTTTTTCGCTTTCAAAATCCGATTGCGAGTATCGTAACGTGTTCGGGCTCTCATTTGCGCCCGAGGCCAATCACGCGGGAGAGTTTCACGTCGTTCTGCAACCACCGGACTATCAGAACGACGTCTCGGTACAACAGCATTTTATATTTTCCTCCGTTTGGGGAAGCGCTATCCGCGAAAGATTGATCAAGCAGACGAATAGCCGCTGTGACGCTGTTTTAGCCAAGGAGTCTTTTCCGAATTTGCGCGTTTTTTTGATCGACCGTCGTCCTGAAGTCGAATCGACAAAATCAAATGCAGTTCCGTGTGATGATGAGCTGCGAAGTATTCTTAACCTGTCTCTCAGTAAAGATGAAATTATTCTAAGTTCCTCAGCTGAGGAATTGATAAGAAAGCTACTTCGGCTTGCAGTAGATCAGATAAATATCTCTGCCCTGGTCAACGACGCATTACCCGAAATATACGAGTTGGGTACTTTCATGCGAGCACTGTTCTCGGTCGAGCCATCGTCGTTCGGCTTGATCAAGATTGACGAGTTCTTTGCCTGGCTCACGCGCCAGCAGGACGGTCACGCCATTGAACTACGCCGTTTGCAATTCTGTGAGCCAGGGTACGAGTTTGCCGCTGATGCTGCGCGCGTTGCAAACCGGCCTCGCTCCGGAGTAATGCCGCCGGGCGAACTCTCGTTACCATTCCGCTCCTCGCTTCCCTTGAGTCCGTCGCTGCGCCGATTTGTGATCGTCGGCGCAGGTCCCGCCCTATCTTATTCGCCGTCAAGTCCCGAAGCGATGAGAAAATATTGCAACCAAGTTGTCACCTTAAGCGAGGGGCTAGATATTGGAGGCCCTTCGTCAGCTCGGATAAAATGCCGACGAAATTTATATTTTAATGATTCTTGGACGGTATTTTACTGCGATCCGGCGGATTGCACCTCTGCAGAGATAACTGAGCTTGTAATGAAGCAGATCGTCAACGATCGCAGTCTCTTGTCATTCGGCGGGCAGAGGACCTTGGGGCCTTACACGGTCACCGTTTACCCGGGAGCAAGCCAACAGTAAGTCGCGGGAGGGACGGATGGCGGATTTCACTAGGCCGGCGTTGGTGGGTCAAGAGCAAATCGGAAAAACAGGGAAAATCGATTTTGACGTTACGCTTAGACAAGTGAGCGATCGCGTTCAGGTAATCATCTCCGGCAAAACTTCGGCCGACGATCAAGCGATGTGCGCTGTGGTACTTGCGCAGAGCGCGGAAGGCTCCGCGTTGGCCAGTTTGCGAGGGAGCGCGGCCCTCGCAGCGGCTCAGAATCCCATAGCTCGAGCCCTCAATATTCCGCCCTCGGATTTACTCGTGGCCACTGCCATGAGTACAAATCCCGGCGGAGCGATCTACGAGGGCTGCCTTCCGCGCCCCGAAATTGGCGAGCTGCTTGCCCCGGGCGAGAAATTGTCGATCGTGCTGAATTTCGACAATGAAAATCACCCGACGGGAAGCTCGCTGCTTGTAACTGACGTCAGTGGTGCGGCGCGTCTCCGCGTCGATGCGTTCGTAGATGATGCCACCGGCGAGAAGCGCGTCAGCACCACGGACCTCGCGGACAACTTTGACTGGGACAAGGAGATCAAGAGCATCCACCCGGACGGGCTTTTCGACGAGGTGATCGTCGCCGACAACGGCAATATCAGCGATTACCTCTGGGGCGGCGGCAACATTTCCGCCGGCGAGATCGCCGCGGTGTTCGGCTCCAACCTCGGCCGCCTGCTCGGCGGCAACAATCTCGCCCTGCAGATCTCGACAAGCACGGTGATCGGTGCGGTCGGCAAGGAGATCGGCTACGCGCTGGAGAAGGGCGTCAGCTTCTCGCTCGATCACATCATCGGCGAGGCGTTCGGCAGCCTCAACGGTGGCATCGGCTCGTTCCCGAGCGCCGGGATCGGCGCGCTTTCCGCGCTGCTGATGGGCGAACTCGCCGATGCGCTCGGCCTGCAGCACGAGGGGCGAACGCTGTTCACCGGCGTGACGGCCTCGGTGACGACGCAGCTCGTCACCAACGTCTACGGCATGGCGACCGGCGCCGTCGTGCCGAACTCGGGCGGCCAGCTCTACACCATCGCCACCGGCTTCAACGCAGCCCAGATCATCACGAACGCCGGCAGCATCGTCGGCGGCATCCTCGGCAGCATGCTCGGCGCGCAGGTGGTCTCGGCCCACTACGAGGAGGGCGCGCTCGGCGGCTCGGTTGGATCCGCGATCGGCGGCGCGATCGGAACGGCGATTCTGCCCGGGATCGGGAGCTTCATCGGCTCGTTCCTCGGCCAGGTCGGCGGAACGCTGCTCGGCGATCTGCTCGGCAACGATCCGGAAGCGCACGGCCAGCTCTGGTTCAACCCGGCGAACGCCCGATATGAGCTGTTGAACAGTTCGTTCTCCGCCGATCACGGCGGTGACGCCGCGCCCTTCATGGTGATCGCGCAACACCAGGCCAACGTCGTCAACAAGCTGATCGCGACCAGCGGCGCGCGCGTCGCCGCCATGAGCAACCGCGTCGAGCGCCCCCTGCCGAACTCGTGACCGCAGTCGTCGTCCGAGGCGGACAATCAATGATCGCATTTTGCAACCCAGCCGACGGCCTGCGGGACGGCGCCGCAGCGTGACGATACGCAGTACTACCGAGCACTCGGATCACGCCGCGATACAATCAAAGAGAGCATAGAGTTTATTTATCTAACTCGCTCGCCGATGGGTTGCGTGCGTTTCTGTTTGCATGCAAGCATCGATTGTTCGGTGAAGGGAGCACCAGCATGACGCCGCTCGCGCGCGCCGTCGTCTCCGTATCGTAGGCTTGGCGAACGCCAGGATGCGAAACGGGAGACGAGCGATGATCAAAAAGGAAGAGCGCGCAGACGTGACCAAGGGCCGCCAGCCCGCGCTTCATTTCGCACTCTGTTTCCTTCTGTTCGCTGTCGCGACCCCTTCATTGGCCAACGAGAAGTGCGCCTATCCCGACATTTTCAGCACCCTCCTGACAAAGCCGGAAAACCAGCTTGGGGAATTTCGCATTTCCTTGGCGCCGCCGGACTACAGCGACGTTCAGTCGATCCAGCAGCACCTGCTGTTTTCCGGCACTTTGGGGCGCCTTCTCAGGAATGAGTTGCGCCTGCGTACGAGGGGACGTTGCGGTGCAGTTACGTCGTCCGATCTTTTCCCGGACATCTGGGCGTTTCTTTCGGTTGGTCGGCCGTCCGGGGACGCGGATTCTGACCGCACGCAATGCGTAACTGCATTGTCGAACATTCTTTCGGAGCTTGAACCAACCCAGGAAGACATCAAACGCGCAGGGCGAGAGGAAGGTGACGCTCTTGTGCAACTGAGTTCGCGGCCGCGCGGCCAAAAAATTAACCCCACGAGCATTCTTGCAAACTCTCTTTTTTATATTTACGGCAGCGGAACCGTGATGCATTCGCTGGTGTCGCCCGACATAGACTCTTCGACAATCGATGCAGGCACTTTTCCCGGCTGGCTTAAGGAGCAACAGTCATCCGGACGTTCCCGGTTGAGCGAAATTCGACTCTGTCCATCGAGTACGGCGCCGCAACAGCAATTCGAAACGGCGGGATCCGAGCCATTTCCGTTTTCTGTAACGATTCCGCCGGGGCCGCTCAAACTGAGCATGAAAGCAGGCGCGGATCTGCCAAATGCACTTCGTCATGTTGTTATTCTTGGCCTGAACGCACCAGTGTCGTCGCTATCAGGCCTTAATACTCTGGTTTCGATCCCGGCAATGACCAAGTATTGCAACCGCGAAACAAGTTTTTCTGAAGCTGGAAACTCGGGCGTCACGGTTAGAGTCCGTTGCTTGTCCGAAATACGGTACAGCAAGAACTGGCTTATGTTCTTTTGCGATTTAAATGATTGTCATTCCGAGCGAATGGCGGCGCAAGTTGCGGGTACGATCGTGATTGACCCTGACGTTTTGTCACTCGCTCGCGCCAACACTGAAAATGGGTACGTAAAAGGTCCGTATCTCGTGAGTACAATGCCAAAGTAGATAGTAGAAATAGGACGAGGGGGGAGTCATGGCCACTATCGGCGAGTTCTATAATGGAAATGGTGACCTGATATTTTTTGCGGTCACAATAACGCCCGACCGCAGCGGGCAGGCTCCTTTCGTTGTGAGCGTAACCTTCACGGAGGAGAGCAAGGACCTGCAATGCAAGATGTACGGTCAGCTTATTGCCGATCCTGCCGATGCGACCGGCCAACAGAATCTGATCAATGCACTTGGAGCAGCGATCAACAACGAGATTGCCAATCCGCAAGCCCCTGTGGCCGCGCAGTACTATTTTTACGGCACGACGCGAGCGCGCGATGTCGCGGAAGAGATGGTTACCAGAGGCGAGATCCGTAAGGCCTGTTCATGGGGCGAGGCGTTCGATCCTGATACGAACCTCACCATTGCGATGACTCCCGACGGCCCCTCACAAGCCCAAATCACCGACTCGAACGGTGCAGTCCTTGGGCAGCTCGATTCATTTTCTGACGGCGGCTCGATAAGTCGAAAGTTCGATCCCAATGACAGCTATGAATGGGGCAGCCAAAGGATCGTACGCGACTCCTCGGGCAACCCGGTTGCCGACGTCACGGTCGGCGACGACGGCAATATCAGTAAATATCTCTGGAGCGGCGGCAATATCTCCGCCGGCGATATCGCCGCGGTGTTCGGGTCGAACCTCGGCCGCCTGCTCGGCGGCAACAATCTCGCCCTGCAGATCTCAACAAGCACGGTGATCGGCGCGGTCGGCAAGGAGATCGGCTACGCGCTGGAGAAGGGCGTCAGCTTCTCGCTCGATCACATCATCGGCGAGGCGTTCGGCAGCCTCAACGGCGGCATCGGCTCGTTCCCGAGCGCCGGGATCGGCGCGCTCTCCGCGCTGCTGATGGGCGAGCTCGCCGACGCGCTCGGCCTGCAGCATGAGGGGCGAACGCTGTTCACCGGCGTGACGGCCTCGGTGACGACGCAGCTCGTCACCAATGTCTACGGCATGGCGACCGGCGCCGTCGTGCCGAACTCGGGCGGCCAGCTCTACACCATCGCCACCGGCTTCAACGCAGCCCAGATCATCACGAACGCCGGCAGCATCGTCGGCGGTATCCTCGGCAGCATGCTCGGCGCGCAGGTGGTCTCGGCCCACTACGAGGAGGGCGCGCTCGGCGGCTCGGTCGGCTCTGCGATCGGCGGCGCGATCGGAACGGCGATTCTGCCCGTGATCGGGAGCTTCATCGGCTCGTTCCTCGGCCAGGTCGGCGGAACGCTGCTCGGCGATCTGTTCGGCAACGATCCGGAAGCGCACGGCCAGCTCTGGTTCAATCCCGCGAATGCGCGATACGAGCTGTTGTCCGGCTCGTTCGGAGCCTCCCACGGCGGCGATGCGGCGCCCTTCATGGTGATCGCGCAACACCAGGCCAACGTCGTCAACAAGCTGATCGAGACCAGCGGCGCGCGCGTCGCCTACGAGATGCCGACTCCGGGAACCGACTGGACGCGTTACTGGGCCGAGGTGCCGCGGCTGATCTTCAACCGCGACGGCGAAGACTACAAGATCAAGCGCAGCGGCGAATGGGACCCGTTCCGGATCATCTCGGACGTCGATCATCCCAACGACCTGTTGCCGATGACCGATCCCGGCATCATAAAGCTGGTGCACGGTTTCCACCTCACCGGCGGCGATCCGTTCGTCATGTGGGTGTGGGACCACTCGACGGCGGATAATTCGACCGCGTTCGAGATCGACCTGAAGGCCGCGCGCGACTACCGCACCTATCTCGACGACAGGTCGGCCATCAACACCGTGATGGCGGCGGCGCCGGAAAGCGCGTTCACCACCGGCTGGGCGCTCACCTTGATGAAGGCGCGCGATCTCGGCCTCGATGCGCTCGATCAGTCCGACAGCTTCCGCAACGGCAACGACACCGTCAACGGCGACGGCGGGGCGAACTTGCTGATCGGCGGGCTCGGCAACGACGTCATCCACGGCAACGGCGGCAACGACCGGCTGCGTGGCGATGCCGGCGACGACACGCTCTACGGGGACGACGGCAACGACACCCTGGTCGGCGGCGCCGGGCGCAATACGCTCGACGGTGGCAATGGCGACGACACCGCGTCATTCGGCGGCCCGTCCACCGGCTACGCGCTGACATCCTACCAGGGCGTGGTCTACATCGGCGGGCCGGGCGGCGAGCGCCACACGGTGCGCAACGTCGAGCACTTCGCGTTCAGCGACCGCCTGGTCGAAGCGGGCGACGTCCGGGTGCAAAACTCGTTCAATCCCTTGGAATACATCGCGTCCTATCCGGACCTCATCGGGGACTACCATCTCGATGCACAAGGGGCGGCAAATCATTTCATCAATGACGGAGTGTTCGAGGGCCGCACGGCATCGTTCGACGGGCTCGCCTACATCGCGTCCTACGACGATCTGATCAACGATCACAATCTCGCCAAGACCGACACCGCGGGCGCGGCTCACTTCATCACGCGCGGCCACACGGATCCGGAAAATCGCCAGGTCTTCTTCAAGCCGCAGTCCTACCTCGCACTCAATCCGGATCTCCAGTTCGGTACCGACTACGACGCGGCGACGCTGCACTACATCCAAACCGGCCGCAGCCAGAACCGGCCATGGTATTACGCGCCGGTGGTCACGGCATCCGATATCACCATCGGCTTCAACAAAACGCTGGCCGTTTCATCCGTGTTCGGCGCGAACGATGCCGACGGTGATGCGCTGTCCTATTACCTCCGCGACGACACGATCGGCGGCGGCAGCGGACGCTTCTGGCTCGACGGCAACCAACTTGCCGAAGGGCAACAGTTTGGCCTCACCGCCGATCAGTTCAGCCGCCTGCAGTTCAAGAGCGGGACGAGCGGCGACCACATCACGGCGCACGCGTGGGACGGCCTGGCCTCAAGCGCGGAAATCGCATTCCAGATCAACGCGGTCAATCATACGCCGGTGGTGACGGCGTCGAATGTGTCGCTGCACCAAGGCACGCTCATCTCGGCCACGAGCCTGTACGGCGCGAGCGATGCTGACGGCGATGCGCTCACCTATGGATTCTACGACAACCAGATCGGCGGCGGCAGCGGGCATTTCGAGCTCGACGGCGCGGCGCAGGCCGAAGGGCAGTGGATCGGCTTCACGGCGGCCGAACTTGCGCGGCTGAAGTTCAAGGTCGGCACCACCGG
The DNA here is from genome assembly GCA_963839985.1 of uncultured Alphaproteobacteria bacterium. Taxonomy (GTDB): domain Bacteria; phylum Pseudomonadota; class Alphaproteobacteria; order Rhizobiales; family Xanthobacteraceae; genus PALSA-894. The sequence continues at coordinate 126,109 of CAWIXG010000010.1, read as the reverse complement.
CTCGGACACCGTGACCGCGGCGGCCTCCGACGGGGCAGTCACCGGCGGCGCGACATTTACCATCACGCCGACCAACACCGCGCCGGTGGTGACGGCCTCGAACCTCTCCTTCCACCATGGCCAGCGGGTGTCGGCCGCGAGCCTGTTCGGCGTGAGCGATGCCGACAACGACACGCTCACCTATTCGTTCTTCGACAACATGTCGGGCGGCGGCAGCGGGCGCTTCGAGCTCAATGGCATCGAACAGGCCGAAGGCGCCTGGGTTGCCGTCACGCAGGCGCAACTCGCGAACCTCAAGTTCAGGGTCGGGGCGAACGGGTACGACTCCGTGACCGTAGTGGCCAACGACGGTGCGATCAACGGCAGCGCCAGTTTCACCATCACCGCGACCAACACCGCGCCGATGGTGACGGCGCCCAACGCGCCGATGCACAAGAACCAGACCGTGCTGGCCTCGACGCTGTTCACCGCAAGCGACGCCGACAGCGACACGCTCACCTATTCGTTCTTCGACAACATGTCGGGCGGCACCAGCGGGCACTTCGAGCTCGACGGCGTGGCGCAGAACGAAGGGAGCTGGGTCTGGTTCACGGCGGCGGAATATGCGCGGCTCAAGTTCAAGGGCGGGACGAGCGGTTCCGACGCGGTGACCGGCGCCGCCTATGACGGGGCGGCGACGACCACGGTCGACTTCGTCATCACGCCAACCAACAACCCGCCGGTGGTGACGGCGTCGAACGTGTCGCGGCACCAGGGCACTGTGGTGTCGGCCGCGACCCTGTTCAGCGCGAGCGACCCCGACAACAATACGCTCAGCTACTATTCGTTCTTCGACAACCAGGTCGGTAACGGCAGCGGCCACTTCGAGCTGAACGGCGTGCCGCAGACCGAGGGAGGCTGGTTCGGCGTCACGCAGGCGCAGCTCGCGAACCTCACTTTCAGGGTCGGCACGGCGGGCTCCGATTCCATCACCGCGGCGGCTTACGACGGCGCGGACTACGGCTCGGCGAGCTTCACCGTCACGTCGACCAACACCGCGCCGGCGGTGACAGCCGCGAACGTCTCGCGGCACCAGGGCACGGTAGTGTCGGCTGCGAGCCTGTTCGGCGCGACCGACGCCGACAATGACACGCTCAGCTACTATTCGTTGTTCGACAACCAGGTCGGTAACGGCAGCGGCCACTTCGAGCTGAACGGCGTGCCGCAGACCGAGGGAGGCTGGTTCGGCGTCACGCAGGCGCAGCTCGCGAACCTCACTTTCAGGGTCGGCACGGCGGGTTCCGATTCCATCACGGTCGCGGCGTACGACGGGGCAGACTACGGCTCGGCGAACTTCACCGTCACGTCGACCAACCAGGCGCCATCGGTGACGCCGTCGAACGCCTCGGTGAGCCGGGGGCACGCGATCACGGGCGCGAACCTGGTCAGCGCGAGCGATCCGGACGGCGACGCGGTCTCGTACTGGTTCAAGGACAATACGGCCGGCGGCGGCCGTTTCGAGGTTGCCGGCGTCGCGCAGGCCGAAGGCTCTTGGTTCGGATTGACGCCGGCCCAGTTCCAGCAACTCACCTTCAGGGGCGGGTCTACGATCGGGTCCGACAGCATCACGGTGCGCGTGGCGGATGGCGTGGCGAACAGCGCCGACGTCGGCTTCAACATCAACACGATCAACACCGCGCCGGTGCTGACCGCGTATGGCGCCATCCACGCGACCGCGGGCCAAGTGATCTCGCGCGCGAGCATGTTCACCGCAGCGAGCGATCCGGACGGCGACGACTACTCGATATGGCTCAGGGACAACACGATCGGCGGCGGGCATTTCGAGCTCGACGGCGCCGCGTTGGCGGAGAACAGCGAGTTCGGGCTGACCAGCGCGCAGTTCGAGCGGTTGGTCTTCCGCGCCGGGAGCAGCGGAGCAGACGATCACATCACCGGCCACCTGTGGGACGGCAACAAGCAGAGCGTGCCGGACGTAAATTTCCACATTCTTGTGTAGCGGGCTGCTCTCGATCGGCATCCAGCCCGACATCCTGCTCTGCCGCACCGACCGGCCGATCCCCAAGGAGGAGCGCAGGAAGCTGTCGCTGTTCTGCAATGTGCGCGAGAGCGCCGTGATCGAGGCGCGCGACGTCGACAACATCTATGCGGTGCCGGAGGCCTATTCGTCCGAAGGGCTCGACGCCGAGGTGCTGGCGGCCTTCGGCATCGAGCCTGCGGTCATTAACGGTGTCCGCACCGGACCCTCGCTATCGCTCGGCGGTGCGGACGGGGCGCCGGACGTCTCCCGCTGGCAGCTGATCAACGAGCGCGTGCGCAATCCGGAAGGCAACGTCACGATCGCGATCGTCGGCAAGCCGCGCAGGTTGTTCCACGTGGCCACCTCACCAGGCGCGAAGCGATCATCGAGCCGTTTGCTGCGGCCGGCGTTCATGCTGATCGGCTTGATCAGCGTCGATCGTCGTTCGGCGCGGTGACGTGCAGGAGCCGATCGCCGCGCCGCACCCGCTGTTCACCTCGTTCGTCCCGATCGCGGTGGAGCAGAGTAGGCGTTGATCCTACCCATATTGGGGGCTATACTCCCCAATATGGGTAGGATGCCCGAACCCCTCAGTCTCTCCAGCGCGCTGTTTTCGAAGGTGCAACAGCGCGTGCTGGCGCTCATCTTCGGCCGGCCCGAGCGAAGCTTCTACACATCGGAAATCGTGCGCGCGGTGGACTCCGGGACGGGGGCCGTCGAGCGCGAACTCTCGCGCCTGGAACGCAGTGGCCTCGTCGCTGTCGAATGGATCGGCAATCAAAAGCATTACCGGGCAGACAGAGCGTCCCCGATTTTCGAGGAACTGCACGGGCTCGTCGCAAAGACGGTCGGGCTCGCGGAGCCGATCAAGGCGTCCCTTCAGCCCTACGCATCAGCCATCAAGACCGCATTCATCTACGGGTCCGTCGCCAAGGGAACGGACACGGCGCAAAGCGATATCGACCTGATGGTGATCGGCGACGACCTGAACTATTCGGACCTCTATGACGCGTCGCACAGCGCGCAGGACAGGCTGGGGCGAAAGGTCAATGCGCTGTTCTTGTCGCCGCGAAGTTGGCGGCGCAAGGCGTCGGACAAGGGATCGGTCGTCAACAAGATCAGCGGCTCCCCGAAAATCTTCGTCATAGGTTCCGAGAAGGATTTGGGCTCCGGGAAGGATTAGGGCTCCGGGAAGGATCTGCACGCATGGGGAAACAGGAACTCGACAACCTCGTAAAGATTTCACAAGCTCAAGACCGAGGCGGCGTCCGGCAAGGAATTTGCCGGCATGTTGGCTTCGGCGCGCACGCGTCTGGCGGACGCACAGAACGAAAGCCTCGATCCCGACAGCCAGTTTGACCTGGCTTATGGCGCCGCGCACCGCCTCGCGCTCGCAGCGCTGCGGCATCACGGTTATCGCTCCGAGGATCGGATCACGGTCTTCCAGACCCTGGTTCATACCCTCGGAACCAGTGCAGCCGACGTCCAGATCTTCCTGCGAGCTCACAACGAGCGAAATCTCGCCGAGTACGAAGGCCGATTGGAAATCGACGAGAAACTCCTCGCCGACCTGATCGCCGGCACCAAGAGGCTGGAGGCGATCGTCGCGAAACTTGTTCCGCCCGTCGGCAAATAGCGGCCCAAATTTGGGCGCTGTTATCAGCATGCAAGTGGCAGCGGCGGGTCGCTCACGGGTGTGATTGCGAAGCAGGGGGTCACCATGTCCGCCAACGAGTCGAACCCGCTGAACGCGCCACACGGCCAGACCAGGCTGGATCGGTGGATGGAAGCCCTCCTTGGAGACAGCCTGCCGAAGCACCTTGGGTCCGGCTGGTTGTCCGGTGTGTTCGGAGTGCTCCTCGGCTTGGGAAGCTTTCTGGCGGTGCTTGTGTTCCGCTATCCGCATTGGCTGACCGCCTCGGAGACGGCGCCGCGCTATCCTATCGAGACCATGCGCCTGATCCTGGCGCTGGCCATCGTCGCAAGTTTTCTGCTTTCGGCCCTCAACATCCTGCTTCGGCCTTCCAAGCGGCTCGGGCTGACCGGCCTCTTCTTCTGTTTGGCGGCGGTCCTTGCCGGCGGAAGCACCGTCGAAGTCGGCAGCGGCACGGCGGCGTTCAGGGTCGGGCTCGACTGGTTCATCCTCAACGTCGTGCTGCTTGCCGTCGTTTTCATTCCCCTGGAGCGCCTGTTTCCGCTGAATGCGGAGCAGGGCACTTTTCGTCCGGGTTGGACCACCGATGGGATCTACTTCCTGATCAGCCACGTCGCGGTGGAACTGATGACGTTCTTCACCTTGCTGCCGGCGACGCTCGTCGCGCGCGCCTTCCACGCTGATCGCTCCGGGCTCGATCCGTCGGTTCTGCCGCTGGCCGTTGAAGTCCTCGCCGTCATGCTGGTCGCCGACCTCACGCAATACGTGGTGCACCGCACCTTCCACAGTGTCGGCTGGCTCTGGCCGTTTCACGCTATTCACCACTCCTCGCGCACCCTCGATTGGCTGGCCGGTTCGCGGCTGCATGTGGTCGACATCATCGTGACGCGGGCGCTGATCCTGGTGCCGCTGTTCGCGCTCGGCTTTTCGCAGACGGCGCTCTACACCTGGCTTGTCATCGTCGCCGTGCAGGCCACACTCAATCACGTCAACATCCGGTTCGACGTGCCGATCCTGAACCAGCTTGTCGTGCTGCCGCGCTTTCATCACTGGCACCATGCGATGACGCCGGTGGACAAGAACTTCGCCGTCCACTTCCCCTGGATCGATCGGCTGTTCGGCACCTATCACATGCCCGAAGGGGAGTGGCCGCCGGAAACGGGCACCGCGAACGACCGTCTCCCGGCCGAGTTCTCAAGACAATTCATCTGGCCATTTCGACGCCGCACCCACTGACCGGACCGGTCCATCGATGGACGGTCCGAGCGAACGCGCGGGCCTGATCGGCTTGGGAAGCCCTTACTTCACCACCACGGTCGTGCCGACCGGCACCCGCTTGTAGAGATCCGCCACGTCCACGTTGCGCATCCGGAAACAGCCGGAGGATTCCGCCTCGCCGACCGAGTCCGCATCGGGCGAGCCGTGGATGCGGTAGAGCGTGCTGCCGAGATACATCGCATGGGTGCCGAGCGGATTGTCCGGATCGCCGCCCTTCATGCGCCGCGGCACATCCTTTTGCCGCGCGATCATCTCCGGCGGCGCGGTCCAGTCCGGCTTTTCCTTCTTGGCGGTGATCTTGTGCGTGCCCTTCCACTGGAAGCCGGCACGGCCGACGCCGATGCCGTAGCGCAGCGCCGCGCCGCTGGCCTGGATGAGATAGAGCCGCCGCTCGGCGGTATCGACCACGATGGTGCCCGGCGCATATTTGCCCGGATAGCTCACCGAGGTGCGGCCAAGGCCGGTGCCGTCGAGGCCGAAGATGTTGTAGACGCCCTTCTTCTGCGCGCCGCCGCGCAGCATCTCGAGCCGCTCGTCGGACTGGGCGCGCGCGAGGCCGGCGGGGCCGAGCAGGGCGGCGATCGCCGCCACGGTCGCAACGGTACGTCTCAACACAAGGTCCATCCGGCTGACGGTTGAATCGCGCGGCTATGCGGAAAAGCTACGGTCTCTCATGCGCGAAGGCAATCGCCGCCTGGTTCCGGCGCGGCGCCGGATGGACTAGAGATATCCGGCGGTGGGGACACAGCGAGGGACACGGACATGGCGGACTGGAAAGCGGCAGAGCTCGCATGGGGGCAGGGCCCGCGCGTGTTCGAGATGTTCCTCGAGCCGACCTGTCCGTATTCGAACAAGGCCTTCGGCAAGATCAAGGAGCTGCTGGCGGCGGCGGGCGACGACAGGATTACCGTCAAGGTCCGGCTGCAATCCCAGCCGTGGCACCTCTATTCCGGCGTGATCGTGCGCGCGATCCTGGCGGCGTCGACGCTGGACGATGGCCGCGACGCCGCCTGGCGCGTCATGGAGGCGGTGGCCGCCCATCGCGAAGAATTCGAATTCGACCGCCACTGCACCGGCCCCAACCGCACGGCCACGCCCAACGACATCATCGCGCGGATCGAGCGCGACAGCGGCATCGCGCTCGCCGCCGCATTCGACATTCCGGATCTGGACAAGGCGATCAAATGGCAGTGCCGCTACGCACGGCAGAACGGCATCCATGTCAGCCCGACATTCATGATCGACGGACTGGTGCAGCCGGACCTGGGCAGCGGCGACGCCGTGTCCGCCTGGGCGCAACGGCTCGCCGGCGGCTGACGCGCGACCCTTTCGCCGGCGCGTCATTCCGTTGCACGCGATGCGCAGATGCCCGAGACTGATGCTGCTGATCCGCCGAGGAGCCGCCATGTGCCGGCACGGGTTTGTCGCACTTCTCGTTGCCATCGTCATGAGCGCGCCGGCCGGCGCAGCCGGTCTCAGGTTTGTCACGGTCCCGGCTGACGCGACCGGTCCGGCGATCACGGTCGCGGTCTGGTATCCGAGCGCCGACACACCCGCGCCGGTCGCGTTCGGTCCGGTCACCGCGCTGGCGGCGCAGGAGGGCAAGATCGACGGCCACGGGCTGCCGCTCGTCGTCCTCTCGCATGGGCGGGGCGGGTCATTCGTCGTGCACCACGATACGGCGGCACATTTGGCTGACGCGGGATTTGTCGTCGCGGCGCTCAACCATCCGGGCGATACGGCGCGCGACAAAAGCCTGTTCTACGATTTGTCGATCCACGTGCAGCGTCCCCTCGACGTGAAACGCGTGATCGACCACCTCACCGGCGCTGCGCCGCTGGCGGCAGCGATCGATCCCAACCGAATTGGCATCTACGGGTTCTCGCGCGGCGGCTATACGGCCCTCGTCGCGATCGGCGCCGATCCCGACTTCGCGCTCGGGTTAAGAATGTGCGGGCAGCGCAGCGACAAGATCTGCGACCAGATCCGGGCGCAGGACTATCCCAAAACGCCGCTGACGCACGATCGCCGCATCAAGGCCGCGGTCATCGCCGATCCGCTTGCGGTGTTTTTCACGCCCGAGGCGCTCGCAGCGATCACGATCCCGGTGCAGCTATGGGGCTCGGAGCAGGGCGGCGACGGCGTGGAGCCGGCGAGCGTGGAGGCGGTCGACACCGCGCTCACGGCGCCGCACACCTTCACCAAGGTCGGGAATGCGCAGCACTTCTCGTTCCTGATGGTCTGTCCGCCGGAGATTGCCGCGCAGGAGCCGGTCATCTGCAAGGACCCGCCGGGCCTCGACCGGGCGCGGTTTCACCGGCAGTTCAACGACGCCGTCACCGGGTTCTTTCGCGCCCATCTGTAGCCGGCCGCCGCTCAGCGGCGGCGCTCAGCGGCCATCAGCTTGGCCTCGTCGGCGGCCATCTGCAGGGCTTCGCGCTGCATTCCGCCGAGGTTCTGGAACACGGCCGCGGTTTCCTTCGCCTGGGCGTTGCTGCGATCGAAGGCGCGCTTGTTGAGCGTCGCCGCGATATGCTCCTCGAACATCGGGGCGCGCAGGCTGTCCTGCGTGCGGCTCATTGCGGAGGAGTCGCTGTTTGCGCTCTTGCCGCAGTCGGCAACGACGCGGCTTTCCTTCGGCTTGATCGCCGTGATGACGGCCTCGCACTCCAGCAGCGGCGCCCAGCTTGCATACTGCATGTTCAGTTTGACGCCCTTGGTGGAGCGCCCGGCGCTCCAGATCTTGATCACGTCCTTCGGCCCGTCGCGCCGCGGAAGGGTGGTCTTGGCTTCCACCAGCATGCTCTGGACCTGGTCCCGGGAATAGGGGAAGACCGTCGGGTCGGAGCCGAGATTACAGCCGCTCACGACACACGCGCCCGCGAGAATAAAGACGAGCTTTGCGCTCATTCGCCGCTCCCGTTTTCAATTGGCGACGTTGTTTAGACGAAGGCGTTTGAAATTCTGTTACGTGACTGATTTAAATGCGATCTGATGCGTCGAGCCATGATCCACGATGGCCATGCGGGCATGCGGGCATGCGATGTCGGCGGAAGATGCGCCGGAAAATGCTTTAGCGTATCGTTCGACGGGCATATCGCATCCACGCGATGGACGATAGGACCGAAGGAGATCGGGAGAAGCACGATGAGCCTGTTCGTGATCGTCGCCGCAACGATGGCCGTGATCCTGCTGGTGGCGGGAGCGCAGCGGCCGCGCCTGGCGGTGTTCGTGGCGGCCGTCCTGTGGCTGCTCTACGGCTACTACGAGTACCTGGTGATGAGCGGCGTGCTGTGCGACGAGAAATGCAACATACGCGTCGATCTCTTGCTCTTCTTTCCGATTTTGTGGATCGCAACCTTCTATGCCTACCGGTCGTACATGCGGACGCCCGGCCCGCCGACGGTCGGCGGCATGGTTCTCGGCGCCCTCGGCATGATCGTGGTCGCGCTGCTGGCGGCGGCCTTCGGCTACGTCGCCGTGGCGTGGGCCGCGGGTGCGGTTGCGCTCGCCATCGGCGCCTATGCGATCAGATCGCGGTTCATGACCAAAAGTCCGTGACGCCGCCGTCGGCGTAATCGCGTCCGCACCGCGTCAGTGAAACAGCCCGTCGTTGACGGCGGTGCGGCCCGCGTAAATGCCGGAATTGAGGAAATGGTCGAGCGGATTGATGCCGGCCGCCGCGACGTCGGGATTGGCGGCGTTAACACTTCCTTCACCATTGTCCGCTACTTGGGAAATACCAACGCTGGAACTCCGTAACGCCCGTGGCCACCGCCGCGGGTTTTTTGCGTTTTGCGCAATGTCCGCGCGGGGTCGCCCGGCAGATCGGTGGGAGGTGAGGGTGTCGTGCTGACGATCTTGGGTATCGAGGACGTGAAGGCCGCGGCCATCACCGCGCCGAAGCTCACCTTCGCGCTGAAAGTCGAAGTCGTGCGGCGGCTCGCCGCCTTCGAGCAGCCACACGCGATCGCCAAAGCCATGAAAGAGGATTTCGGCATCGAGATCACGCCGCAGGCGATCGCGTTCTACGATCCGACCCGGTACTCCAGCAGCCCGCGCTCGAAACGCTGGTCCGACCTGTTCTGGCAAATGCGCGCGGAGGTCATCGCGCACATCGCCGATGTCGGCGCCGCACACCGGGCGGTGCGCCTGCGCTGGCTCGATCAGATGGCGCGCGCGCAGATCGACAAAGGCGATACCGCGGAAGCGCGCGCGCTGCTCAAGCAGGCCGCCGACGAAGTGGGCCGGATGGCCGGACACAGGGAGGATGGACGCGATGGAACAGACAGCAAGCGGAGCGAGGCCGAAATCCTCGCGACGGCCACAGCGCTCGCCGCACAGCTCGGGCTCGCGCTCGAGCCTGTCCGGTCTCTCCCAGGAGCTGGAGGAGATGGTGCGGCGGCAGAGCCGCAACCGGCTGGCCGGTCTCTATCCGGCTGAAGGCCCGCTGCGGCGCGCGCTCTATCCCAAGCACCTGCAGTTCTTCGCCGCCGGGCGCATCCATCAGGAGCGCTGCATGATGGCGGCGAACCGCGTCGGCAAGACCGTCGCGGGCGGCTACGAGACCGCGCTGCATTTGACCGGACGCTATCCGGACTGGTGGGAAGGGCGGCGCTTCGCCGGGCCGGTGGAGGCCTGGGTCGCGGGCAACACCGCGGAGACAACGCGCGACATCGTCCAGGCCGCGCTGATGGGGCCGCCGGCCGAGCCCGGCACCGGGCTCGTTCCGGCCGAGGCGATCATCGGCGAGCCGAGCCGGCGCGCCGGCGCAACCGGCGCGTTCGACACGGCGCGCATCCGTCACGCCTGCGGCGGGACCAGCCTGCTCGGGTTCAAGTCCTACGATCAGGGACGCCGGAAATTCCAGGGCACCGCCAAGCACGTGGTGTGGCTCGACGAGGAACCGCCGGCGGACGTCTACGACGAATGCATGCTGCGCCTGATGACGACCGACGGGCTGATGCTGTGCACCTTCACGCCGCTCCAGGGGATGACCGAGATCGTGCTGCGCTTCATGCCCAGCCTGCGGGACACTGCCGCCGCCGCGCGCTAGAGTCCGGGGATCAAAGGCTTTCGGCAATCAGCGATTCCGCCTCGCGCCGCACCATGCCGATGAGAACCTTCATCAGCGCGACCCGGTGATACGGCTTGGAAACGATGGGAGTTCTCGCCATCGCGTCGGGCAAAGCGAGTGCCTCACCATAGCCGGTGCCAAACGCAAATGGCACGCCGCCCGGGATCAGGATTTGCGCAATCGGCAGGCTGTTGTCGGAGCCCAGGTTTACATCGAGCAAAGCGAAGCTGAACCTCTCCCTCGAAATGGCCGCTTGGGCCTCGGCGATCGAGTTGGCTATGACGACTTTGGCAGCGCCGAGGGACCGCAACATGTCTTCGGCATCGAGCGCGATAAAAAGGTTGTCTTCTACGACAAGGCACGTGTGCAAGAGCTGCACCAGCGCATTTTCCTCAAGCGCGGTCAGCGCGGCTTCCTGCGGCGTCCCGCCGATGGTGGCAACTTGCACCGCTTCGGCCATTGCGGCCGGCAGCAGGACATCGAGCACGAACCCGGCGGGGAGAAACTGCGGTTTGCTCATCCCGTTCATCTCAAAAGGAATGAGCTGCTCGATCAGCGTCGATCCGAATCCTCGCCTGGTCGGTTGAAGGACCGCCGGCCCACCGGACTCCCGCCACGACACCAGAATGTTGTGAACCTTGTCGTGCGACGTTTCGACGGTGACGATGCCGAGGCTTGCCGAGAGTGCGCCGTATTTCCGCGCATTCGTCACCAGTTCGTGGACGACCAGCGCCATCGCGGTAAACGATTTCGGCGGCAACAGGACATCCGGCCCCACCAGGACAAGGCGGCTTTCCAATTCGCTGTACGTCGCTATCTCGAAGCGCAGCAGGTCGTGGAGCGAGGCCGACTTGCCGTTGTTCGACGACAGCAGGTCGTGCGCCCTGGCTAGTGATCCAATGCGCTGGTCGATGCTGCTGACGAACAGCCGGATGTCGTTCGCCGTCAACGCGCTCTGGCTGACAAGCCCGCGCACGAGACCAAGAATATTGCGGACCCTGTGATTGAGCTCGGCAATGAGAACTTCCTGGCTTTGCTGAGACGCCCGGTAACCGGCCTCTGCACTTTCGGACATGCGCAAGACCAGTTCGATCAGCGTCACACGCAAGGATTCCGCGGCGCGCAGCTCGCGCTTGGACCAGCGTTCAGAGCGGTTTCTGAATACTTCCTGCCAGGCCTCGAAGCTCTTTCGCGGCGTGAGGCCGGATGCTTGCGGGGATGCCGTCTGCGCGGGTTGGCCCGCCCACATCACGGTCTGAACGACTTCGCGGCGAAAGAATACGAGGTAGTCGCGCGGCAGACGTGAGATCGGGATTGACAGGACGCCGGCTGACTTCGCCGCATAGTTCGCAGCGGGCGGGAAGATCTCGGCGAGTTTGTGGGTGGAAAAGACCCGGCCGGCCGCTGTCTTGTTGAGAAATCGAACCAGGTCGAGAAACTCGTCTCGTGTCGGAGCGACCCCGCTCAACGTGATCTCGCCGGCGCAGAAGACGCCAATGCCATCAGCCGAAATGAAATCACCGACACCGGAGATAAATTCAGGCATATCTCTCAGTGAGGCGGCCGGGTCGGAAAACGCAGTCGCAATCCGGTTGTGAACCTCGCTCGCGTGCACCTCGTACTCGACCTCCTCTTGTCGCGCGCGCGAGTCCAGGAGGTAGGAGAACATCTGGCCGAAGAGTTCTGCAGTCGAGCGGACTTCCAGACTGATATGCCGTGCCGTGCCGTGGTGGCAGGCGATCAACCCCCACAGCCGGCCGCCCTGAAGTACCGAAATCGACATCGACGTTCGGACGCCCATGTTGCGCAAATATTCGATGTGGATGGGCGATACACTGCGCAAGCTGCTCATCGTCAGGTCCAGCGGATCGCCCTCCGGAGAGAGTGCAGGGATAATTGAAACCGGAACGGCATCTACATCGGCGATGATGCGAAGATAGTTCTTCTCGTAAAGAGCTCGCGCTTGTGCGGGTATGTCGGATGCGGGGTATCGAAGTCCCAGGTACGGCGGCAGGCCATGGTTCAGCGCCTCCGCTACCACGTCACCGGCGCCGTCCTCATCGAACCGGTAAACCATCACGCGATCAAAACCCGTCAGACCGCGAACCTGTCGGGCCACCTCTCGATACACCGCCGTCAACGTGCTCTGGCGTTCAACGCGCAACGCCATCGTCCGCAGAACGGCAAGCGGCGCCGTTGGTTCACCGCTGGAAGGCTCGAACTCTAGAATGACTTCGCCGCCGGATTGATGGATGGCGATATCAAATCGCGCTCCACCCGGGCTAAGGCGCTGACCATAGAGGCGTTCGACGACTCCCATGCCTCCCGCGACCTGGAGGCGGCCCCGAATTTGATGGAGCAGGAACGCCGACAAGCAGGATTCAGCGGATTGTCCAATGACCTGTGCGTGTCCAATGCCGATGAACTGTTCGACATTTTCGGACGCCCGCGCGACCAGCCAGTCCGCGTTGACGGACAGAAGAAATCCGAAAGGTTGAATTGCGCCAAGGATATGGATCGGCTCGCGGTCGCACGCCGTCGAATTTGGCGATTGGATTGCGCCTTGGGGCATCAGAAGCCGCCAAGCCGGAAACCAGCTTTTAGATTTAAATTGTGCGGCGATCGGGACATGGTGCTGGCCTGTTGACAGGCGGGAGCACAACATCTCTCTGGTGACGACGCCTCGTGGTCGCTGTCGACACTGGAATCACCGTGCGCCTTGTGTACGCCGATAGCGAGTTTTTTGATTTGCCGGGAATTGCCTGGCTGCCGGGTGCGGCAGCAACATCAGCGCGCCCGCGCGGGGACAAAGCCGCCGCCGCGCGCTAAGCGCGATGCGACATCGGGGCGGTGCCGGCCGCACCGGCATTTGCTACGGTCCCGTCCATGACATCCGCGTCCGACCTGCAGCCCTACGCAAGCTACGCGCTGGCCGACGCCGCCATCGCGGAGCTTCCCAATCATTATCGCGGCAAGGTTCGCGAGAACTACGACCTGCCTGACGGCCGCCGCATCCTGATCGCGACCGATCGCTTGAGCGCGTTCGACGTCAATCTCGCGGTCATTCCGCTGAAGGGCCAGGTGCTGACGCAGACCGCGCGCTTCTGGTTCGAGGCGACCAAGGACATCTGCCCCAATCACGTGCTCGACTATCCCGACCCGAACGTGCTGGTGGGCCGCCGCCTGAGCATGATGCCGGTCGAGGTCGTGGTGCGGGATTATCTCGCCGGCACCACCGGCACCTCGATCCTGCAGATGTACCGCAAGGGCGAGCGGGCGATGTACGGCCACGCCTTCGGCGAGGGCCTGCGCGACAATGAGAGGCTGCCGCAGACCATCATCACGCCGACCACCAAGGGTGAGCACGGCGAGCATGATGCGCCGCTCAGCGGGGCCGACGTGGTGTCACGCAAGCTCCTCACGCAGCCGCAGTGGGACGCGGTGTGCGCCGTAGCCCTGAGGCTTTTCGAGCGGGGGCGCGCCATCGCGGATGCGCGCGGCCTCATCCTGGTCGATACCAAATACGAGTTCGGCTTCGACGACGGCGGCAACATGGTGCTCGCCGATGAAATCCATACGCCCGACTCCAGCCGCTACTGGCTCAAGGACAGCTACGCGCAGCGGTTCGAGAAGGGTGAGTTGCCCGAGACGTTCGACAAGGACTTCGTCCGCCGCTGGGTCGCGGCGCGTTGCGATCCCTATCGGGATCCGATCCCGCCGATCCCGCAGGCGATCATCCTGCAGGCCGCCGCCATCTACATCGACGCCTATGAGAGGATCACCGGCCAGGCGTTCGCCTTGCCGGACGTGTCCGAGCCGCCGCTGCGCCGGCTGCGGCACAATCTCGCGGGATATTTCGAGCAGCCGGCAGCGCCGGTCGCCAGCATGACGACACGTTGACCGCCGACGGCAAATTGCAGGCGCGCCGGATCGCAGGTTGTCGCGCCGGGCTGGCTCACGCCGCCGAAGATTGATACGCATGCACCGTGCGACAGAGCCCGGTGTGTGCGCATGCGTCTGCTGTTCGTCATTCCGCATTACGCCGGCCCGCCCGAAGCCGCGAACCAGTATCCCGGCATCGGCAGCTACGTCGAGCCGCTGAGCCGCATCGCGGCGCTGAGCGAGTTGATCGCGTCGCTGCATCGCAACTTCGGGCCCATCCGCAATACGTTTGAAGGCGCACAGATCGCGCCCGCCGGCGCGACGAACGTGCTCGACATCGTGATTGTGACGATGCGCGAGCGCAACGTGCTGAGCCATCTTGGGCTTGCGGCGGGGACATGCGCGGTCGAATACGTCGAGGGCGCCCCGACGGAGATTCCGTTCCACGTTCCACGGCTGATGAAAGAGCGGCTCGGCCGCTACGACTACTACTGCATGATGGAGGACGACCTCGCGGTCCACGATCCGGCCTTTTTCGAAAAGCTCGCCTGGTTTCAGCGCAATTTCGGTGTCCGGACGCTGCTGGCGCCGACCCGCGTCGAATCCGCCTACACCGGAACGCCGGGAAAGGTGGTGGTGGATCCGATCCTCCCCGAGGCGCAGTACGCGCGCTTCCGCCGGCCCGGGCAGCGCGGCGAATTGCGCGGCGCGTGGAACGGGCAGGAGTACGGGTTCGCTCTTCCGGCCAACCCGCACGCCGCCTGTTACGTCCTGACCCAGGAGCAGTTGGCGTGGTGGATCGAGCAGCCGACGTTCGACGACCGCGACGGGTCATGGGTCGGACCGCTGGAGAGCGCCGCCACCCTCGCGGTCGGCAAGGTGTTCGACATCTACAAGCCGGTGTTTCCCGACCCGTTCTTCCTCGAGGTGCACCATTTCGGCGTCGGCTATGCGGCGCGCAATCCGCCGGCCGGACGCCGCTACGGCGACCCGCCGCTGCTGGCGATCGCGCAGAATGCGCTTCACGCGGCGCGCGAGGGCGCGGGCGATGCCGCTGCGCCGCTGTCGCTCGCCGCGTTCCGCGGCCAGGGCACGATCGGCGAGCACATCGCCGAGTTGATCCGGGTGTCCGATCAGCGGGCCTACCTGCAAAGCCAGGTCGCCGACCTGAACGAACAGGCGGTGCGGCATGTCGGCGAGATCGCGGCGCTCAAGGCCGCAAGCGAGACGCTGCGCGGCGAGGCCGGCATGTTGCGTGCGCGGCTGGCGCAAAGCGAGGCGGATCTTGCGCGCAAGGCGGAGCTGCTCGCCGCGAAAGCGACCAAACCGCCGGAACGCTCGCTGCGCTGGCTGGCGCGGTCGATCCTGAGCGAGCTGTCGCGCCGGGTGCGCAGGACATGACGGCGCGCCCGTCCGGCGCCGGCCGGGCGGCAGATAGCTCCCCTGCGGTGACCGGGCTTGTTTCCAGACCCCAAGCTGCGCCAAATGGCGGGGCTTCAACGCTGCACGACGCTGCGGCCATCACCCAACCGGAGGAAACATGATCTACGAGATGCGCAGCTATCGCGCGATGCCGGGCCGCATGCCCGACCTGATCAAGCGTTTCGACACCGTCACGCTCAAGCTGTTCGAGAAGCACGGCATCAGGCAAGCCGGATTCTGGACCACCGAGGTCGGCGAGTTCGAACCACAACCTGATGTACCTGCTGGCCTGGGAGTTGATGGGCGAGCGCGAGACGAAATGGGCGGCATTCTCGACCGATCCCGAATGGGTGCAGAAGCGCGGCGAGACCGAGAAGAACGGCACCCTGGTGCAGTATTTCTCGAACCAGTTCCTCAAGCCGACGAGCTTCTCGTCGGTGAAGTGACGCTGGTATCTATTCTTGGTCACGCCCGGCCATCGCCGGTCGAAGACGGGCGTGAACGCCCTGATGCCCGGGCATCTCGCTTAGGCAAGTACGGCGCCCTACTCGTCGAGATGGCCGGGACAAGCCCGGCCATGACGCAAACCGAGATGGCCGGGACAAGCCCGGCCATGACGCAAACAAGGAGCGGCGATCATCCCGCGCGGTCTCGACCATATCGTGCACGCGGTGCACGACCTCGATGCGGCGGGCGAGGCCTATGCGCGGCTCGGCTTCACGGTCGGCGCGCGCAACCGGCATCCGTGGGGCACGCATAACCGCATCGTGCAGTTTCCCGGCGTGTTCATCGAGCTGCTGACGATCGGCGAGCCGGACGCTCATTCCGCCCGCAACGCCGCGCTCGTTTTCGTTCGGCGCTTTCACGCGCGGACTTCCTCGCGCGCCACGAGGGGCTGTCGATGCTGGTGCTGGAAGGCAAGGGCGCGGCGGCCGATGCCGCGGCCTTCCGCGCGGCCGACATCGGCGACTTCGAGGTGTTCGATTTCGAGCGCGAGGGCAAGCGGCCGGACGGCGCGAGCGTGAAGGTCGCGTTCTCGCTCGCGTTTGCGACCGACACGGAGGCGCCCGGACACCGGCTTCTTCACCTGCCAGCAGCACTATCCGGAGAACTTCTGGAATCCGGCATTCCAGCAGCATGCAAATGGCGTGACCGGCAGTTGCCGGCGTGGTGTTCGTCGCCGAGAACCCGGCCGACCATCACGTCTTTCTCAAGGCGTTCTCCGGCGTGTCCGATCTCCAGTCGACCTCGAGCGGCATCACGATCGAGACGCCGCGCGGCGAGATCCAGGTGATGGACCCGGCGGCCTATCGCCTGCACTTCGGCGTCGAGCCGCCGGATGTGGCGCGCGGCATGCGGCTCGCGGCGATCCGGTTTGCGGTGACCGGCGAGACGGCGCGCAGCCGCGCTCGGTGCGAATGCCGCGGAGTGGAGCGGCAAGCTGGTGGTCGCACCGGCGGCCATGCACGGCGCGACCCTGGTGTTCGAGGGCAGCTGACGCCACTTGGCGCGTTCCGGAATGACACTGGAGCCACCCGCCGCAAACTTTTCCAACTCGTTAACGGAAATTAGCGGACTTTCCGAAATTGCCTTCAGCGGACGGCAAACTCCGTCAGCCATGGTGCGCGCTATCGGGCGCGTCTGCAGCCCGATGACAACTGAGCGGCCCCGGGTTGCCCCCTCCACAACGGCCCGGGGCCGTTTCGCGTGTGCGATCCTGACCGGCTGCACACTCTTGGATATGTCCGATACAGTGTCGGACATGTCCGATAAACCCAACTCCGATCGTCACCATCGGCAATGCGCGCTTCGGCAATGCGCTGCCGCTCGCGCTGATCGCGGGGCCGTGCCAGCTCGAGAGCCGCGCGCATGCGCTGGAGATGGCCGTCCGCGCTGAAGGAGATCGCGGGCCGGCTCGGGATCGGCGCTCGTCTACAAGACCTCGTTCGACAAGGCGAACCGCACCAGCGCGCGGCGCCGCGCGCGGCATCGGGCTCGACGCCGCGCTGCCGATCTTCGCCGAGATCCGCGAGACGCCTCGGTCTGCCGGTGCTGACCGACGTGCACGAGGCGGCGCAATGCGCGCGCGTCGCGCAGGCCGTGGACGTGCTGCAGATCCCGGCGTTCCTCTGCCGCCAGACCGACCTGCTGGTCGCCGCCGCCGAGACCGGCCGCGCCGTGAACGTGAAGAAGGGCCAGTTCCTCGCGCCGTGGGACATGGCGAACGTGGTGGCGAAGATCACCGGCGCCGGAAACGCCAACGTGCTGGTCACCGAGCGCGGCGCGTCGTTCGGCTACAACACGCTGGTCTCCGACATGCGCGCGCTGCCGGTGCTGGCGCAAACCGGCGCGCCGGTGATCTTCGACGCGACGCACTCGGTGCAGCAGCCGGGCGGGCAGGGCACCTCGTCCGGCGGCCAGCGCGAGTTCGTGCCGGTGCTGGCGCGCGCCGCGGTCGCGGTCGGCGTCGCGGGCGTGTTCATCGAGACGCACCAGGACCCGGACAAGGCGCCGTCCGACGGGCCGAACATGATCCCGATCAAGCAGTTGGAATCGTTGCTTCAGATTTTGATCAAGTTCGACCGGCTCGCCAAGAGCGGCCGCCACGGCCTGACACGCCACAAACTCGCCCGCGAATCTGCGACACTGTTCCGCCGCGTTCGGCGCACGGGGGAGACAATGGTTCTGCAATCGCTCGAAGGGCTGCCCGCCTTCCTGATCTATTTCGTCGTCGCGTCGGTGCTCGTCGCCGCCTACCTCTACGTCTACACGCTGGATCACGGCGCACGACGAGTTCGCGCTGCTGCAAGGCCAACAAGCCGAGCGCCGCGATCGCGCTCGGCCTGAGCATGATCGGCTTCGCGCTGCCGCTCACCAGTTCGATCGGCCATGCCGACGGCGTCGTCGACATGGCGATCTGGGGCGTGATCGCGCTGCTCGTGCAGGTCGGCGTCTACTACGCTGGCGCGCATCCGGTGCCGGACCTGTCGCAGCGCATCGAGGCGGGCGAGATCGCGCCGGCGATCTGGCTCGGCGCCGCCTCGGTCGCGGCCGGCATGCTCAACGCCGCCTCGATGGGCACGTGACGCGGTGAAACGCTCGGCCCAGGTCGCTCTCGTGCTGATGGGCGTGACCGGCGCGACGGCGGCCGGCGCCTACCTGATGCCGGCGCGCTCGGCCGAATGCCGGCCGCCGGCGCGCATGCCGCGCCGGCGCGCGGCTGCCGGTGCCGGCGCGCAGCGCCGCCGCGCCGGAAGAGCCGTGCCGGCGCCGGCGCTCGTGGGGAAGCTGGCACTGGGGCTCGGGCTCGTATGCGTACGACCGCTCGCGCCGCACACTCGACCATCGCGCCCTCGACCGCGTTCCGCTCCAGCCCGTCGAGCGGCACGCGCAGCCGCAGCCACCAGCTCGCGCAGCACGTCCGTCAGCACGTCGACCTCACGCGGCGGGTTCGGCTCGACCGGGCGTTCGATCGTCGGGTCGAGCTCGAGCTGACATGCTGAATGCGCGGTTAGCGCGCGCGCGGAATTTCCGCGGCGCCGCCTAACCGGATTTTCCGCCTTTTCTGCGCTCTAATCCGGCGCATGAAGCGTTCGGAAAATGTCGGGCTGGTGGTGATGGGCGGGGCCGCCTTCGCCGCGACGTTCGCCGGCGGCATGACCTACATGGCGATGCAGCGGCCGAGCCAGCGCGCGCGCAGGCCTGCACGCCCGCGCCGACGGCACGCAGAGCTGCCAGCCGCATCGCGCGGCTTTGCCTACTACTTCTATCCGGGCCATTGGGGCAGCAGCAGCGCTCGGCGAGCGCGAAGCCGCAGCAGCAGGCCGCGCTGACCGGCACGTCGCGCGCAGTCCGCGCCGCCACGCCGGTGTCGGCGACGCGGCACCGAGCGCTCCGGCTTTGGATCGAGCGCGAAAACGCTCTTTCCGCGCCTCCGCGGGCGGCTAGACTCGCCCGCATGCAGCGAATTGCCTGCGACGAGCGGCCGAACTGGCGCGAGCGGGCCGACGAGCACGGCTTCCGCTTCCACACCATCGCGGGCGAGCGCTACTGGGACGAGCGCGCCTACTACGCCTTCACGCTGCAGCAGATCGAGCGCGACATCGAGGCGCCGACCGCCGAGCTCGACGCGATGTGCCGCGAGCTGGTCGCGCGCGCGGTCGACGACGAGCGCATGCTCAAGCTGCTGCGCATCCCGGAGCGGTTCTGGACCTTCATCGCGGCAAGCTGGAAGCGCAGCGACCCGAGCCTCTATGGCCGCTTCGATCTGTCCTACGACGGCAACGGCCCCGCGAAGCTGCTCGAATACAACGCCGACACGCCGACCTCGGTGTACGAGACCGGCGTGTTCCAGTGGGTGTGGCTGGAAGACGCGATCGCCAACAACACGGTCCCGAAGGATGCCGACCAGTACAACTCGCTGCACGAGCGGCTGATCGAGGGCTGGAAGCAGATCGGCCAAGGGCGAGCACCTGCATCTCGCCGGCGCGATCGACGACCCGGAAGACGGCGGCACGATCGCCTATCTGGAGGACACCGCGCGGCAGGCCGGGCTCTCCACCACCGTGATGGCGATGGAGGAGATCGGCCGCAACGCCGAAGGGCGCGTTCGTCGATCTCGCCGACAAGCCGATCGACGCTGCTGTTCAAGCTCTATCCGTGGGAGTGGATGTTCCGCGAGCAGTTCGGCGCCTATCTCGCGGGCTCGGCCGACGCGCTGGCTCGAGCCGCCGTGGAAGGCGATCCTCTCCAACAAGGGCATCCTGCCGCTGTTGTGGGCGATGTTTCCGCGCCACCCGAACCTGCTGCCGGCCTTTTTCGACGACGACCCGAAGGCGGCCGAGCTCGGCAATTCGTTCGTGCGCAAGCCGCTCTATTCGCGCGAGGGCGCCAATGTGACGATCGTGGTCGACGGCGCAGGCGGTCGACCAGGACGACGGGCCGTACGGCGAGGAAGGCTTATCCGCCAGGCGGTCGCGACCTTGCCGCGGCTTCGACGGCAACTATGCCGCGCTCGGCTCCTGGATCGCGGCCGGCCAGCCCTGCGGGCTCTCGGTGCGCGAGGATGTGAGCCCGATCACCAAGAATACCTCGCGATTCCTGCCCCACGCCATCGTCGGGTGAGCCATTCCCGCACTGCACAACAAACCGCGCTCGAATTCATGTATGGGTACGCCCGACATCATGAATTTCCAGCCCAAATTCGATTCCGGCGTGCCGGTTCCCGGAACTCCTCAGCCCTGAAGAGCAAGACCGCCGCAGCCGGCGCATCCTGTTCCGGCTGAGCCTGGTCGGCTTCGTCACGGCGCTGGTCGCGCGCGCGGTCGATCCGATCGTGCCGCCGATCGCCGCGGAACTCGGCGTCGATCCGAAATCCGTCGCGCTGCTCTCGACCGCGTTTGCGCTGCCCTTCGCGCTGGTGCAGCCGGTGCTCGGGCCGGTCGCCGACATGGTCGGCAAGATCCGCGTGATGCTGGTGTGCCTCGCGGTGCTGCTCGGCGCCACGCTGCTGAGCGCGTTCGCCACCGACTACACGATGCTGCTCGATCGCGCGCATCGTCGCCGGCATCGCGAGCGGCGGCATCTTCCCGGTCGGCATCGCGGTGATCGGCGATCTCATTCCGATGAAGGAGCGCCAGGTCGCGATCGGGCGCTGGCTCACCGCGGTCATCACCGGCAACCTGCTCGGCGCGACGCTCGCCGGCATCATCGGCGACCTCGCGGGCTGGCGCACGGTGTTCTTCGTGTTCGCGGCCGGCGGCGCGTTCGCGCTGATCACGGCGGTCGTCACGCTGCGCGCGGCCGCGCGCGACCACGTCACGCGCTTCGACATCCGCGGCATTCCCGGCCGCTACGCGACCGTGTTCCGCAATCCGCGCGCGAAAGTGTGCTTCTCGGCGGTGTTCGCCGAGGGCATCGTGATCTTCGGCCTGTTTCCGTTCGTCGCGCTGCTGCTGCTCGCGGGCGGCGAGGCGCGCGCCTCGATCGCCGGCATCGTGCTCGCGGGCTTCTCGATCGGCGGCATCTTCTACGCCGCTGACCGTGCGCATGCTGGTCGGCGCGCTGGCGCGGCGATCAGCTCATGATCGGCGGCGGCGCGATCGCGGCGCTGGCGCTCGGGCTCGCGGCGTTCGAGCTGGCCTGGCCGGTCCAGCTGTTCGCCTTCACGCTGCTCGGCTTCGGCTTCTACACGCTGCACGGCTCGATCCAGGTGCAGACCACCGAGCTCGTCATCGACCGCGCGCGGCGCCGCGGTGTCGATGCACTCGTTCTCGTTCTTCGTCGGGCACGCCAGCGGCCCGGTGCTCTACGGCGCGAGCTTCAGCCTGATCGGCGCGCCGGCGACGATCGCGGCCGCCGGCGTGCTGGTCCTGCTGATCGGATTGATCTGCGCGCGGCTGCTGCGCGAGCGGAGCGCGGCGGAGTAGATCTCCGTCATTCCGGGGGCCGCAGCGGAGCGAGGCGAGCCCGGAATCCATAACCACAGAACATGCGACGGCGCTCGATAGGCGTAAACTCGCTCGTTCCGTGGTTATGGATTCCGGGCTCACGCCTTCGGCGTGCCCCGGAATGACAGCTCAGCCCCTTGCCCGATACGGCGGCACGCCCTGGTCCGGCACCCAGACATCCTTCGGCTGTTTGCCGTACTGCCAGAACACGTCGATCGGCATGCCGCCGCGCGGATAGAAGTAGCCGCCGATGCGCAGCCATTTCGGCGCCAGCAGCTTCACCAGCCGCTTGCCGATCGCGACCGTGCAGTCCTCGTGGAAGGTGCCGTGATTGCGGAACGCATTGAGATAGAGCTTCAGCGACTTCGACTCGATCAGCCAGCGGCGCGGCACGTAGTCGATCATCATGATGCCGAAGTCGGGCTGGCCGGTGACCGGGCAGATCGAGGTGAATTCCGGAAACGCGAAGCGCGCGACGTAATTCGTGTCGGGCTGCGGGTTCGGCACGCGGTCGAGCACCGCTTCGCCGGGCGAGGCGGGCAGGGCGGTCGGCCTGCCGAGCTGGAGGGTTTTCCTGGCCATGATGTGTGAGCCTAAACGCCGGTGATGTGGTTGCGCAGCTCGAGCGGCGCGTCGATGTTGCGCATCGGTGCGAGGCCGCTGCCGGTCCCGCGCACGATGACGTCGCCGTAGTCGAGGATGCGGCCGAGCACGGATCTGGTCGACGTCGACGCTTTCGACCTTCTCCATGTTCATCTCGGTCGTCTTGCGGCGGATGAAGCCGGTCTTGGTGATGACGCGCCGGTCGGTCACGGCGATCTCGGTGGTCCACCAGTCAAACCAGGCCCGGCCGACCAGGAATGCCCCGCCGATGAAAATGACCAGCGCGATGATGTGAAAGAATCCGGCCGACGTCGCCAGGTAGAGCGCGATCGCGACGATCCAGACCGAGAGGCCCGGCACGTAGAGAATCCAGTTCAGGCTCGCGCGGTAAAGAATCCGCTCGCCCGGCTGCAGCACCTTGTCGACATAGTGTCCCGAACATCGCGCGCCTTTCGTGGCGGTGACGTTTAGCCGATCGCGCCACGCACTGCCATCACGCAAGCTGCGGCCTTTTTGGTGGAGCATGATCTTTCCCGAAAACCGGTGCCCGTTTTTCGGGATCATGCTCTATCGCGACGCCGGATCGGCGATGAAGCGCGCGAGCGCCCGGCGCTCGGCCGCGTCGCGGATGCCCTGCGCGCTCATCCACATCGCGGGAAACATCGCTTCGGGATCGGCGAGAAATGCGTCCAGCGCCTCGAGCGTCCAGACGCGGCCCGCGTCGCGCGCCTGCTGCAGCACCGGCGAATAGTCGAACCGGGGATCGCCCGCGACCTTGCGGCCGATCAGTCCTGCGAGGTTCGGGCCGGCCATGACCTTGGCGGCCGGATCGAGCGCATGGCAGGCGCGGCAGGGCGTAAACAGCGCGGCGTCGTCCGCGGCGGCGCTCGCCCGTCGACATCATCGTGCAGGAGGGCGAAAGCCGCCTTTCCGATCATGCCGGAGGCTGGAGCGTCTCGATCATCACCAGCCGGTTGGTGCCGCTTTCGCCGCCCCAGGCCTGCCCGGCTTGCCGTCCATCTGGCGCACATTGGCGTTCGGTCTGTCGCTCGGGAATGCGGTGAACTGTTCCGTCACCGGATCGAAGCGCACGATCGCGTTGCCGCCGAAATCGGTGAGCCAGACCTTGTCCTTGTCGTCGACATAGACCGAATAGGTGCGCGGGCGCTGGCCCGGCAGGCGCCAGGTGCGCCACGCGCCGGCGGCCGGATCGTGCATCGAGACATTGCCGCTGTTCCACTCGCTGACCCAGATGTGGCCCTTCGAGTTCAGACCACACACGGCGCGCGCCCTGGTTCGGCGTGATCGGCTCCACGACGGTGGCGTTACCGGATTTCAGGTCGACCTTGGCGATGTGGCTGCCGGCGAGCGAGGCGTACCAGACATCGCCTTTCGGCGTGACGGTCATGCCGTAGCTGCCGTGCCCGCCCGGCGACTTGAACACCGTGATGTCGCCGGACTTCGGATCGAGCCGGCCGTGGTAGCCGCTCTGGCCGGTGAACCAGTAGATGCCGGTCTTGTCGAACACCGCCGTGTTGAGATTGGTGTAGTCCTTGAGCGGAAGCTTGAAGACCGTGACCTTGTGGTCGTTGTCGACCCGCACGATCGCGTTCTGCCCGCCATCGGTGACCCAGGCGGCGCCGTCCGGGCCGACGATCACGCCGTGCGGTGCCGAGCCCGCTCCGAGATCGGTGAGCTTGTAGGAACCGTCGCGCGGATCGAGCCGCCCGAGCTTGCCGTTGCCCTGGCAGTTGAACCACATCGTGACGCCGTCGCTGCACGCCGTCACGTCGCGCGAGCGCTGCGCGTCCGGGACGGGGAAATATCTCACGCGGAACGCGCCTTCGCTCGCGGCGGCAGTCCGCAGCAGGGCGGGCGCCGCGACGACGGCGGCGGCGATGCGAGGAAACTGACGGCGATCCATGGCGGCCCCCATGTGGCGAGCAAAACGGTCGGGCAAAACGGTCGGGCAAAGCGGTCGGTTCGATCATAGCGGGACCGCGCGCCCGCGTCAGGGCAGGGCGGGCCGGTGGCGTTCACATTGTCTTGCGCGCCGTGTATGACGCGGCCCAATCGCAATGGAGCCAAGCCATGACCGCCATCGTCGACATCATCGGCCGCGAAATCCTCGACAGCCGCGGCAATCCGACCGTGGAGGTCGATGTCGTGCTGGAAGACGGCTCGCTCGGCCGCGCCGCGGTGCCGTCCGGCGCCTCGACCGGCGCGCACGAGGCGGTCGAGCTGCGCGACGGCGACAAGAAGCGCTATCTCGGCAAGGGCGTGCAGAAGGCGGTCGCGGCGGTGAACGGCGAGATCTTCGACGCGGTCGGCGGCATGGATGCCGAGCAGCAGGCCAAGATCGACGAGACGCTGATCGCGCTCGACGGCACGGCCAACAAGGGCCGCCTCGGCGCCAACGCGATCCTCGGCGTCTCGCTTGGCGTCGCGAAAGCGGCCGCCGCCGCGCGCGGCCTGCCGCTCTATCGCTACGTCGGCGGCACCTCGGCGCGGCTCTTACCGGTGCCGATGATGAACATCGTCAATGGCGGCGCGCATGCCGACAACCCGATCGATTTCCAGGAATTCATGATCATGCCGGTCGGCGCGGAGAGCTTCGCCGAAGGGCTGCGCATGGGCGTCGAGGTGTTCCAGACGCTGCGGAAGGCGCTGCAGGACGCCGGCCACAACACCAACGTCGGCGACGAAGGCGGCTTCGCGCCGAACCTGAAGTCGGCCGACGACGCGCTGTCGTTCGTGATGAAATCGATCGAGGCGGCCGGCTACAAGGCCGGCGACGACGTCGTGCTGGCGCTCGACTGCGCCTCAACCGAATTCTTCAAGAACGGCAAATATGTCTATGAGGGCGAAGGAAAAACCCGCTCCATCGACGAGCAGGCCAAATACCTCGCCGACCTGGTCGGCCGCTATCCGATCGTGTCGATCGAGGACGGCATGTCGGAGGACGATTTCGCGGGCTGGAAGGCGGTGACCGACCTGGTCGGGAGCGAAGTGCCAGCTGGTCGGCGACGACCTGTTCGTCACCAACGTGACGCGGCTTGCCGACGGCATCAAGCGCGGGCTCGGCAATTCGATCCTGGTCAAGGTCAACCAGATCGGCTCGCTCACCGAGACGCTCGCCGCGGTCGAGATGGCGCACAAGGCGGGCTACACCGCGGTGATGTCGCATCGCTCGGGCGAGACCGAGGACGCCACCATCGCGGACCTCGCGGTCGCGACCAATTGCGGACAGATCAAGACGGGTTCGCTCGCGCGCTCGGACCGCACCGCGAAGTACAATCAGCTTCTGCGCATCGAGCAGGAGCTGGGCGCGCAGGCGAAGTATGCCGGACGGAGCGCGCTGAAGGCGAAGCGGTGATCTGACTCGCCTGCGGAGCCGTGCTACATTCGCCTGATGACCAAGCTTCTCGAAAACGGAATCGACGCGGTCCGCGACTTGCCGGCTGATCAGCAGAATCTGGCGGGCGAGTTGCTGCTTTCGTTGGCGGCGCAAAGCAAACAGCAGCACCGGCTGACGCCGAAGCAGGTGGAGGATGTGAAGCTTGCAATCGCCGAAGCAAATCGCGGTGATTTCGCAACCGACGAGGAAAAGGCCGCACTGACCAAAGCCGAAATCGACGCCGTCATTGAGCGCGTCCGACATGGCCTGGCGAAAGGCAGGAGGAAGCCGCGCGCGTCCTTCTGGAAATGGAAGCGCAAGGTACCGAGGTTTACCAACTTTCCGAGGACGAACTTGCTGACCTTGAGGAAGGCTTGAGAGAAATCGAGCGCGGTGAAGTGGCGAGCGACGAACAAGTCGCCGCACTGTTCAACCGCGCGCGCCGGTGAATGTTGCTTACAGCCCCCGCGCGTTCGCACAAATCACTCGGGCCTTCAACTACATCGCGAAAGACGATCGCGCTGCTGCAAGTGCATTTCTCAGCCGCATCGACGAGATCACTTCTTTGCTTTCACAGCGCCCCGGGATCGGTCGCAAGACAAGCAGGCTGGGATACCAAGTCGTTGGATTGCGCCCGTATCGATATTTGATGTTTTACAAGGTTCTTCCGGAACGGGATGAAATCCGGGTCGTTCGCATCCGGCATATGAGCCGCAAAGACGCCGCGGATATGCGCGACCTCTAGCCTGTGCACGGCACCGCCGCCTTGATGGACTGCCTATTCGCTGGGCAGTAGGCTCCTCGCCAGACGCTGCCCGCGCGGCTGAAATCACAGCCATCCCAATCGCTTGTCTGCGCCGAACGGCGGCATGAATCGTGCTTCGATGGCAGCACCAGATCAGCAGGAGGCAATCATGGCCCGGGACAATTCCAATCGATTTTCGCGCCGCACGGCGCTGCAGCTCGGCGCCGGCCTCGTCGGCGTCGCGGCGCTCGGCCGTCCCGCCTTCGCCAAGGCGAAGCCGATCAAGGTCGCGTCGATCTACACCGTGCCGGTCGAGCAGCAATGGGTGTCGCGGCTGCACAAGGCGCTCAACATCGCGAAGGACCGCGGCGACATCACCTACAAATGGTCGGAGAACGTCGCCAACAACGACTATGAGCGCATCATGCGCCAGTATTCCGAGGAAGGCTCGGACCTGATCGTCGGCGAGATGTTCGCGGTCGAGCGCGCGGCGCGCCGGGTCGCGGCGAGCTATCCGAAGGTCGCGTTCCTGATGGGCTCGTCGTTCGGGCCGGTGAAGCCGAACCTCGCGGTGTTCGACAACTTCATCCACGAGCCGTCCTATCTGACCGGCATGGTGGCGGGCAAAGCCACCAAGTCGAACACCATCGGCATGGTCGGCGGCTACGCGATCCCCGAGGTGAACCGGCTGATGCAGGCCTTCATGGAAGGCGCGAAGTCGGTCAACCCGAACGTCAAGTTCCTCGTGAGCTTCATCAACTCCTGGTACGACCCGCCGAAGGCGAAGGAAGCCGCGTTCGCGATGATCGATCGCGGCGCCGACGTGATGTACGCCGAGCGCTTCGGCGTCTCCGATGCCGCGAAGGAAAAGGGCGTGAAGGTGATCGGCAACGTGATCGACACCTCGGCGCAATATCCCGGCATCGTGCTGGCGAGCGCGATCTGGCACATGGAGCCGTCGATCGACCGCGCCATCGCGGCGGTGATCGACGACAAGTTCGAGGCGATCGACTACGGCCCGTTCAGCTTCATGGCGCACAACGGCGCGAGCCTCGTGATGGACGAGAAGCTGGTGCCGGCCGACGTCGTGAAGCTCGTCAAGGAGAAGGAAAAGGAGATCACCGACGGCATGTTCCGCGTCAACATCAACGACGCCGAGCCGAAATCTTCATAGCGCAAGATGTCGTCCTGATCCCTTGTCCGCGGACACCCAGCCGCTGGTCCTGACACTTGCCGGCATCGGCAAGCGCTTCGGCGCGCTTGTCGCCAATGACGCGATCGACCTCGACGCTGCGGCGCGGCGAAATCCTCGCGCTGCTCGGCGAGAACGGCGCCGGCAAGACCACGCTGATGAACATCCTGTTCGGCCACTACGTGGCCGACGAGGGGACGATCAACGTCGCGGGCGCCGACGGCAGACTCGCGCCGCTCACGCCCGGCTCGCCGCAGGCCGCGCTCGATGCCGGCATCGGCATGGTGCATCAGCATTTCGCGCTCGCCGAAAGCCTGACCGTGCTGGAGAACGTCGTGCTCGGCACCCGGCCGCTCGGCTCGCTGCGGCTCGATCTTGGTGGCGCGCGCAAGAGGCTCACGGCGCTGATGGCCGACAGCGGTCTCGACGTGCCGCCCGACCGGCGCGTCTCGCGCCTCTCGGTCGGCGAGAAGCAGCGGCTCGAAATCCTCAAAGTGCTCTATCGCGGCGCGCGCATCCTGGTGCTCGACGAGCCGACCGCGGTGCTCACCCCGCAGGAGGTCGAAGGCCTGTTCGTGGTGCTGCGCCGGCTGGTGGCGAACGGCCTCTCGATCATCTTCATCTCGCACAAGATGAACGAGGTGCTGGCGATCGCCGACCGCATCGCGGTGCTGCGGGCGGGCCGCAAGGTCGCGGACCGTCCGGCCGCGGGCGCCGACCGCGCGACGCTGGCCGAACTGATGGTCGGGCGCGAGGTGGCGCAGAGCCGCGCGCACGCCGCGCGCGCCGGGCGCGGCGCTGCTGGTGCTCGATCGCGTGTGCGTCACCGATCCGCATGGCCGCGCCGGGCTGCGCGACGCCTCGCTCAGCGTGCATGCCGGCGAGATCGTCGGCATCGCGGGCGTGTCGGGCAACGGGCAGGGCGCGCTCGCCGGCGTGATCGCCGGAACGATGGCCGGGCAGGGGACGATCACGCTCGACGGCGTGCCGCTGCGTCCGACGCCGCGCGCGTCGATCGAGGCCGGCATCGGCCGCATTCCGGAAGACCGTCACCACGAGGGCATCGTCGGCGCGCTGTCGATCGCCGAAAACCTCGCGCTCGAGACGCTGCGTGCGCCGCAGGTCGCGCGCGCGGGCTTTCTCCGGTTCGACGCGATGCGCGATCGCGCGCTCGCGGCGATCCGCGACTACGACGTGCGCTGTCCCGGTCCCGAGACCGCGATCCGGCTCTTGTCCGGCGGCAATATCCAGAAGGTGATCCTGGCGCGGGTGTTCGACCGCAATCCGCGCGTGGTGCTGGCGAACCAGCCGACGCCGCGGCCTCGACGTCGGCGCGACCGCGGAGGTGCATCGCCGCCTGCTCGAGGCGCGCGAACGCGGCGTCGCGATCGTGCTCATCTCCGAGGATCTCGACGAACTGCTCGCGCTGTCCGATCGGGTGGCCGTGATGGCGCGCGGCGACCCTGTCGGAGCCGCTCGCGGTCGAGAGCGTCAACGCGCGAACAGCTCGGCCTGATGATGGCCGGCCACGCGGAGGCGGCATGATCCGCTTCGAGCCGCGCAGCGCGCGCGTCGCTCGCGCTGCGGCTCGGCGCGCAGCTCGGCGCGGTCGCGGCCGCGCTGCTGCTCGCCGCGATCCCGCTCGGCGTTGCCGGTGCGCCGCTGATCGCGCGCCTTCGGCCTGATGGCGGACGGCGCGGCCGGCTCGCTGTTTGCATTCACCGAGACGCTGACGCGCGCGACGCCGCTGATCTTCACCGGCTTGGCCGCCGCGGTCGCGTTCCGCGCCAAGCTCTACAATATCGGCGCCGAGGGCCAGCTTTACGCCGGCGCGCTTGCCGCCGTTGCGATCGGCGCGGGCGCGGTCGAGGCGCCGCCGTATCTGCTGGTGCCGCTGATCATGGCGGCCGGCGCGTTGGCCGGCGCGCTGCTGATGCTCGTGCCGACGCTGCTGCGCACGCGGCTTGGCGTCGACGAGGTCGTCACCACGCTGCTGCTGAACTTCGTCGTGCTGCTGTTCGTGCAGATGATGCTCGAAGGCCCGCTCAAGGATCCGATGGGCGGCGGCTGGCCGCAGTCCGCGCCGATCCTGCCCGAAGGGACGCTGCCGCCGCTGTTCGACCGCATGCGGCTGCACGCCGGGTTCATCGTCGCGCTGATCGCCGCCGTGCTCGTCTACGTGCTGGTCGCCCGCACCGTGCTCGGCCTTGAACTACGCGCGGTCGGCGAGAATGCGGCGGCGGCGCGCTATGCGGGCATTTCGGTCACCCGCATCATGGTGATCGTCGGCATGCTATCGGGCGCGCTGGCGGGTCTCGCCGGCGCCTGCGAGGTCGCGGGACTGAAGGGCTACCTGACCGCCGACATGTCGCGCGGCTTCGGCTACGCCGGCATCGTGGTGGCGATGATCGCGGGCCTCGATGCGCTCGCGGTGGTGCCGGCCGCGATCTTCATCGCCGGCATTTTCGTCGGCGCCGACACCATGGGCCGCACGCTCGGCGTGTCCAATTACATCGCCGACCTGATCGTCGCGCTCGCGCTGCTGTGCGTGCTGGTGAGCGGACTGTTCGTGCGCTTCCACATCCGGCTGAGGTAGGCCATGGAGGGCATGCTCGACATCCTGCTCTCGGCGAGCTTCTGGGCCGCGGCCATTCGCATTGCGACGCCCTACATGTTCGGCGTCCTCGGTGCGCTGCTGTGCGAGCGTTCGGGTGTTTTGAATCTGGGCATCGAGGGCATCTTCACCGCCGGCGCGATGGCGGGCTGGATGAGCGTCTATCTCAGCGCCGGCCTGTGGAGCGGCGTCGCGATCGCGGCGCTGACCGGCGCCACCATCGGGCTGCTGCTCGCGCTGCTGACCGTTCCGCTCGGCCTGTCGCAGCACGTCACCGGCATCGGCATCACGCTGTTCGCCACCAGCCTCGCCTATTTCATCTACCGGCTCGCGCTGCCGAACGTCGCGACCCCGCCGACCATCGTGCCGTTCCAGCCGCTGAACATCCCCGGCCTCTCCGACCTGCCATTCATCGGCCCGGCGCTGTTCCGGCAGACGCCGCTGACGTTCCTCGCCTTCGCGCTGTTTGCCGTGGTGGCGTTCCTGCTCACCCGCACGCCGCTCGGCCTCGCGATCCGGGCGGTCGGCGAGAATCCGGCCGCCGTCGAGGCGCAGGGCCTGAGCGTGGTGGCGATCCGCGTCGGCACCGTGGTGGCGGGCTCGGCGCTGATGGCGCTCGGCGGCGCATTCCTCACCATGTCGGCGTTCAACGCGTTCTTCTTCGAGATGACCAACGGGCGCGGCTGGATCTGCGTGGCGCTCACCGTGTTCGCCTCATGGCGGCCCGGCAAGGCGCTCGCCGGCGCGCTGCTGTTCGGCGCGTTCGACGCGTTCCAGCTGCGGCTGCAGCACCAGGTCGGTGGCATCGTGCCGGGGCAGCTGTTCCTGATGCTGCCGTATCTGTTGTCGATCGCGGCGCTGATCGTGATCGCGCGGAGTGCTGATTATCCGAAGGCGCTGATGGTGCCGTATTTCAAGGGACAGAGGTAGTTTCGATCCGCCCGATCTTCGGAGCGGGTAAGCTGCGCCAGCAAATCAGACAGCGCGCCTTCAATGCCGTTGTCGATGTCCGCCCAAGGCTCAGCAAGCTTCATCAATCGTTCGCGGACAAAAGAGATGTTCTTGGCGGTGCGGGCCGCGAGTATCTTCGGCTTTATCCCCATGGCCTGGGCGCGGGTTTGGAAGAGGGGGGGCATTGGTTCACCTCCGCCAGATATAATTCCGCGGCGTGCTCAGTCTCAAAACGGCCAACCCCATCGCCGTTTCAAAACAAGCCAGTAGCTCACCGGGTCGTCGGGATGGGGTTCTTCCTCGCGATTGTGTACTCGTCTTTGCCCTCCGTTTTGGCGATGGCGGCATCAACTGGTTGGGTAGCCGTCGGGTTGAAGATAGTGTGTCCGGCTGCATCATTGATGCGAGTGATTTCGGCGCGGACCTTTTTCAAGGCAGCGATGTTATCCGCGTGTGTATTGTAAGCAAGGACGAGGAAGGCTCCGATCTCGTCTTGTTGCTCGAATGTGAAACCTCAGAAGTGCAGCACCCTAAACTGCCAATTTGGTTTCCGGCAGAAGTCATACAGGCATCCAGTTTCGCTGCCGTAGCGCAAGGGCGTCGGTGTGTGTTTGATTTCCACATTCTTATCTCCCACTGGCCAGTATCCGGTCCGTCAAATCGCGCTGCCGGCGGGCTGCCTCGATCTGCGGCTTCATCTCGGCGTCAATCCTCGCCAAGCTTTACGCGATACGGCGTTGGTGCTCAGGCGTAGTGGGGACTGAACGGGATGGAGCCGGTGCTGGGTTTCTGAAGTTTCTCTTGAAGGTCAAACATGCGGTCATAATAATGTTCGACCGGCGGCATTACTGAATTCACTTAATTACCCGTTCCTTGAACGCTCGAATCGCGCGCCGCTCAAGGAATCTCGTCAATACGTTCTGCTTAAATTATTATCAGTTATACAAAAGGGGGCTTTTGCGACTATCTGTTCAAGGAAAGTCAGCCCCCCGCATGATTGCGCTCACAAGTCGGAATCCCCGTCAATGGCGCTGCCTCCTGTTCGAGCTACTGTTGAGTAGAGCAAAGATGGTGAGGGCGCCTGCTGTGAAGAGGGTTATCAGCGAGTCCAACAGGCGCAGTTGCGCCGGGTTAGGG
The DNA here is from genome assembly GCA_963839985.1 of uncultured Alphaproteobacteria bacterium. GTDB lineage: Bacteria > Pseudomonadota > Alphaproteobacteria > Rhizobiales > Xanthobacteraceae > PALSA-894. The sequence goes on along the minus strand of CAWIXG010000010.1, from coordinate 93,691 downwards.
CTCACCGGCCCAAAGAACGCCAATCCTACGGCTAGCAGCCCGAACAGGCCTGTCAGCACGGTTGCAGCCACCAAAACGGAATGACGGGAAATCACGACCGCACCTCCGCAAAAAACCCACGCCTCGCAGTGAGGGTGGGTGCCGGGGTGCCTTGGGGTGTGTCGGCCACCGAAGACCTCGTGAGCTAGAGCCGACAGGGCATTATAGCTTGGTTTGAGGCATTTTGAGGTGTTTGTTCCCTGAACAAATGTTCAGCCCCCGCCACCTCTGACCAGTACTACTTTAGTTAACGCTCTGGAATCCAACGAATTACGCAGCGGTAGTTAACTACCTACAGCAGAATCTGCGCTATTTCGATTCGCGCCTCTGGAGCTGCAACGCCATACTCGGGTCCGGCAGGACGCCTGGCCCGAACTCGATCGCGACGTTCCTGTTCATCTCGAACGCGGACTGGATGAGGTCGTGCGTCGCGGCGACTTGGACTTCGTCGGCGGGCTTGCCATCGACCAATACCGCTACGCGGGCGTTCGGGGTTTGCGAGATGTCGCCGAGGAACCAGATCTTCCCGACCTCGTCGATGAACGCCGCGTAGGAGAGGCTGGATTTCTCCACCCGGTCGAACTTGAGCTTCTCGATCATTCAAGTCGCCTTGATGTCGAGCCAGTCCAACTGAGAGCGGCCTTCCACATCGAAAGGCCGTGCGTCGTTGGACGGTGCCTTCTCGGCCCGGCTCTTTCGGTGGGAATAGGGAAGCGAAGCCAAGAGCTGAACGCGCTCTCGGGTGCTTGGCGGGGCGTAGCCGGGCATGACGTTCTGCCAGCCGGCTTCGGTCTTCTCGACCTCGTACATTTCGGCCGGCCAGAGCTGTTGCCCGCATGTCGGGCACTGGCTCTGCTCGTTTTCCTCGCGGATGCCCGTCCACAGCGCGTTGCAGCAGGCGTAGTGCAGGCGGAGCGTCATCGTCGATGTCCTTCGTGCATTCGTAGTTGGAATCGGTCAGGATTTCGGGCCGATAGCCCGACGGCTTTTCCCGCCGGCACTTCGGGCAAACACGCGCGAGCGGGATGCCGCGGGCATCGTTCGCCCAACGCGACATCAGTCCCGACCCGCAAGGGCAGGCCTTTCGGTCATTGAGCCTCCATCAGGTTTGGCCGGTGTCGCACCACGCGCGCAGAACGCGGCGCAGTCCTTGTGTCCCAGGCGCTTTGCGGCGTCCTCGCGGACATCGTGGTTATCCTGGGTGACGGGCGTAACGCAGCTCCGCGAGTAAATCGCGTATGCGTTCGTCATCGGCCATGCAGCCTCTGAGAAACGGGTTCAGATTTTTGGTGGTGGCCGCGATGATGCGGAGCTAAATTGTATACGGCAACATCAATTGCGCATCTGAGAGGCGATGATGGGAATGCCGAAGGAGCCGTATCATTGGGTTATCGTGGAAACCTACCGCATGCGCGGTGCAGGGCTGCACGGCGATATCCACGTGCGGACCATTCCCGGCCAGGTATTTCCCCAGAGCCTTCACGTCAGGTTTTCAATGTCGGCCCGTACTGCGCATCCAATAGGCACGCGATTTAAAGTCCGCGCAAAACTGACAAATCGCGAGGACGGAAGCCAATTCCTCCACACGAACCATGCGTGGGGATACGAAGTCGTCAAGTGATTGTGCTTGACGAGATTCGAACTCGGACTCAGGCTGTTTGCAAGGGCGTGGTCGCTGCACGCTGCGCCCCTCCGAATTCACCCCCCCCGTGTAGCCGGAGAAACAATATCAAAGCGCAGTCTCATGCCCAACAACCCAAACGCTGCTGAAGAGCGACGTGCAGTGCACCGCGAAAGTCGTATACGAAATCGCGAGCTGCTGCGCGTTCGGCGCGCTCCAGCCGCGGCTGCAGCAATCAGGCCGGCGGCATCGTGCGGGGAGGGGCCCGCGCCGACGTCAGGTCAACGGCTCGCTCGGCTTCGCCAAAGGAGGCGCCCGTTTGATGTAGGCGCGCCCGGGAAACGCGCGCCTGGCGTGCGCCGATAATTCGCTCACGAAAAATTCGGCGTAGGACGGCAGTGCACGTCGCGGATTCCAGCAGACTCCCACCCATCGTCCGATCGACGTGCCGCGGTGAACAAGCGGGATCGCATGCAGGAGATCGCGAACGACCGAGGTAGACGGCACGACAGCGATGCCGTGACCGACAGCCGCCAGTTCGGTCAGCGTGTGCGCCGTGGTGCTTTCCATCAGCACCAGCGGCCGCACCTGTGCGCTCTCGCACTCGGCATCAAACCAGGCGCGTGACCCGTATCCGCGTTGCAGCAACAGCAGCGGATGCCTCGTCAGTTCTTCCACTTCGATGACTTTGCGCCGCGAGAGTGGGTGAGCCTTGAGCATCACCGCCAATGCGTGGACTGGAGCCAGCAGTCGATAGGAAAACCCTGCGCCGTCCACCGGCATGATCGTCAGATGGACCTCGCCCCGTTCAAGCCGTGTGCGCTGCTGGGGGTCGCTTCCCTCCAGCAGCTGTACGTCAACTCCGGGATGATCGCGCCGATGACCCGGCAGAAAGGGAGCGATCAGGTTTGCGATGATTTGCGGGGTCGCGCCGACCTTGAGCGTCCCGGTCTGTCCGCTGCGCAACGCTTGAGCGTGTTCGGCAAGAAGGTCGGACTGGGTCAGCAGTTGCCGGCTGCGTTGCAGCAGGTCTTCGCCGTGGGACGTCAGCCGAAGGCCGCGGCCGACGTGTTCAAAGAGAACGACCCCGAGCTCGGCTTCCAGTGCACGGATCTGGCGCGACGCTGCAGGTTGACTGAGATTCAAGCGCGCGCAGGCACGGCCAAGTCCGCCCATTTCGGCGGTCATGACGAACGTGCGGAGTGTGCGAAGGTTTATCATTGTTGCGTTTTCTGCATGATAATTGACCCGATATTTGCATTCGACACAACAGAAATTCCGCGCGACATGATGCGCTATCGCGAACTGTCGGAGTCGGACCATGCGCTATGCGAAAAGGCTTGCCGGTACAATCGTCGCACTTGCGGCGCTCGCTGTGTCTGCCGGGCCGATGCGGGCACAAACCAGCCAGCAGGACGAGAAGCTGGGCAAGCTGAGCTTCCCCACCTCCTGCGATCCCAAAGTGCAGGCCGAGTTCGAGCGCGGCGTCGCGATGATCCATTCCTACTGGTTCCTGGTGGCGCGGCGCACCTTCGAGCGCGTGCTGAAGGAGGATCCCGGTTGCGCGATCGCCTACTGGGGCATCGCCACGGACCTGATGAACAATGTATTCGTCGCGCCGCCCTCGCGCGCGGATGCGGACGCCGCGTGGGCCGCGCTCGAGAAGGCGCGCGAAATCGGAGCGAAGTCGCAGCGCGAGCGCGACTGGATCGAGGCCTCGAGCGCGTACTACCGCGATCACGACAAGACACCGGTCAATGTGCGGCTGGCAAACTACAACAAGGCGATGGAGCAACTCGTCCAGCGCTATCCCGACGACTATGAGGCGCAGGTGTTCTATGCGCTCACATTGCAGGCATCGGCAGCCCCCCGCGACACGACCTATGCCAACCAGCTCAAGTCGGCGGCGATCCTCGACAAGCTGTACCAGCAAAATCCGCAGCACCCGGGCGTGAGCCATTTCACGATCCACGCCTACGACTTTGCGCCGATTGCCGAGAAGGGCCTTCCCGCGGCGCGACGCTACGCCAGTGTCGCCCCGGCGGTGCCGCACGCGCGACACATGCCCTCGCACATCTACTCGATGCTGGGACTGTGGGACGATTCGATCGCGTCGAATGCCTCGGCGATTGCGATCCAGCCCGACTACTATCACGCCGCGGATTTCTCCGTTTATGCGCACCTACAGCTCGCGCAGGACGACAAGGCCAAGGCTCTGACCGAGACATCGGTCGCCACCGCGGATCGCGGCGATCGCCCGATCGTCTTCGCCAACTTCACCGCCAGGAACGCCATGCCGGCGCGCTACGCGCTCGAACGCGCCGACTGGGCCGGCGCGGCGGAGTTGCCGCTCAAGCCGAGCCAGTATCCGGCGGCGGATTCGCTGACCCGCTTCACGCGCGGATTAGGCAAGGCGCGCAGCGGCGACCTCGCCGGTGCGAAGGCGGAGATCGAGGCGATCAAGGCGCTGCGCGCGACGCTCGAGAAGGCGAACCAGTCCTACTGGGCGGACCGTTCCGAAGAGCAGATCCTGACGATCTCGGCCTGGGTCGCCCTGAAGGAAGACGCGCGCGATCAGGCCATCAAGTTCATGCGTGCCGCCGCCGACGGCGAGGACGGAAGCATCAAGAGCGTGGCGATGGAAAATCGCCTCTATCCGTTCCGCGAGCTGTTGGGCGAACTGCTGCTCGAGACGGGGCAGCCGGCGGAGGCGTTGAAGGAATTCGAGACCGCGCTTGCGCAAACGCCGAACCGCTATCGCGCGCTTCTCGGCGTGGCGCGCGCCGCAAGCGGCGCGGGCAATGGCCAGAAGGCCGCCGAATATTACGGCAAGGTCGCCGAACTCGCGAGGAACGCCGGCAGCGAGCGGCCCGAAACGCGTGAGGCCAGGACGTTCCTCGCCGGCAGGAAAGCCAGCAGCCAATGATGCGGCTGATTGCTTCAGCCGCGATCGTCGGCGTATTGGTCGCGGGAGGCTGTCTGTACGCGGCGAACGGCTCGGGATGGATCGACGCGATCTCCGATCGGCCGCACGCCGCGGCCGCACACGAACCGTGGCCGATCTGCGCCACGATGACCGGGCTTGGGTCGGAGTCGGACGGGACGCCGATCGATCCGGATTTCGCGGCCGGCAAGCGCGCGCTCGCCAGGGGAAACTGGAACGACGCGATCGCGGCACTCGATCTCGCGGCCCTGCGCGACCCGCTCAATGCCGACATTCAGAGTTATATCGGATATGCGCACTTGCGACTTGGGCAACTCGGGCCTGCCATGGGGCACTATCAATGGGCGTTGATGCGCAACCCGCGTCATCGAGGTGCCCACACACATCTGGGTGAGCTTTTCCTGGCGCTCGACGAGCCGCACCAAGCGAGAGAGCAGCTCGCGGCGCTGAACGAGATTTGCCTCATCCCATGCGAGGAGATCGCTTATCTCGCGCGCGCCATCTCGCGGTATGACGCCGCAACCCGGAGCGCGGGCCTGGAATAGAGTGCGGGCTAATTCTTCCCCACCTCCCTCAGCCCCACCGTCCGCCCGGGAAATCCCGCCGCATCGAAATAGCGCGTCTTGCCGACAAACTGCATGTTGACGATGGTGCGCAGATCGCCGTCGCCCGGCGGCGAGACGAGGTCGTGGCGCCATGAGCGCACCGGCTTGCCGCCTTTCAGCGCCTCCGAGATCACGCGGCCGGTCAGTTTGCCGGCCGGCTTCAGTTTGACGCCGATGATGCGCGCGAGCGTCGGCGCGATGTCGGCGTTGCTCACCGGCGTCGCGTTGACGAAGCCCGCCTTGAACGCAGGTCCGCTCGCCGCCATGAAGTTCGCCGTGTCGGCGCGGCTGAAGCTGCCGTGATGGCCCTGGCCCTGCATCTGCGTCGCGTCGGTGACGGTCACGGCGCAGAACAGCGGCTGGTCGCAGCCGATGGCCTCGGAGCGGAAGTTGACCACGATCGCGGGCGTCGGCGTGCGCGCGCCGCCTCTCAGCCCGACCGCCGAGAGCGGCAGCGTGCCGGGGATGCGCCCGAGCTCATCGTTGACGAACACGCCCGATGTGTAGTCCTGCGCCAGCAGCGCCTTCACCACCTTGGGCGCGAGCTCCTTGCCGTTGCCTTGCGGGAAGTAGATCAGGTCGTTGCCGCCGTTGACCGCGACGACCACCTCGGGCTTGGCCGGGTCGGCTCCGAGGATCGCGCTGGCGCGGCGCGGGTGCTTGCCGCCTCTGTAGTCGATCGCCGGCCCTTTCGGGGACGGCTCGTGCAGCGCCAGATCGAGCGCCTCCGCGAGATCGATCGCCAGGAAGCCGGTCGGCAGATAGCCGAGCGGAATGGTCTGGTAGTTGATGCGGGTCGACGGGCTGGTCTTGCTCTGCTTCGACACCGTGCTGAAGCCGTGATCCGCCGTGACGAAGATGTTGGTCGTCTTGTCGAGGCCGAGCTCCTTCAGCGTGTCGGTGATCGCGGCGAAATCCTCGTCCGCGACCTTGATGGCGGCGAGCGAGGTCGGCCCGTTGATGCCGGGGGTGAACTCGCCGAGGCTGTCGCGCTGGGAGTGCTGCGTGCCGTCCGGATCGGACGACCAGTAGAGCAGCATGAACGGCTTCTTGCGCTCCTTGAAGTGCGGCAGCAGCACCTTGGTGACGACCTCGCGGTAGTATTTCTGCTGGATGGTGTTGGGCGTCCGGCCCGGCGTTTCGCTGCGCTGGGCGCGGCCGGGTGTTTCCAGCGCCAGGCCCGCCTTCTTCAGTTGCTCCACGATATCCGGCCGCAGCACGATGCCGTTCGGCTTGCCGGTGTCGTCGTCGAAGAAGATCGTGGTCTTGCCCTCGAGCTGGGTCAGGTCATGGATGCCGACCGGCCCGACCTTGCCGAGCGCGGCGGTGAGGTAGCCTTTCTCGCGCGCCATCTGCATCAGCGTGCGCTCGGCGATGAAATTGCCGCCGTGGTGCTGATTGAGCTCCTTCAGCACCGCGTTGTCCTGGATGAACGGCGTCACCGTGCCGGCCGCGGCCGCGACCGGAAAGCCGGTGTAGAACGTATTGCCCCAGTCGCCGGTGTCGCCGAGGTAATGCCCGGTCGCGATGACCGAGGCGTTGGCGGTGGTGATCGTCGGCCAGAGCGAGTGGCTGTTGGCGAAGTTCACCCCGGTATCGCGCAGCCTGGCGAAGGCCGGCGCGCGCTCGGGGGAGACCGCGGCGGCGCGCAGCCCGTCGGCGACGAACAGGATGATGTTCTGCTGCGCCAGTGCTGGGAAAGGCGCGGCGAGGGCGGCGCACAGGACGCTCGCGCGAAGCAATGTCATGGGTCACTCCCGGCACGCGGTCTTGTCGATATCTTGCGCCGCTGTCGGCATCATGACGGCTCGCGCCGGTGCGGCCAAGCGTCCTTAACGCTCTCTTAACGCGACGCGGACATGTTTGCCCGCATGGTCACCCGCACGCGCCTGCGCGCCGTCCTGACCGCGCTCGGTCTCTATACCGTCGCGGCGCTGATCATCGGCTATTTCGGGCTTGTCGGCCTATACCGGCGCGCACGGCCTGAAGGCGAAGCAGGACCTGGCGCAGCAGCAGATCAACCTGCTGCGCGAACTCGAGCGCGTCAGCGCGGAGCGCAAGGACTGGGAGCACCGCGTGTCGCTCCTGCGCGCCGACCGGCTCGATCCGGACCTGCTCGACGAGCGCGCCCGGGCGATGCTCAACTACGCGCACCCGCGCGACCTGGTGCTGACCCTGAAGCAGTAGCGCGGCGATCCGCCGCCACGATTTCCCGACGGCAAAATCTTTTGGCGGTGCAAAACCTTGGCGGGTTCCCGGCGGCGCCTTGCGCGCGCTTTCGCGCGGGTCCGAATTTCCGCTATTGGAGGGACAACAGCGTGCTCAGAACAGTTCCGAGGACCCATGGCCGTCGCCAAGACCAAGCCCAAAGCCGCGGCCAAAGCCAGCGAGCCGGCGGATAAGCCCAAATCAGCTGCGAAGACCGGCCAGGGGACCGCGGCCTCCTTCTCCAAGGAGCAGGAACTCTCCGCCTACCGCGAGATGCTGCTGATCCGCCGCTTCGAGGAGAAGGCGGGCCAGATGTACGGCATGGGGCTGATCGGCGGCTTCTGCCACCTCTATATCGGGCAGGAAGCGGTCGTCGTCGGCATGCAGATGACGCTGAAAAAGGGCGACGCGATCATCACCGGCTATCGCGACCACGGCCATATGCTCGCCTGCAACATGGACCCGAAGGGCGTGATGGCGGAGCTGACCGGCCGGCGCGGGGGCTACTCGCACGGCAAGGGCGGCTCGATGCACATGTTCTCGGTCGAGAAGGGCTTCTACGGCGGCCACGGCATCGTCGGCGCGCAGGTCTCGCTCGGCACCGGACTCGGCTTCGCGGCGCGCTACCGCAAGACCGACAATGTCAGCCTCACCTATTTGGGCGACGGCGCCACCAACCAGGGCCAGGTCTACGAAAGCTTCAACATGGCGGAGCTGTGGAAGCTCCCGGTGGTCTACATCATCGAGAACAATCGCTACGCGATGGGCACCGCGATCACGCGCTCGTCGGCGACGACCGACCTGTCCAAGCGCGGCCTCTCGTTCAACATCCCGGGCGAGCAGGTCGACGGCATGGACGTGCGCGCCGTGAAGGCCGCGGGCGAGAAGGCGGTGACTTGGTGCCGCGAGGGCAAGGGCCCCTACATCCTCGAAATGCTCACCTACCGCTATCGCGGCCACTCGATGTCGGATCCGGCGAAGTACCGCACGCGCGAGGAAGTGCAGAAGATGCGCACCGAGCACGATCCGATCGAGCAGGTGCGCGTGCGCATCCTGGAAAGCAAGCTCGCGAGCGAGGACGAGCTGAAGAAGATCGACGCCGAGGTCCGCGACATCGTCAACGAGGCGGCCGAATTCGCCACCAACGATCCGGAGCCGGATGCCGCCGAGCTCTGGACCGACGTGTACCGCTGATGCCGGGCTTTGCCACCATCCTGGCCTATCTCGCCTTCGCCGGCGCGATCGCTAGCTGGATCGCGGGCGCGGTGTTCTGCGCGCGCACGCTCGCCGCGATGCCGGGCAATCGCGGCATGATGCTGCTCGCGCCGGTCGCGTGGCCGCTTGCGATCGGGCGCGTGAAAAGCGCCGGCGAGGTGCCGGCGTCGCGCGTCAACAAGGCGCTGGTCGCGTTCATCGCCTGCATGCTGGTCGGCGTCGCGGCGTTCTCGGCCTCGACCAATCTTCACCGTCTTGCGAAGTAAGAGACCCCCATGCCGGTACAAGTATTGATGCCCGCGCTCTCGCCCACGATGGAGAAGGGAAACCTCTCCAAGTGGATGAAAAGCGAGGGTGACAAGGTGAAAGCCGGCGACGTCATCGCCGAGATCGAAACCGACAAGGCGACGATGGAGGTCGAGGCGGTCGACGAAGGCACGCTGGGAAAGATCCTGGTGCCGGAAGGCACCGCCGATGTCGCGGTGAACACGCCGATCGCGGTGATCCTGAGCGACGGCGAGAGCGCGTCCGACATCAAGGCGGGCAGCGCACCCGCCGCGCAACAGAAGGCCGCCGAATCCGCACCCCCGGCGGCGCCCGAGCAGGCCGAGGAAGCGCCCGAAGTGGCGCACAAGTCGGCCGCCGCGCCGGTGCCGGAGACGAAGCCCGAGCCGGATGTGCCGGAAGGCACCGAGATGGTCACCATGACCATGCGCGAAGCATTGCGCGACGCGATGGCCGAGGAGATGCGGCGCGACGCCGACGTGTTCGTGATGGGCGAGGAGGTCGCCGAGTATCAGGGCGCCTACAAGGTCACGCAGGGCCTGCTGCAGGAGTTCGGGCCGGATCGCGTCATCGACACGCCGATCACCGAGCACGGTTTCGGCGGCCTCGGCGTCGGCGCGGCGCTGTCGGGGCTCAAGCCGATCGTCGAGTTCATGACCTTCAACTTCGCCATGCAGGCGATCGACCACATCATCAATTCGGCGGCCAAGACGCTCTATATGTCGGGCGGCCAGATGGGTTGCGCGATCGTGTTCCGCGGGCCGAACGGCGCCGCGGCGCGCGTCGGCGCGCAGCACAGCCAGGACTACTCGGCCTGGTATTCGCACATTCCGGGCCTGAAGGTGGTCGCGCCGTATTCGGCGGCGGACGCGAAAGGCCTGCTGAAGGCCGCGATCCGCGACCCCAACCCGGTCATCTTCCTGGAGAACGAGATCCTCTACGGCCAGTCCGGTCCGGTGCCGAAGCTCGACGATTTCATCGTGCCGATCGGCAAGGCCAAGGTCGTGCGGCCGGGCAACAACGTCACCATCGTGGCGTGGTCGATCGGCATGTCGTATGCGCTCAAGGCCGCCGAGGAGCTCGCCAAGAAGCATATCCAGGCCGAGGTGATCGACCTGCGCACGCTGCGGCCGATGGACACCGCGACGGTGATCGAGTCGGTGAAGAAGACCAACCGCTGCGTCGTGGTCGAGGAAGGCTGGCAGCAGTCCGGCGTCGGCGCCGAAGTCGCGGCGCGGATCATGGAGCAGGCGTTCGACTATCTCGATGCGCCGGTCGTGCGCGTCTCCGGCAAGGACGTGCCGATGCCGTATGCGGCGAACCTCGAAAAGCTCGCGCTGCCGTCGGTGGCGGACGTGGTCGAAGCCGCGAAGGCCGTGATGTACCGATGAGCGAGCGCGACAACCATCAGGTCTTCGACGCGCTGCATATTCCGCCGACCGCGCTGGAGCAGGGTGGCGTCGAGGTGTTGCGCGCCGCGGTCGTCGAAGGCGGCTTGCACGTCTCGCTGCGCCGCGCGTTCGACGATCCGGAAGCCTGGGGCATGCTGCTCGCCGACGTGACGCGCCACATCGCGCGCATCTATGCGGGCGAAGGCAAGTTCCGCGAGGAAGACACGATCGAGCGCATCCGCGCGCTCTACGATGCCGAGATGGATGCGCCGACCGATCCGGGCACCACCGCGGCGATTAATCAGTAAGGAGCGACGCCAGGAAAAGTGGGAACCGGTTTTCCGCAAAAGCTTGCCGACGACCTGCGTCGCGACCAAAAAGGACTAGAGATGGCTAACTTCAATTCTCTCAACATCCCGCCGCCCGCGATCGAGCAGGGCGGCAACGAACTGATGCGCGTCGCCGTCGCCAACAACGGCGAGCTCTACATGTCGATCCGGCGCGGCTTCGACGATCCGGAAGGCTGGGGGCGCGTGCTCGCCGAGGTGGTCAAGCACGTCTCGCAGATCTACGCGACCGAGACGAAGTACAACAAGGCGGAAGCCGCCAAGCGCATGCTCGATGTGTTCGCGCAGGAAGTGGCGACAGGCGAGGGCTCCCCGGTCCCCGGGGTTGCGAAAAACTAGAGCATGATCCCGAAAAGTGGACACCGGTTTTCGGGAAAGATCATGCTCCTCATGAAGACAGGATCGCGCTGATGCCGATCAACATCCTGATGCCGGCGCTCTCTCCCACGATGGAGAAGGGCAACCTCGCCAAGTGGCTGAAGAAGGAAGGCGAGAAGGTAAAGCCCGGCGACGTGATCGCCGAGATCGAGACCGACAAGGCCACGATGGAAGTCGAGGCGGTCGACGAAGGCACGCTGGCAAAGATCGTGGTGCCGGAAGGCACCGCCGACGTGCCGGTCAACCAGCTGATCGCGGTGCTGGCCGGCGAGGGCGAGGATGCGGCGGCGGCCGCGTCGGCGGCGACTGCGGCATCCGCCGCGAAGCCGGCTGCGGCAAAACCCCACCCGGCGCCTTCGGCGCCACCCTCCCCCTCCGGGGGAGGGATAAGCGCGCCCGCGGCACGGTCTGATCCCTCCCCGCGCAGCGGGGAGGGTGGCGCGGCGCAAGCCGCGCCGGGTGGGGCGACCAACGGCCACGCCCGCACATTCTCCTCGCCGCTTGCGCGCCGTCTCGCCAGGGACGCTGGGATCGATCTCGCGCGTATCACCGGCTCGGGCCCGCACGGCCGCGTCGTCGCGCGCGACGTCGAAGCCGCAAAGGACGGCAAGGGATTGAAGGCGCCCGGTTCTGGAATGAGTGCCGCGCCGGCTGCACCCGCCGCCGCCCCGACGATGTCGGACGAGAAAGTGCGCGCGCTGTTCGAGGACGGCTCCTACGAGGTCGTGCCGCACGACAACATGCGCCGCGTGATCGCGCAGCGCCTGACCGCCTCGACCCAGACCATCCCGCATTTCTACCTGACGGTCGACTGCGTCATCGACAGACTGCTCGCCGCGCGCGAGGAGATCAACGCGTCGGCGCCCAAGAACAAGGAGGGCAAGCCGGCCTACAAGCTCTCGGTCAACGACTTCGTCGTGAAGGCGCTCGCGGTCGCGCTGCAGAAAATCCCCAACGCCAACGTCAGCTGGACCGAAAGCGGCATGCTCAAGCACAAGCATTCCGACGTCGGCGTCGCGGTGGCGCTGCCGGGCGGCCTGATCACGCCGATCGTGCGGCAGGCGGAGAGCAAATCGCTTTCAACCATCTCCAACGAGCTCAAGGACATGGTCGCGCGCGCGCGGGCGCGCAAGCTCAAGCCGCAGGAATACCAGGGCGGCACCACCGCGGTGTCGAACCTCGGCATGTACGGCATCAAGGACTTCACCGCGGTGATCAATCCGCCGCATGCGACGATCCTGGCGGCGGGCGCCGGCGAGGAGCGGGCGATCGTGCGCAAGGGCCAGGTCGTGGCCGCGCATGTGATGAGCGTGACGCTCTCGTGCGATCACCGCGCGGTCGACGGCGCGCTCGGCGCCGAACTGATCGGCGCGTTCCGGACGCTGATCGAAAACCCGGTGATGATGGTGGTGTGAGCCGCCGTGCCGGCCGGTTTCGGTGCGCGATCGGTGTGCCGGCTTTCGGCGGCGCGCGCGAGCCTGATCCAACGCGGTTGAAGCACTGACCTCCGCTCGTCCCCGCGAAAGCCGGGACCCGGCTCCGGCCTCCGCTCGTCCCCGCGGAAGCGGGGACCCAGTTCTTTCGAGCTTCTGGTCCCTGGATTCCCGCTTGCGCGGGAATGAGCGGAGTGTGTTTCACTGTTCGCGGATAACCGATCTCCGCTCGTCCCCGCGGAAGCGGGGACCCAGTTCTTTCGAGTACCTCTCGGATGATTCACCGGCCTCCGACGCACGACCTGGGGGCTTGCGCTCTCTGCTGCAACGCAGCAAAGCTTGCGATATGCAAGACCTCATCTCCGGCTATCGCCGTTTCCGCACCGGCACTTGGGCCCACCAGCGCGCGCGTTTCGACGAGTTGAGCGCGAGCGGCCAGTCGCCGCGCACGATGCTGATCGCGTGCTCGGACAGCCGCGCCGATCCGCAGATGGTGTTCGACGCGCGTCCGGGCGAATTGTTCGTCGCACGCAACGTCGCAAACCTGGTTCCGCCTTATGGCCCGGACAGCCATCATCACGGCACCAGCGCGGCGCTGGAATTCGGCGTGCGCGTGCTCAAGGTCGAGCATCTGGTGGTGATGGGCCACGCGATGTGCGGCGGCATCCACGCGCTGCTGCACGGCGCGCCGGAAGAGGCGTCGGACTTCGTCGCGCACTGGGTGAACATGGCGGAGCGCGCCAAGCTGCGCGCGCTGCAGTTTCCGCCCGACAAGCGGCAGGACTATTGCGAGCACGAGTTGGTGCGGCTCTCGCTGGAAAACCTGATGACGTTTCCCTGGGTGCGCGAGCCGGTCGCCGCCGGCAGACTGTCGCTGCACGGCTGCTTCTTCGATATCCGCTCAGGCATTCTCGAGCGGCTCGGCGACGACGGGTCGTTTCATCCGGTCGGCGATACTTAGAGCGAAGTAGACCGCCATTTCCGCTCGTCCCCGCGGAAGCGGGGACCCAGTCCTTGGTTCCTGCCTTAGCCCTGTCTTAGCCCTGTTTTGGCCCGTCTTGTCCCTGGACCCCCGCTTTCGCGGGGGTGAGCGGATCATCGATCGCTACGACGCCTTCGGCGGCGCCGCCGGCGGGATCGGATCGAGGCCATGCTTCCTGATCACGGCGGCCGAGTCCGGCGACTGCAGGAAGCGCACCAGCGCCTTGGCGGCGTCGGACTGCGTCGAGCTTGCCGGGATGCCGGCCGCGAATGTCGTGACGTTCTGCAGGTCGCCGGGCAGCGGGCCGATCACCTCGACACCCGTGACGCCGAGCAGTTCGGGCATCTGCTGGATCGCCAGATCCGCCTCGCCCTTCACCACGAAGCTGCCGGCCGGAACGCCGCGCCCGAGCCTGGCGCGCGCGTTCACCTCAGCCGCGATGCCGAGCCGCTCGAGCACCTTCGCCATATGGACGCCGCTGGCGCCGCCGCTCGCCGGATCCGTGTAGGCGACGGCCTTGGCGGCGAGCAGCGCGCGCTTGAACGCCTCGGGCGTGGAAATGTCCGGCTTCGGCGCACCCTTGAGCACCGCGACGCCCATGCCGGAACTTGCGATCGACGTGTTGGTGCCGTCGGTGACCTTGCCGCTCTTGATCAGGGTATCGATGCCGGCCGGCGTGCTGAGCAGCAGGTCGGCGGCCTCGCCGTCGGTGACGCGCTTGGCGATCGCGCCGGACGGCGCATAGACGAGGGTGAGCTTGTGGCCGGCCGCCTCGAACTTCGGCGCGAGCTCGTGCCAGACTTCCGCGAGCGCCGGCGTGGTCAGCACCTTCAACTCGGCGGCTGCCGCAAAACCGGTCTGCGCTGCAAGCGCCAGCGCGACCGCGCATCCGAATAACCGATATGCCATGACGTGCCCTCCCGCGTCGTGATGCCGCGAAGTAGACTCCCAAACCGCGGTGTATTCAATGCGGGTCAGAACAATAACGGAGGCGGCACCATGGTGAAGCGGGGCGCGACGCGTCGCGGGATTCTGGCAGGAGGCGCGGCGGCGATCTTCGCGCCGGCCGTATTCGCGCAGGACAAATTCCCCTCACGGCCGATGACGTGGGTCGTGCCGTTCCCCGCCGGCGGCACCACGGATTTGCTCGCTCGCATTTTCGCGCAGAAGGTGACGGAGGGATTGGGCCAGCCGGTCATCATCGAGAACACCGGCGGCGGCGGCGGCTCGATCGGCGCCGACAAGGTCGCGAAGGCGGCGCCCGACGGCTACACGCTGCTGCTGCACAACGTAACGTTCTCGACGACGACGTCGTCGCTGATGGCGACGGGCCGCGCCAAGCACACCTTCGATGACTTCACGCCGGTCTCGCTTGCCGCCAACGTGCCGCTGATCGTGATGTGTCACCCGTCGGTGCCGGCGAAGGACCTGAGGGAGTTCGTCACCTTCGCCAGGGAAACCGACAAGGGCGTGTTCTACGGCTCGACCGGGCCGGGCAGCGTGATGCATCTGTCGGGCGAGACGCTCAAGCGCGACAGCGGGATCAAGATGGACCACGTGCCGTTCCGCGGCGCGGCGCCGCTGGTGCAGGAGCTTCTGTCGGGCCGCATCCACCTGGGCGGCGATCAGATGTCGACCTCGCTCGGGCATGTGCGCAGCGGCGCACTGCGCGGCCTTGCCACGCTGTCGCCGAAGCGCGCCGAGGCGCTGCCCGAGCTGCCGACCGTGCGCGAACAGGGTTTCCCCAACATGGAGCTGTTCGGCTGGAACGGCTTCTTCGCGCCGGCGAGGACACCGCCCGCCGTCGTCGCCATCATCCAGGCCGAGATGGCGAAGGCCGCGCGCGATGGCGACGTGAAGCGCCGTCTCGGCGAAACCGGTGCCGAGGTCATGGGCTCGACCCAGGAGGAGCTCGGCAAGGTCTTGCGCGATCAGGTCGCGGTCGTGCGCCCGCTGGTCGAGGAACTCAAGCTGGTGGTGCAGTAGCGCGCATCGGCCGATGGATCGGCTCGGCGTCCTGGCGGCAGCCTTCGTGCTGTCGCTGCTGGCGGCGCTCGGCGCTGCGGCCCAGCTCGCCGACCATTACTGGTACGGCGAGGACTTCTCGCTGTTCGTGGTGCCGATCACGGTCTTCGCCGCCGTGTCCATTGCGGCCTTCGGCATCGCGGGTGCCTGGGTCGGCGGTCCGGGCGGCTTGCGCAACGTCGCGTTCGCGCTTGCGGCGCTTGCGCTGGCGCTCGCGCTGCTGCCCGGACTGGTCGGCGAGATCGCGCGGCGTTCGACCAATCCCGATCTCGTCCTGCGCGCGCATGACCGCCTGATCGCAACGGCCTTTCTGCTCCCGGTCCTGGTGGCGATCACGATCCAGTGGGGCCTGGTGCGACGCGGGTGGCTGCGCGCGCGCGGCCGCGCTCATGCGACCACGTGGCCATGGATCACGTTCATCCTCGCATGCGTGACGATCCTCAATCCGCTCGGGCTTGCGATCTTCGGTGCGGCGATCACGCAATCGACGACCGACTGGTTTCGCGGGCTGTGGCTCACCATCGCGCTCGGGATCGCCGCCGTGCTCGTCCTGATCGGACTGCTCGAATGGCGCATCCGCAGCCGCAGGCTGACGGCGCGCGCGTTGCCGCCGGCGCCCTGAACCACCGGCCGCCGCGCCGGCCGCGCCCGCGTTTGACCTGCGGGGGCCGGCTGATATCCACTCGTCATCGCGTCCCGCGATCATTAAGTTAGCCGCACGGCGAAATCAGAGACCAGTCAATGGCAGACACCTCCTTCGACATCATCGTCATCGGTTCCGGTCCCGGCGGTTACGTCACGGCGATCCGTGCGGCGCAGCTCGGATTCAAGACCGCCGTCATCGAGCGCGATTTCCTCGGCGGCATCTGCTCGAACTGGGGCTGCATCCCGACCAAGGCGCTGCTGCGCTCGGCGGAAATCTTCCACTACATGCAGCACGCCAAGGACTACGGCCTGTCGGCCGAGAACGTGTCGTTCGACCCCGCCGCCGTCATCAAGCGCTCGCGCGGCGTTGCCGGCCGCATGAACAACGGCGTCGGCTTCCTGATGAAGAAGAACAAGGTGCCGGTGATCTGGGGCGAGGCGGTGATCGACGCGCCCGGCAAGATCACCGTGAAGGCCTCGAAGACCGAGGCGCCGAAGGGCTCGCTCGGGCCCGGCAGCTATCAGGCCAAGCACATCATCGTGGCGACCGGCGCGCGGCCCCGCGTGCTGCCCGGCCTCGAGCCGGACAAGAAGCTGGTGTGGACCTATTTCGAGGCGATGAACCCGGACAAGATGCCGAAGTCGCTGCTGGTCGTCGGCTCGGGGGCGATCGGCGTCGAGTTCGCATCGTTCTACCGCACGATGGGCGCCGAGGTGACCATCGTCGAGGTGCTGCCGCAGATCCTCCCGGTCGAGGACGCCGAGATCGCCGCCTTCGCGCGCAAGCAATTCGAGAAGCAGGGCATCAAGATCATCACCGGCGCCAAGGTGACCAGGCTCGACAAGAAGGGCGACAGCGTCACCGCGACGATCGATGACGGGAAGGGCGCCGCGCAGCAGATGACGGTCGATCGCGTGATCTCGGCGGTCGGCGTGGTCGGCAACATCGAAAACCTCGGCCTGGAAAAGCTCGGGGTGAAGACCGACCGCGGCACCATCGTGATCGACGGCTATTGCAAGACGAACGTGCCGGGCATCTACGCGATCGGCGACGTCGCGGGTCCGCCGATGCTGGCGCACAAGGCCGAGCACGAAGGCGTCATCTGCGTCGAGGCGATCAAGGGGATGAAGCCGCACGCGATGGACAAGAACCTCATCCCGGGCTGCACCTACTGCCATCCGCAGATCGCCTCGGTCGGCATCACCGAGGCCAAGGCGAAGGAGCAGAAGCGCGAGGTGCGGGTGGGTAAATTCCCCTTCGTCGGCAACGGCAAGGCGATCGCGCTGGGAGAAGATCAGGGAATGGTGAAGGTGATCTTCGACAAGAAGACGGGTGCGCTGCTCGGCGCGCACATGGTCGGCGCGGAAGTCACCGAGCTGATCCAGGGATACG
Organism: uncultured Alphaproteobacteria bacterium; assembly: GCA_963839985.1. Classification (GTDB taxonomy): domain Bacteria; phylum Pseudomonadota; class Alphaproteobacteria; order Rhizobiales; family Xanthobacteraceae; genus PALSA-894. Next base: position 76,180 of record CAWIXG010000010.1, on the reverse strand, counting down.
TGGTCGCGATGAATCTCGAGACCACGGAGGAAGAGCTGATGCACACGATCTTCCCGCATCCGACCATCTCGGAGACGATGAAGGAGGCGGTGCTCGACGCCTACGGGCGCGTGCTGAACATGTGACGCATGATCCCCGAACAGCGGGGACCGGTTTTTCGGATCGGGATCATGCGCCGAGAAGCAGAGAAAAAGGCTAGCGCCGCGGCGTGATGACGAGGCCGGCATCGACCGCGGAGCCGCAGGTGCGCCGCGCGTAGCGGCGGATGTCGGGCTGGGCGAGCCGCAGCAGCGCCTCGATTGCGGCGGTCTCGCCGGTCGAGGCGCGTGCGACCAGTTCGGAGGTCAGGGCATCGGCGATGGGTGGCTCGGTCAGGGCGCGGGAAGCTTGCGGCCAACCATCGCGCAGGCCGGGCAGAAGCCAACAAATCCCGTGAGCAGCGTCATCGCGCCGGCGGCCGCCAGGACAAGTCCGACCGGCGTCCCGGCCAGTCCGGGCCCGAGAAATCCGCATGCCATCATGGCGACGCCAGCGATCGCGCGCGCCGCGCGCTCCCAGCCGGGCAGGTTCTTTCGGTACAGCATGGTTGTCTCCGTTTCGCTGTTGACCACACTGCAAGGAGGCGCCGGACACCGCTTTCGGTGCGCGCCCGCCCCGCGCAATCGCATGGCTTCTCATCGCTGCGCATGGGAGCAGGTCAATTTCCTCATCGGATACAACGTCTTACGGAATTTATGCGGCAAGTTGTCACATCTAATTGAGCGGCGTGTGAATGCGCCCTCCGCTACTGCGCCTGCAAGGCGACAAACCGAAAAGGGAAGAACCCATGCGCTCGATTCTCACGCTCGCGGTCGCCGGCCTGATCGCGGCCTCATCGCTGACCGCGGCCTCCGCCGCCCCCAAGCACAAGCGCCATGCGCGCGCCGAGGCGCCGGCCGCGCAACGCGTCGAGCCGGTGGAGGCAACCGCGCCGCCGATCTTCCAGACGCCGAATGCCTGCTGGTCCGACGAAGGCTACGGTCGCTTCTCGTCGTGCGACGAGGGCGGCTACTGATCGCACTGCACAACGTCGGCTGACCTCCGACGGGGCGGGCCATGCGGCCCGCCTTTCGCTTTTCGGCAGGATCGTTCGCTTTCGGCAGTTGTCAGGTGAGGCTTTGCGCCCACAGCAATGTGGCGCGGCTGCAACATATTAACATGAATTTGAACTGGCCATCCGAACGGACGGCGACACGCCGCGATTTGGCCATACAACTCCACGAACAACAACATGTGCCATCTGGCATGCCTGAACCGTTGCGGCGCGCACGTTGCGCCGGGGCAACTGCGGCCAGGCGACTCGGGCGAGGACTTGTGCCGTGCGTAGGGCCGGGGGCCCTAAGGTGTGATGGACGCCAGGACCAACATCAAGGCGCGGCTGCCGAGCCGGCACGTGACGGAAGGCCCTGCGCGGGCGCCGCACCGCTCGTACTATTACGCCATGGGTCTGACCACCGAGCAGATCCACCAGCCGTTCGTCGGCGTCGCCTCCTGCTGGAATGAAGCCACGCCCTGCAACGACTTCACGTTATCCGACGTGGCCGAAGTCTTCAAAAAGACACCGTATATCGCCGATTTGAAGCCGGCCGGCCGTTATGTCGCCAAAGACATGTTCGAGGTTGGCGGCATACCGCTCCTGATGAAGACCCTGCTCGATAACGGCTTCCTGCATGGCGACTGCATGACCGTGACGGGCCGCACCATCGCCGAGAACCTGAAATCCGTGAAGTCGAACCCGAACCAGGACGTCGTGCGTCCGGCCAACGATCCGATCACCGTCACCGGTGGCGTCGTCGGCCTCAAGGGGAATCTGGCTCCGGAAGGCGCGATCGTGAAGGTCGCCGCGCTGTTGCGCGACGGCGACATGATCACCATCGATGCCGTCAACGGTACGATCGACGTTGCGCTGTCGGATGAGGAACTGGAACGGCGCCGCGCCGGCTGGACGCCGTGCGAGACCGATGTCACCTCAGGCTATTTGTGGAAATACGCCCAGCAGGTTGGACCGGCGGTGAATGGCGCCATCACCCATCCGGGCGGCAAGGCCGAGAAGATCAGCTATGCGGATTCGTGACCGCATCATCATCTCGACGTTCGCCCTGGCGCTGGGGGCGACGCAGGCTTTTGCGCTCGACGGAACGACGCGGCCTGCGGCCGACAATACGCCCGTGCAGGCCACGCCTGTGCAGGGCGGGATGATGCCGGCGTCCGCCAACAGCCGCGCGGTCGACGTTCCGCGTCCGCCCGGGTTGATCCCGCGCGCCGGTGCCGGCTCCGCGGTCGGCCTTCCGAGCACGACGTTGCCGCGCCCGCGCGCGCCGGTTCCTCCGGTGCTGTCCACCGCGCCGACGGCCCCCGCACTCGACCGTCCGCTGCCGCCGCCGACCGCTTTCGCCGCACCCTCCGCGCCGATCACGCCGCTCGAGGCGTTCCGCTCCGGCGCGCGCGCCATGCGCGACGGGCAGAAGGACAAGGCGATCAAGCAACTCGAATACGCGGCCGAGCAGGGCGTGGTCGCGGCGCAGTGGAAGCTCGCCCGCATCTATGCGGAAGGCGACGGCGTCGATCAGTCCGACCTCAAGGCGTTCGAATATTTCAGCCGGATCGCCGACAGCCACGCGGACGACTATCCGAGCGGGCCGCAGACGCGCTACGTGGCGAATGCCTTCGTGTCGCTTGGGCACTACTACCGCGAAGGCATCGCGGACAGCGACGTGAAGCCTGATCTCGGCCGCGCACGCCATATGTACGCCTACGCGGCGTCTTATTTCGGCGACCCGGACGCGCAGTACCACCTCGGCCGGTTGCTGCTTGACGGCAGCGGCGCAAACAACGATCCGCGGCAGGCGGCGCGCTGGCTCTATTCGGCGGCGAACAAGGGCCAGTACCAGGCGCAGGCGGTGCTCGGCCGGCTGCTGTTCAAGGGCGAGAACAACCTGCCGCGCCAGCCGGCGCGCGGGCTGATGTGGCTTGCAGTCGCCCACTCCAATGCGGGCGCCTCGGATGGCTGGATCGGCGACTTGTACGACTCGGCGCTGAAGCAGGCGTCCGGCGACGAGCGCGCGAGCGCAGCCGACATGCTGGCGCGCTGGGTGAACAACAAGCGCGAGTGATCCGCGCGCGCGACGGTCAACCCTCGCGCCGCTCCAGATCCAGCTCGATCCAGGCCGGAACGTGGTCCGACGGGCGCTCCCATGCGCGCACATGCTTGTCGACGCCGGCGGTGATCAGCCGGTCAGCCGCCTGCGGCGAGAGCAGCAGATGGTCGATGCGGATGCCGTTGTTCTTCTGCCAGGCGCCGGCCTGATAGTCCCAGAATGTGTAAAGGCCCGCGGCGTCGGTGGTCGCGCGGATCGCATCGGTGAGCCCCAGATAGGTCAGGGCGCGCCAGCGGGCGCGGGTCTCGGGCAGGGCCAGCGCGTCGTTGCGCCAGAGTTCGGGATTGTGCACGTCCGGGTCGGCCGGGATCACGTTGTAGTCGCCGGCCAGAACCAGCGGCTCCTCCAGCTTCAACCGCTCGCGTGAATAATCAAAAAGACGTCTCATCCATTTGAGTTTATAGTCGTATTTCGGTGTATTCGTCGGGTTGCCATTGGGCAGGTAGATCGATGCCACCCGCAGCGCGCCGGAGCCTGTCGACACCACGGCCTCGAGAAAGCGCGCGTGGTCGTCCTCCGGATCGCCCGGCAGGCGCGGCGTCACCTCGTCAAAGGCGAGTTTCGACAGGATCGCGACGCCATTGAAGGTCTTTTGCCCGTGGATCGCGACGTTGTAGCCCAGCGCCTCGAACGCCTCGCGCGGGAAGGCCTCGTCCTGGCACTTCGTCTCCTGCAGGCACACGATGTCGGGCGCGCGCTCCTTCAGCCACGCGCTGAGGTTTTCGACGCGCTGCTTGATCGAATTGACGTTCCAGGTGGCGATGCGCATCGGGCCGGTCCAAGCCTGTTCACCATGCCCAATAGCGGGGTGCCGCCGCACGGTAAATTGCACGATCCGCACTTATACACGTTGAGACAAATGTGTTACTGGTCCGTACCTTGCAGGGACTTTAGAGTCGACGTCTTGCAGGCGCTTGCGTCCGTGGGGGACGAGTAAAACCAGAGGGGGCCGCGGGTGCTTCGAGCCCGGGCCTTGAACGCGTGACGAAGCGAAGCACGGTGATGGTGGTGCTGGTGCTCGCCGCGGCAGGCGCTGCCGCAGCGGCATGGAAGTGGAATCCTGCTTTGCTCGGACTGCAGGGCGCCGTCGCGCAGGCGCCGCAGCGTGCGCCGGTCCGCACCGTCACGGTCGAGGTTGCAAAGGCGGTCAAGAAATCGACGCCGGTCCAGATCGAGGCGCTCGGCACCGTCACGCCGATGGCCAGTGCCGCCATCAAGAGCCGCATCGACAGCGAAATCATGGACGTGCACTTCGCCGACGGCGCGCGGGTGAAGCAGGGCGACCTGCTGATCACGCTCGATGCCCGCTCGATCGAGGCGCAGATCCTCCAGGCCGAGGGTAACATTGCGCGCGACAAGGCGCAGCTCGAAGGCGCCGAGCGCGACATGCGCCGCTACACCGAGCTGGTGGCGAAGAACGCGACGCCGATCACCAATCTCGACAATGCCAAGACCCAGGCCGCCGTCTTTGCCGCCGCACAGAAGGCCGACGAAGCGATCCTGAAGAACCTCCAGGTGCAGCTCAGCTATGCGACCATCCGCGCGCCGATCTCCGGGCGCATCAGCGCGGCTTCGGTGAAGGTCGGCAACTTCGTGCGATCCGCCGATCTCCTGCCGATTGCGACCATCATCCAGACCGCGCCGGTCTACGTGTCATTCCCGGTGCCGCAGATCGCGCTGCCCAGTCTGCGCGAGGCGCTGGCCGAAGGCTCGGCGAGCGTCGAGGCCACGATCCCGGGCGAGACGAAGCGCGCAGTCGGCCGCATCGCGATGATCGAGAATACCGTCGATCCGGCGACCGGCATGGTGAACGTGCGCGCCCATATGCCGAACGAGAACGATCTGCTGTGGCCGGGCACGCTGGTGCAGAGCTACCTGAGCCTGCGCAACGAGGAAGCCGTCACCGTTCCGTCAGCGGCCGTGCAAGCCGGCCAGGCCGGCAACTTCGTTTACGTGATCAAGAACGACCTGGCCGAACTCCATCCCGTGAAGGTCGCGCGCACGCTCGGCGCCGTCACTGTGCTGGAAAGCGGCGTGGCCGACGGCGACGCTGTCGTCGTCAACGGACATCTTCAACTGATCAACGGCACGCGCGTCGCGATCCGCGAAGCGAAAAAGGCGGGCAGCTAGCGGACACTGCGGCGGGGCGCTGGCGAACGGGGACGGGCAAGCACGATGGGTATTTCTGAGGCATGTATTCGCCGTCCGGTGATGACGACGCTCATTACCGCATCGCTGATCGTGTTCGGCGCCTTTGCCTACCGGCTACTCGCTGTATCGGCACTTCCCGCTGTCGACTTCCCCACCATCTCCATCACGGCGACCTTGCCGGGCGCGAGCCCGGAAACCATGGCGGCGTCGGTTGCGGCTCCGATTGAGCGTCAACTCTCCACCATCGCCGGCATCAGCGCGCTGACCTCGACATCCGCGCTCGGCATCACGACCATCACCATCCAGTTCGACCTCAATCGCAGCATCGACGGCGCGGCGCTGGACGTACAGACCGCGCTCACCGTCGCGGCACGACGCCTGCCGGTCGAGATGACCACGCCGCCATTCTTCCGCAAGGTAAACCCGGGCGACTTCCCGGTGCTGTTCATCAGCCTGAATTCGCCAACGCTGCCGATGTCGACGGTCGACGAATACGGTCAGATCGTCCTGGCGCAGCAGATCTCGCAACTTCCCGGCGTCGCGCAGGTGCTGGTCTATGGCGGGCAGAAATTTGCCGTGCGCGTCCAGGCCGACCCGGTCGCCGCCGCGGCGCGCAATATTTCGCTGGAAGACATCCGCACCGCGCTTGCGAAAGCCAACTCCAATACCCCGGTCGGAACGATCGCCGGCGAACGGCAGAACATCACGCTCGCGGCCTCCGGCGCGCTGAGCAAGGCGGAAGACTACAGGAAGGTCATCGTCGCGTACCGCAACGGCGCGCCCGTCAAGCTCGACGAGATCGCCAACGTGCTGGATGGCGTCGAGAACACGCGTATCGCGAGCTTCTTCAACGGCAACCGCTCCGTGGTCCTGGCGGTGCAGCGACAGCCGGACGCCAATACGGTCGCGGTGGTCGATTCCGTGAAGGAGCGCATCCCGTCCTATCGGGCCCAGATTCCCGCGTCCATCAACATGGAAGTGATGATGGACCGGTCGATTTCGGTGCGCGAGTCGGTGCATGACGTGCAGGAGACGCTGCTGATCGCGATCGGCCTCGTGATCCTCGTCATCTTCCTGTTCCTGCGCACCTGGACGGCGACGATCATTCCCGCGCTGGCAGTGCCGATCTCGCTGATCGCCACATTCGCGGTCATGTACGCGTTCAATTTCTCCATCAACAACATGACGCTGCTCGCGCTGACGCTGTCGGTCGGCTTCGTCGTCGACGACGCCATCGTGATGCTGGAGAACATCGTCCGCCACATCGAGGGCGGGATGCGGCCGTTCGAGGCGGCGCTGAAAGGTGCGCGCGAGATCGGCTTCACGATCATCTCGATCACGATTTCGCTGATCGCCGTGTTCATCCCGGTGCTGCTGATGGGCGGCATGGTCGGCCGCGTGTTCCGCGAATTCGCGGTCACCATCGCGGTCGCGATCATCGTGTCCGGCTTCGTGTCGCTGACGCTGACCCCGATGCTGTGCGCGCGCGTGCTGCGCACCCATCACGAGGGCGAGAAGCAGTTCATCGTGCTGCGCATCTTCGAGGCGATGTTCGCCTCGTGGCTGCGCGGCTACGAGTGGACCCTCGACAAGGTCCTGAAGTACAAATTCATCACCCTGCTGGTGACTTTCGCCACGATGGCCGGCACGGTCTACCTCTACATCGCCATCCCCAAAGGCTTCTTTCCGGTCGAGGACACCGGCTTCGTGTCGGTCACGGTCGAAGGGCCGGCGGACATCTCGTTCCGCGCCATGCAGCAGCGCCAGGGCGAGATCGCCGCGATGATCAAGGCCGATCCCGCGGTGGAGTTCGTCAATTCGACCGTCGGCGTCGGCGGCCCGAACGCGACCAACAACACCGGGCGCATGTTCGTCGGCCTCAAGCACAAGCGCGAACGCGGACCGTCGGGCCCGGTGCTGCGGCGGTTGCGCCAGCAGACCGCCGGCGTGGTCGGCATGGCGGTCTATTTCCGCGAGATCCAGAACATCAATCTCGGGGGACGCATCTCGAAGGGCGAATTCCAGTACACGATGCAGTCGAGCGAGACCGAGACGCTCTACCGCGTGTCGGACGAGATGCTCGAGAAGGTCAAGCAAATCCCGGGTCTGCGCGACGTCAACAGCGACCTTTACATCAAGAACCCGGAGATCGAAATCGAGATCGACCGCGAGAAGGCGGCGTTCTACGGCATTTCGTCGGATCAGATCCGCCAGGAACTCTACAACGCATTCGGCAACCGGCAGGTCGCCACGATCTATACGGCGATCAACGACTACCAGATCATTCTCGAGACGCGGCCGGACTTCCAGGCGGACGCTACCGGTCTCTCGAAGATCTATCTCAAGACCAGCCTCGCCAACACGTCGGCCGCGGTCACCACCGGCGGCGGCGTTCTCGGAACCGGTACGCCGAACGGGGCGTCGATCCCGCTCAGCGCGGTGACGCGGCTGAAGGAGCGCGTCGGCCCGCTGCAGGTCAACCATCAAGGCCAGCAGCCGTCGGTCACGATCTCGTTCAACCTCAACCCGGGTGCCTCGCTCGGCGCCGCGGTCGATGCGATCCGCCAGATCGAACGCGAATCGAACTTGCCGCTCTCGGTCGTGACCGGCTTCCAGGGCAATGCGCAGGTGTTCCAGGAGTCGCTGAAGGGGCAGGGTATCCTCGTGCTCGCCGCGGTGTTCGCGGCGTTCGTCGTGCTCGGCATCCTCTACGAGAGCTTCATCCACCCGATCACGATCATCTCCGGTCTGCCGTCGGCGGGCGTCGGCGCGCTGATCATGCTCATGGCGTTCGGAATGGAGCTGTCGGTCATCGCTATGATAGGCATCGTGATGCTGGTCGGCATCGTGAAGAAGAATGCGATCATGATGATCGACTTCGCGCTCGAGCGGCGCCGCGTCGGCGTCGGCGCGGAGGCGGCGATCACCGAGGCGTGCCTGTTGCGCTTCCGCCCGATCATGATGACCACCTTCGCGGCGATCTTCGGCGCGCTGCCGATCGCGCTCGGCTCGGGCGCCGGCGCGGAGCTGCGCCAGCCGCTCGGTATCGCGGTGGTGGGCGGGTTGTGCGTGTCGCAATTGCTCACGCTCTACATCACGCCGGTCGTCTATCTCTATCTCGACCGCATCGACCGCGTGCTGAAGCGCCGCCTCGAGCCGCAGCTGCAGGAGGTCGAGGCGCACGGCCGCCCGGCCGCGATCGCGGCGGAGTAGGCGTCGATCGCGTCGGATGAGGGCTGGGGCTGCTGGAGTTTGATCCGCGAGCATTGAAACAAAGTCCGCTCATTCCCGCGCAAGCGGGAATCCAGGGGCCGAGAACTGGGTCCCCGCTTTCGCGGGGACGAGCGGAGGTCAGTGATTCAATCGCGTTGGATCAGACGCTAGATTGAGAAGCTCGTCCCGCAGCCGCAGCTCGCGGTGGCCTGGGGGTTGTTGATCTTGAACGACTGGCCGATCAGATCGTCGACGAAGTCGATCTGCGATCCGGCCATGTAGTTCACCGAGACCGGGTCGATCAGCACCACGGCGGCGTCGCGCGCCAGGACCAGGTCGTCCTCGGCCTTGGCGCGCTCGATGTCGAATTTGTACTGGAACCCGGAGCAGCCCCCGCCCTCGACGGAGACGCGCAGCATCGCGCCCGCGGGCTCGCCCTTGAGGATTTCGCCGATGCGCCTTACGGCGCTGTCCGAAATGGTGACGCTGTCCATGGCATGATAGGTAGGTGCCCCGAGGCTCCCGGTCAATCGGGCGCCATTTGCGAGAATTCGGCATGAACGCGGGCCGCGCCCCTTATGCGGAGGACTCCTCCCGGACCCGCGGCCGGCTCAATCCGGAACCGGAAAGTGCCAGCCGCAACCCGTTCCGCCGCGACGCGGACCGGATCATCCACTCAACCGCGTTCCGCCGGCTCAAGCACAAGACCCAGGTCTTTGTGTTTCACGAGGGCGACCATTATCGCACCCGGCTGACCCATACGCTGGAGGTCACCCAGATCGCGCGGGCGCTCGCGCGCTCCCTCGGCCTCGAGGAGGATCTCGCCGAGGCGCTGGCGCTCGCCCACGATCTTGGCCATCCGCCGTTCGGCCATGCCGGCGAACGCGCGCTCGATGCCTGCCTCGCCGATTTCGGCGGCTTCGACCACAACGCCCAGACCTTGCGCACCGTCACCGTGACGGAACGGCGCTATCCGGCTTTCGACGGCCTCAACCTGACCTGGGAAACCCTCGAGGGGATCGTCAAGCACAACGGGCCGCTGACCGACGTCGACGGCAAACCGGTCGGCCGCTATCGCGACAACGGCGTGCCGCAGGCGATCGCCGATTACAATACGGTCCACGATCTCGCGCTCTGGAGCCATGCCGGTGCCGAAGCCCAGGTCGCGGCGATCGCCGACGACATCGCCTATGACGCGCACGATCTCGACGACGGCTTGCGCGCCGACCTTTTTGCCATGTCGGACCTGGCCGGGCTGCCGGTGCTCGGCGGATTGTTGCGCGAGGTGCGCGACCAGTATCCTGGTATCGATCCGGCGCGCCTGACGCACGAGGTGGTGCGCCGCCTGATCGGCCGGCTGATCGAGGACGTGGTCGCCGAAAGCGTGCGCCGCTTCGGCGTCGCGGCGCCGACGTCGGCCGACGAGGTGCGCGCCGCCGGCACGCCGATGATCGGCTTCTCGGCGCTGATGGCCTCGGCCGACCGCGCGATCAAGGAATTTCTCTGGACCAACATGTACCGCCACCCGCGCGTGATCGGCGTCATGGAGAATGCCGAGGTCGTGGTGCGCGAGCTGTTCGCGCGCTACTTCGTGTCGCCGCAGGACATGCCGGGTGAATGGGCGCAGGGTCTCGATCCGTCGGATGCCGCCGCGCGGGCACGCCGGGTCGCCGATTTCATTGCCGGAATGACCGACGGCTTTGCGCTCAGCGAGCACGCGCGGATGTTTCCAAAGGTTTGACGTGACTGGCAATTCTTGCGATAGCGCGCGCGAAACCACTGACCAGCCAGCATGAACCCGGATTATTCCAACATCTTCGCAACCGTACATGAGCGCGTGATCGCCGCCATCGCGGCGCTGATCGCCGCAGGCGCGCTGCCGGCGCTCGACCTGTCGCGCGTGCTGGTCGAACCGCCGCGCGATGCCACGCACGGCGACATGGCGACCAATGCCGCGATGGTGCTGGCGAAGGACGCAGGCAAGAAGCCGCGCGACGTCGCCGAGCTGATCGCCGGGGCGCTGCGCGCAGACGATCTGATCGCGCAGGTCGATGTCGCGGGACCGGGCTTCATCAATCTCACCTTGAAGCCGGCCGTCTGGGCCGATGCGCTGCGTACCGCAATCGGGGCGGGCACGCGCTACGGCCGCGGCAGCGCGGCCGGCGCGCCGGTCAATGTCGAATATGTCTCGGCCAATCCGACCGGCCCGATGCATGTCGGGCATTGCCGCGGCGCGGTGTTCGGCGACGCGCTCGCCAACCTGCTCGATGTCGCCGGCCACACGGTCACGCGCGAGTACTACATCAATGACGCGGGCGCGCAGGTCGACGTGCTCGCCCGCTCGGCCTACCTGCGCTACCGCGAGGCGCTCGGCGAGACGATCACGATCCCCGACGGCCTCTATCCGGGCGACTATCTCAAGCCGGTCGGCGTGGCGCTCGCCGCCGAATACGGCGCATCGTTGAGCGGGAAGCCGGAGGAGGACTGGCTTGCGCTCGTGCGCGGGAAGGCCATCGACATGATGATGGCGATGATCCGCGACGATCTCGCCGCGCTCAATGTCGCGCACGACGTGTTCTTCTCCGAACGCGCGCTGGTCGCGGGGCCGTCCGACGAAGTCGCCGCGACGATTGCGTCGCTGCGTGCCGAGGACAAGATCTACGACGGCCGCCTGCCGCCGCCGAAGGGGGCGCCGATCGAGGATTGGGAGGATCGCGGGCAGACGCTGTTCCGCGCGACCGCGTTCGGCGACGACGTCGACCGTCCGCTGATGAAATCGGACGGCAGCTACACCTATTTCGCTTCCGACATCGCCTACCACAAATCCAAGTTCGACCGCGGCTTCCGCGAGCTGATCGACGTGTGGGGTGCCGATCACGGCGGCTACATCAAGCGCATGCAGGCGGCCGTGAAGGCGGTGACCGGCGGCGCTGCGGCGCTCGACGTCAAGATCGTGCAGCTCGTGCGCCTTTTGCGCGCCGGCGAGCCGGTCAAAATGTCGAAGCGGTCCGGAGACTTCGTCACGCTTCGTGAAGTTGTGGACGAGGTCGGCAAGGATGCCGTCCGCTTCATGATGCTGTACCGCAAGAACGACGCCGTGCTCGACTTCGACCTTGCCAAGGTGATCGAGCAGTCGCGCGACAATCCGGTGTTCTACGTCCAGTACGGCCACGCCCGTGCGCACTCGATTTTCCGCAACGCGCGCGAGACCGTGCCCGACCTGCCTGTGGATGACCTGGCGAGGGCGGCGTGGCTTGCCGGGACGCGCCTCGACCTGCTGACCGATGCGACCGAACTCGCATTGATGAAAAAAATTGGCGCGTATCCGCGCCTGATCAAGTCGGCGGCGGCGGCCCACGAGCCGCACCGGATTGCCTTTTATCTCTATGAACTCGCAAGCGAATTCCACGCGCTCTGGACCCGCGGCGGCAAAAACTCGCCACATTTACGGTTCATTATCCAAAGTGATCCAACACTGACAGCGGCGCGCCTCGCACTCGTTCAGGGGGTCGCCACCGTCCTGAACTCCGGGCTTTCGCTGCTCGGAGTTGGGGCGCCTGAGGAGATGCGGTAGTCTCGCTCGGTGCCATTGGAGGCCATTCCCGCGGGATTGGCGGGCTCACCGAGGACGCGGCGCGGTACGGCGAGGGGTCGCCGGACATCGCGTGCCAACAGTTGAACGGGGCGGTGCGATCGGACGCAAGGCGGGGTTGATTGCGCTCTCCAAGGGGACCGGTGACAGTATGAGTATGGCGGAGAAGCGTTCGGAGCATTCCGACGAGTCGTATCAGCCGGCGTCGAAAGAGGCGGGCGATCCGCTCGCCGAGCTCGCCCGCCTGATCGGGCAAAACGATCCATTCAACGATGTCGGGCGTCCGGTCGCGCGCAAGCCGCTCGACAGTCCGCAGGCCGACAACCGGTCGGCACCCGAATGGCTGGCACGTCCGGCCGCGGCGGACGATTACGATCAGCATGACCAGCATCCCGCGCCGCGTGATCCCTACCGCGGGGACCCGCGCTATCAGCAGCCGGACGACGGTCAGCATGATGCGGTAGCGCACGACGAGCGCCAGGACGATCGCCACGACGAGCGCAATGTGCAGGCCTCGCCCGTGGCTGCCGCGCAGGAGCCGCATTACGACGATCGCTATCGCGTCGCCCCGCCGCCGGCCGGCGACTATGATGGCGATCATTATTACGCCGACGACGGCCACATGCCGCCGCACGGCGAGGAACGGCCGCCGAGCCGCCGGCGTGGCGGTCTCCTGACGATCGCCGCCATCCTCGGCCTCGCGGTGATCGGCACCGCCGGGGCATTCGGATATCGCGCCTTCACGTCCAGCCCGGGCGGCTCGGCCAATCCGCCGGTCATCAAGGCGGACCCGACGCCCTCGAAGGTCGTTCCGGCGGCACAGCCAACCGCCGATGCCCAGGGCAAGCCGTTCCAGGAGCGCGTCGGCAGTGCCACGCTCGAGCGCGTCGTGCCGCGTGAGGAGCAGCCGGTCTCGCTGCCGGTTCCGCCACAGCCGCGCCCGAACGCCCCGCAGACAGCCTTCGCGCCGACCAGCACCGCCTCGCTGGCGGCGCCGCCATCGCCGCCCGGTGCGTTTGCCGAGCCGAAGCGGGTGAAAACCCAGACCATCCGCCCGGATGCGATCAACGACGCAGCCGCACCCACGCAATCTTCCGGGGGCGCCGCTTCGCGTGCGCCGATGGCGATTGCGCCGCCGCAGGCGCAGCCCGAGCCCCGCACCAGGACGGCGGCGCGGACGCCCGCGCCGGCGGCCGGCGCGTACGCGGTGCAGGTCAGCGCGCAGAAGTCCGAAGCCGAAGCGCAATCGTCCTATCGGGCGCTGCAGCAAAAGTATCCGACCGTGCTGGGCGGGCGCGAGGCGAGCATCCGTCGCGTCGATCTCGGCGACAAGGGCGGTATCTTCTTCCGCGCGCAGGTCGGATCGTTCGCCACGATGGAGCAGGCGAATACCTTCTGCAGCAATCTGAAGGAAGCCGGCGGGCAGTGCATCGTCCAGCGGAACTGATGTCCGCCGGGTAAGCCTGCATCTGCCACTCTCGACACGGCGTCGCGCCCACGCGACGCCGTTCACATTTGGCCGCCGGGAATGCTAAGTCGTCGGCGCGCGCGACGCGTGCGCGCAGGCGAGGGCGGCATGACACCACATCTCATCCGGGCATTGCTCATCGGCGCAGCACTCGTGCCCGCCGCCGCGCAGGCGCAAGGCTACCCATCGCGGGCGATCACCATGGTCGTGCCTTACGCGGCCGGCGGAACGTTCGACGTGCTCGGGCGGATCCTGGCGGTGCGCATGGGCGAGATTCTTAGGCCAGACGATTATCGTCGAGAATACGACGGGCGCCGGCGGCATCGTCGGGGTGAACCGGGTCATTTCGGCGCGGCCGGACGGCTACACGCTGCTGCTCGGCACGGTGGGGACCCACGCCTACAACCAGTCGATCTACAAGAAGCGGCGCTACGACGCGATCAGCGACTTCAGCCCGGTCGCGCTGTTCTCCGAGCAGCCGATGGTGCTCGAGGTGCGCAAGGATCTGCCCGCCGCCACGCTGGCCGAGTTCGCCGCGCTGCTGAAACAGAACGGCGCGAAGATGCAGTACGGCTCGGCCGGCGCCGGCTCGACCACGCATCTCGCCTGCTCGCTGCTCAACGCGCGGATCGGCGCCGACGTCACGCACGTTCCCTATCGCGGCTCGGCGCCGGCGACGAACGATCTGATCGGCGGGCAGATCGACTATGTCTGCGGCAATCTCGGCGCCGCCATCGCGCTGATCACCGGCAAGCAGGTGAAGGCGCTCGCGCTCCTCTCCAAGGAGCGTTCGCCGCTGATGCCGGATCTCGCAACCGCGCACGAGCAGGGGCTGGCCGACTACGATGTCACCACCTGGACGGCGTTCTTCCTGCCGAAAGGCGCGCCGAAGGAGATCGTCGAGAAGCTCAACGCGGCGACGCACGCCGCGATGGACACGCCGGCGATCAAGTCGCGGATGCTCGAGATCGGCGTCACCGGCATTGCGCCCGAGCGGCGCAGCGCCGACTACCTCGCCAAATTCGTCATCGACGAGGTCGCGCGCTGGGAAGGCCCGATAAAATCGGGCGGGCTGCAGGTGGATTGAACCGCGGCGCCCCGCGCACATGTGGAACGGCCCTGCTTGACCCCCCGGGGCGGCGCAGTTAAGCCGCGCGGATGGTCGCCCGTGCGGTTATCACCAGCGTTCCGGGCCTTTCGCTCAGCGCGGAGGCGCGCGCTTTCCTGCGCGAGTCCGACCCGTGGGGCTTCATCCTGTTCCGCTACAATATCGACACCCCGGCGCAGGTGCGCGCGCTGGTCGCGCAATGCCGCGATGCGGTCGGGCGCAACGCGCCTGTGCTGATCGACCAGGAGGGGGGCCGGGTGCAGCGCCTGGCGGCGCCGCACTGGCCGGCCTATCCGCGCGGCGCTTTCTATGGTGCGGTCTACGACCGCGACCGCACGGCCGGATGTCATGCCGCCCGGCTCGGCGCGCGGCTGATCGCCCATGATCTGTACGAGCTCGGCATCGACGTCGACTGCCTGCCGATCGCCGACGTGCCGGTCAGCGAGGCCGACCCGGTGATCGGCGACCGCGCCTATGGAACGCGCGCCGACAAGGTCGCGGCGATCAGCGCGGCGGTTGCCGAAGGCCTGATGGAGGGCGGGGTCCTGCCGGTGCTCAAGCACATTCCCGGACACGGGCGCGCCACCGCCGACAGCCATCACAAGCTTCCGGTGGTCGCGGCTGACCGCGCGACACTTGAGTCAAGCGATTTCGCCGCGTTCCGCCCGCTGGCGAAACTTCCTCTGGGGATGACGGCGCATGTTGTGTTCAGCGCGATCGACCCGCTCGCGCCGGCCACGACTTCCGGCACAATGGTGCGCGAAGTGATTCGCAAGGCTCTTGGATTCGACGGACTGCTGATGACCGACGACATCTCGATGAAGGCTCTCTCGGGTTCGCTCGCGGACCGCAGCCGCGCGTCGCTCGCGGCGGGATGCGACGTGGTGCTTCATTGCAACGGCACGCTCGAGGAGATGCGCGAGGTCGCGGCGGCGGTACCGCCGCTGTCCGGCGACGCCTTGCGGCGTGCCGACGCGGCGCTGGCAGCGCGACGCAAGCCTGCCGCGCGCGACGTCGCGGCGGCGCGTGAGGAATTCGCCGGCATCATGGCAAGCGCATGATCGCGAAAAGTGCAAACCGGTTTTCGGACCAGATCATGCGCAAACTGAAGTACGCGTAATGGCAGACGATTTCGAAACAGCGTTGTCACCCGACCTCGCCTCCGACGAGCGGGCGCTGATCGTCGATGTCGCGGGCTTCGAGGGTCCGCTCGACCTGTTGCTGATACTCGCGCGGCAGCAGAAGGTGGACCTGTCGAAGATTTCCATCCTCGCGCTGGCCAACCAGTACCTCGCCTTCATCGAGGAGGCGCGCAAGATTCGCCTCGAGCTCGCGGCCGATTACCTGGTGATGGCGGCGTGGCTCGCCTACCTGAAATCGCGGCTGCTGATCCCGGTTGCGGAAGGCGACCTGGGGCCGAGCGCCGAAGACATGGCGACCGCGCTCGCGTTGCGCCTGCGCCGTCTCGAGGCGATCCGCAACGCCGCCGACCAGCTCACCAGCCGTGCGCAACTCGGCCGCGACGTATTCGGCCGCGGTGCGCCGGAGCCGATCGCCGACATCAAGCGTCCGGAGTGGACCGCAACGCTCTACGATCTGCTCACCGCCTACGCGGTGCAGCGCCAGAAGAGCGCGCTTTCGCACGTGCGCTTCCCGCCGCGCACCGTCTGGTCGCTCGCCGAGGCGCGCGACGCGCTCGAACGTCTCGTCGGCGCCTCGCACGACTGGGGCCGGCTCGACGAATACCTGATCTCGTATCTGGTCGAGCCGTCGATGCGCGCGACCGTGATGGCGTCGAGCTTTGCGTCGGTGCTCGAAATGGTGCGCGAAGGGGCGATCGAGGTGCAGCAGGGCGGGGCGTTCGCGCCGATCTTCCTGCGCAAGCGTGAAAGTGCGTCAACGCCGGCCGCGTAACGGTCGGTTAGGACTGGGGAGTGCAAACGTGATGGGTTTGGCGAAACCGCACATCGTCGGTGAGGAGCCGACGGAGGAGCTAGGCGGCGACGAGACCATGCCGGAGCAGCGGCCGGAGGAATTGCGGCTGATCGAGGCGCTGTTGTTCGCGGCCGGCGAGCCGCTCGACAACAAGACCTTGCGCGAACGCCTGCCCGAAGGGGTCGACATCGACAGCGCGATGCGCCGGCTGCAGGCCGAATACGCGCCGCGCGGCGTCAATCTCGTGCGCGTCGCCGGAAAATGGATGTTCCGTACCGCCAACGACCTCGCCTGGCTGCTGGCGCGCGATACGGTCGAGCCGAAGAAGCTGTCGCGCGCCGCCAACGAGACGCTCGCGATCATCGCCTATCACCAGCCGGTGACGCGCGCCGAGATCGAGGATATCCGCGGTGTGTCGGTATCCAAGGGCACGGTCGACGTCCTGCTCGAAACCGGCTGGATCCGCCCGCGCGGGCGGCGCAAGGCGCCGGGCCGGCCGCTGACCTTCGGCACCACCGAGACGTTCCTGTCGCATTTCGGTCTCGAGGCGGTCGGCGACCTGCCGGGCCTCGACGAGCTGAAAGGCACGGGGCTGCTCGATGGCCGCCTGCCGGCCGGTTTCGCGGTGCCGATGCCGTCCGACGACGCGGCATTGCGCGAGGACGAGGATCCGCTCGAGCCGGGCGATCTCGATCTGACCCTCGCACCTCGGCCGACGCCAGAGGAGTAGATGCGCGCGCGCACGCCCGCCACGATAGCGGCGCGGCTGACCTACCGGGGCGTTACCCACCGCTACGGCGCGGCGCCCGCGGTTTCGGATTTTTCCCTCGACATCGCGCCGGGCGAGATCGTCTCGCTGGTCGGCCCGTCCGGCTGCGGCAAGACGACGCTGCTGCGGCTGGCGGCCGGCGTCGAGCGGCCGAGCGTGGGCTCGATCCTGATCAATGACCGGGAGGTCGCGGGCAGCAGCTTCGAGCCGCCCGAGCGGCGCGGCGTCGGTCTCATGTTCCAGGACTTCGCGCTGTTCCCGCATCTGTCGAACCTCGCCAACGTGATGTTCGGGTTGAAGTCGATGCCGAACGCGGACGCCGCGCGCGAGGCGCGCGCCGCGCTCGACCGCGTGGGACTGGCGAACTACGCCGACCTCTACCCGCACATGCTGTCGGGCGGCGAGCAGCAGCGCGTCGCGCTTGCGCGTGCGGTCGCGCCGCGTCCGAGCGTGCTATTGATGGATGAGCCGTTCTCCGGCCTCGATCGGCGGCTGCGCGATCAAGTGCGCGGCGACATCCTCCAGGTGCTGCGCGAGAGCCGCGTCACATGCGTGATCGTCACGCACGATGCCGAGGAGGCGATGCTGCTTGCCGACCGCATTGCGCTGATGCGCGCCGGCCGGCTGGTGCAGGAGGGCGAACCCCGCGCGCTCTACCGCGAACCCGTGGACCTGTTTGCCGCGCGGCTGTTCTGCGAACTGAACGAAATCCCGGCCACGGTGTATGACGGCGTCGCGGTTTCGGCGGCCGGCCGCTTTCCGGCGCCCGATCTGGCGGACGGCAGCGCCGCAATCGTGGCGATCCGCCCGCAGGGGATTTCGCTGCGTCCGACCGGCACCGGGCTGGCCGGCCGGCTGATATCCCGCCGCTTTCTGGGCGAGGTGGAGCAAATTTCGTTGACGGTTAACGGGGTCGCGGAACCCCTGCTGGCACGCGTGCGGGAGCGGGTTTATCTGCCCCCGCAGAGCGAGGTCGGGATCGCCATCGACCCGGCCGAAGTGCTTGTTTTTGCCGCAACCTGAGCATAGGTTCTGCGCCGAAAAAGGGGGGGCGGCACGTCCCTTGGAGGACTTCCTATGGGTTCCCTTAGTATCTGGCACTGGATCATCGTCATCGCGGTGGTGTTGCTGCTGTTCGGCCGAGGCAAGATCTCCGAGCTGATGGGCGACGTCGCCCAGGGCATCAAGGCGTTCAAGAAGGGGATGACGGAGGACGAGGTCGCCAAGAGCGACCCCGCCAAGGTTGATCCCGTGAAGGTGATCGACAACGACAATGCCGCAACGGCGATGAAGGCGCGCTCCGATACCGAGAAGCGCGTCGAGGGCTCGACCGCCTGATCGCTGCGCGTCCAGTCGCTGGGTGTGATTGAGGGGCGCTGGCCACGGCTGTGCGCCCCTTGCAGTTGGTGCATGGCCCCGAAAAGTGGGGCGCGGTTTTCGGACCAGGCCATGCACAAGGAAAGCTGACGGTCCATGTTCGACATTTCGTGGGGCAAGCTCGTCATCATCGGCGTGGTCGCGCTGCTGGTGATCGGCCCGAAGGAACTGCCGGCCGTGCTGCGCCAGCTCGGCCAGTGGATGACCAAGATCCGCCGCATGGCGGCGGAGTTTCAGGGCCAGTTCAACGACGCGATGCGCGAAGCCGAGATGGCCGACCTGAAGAAGACGTTCGACGAGACGACCTCGAGCGTGAGCTCCGCGCTCGACACATCGAACTTCACGACCGGCATGGAGAAGCTGATCCAGGAGCCGATGCAGCAGGATTCCTCGAGCGCGACCTCGACGCCGGCATCGCCGCCGTCCGATCCGGCGTCGCTCGCCCAGCCTGCAACCTCGACCCCTGAGGCGACGCCGCCGTCCGATCCGGTCGCGCTCGGCACCGCACCGGTCGCGCCCGCGGCGTCCGCTGCCCTGGCCGATGTCTCGATACCGATGCCCGAGCTGCCGCCGCCGCCGCAGAACAAGGACTTTGCCGACGCCGCTCAGGCTCCGTCTTCGCCAGCGCCTTCGCCGGCTCCCGAGGGGAGCAAGCCGGCATGAAGACCGACGAGGACGAAAAGGAGATCGAGGCGACCAAGGCGCCGCTGATGGAGCACCTGATCGAGCTGCGCGCGCGGCTGATCAAGGCGCTGGTGGCGTTCTTCGTCACCTTCATCGTCTGCTTCGCCTTCGCGGGCGACATCTACAACGTGCTGATCTGGCCGTTCGAATGGATTGCCGGCTCGGAGAACACGCGTTTCATCTACACCGCGCTGCTCGAGTTCTTCTGGACCAAGCTGAAGCTCGCGATGTTCGGCGCTGCGTTCTTCTCGTTTCCGATCATCGCCTCGCAGCTCTACAAGTTCGTCGCGCCCGGGCTCTATCGCCATGAGCGGCGCGCCTTCCTGCCGTACCTGGTCGCGACGCCGTTCTTCTTCACGCTCGGCGCGACCGTCGTCTACTTCATCGTGATGCCGCTGATCGTGCGCTTCTCGCTCGGCATGCAGCAGCTCGGCGGCGCCGGGATGGCGAAGATCGAGCTGTTGCCCAAGGTCGGCGAGTATCTCGACCTGATGATGTGGCTGGTGCTCGCCTTCGGCGTCGCCTTCCAGCTTCCCGTGATCCTGACGTTGCTCGGCCGCGTCGGTATCCTGACGTCGGAGACGCTCAAGACCAAGCGGCGCTATTTCATCGTCGGCGCCTTTGTGATCGCCGCGGTCCTGACGCCGCCGGACGTGATCAGCCAGCTCTCGCTCGCGGTGCCGCTGATGATCCTGTACGAGGGCTCGATCTGGTCGGTGCGCTACGTCGAGAAGAAGGCCGTCGCCGAAGCTGCGGCGAAAGCTGCGGCCGCGGCAGCACCCGCCGAGGCTGCGGAGTAGGGCCATAGCGGTGCCACATGCTCGGTGCGCCCTCTCCCCCGCTTGCGGAGGAGAGTTGGAGAGGGGGCATTGAGAGCTGCGCCGAGATAACCCCCTCCCTAACCCTCCCCCGCAAGCGGGGGGAGGGGATGCACCGCGCTCGCGGCGAACACTATTTCCGCCCCCGAAAACGCTATAACAAGCCCGATTCCGCCAACGAGCCCGGCCCATGCACGACATCAAATGGATTCGCGACAATCCCGAGGCGTTCGATCGCGCGCTGGCGCGGCGCGGGCTGTCGGGCGAATCCACGAAACTGATCGCGCTCGACGAGAAGCGGCGCCACGCGATCCTGAAGGCCGAACAGGCGCAGGCGCGGCGCAATGCGGCCTCGAAGGAGATCGGCGCCGCAAAGAAGAACAAGGACGAGGCGGCGGCGCAAAGCCTGATGGCCGAGGTCGCGCAGCTCAAGGACACGATGCCGGCGCTGGAGGCGGAGGAGAAGAAGTTCTCCGCCGAGCTGAACGCCGTGCTCGCCGCGATCCCGAACCTGCCGTCGGCCGAAGCGCCCGATGGCAAGGACGAGACCGCCAACGTCGAGCACCACCACTTCGGCGCCAAGCGCAACTACCCGTTCCAGCCGAAGCAGCATTTCGAGCTCGGCGAAGATCTGCGGCAGATGGACTTCGAGACGGCCGCCAAGTTATCCGGCGCGCGCTTCGTCGTGCTGAAGAGCGGGCTCGCGCGGATGGAGCGCGCGATCGGGCAGTTCTTCGTCGACGTGCACACGAGCGAGCACGGCTACACCGAAATCGCGCCGCCGCTGCTGGTGCGCGACGAGGTGATGTACGGGACTGCGCAGTTGCCGAAGTTTGAAGATGATCAGTTTCTGGCAACGAGGACTGCAACCCTCGCCGAGGCAGCGAGCTCAATGCTCGCACTTGATGTTCGCGAGCGTCCGAGTGTTGAGCCGGGCAAGCTGCCGGTCTTTGATCTGTCGTTGAAATACTGGCTCATCCCCACCGCCGAAGTCCCGCTGACCAACATGGTCCGCGAGTCGATCGTCGAGGAAGCCGAGCTGCCGATGCGGCTCACCGCCTACACGCCGTGCTTCCGCGCCGAGGCGGGCGCGGCCGGGCGCGATACGCGCGGCATGATCCGCCAGCACCAGTTCAACAAGGTCGAGCTGGTGTCGATCACGACGCCGGAGGAACTCCAACAACGAGCACGAGCGCATGCTCGCCTGCGCCGAAGAGGTGCTGCGCCGGCTCGGACTGCACTATCGCGTGGTGACCTTGTGCGCGGGCGACATGGGCTTTGCCGCGCAGAAGACCTACGACATCGAGGTGTGGCTGCCGGGGCAGGGGATGTATCGCGAGATTTCGTCCTGCTCGAACTGCGGCGACTTCCAGGCGCGCCGCATGGACGCGCGCTTCCGGGCCAAGGAAAACCGCTCACCGCGCTTCGTGCACACGCTGAACGGCTCGGGCGTCGCGGTCGGCCGTGCGCTGGTTGCCGTCATGGAGACGTATCAGCAGGAGGGCGGCAGCATCGCGGTGCCCGACGTGCTGCAGCCGTATATGGGTGGCAAGATGGTGATCGAGAGGGTGTCGTGATTTATCCATTCGTCATGCCCGGGCTTGTCCCGGGCATCCCGCTCAGAAAGGCACGATCGTGCCCACTCTATCGAGATGGCCGGGACAAGCCCGGCCATGACGGGTGAGCCTGTGCGCATCCTCATCACCAACGACGACGGCATCCACGCGCCCGGGCTCGAAGTCTGCGAGACGATCGCGCGCGAGCTCTCCGACGACGTATGGATCGTCGCGCCGGAAACCGACCAGTCGGGCGTGTCGCACTCGCTCTCGCTGAACGATCCGCTGCGCCTGCGCGAGCTGACGCCGAAACATTTCGCCGTGAAGGGCACGCCGACCGACTGCGTGATCATGGGCGTGCGCCACATCATGGTCGACAATCCGCCCGATCTCATTCTCTCCGGCGTCAACCGCGGGCAGAACGTCGCCGAGGACGTGACCTATTCGGGCACGATCGCGGGCGCGATGGAGGGCACGACGCTCGGCGTTCCGTCGTTTGCGCTGTCGCAGGCCTACGGCCTGGAGACGCGGCAAAATCCGTTCTGGGACACGGCCCTCCAGCACGGCCCGAAGGTGATCCGCAAGGTGCTGGACGGCGGCGTGCCGGAAGGCGTGCTGGTGAACATCAATTTCCCCGACTGCCCGCCGGAGGGCGTGAAGGGCGTGTCGATCACGATGCAAGGCAAGCGCGACCAGGATTTGCTGCGCATCGATCCGCGCCACGACGGGCGCGGCAATCCGTATTACTGGCTCACTTTCGCGCGCAAGGAGCGGCCGAAGCCGCGCGACGGCACCGATCTGTCGGCGGTCGCGGCCAAGCGCATCTCGGTGACGGCGCTGCGGCTCGACCTCACCGACGAACCATTCATGGCGCGGCTCGGCGCCATCTTTAAATGAAGCGCGACTGGCGCCGGTTGTTTTCCTGGCGCCGAAAGGAAGCGCGAGTGCCCGAGTTGATCGACCGCAAGGAGCCGGCCGCCCTCCGCGACGCGAAGGTCGAGCGGATGGAATTCCTGCTCTCGCTGCGCCGGCGCGGGGTCAGCGATCAGGCGGTGCTGCGCGCCATGGACTCGGTGCCGCGCGAAGAGTTCGTGGCGGCGGAATTCGTCGCGACGGCTTACGCAGATTCCGCAATGCCGATCGCGTGCGGACAGACGATCAGCCAGCCGTATGTCGTCGCCTACATGAGCGAACAGCTCAAGGTGAAGCCCGACCACCGCGTGCTCGAGATCGGCACCGGCTCGGGCTACCAGGCGGCGGTGCTGAGCCGGCTTGCCGGCGCGGTGTTTTCGGTGGAGCGCTACCGCACGCTCGCCGATCGTGCGCGCGCGACGCTGACGCGGCTCGGCCACGACAATGTGACGGTGATCGCCGGCGACGGCCTCGAGGGCCTGCCGGCGCACGCGCCTTACGACCGCATCATGGTCACCGCCGCGGCCGAGGCCGTGCCCGAGGCGCTGGTTGGGCAACTGGCGGTCGACGGTATTCTGCTGCTGCCGCTCGGCCAGCATGACGGTCCGCAACGCATCGTCCGGATCACGATGGAAGAGGGCAGGCCGCGCCAGGAAGACCTGATCGGCGTGCGGTTCGTGCCGCTGCTGGCGGGCCGGGCGCGCGAATTGTAGCGGGCTCGTCAGCCCGCAGTTAAGGTTGAAAGCGCGTTAGGCTTAAAGCTCTATTTACTCGGCCGGTGTTTAACTTGCTCGTCCGTAGTTGCGTATGAGTGAGTGATCCATGTTCAGTCTGGTCGAGCCTTCACGCTCGCGTGCTGTTTCGCGTCTTGCGCTCCTTGCCGCCCTCTCGGCCGGCCTTGCGGGCTGCAGCAGCGATTTTTCCCGAATGACAGAGAACCCCTGGACATCGAAGCCGCAGGCTTCGCACCAGGGCAGCGCGGGGTCCAACGAAGTCACCGGCTCGGTCCGGCAGCAGTCCGCGCCGACCGCCCGGGTGGAAAGCCAGCCGCTCGCGGCGCCGACCTACGGCGGCGGTTCGGGCATGGGCTCGTACAACCCGCCGCCGGCGGCTCAGCCCGCGCCTGCGCAGCGTCCGGAATACACCGGCTCGATCTCGCCGCCGCCGCGTCAGGCTCAGCCGGCGCAAAGCTGGAGCTGGGACGGCGGCACCGCGGTCATCGTCGCGCAGGGCGAGACGATCGATACGATCTCGCGCCGCCATCATGTGCCCGCGAGCGCGATCCTGCAGGCCAACAATATGAGCCACGCCGGGCTGCTGCAGCCGGGGCAGCGGCTGGTCATCCCGCGTCTTGCGGCAGCGTCGAACGCGGCCGCGCCGCAGACCCGCGTTGCGGGCCCGGCCTACGCGCCGCCCCAGCGATCCGGCAATGCGCATGTCGCCGCGCCGGGTGAAACGATCTACTCGCTCGCGCGCCACTACCGGCTGACCCCGATGGCGATCGCCAAGGCCAACAACGTGGGCCTCGGCCATCAGCTGAAGGTCGGCGAGCGCATCATCATCCCGGGCAATACCCAGCGCATCGCGCTTCCGCCCCAGCCGGCGGTGCGGCCGCAGCCTCAGGTGCAGGCGCAACCTGCGCCGCAGCCGCAGCAGCAGAAGGTCGCCGCCGTGCGGCCCGAACCGACGCCGGGCATCAAGCAGGCTCCCAAGGCCCAGCAGGTCGAGCCGACCGCGAATGCGCGGGTCATCACGCCTGCGGCCGATCCGGTTCCCGAGACGCCGACCGGCACGACCGGCAACCAGAGCGCCGCGGCGCCGAGCTTCCGCTGGCCGGTGCGCGGCAAGGTCATCACCGGTTTCGGCCCGAAGTCGGGCGGCGGGCAGAATGACGGCATCAACGTCGCGGTGCCGGAAGGCACGGCGATCAAGGCGGCCGAGGACGGCGTGGTCGCCTACGCGGGCAACGAGCTGAAAGGCTACGGCAATCTCGTGCTGGTGCGCCACCCCAACGGCTTCGTCACCGCCTACGCGCACGCCAGCGAGCTGGCGGTGAAAAAGGGTGAGACGATCAAGCGCGGCCAGGTGATCGGCAAGGCCGGCGCGACCGGCAACGTCTCGAGCCCGCAACTTCACTTCGAAGTGCGCAAAGGCGCGACCCCGGTCGATCCGGCGCAATATCTGACGGGCGGTTAGCGCGCATCATCCCGAAACGTGGATAGCGGTTTTCGGGAAAGATCGTGCGCCAGGGATAACGGGTTCTACGATCGGTCCTTAGATTGACCTCCAAGGCCTGATCATCGCGGGGCGGCCGGTTCCTCAAGCGGGATACCGAGCCGCCCCGCGAGGTCTTGCACGAACTGCCACGCCACGCGGCCCGACCGCGATCCGCGCGTGGTCGCCCATTCCAGCGCCTCGGCACGCAACGTCTCGCCCTGCGCCGGGATGCGGTAGTGCGCGATGTAGCCCTCGACCATCGCGAGGAATTCGTCCTGGCTGCAGCGGTGGAAGCCGAGCCACAGGCCGAAGCGATCCGACAGCGACACCTTCTCCTCGACCGCTTCACCCGGATTGATCGCGGTCGAGCGCTCGTTCTCCATCATCTCGCGCGGCATCAGGTGGCGGCGGTTCGAGGTCGCATAGAAGATCACGTTTTCCGGCCGGCCTTCGATGCCGCCTTCCAGCACGGCCTTGAGCGACTTGTAGGTCGTATCGTCGGCATCGAACGAGAGATCGTCGCAGAAGATGATCACGCGCTGCCTGACGCCGCGCAGCAGGGTCATGAGATCGGGCAGGCTGTCGATGTCCTCGCGATGGATCTCGATCAGCTTGAGGATGCCGGCGCCGGGCCTGGCGCCGCTCGCCGCATTGATCGCCGCATGCGAGGCCTTCACCAGCGACGATTTGCCCATGCCGCGCGCGCCCCAGAGCAGCGCGTTGTTGGCGGGCAGGCCCTTGGTGAAGCGCTCGGTATTGTCCATCAGCACGTCGCGCACGCGGTCGATGCCGCGCAACAGGCCCATGTCGACGCGGTTGACTTTGGGAACCGGGAGCAGCCGGCGCCCGTCCGGATGCCAGACGAAGGCATCCGCCGCATTCAGGTCGGCGGCGCCCGGGGGGCGCGGGCTGAGCCGCTCCAGCGCATCCGCGATACGCCGCAGCGTCTCGCCCTGGTCCTCGGCGGCGGGGGTCTTGGCATCCATCGGAAACGCCTCATTTCGGTCGGCGGGAGCCTTGTCGGCGGCGCATGACCTTGCCGAAAACCGGTGCCCGCTTTTCGCGGTCATGCTCTAGCGCATTGATCTTTCGCACCGCAAGACTGGGGCTGAATTGCCCGTGATTCGAGGCACCTGCGGCGCTTTTCCCGCAGCGTTGCAATTGGGGTGGCGGACAGTATAGTCCGCGCGAATTCGGCGCCCGGGAACTTTGCGGCGCCACCTGCCGCCGCAATCAGAGGGCTTCCATGTTCATTACCCCCGCCTATGCGCAGATGCCCTCGCTTCTGGGTGGCGAAGGCATGTCGTTCCTGGTGCCGATGGTCCTGGTCTTCGTCATCATGTACTTCCTGATCCTGCGCCCGCAGCAAAAGCGCGTGAAACAGCACGCCGAGATGGTCAAGAACGTGCGCAAGGGCGATACCGTGATTACATCCGGCGGATTGGTCGGGAAGGTGACCAAGGTCGTCGATGACGACCAGATCGAGGTCGAGGTGGCGGAAGGCGTGCGGGTGCGCCAGATGCGGCAGATGGTGACCGACGTGCGCGCCAAGGGCGAGCCGGTCAAGGACGACGACGGCAAGAGCTGAGTTCGGAATAAAGCATGCTCTATTTCTCACGGTGGAAGGCGGTCGCGACGCTCCTCACGGCGTTGTTCATCTGCCTGTTCGCCGTACCCAACTTCTTCCCCGAAGCGACCGTGAAGAGCTGGCCGAAATGGGCGCAGCGCCACGTCGTGCTGGGGCTCGACCTGCAGGGCGGCTCGCACATCCTGCTCGAGGTCGATCTCAACGACGTGCGCAAGCAGCGCGTCGAGTTGCTGCGCGACGACGTGCGCAACGCGCTGCGCGGCGCACGGCTGCAGTTCACCGGGCTCGCGATCCGCGACCTCACGGTCGACGTGCGCATCCGCGAGGAAAGCGACTTCGCGACCGCGCTGACCAAGCTGCGTGAACTGTCGCAGCCGCTCGGCGGAATTTTGAGCGCGACCGGCCAGCGCTCGGTCGAGGTCGTCGATGCCGGCAACCGGGTGATCCGGCTGACCGTCACGCAGCCCGCCATCACGGAGCGCGTGCGCCAGGTGGTCGAGCAGGCGATCCAGATCGTGGAGCGGCGCATCAACGAGATCGGGACGGTCGAGCCGCTGATTCAGCGCCAGGGCGTCGACCGGATCCTGGTGCAGGTGCCGGGCGTCGACAATCCGCAACGTATTCTCGACCTGCTCGGCCGGACCGCGAAGCTGACCTTCCGCCTCGTCGACACGACGGTCAGTCCGGACCAGGCGCAGCAGGGCCGCCTGCCGCCCGACTCCGAATTGCTGTTTGGCCCGCAAAAGGAAGGCCGCCCCGCCTACGTGATCGAGAAGCGCGAGATCATCACCGGCTCGGACCTCGTGGACGCGCAGCCCGGCTTCGACCAGCGCTCGAGCGAGCCGATCGTCAGCTTCAAGTTCAACATCAACGGCGCACGGCGCTTCGCGCAGGTGACGCAGGAGAATGTCGGGCGTCCGTTCGCCATCGTGCTCGACCAGGAGGTGATCTCGGCGCCGGTGATCCGCGAGCCGATCCTCGGCGGGTCGGGCCAGATCTCCGGCAGCTTCACGGTCGAGCAGGCCAACGATCTGGCGGTGCTGCTGCGCGCCGGCGCGCTGCCGGCAAAGCTCACACCGATCGAGCAGCGCGTGGTCGGCGCCGGGCTCGGACAGGATTCGATCACCAACGGAACGCGCGCCGCCTATCTCGGCGCCATCCTGGTCGTGCTGTCGATGTTGCTGATCTACGGCAAGTTCGGCCTGATCGCGAACGTCGCGGTCGCCGTCAACGTCGCGATGATCTTCGGCGTGCTCTCGATGCTCAATGCCACGCTGACGCTGCCGGGCATCATCGGCGTCGTGCTCACCATCGGCATCGCGGTCGATTCCAACGTGCTGATCTACGAGCGCATCCGCGAGGAAGTGCGCGGCGGGCGCACCGCGATCGCGGCGATCGACGCCGGCTTCACGCGCGCGCTTGCCACCATTCTCGACTCCAACATCACGACCTTCATCGCCGCCGCGGTGCTGTTCTTCATCGGAACCGGCCCGGTGCGCGGCTTCGCGGTGACGCTCGGCGTCGGCATCATCACGACTGTGTTTACCGCCTTCACGCTGACGCGCCTGATCGTATCGTGGTGGGTCCGGTGGGCGCGGCCGACCCGGCTCCAGATCGCCTGACGGGATAGCAACGTGCGCCTCCTTTCCAGCATTCCGCTGCTGCGGATCGTCCCGGACGACACCAAGTTCGACTTCATGCGCTTCCGGCGCATCAGCTTTCCGGTGTCGGCGCTGCTGTCGATCGTCGCGATCTATCTGTTCTTTCACCCCGGCCTCAATCTCGGCATCGATTTCCGCGGCGGCACGCTGATGGAAATCCAGGCCAAGTCCGGCAATGCCGACCTCGGCAAGATGCGCACGACGCTGACCGGGCTGAACCTCGGCGACGTGCAACTGCAATCGTTCGGCGGACCCGCCGACGTGCTGATCCGCATCGCACAGCAGCCGGGTGGCGAGCAGGCGCAGGCGGTCGCGGTCGAAAAGGTGCGCGCCGCGCTCGGGCAGGACGTCGAATACCGCCGGGTCGAGGTGGTGGGCCCGCGCGTCTCGGGCGAACTGTTGTCCTACGGCACGGTCGGCATCATCGCGGCGATCGGCGCGATCCTGATCTATCTCTGGTTCCGTTTCGAATGGCAGTTCGCGCTCGGCGCCATGATCGCCAACGTGCACGATCTCGTGCTGACGCTCGGCTTCATGTCGATGATGCAGATCGATTTCGACCTGACCTCGATCGCGGCGCTGCTGACGATTCTGGGCTACTCGTTGAACGATACCGTCGTCATCTACGACCGTATCCGCGAGATGCTGCGGCGCTACAAGAAGCTGCCGATGCCGGATCTCCTCAACATCTCGATCAATTCGACGCTGTCGCGCTCGATCATCACCCACCTGACCGTCACGCTCGCACTGCTCGCATTGTTCTTCTTCGGCGGCCACGCGATCCATGGCTTCGTCACCACGATGATGTTCGGCGTCGTGCTGGTCGGCACCTATACGTCGGTGTTCATCGCGGCGCCGATCCTGATCTATCTCGGTGTCGGAACCGGGCGGCAGGAGTCCACCGAGGCAGGCGAAAGCGTGAAGAGCGCCAACATCCGGTTTTCGTCGTAACCGCGCGCGCGAACCGATGACCGACGATCGCCACCTCCCGCAGGCGGCCGCGGTCGACGGTTACGGCAAGGGCGGTTTCCGTTTCGCCGGCATGTCGCACCGCGGCTCGATCCTGTGCCTGCCGGACGGCATCTGGGCCTGGCCGGTCGCTGCGCCGCAGGACATCAGCGAAGAGAGCCTCGCACGCGTGTTTGCCGCGAGCGGCGTGGACTTGTTCATGCTCGGGACGGGCAAGCAGCCCTGGCTGATGCCGGAGGCGCTGCGCTGGCGCTTTCGCGATGCACGCATCGGCCTCGAGGTCACGCCGACCGGGGCGGCGGTGCGCACCTACAACATCGTGTTTGCCGAAGGCCGCCGCGTCGGTGCCGGCCTGATCGCGGTCGATTAGCTGCTATCCTGCCGCGATGGACGCCTCCTATCGTCATTGCGAGCAACTCGTCCGCACGGCCGACAAGGACCGCTATCTGACAGCGTTGTTTGCCCCGGCCGACCGGCGCGGCGCGCTGTTTGCGCTCTATGCGTTCAATGCCGAGGTCGCCTCGATACGCGACCGCGTGCGCGAGCCGATGGCGGGCGAGATCCGCCTGCAATGGTGGCGTGATGTTCTCAACGGCGAGCGGGGCGGGGAGGCGGCGGCCAACCCGGTCGCAGCCGGCTTGCTCGACGCGATCACGCGCTGCGGTCTGTCGGTCGACGCCCTGCTCGAGCTGATCGAGGCGCACGCGTTCGATCTCTACGACGATCCGATGCCGACCCTCGGTGCCCTGGAGGGCTACGCGCACAAGACCGTGGCGGCCCTGTTCGGACAAGCGGTGCGCGTCTGCGCCGCAAGCGCGGACGGACCGGCCGGCGCGGACGGACCCGCCGCGAACGCCGGGGTGGCGTGGGGCATCGCCGACATGCTGCGTGCGTTTGCGCGCCATGTGTCGCGGCGCCAGCTTTTCGTTCCGCAAGCCCTCCTGGCGCACCATGGCGCGCGCGCCGAAGATGTCCTTGCCGGGCGGACGACGCCGGCGCTTCTTGCAGCGCTCGCCGCGCTGCGCGGCGAGGCGCGGCGTCGCCTGGCGGCGTTCGAGGCGCAGATGTCGTTCGTCCCGGTGGCCGCGCTGCCGGCCTTTCTCCCTGCCGCCCTCATCCCGGGTTATCTCGCCGCGATGGACAGGCCGGGCTACGATCCGTTCATGACCGCGGTGGACGTGCCGCAGTGGCGCCGTCAGTGGACGCTTTGGCGCGCGGCGCAGCGCTACGCGGATGGCATGCGCGGCTGATCCGCGATGTCGGCGAGCATGGCCTTGCCGATCTCCTGCTCGCCCATCACCACCAGGGTCGCGCCGTGGCGCATCAGGTGCTGGGTTTCTTCCTCGGAATGCGACCGGGCGAGAATGCGCAGATTGGGGCTGATGCGGCGCGCCTGCTCGACGATCTGTCCGCCCTCGAACGCGTCCGGTACCGAGACCAGCAGGCAGCGCGCGCCGCCGAGGTTGGCGGCTGCGATCACCTCGGGGTCGCAGGCATTGCCGCTGATCGTCTCCATGCCGGCTGCCTTCAGTTTCTCGCTTGCACCGGAATTGTTTTCGATCACGAGAAACGGCGTCTTCGCGGCCATCAGCGTGGGCGAAATCACGCTCCCGACACGGCCATGGCCGACCAGCACCACGTGATCGGTGAGCCTGGTCGCCGGTATCGGCTCGCGGCTTGCGGCCGCGTCCGGCGCACCCGACGCTGTAGGTTTCGCCAGGTACCAGTCGAGCACGGCAAACAGCAGCGGGTTGATCAGGATCGAGAAGATCGCGCCGGCGAGGATCAGGTCGGAACCCTGCTTGGGCAGCAACGCGAGACTGACGCCGAGGCTTGCGAGAATGAAGGAGAACTCGCCGATCTGCGCCAGGCTTGCCGAGATCGTCAGCGCGGTCGAATTCGAATGCCGGAACAGCCGGACGATGACGAAGGCCGCGAGCGACTTGCCGATCACGATGATCAGGATCGTCACGATCAGCGAGATCGGCGCCGTCACGACGATCATCGGATTGAACAGCATGCCGACCGCGGCGAAGAACAGCACCGCAAACGCGTCGCGCAGCGGCAGCGTCTCCTGCGCGGCGCGCTGGCTCAATTCGGACTCGCTCAGGATCATGCCGGCGAAGAACGCGCCGAGCGCAAACGAGACGCCGAACAATTCGGCCGACCAATAGGCGGCACCGAGCGCGATCACCAGAACGGACAGGCGGAACAGCTCGCGCGAGCCGGTATGCGCCATGGCGTGCAGCACCCATGGAATGACGCGCTTGCCGACGATCAGCATCACGGCGACGAAGGCCGCGACCTTGCCGAGCGTGATGACGACCGGCCAGGCGAGCGCGCCGAGGCTCGCGCCTTCGCCCTTGAGCACCGGGGCGAGCGCCGGGAGAAGCACCAGCGCGAGCACCATCGCGAGGTCCTCGACGATCAGCCAGCCGACCGCAATGCGGCCGCGTTCGGTCTCGATCAGGCGCCGCTCCTGCATGGCGCGCAGCAGCACGACGGTGCTGGCGACCGAGAGCGCAAGGCCGAACACGATGCCGGCGCTGACCGGCCAGCCGAGCCACCACGCAAAGCCCATGCCGAGCGCAGTCGCGAACGCGATCTGCACCACGGCGCCGGGGATCGCGATGGCTTTGACCGACAGCAGGTCCTCGAGCGAGAAGTGCAGCCCGACGCCGAACATCAGCAGGATGACGCCGATTTCGGAAAGTTCGTTCGCGAGCGGCTGGTCGGCGACGAATCCCGGCGTGAACGGACCGATCGCGATGCCGGCGATCAGGTATCCGACCAGCGGCGGAACTTTCAGCCGGTGCGCCAGGGAGCCGAAAGCCCAGGCGAGCGCCAGCGCGACGACGATCGTGGAAATCAGCGGCGTATTGTGCGGCATCAGGCGTCTGCCGGTTCGGCAGGCGTCGCCGCGGCGGTCTTTTCGCGCGCGGCGGCCACAGCCTCACGCGCATCCGCGATCATCGCCTGCGCGATCAGATACTCGCCCATGACGACCTTGGTGGCGCCGTGACGCCGCAGGTGCTCGTTCTCTTCCTCGGAATGCGCGCGCGCGATGATCGGGAGCCTGGCGTTGATGGCGTGCGCCTGCTCGACGACCTGTCCGCCCTCGAACCCGTCCGGGATTGCGACCAGCAGGCAACGCGCCGCCGCATAATTTGCCGCCGTAGCCAGGTCGGGATCGGCGGCGTTGCCGAAGATGGCTTCGATCCCGTCCTTGCGCAGCGCCTCGACGATGTCCTCGTCGCTCTCGGTCACGAACAAGGGCACGCCGGAGACTTGAGCGCCGTCCCGATGACGCTGCCGACGCGGCCGTAGCCGACGAGCACGACATGGTCGGTCAGCCTGGTGACGTGCACCGGCTCGCGCGTCGGGGTCTCGGGTGGCGATTCCGCCTGGGGTTCGGGCATCGCGGGCTTGGCAGGTGTGTTCGTGGTCGGGGCAGGCGCTTTCTTCGGCGGTTCGTGATGGGCGTAGATCCAGTCCGCGCCGGCGAACAGGAACGGGGTGAGCAGGATCGAGATCAGCGCGCCCGCGAGGATCAGGTCGCGCCCGACCGTGGGCAGCACGCCGAGCGCGACACCCAGCCCGGCAAGGATGAACGAGAACTCGCCGATCTGTGCCCGGCTCGCCGCGATCATCAGCGCGCTCGACTGCGGATAACGGAACAGGCGCATGACGCTGTAGGCGACCGCCGACTTACCGATGGTGATGATCAGCAGCGTCGCCAGCAGCGAGAGGGGGTGCTCGAGGATCACCGACGGGTTGAACAGCATGCCGACCGACACGAAGAACAGCACCGCGAAGGCGTCGCGCAGCGGCAACGTCTCCTGCGCGGCGCGCTGGCTGAGCGTCGACTCGCTCAGGATCATGCCGGCGAAGAACGCGCCGAGCGCAAAGGACACGTCGAACAGCGTCGCGGCCCCGTAGGCGACGCCCAATGCGATCGCCAGCACGGAGAGGCGGAACAGTTCGCGCGAGCCGGTATGCGCCACATAGTGCAGCAGCCACGGGATGACGCGGCGGCCGACCAGCCACATCAACACCCCGAAGGCGAGGAACTTGCCGAGCGTAATGCCGAGCGGAATAGCGACATCCGCGGGCGCAACCGGCGCGCCCTTGGCGAAGTCGGCAAGCGCCGGCAGGAACACCAGCACGAGGACCATGGCGAGGTCCTCGACCACCAGCCAGCCGACCGCGATGTGGCCGCGCTCGGTATCGAGCAGCCGCCGCTCCTGCAGATTGCGCAACACGACGACCGTGCTGGCGACCGAGAGCGCGACCCCGAACACGATGCCGGTCCCCATTCCCCAGCCCAGCAGCCAGGCCAGCGCGGCCCCGAGCGTGGTCGCAACCGCGATCTGCACCAGCGCACCGGGGATCGCGATGGCGCGCACCGACAGCAGCTCGTTGATCGAGAACTGCAATCCGACACCGAACATCAGCAGGATGACGCCGATGTCGGCGAGGTCATTGGCGATGCGCTGGTCGGCGACGAATCCGGGCGTGAACGGTCCGATCACCACGCCGGCCACGAGGTAGCCGACGAGCGGTGAAATCTTCAGCCGGTGGGCGAGCGCGCCGAAGACGAACGCCAGCACCAGGCCGACCACGATGGTCGATACGAGGGGCGAGTGTTCGACCATCAGGGCTCCTTGCGGTTATCCCGCCATGCGTGTCATGCGACGTTCCGGCCAGGGCATGATCCACGGACATTGAAGCACTCTCCGCTCAGTCCCGCGAAAACGGGAATCCAGTCCTTGGCCCTGGGTCCCGGCTTTCGCGGGGACGAGCGAACATTGATTCAATCCGAGCGGATCAAACTCTAGAATGTGAAACGATCACGCAGATTGCGCCGATCCGCAACGATTTTTGCAACGATGCGGCGCTCGGTCTCGTCTGCGATCAGGCTGTCGACCTGGTCGACCTGATTCATCGCGACAAGCTGGAGAATCTCGGTGCGCACCGAGCCATCGGGCCGGCGCGGCAGCGCCTCGACGAGCTGCAGGCGCTCGGGTGCCCGATCGCGCAGGCTTTGCGCAATGACGGCCTGGATTGCGCGTTCGTCGGCGCCCGGATTGCCTTCCACGAAGGCATAGAGCCCGGTGCCGGCGCGGCGGTCGGGGAAGGCCAGCACGACCACGTCGCGCACCCCGGGCTCGGCTTTCAGCCGGGCCGCGATGACCGGCGCGTCGTTGACGAGGCGGGGGCCGCCGCCTTCGCGATCGGTGAACCGGAACAGCCCGCGCGTCACCGCGATGTAGACCTTCTTGCCGGTCGCCATCCAGATGCGGGTGACCCAGCTCTTGCGCGCGAGGATGCGCTTTTCGGTCGCGGTCAGTGCCTCGGGCACGTAGGAGCGCTTGTGCTTGAGATAGTGGCGCACGTCTTCGTAGGCGGCGACGCGGAAGGTGCGCCCGCGCAGCCGCGTGGAGAGCTGGAAATCGGTGAGATAGGCGCGCCCATCGGCGCCGCGCAGCCAGTTCTGCTCCTTGGCGAGATCGTTGTGGGTAAACCCCGCGGCATGCAGCGCGCGCAGCGCCGTGCGTGCCGAGCGGAAATAGCCGCGGTCGCCCACGGGCCGCGCGATATGCAGCGGCACGCCATCGATGAAGCTGCGCACCAGCACGCGGCGTCCGGCGAACAGCAGCTGCGGGGCTATTTTCGCCGCCGCGATAGCGGCGAGCGCGCGCGCCTCGCGCTTGAGAAAGTGCCGCGCGACCGGGCGCGACCACCACGGCACGTCGTCGATGCGCCGCACCACCGCATCGGCATCGCCATTCGCGCCGGCAAACGTTCCACGCTCGACGATCGAGAAGACGTCGCGCTTGAGCACGACCGAACGCCGCCAGCGCCCGGCAAGCTCGGCCGGCACGTCGTCATCGAGATCGAGAGGAGACTGCGCGTCCGCCTGCACGGCCATCTATTCGGCCGCTTGCATCAGGTCGCCGGCAATCCAGCGGTCGAGATCGGCAAGCGCACGTTGCGACAACGCGCGTTTCTTGGCGATGGTCTTGGCAGGCCCACGCAGCCGCTCGCCGTCCGGACCCTTGTTCGGGATGCGCGCGAGCGGCGGAAACAGGCCGAAATTCACGTTCATCGGCTGGAACGAGCGCGGCCCGGCGTCGATGGTCTCGACGTGGCCGCCGGTAATGTGTCCAAGCAGCGCGCCATGCGCGGTGGTCGGCGGCGGGGCGGCCAGCGTTTCTCCGAGCCGTTCGGCGGCGGCGAAGCGTCCCGCGAGGCCCCCGATTGCGGCGGATTCCACATAGCC
Organism: uncultured Alphaproteobacteria bacterium; assembly: GCA_963839985.1. GTDB lineage: Bacteria > Pseudomonadota > Alphaproteobacteria > Rhizobiales > Xanthobacteraceae > PALSA-894. Next base: position 40,682 of record CAWIXG010000010.1, on the reverse strand, counting down.
CTCGCAGCCGGTGATCTGGCCGGCGAAACGCAGGCGCGGCGCGGCGCGCAGCCGCAGCACCGGATCGAGCAGCTTCGGCGAATTCAGGAACGTGTTGCGGTGAACCCCGCCGAGGCGCGCGAACTCGGCCTGCTCTAGCCCCGGAATGGTGCGGAAGATGCGGACTTGTTCGGCGTGCTTCAACTTGGTCTGGAAGCCGACGATGTTGAACAGCGACCCGAGCCTGTTGTCCTGGCGCAGCTGCACGATCGCATAGGCCTTCACCGTCGGGTCATGCGGGTTGGTCAGGCCGAACGGCTTCATCGGGCCGTGGCGCAGCGTCTCCGGCCCGCGGTCGGCCATCACCTCGATCGGCAGGCAGCCGTCGAAATAGGGCGTCGCGGCTTCCCATTCGTGCAACGCGACCTTGTCGCCGGCGACCAGCGCCGCGACGAACGCGGCGTATTGCTCGCGCGTCATCGGACAATTGATGTAGTCGGCACCCGAGCCGCCGGGCCCCGCCTTGTCGTAGCGCGACTGAAACCAGGCGACCGACATGTCGATCGAGTCGCGGTGCACGATCGGCGCGATCGCATCGAAGAAGGCGAGCGAATCCTCGCCCGTCAGCCCGCGGACGAAGTCGGCCAGCGGCGGCGAGGTGAGGGGACCGGTGGCCACGATCACGCTGTCCCACCCGTCAGGCGGTTCGCCCACTTCCTCGCGGCAAATCTCGATCAGCGGATGGCCCTCGACCGCCGCGGTGACGGCGGCCGCGAATGCCTCGCGGTCGACCGCCAGCGCCCCGCCGGCCGGCACCTGGTTCGTGTCGCCGCACCGCATGATCAGCGAGCCCAGCCGGCGCATCTCTTCGTGCAGCAGGCCGACCGCGTTGGTCTCGCGATCGTCGGAGCGGAACGAATTGGAGCAGACGAGCTCCGCCAGAGCGTTCGTCTTGTGCGCGGCCGTCGAGCGGGTCGGGCGCATTTCATGCAGCACCGCCGGCACCCCGCGGGCGGCGATCTGCCATGCCGCCTCGCAGCCGGCGAGGCCGCCGCCGATGATATGGACCGGTTGCATTCGCAAGGTGGTCATTTAAAACTGCCCCCCTGTCAACCCAACGAATCCCGGCCTTTGCGGCATCGCCGCGGGCACGGAAACGACGGAACCGGTGCGGTGCGGGCGCGGATTTTAGCCATTGTCGCGCTGGTCGCGTGCGGCTCGCCGGCCGCGGCGACCGAACTCGACTTCGGCATCGCCAAAACGCTCGAATACCTGTCGCTGCCGGTTCCGAGCGCGGCGCGGCCGATCGTTTGCCACGGCTTCGGCTGCGCCTACCAGACCCCGATCCTGCTGCGGCCAAACGACATCGTGCAGGTCCGCAAGTTCTTCAAAGGCGCCGAGGATGCGATCGACGAGCGGCGCGCACTTGCCGCCACGATGGCGTGGTTCGAGAAACGCGTCGCGGCCGAGGCCGGCACCGCAACCGCGAAGGCGCGTGCCGGGCTGGGGCACGCGGGTGATCCCTCGCAGTTCGACTGCCTCGACAAGACCACGAATACCATCGGCGTGCTGCTGATCGTCGCGCAGCTCGGACTGCTGCGGCACCATGTCATCGACGTGCCGGAATCGCGCGGCGGCCTCGGCCTGCCGCATACCAGTGCGGTCGTGCGCGAGACGGGCAGCGGCCAGAAGTGGGTGATCGACGGCTGGACCCACAATAACGGGGAATACCCCGACATCATGACGGTCGAGCGCTGGCGGACGCAAAGCTGACGGCCGGTCAGGCGGCTGAGCTGGGCTGATTCAACGCAGTGGAATCAAACCCCAGCCGCGTTCCTTTGCTTGCGCATGATCTGTCCGAAAACCGGTGGCCACTTTTCGGGTCATGCGCTAACGATAACGCCCGCTGCGGGCGGGCGTTTTTCGAGCGGTCTGGATTGGCGGTGTGGCGTTACGCCGCTTCGGCGTTGTGCCAGGCGACCGCCGGAATCTCCGAACGCGTGATCCCGATGTCGGCCAGCTCGCGATCGTTGAGCCGCGCCAGTTCGCGCATGCTTTCGTTGTAGCGCCACCACGTCCGGAGCAGCCGGATAAAGCGGGAAAGGATCATGGAAGCCGTCCTTTTTATTCTTGGTGGAGCATGATCTTCTCCGAAAAACCGGTATCCGGTTTCGGGATCGTGCTCTCGGCCTGAAATCAGCCGTCAAAAAGCATATAAATACAAAAGTTTGCACCGCAACACGGTCTATGTTGCGGTGCAGCTAAGCAGAAATCGCATGGCCTTGGTAACAACGCGTTAAGCGTTTCGGTCCGTGTTCAGCGTCCATGCAGGGCGACCTGGCGGATCTGCGCGCGGTTGAGACCGATATCCCGGAGAGCCCGGTCGTCCAGTTCAGACAGTTGCTGAACCGCCTGCCGGTATCGCCGCCACGCGGCGAAGCCCCGGATAAGCGAAGCGAGGTACATGGTCGTGGTCCTTTCATCGTTGCGAGCTGCCCCAAGGCCGCTCTTCTGTATGTTTGTTGTTGATGGACCGTTACGCGTTCAATGAATTCCATGAATAGTTCACATTAACCCACATTATGAGTGCAGGCCCGGCGGCAGCCCGACGCGTGTGGCGCGTGGCGCATGATCCCGAAAAGTGGACAGCGGTTTTCGGAAAAGATCATGCGCAAGCAAAAGGAAAGCGGCTGGAGGCTGATTCAACGCAGTTGGATCAGCCTCTATGCCTCGCCCTGCAGGAGGTCGAGGTAGCGGCGCGCCAGTAGCGGGCCGTCCGAGTAGGTGGAACTCGGCGAACCCTCGGGCAGCACCTCCCATGCGCTCGGCCCGCGCCGGATCGCCCAGGATATCGACGCACGCGGCCGCCAAGCCCTCGATGTCTCCAACCGGCCGCAAGAACGCGGTTTCACCGTCGCGGACGGCGTCCGCGGTGCCGGGGAGCCGGGTCGAGACCGCCGCCGTTCCCATCAGTTGGGCTTCCATCAGGACATTCGGCATGCCCTCCTTCGAGGAGGTGAGCAGGAAAACAGACGCGAGCGTCATCAGGACGTTGATGTCGGACCGCCGCGCGAGCAGCGCGAGGTTTGCCGCAATGCCGAGCTCCGCGATGCGCACCTCGACTGGCTGCTGCATCGGGCCGACCCCGACCAGAAATGCGCGCAGGGCAGGGACGTGCCGTGCCACCCGCGCGCACACCTCGACAAAGCCAAGCGGGTCCTTCTCCGGCGACAGGCGAAATACCCCAAGCAGCACGGGCGTGTCGGTTGCGAGCTTCAGTTCGCTGCGCGCGGCGGCCAGTTCAGCCTCGGCCGGGATCGGAAACGTGTCGCGCGCGACGGCATTCGGAATGTAGGCGACACGCGCCGGCGCCATTCCGATCCAGTCCGCATAGTCGACGTTGGCATCGCGCTGATTGCCGGCAAAGCGCACGCGCGGGGACCGGCTCAGCAACTGGTAAGCGGGGCGGTACCAGTCCTTGTAGATGTAAGGGAAGTTCGTCGGATTGAAATTGCAGAACGACAGCGCCACGCGCGGCACGCCCGCGATATGCGCGGCAAATCCGGTCAGGATGTTCGGCTCATCGAGCTGTGCAATCACCGCCTTCGGCGCCAGCGCCGCAAAGGTGGCGGCCAGGCTGATCAGCCGATCTCCCACGGCAACGATCCTGGAGCGAACCGCTCTGATCGCCTCGAAATTCCGCATGCAGAATTGCATCCGCTCGGTGGTCGAAATCGCGGATGCGTCGACGACGGCAATGCCGGCGTTGCGCAACTGCGGCAGATAGTGCGCGTTCTCGCCGACGAGCGCGTTGTAGACCACCAGCGTCACCGCATAGCCGGCCGCGGTCAGCGCCTCGACCAGGCAAATGAATTGTCTTTCTGCGCCGCCCGCGGAGAGCGCGTGGGTGAAGACAACGATCGGATCGCCGGGCTGCAGGGTGAACGGCTCACGCTCGCGCTGCGTCAGAACCCGCTCGATCGCGGCATCGTCGGATGGCGAGGCGGATACGACGCGCGGCACCATCTGGAGACAAGGCTCGGTCTTGGGATCGAGGCGCACCAGCCAATATGGGCGCTTGTGGCGCCGTTCCGGTTCGCTCGGCGAGAGGAATACGGCCTGATTCCAGATCGAGTAGCGGCCGTTTCCCTCCGTTCCAATCTGGGCGTGAGGCGACAGCAGCGGCGGCATCTGGCGCGTTCCCTCGAAGACCGCATAGGAAAGGGCAAGATCGGTATCCGGCGCGGCCGGAAGCGCTTCGATGCGGCCCGACTGTTGCCAGCCGTGAACCGAGGTGTGGATTTCCGCCGCGCCCAACCGGACGAGCCAGGGCCAATCGGACAGCGCACGAACCTTGTGCGGCAGGAGCCGCGCGATGTTGCGCAGGCGCGCGAAGCGACCGGCCGGCCGGAATTCGAGCGCGTGAATCTGCTCATCCAGCGACACGTTGCGAAACACGACCCGTGCGACGCCAAGCGCGCTGAGTTTGCCGCACTCCCGATGGTCGAGTTTCAGCGCGGCGTCGCGCGCGAGACAGAGCAGCGTGCCGCCGCGGACCTGCGACAGTCGCTCAACGTCGGCTGACTGGAGCGGGCGTCCCCAGCCCGGAATTCGCAGCTTCGGGCTCTGCGCGGCGACAGGATCGACTTCCGCCAGAGCGGCAAACGCGCGTTGCGCCTGACCGGGCGTGAGGCACTGAAAGATGATGTCCAGATCGATTTGGCCGGCCCCGTCGGCCGTCGCACTGTACAGCAGGAACATGCCATCGCCGAGCGGGGCGACGTCCAGGTCTAGAGGCATTTCGTCTCACAAGGTCCGCGGGCGTTCGCCAGAGCAAAGCCACTGTGCCGGACCTGCCTGTCAAGGGGGCAGCCGCAGGGCTGCCGTTCCATGGCAGTGCAACGGCGGCGCGGGTTCGGCTAGACTGCGCCGACATCATTGGGAGCGCCTCATGCATGCCGCCGGCCGTCTCGTCACTGCCTTGTCCATCCTGCTCTCCGGCGCCGCCGCGCAGGCCGCGGAGGTCAAGATCCTGACTGCCGGTGCGATGAAAGCCGTGGTGCTCGCCATCGTGCCGGAGTTCGAAAAGCAGACCGGACACAAGGCGGTCGTCGACAACGATACCGCGGGCGGGCTGGTGAAGCGCATCGACGGCGGCGAGACGTTCGATCTCGCGATCATCACGCCGGGCGCGATCAGGGAGCTTGCCGCCAAGGGCAAGGTCGCGGGCGGCACCAACATCGCGCGCGTCGGCGTCGGCGTCGTGGTGAAGGAGGGCGCGCCGCTCCCCAACATCGCGTCGGTCGAGGATTTCAAGAACGCCCTGAAGGCCGCGAAGTCGGTCGCCTATATCGATCCGGCGTCAGGCGGCTCGAGCGGCATCTACCTGACCGGCCTGTTCGACAAGCTTGGCATCGCGGCGGAGATCACGCCGAAGGCGAAATTGAAGCGGGGCGGCTACGTCGCCGACCTGATCGCGAGCGGCGAAGCGGAACTCGGCCTGCACCAGATCAGCGAAATCCTGCCGGTGAAAGGGGTCAGGCTCGTCGGCCCGCTTCCCGCCGAAATCCAGAATTACACCACTTACACGGCCGCGGCCGCCGCGCAGTCACAGCAGAAGGACGGCGCCGAGGCGATGCTGAAGCTGCTGGCGGGGCCGCAGGGCGAGGCCGTGCTGAAGGAGCGCGGCATGGAGCGGCCGCCGTCGTGAACCGGCGGCTAACCGGGATCGACTAAAGACGGCGCGTGTTTGCGCCAATGAGGACGACGTGACCTCCGAACTTCCCGCAATTCCGGTTCGCGACCTGCGCGATGGCGGCGCGCTGCGCCATGCCATCGAGCACACGGCGCAGGCCCGCGCCTTGCGCGACGATTGCCTCGCGTGGCTGCCGCCGGCGGCGCGGCGCATGATGCCTGCGTTCGACGCGGTGACGCGCCGCTGGCTGATGCGGTCGAATTCTCCCTACGTCGCCGAGATCACCGCGGTTGCGGCAGCGCTCGAATTCTCCGGCGTCTGGTTCCTGAACGGCTCGTATCAATGGGGCTGCACGTCGCTTGCACGCGACGATGACGCGATTACCGGCGCCCCCTGGCTGGTCCGCACACTCGACTGGCCGTTCCCCGGACTTGGGCGCCACATCGAGATTGCCCGCATGGCGGGCCGCGCCGGCGAATACTTTTCGGCGACGTGGCCGGGCTTTGTCGGCGTGCTGACCGGCATGGCGCCGGGGCGCTTCGCGGCTTCGATCAACCAGGCGCCGCTGTGGCGACGCTCGGAGCATCCCTGGCTGCGGCCGCTCGACGTCCTGGCCAACGCACTGGCGACCTGGCCGGTGCGGCACATGCCGCCGGACCAACTGCTGCGCGAGGTGTTCGAGACCGCTTCGGACTATGCGAGCGCAAGGCAGCGGCTCGAAACGGCGCCGATCGCGCGGCCGGTGATCTACACGCTCGCGGGCTGCAAGCCGGGCGAGCGCTGCGTGATCGAGCGCACCATTGACGGCTTCAACACGCGGACCGAAGAGACCGGCGCGGCGAACGACTGGCTGGTGCGGGTGAAGCGCTGGGAAGGCCGCATCGGCGCCAACATCATGCTGACCGCGAGCCGCGAGGAGGCCGCGTTCAGGAGCTGCGAGCGGCGCGACGCCCTGGCGGCATGGACGCAACCGTTCGCCGGCGAGTTCGGCTGGGTCAGCCCTCCCGTGCTCAACCTCTACACCCGCATCGCGACCGAGATGTGCCCGGCACGCGGCATCATGCGCGTGATCGGCTACGAGGAAATCCCGGGCTTTGAGCTGCCGCAAGCCGTCACGCAGCTGCGCGACGTGCGGGCAGACGTCGATGCGCCGGCGGTCGAACGTCTCGCCGCGCCGGCCTGACCGTTATTGCACTTCCGTGTGCGGCAGCACGGAGACGCCGCGCTGCAGCACCACGTTGCGCACCCACAATGTGCTGACGAACTCGACCACGCCGGTGATGACGAGCATCGCCAGCGCGTTGAGCTGGAACAGCGAGAGGTGCAGGTAATCGACGATCCACAGGACACCGCAGACGATCCCGGTCACGACCGGCGCGATCGCCAGCACCGCGTCGATCACGCTGGTGGGGCGCACGCGCAGCGCGGAGTTGAGCAGCATCCAGAGCTGGATCGTGATGTAGCCGAGCGAGAGCCAGCCGGGCATGCCGCGGATCCAGTTCGCCTCCGGCGTATAGTTGGGCATGTACTTGAAGAAGACGAAGGCGGCGGCCGAGACCAAAAGCGACAGCAAGATGCTCGACATTTCCGCCGAAAGCCCGCGCTTCATGGTCGTCTCCTCGATGCGGCAGCTGGATTCGCAGCGGGCAAACTAGCGTATTTCGCCGGCCATGCCACCCGCTCCGGAGTTTGATTCAACGCCGTTGCGCGAGACCCCAGCGGTTTCTTTTTTTTGTGCGTCAGCTGCGCAGATGGCAGGCGGCCCAATGGCCGTCGCGCTTTTGCTCGAGCGGGGGCACTTCGGTCGCGCAGAGCGGCAGGCTGCGGATCGGGCAACGCGTGTGGAAATGGCAGCCGCTGGGCGGATTGATCGGGCTCGGCACCTCGCCCTGCAGCACGATGCGCTTGCGCCGCGCCGCCGGATCCGTGACCGGCACCGCGGAGAGCAACGCCTCGGTGTAGGGGTGCAGCGGCGCCGCATAAAGGTCGTGCGCCGAGGCGATCTCGACGATGCGGCCGAGATACATCACGGCGACGCGGCGGCTGATGTGCTCGACCACCGACAGGTCGTGCGCGATGAACAGATAGGTGAGGCCGAATTTCGCCTGCAGGTCTTCCAGCAGGTTGATCACCTGTGCCTGGATCGAGACGTCGAGCGCCGACACCGGCTCGTCGCACACGATCAGCTTCGGCTCGACCGCGAGCGCGCGCGCAATCCCGATGCGCTGGCGCTGTCCGCCGGAGAACTCGTGCGGATAGCGCCGCATGTGATCGGGCTGCAGGCCGACGGTTTCCAGCAGCTGCACGACGCGGTCGGTAAACGCCTGTTTCGAGGGCGCGAGATTGTGGATGGTCAGCGCCTCGCCGATGATCGCGCCGACCGTCATGCGCGGATTGAGCGACGCGAACGGATCCTGGAAGATGATCTGCATGTCGCGGGCGAGCGAGCGGAATGCGGCGGCGCCGAGGTTCGTGATGTTGCGCCCCTCGAACCAGACTTCGCCGCCGGTCGGCTCGATCAGCCGCAGGATGCAGCGGCCGGTGGTCGACTTGCCCGAGCCGGACTCGCCGACCAGCCCGAGCGTTTCGCCCGGCTGGATGTCGAAGCTGACATTGTCGACCGCGTGGACGACGGCAGGGTTGCGCGACAGGAATCCGCCGCCGACCTTGAAATGCTTGGTGAGCTCCTTCACGCGCAGGAGCGGCTGAGCCGACGGCTCGCTCATGCGGCCATCTCCGCCTGGTAGAGCACGCAGGCAACCTTGTGGCCGCCGCCGGTATCGAGCAGCGGCGGCACCGCCTCGCGGCATTTCGGCATCGCGTGCTTGCAGCGCGCCGCGAAGCGGCAGCCGGGCGGCGGATTCAGCAGGCTCGGGACCACGCCGGGAATGGCCTCCAGCCGCGCCTTGCGCGTCGCCGCCGTATCGATGCGCGGGATCGAACGGATCAGGCCCTGCGTATAGGGATGCTTCGGGTCGGCGAACAGGCGATCGACCGGGGCCTCCTCGATCACCTTGCCGGCATACATCACCACGACGCGCTGCGCGGTTTCGGCCACCACGCCCATGGCATGGGTGATCAGCATGATCGCCATGCCGAAGCGCGATTTCATATCCTGCAGCAGCTCGAGAATCTGCGCCTGGATGGTCACATCGAGCGCCGTGGTCGGCTCGTCGGCGATCAACAGCTTCGGGCTGCAGGAGATCGCCATCGCGATCATGACGCGCTGGCGCATGCCGCCGGAAAACTGGTGCGGATAGTCGTCCAGCCGCTTCTCGGGATTGGGGATCTGCACCAGCCGCAGCATCTCGGCGGTCTTGTCGCGCGCGGCGCGGCGGGAAAGCCCCTCATGCTTGCGCAGCACCTCGGCGATCTGCTCGCCGATGGTGTAGACCGGATTGAGCGAGGTCATCGGCTCCTGGAACACCATCGCGATGTCCTTGGCGCGGATGCGGTCCATCTCGCCGGCGCCGAGCGGCGCAAGATCGCGCCCCTGATAGAGGATCTGGCCGGCGACGATCCTGCCGGGCGGCATCGCGATCAGCTTGAGGACCGACAGCGCCGTGACGGTCTTGCCGCAGCCGGACTCGCCGACGACGCCGACCGTCTCGCCGCGTCCGATCGAGATATCGACGCCGTCGACCGCCTGCACGACCCCGTCGTCGGTGGTGAAATGCGTCTTCAGCCCGCGGATGTCGAGCAACGGCGCTTGATCGCCACCGTGCATCTACATCACCTTGCGCGGGTCGAGCGCATCGCGCAGCCCGTCGCCGATGAAGTTGATCGAGAGCACGGTGAGGAAAATGGCGGCGCCGGGAAACAGCGCCCAGTGCGGCGCGATGTCGAGGTAGTCTTTCGCGTCGTAGAGAATGCGGCCCCAGGTCGGGATGTCGGGCGGGAAGCCGAGGCCGAGGAACGAGAGCGTCGATTCCGCGATGATGGCGGCCGCGACGTCGATGGTGGCCGCGACGATCACCGGCCCGAGCGAGTTCGGCAGGATGTGGCGCACCACCTGGCGCAGCCTGCTGGCGCCGAGGGCGCGTGCCGCCTCGACGAATTCCTTCTCGCGCAGCGAGAGGAACTGCGCCCGCACCAGCCGCGCGACCGGCATCCAGCGCAGGCCTCCGATCACCACGACGATCATGACGAACACGCCGCCCTCGGGACCGAACGCGGCCTTGAGCGCATCGCGGAACAGATAGATCACCAGCAGCAGCAAGGGCAGGGCGGGCAGCGACAGGAACAGGTCGGTGAGCCACATCAGTGCGGGGCCGACCCAGCGGCGCGACATGCCGGCGACCGCGCCGATGATGGTGCCGACCGTCAGCGCGACCACCATCGCGGACAATCCGACCGCGAGCGAGATGCGTCCGCCGTAAAGCATGCGCGCGAGCAGGTCCTGGCCGAGATCGTCGGTGCCGAGGGGATGCTGCCAGGACGGCGTCTGCATCCGCGCGGTGAAATCGATGTCGTTGATCGCGACCTTCCAGAGCAGCGGCGCGAACAGGATCGACAGGATCATGGTGACCAGGATGACCACGCTCGCGACCGCGAGCCGGTGACGGCGGAAGCGCCGCCATGCGTCGCGCCACGGCGAAAACGGCCGTGCGGGGCGCTGCGGCACGGCCACGTCAGCCGAGCGTGATGCGAGGGTCGAGCCATCCATAGAGGACGTCCGCGATCAGGTTGAAGAGCACGACAAGGCAGGCGAACACGAAGGTCACCGCCATGATCACCGGTGTATCGTTGGCGAGGATCGCGCTGATCAGCAGCGAGCCGATGCCGGGAATGCGGAAGATCTGCTCGGTGACGATGGCGCCGCCGAAGATCGCCGGCATCTGCAGCGCGACCAGCGTCACGACCGGGATGAGCGCGTTGCGCACCACGTGCTTGACGATCACGACGCCCTCGCCGAGTCCCTTGGCGCGCGCCGTCGTCACATAGTCGAGGCGGATGACGTCGAGCACGGCGGAGCGCACATAGCGGGTCATCGAGGCGGCCTGAAACAGGCCGAGCACGCAGATCGGCATGATCGCCTGGCGCAGATGCTCCCAGTACCAGCGCCAGCCGGTCGCGCTCACGTCGCTGTAGACGAACGGCAGCCAGTCGAGCTGGACGCTGAACACCAGAATGAACAGCAGCCCGGTGAAGAAGGTCGGCAGCGAGAAGCCGACGAAGGCGAGCGTGCTGGTGGCCTGATCGAAGATCGAATAGGGCTTGCGCGCCGCCAGCACGCCGACCGGCACGGCGATCAGCAGCGCAAGCAGCTGCGCCGATCCGATCACGAACAGCGTCGCCGGCAGGCGCTGCAGGATCAGCCTGTCGACATCGATGCGGCTGGCGAACGAGAAGCCCCAGTCGCCCTGCAGCATCGCGGTAATCCAGCGCAGGTAGCGGACCACGACCGGATCATCGATGCCGAACTTCTCGCGCAGCGCCATGCGCACTTCGGGCGGGATCGACGGATTGGTGGCGAGTTCGCCGAACGGATCGCCCGGCGCGAGCGCCAGCACGGTGAACAACACGATGCTGATGCCGAGCAGGCTCGGGATGGCGATCAGGAGGCGCCGCAGCAGGTAGCGTCCCATGAACCGTCATCCCGTTCGGCGCTGACCGGAGTGGCGCTTATGCGTCCTTGTACCACTCCGGCAGATTGCCGAAGTCGCTGTCCCAGCCGCTGACCTTGTTCTTCAGCCTGGTGTTGATGGCCGATACGCGCGGCCGGTACACCACCGGAATGACGGCGTGATCGTTGCAGGCGAGGTCGTTGACCTTGATCAGCAATGCGGCGCGCTTGACCGGATCGAGCTCGCCCTCGGCCGCCTTGTAGGCCTCGTCCGCCTCCTTGTTGACCCAGCGCGTGATGTTGCGGCCCTGCCACTTGTTCTCCTTGGTGGCGACTTCCCACGAGGTGAACTGGTTGAGGAAGATCCACGGATCGGGTTGCGACATGGTGGTCGTGTACATCTGGATGTCGCAAAAGAAGTGCGGATAGGTGTCCGGATTGGCCACGTCGGAGGAGAAGAATACCGACGCCGTCACCGATTTCAGCTCCAGGTCGATGCCGGCCTTCTGGCAGGCCTGCTTCACGATCGCCTGGGTCTTCTGGCGCGGCGTGTTGATCGAGGTCTGGTAGACGAACTTCAGCTTCTTGCCGTCCTTGGCGCGGACACCGTCGGCGCCCTTCTTCCAGCCGCCGTCTTCGAGAATCTGGTTCGCCTTGTCGATGTTGAATTCCCACTTCGTGTTCGTCGACGCGAAGCGCTTCGGGTTGTTGACGAAATTGCCGGTGGCGACCCCGGTGCGGCCGTAGATGTGGTCCTCGACCGACTTGCGATCGACCAGCAGCGCAAGCGCCTGGCGCACCGCCTTGTCGGTCAGGGTCGGATGCTTGGTCTTCATGCTGGCGCGCTCGCCGTCGACCTCGGTCCACGGATCGGTCGAATTGAGCTGGATGTGCTCGATGTTGCCGCCGGCCGAGATCAGCGTCGCTCCCTTGCCGCCCTTTTCGAGCCGCAGCAGGATTTCGTCCTCGACCTGCAGGTTCCAGGCGTAATCGTATTCGCCGGTCTGCAGCACCGCGCGCGCCGCCGAGACGGCGTCGCCGCCGCCCTTCATCTCGATCGAGTCGAAATACGGCTGGTTCGCCACGTGATAGCTGGTGTTGATGTCGCCGCGCACCATGTCGCCCGGCTTGAAGTCGACGAACTTGTACGGGCCGGTGCCGACCGGCTTCAGGTTGGCCGGCGCGTCGCGCGACTTCGCGCCGCTGAAGTCGGCGTAGAGGTGCTTGGGAATGATCATGCCGCGCACGCCGACGAAGGCGTCGGCCCAGAACGGCGTCGGCTTCGGGAACACGACCCTGACGGTGTGGGTGTCGACCTTCTCGACCTTGATGTCCTGGTAGGTGCCGCTGGTGACCGCGGCGGTCGCCGGATCCTTGGCGTATTCCCAATTGAACACGACATCGTCCGCGGTGAACGGCTTGCCGTCGTGCCATTGCACGCCCGGCTTGAGCTTCCACGTCACCGACATGCCGTCCTTGGCGAGGCCGCCGTTCTCGAGATCGGGGATTTCGGCTGCGAGCACCGGGATGAGGAAGCCTTCCGGATCCCAGCTCGCGAGCGGCTCATAGAAGATGCGCGAGCCGTCCTGGTCCTTGGTGCCGACCGCGAAGTGCGGATTGAGCAAGGTCGCGCCCTGCCACCACAGGACCTTCAGCGGGCCGCCGCCGCCGCGCTTGGTCGGCTTGTAGTCGGATTTGCTTTGCGCCTGTGCGGCGCCCGAATAGGTGAGCATCTGTGCTGCCAGCGGGCCGGTCAGCCCAACCGCCATCATCCGGCTGATGAAGTCGCGGCGCGACAGCTTTCCCTGCTTCACGTCTGCGATGAGGCCACGCAGTGCTTGCTCGTCCATCTGAAAGACCCCTCGATTGTCACCGTGCTCGGGGTCGCCCAAGGCCCGCGTTTCGCGAGGCCGCCCGGCCGGTTTCGGCGAAGGAGAACAGGTTCAGGGGAAGTGGTCAACTTCACCAGCCGTGAACATTTGCCGCGTTGTGGCATGGCGCGGATTGCGCGGCGCAACACGAAATCGCGTGAGCTTATTTGGCTTTCCGTCGCGTGTGCTGCGCGTGAATTTGTACCGCATGACGGAATGGGGTTCGTGCTGATGGCGCGCCGGACATCGCGCTGCGCCTTGCGTCGCAAGCCGTCGCGCGGCTGTCGCGGCGCCGATCGCGAACCATGTCGACCGTGCGATGACGCGAGACGCGGCGGCAGGCGAGACCGCGCAATCCGGAAACGACGGCAGCGAAAAAGGCGAAATGGCTCCCCGGGCCGGATTCGAACCAGCGACCAACCGGTTAACAGCCGGTTGCTCTACCGCTGAGCTACCGGGGAACACGAGCGCGGCGGATAGCACGCCAGCGCGACGGGCCTATACCAAACGTTTGAGGCATTGCAAAGACAACGGCCCGGCGATCGCGCTGGATCGCCGGGCCGCGTGAGCGCGTGGAGCGCCGTCGAGACGCGAGGCTCAGAAGCCCTTGAGGCCGTTGACGGCGCGCGCGGAATGTCCTGGCGCGTGATGCCGAGGCGCGCGAGTTCCGCATTCGACAGGCGCGATCAGGCGCTCGTAGCGCGTCGCCATCTCGCGGCCCTTCGACAATGCCCTCGAAAAACGCGATGGCGATCTCGCCGATGGCGTGTGGCTGCGCCGGTTTCGAGGCGGGGCAGGGTGGCGGTGGTCATTGTTCGTCTCCGGGTCGGCTTGTTCTTGTTCCGACTCAATATAACACTGGTATACCAGTGTGAAAACAGTTACTTACCGCATAGCAGCAGGAATCGATGTTGCATAGCAATACAAATATAGAATCCGACCGGACCCGGCACGCCCATGCGGGCGGGCGCGAATCCGCGGTCGAACAAGGCATCAGAACGGGAGAAGGAAGTGGAGGCGACGGCCGGAATTGAACCGGCGTAAACGGTTTTGCAGACCGCTGCGTAACCACTCCGCCACGTCGCCGGGCTTCGGCGGAGAGCACGTCCGGCCGAGGGCGCGTCTCTATATCGGACCGTGCCGGCAGCCGCAATGCTGCGCCCGGCAATGAACCGAACGCGCCGCGGCGAATCTTGCGTTTTGAAAAGCGCTGCCGCACAAGTTCGTCTCGCTCAACGGGGACACGCAATGGTCGATTACGCGCAGGCGCGCCGCACCATGGTCGACCGTCAGGTCCGCCCGGCGGACGTGACCGACCTGCGCATCATCGCGGCGCTGCTCGAGGTTCCGCGCGAGATCTTCGTGCCTGCCGCGCGGCGTGCGGTCGCCTATCTCGATCTCGACGTGCCGGTGAGCGAGAGCGGCCGCGCGCTGCTCAAGCCGATGGTGTTCGCCAAGCTGCTGCAGGCCGCGGGGATCGGCGCGACCGACCGCGTGCTCGATGTCGGCTGCGCCACCGGCTATTCGGCGGCGGTGCTGGCGAAGCTCGCCGGCCAGCGTCGTCGCGCTGGAGGAAGATGCCGCGCTGGCGCGCGGCGCGAGCGAGACGCTGGCGCAGCTCGGCGCCGACGAATTCGCGGTCGCCATCCGGCCCGCTGGCGGCCGGCTGGGCGGAGGGCGCGCCCTATGACGTCATCCTGCTCGAAGGGGCCGCCGAGGTCGTTCCCGATTCGCTGCTGGCGCAGCTCAAGGACGGCGGACGGCTGGTCGCGGTTGTGGGCGTCGGGCCCATGGGCAAGGCGACACTCTATCGCAGGGCGGGCGGCCACGCCTGGGCGCGCAGCCGGTGTTCGATGCCGCGGCGCCGCTGCTGCCCGGCTTCGCAAAGCCCGCAGCCTTCGTGTTTTAGCGCCGTTTCGCGTCGGCATCGCGCACGCCGTGGCACGATCGCACGCCGCGACTGTGGCGCCGAAGCGCCAGTGCCCAGCTTTTATCCCCACGCAACCCCGCAAGGGGTTTCGTGCCGCCGACCGCAAGCCTATGATTCCAATCGCGGTGGAAGGCAGCCGACGGCACAGTTGGCGCGTTCCCGTAGGGTCATGGGGTCAAATGGTCGGGACCGGCGTGCGGTGGACGGTCTGCGCGGCTGCTGTTGCGGCTGTGCTCGGCGTGCCGTGCGTGGCCGGCGCCGAGACGCTGGAATCCGCGCTGGCGCAGGCCTATCGGAACAATCCGACGCTGAACGCGCAGCGCGCGGCCTTGCGCGCGACCGACGAGGGCGTGCCGCAGGCGGTCGCCGGCTATCGTCCGCGCGTCACCGGCACCGTTCGATTCCGGCTACCAGCATTTCGAATCGACGACGATCGCCGGCGGCGCCTTCACCCAGACCAACACCAATATCAGCCCGCGCGGCGGCAACGTCGGGCTGGTGCAGACGCTCTACAACGGCCAGCGCACCGGCAACCTGACGCGCCAGGCCGAGTCCACCGTGCTCGCCGGGCCGCGAGACGCTGCGCAACGCGGTGCAGACCGCGCTGCTCGATGCGGCGACCGCCTACATGAACGTGCTGCGCGATACCGCGATCCTCGATCTGCAGCGGCGCAACGTGCAGGTGCTGCAGGAGCAGCTCAAGCAGACGCGCGACCGCTTCAATGTCGGCGAGGTGACGCGCACCGACGTCGCGCAGTCGGAATCGCGCGTCGCGGCGTCGCAGTCGCAGGTGCTGTCCGCGGAAGCGAACCTGAAGGCCTCGCAGGCCACCTATCGGCGCGTCGTCGGCGTCGAGCCGGTCGGCCTGCGCGCCGCCATGCCGGTCGACCGGCTGTCGCCGCAATCGCTTGAGGCCGCGATCGCGCAGGGCACCGCCGCGCATCCGACCGTCACGGCGGCGCAATACACCGTCGACACCGCGCAGTATGCCGTGAAGGCGGCGGAAGGCTCGCTCTATCCGACCGTCACCGCCGAGGCGAGCGTGCAGAAGCGCTGGGATCTGGCGCCCGGCAGTTTCGACCAGCTCACCGGCACGGTGCTCGGCCGCGTCAACGTGCCGATCTACCAGGGCGGCGCGGAGTATTCGATCATCCGCCAGGCGAAGGAGACGCTCGGGCAGCGCCGCATCGAGCTCGACGTGCAGCGCGACACCGTGCGGGCGAGCGTGGTGCAGGGCTGGAGCCACGCTGCAGGCCACCAAGGCGCAGATCATCGCCGCGCAGGCGCAGGTGACCGCGACCGAGGTCGCGCTCAACGGCGTGCGCGAGGAGGCGCGCGTCGGCCAGCGCACCACGCTCGACGTGCTCAACGCGCAGCAGGAACTGGTCAACGCGCGCGTGTCGCTGGTGACCGCGCAGCGCGACCGCGTGGTG
Source organism: uncultured Alphaproteobacteria bacterium (assembly GCA_963839985.1). Taxonomy (GTDB): domain Bacteria; phylum Pseudomonadota; class Alphaproteobacteria; order Rhizobiales; family Xanthobacteraceae; genus PALSA-894. The sequence goes on along the minus strand of CAWIXG010000010.1, from coordinate 24,208 downwards.
GCGTCGTTCACGCTGCTGGCGGCGGTCGGCCGGCTCGGGCCGCAGGCGCTTGGGCTCAAGACCGAGGACTACGATCCGCGCGTGCACTATCATCAGGTGCGCGACAAGTGGATCGGCGTGCGCACCCCGGACGGGCGCTGACCTTTCGTTTCAGCATGGTCTTCGCGGAAAACCGGTATCCGCTCTAAATCCGTACAGGACCTGCGTTCCGGCGGCCTCCTGTCCACAGGACTTTGCTGGCGGCGAACCTTGCGCCTGCCAAACTCCCGCGAATCCTCGCATATTGCGTGTCTGCGCGACTGATTCGCGGGGCGCGGCGGCAGCGCGAACCGCGAATGCGAGAGGAAAGCGGCGGATGACGCAGGCGGCGAAGGCGCAAGAGCCCTCGATGGAGGAGATTCTTGCCTCCATCCGGAGGATCATCGCCGACGACGACGGCGTCAAAAAGCCTGAGGCCAAGCCCGAGGCCAAGCCCGAGCCGCCAGCCGCCGAAAGCCGAACGCCGCCAGCCGCCGCCGCCACCGAAGCCGGCGCCTGCGCCGCCGCCCGCCGCGATGAAGCAGGACGACATCGACGCGATGCTCGCGGGCCTTGACGAGCCTGCGCCGGGATCCGCAGCCGCCGGTTGCGCCGCCTGCGCCGGAGCCTGATGTGCTCGAGCTGACCGAAGCGATGCAGGCGCCGGCGGCGCCCGCGTTCCGCAAGATCGACGCGCAGCAGGACGTCGTCTTCGACGAGACGCCTGCGAGCCAGACGCGCCGCCTCCGCCGCGCATGGCCGAGCCGCCGCGCCCGGCGCCGCAGCCGCCGCCGCAGTGGCGGCGGCTGAGCCGGACATCATCTCGTCCGCAACCGCAGCCGCGGTCGATTCCGCGTTCAATGCGCTCGCCCATACGGTGCTGGTGCAGAACGCCAAGACGCTGGAAGACCTCGTGAAGGAGATGCTGCGCCCGATGCTGCAGCACTGGCTCGACAACAACCTGCCGACGCTGGTCGAGCGGCTGGTGCGGCAGGAGATCGAGCGCGTCGCGCGCGGGCGCGGTTAGCCTCTTGCGCATGATCTGATCCGATCTGCGCATGATTTGATCCGAAAACCGGTTTCCGCTTTTCGGAATCATGCGGCGCTGCGCTTCCGCAGCATCGCGGCAAACCACAATCCCAGCACCGGCAACAGCAGCGCCGCGATGACGAAAATCGCCGGCCGCCGGCGCGGTCGATCAGCAGCGAGCCGCCGGCGACGCCGAGCGATTGGCCGAGATAGAGCGCGGAGGAGAACAGCGCGACCGCGGTGCCGCGCGCCTGCGGCGACATCTGCGTCGCGTTGGTCTGCAGCGTGTTGTGCAGCATGTAGAAGCCGAGCCCGATCGCGGCGACGCCTGCGCGGCGCGATCCACCACACCGGCGCGAAGGCGAGCGCAAGATAGGCGGCGCCGATCAGCAGCCCGCCGAAGGTCGCCAGGCCGATCTGTCCGAAACGCCCGACCAGGCGCGGCACCAGCGCCGCGTAGGTCAGTCCGCCGATCGCCGAACATCGCGACGATCAGTCCGATCAGCGTGAACGACAGGCCGAAGCGCAGATGCAAGATCCGCCCCCACATAGGCGAACGCGCCCCACATCAGCGCCGCCTCGACGACCGCCGCGAACAGCACGGTGCGCGCCCACGGATTGGCCAGCACCAGCGCATAGTCGGCGACAAAGCCGCGCGAGCGCTCGTCGGCGCCGCAGCACCGGACGCGTCGTCGGGATTGACGGCAAGTTCGCGGAACAGCGCGATCGCGACGCATGCGAATACGGCCGCAAGGATGAAGAAGACCGCGCGCCAGCCGAGCAGGTCGCCGATGATGCCGCCGGCCGCCTGTCCGAACAGCTGCCCGGTGATCTGTCCGGTCAGATAGCGGCCGAGCACCTGCTGGCGCCGCTCGTAGGGAACGGCGTCGCCGACGAACGCCATGCCGAGCGGAATGATCCAGCCGGCCGTGAGCGCCGCCCCGATGCGCGCGAGCGCCAGCGTGGTCAGCGATTGCGCGAGCCCGCAGGCCAGCACGGTGACGGCGCAGAGCGCGCAGGCGACCGCGATCGAGGTGAACTTGCCGAAACGGTCGCCGACCGGCCCGATGATCAGTTGCACCGAGCCGTGCGTGATCGCGTAGACGCGTGACGATGATCGAGGCGGCGCCGATCGCTGACGCCGATGTCGGCCGCGATCTGCGGCAACAGCGAGTCGGTCGCGCGCACCATCGCCTGCGACGGCGAAGCCCGCAAGCGCGAGCAGCGCGATCGCGCGCGTCGGCGTCTCTCTGGGCGGAAAGTCGGAGGGCAGGGCGCTGCCTCGTTGATGCGTTGCGGCTTTCCTGACTTGTACTGCGCCGCCGGGCCAACCGGAAACAAGCTCGCGGTTCGCGCACAAGCTGAAGATGCGACAACGCAACCATTGGCAGATCGATGCGGACACAACGCTGAAGCGCAAAAAGTTCCACTACAGAAAGACTTCGTACGATTTTCTCTCTGAAGCAGCGAACTGTGGTTGACGCAGCGTAGGTTCAGGAAATAACCTTTTCGCGTTCGCGTAGAGGTTTCGTGCCAGGGCAGTCGCGGGTGGGGGCATCTGTGACAGTCGCGGGATCGGGGACGAAGCTGAAGTCATCAAAGTGTTCGAGGATGCCGCTACAGCATCCTCGACTTCGGCATCGGGAGTTCGCGTTCGGCACGGCCGCGGCGTAATCGCCGCATCAACTTCATTCAGCGCAATGGCAGGTCCAGCACCTCACGGGTGCGGGCAGGGAGGCTTGAGTCATGACCAATCATAATCCGACCATTACATCCTCGGCGGCCAATGGAAGTTTTTCCGAAGACGCCAACACCACCGGCTCGACAGTCGACCACGTCCTCTCCGGGACGATGAATTTCACCGACAGCGACCACAGCGATACCCACACCACGACCACGGCGCTGAAAACCGCGACATGGTCGGGCGGCTCGACGCTGCCCTCCGGAGCACTTACGAAATTCCAGGCGGGACTCACATCTTCGATTGTCACCGACAGTAACGGCTCGGGTAAGCTGAAATGGACATACAGCGAGGACGACCGCGACTTTGACTTCCTCGCCAAGGGCGAGACGCTGGTCCTCACCTACGAAGTCACCCTGAAAGACAATCACGGCGGCAGCACCAAGCAGACCGTGAAGATCACCGTCACCGGCACCGACGACAAGCCGGTGTTCGTGACCTCCGCCGGCGCGACGCTCAGCGAACAAGCCAACAAGACGCTCTCGCTCTCGCCCGACACCGCCCACATCGCGCTGCAGTTCACCGACGCCGATCTCAACAACACCGGCCACACCGCCACCGTGCTCAGCGTCTCCGCGACGGGCAATACGAGCGGCATTCTCCCCGGCAGCCTCGGCACCGCCGAGCTGATGTCGTTCTTCGACATCGACAATGTCGTCAAGAATGCCGGATCGACCAACGGCGTGGTCAACACCACCTTCTCGGCACCGGATCTCGCCTTTGATTACCTCGCGGCCGGTGAGCAAATCAAAATCACCTATGTGGTGAAGGTCGACGACCAGAAGGGCGGCATCACCAACCAGAACGTCGTCGTGACCGTGCTCGGCACCAACGACAAGCCGATCTACATCAGCGGGCCGGATACCGAGCATCTGACTGAAGGTGAGAACTCTCTCCATCCGGCGACCTGACCGCGTGCGGCGACCTGCTGTTCGGCGATGTCGACCTGTCGGACGCGCACAACGTATCGACCACCGTGACGGCGTCGCGCTCCGGCGGCGGCGCCGTGCCGCTGACCAACGCGCAGCTGCAGGCGGCTTTCCACACCAACCTGCACGACTCGACCGGGCACCTGCTCGGCGACGTCGACTGGAATTTTGCGCTCGACAACGACCAGGTCGCCTTCCTCAACTCGGGCGAGACGCTGACCATCACCTACACGGTCAAGGTTGCCGACGGAGCCGGCGGCTTCGACACGCAGACGGTCACGATCAAGATCCTCGGCACCAACGATCCGGTGGTGATCACCAGCGGGCCGGAGTCCACAACGGTTGCCGAGTTCGCCGACACGACCGGTTCGCCGGTACAGAACACCAGCACGCCGGTGCCGACCGATTCGATCGCGTTCACCGATACCGATGTCGGCGACACGCATACCGTGTCGGTCGCACTCGCCTCTGCCAGCTGGTCGGCCGGCGGCAGCGTCCCGGGCACAACGCAGACCGATCTCAACGGCGCGCTGCTGACGACGCTCCATGATTCGACCGGCACCGGCTCGGGCAGCGTCGACTGGACCTTCAGCATCGCGGACCAGGACCTCGACTTCCTGGCAGCGGGCGAGCAGCTCACGGCGACGTACAACGTGACTGTCAGCGATGGGCCGACGAACGCCTCGCAGAGCGTGACGATCACGGTCGAGGGCGCCAACGATGCCGTCGTGGTGACCGGTGGACCCGGATCGGGGGCGGTCGCCGAGGCGCCCGGCCAGAACGGCTCGCCGGATCCGGCGAGCCCGCCGCCGACCGGAACGCTGACCTTCAACGATGTCGATCTGTCCGATACGCATTCGGTGCAGGCGATCGTCTCGTCGGTGGTCTATTCCGGCGGGCCGGACGTTCCGCCCGATACGTTCAACGATTTGATGACGGCGCTGCAGACCGCGCTCAACGACTCGACCGGCACCGGCTCGGGCAGCGTCGACTGGACCTTCCTGCTGCCCGACCGCGACCTCGACTTCCTGGCGGCGGGGGAGACGCTGACCGTCACCTATGACGTCGTCGTCAGCGACGGCGTCACCACGTCGAGCCAGCAGGTCACCATCACGGCGACGGGCGCTGCCGACGACCTGACCGTCAACCCGGCGACCGGTTCGATTCTCGATACGGCCGCCATCGATGACGGCGCGATCGTCGCGGCCGGCAATGTCATCACCGACGCCGGTGACAACGGCGGCGACCTCGGCGTGACCCTGAGCGTCACCGACGTGAACGGCAGCGCCGCCAACGTCGACAGTCCGGTCGCCGGCGCGTACGGCAGCCTGACCATCTTCTCGGACGGCACCTACTTCTACCAGGCCAACTCCAACCTCGATCCGCTCGAGGCCGGCGACACCGCCACCGAGGTCTTCACCTTCACGGTGACCGACAGCATCGGCCGCAGCGAGTCGACGACACTCACGCTGAGCGTGTTCGGTGCGGACGATGCGGCCATCATCACCAGCGCCGATGCATTCGGTTCGGTGACCGAGGACGTCGGTCCGATCGCGATTGTGAACGGCAGCTTCGAGACCGGCGACTTCACCGGCTGGACCGCCGACGGCGGTTCGTCGGTCGAGTTCCTCGCGCTCGGCGACGAGTTCGGCAATTACTCGGTGGTGCTTGGGGCCTTCGCCGGGAGCGTCTCGCAGGACATCGCCACGGTCGCGGGCCAGCACTACACGCTGAGCTTCGTCGTGACCGGAGATCCGGGGTCGAACGACGGCAATTCGACAACGACCGACAATACGTTGTTCGTCACGTGGGACGGCGCGACGGTGTTCTCCCAGGTCGACTCCTACGACGGGTTTACGCGCTACACGTTCGACCTGATCGCGACCGACACCAACTCGACGCTGTCGTTCAACTACACCGACAACGGCACCGGCATGATCCTCGACCAGGTGCTCGTCGCGTCGGCGACGGCGCCGGCGACCGAGAGCACGGACGGATCGATCTCGTTCAGCGACATCGAGGTCGGCGACACGCACACCGCGACTTTCGTGGCGGCGGGCGGGGACTATGTCGGAACGTTCTCACTCAGTCCGATCACCGAAGGCGCGGGCGCCGGGTCGCTCGACTGGCACTTCACGGTCGACAACGCCGATATCCAGTTCCTCGGCGAGGGCGAGTCGATCACGCAGACCTACACCGTGCTGATCGCGGGCGAGGGTGGTGCGACTGTCGGCCAGAACGTCGCCGTTACGCTGCACGGCGCCAACGATGCACCGACCGCGGTCGCTGACACCATCATCACCGATGTCGGCGCAAACGGCACCGTGCGCATCCCGCACTGGGCGCTGGTGGTCAACGATACCGATCCGGACGCGAACGATGCGCTCTTCGCGAACGACATCCTGAGCAGCTCGGGCGGCAATGCGTTCCCGTCGTTCGATGCCTACTTCGAGGATGATGCGACGCCCGGCGGCTCGTTCACCTACAACATCAACGACGGCATCGCGGTGAGCGGGCCGGCGACGGCGACGATCATCAACAACGGAGCCGTCACGACGCTCACCGGCACCGGCGGCGCCGACATCATCATCGGCAACAACGGCGGCCAGACGCTTAACGGCGGCGGCGGCAACGACGTACTCGTCGGCAATTCCGGCACCTACACCATGACCGGCGGCGCGGGCGACGACATCTTCGCCTTCGAGCAGGTGCCGAACGGCCTCCACAACATCACCGATTTCAACAACGTCAGCGATCACGACACGATCGCGGTCTCGGCGATCGATTTCGGCGGCGATCTGGCGGTGGGAATGGATATGTCGACCGTGTTCGAAAGCTCGGCCGACGCGGATTTCGTCTCGGGCAGCAGCCGCTTCCACTACGACACGAGCTCCACCACGCTCTACTACAGCGGGGATGGCACGACCGCCTCGGCGATCGTGCTGGCGCACCTCCAGTCGGGTGTGGTCCTGAACGCGAACGACATGATGATCGTCTAGTCGCGTTCTCTTGATCGCGGTGTCCCGGGTCGGCAACGGCCCGGGACATTGCTTTTCAGGGGCGCCGGCCGCGATCTCTTGCCAGCGCGCGGCGCAATCCCTATTCAGCGCCCATGGCCATCGAGAAGACCTATCAGCCCCGCGACGTCGAGGGGCGCATCTACCAGACGTGGGAAGCCGCGCAGGCGTTTCGCTGCGGGCGGCCGGAGCGGCGTGGCGCCGAGCCGTACACCATCGTCATTCCGCCGCCGAACGTGACCGGCTCGCTGCACATGGGCCACGCGCTCAACAACACGCTGCAGGACATCCTCTGCCGCTTCGAGCGCATGCGCGGGCGCGACGTGCTGTGGCAGCCCGGCACCGACCACGCCGGCATCGCGACCCAGATGGTGGTCGAGCGGCAGATGATGGAGCGGCAGGAGCCGGGCCGCCGCGACATCGGGCGCGAGAAGTTTCTCGAGAAGGTCTGGGCCTGGAAGGCCGAGTCCGGCGGCACCATCACCAACCAGCTCAAGCGGCTCGGCGCGTCGTGCGACTGGTCGCGCGAGCGCTTCACCATGGACGAGGGGCTGTCCAAGGCGGTGCTCAAGGTCTTCGTCGATCTCTACCGGCAGGACCTGATCTACAAGGACAAGCGGCTGGTCAACTGGGACCCGAAGCTGCTGACCGCGATCTCGGATCTCGAGGTGCAGCAGGTCGAGGTGAAGGGCTCGCTGTGGCACATCAAGTATCCGATCGAAGGCGCCGACGGCAGTTTCATCGTCGTCGCGACGACGCGGCCCGAGACGATGCTCGGCGATACCGCCGTCGCGGTGCATCCGGACGACGAGCGCTACCGTCACCTGATCGGCAAGCACGCGATCCTGCCGCTGGTCGGCCGGCGCATCCCGATCGTGGCGGACGAGTATTCCGACCCCGAGAAGGGCACCGGCGCGGTGAAGATCACGCCGGCGCACGACTTCAACGACTTCGAGGTCGGGCGGCGGCATCACCTGCCGCAGATCAGCGTGCTGACCATCGAGGCGGGGCTCGATCTGCAGGACAACAGCGCGTTCCTCGAGGGCGTGCCGCAGTCCGCCGAGCTTGACCGAGACGCTCGCGCTGCACGGCCTCGACCGCTTCGCGGCGCGCAAGGCGATCGTCGCGCGGCTGGAAGCGACCGGCTGCGCTCGACAAGATCGAGCCGCACACGCACATGGTGCCGCATGGCGACCGCTCGGGCGTCGTGATCGAGCCGTTCCTGACCGACCAGTGGTACGTCAACGCGAAGGAACTTGCCGCGATGGCGATCGCCGCGGTGAAGACCGGCCGCACCCGGTTCGTGCCGCAGAACTGGGAGAAGACCTATTTCGACTGGATGGAGAACATCCAGCCGTGGTGCATCTCGCGCCAGCTGTGGTGGGGCCATCAGATCCCGGCCTGGTACGGGCCGGACGACAAGGTGTTCGTCGCCGAGACCGAGGACGAGGCGCTGGCCGAAGCGCTCGCCTATTACGTCGTCAACGACGTGCTGACCCAGGAAGAGGCCGACACGATCGCCGAGAGCTCGGACCGCCGCGCGAGCTTCCTCAAGCGCGACGAGGACGTGCTCGACACCTGGTTCTCCTCCGCGCTGTGGCCGTTCTCGACGCTCGGCTGGCCGGACGAGACGCCGGAGGTGAAGCGCTACTACCCGACCCAGACGCTGGTCACCGGCTTCGACATCATCTTCTTCTGGGTCGCCCGCATGATGATGATGGGCCTGCACTTCATGAAGGAGGTGCCGTTCACCGACGTCTACATCCATGCGCTGGTGCGCGACGAGCGCGGCGCCAAGATGTCGAAGTCGAAGGGCAACGTCATCGATCCGCTCGCGCTGATCGACGAATACGGCGCCGACGCGCTGCGCTTCACGCTGGCCGCCATGGCGGCGCAGGGCAGGGACATCAAGCTGTCGACGCAGCGCGTCGAGGGCTACCGCAACTTCGCGACCAAGCTGTGGAACGCGGCGCGCTTCGCCGAGATGAACGATGCCGCGCTGGTCGCCGGGCTTCGATCCGCGGCTTGCGACCGAGACGCTGAACAAGTGGATCGCGCACGAGCTCGCCAAGGCGAACGCGGAGATCACCGAGGCGATCGTCGCCTACAAGTTCAACGAGGCGGCGGGCGCGGCCTATCGCTTCGTGTGGAACGTCTATTGCGACTGGTACCTCGAACTGGTGAAGCCGGTGCTGATGGGACCGGACGGCGCGGCGAAAGCCGAGACGCGCGCGATGGTCGCCTGGGTGCGCGACGAGGTGCTCAAGCTGCTGCATCCGTTCATGCCGTTCATCACCGAGGAATTGTGGGCGGTGACGGCGGCGGCGCCGCGCGCCGGCGCTGCTCGCGCTGGGCGAATGGCCCGCGCATGACGGGCTCGACAACCCGCGAGCCGAAGCCGAGATCGGCTGGCTGGTCGATCTGGTCAGCGCGATCCGCTCGGTGCGCGCCGAGATGAACATTTCCGCGCCGACGCCGCTCGCGCTGGTCAACGCCTCGGAGGAAACGCGCGCGCGCGCGAGCCGCTGGGCCGACTTCCTCAAGCGCGCCGCGCGCGTGTCGGAGGTCTCCTACGCCGACGCCGCGCCGGCCGGGCTCGGTGCAGCTGGTGGTCCGCGACGAGGTCGCGGCGTTGCCGCTCAAGGGCATCATCGACGTCGCGGCCGAGCAGGCGCGGCTGCAGAAGGAAATCGCCAAGGCCGACGCCGACATCAAGCGCGTCGACGCCAAGCTCGGCAATCCGGAGTTCGTGCGCAAGGCGCCCGAGGAGATCATCGAGGGCGAGAAGGAAAAGCGCGAGGAGGCCGAAGGCCGCCGCGCGAAAATCCTCGAAGCGCTGGAGCGGCTTGAAGCAGGCGTCATGACATGCGGCGCTGGGCGGGACGCATCGCGGCAGGCATCGGCATCGCGCTGCTGCTGCTGATCTGGGTGCTGGCCGGCGCGGCGTTCATCACCGCGCGTCCGGCCGACCCGATGCTCTGGCCGCCGCGCCCGGATGCGCGGAAAGATCGAGGTCGTCCTCGTCAGCAACGGCTATCACGCCGGCCTCGCGCTGCCGCGCGCCGCACTGGCGGAGTACGCGAGCGGCCGCGGCTATCCGGCGCTGATCGCGGTCACGCAGCGCTTCGCGGTCATTCGAATGGATCGAGTTCGGCTGGGGCGACCGCGAATTCTACCGCTCGGTGCCGACGGTCCGCGACGTCCCGTTTCTGCTGTCGCTGCGTGCGCTGTTCTGGCCCGGCAACACGACCGTGCTGCATGTCGTCGGTCTCGGCCGACGATCCGGCGCGCATGTTCACGGGTGCCGAGCTGGTGCGCATCCCGCTGTCGCGCAACGGCTTCGACCAGATGCTGCAACAGCTCGAGGCGAGCTTCGTGCCGCCGGAAAACGGCGCGCTGCCCGATCTCGGCCGCGGCCTCTACGGCCCGAGCCTGTTCTATCCGGCGAACGGCACGTTCAGCATTTTCAAGGTCTGCAATCACTGGATCGCCGACCTGCTCGGCGCCGCCGGGCTGCCGCAGGCGCCGGTGCTCGCGACCCTGCCGTCCGGGCTGATCCTCCACCTGCGCTGGCGTGCGGGGCTGCGGCCGGTCACGAGCGCCGGCCCGGCGCCGGCGACCTAACCCACAGTTGTTGCCGTTTCTTCGTTCGTGTTAGTTTGCGCGGATGCCGGAGGGTAAAGCGATGGGAAACGAGGCGCGCAACGTCGGACTTCTGAAGGAAGGCTACAAGCTGTGGCACGACAGCAAGGGCGGCAGCCTCGACTACTGGATGAACATCGTGGCCGACGACATCCAGTTCGGATCGATCGCGCGCGGCGCGCCGCCGCTGGCGTTCACCAAGCCGGTCAGCAACAAACAGGCGCTGCGCGGTTATTTCGATGGGCTGCTCGGCGACTTTACGATGATCCACTACACCATCGAGAACTACGTCGCCGAGGGCGATATCGTGTTCGTGCGATGCACGACGTCCTGGCGCAACAAGAAAACCGGCAAGGACTTCGAAACGCCGAAGGCGGACTTCTGGCGCTTCCGCGACGGCAAGATCGTCGAGTTCTACGAATTTTTCGACACCGCGCTGGTGATGGCTGCCACGCAATAGGCGCCCGCTACATCTTCACGGCGCTGATCTGCACCACCGGCTGCACGTCGGTGTAGTTCGCGATGTCGCTCATGATCGCCTGCGCGTGCGGCGCGAAAGCCCTCTGAAACGCCTCGACCGAGTCGAAATGCAGGTTGCAGATCGTCGTGTAGGTCGCGGGCGCGCCCGGACCGCCGCCGGCAAGACCCTGCTCGATGTCGACTTTCTTGAGCGCCGGCGACAGCAGCTTCTGGATCATCGGCGTGTGCTTGTGAGGTAGTAGTCCCAGTCGAATTTGGCCGTCAGCGGATAGAACACGCCCACCTTGATCATCGTGTCGCTCCTGTCACGCGTCTAGAGTTTGATCCGCGAACATTGAAACGAACTCCGCTCATTCCCGCGCAAGCGGAATCCAGGGGCCAGAACGGTCCCCGCCTTCGCGGGGACGAGCGGAGGCCATGTTCATCGCGTTGGATCAGACTCAGCGGCCGGAACGGCTTGCTGAGGAACCGCGAGCCCTTCAGCCCATAGCGCCAGGGCAGGTCGACCGCCTTGGTGATGCCGATGCGCAGTCCCGCGGCGATCTCCGGCGCGTCCTTGCGCGCCCACAGCTCGAACGGCGGCGCATCGAGCGGCAGCGCATTGTGCGCGCGGGTGATGCCGAGCGCTTCGGTGAGGCGGCCCGGGCCGGAGCAGAGCAGCCGCGCGTCGGCGATTGCGGCGGCGGCGATGCATCGCCGCCAAGCCCTTCGGTCGGCTCGAGCGCGCGGATCAGCACCGCGCTCGCGCTTCCCGCGCGCTCGCACACGAAGTTCACGCACCAGTGGATGCCGTAGGAGCGATACACATAGGCGTAGCCGGGCGGGCCGAACATCACGGCGTTGCGCTCGGTCTGCGCCGCCATAGGAATGCGCGGCCGGGTCGGTGTGGTGATAGGCCTCGACCTCGACGATGATGCCGCCGACGCCGTCGAACAGCAGCGTCGCGCCGATCAGATCGGGCGCGACCTCGTGGACGCTGCGGTTGAAGAAGCTCTTGCGGAGGCGCGGCATGTGCGAAGACTCGTGACATTGATCGCATTTTCTGCGGCGAACCGCTGCACACTTCGCCTGAAAATGCGCTAATCTTCCACTATGCGGATTTTCCTTGCCGGAGCCGCGGGCGTCATCGGACGGCGCCTGACGCCGCTCCTCGTCCTGATGGGCCACGAGGTCACCGGAACGACCCGTTCGGCCGCAAAGGCCGGGTCGATCGAGGCGATGTGCGGCCGGCCGGTCGATCGTCGACGTGTTCGACGCCGACGCGCTGAAGCAGGCGGTGGTCGCGGCGCGGCCCGACGTGGTCATCCATCAGCTCACCGACCTGCCGGACGCGAACGATCCGGCGAATTACGCGGCGACGCGCGAGGCGAATGCCCGCATCCGCATCGAAGGCACGCGCAACCTGATGGCGGCCGCGAAAGCCGCGGGCGCGCGCCGCGTGATCGCGCAGAGCGTCGCGTTTGCCTACGCGCCGGGACCGGAGCCGCACCACGAGAGCGATCCGCTCGCGCTGGAAGGGCCGGGCAAGCGCACCGCGGAAGGCGTCGCGGCGCTGGAATGGGCGGTGCTGCGCACGCCGCCGATCGAGGGCGTCGTGCTGCGCTATGGCCGCCTGTATGGCCCCGGCACCTGGACCGAAACGCCGGACGGCCGCGGACCGCTGCACGTCGATGCGGCGGCGCACGCGGCGCTGCTTGCGCTCGAACGCGGCGCGGGCATCTACAACATCGCCGAGGACGACGGCGCGGTCGCGATCACCAAGGCGCGGATGGAGCTCGGCTTCGATCCCGCGATCAGGCTCGACGCATGACCGATCCGAACAATCGGCCCGGCGGGCCGCATCTCGATCGTCACGGCGAAGACCGCCAACAAGGTGCAGTTCTTCGACGCCGCGACGTTCGCGCTCACCGGCGAGATCGACATGCCGGCCTCGACGCACGAGATGATCCTGTCGCCGGACGGCGCGCAAGGTGTTCGCTTCGGTCTATGGCGGCGGCATTTTCGGCAAGAACAACAATCCGGACCGCCGCATCGCGGTGATCGATCTGGCCACCGCGTTCGCTCGAACGCATGATCGACGTTGGCGCCGATCTGGCGCCGCACGGCGTGATGATGGCCGGCGACACGCTGTGGGCGACGGCCGAACTGGGCGACGCCGTGCTGGCGATCGATCCAGGCAGCGATCGCGTCGAGCGCATCGATATCGGCGGCCAGCGCGCACTGGGTCGCGGCGAGCGGCGGGCAGGTGTTCGCCTCGTGCAAGACCGTCGGATCTCGTCGCGGTCGATCGACGCGGCGCGCCGCAAGCCGGTCGGCAAAATCAACATTCCCAATCTCGCCGAAGGCTTGGCGGTCTCGCCCGACGGCGGGACGCTTTTCGTCTGCGCGCACCGCAAGGGCGAGCTCTACGCCTTCGACGCGCGCACCCACGCGATGCGGGCGACGATGCCGATCGAGGGCGCGCCGGGAACCGCCAACCAGCTTCGCCGCGTGCGCGTATCGCCCGACGGGCGCACCGTCGTGGTCTCGTCGCTGCTCGATTGCCATGTGGCGATCTACCGTGCCGATACGCTGCAGCAGACCGGCTCGCTCGCCACCCGCAAGGCGCCGATGGGCTTCGGCTTTGCGGCCGACGGCGAGCATGCTTTCGTGTGCTGCCACGACGACGCGACGGTCATGGAGTTTGTGCTGTCCACCGGCCGCGCCACGCGCGAGTTCAAGACCGCGAGCGGCTGCGAATTCATCATCAGCTACTAGTGCCCGACTTTGCCGTTACAGTTGCTCCAGACAACGAAAACCAGGGAGGTCCGCGTGCCCAATCCGCGCTGGAAGATCAAGCCCGCAGGCTCCACCTGGGGCGATTTCGGCCCCGACGACCAGCTCGGCCGGCTCAATCTGGTGACGCCCGAGAAGGTGAAGCAGGGCGTCGCCGAGGTGCGCGAGGGACTCTCGTTCTGCCTCTCGATGCCGCTCGATTATCCGGGCGGCAGCGTCCTCAACCCGCGCCGCAATCCGCCGGTGCTCTCGCCGACGCAGCGCGGCGGCAAGCCGAACATGGCCTATCCGCTCTCGCGCGACGATCCGAAGCTGGTCGATGTCGTGTGCGACGACGTCGTGCTGCTCACGCTGCAATACTCGACGCAGTGGGACAGCCTCGCGCATGTCGGCCAGCAGTTCGACGTCGACGGCGACGGCAAGCCCGAGATGGTGTTCTACAACGGCTTCCGCGCCGGCGAGCACATCGTCGGCCCGGTCGACTATCGCGGCGGCAAGGAGGTCGCGACCGCGGGCCACGCCGGCGCGACGCAAGCTCGGCATCGAGAACATGGCGGCGACCGGCGTGCAGGGCCGCGCCGTGATGATCGACCTGCACGCGCATTTCGGGCGCGAGCGCAAGATGGTCGGTTACGAGGACCTGATGGGCATTCTGGAGAAGGACAAGGTCACGGTCGAGCAGGGCGACTTCGTCTGCCTGCGCACCGGCTTCGACCGGGTGCTGCTCGAGTTCGACCGCAAGCCCGACGACTCGATCCACCATGTCTGCGCGGTGCTCGACGGGCGCGACGACCGGTTGCAGCAATGGGTGACCGACGCGGGTCTCGTCGCGCTGATCTCCGACAACTACGCGGTCGAGGCGCATCCGTCGCGGCCCTGCGTCGAGCGACGTCTGCGCCTCGCTGCCGCTGCACGCGCACTGCCTGTTCCGGCTCGGCGTCTATCTCGGCGAGCTCTGGTACCTGAGCGAGCTCGCCGACTGGCTGCGCGAGAAAAGCGCAACCGCTTCCTGCTCACCGCGCCGCCGCTGCGGCTGCCCGGCGCGGTCGGCTCGCCGGCGACGCCGGCGCAAGGCGGTGAAGGGATCGCATGGCCGACGTCAGCTTCCGGTTGGCAGATCGTCACGCTGATCATGGCTTGCGCCGTCATCGCGGTGCGGCGTCGCGCTGATCTGGCAAGGACGCGTCATCGGTCGCGACCGTTTGGTGCTGGCCTGACATCGTGTCTGAATCGTGCGGTAACCGCACATTCGCGCGTACTTGCGAGGCACCGCCGCGCTGCGTAAGTAAGGAGCCGAAAGGCTCCCGATGGCCGTCATCGTCGACACGCTCACTGCGCGCCCGCGCCACCCCGAAAAGGCGCACCGGCCGGACGCGCCCATCCTGCGCAAGCCGGACTGGATCCGCGTCAAGGCGCCGGTCTCGCGCGGCTATAGCGAGACCCAGAAGATCGTGCGCGCGAACGGCCTGCACACCGTGTGCGAGGAGGCCGGCTGCCCCAATATCGGCGAGTGCTGGGACAAGAAGCACGCGACCTTCATGATCATGGGCGACACGTGCACGCGCGCCTGCGCGTTCTGCAACGTGAAGACCGGGCTGCCGGGCGCGCTCGACGCGAACGAGCCGCGCGCATGTCGGCGAGGCGGTGGCGAAGCTTGGGCTCAATCACGTGGTCATCACCTCGGTCGATCGCGACGATCTCGATGACGGCGGCGCGCGGCATTTCGCCGAGACCATCGCGGCGATCCGCGCCGCGGCGCCCGCGACCACGATCGAAATCCTGACGCCGGACTTCCTGCGCAAGGACGGCGCGATCGAGACCGTCGTCGCGGCGCGGCCCGACGTGTTCAACCACAATCTCGAAACCGTGCCGTCGAAGTATCTCACCGTGCGGCCGGGCGCGCGCTATTTCGCCTCGATCCGCCTGCTGCAGCAGGTGAAGGAGCTCGACCCGCAGATGTTCACCAAGTCCGGCATCATGGTCGGGCTTGGCGAAGAGCGGAACGAAGTGCTGCAGCTGATGGACGACCTGCGCGCCGCGGACGTCGATTTCCTCACCATCGGGCAATACCTGCAGCCGACGCGCAAGCACCACGCGGTGATGCGCTTCGTCACGCCGGACGAGTTCAAGGCCTACGAGACCATCGCCTACGCCAAGGGCTTCCTGATGGTGTCGGCCTCGCCGCTGACGCGCTCCTCGCATCATGCCGGCGAGGATTTCGCGCGCCTCAAGGCTGCGCGCGCCGCGCAACGCGGCTGACGCCATGCAGCGCGTGCTGGTCATCGGCTGCTCCGGCGCCGGGCAAGACGCACGCTTCGCCCGCGCGCTCGCCGACAAGCTCGGCGTCCCGTTCGTCTCTCTCGATCGCGCTGTTCTGGCAGCCGGGCTGGCGCGAACCCGTGACAGGCCGGACTTCACCGCCATGCGTGACGCGCGATGGCCGAAAAGCCCGCCTGGGTCATCGACGGCAACTATATGACCTATGGCGCGTGTCGAGCTTCGCCGCGCGCGCGCCGACGCCATGATCTGGTTCGACCTGCCGCGCTGCGATCTGCCTTCGCTCGGCGTCGCTTCATGCGCGACCGCCACGAGCTACGGCACGCGTGCGGCCCGAGATGGCGCCCGGCTGTCCGGAGCACTTCGACTGGGACTTTCCTGCGTTATGTGTGGACCTTTCGCGCCGAAGCAGCGGCCGCGACATTCTGGCCTATTTCGCCGCGCTGCGTGCCGACCAGCGGCTGGTGACCTTCACGACGACGCGCACAAGCCGCGAGGTTCTCTGGCCGCAGCGGGAGCGGAGCTGATGCCGCAATTCCGCACGAAGCGGCGCGTGCAGCATTCCGCGGCCGACATGTTCGATCTCGTGGCGGACGTCGAGAAGTATCCGGAATTCGTGCCGCTCTGCCAGGCGCTGCGCGTGCGCAAGCGCACGGCCGGGCGAGGGCGACCGAGACGCTCGTCGCCGACATGACGGTCGCCTACAAGCTGATGCGCGAGACCTTCGTCAGCCGCGTGACGCTCGACCGGCCGAACCTGAAGATCCAGGTCGAATATCTCGACGGCCCGTTCAGCACGCTCGACAACCGCTGGACCTTCACGCCGACCGGGGAGGGAGCCTGCGAGGTCGAGTTCTTCATCGCCTACGAGTTCAAAAGCCGCGTGCTCGGCATGCTGATGGGCGCGATGTTCGAAGCCGCGTTCCGCCGCTTCGCCGAGGCGTTCGAGCGCCGCGCCGACGCGGTCTATGGCCGGGTAAGCACATCTTAAGGCCGCGCGCGGCTAGGTTGCGCCCGATCTTGAAAGTGGGCGTTCCATGACCTTGCACGACCAGACGGCTCCGCTCATTCGCCGCATCCAGCCGCGCTTCGCGCTCCCGCTCTTCGCCGCCACGCTGTTTGCCTCCGCGCTGCTGCTGTTCGCCGTTCAGCCGATGTTCACCAAGATGGTGCTGCCGATGCTCGGCGGCGCGCCGTCGGTGTGGTCGGTCGCGATGGTGTTCTTCCAGGCCGCGCTGCTGGCCGGCTACGCCTATGCGCACCTGCTCGCGCGCACGCTGCCCGTCGGCCGCGCGGCGCTGGTCCATCTCGGCGTGCTCGCGGTCGCGGCGCTGACCCTGCCGATCGGCATCGCGGCCGGCTTCGGCGACGCCGCCGTCGCGATGGCGTCGGGCTGTGGCTGGTCGGCCTGTTCGCCGCCTCGATCGGGCTGCCGTTCGTCGCGCTCGTCGGCGAGCGCGCCGCTGCTGCAGAGCTGGTTCGCCGCCAGCGGCCATCCGCAGGCGCGCAACCCTTACGTGCTCTATGCGGCGTCCAACCTCGGCTCGTTCGCGGCGCTGCTCGCCTATCCGCTGGCGATCGAGCCGCTGCTGACCGCTGCGCGCGCAGGCCTGGGTCTGGTCGGTCGGCTTTGCGCTGCTCGCGCTGCTGATCGCGGTCGCCGGCGATCGTCGCGGCGCGCGGCGCAGGGAACGCGATCGCGCGCGCGGCAGCGCGCGGTCGCCAGGCCGACGCTGGCGCGACCGCTTCGCCTGGATCGCGCTCGCCGCCATTCCGGCCGGCCTCGTGATCGCGGTCACGGCCTACATCTCGACCGATGTCGCGGCGGCGCCGTTGCTCTGGGTGCTGCCGCTCGCGCTCTATCTGCTGACCTTCGTGGCGGTGTTCCGCGAGCGGCCGTGGTTCTCGCACGCGCTGGTCATCAAGCTCGTGCCGTTCCTGGTGGCGCCGCTCGCGATCTCGCTGCTCGGCGGCGACCGCGAATACTGGCTCGCCATGCATCGCGCTCAACCTGCTGGCGCTGTTCGTGCTCGCGCTCGCCTGCCACGGCGAGCTCTATGCGCGCCGGCCGGCGCCCGCGCTGCTCACCGAGTTCTATCTGTGGACCTCGCTCGGCGGCGTGATCGGCGGCATGTTCGCGGGGCTGCTCGCGCCGCATATCTTCAACCGCACCTACGAATATCCGATCCTGATCGTCGCGGCGCTGCTGGCGCTGCCCGGCGCGTTCAGCGGCAGCGTGCGCAGCTTCCTGTGGCGCATCTCGCCGGCGCTCGGCGTTCGCGGCGCTCGCGATCCTGCTGCCGTTCGTCGTCGACGTGCGCCTGCAGCGAGAAGGCCGCGCTGCCGTTCCAGGTCGCGCTGGTCGCGCTGGTCGGCCTGATGCTGCTGCAGCGGCGCGACACCGCGCGCTTCGCCGCGCTTGCGGTCGTGGCCTTCATCGTCACCGGCGTCTGGCAGCCGGGCCTCGCCGTCGATCGAGACGACGCGCAGCTTCTTCGGCGTGCATCGGGTGGTCGAGACCTCGACCGGCACGCATCGCATCCTGCTATCACGGCACCACGATCCACGGCGCGGAGCGCGTGCGCGAGGCCGACGGCACGCCGGTCACCGGCCGGCCCGAGCCGCTCACCTATTACTATTTCGGCGGGCCGATCTCGGAAGGCGTCGCGGCGGCGCGCGCCGCGCAGGGCGGCTTGAAGAACGTCGCGGTCGTCGGGCTCGGGGCCGGCAGCCTCGCCTGCCATCGGCACGACGGCGAGAGCTGGACCTTCTTCGAGATCGATCCGGAAGTGGTGCGGCTCGCGCGCGATCCGAGCATGTTCCGCTTCCTGTCCGAGCTGCGCGCCGCGGCGCCGATCGTGCTCGGCGATGCGCGGCTGACGCTTGCCGCGTCGCCGCAGCAGTTCGACCTGATCGTGCTCGATGCGTTCTCCTCCGACGCGATCCCGGTGCACCTGCTCACGCGCGAGGCGTTGCGCGGCTATCTGGCGCGGCTGTCGCCGCGCGGCATGATCCTGATGCACATCTCCAACCGGCACATGGAGCTCGCGAACGTCGTCGCGGCGGTCGGCGCGGCGGAAGGCCTGGTCGTCGTCGGCAAGACCGACGACAAGGCGAACGACTTCATGATCGGATTACCGCGCCAACGCGCAGGTCGCCGCGCTGGCGCGCAACGAGGCCGATCTCGGCGCCGCTGCCGCGCGAAGGCTGGGAGAAGGCCGGCAGGCGTCGACGGTCGCGGCCTGGACCGACGACTACTCCGACATCATGGGCGCGATCCTGCGCAAGAAGCTCGGACGCTAGGCTCGCAGCTCCAGCAGCATCGTCAGCGCCTCGATCACCGAGAGCGCGCCGGACTTCCGAGCGCCCGACATCGCCGTAGCGCTTCTCGCGATGGATCAGGCGGCCGTCTTTCGCGGCCGCCGCGAAATGCACCAGCCCGACCGGCTTCTCGGCCGAGCCGCCGCCCGGACCCGCGACGCCGGTGATCGCGACCGTGAGATCGACGCCAGAACGCTCGAGCGCGCCGCGCGCCATCGCTTCGGCGGTCGGCTTGCTGACCGCGCCGTGCGCCGCAAGCGTCGCCTCCGGCACGCCGAGCAGCGCCATCTTGGCGGCGTTCGAATAGGTGACGAAGCCGCGATCGACCACGTCGGACGAGCCCGCGATTTCGGTCAGCGCGCCCGCGACCAGTCCGCCGGTGCAGGATTCCGCCGTCGCGACCGTCCACTTGCGCGCGCGGCAGGCGGCGAGCACGCGCTCGGCCAGCGCGCGCGTCTCCGCGTCGATCACGGCGCGCTCCAGGGCAGGCGGACCGTGGCGGTCGCATAGGCCGCGATGCCTTCGCCGTTGCCGATCGCGCCGAGCTTCTCGTTGGTGGTCGCCTTGACGCCGACGCGGTCGATCGAAAGGCCGGCAATCTCGGCGATGCGCGCGCGCATCGCGTCGCGATGCGGATTGACCTTCGGGGCCTCGCACACGATCGCCACGTCGAGATGGCTGACCGCGCCGCCGCGCTGCTTCACGCGCTCGACCGCGAAGGCGAGGAAGCGGTCGGACGAGGCGCCGCGCCATTGTCTCGTCGCTCGGCGGAAAATGCACGCCGATGTCGCCGTCGGCGAGCGCGCCGAGGATCGCGTCGGTCAGCGCATGCAGCGCCACGTCGGCATCGGAATGGCCCTGCAGCTTGCGCGCATGCGGGATCTTGATTCCGCCGAGCCAGACGTGATCGCCGCCCTGATCGAACGCGTGGATGTCGTAGCCGATGCCGGTGCGCACGTCCGACAGCGCCGCCTGCGCGTCGCGCTCGATGCGGGCGAAATCCTCCGGCGTCGTCATTTTCATGTTGGCGCGCTCACCCTCGAATACCGTGACCTTCAACCCCGCCCATTCGATCAGCGCCGCATCATCGGGAAAATCCTCGCGGCCGGCGTCGGCGGCGCGGCGATGCGCATCGAGCAGCGCCGTATAGCGGAACGCCTGCGGCGTCTGCACGGTGCGCAGTGCGGCGCGGTTGAGGGTCGAGGCGACGCCGCCATGCTCATCGACCAGCTTCACCGTATCGGTCACCGCGCAGGCCCGGGATCGCGGCGCCGCTCGCGCGTGCTGTCTCGATCGCGCGGGTGACCAGCGCCTGCGAGGTGAATGGCCGCGCGGCGTCGTGCACCAGCACGATCTCGGGCGCGTCCTTGCTGAGCGACTCAAGGCCGGCTCTGACCGAGCCTTGGCGGGTCGCGGCGCCGGGCACCGGCGTGGCGAGCCGCAGCCCTTCGGTCGCGGCGGCGAAGCGGGCAGAATCGTCGGGATGGATGACCGGCAGCACGAGGTCCACCCCCGGGTGCTCGGTGAACACGCGCAGGCTCGCGCGCACCATCGGGGTTCCGCCCAACACCTTGTATTGCTTGGGAAAATCGAGCCCAGACCGCGTTCCGCGGCCGGCCGCCACCACCACCGCGGCAACGCGCACTGCCATCACTTGCCCCGGTTCATCGATCCGGCTTAAGCCTTTAGCGCCTCCGTTCAGCATGGCAAACCGCAATTTCGCGCTGTCTTGGCCAGGAGGATCAATGCTGCATCGCAGCACTTGCGGCGGCGACGAAAATGGCTAAACTCTGAGCATATGATTGGACGCCTAAATAGTGTGCATTGAAGCCGCGACGCTGCCTCCAACGACGGGGGATCTCGCCAAACCGCTGGCCATCGGGCCGGCCGTTTTGCCGAATCGCGTTTTCCTCGCGCCGATGTCCGGCGTCACCGATGCGCCGTTCCGCCGGCTTGCCGCCCGTTTGGGCACGGGCGCGGTGATCTCCGAAATGATCGCAAGCGCGGCGCTCGCCGAAGGCAAGCGCGACGCGCAGCGCCGGCTCGACGGCGAGGGGCTCGGCCTCAATATCGTGCAGCTTGCCGGCTGCGAGCCGCACTGGATGGCGGAGGGCGCGCGCATCGCCGAAGGCACCGGCGCCGACATCATCGACATCAACATGGGCTGCCCGGCAAAACACGTGACCGGCGCGCAGTCCGGCTCCGCGCTGATGCGCGATCTCGATCATGCGCTGACCCTGATCGACGCGGTCGTCGGCGCGGTCGATGTGCCGGTCACGCTGAAGATGCGGCTCGGCTGGGACGATCATTGCCGTAACGCGCCGGAGCTCGCGCGCCGTGCCGAAGCGGCCGGCGTTCGCCTCATCACGGTGCACGGACGCACGCGCTGCCAGTTCTACAAGGGCGCGGCGGACTGGGCTGCGGTGCGCGCCGTGAAGCACGCCGTATCGATCCCGGTCGTGGTCAACGGCGACGTGACCGACTTCGAGCGCGCCGTCGCGGCGCTGGCGCAATCCGGCGCGGATGCGCGTGATGGTCGGACGCGGCGCGCAACGGGCGGCCGTGGTTTCCCGGCGATCTTGCGCATTATTTCGCCACCGGCCGAGAAGCGCGCGGCGCCGCCGCTCGGCGAGCAATTCGTGCTCATCGCAGCGCTCTATGACGAGATGCTGACCCATCACGGCGCGCGCATCGGCGTGCGCCACGCGCGCAAGCATCTCGGCTGGGCGCTCGATGCCGCCGCCGAGACGGCCGGCATCTCGCCCGAGCAACTGAAGACAACGCGCGCGCATGTTCTGACCGTCGGACGACCCCGCCGAGGTCGCGCCGCCGTCTGGCCGAGGCCTACGACGCCTTCGCCGTGGAGGGCGGCGGCATGAACCAGGCGCGTGCGCGCTCTTTGGCGGCGAGACCGCCGACACGGTGCTCAACGCGCTGCCGCATCCGGTGCTGATGGTGGCGCCGGACGGCAAGATCGCCGAGGCCAATGTCGGCCGCGGAAGCCTTCTTCGAAGTCTCGATGCTGCTGCTGCGGCGGCATCAGTTGCGCGATCTCGTGCCGTTCGGCTCGCCGCTGCTCGCGCTGATCGACCAGGTGCGCAATCGCGGCGCGGCGGTGAACGAATATCGCGTCGATCTCTCGACGCCGCGGACGCAGAACGAGCGCCTCGTCGACCTCCATGTCGCGCCGCTGCCGGAGCGGCCCGGCCATGTCGTGGTGATGCTGCAGGAGCGCACCATCGCGGACAAGATGGACCGGCAACTCACCCATCGCGGCGCGGCGCGTTCGGTCATCGCGCTTGCCGCGATGCTGGCGCACGAGATCAAAAATCCGCTCTCCGGCATCCGCGGCGCGGCGCAATTGCTCGAGCAGTCCGCCAGCGACGACGACCGCACGCTGACGCGCCTGATCTGCGACGAGGCCGACCGCATCGTGAAGCTGGTCGACCGCATGGAGGTGTTCGCCGACGAGCGGCCGGTCGAGCGCGAGCCGGTCAACATCCATGTGGTGCTCGACCACGTGAAAACGGCTCGCGCAGTCGGGCTTCGCGCGCCACATCAAGTTCGTCGAGACTACGATCCCTCGCTGCCGCCGGTGCTCGCCAATCGCGACCAGCTCATCCAGGTGTTCCTCAACCTGGTGAAGAATGCCGCCGAAGCGATCGGCGACGCAGCGCGGACGGGCGAGATCCAGCTGACCACCGCGTTCCGCCCCGGCGTGCGGCTGTCGGTGCCGGGCACCAAGACGCGCGTGTCGCTGCCGCTCGAATTCTGCGTGCAGCGACAACGGCCGCGGCGTGCCGGACGACCTGATGCCGCATCTGTTCGATCCGTTCGTCACCACCAAGCCGACCGGAAGCGGCCTCGGTCTTGCTTTGGTCGCCAAGATCGTCGGCGACCATGGCGGGATCATCGAATGCGAGTCGCAGCCGCGCCGCACCATTTTTCGCGTGTCTGATGCCGATGTTCACAGCGCGACGACGCCTTGCCGCGTGGCGGAACTGAAGAGGAACACGATGCCTGCCGGAAGCATTCTCGTCGCCGACGACGATGCCGCGATCAGGACGGTGCTCAACCAGGCGCTGTCGCGCGCCGGCTACGAGGTCCGCTCGACCGGCAACGCCGCCACGCTGTGGCGCTGGGTCAGCCAGGGCGACGGCGACCTCGTCATCACCGACGTCGTGATGCCGGACGAGAACGCGTTCGACCTCCTGCCGCGCATCAAGAAGGCTGCGGCCCGACCTGCCGGTCATCGTCATGAGCGCGCAGAACACCTTCATGACGGCGATCCGCGCCTCCGAGCGCGGCGCCTACGAATATCTGCCGAAGCCGTTCGACCTGAAGGAACTGATCGCGATCGTCGGCCGCGCGCTGTCCGAGCCGAAGGAGCGCGCGCGCGCCGGCCGCAAGGCCGAGGAGCTCGACAACATCCCGCTGGTCGGCCGTTCGCCGGCCATGCAGGAAATCTACCGCATCCTCGCGCGGCTGATGCAGACCGATCTCACCGTGATGATCACGGGCGAGTCCGGCACCGGCAAGGAACTGGTCGCGCGCGCGCTGCACGACTACGGCAAGCGGCGCACCGGGCCGTTCGTCGCCATCAACATGGCGGCGATCCCGCGCGACCTGATCGAGTCCGAATTGTTCGGCCACGAGAAGGGCGCCTTCACCGGCGCCAACACGCCGCGCGTCCGGCCGCTTCGAGCAGGCCGAAGGCGGCACGCTGTTCCTCGACGAGATCGGCGACATGCCGATGGAAGCGCAGACGCGGCTGCTGCGCGTGCTGCAGCAGGGCGAATACACCACCGTCGGCGGCCGCACGCCGATCAAGAGCGACGTGCGCATCATCGCCGCGACCAACAAGGATCTGCGCAGTCCTGATCCAGCAGGGGCTGTTCCGCGAGGATCTGTTCTTCCGCCTCAACGTCGTGCCGCTGCGGCTGCCGCCGTTGCGCGAACGCACCGAGGACGTCCCGGACC
>CAWIXG010000009.1:0-144834 GCA_963839985.1 uncultured Alphaproteobacteria bacterium | reverse complement strand
ATGACCGAACCCCATCGCCCGAGGGTGAAATACGTCATCGGGCCCGACGGCAGTCCGCTGACCATCGCCGATCTGCCGGCCCCGGGCACGAGACGCTGGGTCATTCGCCGCAAGGCGGAGGTGGTCGCCGCAGTGCGCGGTGGTCTCCTGTCCCTCGAGGAAGCCTGCACCCGTTATACGCTGACGGTGGAGGAATTCCTCGCCTGGCAGTACTCGATCGACCGCCACGGCCTCGCCGGACTGCGCACGACGCGGATCCAGCAGTACCGTCAGTAGGGTTCACATCGTTAACGAATTGCCAAGGCGCCGGCTTCGAGCCGGCGCTTTGCGTTCGCGCATCGGCCGTTCGGCGGCGTTAACCAGATGGAAACCATGAGCCCGGCAAAACTTGCCGGGTGGGGCGCGTTCGCGTCCCGAGGGAATCGCTGGGGCACGACCGGTGCAAGGTCTCGTCGAGTTCGTCCGAACGCTGGGCGCGGCCCGCCTCGGCGCCATGGCGGCGGTCACCGCCGCGCTGGTTGGCGTCTTCGCCTTCATCATCCTGCGCGTCACGGCGCCGCAGATGACGCCGGTGTTTACCGACCTGACGCCGGAAAACTCCGCCGCGATCGTCAAGGACCTCGAGCGCCAGGCCATCCCGTACGAGATCAAGAACGACGGCGGCATCATCCTGGTGCCGCGCGATCGCATGACGCGCATCCGCATGAAGCTCGCCGAGGGCGGCCTGCCCAAGGGCGGCGGCGTCGGCTACGAGATCTTCGACAAGTCCGACACGCTCGGCGCCACCTCGTTCGTGCAGAACATCAATCATCTGCGCGCGCTGGAAGGCGAGCTCGCGCGCACCATCAAGGCGATCGACCGGGTGCAGGCGGCGCGCGTGCATCTGGTGCTGCCGGAGCGGCCGCTGTTCTCGCGCGACAAGGTCGACCCGTCGGCCTCGATCGTGCTGCGGGTGCGCGGCGCGCTCGAGGCGAATCAAGTGCGCTCGATCCGCCACCTGGTCGCCTCCGCGGTGAACGGGCTGAAGCCGCAACGCGTCTCGATCGTGGACGAAGCAGGAAACCTGCTCGCCGACGGCGCGGCGAGCGACGTCACCGGCGGCATCGTCGGGTTCGGCAGAGGAGCGCCAGGCCGGCTATGAAAAGCGGCTCAAGGACCAGGTCGAATCGATCGTCTCCTCGGTGGTCGGTCCGGGCCGCGCGCGCGTGCAGCTCTCCGCCGAGTTCGACTTCAACCGCATCACCGAGACGCTCGACAAGTTCGATCCGGAGGGGCGCGTGCTGCGCTCGAGCCAGACGCGCGAGGAAACCGCGGCGTCGGGCAGCCAGGAAGGCCAGGTCACCGTCGGCAACGATCTCCCCGGCGCGCAGCAGAACCAGACCCCGCCGGGCCCGCAGGCCCAGGCCCAGCGCGACCAGAGCAAGAAGTCGGAGGAAACCGTCAATTACGAGATCTCGCGCTCGACCAAGACGCAGGTGACCGAAGGCGGCCGCGTCAAGCGCATCTCGGCCGCCGTGCTGGTCGACGGCAGCTACGGCAAGAACGACAAGGGCGAGACCGTCTACCAGCCGCGCGCCAAGGACGAGCTCGACCGCATCGCCGCGCTGGTGCGCAGCGCGATCGGCTTCGACCAGAAGCGCGGCGACCAGATCGAGGTCGTCAACCTGCGCTTTGCCGAATCGCCGGCGACGCCGATCCAGGAGCCGAGCGGCTTCCTGTCGTTCCTGCAGCTCACCAAGGACGACATCATGCGGGCGGTCGAGCTCGCCGTGATGGGACTGCTCGGCCTCGTCGTGCTGCTGTTCGTGGTGCGCCCGCTGGTGCGGCGCATCCTCACCGAGGACCCACGCGCCGCGGCCGCGCCCGGCGCGCCGGCAATCGCGGCCGCGCCCGGCGGCGCGACCGCCGCCCTGCCCGACGCCGCCAGCCCGCCGCTCGCGCCGAGCCAGACCTCCAAGATGATCGACATGGCGCAGGTGCAGGGCCAGGTGCACGCGCAGTCGATCCAGAAGGTCGGCGAGCTCGCCGAACGCAATCCGAACGAGACCGTGGCGATCGTGCGCCAGTGGCTGCAGGAAGCGAGCTGAGCGATGGCCGCCGCAGCCGCACGACAGGGTGGAGGCAGCGAGATCGCCGATCTCGTCGCGACCCTTGCGGGGCGCCAGACCGCCAAGGGTCCGGGCAAGGCGCTGAGCGGTCCCGAGCGCGCCGCGGTGCTGATGCTGGCGCTCGGCGAGCAGCATGGCGAGAAGATCTGGAAGCTGCTCGACGACGACGAGCTGCGCCAGCTCTCGGTCGTGATGTCGACGCTCGGCACGGTCGAGGCGGAATCGGTCGAATTCGCTGATGATCGAGTTCGTCGGCCGGCTCTCGGCCTCGGGCGCGCTGCTCGGCAATTTCGACGCGACCGAACGCCTGCTGGTCCAGTACCTCCCGGCCGAGCGCGTCTCCAACATCATGGAGGAGATCCGCGGGCCGGCCGGCCGCAACATGTGGGAGAAGCTCTCCAACGTGCAGGAGCAGGTGCTCGCCAACTACCTGAAGAACGAATATCCGCAGACCGTCGCGGTGGTGCTCTCCAAGATCCGCCCCGAGCACGCCGCGCGCGTGCTCGCGATCCTGCCCGAGGAGCTCGCGCTCGACGTCGTCACGCGCATGCTCAAGATGGAGGCGGTGCAGAAGGAAGTGATCGAGCGGCTGGAGAACACGCTGCGCACCGAATTCATGTCGTCGCTCTCGCAGACGCGCCGGCGCGACGCGCACGAGATCATGGCGGAGATCTTCAACTCGTTCGACCGCCAGACCGAGACCCGCTTCATCACCGCGCTGGAGGAGGCGAACCGCGAGTCCGCCGAGCGCATCAAGGCGCTGATGTTCACCTTCGATGACCTGATCAAGCTCGATGCCGGCTCGGCGCAGACGCTGATGCGCCACGTCGACAAGGACAAGCTCGCGGTGGCGCTGAAGGGCGCGAACGACACGGTGCGCCAGTTCTTCCTCGGCAACATGTCGAGCCGCGCCGCGAAGATGCTGGTCGACGACATGGGCGCGATGGGCCCGGTGCGGCTGCGCGACGTCGATGACGCGCAGGCGCTGCTGGTCAACCTGGCGAAGGACCTCGCCGCCAAGGGCGAGATCATGATCGCCAAGAGCGGCGGCGACGAGGAGCTGATCTACTGATGGGCGCTCCGGTCAAGTTCCTGTTCGAGGACGATTTCACCGCCGGCAACGACCGCCGGGCGAAGCCGACGGTGGCGCTCGCGGTGCACGAGGCGGCGCTGGCGCAGGCGCAGGCCGAGGCCTACCGCAACGGCACGCAGGCGGCGGACGCGCGCACCGCGGCGCATACCGCCAACGCGTGCGACCGCATCGCGCAGGGCCTCGCCGTGCTGGCGCAGGGCCTCGCCGCGATCGAGGCGCGGCTCGAGGCCGAGTCGGTGGAGGTCGCGGTCGCGGTCGCGCGCAAGCTTGCACCGGAACTGATCGCCGCCGAGCCGCTCGCCGAGATTTCGGCGCTCGCCGCGGGGTGCTTCCGCCAGCTCGTCGCCGCGCCGCACGTCGTGGTGCGCATCGCCGAGCCGGTCTACGAGGCGGCGCATCCGCGGCTCGAGGAGATCGCGCAGCTGCACGGTTTCGCCGGACGGCTGGTGGTGCTGGCCGAGCCCGGCATGGCGGCAGGCGACTGCCGCATCGAATGGGCCGACGGCGGCGTCGCGCGCGAGCGCGCCGAAACGGAAGCCGCAATCGGCGAGGCGGTCGGCCGTTACGTGGCGGCCCGCCGCAACACACAATGACGTGGAGGCTTCAGCGATGAGCGACCCCAAGGTGCCCTTGCCCGACCTCGACGCCAATGCCGACGTGATCCCGCGGGGTGACGAAGCCCCGATTGCGCCCGACGCCGAGGACCACTCGCGCAGC
Source organism: uncultured Alphaproteobacteria bacterium (assembly GCA_963839985.1). Taxonomy (GTDB): domain Bacteria; phylum Pseudomonadota; class Alphaproteobacteria; order Rhizobiales; family Xanthobacteraceae; genus PALSA-894. The sequence continues at coordinate 140,916 of CAWIXG010000009.1, read as the reverse complement.
GCCTCCGACCTGGAGGCGATCTTCGACGTGCCGGTGCAGGTCTCGGCCGTGCTCGGGCGTGCCCGCATGGACGTCGGCGAGCTGCTCAAGCTCGGGCCCGGCGCGGTGCTGGAGCTCGACCGCAAGGTCGGCGAGGCGATCGACATCTACATCAACAACCGCCTGGTGGCGCGCGGCGAAGTCGTGCTGGTCGAGGACAAGCTCGGCGTCACCATGACGGAAATCATCAAGGCGGAGCGCAACTGATGCGCGCGCCGCGAGAGAAGGAAGCTGACTCATGCGCCTGCTGATCGTCGGAACGCTGCAAGGGCAGCTCACCGTCGCGACCAAGATCGCGATGGACAAGGGCGCAAGCGTCACCCACGCCGACGGCGCCGACATGGCGCTGCGCGTGCTGCGCTCGGGACGCAGCGCGGACCTGCTGCTGGTCGAGGTCGCGGTCGACATCCGCGACCTGGTGACGCGGCTCGAGGCCGAGCACATCGTCGTGCCGATCATCGCCTGCGGCACCGGCACCGATGCGCGCGCGGCGGTCGCGGCGATCCATGCCGGCGCGAAGGAATACATCCCGCTGCCGCCCGATCCCGAGCTGATCGCGGCGGTGCTTGCCGCGGTGGCCGACGATCACCGCGATTTCATCTACCGCGACGACGCCATGGCAAGCGTCGTCAGGCTCGCGCAGCAGATCGCGCCGAGCGACGCCTCGGTGCTGATCACCGGCGAATCCGGCACCGGCAAGGAGGTGCTGGCGCGCTTCGTGCACACGAAATCGAACCGCGCGCGCGCGGCCTTCATCTCGATCAATTGCGCCGCGATCCCCGAGCACCTGCTGGAATCCGAGCTGTTCGGCCACGAGAAGGGCTCGTTCACCGGCGCGATCGCGCGCCGCATCGGCAAGTTCGAGGAGGCGACCGGCGGCACGCTGTTGCTGGACGAAATCTCCGAAATGGACGTGCGGCTGCAGTCGAAGCTGTTGCGCGCGATCCAGGAGCGCGTGATCGATCGCGTCGGCGGGGCCAAGCCGGTGCCGGTCGACATCCGCATCATCGCGACCTCGAACCGCAACCTCGCCGAAGTGGTGAAGGCCGGGACGTTCCGCGAGGACCTGTTCTACCGCCTCAACGTGGTGAACCTGAAGATCCCGGCGTTGCGCGAGCGGCCCGCCGACGTGCTCGAGCTCGCCGACCATTTCGTCAAGCACTACGGCAGGGCGAACGGCGTGGTGCGCGTGCTCTCGACCGAGGCGCGCGCGCAGCTGATCGCGAACCGCTGGCCCGGCAACGTGCGCGAGCTGGAAAACGCCATGCACCGCGCGGTGCTGATCGCGCCGAACGAGTCGATCGGGCCGGAATCGATCATCTCGCCGGACGGCGCACGGCTCGACGCGCAGCGCGCAGCGCCTGCGGTCGCGCACGCGACCTTTGCGGCCGAGACGGTGACGCGCGCGCTGGTCGGCCGCACCGTCTCGGAGGTCGAGCGCGACCTCATCCTCGAGACGCTGAAGCACTGCCTCGGCAACCGCACGCATGCGGCCAACATCCTCGGCATCTCGATCCGCACCCTGCGCAACAAGCTCAACGAATATGCCGGCGACGGCGTCGCGATCCCGCCGCCGGGCAATGGCGGGCCGGATTTCCGCATGGCGGGGTGAGAGGGCGCGCGCGCTCCCCTCTCCTCAATCAATGCTGCCCCACCTCGAAGTGCACGGGGTTGGACTCGCTCGTCGCGCCGCGATCGTCGCGCGCGACCGCGATGAGCGCGTAGTGACCGGGGGCGAGATCGCGCAGCACCACCGTGTAGGGCCCGTCCTGCACGGTGCCGACCACCTGGTCGCGCGCGTCGAACCGATCGCCCTCGCGCAGGTGGAATTCGACGCTGCTGACACGGCCGCCGCGATCGGACGCCTGCGCGAAGGCCGCGATGCCGTCGCCGTGCTCGAACACCGCGCCGTCCGCGGGCTGCGTCAGGCGCACCGTCGGCGGCAGGTTCTCGACCACCGTGACGGCGATCTGGGCCGCCGTCTGCTGCCGGTCGTCGGCCGTGACCACGGCGCGCAGCCGGTGCGGTCCGACGCCCGCGCCCTCGAACCGGAACCTGAATGGCGGCTGCTCGCGCGTCTCGATCAGCCTGCCGTCCGCGTAGAGCGCAACCGAGGCGACCTTCCCGTCCACCGACAGCGCGTCGACATCCACCGGGATGGTTTCGCCGACCTGGAACTGCGCGCCGCGCGCGGGCGCCGCAAAGTCGACGTCGGGCGGCAGACGCGTCTCCGCCGGGTTGGCGTAGACCTCCATGTCGAAGCTCATGTCGCGGCTGCGCGGCGAGGCGAGATGGATTTCGACGGCGACGACGTTTTGCCCTTTCTGCAGCAGGTTTGCCGGCACGGTGACCGGAAAGAAAACCTTGCGCTCGAGTCCGCCGACGTCGCGGGTCGCCGGTGTGCGCGCGGTCGCGCCGGCCGGCAGGTTGACGCGGTGAATCTCCTTGCCGTTGAGATATACGATCGCGCCGTCATTGCGCTTCAGCCGCATGAACAGGCTGCGGAACAGGCTCGGATCGGCCACCTCGAAGCGATGGCGGAAATAGGTCGTGGCGCGCCGCCGGTCCGCCGGCCCGGTGTCGACGGTTGTCGCCGGATCGTTGCCGAAACCGAGCTCGGCGTGACCGAGCTTCCATTTTGCGTCGTCGAAGTTCGCCGCCGTCCAGGTCGCAGCCGGATTGGATCCGTCATCGAGGAAACGCCATTGTGAACCGGGCTTGACCAGCACAAGCTTGCTGAGATCGACCTCGAAACGCTGGCCGCCGACGATCGCGTTGGGCCGGCCGGGCGCGCCGGTCTGGATCAGGTCGAATTTGTGCCGCAAACCGCGCACCGGCCGGTAATCCTTGTTGAGCTCGAAGCCGACGTCGACGGTGAACACTTCGTCCGCGGCGAGCGGAATGTTCTGCAGCACCACCGCGGGCGACGTCAGGCGCAGCGTGGTCGTGCCGACGATCTCGACTCCCGCCTGGCGGCCCTGCGTGGCCGCGCGCCAGCGCTTGAACAGCTCCGGTTTCAGGTTGAGCACGACGCGCCCGGTCCGGACGGCTGTGGCGCCGAGCTCCTCGGTTTCGGCAAGGCGCAGCCCGGTGACGACACGCTCCTTGAACACATTGCGCACCACGATGGAGCTGAGCTTCATCAGTCCCGGGAAGGTATCCACCACGGTGATGTTCTTCCACGCGATGTTGTTGTTGTTCTTGGTGTTGGCGAACACGTCGCTGCCTTCGGCAGACGTCATGCCGAACGGCGCCGTCGTGGCGGTCTCGATCCGCCCAAGCAGGCAGACATGTCCCTGGTCGGCGCCGAAGCAGCTGAAGTCCGCGGGATTCGGCGGATACCAGGGAATCTGGATCACCACGGCCTCGCCCGGCTGCAGGATCGGGACGGTCAGCGGCGCGTCGTCGTAGAACGGAGGGGACACCACCGAGGCATGTTTCGGCGGTTTGACGTTGATATAGCCGCCCGCCCCGGTCCACGGGTTGATGCTGGTCGAGCCGAGGCCGTTCCACGGTGCCAGCGAGCCGTTCACATTGATGTCGCCCGACTGCGGATCGTAGGTCGTGTTGGGATCGAGACGTGCGGGCTTCGAGGGGTCGCGCTGCCACTTCGCCCAGAGACGGTCCACGTTGGTGTGCAGCAGGAAGAAGAACGGATCCTGCGCGGAGACGGATGGGAAGCTCATGTTGCCGCCGCCGCCGATGTAGCCATGCGTCGAATTGTGGTTCGGCACGTTTTCAATGTCGGATGCGAACAGCTGGTAGTCCCCGTTGCCCACGATCGATGTGTCGGCGTCCGCCGGCGGTGTGGCGGAGGGGCTCAGATTGCGCGTAATGGCCGGCGGCAGGAACGTCCCGCTAAACGGCGCTCCGACCGCCACGCCGCCGGTGTTGCGCCCCGACGCGCCCATGAAGCCGGGGTAGAAGTTGAACGTGCCGCCTGCCTTCTTCGGCGCGTTCTCGGGGTCCTTGGTCCAGTCCCAGTAGAGCAGCCTGACCTTCGGATTGGCTTCCTGCAGCAGCACCTCGTAGCGGTTGATGAACTCGCGATGCCACGGCAGGAACGCCCGCGTCATGTGCCGGTTGGACGGGCCGAACTGGTGCACTTCCTGCTGCTTGCGCCAATAGTCGACGGCACCGAACAGGAACGGCGAATTCGAGACGGTGACGATGGCCTGCTGGTAATCGGCGAGCTCCGCCGCGGTGGCGTCGGCCGCGTTCTTGCGCGGCTTGGTGATCTCGGCGCCGTAGACCTTGAGCGGCCCGCAATTGTTGGCGAGATAATCGACGCCATTGCCGCCCCACTGCACCGGCCACGCGAGTCCGGTCGAGGCCTTGGCCCAGTGCACCGTCAGGCGCTCCGTGCCGGTCGAGGGCGCATTGCCGCGGTTGCGCACGCGCACATAGACATAGTTGGGCGCGCTGAATTTCGGGTCGCGGTATTCGGGGTTCTCGTGCGGCAGCGGAGTCCACGGAGGGTTGGCTTCGGGAAACGGATACGGCAGATAATTCGGATCCGGCGTCGTGCGCACCCAGACGTCGTCGCTGATCCACATCGGGCCGGTGTTCGGATTGGGCTCGATGCCGGTATCCGCCGGCGTGTCCTTGATGTAGAGGTCCGCCGCCGCGTGCGCCGCGACGCCGCACATCAGCGATCCGGCGAGCGCCGCAAGACACGGAAACGCGGCGCGCAACACGCGACAATTCGACATCGGTCATGCCTCCCGTTGCACGCGGGCCGTAGCCCTTCGGCATCCGGCGGTGCTGCTGTCCCATGGTAACGCAACCATAGGTTAATTCAAGCGCAGCAGGCGCGACATGACCGCACCGCGCCGTGAGCGCGCCGGATACTTCAGCGCCAGAACGGCTTGCCGCATTCGCGCGCTGCATCGACACGGGTGATGCCGATGTCGCGCAGCATCGCCTCGTCGAGCGACGCCAGTGCGTGGCGCTGGCGTGTGCGCTCGATCCAGCGGTTGACCACGGCGACCGCGGCGGCGAGCGGATGGCGTCCGCGGCGCGGGTGCCAGGTCGAATAGGCGCGCGGCGCGATGAGGTCAAAAGTCGGCATGGCGTTTCTCCTCGTGTGATTCATCGTGTGATGAGGAGACGATGCGCGTCATCCGCCGCGGGTGCTTCGGCGCAGGCCGAAGCGGGCTCGCGAACACTACGGCCGCGGCCGAAGCATCGCGGCGTGCCGTGCGGACGCTGCCGCGCTATAGTCGCCCGATGAGCGAAGTTCTCGACATGGCCGCGGTCGCGGCGCTGATCGGCGATCCGGCCCGCGCCAACATTCTCTGCGCGCTGCTGGATGGGCGCGCGCTGACCGCGAGCGAGCTCGCCTATGCGGCGCACGTCACGCCGCAGACCGCGAGCGGACATCTCGGCAAGCTCGCGGCCGCCAGGCTGATCGTGCCGGCGCAGCAGGGCCGCCACCGCTATTTCCACCTCGCCGGCGCGCATGTCGCCGCCATGCTGGAAAGCATCTCGGCCGTCGCCGCGATCGCGCCGCCGCGGCTGCGGCCGATCCGCATCGACGACACGATGCGCAAGGCGCGCATGTGCTACGACCACATCGCGGGCGAGCTCGGCGTCACGCTCGCCGACGCGCTGCAGGAGCATCGCCACATCGAGCTCGGCGAGGACGGCGGCATCGTCACCGACACCGGCGAGGATTTCTTCCGCACACTGGGCGTCGACCTGACGGCGGCACGCGGCAGCCGCCGCGCCTTCTGCCGCCCCTGCGTCGACTGGAGCGAGCGGCGCTTCCACATCGCGGGCGCGGTCGGCAGCGCGCTGGCGCAGCGGCTGATGGCGCTGCGCTGGATCGCGCGCAAGCGCGACGGCCGCGCGCTCTCGATCACGCCGGTCGGCTGGAACAAGATCGAGGCGACCTTCGGCTGCTCGCTGCACGACCACGCGCCGCGCCCGGCGCTGCGCCTCGTCGCGGGGTGATGCGAGGCCGGCGGGCACGCTTCGCGCTGCCGGCCCGACGCTCTATGCTGCGGCCGCACACAGGGGAGCGCCCGCATGATCACCGAAATCGCGCAGATCGACGTCAAGCCCGGCATGGAGCAGGAGTTCGAGGCGGGCGTCGCCAAGGCCGCGCCGGTGTTCGGTCGGGCGAAAGGCTGCCACGGCGTCGTGCTGGAGAAGTCGATCGAGAAGCCGAGCCGCTACCGGCTGTTCGTGCAGTGGGACACGGTCGAGAACCACACGGTGGATTTCCGCGGCAGCGCGGATTTCCAGGAATGGCGCGCCTGCGTCGGGCATTGCTTCGAAAGCCCGCCGGTGGTGGAGCACACCCGCCAGGTGTTCAAGGGCTGACCGACCTGCCGCATCGGTGACGCGGCGGCGCAACGCGCGCCTGCCGTCACGTCAGGTAAATCACGTCATTGAATCACGGCCGAATGCGCGCAATTTCGCGCGCGGATCGTCGCATTTGCGACCCACTGCCACCGGATTTGGATGCGACCAGCCTGTCCCGATCGGGGACCGGGGGCGCTGGTTTGTAGAGTGGTGGAGGTTTCATGTCAGGGCACGCATCCGTCGCAGCAGCGATCGCTGCGCTCGCATTGTCGCTTGGCGCTCTCGCGCCAACGAACACGGCGCACGCCGCCGCAACCTGCAATGCCGCGCCGAAGCCGACGGCGCCGCAAGGACAGCACTGGTACTACCGCACGGACCGCAGCCTGGGGCGCAAGTGCTGGTATCTCGCCGCGGAAGGCCGCAATGGCCGGGCCGCGCCGCAGACCGCCGCCGCGCAGCCGGATGAGGATGCCAATGTGGAACCGGCAGCGCCGCCGATGGCGGAAGCCGCCGCGCGGCTGACCGAACCGCTGCGCAGCGCGCCGCCGCCCCGCCCCGCGCCGGCTGCGGCGTTCGTCGCGCAGGCAATGCCGACACTGCCGAACGCCGCGACCATGTCACCCGCACCGGATCAGCCCGTCGCTGAACCGGCCGGCGTCGCGCAGGCGCCGGCCGCGACTGCGCCGCCCGCCGCGAATGTCGCGGAGCCGGTGGCGGACGCAAGACCTTCGGCGGACGCGACTCCCGCGGCGGCTCCGGTTGCCGCCGCGCCGGCCGCAATCGCGCCCGCGCTTGCGCCCGAGCGCAGCAACCCGATGCAATTCGTCTTCGTCGCGTTCGTCGGGCTCTGTCTTCTCGCGGGACTCTTCTTCTATCTGGCGATGGTCCGCCGCCGCCGCATGGAGATCCGCATCGTCGACCTGAACACGCCGGCGCCGCTGCGCCGCGGGGACATCGCGGCGATGTCGGACGCGCCCAGCGTCGCACCGGACGAGCGCGAGCGCGACAGCGCGCAGATCGACGAGGAACGGCTGCGCCGCTTCTCGCGGGCGTGGAAACAGCGGGCGGCCTAGCCCCGCGACTTTAGCCCGCTGCGGCTTTGGTGTACCTCGGCGGCGATGCATTCGCTGCCGAGCCTTTCCGATGTTGCCGCCTACCACGCGTGGCGCGCGGACGCGTCGCGCTGGCTGCCGGTCGCGGCCGACATCGCGCGCGCCCACGCGCTGCCGGGCCCCTCGCACGCGTTCGCGCGCGGGACCAACCTGGTCGCGGCGCTTGGCGACGCGCTCATTCTCAAGATCTATCCACCGCTCCTGCGGCATCAGTTCGTCGCCGAGCGCGCCGCGCTGCGGCAGCTTGACGGGCGGCTCGGCGTCGCGATCCCGCAGATCATGGCGGAAGGCGAGCGGGACGGCTGGCCGTATCTGGTCATCACGCGCCTCAATGGCACCGTCGCGCACGAGGTCTGGCCGGCGTCTGACCGACGCCGAGGCGGAGCGCGTGATCGGCGAGGTCGGTGCCGCAATCGCGCAGGTCCAGCGCGTGCCGGCCGGCGAACTGTCCGCGCTCGAGCCGCGCTGGGCCGAGTTCATCCCGCGCCAGATCGCCGGCTGCCGCGCGCGGCATGAGCGCCTCGGCCTGCCGCGCCATCAGCTCGACGGGCTGGACGATCTCCTGCGCGATGCCGCCTCGCTGATCCCGCCGGAGCCGCAAGTCATCCTCACCGGCGAATACAATCCGGAGAATCTGGTGCTCGGCCGCGATGCCGACGGCTGGCATCTCGCGGGACTGATCGATTTCGGCGACGTCATGACCGGGTTTGGCGAGTACGACCTGCTCGGGCCCGGCGTGTTCATGACGGCGGGCGTGCCGCGCCGCCTCGCCGCGCTGCTGCGCGGCTATGGATACGCCGACGCGGATCTCACGCCGGCGCTGCGGCGGCGGTTGATGCTGCTGATGCTGCTGCACCGGTTCAGCGATCTTGCGCGGCATCTCCGGATCGAGGGCTGGCAGCAGGCGGAGAGTCTTGAGGCGCTGGAACGGCTGATCTGGCCGGTTTGAGGCCGTCGACGCCCACGCCAGCCTGCTGAAGCTGCCACCCCCTCAAAATTATTTTTTGTGCCGCGACCCCGGCGCCGGGTTTGCGCCCTCTTGTCTGGGTGAATGCGCCATAGCGGCGCGTCACGAACCGGAGCACAGAACCATGTGGTATAGGAAGAACGTTGGCGGGTGGGAGCGCGCGGCCAGGCTGATCGGCGGAGGCTTGATGCTCATCTGCGGCGTGGTTGCGCTGCACGCTTCGCCGCTCGGGCTACTGCTCAGCGGCGCGGGTGTCGTGACGCTGGTCACCGGCGTGTTCGGCTATTGCCCTGCCTGCGCCATCGCCGGGCGCGAGCCACTGAAGGGGTGACCGCCTTGGCGCGCGTATCAGACGATCTCTTGCTCGCGGCACAGTCGGGTGACCGGCACGCGCTGACACAGCTATTGGTGGCGCTGCAGCCGGACATTCGACGCTACGCCCGGCGCCATTGCCACCGCACCTCGGTCATCGAAGATGTGGTGCAAGAAGCCCTCATCGTCGTGTACCGGCGCGTGGGCACGATCCGCAGTCCAGCCGCACTCGCCGGCTGGCTGCTGACCGTCATCGCCCGCCTTTGCATGCTGCCGGCGCTGATGCTGATGCGCGGAGTCGAGGAGCTCGCCAGCCTGGAAGAGTCACGCGAGCTCGCAAAGGTCCCGCCGGACGAGTTACGCATGGACCTGGTCAATGCGATCGAGTCGCTTTCGCCGTCCCATCGCGAAGTGCTGCTGCTGCGAGATCTCGAAGATCTGACGATTGGGGAAATCGCCGGGCGGCTCGGCGTGACGCGCGAAGCGGCCAAAAGCCGCCTGCGCCGCGCCCGCACATTGGTGCGCGAATACCTGCTCGGCACAAAGGACAGCGGACGAGAGAGCACATGAATTACTTTCGTGGAGTCGGCATGTTCGGGAGCGCCTTCCTGGGCGCACACCTGATGCGCGGCGCAGCTGCGGCGGCGCTACTCGCTTGGGCCATCGTCCACCAGACCGCGCACCCTTGGCTATCCTTGGGCGCGGGCGTTGCCGCCCTCGTCGCGCTACGCGGATGCCCGATGTGCTGGACTGTGGGCCTGGTCGAGACGCTTTCGCAGGGCCGTCGCGATTCGACGACAAGATAGCTGTTGGCGTGCGTGAGCCGGCGCCTCGATGGCGGGGCTGGCGCGCCACGCTCGATGAAGATGGACACGACGCGTTCGCCATCGCGCCATGACGCGCACGCCGGGATCTGTGAGGCCGGAGCAACATCATGACCAGAGGCTTGGCAGTTCTGGGGTCGGCGGTCTTTTTTCTGATTGCCCCCACGACGGTCGCCGGTGTCGTACCGTGGTGGATTTCGCAATGGCGTCTGCAAGCGCCGTTCTTCGATCTCCAGCTCATCCGATGGTTCGGCGTGGTTTTGATCCTGCTCGGCATTCCGGTGCTGGTCGACACCTTCACACGATTTGCGCTGCAAGGCGGCGGCACGCCGGCGCCGGTCGCACCGACGCAACATTTGGTGATCACCGGCCCCAATCGTTATGTCCGCAATCCGATCTATCTTGCCCTGGTGGCGATTGTGCTTGGCCAGGGACTGATCCTCGGAAACGCAGGGCTTCTGGTCTACGGCGCGCTATTGTGGATCGGCTTCCACGTCTTCGTTCTGGCTTATGAGGAGCCGACGCTGGGTGGGACATTTGGCGCGGAGTACGACACCTATTGCGCCAACGTGTCGCGCTGGTTGCCACGCTTGCCCGGCTCTACGTCGGCGTCGTCCTGATCGACCGCGCGTGCGCGTGCCGCGGCCATCGTCGCCGGACCGCGGGACGACTCAATCCGGGCTACGCGCGCGAACTGCCGCCACGGCTCGCCCCGCAATCTCCTCCGGGCTCGCATCGATCGCCACCGTGATGGCGCGCTCGTCCGCGCGCGGCTCCTCCAGCGCGTCGAACTGGCTCTTGCAGCAGCGCGGGCGGCATGAAGTGATCCTGTGCGCGCCGCAAGCCGCGCGGCGATCAGGTCGAAATCGCCCTTGAGATAGATGAGCCGCACGTCGGCGCGCTGATTGTCGGTCACGATGTCGCGATAGGCGCGCTTGAGCGCCGAGCAGGTGACGACGCAGGTCGTGCCCGCGGCGCGATGCTCGGCGATCCAGGCGGCGATCGCGTGCAGCCACGGCCAGCGGTCCGCGTCGGTCAGCGGCTCGCCGCGGCTCATCTTCTCGATGTTGGCCTTGCGGGTGGAAACTGTCGGCGTCGCGGAACGGGCAATCGAGCCGCGCCGCGATCAGCCGGCCGACCGTCGACTTGCCGGCCCCCGAGACGCCCATCACCACGATGGCGGCAACGACCCTTTGCATGCGCGCCGTGCCACTTTTCGGGATCATGCGCGCGGCTCCTGATGGCCGCCGAAGCCCTTGCGCATCGCCGACAGGATCTTCTCCGCGAACGTATGATCCTGGCGCGAGCGGAAGCGCGCATAGAGCGCGGCGGAGAGCACCTCCGCCGGCACCGCCTCCTCGATCGCCGCCATCAAGGTCCAGCGGCCTTCGCCGGAGTCCGCCACGTGGCCGGAATAGGACGCGAGATCGCCCTCCTCGGCGAGCGCCGCCGCGGTGAGGTCGAGCAGCCACGAGGTGACGACGCTGCCGCGCCGCCACACCTCGGCGATGTCGGCCAGGTTGAGATCGAGCCGGTGCTCGGCGGGGAGCGTCTCGTCGCCGGCGTGCTTCAGGATGTCGAAGCCTTCCGCGAAGGCCTGCATCATCCCGTATTCGATGCCGTTGTGGATCATCTTGACGAAATGCCCGGCGCCGTTCGGCCCGGCATGCAGATAGCCCTGCCCGGGCCGCGGATCGCGGCCCTCGCGATGCGGCGTCGGCGGCAATGTCCCCTGCCCCGGGCGCGAGCGCGCGGAACACCGGATCGAGCCGCTCGACCACGTCCGTCTCGCCGCCGATCATCAGGCAGTAGCCGCGCTCGAGCCCCCACACGCCGCCGATGGTGCCGACGTCGAGATAATGGATGCCGCGCTCGCGCAAGCGCGCGGCGCGCGCGATGTCGTCCTTCCAGAAGCTGTTGCCGCCGTCGATGATGGTGTCGCCCGCGGCCAGCAGGCCGGCGAGCTCGGCGATCGCCTGTCTCGGTCACCTCGCCCGCCGGGCAGCATCAGCCAGACCGTGCGCGGGGCGTTCAGCCGCTTCACCAGGTCCTGCAGCGCGGCCGACGAGGTCGCGCCCTCGCGGCCGAGCGCCAGGCTGGCATCGAGATTGGCGTCGAACACCACGCACTGGTGCCCGCTGCGCATCAGCCGCCGCGCGATGTTCGCGCCCATCCGGCCCAGCCCGACGATACCGATCTGCATTCCGGCAACCTTTGTTAACCACTTGATAACCATAGACCCGGCAAGAATTGCCTAACAGGTGCCGCCCCGCGCCCAGGGACGCGTGCCTGTGGGCAACAGCATGACCGACGTCACGGCAGGACAACCGACCGGCGGCTTCCAGATTCCCGGCATCGGGAGCCTGAACGACCTGTCCAAGCGCGGCGACATCGCGCTCGCGATCGGCGTGATGACCATCCTGGTCGTGCTGATCCTGCCGCTGCCGCCGATGCTGCTCGATTTCGCGCTGGCGATCTCGATCATCCTCTCGGTGCTGATCCTGATGACGGCGCTGTTCATCCACACGCCGCTGGAATTCTCCGCCTTCCCGACCGTGCTGCTGATCGCCACGATGCTGCGCCTTGCGCTCAACCTCGCCTCGACGCGCCTGATCCTGGCGCACGGCCACGAGGGCACCGCCGCCGCCGGCCACGTGATCGAGGCGTTCGGCAATTTCGTGATGAGCGGCAACTTCGTGATCGGCATCATCGTGTTCACGATCCTGGTGATCGTGAACTTCGTGGTCATCACCAAGGGCTCGGGCCGCATCGCCGAGGTCGCGGCGCGCTTCAACCTCGACGCCATGCCGGGCAAGCAGATGGCGATCGACGCCGACCTCTCGGCCGGCCTGATCAACGAGAACGACGCGCGCACGCGGCGCAAGCACCTGGAGGACGAAAGCTCGTTCTTCGGCGCGATGGACGGCGCCTCGAAATTCGTGCGCGGCGACGCGATCGCCGGGCCTGCTGGTCGTGTTCATCAACGTGATCGGCGGCATGATCATCGGCATCGCGCAGCAGGGCATGCCGTTCGCCGAGGCCGCGCGCACCTACACGCTGCTCACCGTCGGCGACGGCCTGGTCACGCAGGTGCCGGCGCTGATCGTCTCGACCGCGGCCGGCCTGCTGGTGTCCAAGGCCGGCGTCGGCGGCGGCGTCGACAAGGCGCTGCTGAAGCAGCTCTCCGGCTATCCGACCGCGCTCGGCATGTCGGCGCGCCGTGATGATCATCATGTCGCTGCTGCCGGGCATTCCGATGCTGCCGTTCATGGCGCTCGGCGGCGGCGCCGGCATGCTGGCCTTCGTGATCCAGAAGCGCACCCGCCTCGCCGCGGTCGCGGACGCGAAGGCGACCGCGGCGGCCGATCCGTCGCGCCGCAGGCCCGGCCGAGGAGCCGATCTCGGCGGCGCTCAAGATCGACGACCTCAAGATCGAGCTCGGCTACGCGCTGCTGCCGCTGGTCAACGCGCCGGACGGCTCGGACCGCCTCACCGAGCAGATCAAGGCGCTGCGCCGCTCGCTCGCGAGCGAGATGGGCTTCGTGATGCCGGCGGTGCGCATCCTCGACAACGTGCAGCTCGAGGCCAACGCCTACATCATCAAGCTCAAGGAAGTGGACGCCGGCCAGGGCCGCATCTGGCCGGGCCAGCACATGGTGATGGACCCGGCCGGCGGCGCAGGTGCAGCTGCCCGGCCTGCACACCACCGAGCCGACGTTCGGCCTGCCGGCCACCTGGGTCGACGCGACGCTCAAGGAAGAGGCCGCGATCAAGGGCTACACCGTGGTCGATGCCGCGACCGTGCTGGCGACGCACCTCACCGAGATGCTCAAGGGCAACATGTCGGAGCTGCTCTCGTATGGCGAGGTGCAGAAGCTGATCAAGGACCTGCCCAAGGAACAGGGCGAGCTGGTCAAGGACATCGTGCCGTCGCAGATCACCGTGTCGGGCATCCAGCGCGTGCTGCAGCTGCTGCTCGCCGAGCGCATCTCGATCCGCGACCTGCCGACCATCCTGGAAGGCATCGCCGACGGGCTCGCCTTCACGCGCAATCCCGGCCTCGCTGGTCGAGCACGTGCGCACGCGCCTCGCGCGCCAGATCTGCGCGCAGAACACCTCGCCGAACGGCTACCTGCCGCTGATCGCGCTGTCGGCGAAATGGGAGCAGGCCTTCGCCGAGGCGATCGTCGGCCAGGGCGAGGAACGCAGCCTCGCGATGGCGCCCTCGCGCCTCTCCGAGTTCATCACGCTGGTGCGCGAGCGCTTCGAGGATGCGGCGCGCGAGGGCGAGGCGCCGGTGCTGGTCACCTCGCCCGGCGTGCGGCCGTTCGTGCGCTCGATCGTGGAGCGGTTCCGCACGCAGACGACGGTGCTGTCGCAGTCGGAGATCCATCCGCGGGCGCGGCTGAAGACGGTGGGCGGGATTTAGCTGAGCGCGGACTTCTGCGGGGCCGCGATGCGCGCGGCGTTGAACAGAGCGCCGCCGGCAGCGGCGCCGACCGCCGCGCCGATCAGTTGCGCCACGATGAAGCCGGGCACGTGATTGATTGCGATGCCCGCGAAGGTCGTGGTGAAACCGCGCGCCAGCGTCACCGCCGGGTTGGCGAAGGAGGTCGAGGCGGTGAACCAGTAGGCCGCCGTGATAGTCAATCCGACCAGCCACGGGATCGCCTGTGGCGCGTAGTGAATGCCGCCGAGAATCGCGAGGATGAGTGTGAAGGTCGCCACCGCCTCAGCCAGCCATTGCGAGGGGCCGCTGCGCACGGTCGTGCCGATCATCAGCGGCGCAAGATCGAACATCAGATGCGCGACCATGGTTCCGGCGACGCCGCCCGCGCACTGCGCCACGACGTAAGGAAGCACCTCGCGCCAAGGCAGTTCGCCGCGCGAGGCGAGCACAAGGCTCACCGCCGGATTGAAATGCGCGCCGGAGATCGGTCCGAGGATCGTGATCAGGACGACGAGGATCGCACCGGTTGGAATGGTGTTGCCGAGCAGCGCGATGGCTTGATTACCCCCGGCAAGCTTGTCCGCCATGATGCCGGAGCCAACCACCGTGGCGACGAGCACGGCGGCGCCGAGGGCTTCTGCCAGGAGGCGCCGCGAAAGGGGCAGCGCCTCGCTCATTCGGCGGCCGTCGCGGGCTGTTCGCCTGCGCCTTGCGTCTTGCCGATCGCATCGAGCCTGCGTTGCAGCGACAACGCGTCGAGCGAGCGCAACGGCAAACTAACGAAGATGTTTATCCGGTTCGACAGCCAGCGCATCGCGTCCGCGAAGGCGAGCCGGATTTCCAGTTCGGTACCGGTCGCGGCCGCAGGATCGGGAACGCCCCAATGTGCCGTCATCGGCTGGCCGGGCCAGATTGGGCAGGTTTCGTTGGCGGCGTTGTCACAGACGGTGAAAACAAAATCGAGTTCGGGCGCACCGGGCTGAGCGAACTCAAGCCAGCTCTTGGAGCGCAGGCCGCTCACGTCAAAGTTCAGCTTGCGCAGCAGATCGAGGGCATAGGGATGCACCTCGCCCCTCGGCTGGCTCCCCGCCGAATAGGCTTTGAAGCTGCCCTGCCCGGCACGATTGAGATGGGCCTCAGCCAGGATCGACCGGGCGGAATTGCCGGTGCACAGGAACAGGACGTTGAACGGTTTGTCAGGGCCGGGAGCGCGCATGGTCACTTCTTCCTGCGTGGATTCGCCTTGGGTGCGGGCGCACAGCACGCGTTCGTGCGCAGCGCATCTTCGAGATTGCAAAGCTCGGGATGCCCGTCGCAGCAATCCGTGACGAGAAAGCCGATCAGATTGCGCATGGCGTCCACATTCGCGCGATAGACGATGGAGCGGCCATCGCGCGTGCCCTGCACGAGGCCGGAGCGCGCAAGAATGCTCAAATGCGTCGAGAGCGTGTTGTGCGGGCAGCCGATCGCCTCCGCGATCGTCCCCGCAGGCAATCCGGCGGGCTCCTTGCGCATGAGCAGGCGGAAAATCTCCAGCCGCATCGGCTGCCCAAGAGCGGCCAACGTGGCAAGCGCGTGCGGGAGCGACATTTTATCGCCGCGTGGCGCCGGACCGATGTGACCGACCACTGCCAGGTTGGTGCTCTTTGCCAAAACCGCCCTCATGCGTTGCCATGCCCCGGCACGCCGATCCTGCCCGGCTTCCGTCGATATGTCGAGTACTCTCGACATATCCATCATACGATGACAGCGCGATGACACGACGCGGCGGCCTCCCGCCTGCTATGACGGTGTTGTGCGATGGGGGCTGGGCGAGGATGCGGGACGGTCACGGACAGCACGGTTCGGCGCGGCGCCTCGTCATCCTCGTTTGTACCGCGCAGGTCCTCGTTCAAATCGGCGCCTTTTTCTGGCCCGCGCTGCTGCCGCGCATGATTGCGCTGTGGGGCTTGAGCTACAGCGAAGCCGGATGGATCACGGCGGCGTTCTACGGCGCCTATATCGCCGCCGTTCCCGTGCTGGTCACGCTGACCGATCGCGTTGATCCAAGGCGAGTCTATCTCGCGGGCGTCGCGCTGACTGTCATCGGACATTTGGGATTCGCGCTTTTCGCGGATGGCTTCTGGTCCGCCACCCTGGCGCGCGCCCTCACCGGCATCGGCTGGGCCGGCACCTACATGACCGGGCTGAAACTCCTGGCCGATCGCGTCGATGGCAAGCTCCTGGCGCGAGCCACGGCCGGGCACGCGGCGAGCATCGGGATCTCCGGTGCGCTGTCGTTTGCCTGCGCCGGGCTCATTGCGGATGCCGCGGGCTGGAACGCCTCGTTCTATGCCGCGTCGGCCAGCGCCGCGCTCGCATGGCTCCTCGTGTTCGTCGCGGCGCCCCCGGCCACGCGCGTTGCGCACGCGGCCAGGAGCGAGCACGCGCTGTTCGATTTCCGTCCGGTGTTCCGCAATCGCTCGGCGATGGCCTATGCGATCGTCTACGGAATCCACACGCTTGAAATGAGTGCGTTGCGCGGCTGGGGCGTGGCCTATCTGGCATTCGTCGCGACCGCCACCGGGGCCACCACGACGCTGATCTCGCCGACCGCTGCGCTCACACTCCTTGGCCTCACCGGCACGGTCGCCAGTTTCCTCGGCAATGAAGGCGCGATCTATCTCGGGCGGAAACGGCTCATCTTGCTTGCGCTCATCGCCTCGATGCTCTGCGCGGGCGCGCTCGGTATCGTTGGTCCGCGCTCCTACGGCCTCGCCGCCGTCTTGCTCATTCTTTACGGACCCATCGTGTGGCTGGATTCATCATCGCTGACCGCTGGCGCGGCGGGGACCGCCGACCCATCCAAGCGTGGCGCGACGCTCGCCGTTCATTCGATGCTTGGCTACATCGGCGGCTTTATCGGACCGCTCGCGGTCGGCTGGATATTGGATGCTGGCGGCGGGATGTCCGCGATCACCTGGGCAGCCGCGTTCCTCTTCATTAGCCTGCTCTCGCTCATCGCGTTGGCGGCCTTCTTGCTGATGCGGCCACGCGAACTCGCCGGGGACAAAGGCGGGTAGCGCTTCCGATATTTCCATATCCATTGAAATAGTTCTTGACAGCCACCGATCATTTCCATAGTTGTTGAATTATGGAAAAAACCGATGTGATCACAGCGTTGGCTGCCCTCGCGCAGGACAACCGCCTGGATGTGTTCCGCCTGCTGGTAAAGGCGGGACCGCAAGGCCTCGCCGCCGGTGAGGTCGCCAAGCGATTGAAGCTTCCGCCCAACACGTTGTCGTTTCACTTCGACCGCCTGCGCCAGGCCGGTCTCGTGGCCGTGCGGCGCGAGAGCCGCTCGATGATCTACACCGCGCAATTCGAGACCATGCATGGCCTCGTCGATTTCCTCACCGAGAACTGTTGTGCCGGAGTGAGCGAGGATTGCGGCCCCGGTTGCGCACCGACCGAAGCCAAGAAGAGCCGGAGCCGGAAGCATGAACCCGTTAGCTGAACTGCCCGTCGCGGTCATCGGCGCGGGCCCGGTGGGGCTCGCCGCAACGGCGCATCTGCTCGAACGCGGATTGCCGGTCCGCCTCTACGAGGCCGGCGGCACGGTGGCGGCGAATATCCGCGACTGGGCGCATGTCCGCTTGTTCTCGCCGTGGGACTTCAACACCGATCCGGCCGCGACGGCCTTGCTGAAGAAGCAAGGCTGGCAAACGCCGCCCGGCGACGTGCTTCCCACCGGGCAGGAGTTGATCGACGCCTATCTCAAGCCGCTCTCGCAAACGCCCGAGATGCGTCCGGTGATCGAGACGCATGCGCGCGTTCGTCATATCTCGCGCGACGGTATGGACAAGGTCGTGACACGCGGCCGCGAGCAGCGTCCGTTTGCACTCACCATCGAAAACGGAAGCGGGCGGGCGCGCGTCAATCTTGCGCGCGCGGTGATCGATACCTCGGGCACATGGCAGAATCCGAATCCGATGGGCGCCGCCGGCATCCCTGCCATCGGCGAGACCGCGGCGCGGGCTCGGATCGCCTATGGCATTCCCGATGTGCTGCGCGGCGAGCGCGCGCATTACGCGGGCCAGCGCGTTCTCGTCATCGGCGGCGGTCATTCGGCAGCCAATGTGCTTCTGGACCTCGCAGCGCTGGCCGGGTCTGATACGCGGCTTGAACTGACCTGGGCCGTCCGCAACACCAACCTGACACGCGTGTTCGGCGGCGGTGACGCGGACAAGCTCGCCGCGCGCGGCAAGCTCGGCACGGACCTGAAGCACGTGGCCGAAAGCGGCAGGCTCAACCTCGTGCCCGGCTTCTCAGCCCTGCGCGTTGACGAGCGCGGCGACGGCGCGTTCGTCGAAGGCCGTACGGCAGACGGCGTTCTTCGCCTCGGCCCCTTCGATCGCATCATCGTCGCGACGGGCCTGCGCCCCGATCTCGGCATGACGCGCGAGCTTCGGCTCGATCTCGACAGCTGGCTTGAATGCCCCCGCGCGCTCGCGCCCTTGATCGATCCCAATCTGCACTCCTGCGGCTCGGTACGCCCGCACGGCTACAAGATTCTCTCGCATGCCGAGCCCGGCTACTTCACGGCCGGTATCAAGAGCTACGGGCGCGCGCCGACCTTCCTGATGGCGACCGGTTACGAACAGGTGCGATCGATCGCGGCGCACCTTGCGGGCGATACTGCGGCGGCCGACGAGGTACGCCTGATCCTTCCCGAGACCGGCGTGTGCTCCACAAGCATCGCGCCATCCGCAAAAGCCGATGCCGGATGCTGCGGCGGACCTCCGGTGAAAGCCGATGCGTGCTGCGTCGCCGACGAAACCGCCAAGGCCAGAGGCGATGCCGGATGCGGCTGCCCGCCGAAGGTCAAGGCGGAGCCCGCGCAGGACGCGTCCTGCTGCACGGCCGCATGATCATCGTGTTTGCTTCGCCGCCCGGATCGGACCCGTCATGAGCTGCCTGCCTTCGGGGTGCCGTTTCGCAAATCCCGCCATCGCGTTTCTTCAGCGCGGCGCGGGCGAAAGCATCCTTCTGCTGCACGGGTCGGCCGCAAGCAGCGTGATGTGGCGGCCGGTGATGGACAACCTGGAGCCGCTCTATCAGGTGATCGCGCCCGACCTGATCGGCTATGGCAATTCGCCGCCCTGGACCGGCACCGGCTACACGGTGGACGACGAGGTGCGGGCGATCCAGCCGCTCCTGCCGTGCTGCGGCGGACCGTTTCACCTGGCCGGCTATTCCTATGGCGGGGTCGTCGCGCTCGCGCTGGCGCTCGCCAACCCCCTGCCCGTGCGGACCCTGACGCTGATCGAGCCGGTGTTTTTCTCGGCCCTGCGTTACGCGGACCGGAGCGACGCACACACGCGGTTCACCGAGGAAGCCGCGCGCTTTTGCGGCACGCTCGACGACGGTTATCCCGCAACCGCCATCAACCGCTTTGTCAATTTCTGGTGCGGTGACGGGACATGGGAGCGACACTCGGCATCGGCACGCATGGCGATGCTCGCCGCTGTGCAGAAGGTCGCGCTCGACTGGCAAGCCGCCTTCGCCTTCGATCCCGGCCGGGAGCGTTTGCAAAGCCTCAGCGGCCGCACCGCGATTTTCAGCGGCGGCCAAAGCCCGGAGCCGATGCAGCAACTGGCCGCAGCGCTGCACCAGCTGATGCCCGGCAGCACGCACGCCATCGTGCGCGGCGCCGGCCATCTTCTGCCGATGACGCACCGGACGGAGCTGGTGAAGCTTCTGCTTGAGCATTTGCATATGGATGCGGAACGGCGGCTGCATTGACTTCGTCACCCGAGGCAACACCGGCGCGCAGCGCACCCCGCGCCGTGATCGTCACGGCGCTCGGCATGGCGCAGATCCTCTCGTGGGGAACCAGCTTCTATTTTCTCGCTGTGTTTGCTGGGCCGATCGCACGCGATACCGGCTGGCCCTATGCGTGGGTGGTCGCCGGGGTGTCGGTCGGGCTTGTGGTCGCGGGACTCATATCGCCGCGGGTCGGCCGCGAGATCGGCCATCGCGGCGGGCGGCCGGTCCTCGCCCTCGGTGCCGTGCTGTTCGCGCTTGGCCTTGCGCTGATCGGCACATCGCAAAATCTGCCCTGGTATCTCGCCGCCTGGACCGTGCTCGGTGCCGGCATGGGGATCGGCCTTTACGACGGGGCGTTCGCGACACTGGGCACGATCTACGGCAAGGAGGCGCGCGGCGGGATCGCGGCGGTGACGCTGTTCGGCGGATTCGCCAGTACCGTGTGCTGGCCGTTCAGCGCGCTGCTGATCGGTCAATTCGGCTGGCGCGGCGCATGCCTGGTCTATGCCGGCATTCACCTCTGCATCGCGCTTCCGGTATTCCTGCTGGCGTTGCCGAACGGCCCGGTGACCGCGGGTGCCGTAAGCGCCGACACCGCGCGGCGCGTCGGCCTCGAACGCGGCGAGCGTTTGGTCTTCGCGCTGCTCGCCTGCGTGGTCACCATCGGCGCATCGATCCTGGCGCTGATGGGCACGCATCTGCTGACCCTGCTTGAGTCGCGCGGCATCAGCGCCGCCTCCGCTGTCCTGTTCGGCATGCTGATCGGGCCCTCCGCCGTCGGCGCGCGCGTGGTCGAAAGCATTGCCGGGCGGCACTATCACCCGTTCTGGACCCTGGCTGCGTCGATCACCCTGGTGGCGGCAGGCATGGTGCTTCTGACCCGCGATCTGAACTGGGTTGCGCCCGCGATCATTTTCTACGCCGCGGGAAACGGGATCGGCACGATCGCGCGGGGAAGCGTGCCGCTCACGCTGTTCGGCGCGGCGCGCTATCCGGCCCTGATGGGGCGGCTCGGCTTTCCCATCATGCTCGCGATGGCGGCATCGCCCTTCATCGGCGCGTGGGCTTTTCAAAACGGCGGCAACGCGTGGGTGATCGGGCTTCTGGTCACGCTCGCGCTGTCGAACGCAGCCCTGGTGGCGGCGTTGTGGTTTGCCAGCCGCGCGCTTCGCCGGCGCGCGCACTAGTCGATTTTTCGTGGGTTGGTTCCGGACGCGGACGACGGTGCTGTCGCAGCCGGAAATCCATCCACGCGCGCGGCTGAAGACGGCGGGCGGGATTTAGCTCGGGCCCGGCGGATCCGCTCGACAGGCGCCTGCACGAGCAAGAGAAGCAAGGCCGACATCGCCAGAGAGACCGCGAGACACATAGCGCCGCTGTACGTACCCAAATGCGATGTTCCGAACTGGAAAAGCAGATGCGTGATGTAGAGCGGATAGGACAGCTCGCCGACCCAGCGGTCGACCGTCCAGTGCATCGACAGCACGTAGAGCGACGGCAAGCCGATCGAAAACAACACGATCATCAATCCGACTTCGGGAGCATCGCGTGACAGAGGATTGATCGGCATCCAGCGCCAACAGATAGCGACCACAAACGGAACGCAGGCGAGCATGACGTGAACGGCCCGTGGAACGGTCTGCATCCGCAGCAGCGCGCGGTATTCGATGATGCCGAGGACGAAAAACCAGAAATTCGAGCTCGGCAGCATGTGCCGAAACGACAGATGCCAGCTGAGCCACGGTCCAACGATAGCGGCGACGACACACAGGACGACCAGCGTGCGCGTGCGCAGCCGCACCAGCGCGGGCGCAACGGCGTAGAATGTCAACTCGACCGCGACCGACCAGATCTGCGGCACGCCGAGGTATTGATACGCGCCTTTGAGCGTCGGCCCCTCCGGCACCCTGCGCGGCCACCAGCCCCAGGTGCCGTCGACCGGGTTGACGGTCAGCACCCGCAGCCAATCCGAACCGGCGATGAAGATATTCGGAACGGCAGCCGCCCAGCTCTCAGACATGCGGCTCAGCTGCATCCGCGCCGAGAACAGCGTGTTGTCGACGATCGTCATTCCGACGTCCGGCAGCGCCGCGAGCAGCACGATCAGGGCAAGAACTGCCCAATACAGCGGAAACAAGCGCAGCAGACGGTTCTCATAGAACGTACGCACGGCTCCGCGATAGGTCGTATCGAGGATCAACGCCATGTAGAAGCCGCTGATGACGAAGAACGCCGGCACGGCCTCGGCTTCCATGCCGCGAAAGCCGAAAATCGACCCGGCGTGGAATGCGACCACCGACACAGCGAGCAGAAGACGCAGAGAGCCCATGACGGCAAACTGCGGCAGCGGGACGGTTATCGCAACAGCTCGGCGCGGTGGACGCGTGCCGCTCACTCTGTTCGGCGCGGCGCGCTATCCGCCCCTGATGAGGCGGCTCGGCTTTCCCATCATGCTCGCCATGGCGGCATCGCCTTTCATCGGCGCGTGGGCTTTTCAAAAAGGCGGCAACGCGTGAGTGATCGGGCTCTGATCGGGGAACGGTTCCCACACAGACGACGGTGCTGTTGCAGTCGAAGATTCATCCGCGGGCGAGGTTGAAGACCGGGAGGGATTTAGCGGGGAAAGAAACCGATCCCGGCTTTCCTGTTGCTTGCGCATGATCTTGCCCGAAAACCGGTGTCGGTTTTTCGGGATCGTGCGCTAGCATGCCGGCGCGACCGCATCGCCGGTGATCCGCGCCGCGCGCGGACCGCTGCCGACAGTCGCGACTTTGGGGAGCCCGCATGCGTCTCTTGATCCTCGGCGGCACGCAGTTCCTCGGGCGCGCCATCGCGGCGCACGCCCTCACGCTCGGCCACGACGTGACCTGCGCGGCGCGCGGCATTGCCGGGGCGATTGCCCCCGGCGCGCGCTTCGTGCGCGTGGATCGCGATGACGCCGACGGCCTCGCGCCGCTCGCCGGCGAAACGTTCGACGCGGTCGTCGACGTGTCGCGCCATCCCGGACAGGTGCGCCGCGCGGTCGCCGCGCTGAAGGCGCGCGCCGCGCACTGGACCCTGGTGTCGACGGTGAGCGTCTATGCCGACAACCGCACGCCCGGTCAGCGCGCCGATACCGCGCCGGTCAAGGCGCCTGTCGCCGCGGAGGTCGAGCGCAGCACCGAGGAGACCTATGGCGCCGCCAAGGTCGCGTGCGAGCAGGCGACCGGCGCGGACGCCTTCATCTGCCGCGCCGGGCTGATCGCCGGGCCGGAGGATCCGACCGGCCGCTTCACCTACTGGCCGGCGCGGCTCGACCGCGGCGGCGAAGTGCTGGTGGCGGGAACGCCGGACGATGCGATGCAGCTCATCGATGTGCGCGATCTCGCGGCGTGGATCGTGCACGCTGCGCAGCGGCGCCTGATCGGGACCTTCGACGGCATCGGGCCGTCGTTCACGCGCGGTGAGTTTCTGGCGCAGTGCGCCGGCGCGTCCCCCTGCACCTTCATCTTTGCGGACCGCGCGTTCCTGGAAAGCCAGGACGTCAAGCGGTGGTCCGGTCCACGTTCCCTGCCGCTGTGGGTCCCGCTTCCCGAATTTGCCGGCTTCGCCGCGCGCGACACGCAGCCGGCGCGCGATGCCGGCCTGACGATGCGGCCGCTCGCCGAGACCGCGCGCGACACCTTGCGGTGGATGCGCGAGGGCGGCGGCGCGGTCACCGGTCTGACGGCGGACGAGGAGCGCGCGGTGCTGGCGGCGTGGTGCGCGCGGGCGACGGCCGGGCGGCTTTCGTAAGCCCGCTACAGCGCCGGCACCGCGCCGCCGTTCGGCACAAGGCCCGGCGGTCCGATCACCGAATTGTTGCCGCCGGTCGAGACCGTGCCGCCGAACGAGAACGTCACCGCGGTGCCGTTGTCCTGGAACGCGTTGCGCGTGATGCGGATGCTCGAGCCGGCGACCGCCGCGTTCACGCCCGTGGTGTTCTTCGCAAAGATGTTGTTGTCGGCGTTCACGAAGGAGCCACCCGTCATGATGATGGCGGAGTTGCTGTTCATGATCACCGAGTTGGTGATGCTCGCGACGACGCTCGTGCTCGCGACTTCGAGGCCGTTGATGCTCGCCGCGTCGATGCGCGTTTTCTCGATCTGCGCATTGAGCGTGCCGGCGAGCGTGAACAGCTTGATCGCCTTCTGCACATTGGTGATGTAGGTATTGCGGACGTAGAGGTTGCCGCCGGCGTTGTTGTTCACGTCGATCCCGATAAACGTGAATCCCGAGATCCTGACATTCTCCACGGTGAGGTCCCGGCCGGAGAGGAAGCGGATCGCGTTCTGCGCGGTGCCGGCGCCCTGGATGTCCAGGTTGCGCAATACGACGCGATCGCTCGCGCCAGCATTGACGACGACGCCGTTGGTGCCGGCGAGCGGGCCGCCGGTCACGCCGCCGCAGTCGATCGTCATCGCCTTGGTGATCGTCACGCTGCCGAAGCCGCCCGGATCGAGGCAGTCGATCTCGCCGCCGGCCGCGGTCTTGCTGATCGCGCCGGCAAACGAGCGGCAGGGCGCGGAGCGGCTGCACGGGAAGGCATCGTCGCCGGTGCCGGACACCCAGGTGCGCGTGGCTTGCGCGTTTGCCGGAAGGGCGGAGAGCCCGATGCCGGCGGCCGCGACGAGGATTGCGATGCCTTTGTGCATGCCGGTCGCCTCCTTTGAGGACGCAGCCGGCGCCCGGATATCCGGCGGGCCGGCACCTGTGCGGATCATTGCAGCGGGCGGTCGCGGCGCAATCCGAATCTCGCAGCGCGCGGTGTCCGCGCATGGCGGCGGTACCCCGGTCGGGCGTTCCACGGAACCGTTAACGCGGCTTAACTCTGTGTACCGATCCGGGACTCACGGCCGCGCGAGCGCGCGTGGGCGCGCCGATGACGGCCTTGTGACTTTGATTTGTCTCGCAAAATCGCGCCGGGAACCCATCTTGCAAGGTGACGCTGCGGCGCTGCTTCGTTGTCCCGGTTTCGGCGTTTTGACAGGGCTGGGACAGAGCGACGGCAAATCGGCCACAGTCAACGAAACTTTCTGCAGGAATCCACGTTGCTCGATTGAACCAGCCGCCCGGTCGCCGCGACCAATGTTCAGACCGGGGGAGAGATCCCATGAACCACTCGCTCGTTACCGCAGATCGCACGACCCACCTGAAGATCGTGGCCGTATCGCTCGTCGCAGCGATCGCCGTGATCCTGGTCGGCGTCACCGCCCGCATCACCGACACCGGCGCTTCGGCGCAAGCTCGAGGCCAACGGCCCGGTGCTCAAGGCCGGCAAGCCCGCGACCGTCACGGTGCGCGACGCAACCACCATTCAGTAAGCTTGACGTTTTCTGGAAGTGACCTCCGCAAGCCCCTCTGAGCGCCCTTTGGGCGCTCTTTTTTTGTGCTGTCCCGGTGGAACGGTCGGATAGATCATCGCAGGGTACGCGTCTACGGCGGGCGTGACCTGCAGCAGCTTGGCGTGGATGACCGGGCCGGTCGGCTGGCCGGTCGGCGAGCCGCCGAGCGGCTCGAGCGAAATCCCGAAGGTCGCGTTGTTGACCACCGCCGGCTCGTAGGCGGCGAGCGTCGCCCGCACCGTGAAGTCGTCGGTCCCGAGCACGCCGAGCGACTGCGGCGCCGCGCCCGGCGCGGTCGCGATCCACAACTGATAGGACTTGTCGGCGAGCCGCTCGGCCGCGACCTGGCGCACCGTGACGGTGCGCTTGTCGATATCGACCGACATCAGGAACGCCGGCGACTGCTCGTCCTTCTGGAACACCGCGACGAACTGCGCCGGCGCGCGCGGACGGGCACCTCGCGCACGACCTCGCGCACCACCTCGACCGGCTTCTCCACCACCCGCTCGACGACCTGCTGCTTCGGCCGCCAGTCCGCCGGCAGCATGTCGGGGCGGTATTCGCGCGCCGCCACGATGCCGACGATGCAGGCCGCGAGCGCGCCGCTCATCACGGTGAGGCCGCGCCAGCGCCGCATGCGCTGCGTCAGGTCGATGATCTCGGCGCTCGGCTCGGCCGGCTCCGCGGCGGCCGCGACCGGCGGCGCGGCGACTTCGGGCAGCCGCATCGGCTCGGCGGGCGCGGCTTCGGCGACGCCCGCGAGGATCTTCTCCCACACCGGCGGCCGGCGGCTCGACCGGGGCGACCAGCACGTTCAGCTCGCCGAGCCGGCGCTCCCAGCGCCGCACCTCGGCGGCGAAGTCGGGATCGACCAGCAGCATGGCGTCGGCCTGCGCGCGCTCGTCGGCATCGAGCGTGCCGAGCGCGTATTCCGCCGCGATGCCTTCGCGTTCTTCGTCCATCGTCATGATCCGAGGCACTCCCGGATCTCCAAAAGGCTGCGCCGCAGCCAGGTTTTGATCGTATTCGCCGGCGCGTCGAACTTCGCCGCCAACTGGTCGCGGCTCCAGCCGCTGTAGTAGGCGAGCAGCACCATGCGGCGGCGGTCCTCCTCGAGCTGCCCGAGACAGCCGAGCAGCCGCCGCAATTCCTCCGTCATCTCGCGCCGCGCCAGCGGGTTCGGCTCCTCTCCGGCCGCTTCCATCGCGGCGGGCTCGTCCTCGATCGAGGTCTCGCCCTTCTTGCGGATCAGGTCGAGCGAGCGGTTGCGCGCGATCGCCACCATCCAGGTGATCGGCGATGCCACTTTCGGGTCGAACGTGCCGGCATTGTGCCAGATCTTCAGATAGGTCTCCTGTATCACCTCGTCGGCGAGGTCGCTTCGCCGCAAGATACGCAGGGCGACGCCATACAGTTTCGCCCGCGTGGCCACGTACAGACGCTCGAAGGCCGCCTGGTCGCCCTTGGCGACCGCAGCCATCAGCCACACCAGTTCCGGGGCCGTGAGCATTCGTGAAAAGCCCTGATCCGACCGGACGATGGCCGGGACGCCGCCGGTTTGCAACCGGCAAGCGGTTACCGCGGCGGACAAGCACCGTCAGGCCGCGCCGGACGGCGCAGCCTGCCGATCAATACGGATGAACGCTGGGAAAGTTGCCGTCAGACCCGGACGGCATCGCCGCCGGGCGCATCGCGCCGATGCGGTCGAGCTCGGCCTGCTCGCGCGCATTGTCGGCGACGCGTTCGCGCGCCTGGTCGCGCTCGTCGAGCAGCTCGACCTTCTTGAGTTCCTCGAAGGCTTCGGCGAGCGCCATGCGGGCGTCCTCGAGCTGGCCTTTGAGCTCGTCGGCCGAGCGCTTGCAGGTTGTCGCGCCGGGTGATCGCCGCCTTGGCGTAGGTCGGATAGGCGAAATGCGTCGGATCGTGGATGCCGGCGCGGTCCTGCTCGATCGGTGATCTCGCGCTCGAGGTCGGCCGCCATGCGGTCGAAGTCGGCGACCATGCTTTCGATCTGCGCAACGCGGCGCCGCTTCTCGTCGACCTGAAATTTCCTCAGGCGAATGAGCGTCTCACGCGACTTCATCGACTCGTACTCCCCAGAAGTCCCGAGTCCCCACCAGGAGCCGGCGCGCGCCCCATACACGGGCTCGGCCGCGTCCTGATCTTCACCAAGGCCTGAATGTGGCAGCACAACGTTAGTTTTCGGTTTCCGTGTCGCCGACGATTTGGCTGAGCCACGCATACCCTTCGTTAAGAGGTGTTGATTCTTCCTTAAGCTGGGCGAGGAACTGCTCGAGCGGCTGGTGCAGGCCGATCGCCTCGTCGACCTCCGCGCTGGAGCCGGCCCGGTAGGCGCCGAGCCGGATCAGCTCCTCCATGTCGGCGTAGGTCGCCATGACCTGCCGCGCGCGCGTGATCACCGGCAGATAGGCCGGATCGGCGGCGCGCGGCATGGTGCGCGAGACCGACTTGAGCACATTGATCGCCGGATAGCGCCCGCGCTCGGCGATGGCGCGCTCCATCACGATATGGCCGTCGAGGATCGAGCGCACCGCGTCGGCGATCGGCTCGTTGTGGTCGTCGCCGTCGACCAGCACGGTGAAGATGCCCGTGATGGTGCCGGCCTCGGTGCCCGGCCCTGCCCGCTCCAGCAGGCGCGGCAGCTCGGTGAACACGGTCGGCGTGTAGCCCTTGGCGGTCGGCGGCTCGCCGGCCGAAAGCCCGATCTCGCGCTGCGCCATCGCAAAGCGCGTGACCGAGTCCATCAGCACCAGCACGTCCTTGTGCTCGTCGCGGAAATATTCGGCGATCGCCAGCGTCAGATACGCGGCCTGGCGGCGCATCAGCGCCGGCTCGTCCGAGGTCGAGACCACCACCACCGAGCGCGCGAGACCGGCTTCGGCCCGAGATCGTCCTGCAGGAACTCCTGCACCTCGCGGCCGCGCTCGCCGACCAGCCCGATCACCGAGACGTCCGCCGCGACGTTGCGCGCCAGCATCGAGAGCAGCACCGACTTGCCGACGCCGGAGCCGGCGAACATGCCCATGCGCTGGCCGCGGCAGCAGGTGAGGAAGGTATTGAGCGCGCGCACGCCGAGATCGAGCGGCGCGCCGACGCGCTGGCGCGCATGCGCGGGCGGCGGCGGATTGCGGAACGGATAAGGCGACGGGCCCGGCCGGCAGCGGCCCCTTGCCGTCGATCGGCTCGCCCATCGCGTTGACGACGCGGCCGAGCCAGCCGGCCGACGGCCGCACCGCCGGCGGCGACCGAGGTGCACACCGCGCTTGCAGCCGCGCCGCACGCCTTCGAGCGCGCGCGAACGGCATCAGCAGCGCATTCGCGCCGGTGAAGCCCACGACCTCGCAGGGGATGAAGCGGTTCGCGCCGGTCTCGATGATGACGCGCGCGCCGACCGACATGGCGTGGATCGGTCCCGCGACCTCGACCATCAGGCCGCGCACGCCGACGACGCGGCCGTAGATCTCGACCTCGTCGAGTTCGGCGATCTGTTCGGCGAGTGCCTTCATGCCGGCCTTGACGAACTTCTTTTGCCTGCTGGACTTGCGGAATCCAGCGTCGCTCTTAACCCTGCATTTACCCGCTTCGTTAATGATTGCCTCACCGTCCTTGGGACAAAGGCGTCTCGCTTTCCAGGACGGAGGGGCGAGTCGCAGGAGTCGGTTACCGCCGACTCTTAACGTAGAACGTGAAGGGGTCAGTGGCAGAAAAACCTGTTCTCTCCAGCATATTACGGCGATTTGATCGTTTTCGCACAGTAAATGCTTGCACACGGAGAATCAGGTTTTGTTAACCATTGGCTCGTAGCGTGTCGAATTGATTGTCCCAAGGCGTATTGAACAGGGCTCGCAAGAGCCCGCCGACCTGAGCCCAGAGGGGCGCGGAAGGGGACTGGCATGCGCGTTCTGCTGATTGAAGACGATAGCGCGACCGCGCAATCGATCGAATTGATGCTCAAATCCGAGAGTTTCAACGTCTACACGACGGATCTCGGTGAAGAAGGCGTCGATCTCGGCAAGCTCTACGACTACGACATCATCCTGCTCGACCTGAACCTGCCCGACATGTCGGGCTACGAGGTCCTGCGGACGCTGCGGGTCTCCAAGATCAAGACGCCGATCCTGATCCTCTCCGGCCTCGCCGGCATCGAGGACAAGGTGAAGGGTCTCGGCTTCGGCGCCGACGACTACATGACCAAGCCGTTCCACAAGGACGAGCTGGTCGCGCGCATCCACGCGATCGTGCGCCGCTCCAAGGGTCATGCCCAGTCGGTCATCAAACCGGCGATCTGGTGGTCAATCTCGACACCAAGACGGTCGAGGTGAACGCCGCGCGCGTGCACCTGACCGGCAAGGAATACCAGATGCTCGAGCTGCTCTCGCTCCGCAAAGGCACGACGCTCACCAAGGAGATGTTCCTCAACCATCTCTACGGCGGCATGGACGAGCCGGAGCTCAAGATCATCGACGTGTTCATCTGCAAGCTGCGCAAGAAGCTCGCGAACGCCTCGCAGCGGCAAGAACTACATCGAGACGGTCTGGGGCCGCGGCTACGTGCTGCGCGAGCCGACCGAGGTCGAAGAGCGCATTCCCGCCTGAGGTTGCGTCGAGCCTCTGTTCGAGGCTCACTCCTCCCAAACTTCAACCCCGCCGGAAATGGCGGGGTTTTTGTTTGTTCAGGCTGTCAGCGCCGCGACCGCGATGGCGGCGCTGTTCTCCGGCGTCGTCCTGCGGCGCGGACAAGCGGCGCACGGCGCGGCGCTGACGCGCGTCTTCCGCGAGCCGCGCAGCAGCCGCACGATCAACCTGACGTTTGCGATCCTGCTCATCGCGTCGGTCGACGCGACATTTTTTCTTTGAGGATAGCGCCGCAGACGCCGCCGCTCCCACAGTTTCGCCGGAATGGCGTCCGCATAAGGATGGAACTCTTCCCGCCGCCATCCCGTTGATGCGCGTAGCGGGGCGAATGACTCGCGGTACGGCATAACGCCGCCCGCGTCGTTGCCTCCAAAAAACACATCAACTTCAGAGGGTTAAGTCCTTGCGACGTCGTGATCTCTTGGCTGCCGGTCTGGCCCTGCCCTTCATCGGCCGTCCGCTTTCGGCCTCGCTCGTCTCGCCGGCGCAGGCGCAGGAGAAGCCCGCCCCGTTCGAGGCCGCCGCCGTGCGCGCGCTCGCGCGCGATCTCGCGCAGAAGCCCTACAAGGCGCCGGACAACAAGCTGCCCGATGTGCTGAAGGACCTGACCTACGACCGCTACCGCATGATCCGCTTCAAGCCGGACCAGGCGATCTGGCGCGCCGAGGGCCTGCCGTTCCAGCTGCAGTTCTTCCACCGCGGCTTCTACTACGCGCAACCGCGTCGACATCTTCGAGGTGAAGGACGGGCTCGCGACGCCGATCGTCTATTCGCCCAACATGTTCTCGTTCGGCGACCAGCCGGCGCCGGAGATCGCAGGCGCAATCTCGGCTTTGCGGGCTTCCGCATCCACGGGCCGATCAACCGGCCGGACTATTTCGACGAGATCGGCGTGTTCCTCGGCGCGAGCTATTTCCGCGCGGTCGCCAAGGGCCAGACCTACGGGCTCTCGGCGCGCGGGCTGTCGCTCAAGACCGCCGACCCGAAGGGCGAGGAATTCCCGATCTTCAGGGCGTTCTGGATCGAGCGGCCCGCCAAGGGCGCGAACTCGATCGTGGTGCACGCGCTGCTCGACAGCGAGAGCGCGACCGCGGCCTATCGCTTCACCATCCGTCCCGGCGAGACGACCGTCTACGACATCGAGACGACGCTGTTTCCGCGCGTGCAGATCGACCAGCCGGGCCTGGCGACGCTCACCAGCATGTATTTCTTCGGGCCGAACGACCGCGGCGGCGTCGACGACTTCCGCCCCGCGGTGCACGACTCCGACGGCGCTCGGCGATCCAGAACGGGCGCGGCGAGCAGCTCTGGCGGCCGTTGAGCAATCCGGCCGACCTGCAGGTCAGCGCCTTCGTCGACAACAACCCGCGCGGCTTCGGGCTGATGCAGCGCGAGCGCAATTTCCGCCACTACGAGGACCTCGAGGCGCGCTACGAGAAGCGCCCGAGCGCCTGGATCGAGCCGATCGGCGACTGGGGCGAAGGCGAGGTGCGCCTGGTCGAGATCCCGACCACGAACGAGATCAACGACAACATCGTGGCGTTCTGGCGCCCGCGCAATCCGACCCGCGCCAAGGGCGAATACACCTACACCTATCGCATCCACTGGGGCGCGCGGATCCCGAAGCCGCTGCCGCTCGCGCAGGTCATCGCGACGCGCATCGGCGCCGGACCCGAGGAGACGCGCCTGATCGTGATCGATTTCGCGGGCGAGAACCTGAAGGCCGTGCCGCCGGCCGAGATCAAGGCGACAGGTCACGGCGACAAGGGCAAGCGTGCGCAACGTCGTGGTGCATCCAAATCCCGAAGATCGGCGGCACGCGGCTGAGCTTCCAGCTCGCGCCGGGAGGCGAGAAGGCGATCGAGCTGCGCGCGCAGCTCGTGCGCGGCGACGACCCGCTCTCGGAAGCGTGGCTCTACCGATGGACGCCCTGACGCTGGCCGTCGCGGCCGCGACGCACGCGGGCATTATCTCCCGGCCGAAGCGCCGCTGCAGATGCCGGTGCAGTCGCTGCGGACGCGCCGAGTGCGCCGCCGCCCGGCTTGCAGATCGCCGCGCGATCGTCGGCGCGCCGGCTGTTCGTGTTCGGCGCGGCCGCTGCGCTGAGCGCGCTCGCCGCCTGGCGAGATGTACCAGGTGCTCGCGGTCGGCGGGCTGACGACGCTGGAAGCCGCGATCCTCGTGCTGTTCGTCATCCTGTTCGCCTGGATCGCGTTCTCGTTCGCCAGCACGCTCGGCGGCCTGCTCGCGCTGATCGACGCGGCCGGACGCATCGCTCGACATCGATCCGGACGCGCCGCTGCCCGCGGTCGCGACGCGCACCGCGCTGCTGCTGCCGACCTACAACGAGCCGCCGGATCGCGTGATCGTCGCGCGTGCAGGCGGTCTCCGAGTCGGTCGCGCAGACCGGCGCTGCGGGTCCTGGTTCGATGTCTTCATCCTCAGCGACACCACCGACCCGGACATCTTCATCGCCGAGGAAGCCGCCTTCCTGGCGCTGCGCGCGCGGCTGCCGACGCGGCAACCTCTTCTACCGCCACCGGCCGAAGAACGACGCCAAGAAGGCCGGCAACATCGCCGAATGGGTGCGCCGCTTCGGCGGCGCCTACGAGCACATGATCGTGCTCGACGCCGACTCGCTGATGACCGGCGACACGCTGGTGCGCCTCGTCGCCGCGATGGAGCAGCAATCCCGAACGTCGGGCTGATCCAGACCTTCCCCGTGATGGTCAACGCCGCGACGCCGTTCGCGCGCGTGCAGCAGTTCGCCGGACGGCTCTACGGGCCGCTGATCGCCTACGGGCTCGCCTGGTGGCACGGCGCCGACAGCAATTACTGGGGCCACAACGCCGATCATCCGCACGCGCGCCTTCGCGGAATGCGGCGGGCTGCCGGTGCTGAGCGGGCCGCGCCCGATCGGCGGGCATATCCTCAGCCACGACTTCGTCGAGGCCGCGCTGATGCGGCGCGGCGGCTGGGCCGTCCACATGGCGCCCGCGCTCGGCGGCTCGTTCGAGGAGTCGCCGCCCTCGCTCACCGAATACGCGGCGCGCGACCGGCGCTGGTGCCAGGGCAACCTGCAGCATGCGGGCGTGCTGCCGGCGCGCGGCCTGCACTGGGTCGAGCCGGCTGCATCTGCTGACCGGCATCGGCTCCTACATCGCGGCGCCGCTGTGGCTCCTGTTCCTGCTCATCGGCATCCTGATCTCGTTGCAGGCGCAGTTCATCCGGCCGGAATATTTCCCGAAGACCTTCACGCTCTATCCGCAATGGCCGGCGCAGGATCCGGTGCGCGCCGCCTACGTGTTCGCCGGCACGATGGGACTGCTGCTCGCGCCCGAAGCTCATCGGCTATCTGGCGATGCTGGCCGACGGCGCGACGCGGCGCGGCTTCGGCGGCGCGATCCGCGCGTTCGTCAGCATGCTCGCCGAGATCGCTGATCTCGGGCCTGATCGCGCCGGTGATGATGCTGATCCAGTCGTCGTCCGTCGCCGGCATCCTGATGGGCCGCGACAGCGGCTGGAACGCGCAGCGCCGCGACGACGGCAGCCTCCCGTTGCGCGACGTCGCGCGCCGCTACGGCTGGCACACGGCGTTCGGGCTGTCTGCTGGCGCTCGCCGCCTACGAGGTCTCGTTCTCGCTGTTCGCCTGGATGACGCCGGTGATCGCTCGGGCTGCTGCTGGCGATCCCGCTGGCGCAATGGAGCGCGAGCCCGTCGGCCGGGCGCGCGGCTGCGCGCGCATGAAGCTGCTGCTCGTGCCGGAGGAAAGCCGCGCCGCCGGACATTCTTGATGCGCGCCAACGCGCTGGTCGAAACCTTCGCGCAGCGAGGACCCGGCGCGGGCGCGCTTCGCGCGGCTGTTCGCCGATCCGGCGCTCGCTGGCGGCGCATCGCGCGCTGCTGCCGGCGGCGCCGCCGAGCGCAAGCGCGGCGAGATCGACGCCGCGCTGGTGATCGGCCTCGCCAAGCTCGACGACTGCGCGACCCTCACCGAGGCCGACGCGATGCTGACGCGCGCGGAGAAGATGGCGGTGCTGTCGCGATGCGCGCGGCATCGACCGGCTCGCGCGCTCGACGCGCGCACTGGCACTGAAGAGCCTCATAGGGTTAGCGTCACGCCCGCGATCGCGACCGGGCGCAGCGGCGTCGGCCGCGCGAGAACGGCACGGCTTGCGCGCGTCCTTGTTCGGCGCGTAGAGGCCGCGCTTGTCGGGCAGCGGCTTGAACGCGTCGGTCAGGCCGACGACGGTTTCGGCCGCGCCAAGCACCAGGATAGCCGTCCGACTCGAGCAGCCTGGCGATGCGGTTGAGCACGCTGATCTTGGTCTCCTGATCGAAATAGATCAGCACGTTGCGGCAGAACACCACGTCGAAGCTGCCGAGGTGGGCGAAGTCGGCCAGCAGGTTGAGCGGCCGGTACTGCACCATCGCGCGGATTTCCGGCGACGATCTGCCAGGTGTCGCCGATCTGCGTGAAATACTTCACCAGCATCTGGATCGGCAGGCCGCGCTGCACCTCGAACTGGCTGTAGATGCCGGCCTTGGCCTTCTCCAGCACTTCGGTCGACAGATCGGTGCCGAGAATCTCGACGCGCCAGCCGGCGAGCTTGTCCTTCATCTCCTTCAGGCACATCGCGAGCGAGTAAGGCTCCTGGCCGGTCGAGGCCGCCGCGCACCAGATGCGCAGGCGCCGCTCCTTGCGCGCGCGCGCCGCAGCAGGCTCGGCATGATGGTGTCGCGGAAATGATCGAACGGGATCTTGTCGCGGAAGAAGAACGACTCGTTGGTGGTCATCGCCTCGACCACGTCGACGGTCAGCCGCTCGTTGTCGGCCGCTGCAGCTTCGTCACCAGCTCGCCGAGCGACGCGATCGCCGGCCTTGCGGGCGAGCGGCGTCAGCCGGCTTTCGACCAGATACTGCTTGTCGGCCGACAGCACGAGGCCGGAGCGCTCCTTCAGCAGCTTGCGGAGATAGTCGTAGTCGAGTGGCGTCACGACTGGTCCCCCCGAAACAGCCGCACGATCTTCGGTCCGATCTGGTCGAGCGGCAGCACCGCCGCGCAGACGCCGGCATTCGCGGCCGCGCCCGGCATGCCCCAGACGACGCTGGTCGCTTCGTCCTGCGCGATCACGCTGCCGCCGGCCGCGACGATCGTCCTCGCGCGCCGCGCGCGCCGTCCGAGCCCATGCCGGTCAGCACGACGGCGAGGATCGCGCTGCCCCAGACCTGCGCGGCCGAGGCGAACAGCGGATCGACCGCCGGGCGGCAGAAATTCACCAGCGGTCCTTCGTTGAGCGAGATCGCCGGCCGGTTGTTGCGCTTGACGACCGTCATGTGCTTGCCGCCGGGCGCGAGATAGATCGTGCCGGGCACGATCGGCTCGCCGTCGATCGCCTCGTGCGCGATCCGGCCGCTCGCGCGCGCAAGATGCTCGGCGAGGATGGTCGTGAAGGTCGGCGGCATGTGCTGCGTGATCAGGACCGGCGCGCGGTCGTAGCACCGGCTTGATGCGCTCGACCAGCGCCGGTCAGCGCCTGCGGCCCGCCGGTCGAGGAGCCGATCAGCAGCACGCGCGGCAGCGATGGCGGAGAACGGCCGCAGCTTGATGTCGCCCTGGCCCGGATGCAGCGCGACGGTGCGCGGCTCCGCGACCGAGAACTTCTGGCGCGAGCGTGGTCCCCGGCGCGGCCGGCACCGCGAACGGCTGGCGCGGGCGCCGGTCGGACGGAGCCGGGATGACGCCGCGTTTGCGCCGCCCGCCGAGCTGGCGGACCTTTTCGATCAGCTCGCGGCGGAACGCCGCCGAGGTGGTGACCTCGCGGTTGGTCGCGGGCTTCGGAATGTAGTCGGCGGCGCCGAGCGAGAGCGCCTTCAGGCTCATCTCCGCGTTCCGGCGGGTCAGCGTCGACGCCATGATGACGATCAGGTCGCGCTTCTTTTCGAGCAGCAGCGGCAGCGCGGCGAGCCCGTCGAGATCCGGCATCTCGATGTCGAGGATGACGACGTCGGGATTGGCGCGGAGAACCTGATCGACCGCATCGCGCCCGGTGCGCACCGACGCGACCGTCTTGAGGCCGGGCTCTTCGTCGATCCAGCGCGAGACGAGGCCGCGCACGACGACCGCGTCGTCGACGATCATGACGCGGATCGGATCCTGCGCCGCGGCGGGTGCGGCAGGCGCAAGGGTGGCGGCGACGCTCATACGCAGGCACTCGGGTTACGCTTTACGCTTACGACTTTGACGCGGCGAAACGGCAGGCTCGAACCGGATGCTTACTGGCGCATGATCTTTTCCGACAACCGGTTCGCACTTTTCGGGATCATGCTCAGATCAGTCCCACTTCCTGGAACTTGGCTTCGACGATCTCCTTGTCGAACGGCTTCATGATGTACTCGTTGGCACCGGCGCTGAGCGCGCGCGCGATGTGGGCGACGTCGTTCTCGGTCGTGCAGAACACGACCTTCGGCACGTCGCCGCCGGGCAGGCGGCGCAGCGCCTTGAGGAAGTCGTAGCCGTCCATCACCGGCATGTTCCAGTCGAGCAGCACCGCGTCGGGCAACGCGCCGCGGCATTGCTCCAGCGCCTGCTGTCCGTCCTCGGCCTCGGTGATCTTGAAATCGAGGCCTTCGAGAATCCTCCGCGCCACCTTGCGGATGACGCTGGAGTCGTCGACCACCAAACACGTTTTCATCGCATCACCACCTTCTGAGGCCTCGCGGCCACCCGTCTCGTTTCCGTTCTCGTCACGCCGCCATCGGTTCGGCGGAGGTGTTCAGCACGTGGTCCACGTCGAGGATGACCATCAATTGACCGTCCAGCCGGTGCACGCCGCCGGAGACGCGCGCGAGCCGCGCGTCGAGATTGACCGGATTGGCTTCGCGCGTGTCGTCGCCGAGCTTCATCACCTCGCCGACGCTATCGATCAGCAGCCCGTAGGACTCGCCCTCGAGCTCGATGCCGACCGCCATCGCCGGCTTGTCGTCGGTGCGCGGCGGCAGGCCGAGCCTGCGGCGCATGTCGATCGCGGTGACGATGCGGCCGCGCAGATTGAGCACGCCCGCGATCTCGGGCGCGGACAGCGGCACGCGCGTCACGCGGTCGGGCATGAAGACGTCCTGCACGCGCGAGATCGGCAGGCCGAACAGCTGCCCGCCGATCATCACGGTGACGTATTCGGTGACCTGTTCGCTGATGGTGTTGTCGTTGCTCATGGTCCCGCCCTCACGCCGCCTCGGCCCATTCGACGGCCGACTCCTTGAGTGCCGCGATCAGGCCCTGACGGTCGAACTTGGCGACGAAATCGTGGAAGCCGGCCTGACGGCCGCGCTCGATCGCGGCCGGCGAGGTCATCGAGGAGAGCGCGATGATCGGCACCTGCGCGCCGCGCGCATCGGCGCGGATCGCCTCGGCGAGCTCGAAGCCGTTCATGCCCGGCATCTCGATGTCGGAGACGATCACGTCGAACTTCTGGCCCTTCTTGATCAGCGCGAGCGCCTCGTCGGCTTCGCCGACCGCGGTCACGTCGTAGCCGGCCGCTTTCATCACCGGCACGAGCATGTTGCGGAAGAACGCCGAGTCGTCGACGAACAGCAGCGTGCGCGTCAGCGACGCCTGGCTCATCTCCTTGCGGCGGAACCAGTCCTCGAAGGCGAGCGGCAGGAAGTGGCCGATATCGATGATCTCGGTCGCCTGCCCCTTGACGACGGCGGAGCCGAGAATGCCCGGCACGTCGCTGCCGACCTGGATGTCGAGCTTGTCCTCGACGATGTCGACGATCTCGTCGACCACGAGGCCCATCGAGCGTCCGGCGTCGGAGAACACGAGCAGCGGCTGCGTGCCTTCGGCGCGCATGCGGACGTCGTCGCTGACGCGGATGAGCGGCATCAGCTGGCCGCGGTACTGCACCATGTGCCGGCCGTTGGAGAGCTCGATCTTGCGGCAGTCGATCTCTTCGAGCCGCGTGACGAGCGACAGCGGCACCGCCTTCGGCTGCTGCGAGCCGGCGCGGAACACCAGGAGCGAGACGGTCTTCTCGACCTGGCCGGCCTGCTGCGCGTCGCCGGGCTCGTCGGCGGCCTGCGTGCCGGCGGAGCCGACGCTCTGCGCGATTCCGTTCGGGTCGATGATCATGATCACCGAGCCGTCGCCGAGGATCGTGTTGCCGGAGAACATCGCGATGTGGCGCAGCTTGGTCGACATCGGCTTGACGACGATTTCCTCGGTATGGAAGACGCCGTCGACCACGATGCCGAAGGTCTGGCGGCCGACCTGGGTCACCACGATGAAGCCGTTCTCCGGCTCGCTGCCGGCAGCGTCCATCTTGAGCAGCGTCTTGAGGTGGATGAGCGGCAGCAGCTTGTTGCGCAGGCGCAGCACCGGCGTGTCCTTGATGCGCTCGATGCGATGCTCGGAATTGGCCTGTGCGCGCACCAGCTCGATCACGGCGAGCTGCGGGATCGCGAAGCGCTCGCCGCCGGCTTCGACGATCAGCGCCGAGACGATCGCCAGCGTGAGCGGGATCTTGATCATGAAGCTCGATCCCTCGCCGGGAACGGACTTGACGTCGATGGTGCCGCCGATCTGGTCGATGTTGTTGCGCACCACGTCCATGCCGACGCCGCGGCCGGACACGCTGGTCACCTCCGCGGCGGTCGAGAAGCCGGCCGCGAAGATGAACTTGTGGATCTGCGCTTCGGTCATCTTCTCGAGCTCGGACTCGGTCGCGAGCCCGTTCTCGAGCGCTTTCTGCTTGATGCGCGTGGTATTCAGCCCGCGCCCGTCGTCGGCGATCTCGATGATGATGTGGCCGCCTTCGTGGTAGGCCGAGAGGCGGATCGTCCCCTTCTCCGGCTTCTCGGCGGCGCGGCGCTGCTCCGGCGTCTCGAGCCCGTGGTCGGCGGAGTTGCGCACCATGTGGGTGAGCGGATCCTTGATCAGGTCGAGCACCTGGCGGTCGAGCTCGGTCTCGGCGCCGTGCATTTCCAGCTCGATGTCTTTCTTCAGCTCGCCCGCGAGATCGCGGATGATGCGCGGCAGCTTCTGCCACGCATTGCCGATCGGCTGCATGCGCGTCTTCATGACGCCTTCCTGCAGCTCGGCGGTGACGTTCGACAGGCGCTGCAGCGGGACCTTGAATTCCGAATCCTCGTGGCGGCGCACGATCTCGAGCAGCTGGTTGCGGGTCAGCACCAGCTCCGAAACCATCGTCATCAGGTTTTCCAGCGTGTCGACGTTCACGCGGATCGACTGGTTGGCGACCTTGTCGACCTTGTCCTCGTCGTCGGCGGGCTTGCGCTCCGCCTTCGCGGGCTTGGCCTTGGACTCCGGTTTGGGCGCCGGTTTGGGTTCGATCCTGGGCGCGGGCGCTGCGGCCTTCGGCGCCGCGTCCACCACCGTCTCGCGGAACGCGCGCTCGAGTTCGTCGAGCGAGACTTCGCCCGGACGCAGCGGGCGCTCCAGCACCTGCGCGACGAGCGTGCCGGTCGCGGCCTTGACGGGCCTTAGTTCCTCCCGCGTGCCCTCGACCGCCATGCGTTCGAGTTCGCCGATCAGGTCGCGATCGGCGCCTTCCGGCTCGGCCTCATTCTGCTCGAGCTCGTCGAGCATCTCCTTGAGCCGGTCGATGGTCGAGAGGATCAGCGTGACGGCGTCGCCGGTGACCGGCATGCCGTCGCGGAATTTGCCCATCAGCGTCTCGGCGGCATGCGCCAGCGCTTCCAGCCGCGGCAGGCCGAGGAAGCCGCAGGTTCCCTTGATGGTGTGGACGAGACGGAAAATGTTGTCGAGGATCTTCGCGTTGTTCGGCTCCTGCTCGAAGCGCACCAGCTCGACGTCGACGATGTCGAGGCTCTCGTTCGTTTCGGTGAGGAACTCCCGCAGCAGTTCGTCCATGGGGCAATAACCTTCGTCGCCAGGCGCAGCCGTCCGGCCGCTACCTTTCGGGAGCGCAAGCAGTGTGTTGCCGAAGGGCTTAAGTATCAGTTGCGGCGGCAGTCGCGGGCGGGAAATATAACCGCCGCGCGCAGTCCGCGACGCGCGAAAATTCTGCTGGACTTACAACGAATTGCCGCCGCCTAGCGGCGCGCGCTCACTGGGCGCTGAGCACGATCGTCTCGCCCTCGGCGCGCAAGGCGTGACCGTCAGCCCGCAGGTCCGCGCCAGCAGGCCGGT
The DNA here is from genome assembly GCA_963839985.1 of uncultured Alphaproteobacteria bacterium. Classification (GTDB taxonomy): domain Bacteria; phylum Pseudomonadota; class Alphaproteobacteria; order Rhizobiales; family Xanthobacteraceae; genus PALSA-894. The sequence goes on along the minus strand of CAWIXG010000009.1, from coordinate 100,901 downwards.
ATAGAACGGCTGGATGGCGTGGGCGTCGATCGGATTTTCCGCCTGTCCGGCGACCAGGCCCGGCACCGCCTGCGGGATGCGGGCATTCGATGCCGGTCGGCGGTGATCTTGAAGCCCATCGTGTCGCCCTCGCCGACCGGCTCGACCGCCAGGCTGCCGCCGCGCGGGATCGTGCCGCCGGCGAGCACCAGCATGTTGAGCAGCAGCTTCACGCGGTTCTTCGGCAACAGCACGCGCGGCAGCTTCCAGGTCAGCTTGATCTTGTCGTCCTCGATCATGCCGCGCGCCACGCTTTCGGCATCGCCGGTGTCGATCGCGCGCCGGCCGAGCCCGCCGCACCGAAGGCGAGCCGGCAGAACTGCAGCCGGGCGGAGGCCGTGCGTGGCGCTCTTCTTGATCAGGTCGATCGCGAAGGTCTTGGTCTCCTCGTCGGCGTCGTCCTCCATCACCTCGAGGCCGTTGACGATGGCGCCGACCGGGCTGATCAGGTCGTGGCAGACGCGCGAGCACAAGCAGCGCCGCGAGATCGAGCGCTTCGAGGGTAACGGGCACGGACATGCGGGAATCCTCCAGGACAGGCAACGCTGCGAACTCAGCGGGTGGCAGTTCGGGCGGCGGTGTGATACACCGGCGCCGAATCGCCTGCCAGGCTAAGGGCGCGGGGGACCATGACGGCAGGCGACGACCGAGATCTGCAGCGCTGTTCACGGCCCTCGCGATCGAGGCGGCAACCGCGATCCTGCGCTTCGACTGCCGCAGCGTCGCCGCCCGCGCAAAAGGCCGACAGGTCGCCGGTGACGGCGGCCGACGAGGCGGCCGAGGCTATGATCCTGGCGGGCCTTGCCGCCGGATCTGCCCGGCGTGCCGGTCGTATCGGAGGAGGCGGCCGCGCGATGCCGCGACCGCGGCGACTACATCCTGGTCGATCCGCTCGACGGCACCGCGCGAATTCCTGGCGGGCCGCGACGAATTCACGGTCAACATCGCGCTGGTGCGGGACGGCGCGCCGGTCGCTCGGCGATCGTGGCGGCGCCCGCGCTGGGGCTCGCTCTGGCGCGGCGCGTCGGCGGACGGCCGAGCGGCTGCGCGCTCGATGCCGGCGCGGCGCCGCGGTCGCGCGGTGACCGCAATCCGCACCCGCCCGTGGCCGGCGGAGCGTGGTCGCGGCGGTCAGCCGCTCGCATTTCGACGCGGCGACGCGCGGCGTTCCTGGCGCGCTTCGCGCCGGTCGACGACGCACTCGCCTGCGGCTCGGCGATGAAATTCTGCCGCGTCGCCGAAGGCGCCGCCGACCTCTATCCGCGGCTGGCGCCGACCTCGGAGTGGGATGTCGCGGCGGGCCACGCGCTCCTGGCCGCGGCGGGCGGCGCGATGACGGCACCCGACGGCGGCATGTCTTCGCTACGGCGCGGGCGACGGACTATCGCGTGCCGGGCTTTATCGCCTGGGGCGATCCCGGCGCGGCAGGCGGGCTGATACTCGGCCAGGTCGCTCTTGACCGTCGGCCCAGCGCGCGGCGGCCGACGCGATCGACCGCGGCCGGCTCGGCGACGAAGCTCGCCCGCGCCTCGGCGGTGTAGAAGAGATAGAGGCGCTCGTCGTGGACGAGCCAGATGTCGCGGATCGCCGGCGGTCGACACGCCGCGCGCGACGCCGACCGGATCGTAGCCGCCGAAGCGCGGCATATAGACCTCCGGATCGGCGACGAAGGCCGCGCGATTGCCCGCGTTGCGAAGCGCCAGACCGCGCCGGCGAAGCCGTGTTCGAATTCGGCCCGCCCGAGGACCGGCTTGCGGTCGGTGAAATAGGCGACCGGGTCGAAGCCGTTGATCGCCAGCCCGGTATGGCGGTCGACCACGATGTGTTCGGTGGTCGCGGCGCTGACGGCGTGGCCGGACCAGCGCGCACGCAGAGCGACGCAGCCAAGCGCCAGAATCGGCCGCCGACAGGCCACTTTCGTGCGTGCGTCGTGATGGCGTCATAGTTCTGCCAGATCCTGTGGCGATTCGAGTTGCGGTTCGCGCCGCCAGTATGCCGGCTACCGCGTGAGCAACGCGTTAAGCCGGCCTGCTCGTCATTGGATGGAGCTTCCGATGCGCGCCGTTCCGATACGCTGTTCCTTCTCGCCGTCCTGGCTCGGCACTGCCGGCGGCGCCAGCGCTTCGGCCGCAGCCGCCCGGAGCGCATACCAGCTCGAACGAGATCTCTCGACCCGGCCACCGCTTCTTCGGCACCGTGTCGCGCGGGCTCGCGCAGCGTGATCGAAAAGGCGGTCAGCCAATGGGGCCAGCCCAACGGCTACATCCTCGGCCAGGAAGCCGGCGGCGCGTTCGTCGCCGGCCTGCGCTACGGCGAAGGCACGCTCTACACCAAGAACGCCGGCGACCTGCGCGTCTTCTGGCAGGGTCCGTCGATCGGCTTCGACGTCGGCGGCGAAGGCGCGCGCACCATGATGCTGGTCTACAACCTGCCCGCCACCGACGCGATCTACCAGCGCTTCGCCGGCATCGACGGCTCGGCCTATTTCATCGGCGGCTTCGGCATGACGGCGCTGACCGCCGACAACATCGTCGCTGGTGCCGATCCGCTCCGGCGTCGGCCTGCGGCTCGGCGCCAATATCGGCTATCTGAAGTTCACGCCGCAGGCGACCTGGAACCCGTTCTGACGCCTGCGTGACATGAACGCACTCGGTTGAACGTGCGCTTGCGCGCAAACGCGCGTCATCATTCCGGCCGTCTCGCCGGTTTAGGTTAATCGCTGCGCGACGCTGGCAGTTGGCGCGGCGCCGCTGGCATTTGGTGATCGAGACCCAGCGCGGACCGGGTCGGAGGCGTGTCCATGATCGAGCCGATCATGTTCTTCGGGATCGGCTTTCTGGTCGCGAGCCTGCTCGGGCTCGATCATCGTCCCGCTCGTGCATGCCCGCGCCGTGCGGCTGACCATGCGCCGGCTGGAAGCCGCGACGCCGCTGTCGATGGCGGAGATCCAGGCCGACAAGGACCAGCTGCGCGCCGAATTCGCGATGTCGACGCGACGGCTCGAGATGAGCGTCGAGCAGATGAAGGCCAAGACCACGAGCCAGCTCGCCGAGCTCGGCAAGAAGACCGACGCCATCAACCGGCTCAAGATCGAGCTCGGCGAAAAGACCGCGACCATCTTCGCGCTCGAAGCGCGCGACAAGGCGCTCAAGGACCAGTTGCGCGCGACCGAGGACGAGCTCGAGGTCAAGACCAGCACGCTGCGCGAGGCCGAGCGCAGCTCGCCGACAAGGAAGCCGAGCTCGCCAAGGCAACCGCCTCGCTCACCGAGCAGACCGCGACGTCGGACAGCCAGCGCGTCGAGATCGTCGCGCTGCAGACGCAGGTCGAGGCTCTCAAGGATCAGGTCGCGACGCTCGAGCGCGAGGTGAGGAGCACCGAGGACCGCTACGCGCGCGAGAAGGAAGCCGCCGAAAAGCCACCAAGGAACTCGCCGAAGAGCGCGGCAAGGTGAGGAGCTCGGCGACCGCGTCGGCGCAGCTCGAGCGCCAGCTCGCGCGCAGACCACCGAAGCCGAGATCCTCGGCCGCCGCGTCGCCGACCTGGAGATGCGCCTCGACCGAGCAGGCGCGCCTGCTCGCCGACCGCGAGCGCGAGCGCGAGCAGTTGCGCACCGACGTCGATGCCGCGCGCAAGATCGAAGCCGACCTGCGTCAGGAGCTGGCCACGATCGAACGCCGGCATGGCGCCGCGACCGAACTCGCTGCGCGCCGAGAAGACACTGGCCGAGAGCCAGCTCGAGCGGGCGCGCGAAGACCGCGCCAAGCTGCAGCGCGAACTCGCGACCATGAAGCGCGAGGCCGAGGCGACCTGGGCCTCCGAGCGCGTCGAGAACGCGCTGCTGCGCGAGCGCATCAACGACGTCGCCGCCGAAGTCGCGCGGCTGACCGCCGCGCTGGAAGGTCCCGGCTCGCCGATCGACACGATCCTCGCAGCGCCCGAGCACGCGGGCGCGAACGGGGCCGAAGCCGGCGGCGCCGGCGAACACCAACAGCGAGGACGCCAAGGGCAGCCTCGCGGACCGCATCCGCGCCTTGCAGGCGCGCTCCTCGCGGCTATCCTCGGCGACGTGATCGCACCGAGGCTTTTCTCCGCGCTGACGGCGGTTCTGCTCGCGACGGCGACGCTTGCCGGCGCGCACGCCGAGGATCGCGAGATCGCGCAGCGCCGCGCGGCGGAACGAAAGACCTTCACCGACGCCGAGATCTACGACGGCTTCTTCAAGGTGGCGTTCGGCGCCGAATTGCGCCTCGCGGGAAATTCCAACCGCATCCGCAAGTATCATGTGCCGGTGCGGGTTCACGTCGACAACCGCGCCAGGCCGGACCGCAGCAGCGCAGGTCGCCGCGGTCGTTGCCGACATCGCCAAGCGCGTGGCCAATCTCGACATCGCGATCGTCGCCGACAAGAGCGCCGCCAATGTCGAGGTGCGGCTGCTGCGCGAGCGCAATTTCGGGCGGACCTTGCGCCAGACGTTCGGGCGCGACCGAACGAGGACGATCCAGAAATCGCTCGACCCGCAATGCCTCTCCGGCTTCCGCAAGGACGACGCGTTCCGCATCGTGCATTCCGACGTGTTCCTGGTCGCCGACATCGACGACTTCACGTTCTATGACTGCGTCTACGAGGAGCTGCTGCAGTCGCTCGGGCCGATCAACGACACGGACTCGGTGCCGTGGACCATGTTCAATGACGACGTGCAGATGGGATTTTTCGGGGTCTACGATCAGTATATCCTGAACATCCTGTATCACCCGCGCGTCCGCTCCGGCATGACGGCCGGCGAGGTTCGCGCGCTGCTGCCCGAGATCATGCCCGAGGTGCGGGCGTTCGTGGCGAAGACGAACGACCTGCCGGAGTAGCGGAGGCCATCATGGCGAAAGGCAAGCCGGATGCACCGGCGCTGCGACTGGTGCGCAAGCCCGATATCGGCAAGCGCATCGCGTTCGACCGCGCGACCTTCATGGCGCTCGACCTCTACGCGCGCGACAGCATGCGGTCGTTGCAGGAGCTGGCCGACGAAGCCTTCGCGGACCTGCTCGCCAAGCACGGCCGCCCGGTCGACCTGAAGGACGCGCTGCGGCAGTCCACCCGCACGATCGGCGCCAACGACAATCCGGGCGGCAAGCCGACAAAGCGCCGGCGCAAATGATCTTGCCCTCGCCGCAATGCCGTGGTCTTGGGACCATGGGCGGCATCGCAAGGCGGACACCATGACGCGCATTCTCACCATCGCCGGGCTCCTCGCGGCGAGCACCCTGCTCGGCGGCTGGGGCTTCGACCGGCAAGGCGCGTTCTGCGTGTTCGACCGCGAGTACACCAATTGCGGCTATGCGTCGTACGAATCCTGCGTGGAAGCCGCACGCGGCGCCGGCGGCAACTGCCGGCCGAACCCGATGTATCTGGAACGCGAGACGCGGCGGCCAAGGTATCGCTGAGTAGTTCGTAGGGTGGACAAAGCGCGGCGCCGCGTCAGCGGCGAAGCGCGTGCCCACCATCAACGAACGCGTGGGCACGTCGCTGCGCTCCTTTGCCCACCCTGCGGCAGCAGTGATTAAGCCGCGCTCTTCAATTCGCGCGTCTCCTCCTCCACCGCCTTGCGCACCGCCGGGCGCTCCCCCACCCGCCGGAAGTGATCCGCGATCTTCGGCGTGGCGTTGATGTCGACGCCGTCGCCGGCGAGCCATTGCGACAGCGTGAACAGATAGGCGTCGCAGACGGTGTAGTCCTCGCCCATCACCCACGGCCCTTCGAACATCTCGCGCTCGATCAGCGCGACGCCGTCGCCGACCGCCTGCGGCACCTTGCGCTGCATCGCGAGGTGCGCCTCCGGCTCGTCGGCCCAGCGGCTCCCGCGCATGCGGTGCGCGTGCGCGACGTGCACGGTGGAGCAGAGATAACTGTTGAACGCCTGCACTTTTGCCAGCGCGTAGGGATCGTCGAGCGGCGCGAGCCTGGCGGCGGGAAACGTCTGCGCGATGTAGATCAGCAGCGCCGGCGTCTCGGTGATGACGCCGCGATCGGTGACGAGCGCGGGCACGCGCCCCTTCGGATTGATCTTGAGGTAGTCCGGCTTCCTCTGATCTTCGCTCTTGAAGCTCAGCCGCACGCTGTCGTAGGTCGCGCCGGCTTCCTCCAGCGCGATGTGCGAGGCGAGCGCGCAGGTGTGCGGCGCATAGTAAAGGGTCAGCATCGCTCCCTCACCTCATGTGCTTTTCGAGGAACGCGAGCGAGCGGCCCCAGGCGAGCCTGGCGCTGTCGGCGTGAAAGCTGCCGCGCTCGTCGCAATGGAAGCCGTGGTCGGCCTCGTCGTAGACGTGGATCTCCGCTTCGGGCCGCTTCTTCCTGATGTCGTCCACCGCCGTCATCGGGATGTGCGCGTCCTTGCGCCCGAAGTGCATCTGCGTCGGGCATTTCGGTTTCTCGTCGGCGAAGCGCGCGATGCCGCCGCCGTAGTAGCAGACCGCGGCCGAGAGGCCGGACAGGCGGCAGGCGGCGAGGAACGAGATCGTGCCGCCCATGCAGAAGCCCATGATGGCGCTCGGGCCGGCGGCCTTGATCTCCTTCAGCGCCGCGTCGGTATCGCGCAGCATCGCATCCCAGTCCGGCGCCTCGACGAACTTGCGCGCCTTGGCGACCTCGTCCGGCGTGTAGCCGGACTGGAAGTCGCGCATCGTGCGGTCGAACAGCGCGGGCGCGAGCGCCACGTAGCCGGCCTCGGCGACGCGGTCGCAGACCGCACGGATGTGGTGGTTCACCCCGAAGATCTCCTGGATCACCACGATGCCGCCCTTCGGCTTGCCCGGCGGGTCGGCGCGGTAAGCGCCGAGCGTGTGGCTGTCGGCGGCGGTCAATGTCAGCGGCTTGCCCATGGTTCGATCCCTCCGGCGGCGGTAAAATGGTATGTCGCCCGCGCGTTCCCGGGCTGTTCGCCGCGCTTTTCGATGCGAAAACGATTAGCCCGCGCCGTTTCGGGACACCAGCCCCGCCGGAGAAGGGACTGCGTTGCGCCAAAACCTCACCAAATCGCGAATATTACCCAAGGGCTTGCGGCCTATTCCCTTCGGTGAAGGCGCATGCAAGGTTCGGGGCGTCCCGGTGGAATGGGGTAACGAGAGTTCGGGGGAGCTGCGGGTATGACCGCCGGCGGATGCCGCCTATTCGCGGCCCTGGCGATCCTTCTTCTCCCGGTTGGTGCAGCCGCTCAGATACCTCAGAGCGAGCTGCCGGGCCGGGAGCGGCAGCGATTCGTCGATCCGCAGGCGCCGCGCGCGCAGCCCGGGGGCGACACGATCTCGCTTCCCTCGACGGTGGTGCCGGCGGGCGCGGACAAGATCACGCTCACGATCTCGCGCGTGGTCGTCTCCGGCGCGACGGTCTATGGCGATGCCGAACTTGCGCCGCTCTATGCCGACCTGCTGGGCGGGGAGGTACCGCTTGCGGCGGTCTACGACCTCGCCCGCCGTATCACCGCGAAGTACGGCGCGGCCGGCTATGTGCTGTCGCGCGCGATCGTGCCGCCGCAGAACTTCGGCCGCCACGGCGCGGTGATCCGCATCCAGGTGGTCGAGGGCTATGTCGACCAGGTGATCTGGCCAGCCGACAAACTGACGCGCTATCGGGACTTCTTCACCGACTACTCGGCCCGCATCACGGCCGACCGGCCGGCCAACGTGCGCACGCTCGAACGCTACCTGCTGCTCGCCAACGACCTGCCCGGGTCTGAAGTTCTCCACCACGCTGAAGCCGTCGCCGACCCATCCCGAACGCCTCGATCCTGATCGTCGAGGTGAAGGAGAAGATGATCGACGCGATGGCGCGGATCGACAACCGCGGCACGCCGGCGCGCGGGCCGTGGCAGTATCTCGGGCAGGCGACGTTCAACAACATCGCCGGCTCGCATGAGGCGTTCACCGCGACCTACGCCGGCACGTTCCAGCTCGAGGAGCTGCAATACATCCAGGCCGCCTACCGGCAGGTGCTCAGCAGCGAGGGGCTGACCTTCTTCGCCAATGCGAGCTACGGCATCGGCACGCCGGGCACCGCGCTGTTGCGCTCGCTCGACTACCGCACGCGCAGCGCGGTGGTCGAGGCGGGGCTGACCTATCCGGTGATCCGCACGCGCGAGCTCAACCTGCTGCTGACCGGACTGGGCTTTGCCACCGACGACCAGAGCTACGCAGCTCGGCCAGCCGTTCACCCACGACCGGCTGCGCGGCGTGCGCCTCAAGGCGGACGCCGACTGGGCCGACAGCTGGCTCGGCATCAACCAGGTCAATGCGACCTTCAGCCAGGGCATCAAGGGGTTTGGCTCGAGCGACAGCGGCGATCCCCGGGACGGTGCCGCCGCCGGGCATTGCCGGCCCTTCGACCAATGCGGGGCAGGTCGACTTCACCAAGATCGAGGCGACGTTCAGCCGGCTGCAGCCGCTGTGGCCGGGCTTCTCGGCGTTCGTCGCGGCCTACGGCCAATATCGCCTTCACGCCGCTGCTGGTCTCGGAGCAATGCTCCTACGGCGGGCGCTTCTTCGGCCGCGCCTTCGATCCCTCGCAGCTGCTCGGCGACAGCTGCTGGGCAGCGCTCGGCGAGCTGCGCTACGACTTCGCCACGCCGTGGAAACAGCTGACGCGGCTGCAGGCTTACGCGTTTGCCGACCACGGCGAGACCTACAACATCAATCCGGCGGCCGGCACGCCGCTGTCGCAGCACGGCAGCTCGGTCGGCGCCGGCGTGCGGGCGGCGTGGGAAGACACCTATACGGCGGACCTCTCGGTCGCGAAGGCGATCGAGGGCCCGCGCGACGACTGGCGTGCCTTCATCATCCTCGGCGCGAAGTATTAGGGAGACCGGACCCATGCGCCTCCGCAATCTCCTGCTGCTCTCGACCGCGCTGATGCCGCTCGCCGCGGTGACGGCTTACGCGGGTCCGGACGGCGCCCGGGTGGTCGGCGGCTCCGCGACGGTCAGCGGGCAAGGCAGCGCCAACGTCACGGTCAACCAGCACAGCGACCAGGACGATCATCAACTGGCGCATGTTCAACATCGGCGTCGGCGAGCGCACGACGTTCATCCAGCCGAACAGCAACTCGATCGCGCTCAACCGCGTGACCGGCGGGCTCGGGCCCTCGCAGATCCTCGGCAGCCTCAACGCCAACGGCCGTGTGTTCGTGGTCAATCCGCGACGGCATCATCTTCGGCGCCGGCGCGGTGATCAACACGGCAGGCTTCCTGGCGACCACGAGCGACATCCGCAACGACGACTTCATGGCCGGCCGCTTCAACTTCCAGATCCCGGGCCGGCCGGACGCCTCGATCGTCAACATGGGCACGATCACGGCGACGAACGGCGGCTTTGCCGCGCTGGTCGCGCCGGGCGTGCGCAACTCCGGCACCATCACGGCCAGTCTCGGCACGGTGGCGCTCGGCGCCGGCAACATGTTCACGCTCGACTTCTACGGCGACAAGCTCATCACGCTCGGCGTCGGCGACCAGATCGCCAGCCAGGTGAGAGGACGTCGCGACCGGGCAGCCGCTCACGGCGCTGGTCAAGAACGAAGGCATGCTGCAGCGCGAACGGCGGGCGGGTCGAGCTGACCGCCGCGGCGGCGCGCCACGTGGTCGACTCCGTCATCAATACGTCGGGCGTGATCGAGGCGAACTCGGTCGGCATGAAGAACGGCCAGATCGTGCTCTCGGCCGCGACCGCCGACACCAAGGCGCAGATACGCCGCGCCAGACCGTGAAGGTCTCCGGCACGCTCTCGGCCGCCGGACTGCAGAAAGGCACCAAGGGCGGCAAGATCGTCGTCACCGGCGAGAACATCGAGTTCGCAGAGCGCGACGATCGACGCGTCGGGCCGCGCCGGCGGCGGCACGGTGATGATCGGCGGCGACTGGGGCGGCGGCAAGCCGAACCGTCGCTGGCGTCAACAACCAGAGCGCCGCGCTTGACGGCAATGCCGATCCCGAATGCCACGACGGTGAGCGTTGACGCCGCGCTCGACCATCGACGCCTCGGCGACGCGACAGCGGCAATGGCGGCAAGGTCGTGCTGTGGGCGGACGACAACCTGAGCTTCGCCGGCACGATCATGGCGCTCGGCGGCAGACAGCTCGGCAACGGCGGCTTTGTCGAGACGTCGGGCAAGAAGCACCTCGACTTCCTCGGTGACGTCAACACGCGCGCCTGGAACGGGAAGACCGGCACGCTGCTGCTGGATCCGGAGAACTACACGATCTGGAACGGTGTCGGTCCGGCGCCGGCCGGTTCGGCGATAACCAACACCTTGTTGAACTCGCAGCTCGCGAGCAATGACTTCATCATTGCAGACCAACAACGCGATCAACCCGGTGGGCCAGAACGGCGACATCATCGTCGCCGCACCCGTCAACTGGAGCGCGAACACCACTCTCACGCTGAACGCCTTCCGCGATGTGGTCTTCAACTTCCTGGTCACCCCGAACATCACCAACACCGGCGGCGGCAATCTCGTCGTGCGCGCCGACAGCACCGGCGCCAACAATACCGGCTCGGTGATCTTCAACGCCGGCACCTCGCCCCAGCGTATCGACTGGTCGGGCAGCACCGGGAAAGTGACGTTCTTCTACAACCCGAGCAGCTACGCGGTCCCGACCAACTTCTCGACCGGCGTCGTCACCAACGGTGCGGTGCCGGAGCAGTTCACCGCGTATATGTGGGTGCACAACGCCACCAATCTGGCGAGCATCGGCACCAATCTCGCGGGACGATACGCGCTCAGCCAGGACATCAATTCGGTCGGCTCCTTCACCCCGCTCGGCAGCGTCAGTTCGCGCTTTACCGGCACCTTCGACGGCCTCGGTCGCACCATCGACGGGCTGAATATCACCTCGAACGTCACCGGCGTGAACAGCCTCGGCATGTTCGCGGCGATCGGCGCGACCGGCGTGGTGAAGCAACCTCAACTTCACCAACGCGACCGTCACGGCCAATCCCAACGCCGGCGGTCCGGGCCAGTTCATCGGCATCGTCGCCGGGCAAAACGGCGGCACCATCAGCGGCGTCATGGTCGACGGCAGCGTGTCGCACGGCACGGTGCAGAACGGCGTCATCGCCGGCGGCATCGTCGGACAGAACGGCATTTTCGGACCGGGCGGCAGCCTCGGCACAATCACGACCTCGTTCGCCGAGGTGAACGTCACCGTCGGCAACTCGACCACCGGGTCGCAGAACAACAACGCCGGCGGCGCGGTCGGCGCCAACCCAGGCCAGATCATCGACACGATCGCGACCGGCGACGTCAGCGGCGGATCCAACTCCTTCATCGGCGGCCTGGTCGGCCGCAACGACACCGGTGCGACGATCGCCGGCTCCAGCGTGGCCCTCAGCGGTGCCGCTGGAAACGTCACCCTGTCGGATACCACCGGCGGCGGCGCCGGCGGATTCGTCGGCTTCAATTTCGGGACGATCACCGGGCTCAGTTTTGCGACCGGCAGTGTCACCGGCGGCAACAGCAGCGACGCCTTCAAGTCCGGCGGGATCGGCGGCTTCGTCGGTTTGAACGACGCCGCCGGCCAGATCAGCGGCACCGCCGTCGCCGGCGGCGACGTCAGCGCGGGTCTCAGGAACGGCGCGGGCGGCTTCGTCGGGTTCAACAACGGCTCGATCACCGGTGGGTTCGCGAGCGGAGCGGTGAGCGGACAGGACAACTCCGTCGGCGGTTTCGCAGGCTTCAGCGGCAGCACCGGCACGATCAGTGCGTCCGTCGCGACCGGCAATGTGAGCGGCAACGGATTCAACGTCGGCGGCTTCGTCGGCGACAATATGGGCACGGTCACCGGCTCGAGCGCGATCGGCACGGTGACAACCTCGGCCGTGGACACCAACGCCGGCGGGTTCGCCGGCAACAACAGCGGCACGATTTCGGGCAGCCAGGCGTTCGGCAATGTCACCGGCGGCGGCGGCGGCGGTGCCGGCGGCTTTGTCGGCAGCAACGACAACAATGCGACGATCTCGAACAGCTTCGCGTTCGGCTCGGTCACGGTCGGCAACAACGCCACCGCCGGCGGCTTCGTCAGCGGAAACCACGGCACGATCACCAACTCGCAAGCGAGCGGCGCGGTCACCGGCGGCAGCAACAGCTATCTCGGCGGCTTCGCGGCGGGGAATTTCGGCACGATCAACAACTCCAGCACCGCGCCGACCAGTACGGTGACCAGCACCGGGCCGAACAGCGTCGTCGGCGGATTTGCCGGCATCAACTTCGAGACCATTGCGAACTCGACCGCGCGCGGCGCGGTCAGCGGCACCTCGAACAGCTATCTCGGCGGCTTCCTCGGCATCAATGCCGGGCTGATCAAGGACTCGATCGCGAGCGGGAACGTCTCGGGCAGCGGCGCGAGCAATTTCGCCGGCGGCTTCGCCGGCGTGAACTTCGCCAACATCGACCCGTCCACGTCGTCCGGCAACGTGTCGTCCGGCGCGAACAGCATTGTCGGCGGTTTCGTCGGCGCCAATGCGGCGCTTTCTTTCCCGAACGGCTTCCAGACCGTCGGCGTGCTCACCGGCGGCAGCAGCGGCACCGGCACGGCAAACGGCGGCCCGGGCAGCGTCGTCGGCACGCAGGTGGGACAGGACTATCCGACGACCGGCCTCCCCGACCTTCCGGCCGATAGCTGCCAGCGCCAGGGCGTTGGCGATATCTGCGGTGGGCGGCTGTTCAACCCGAACGGGTCCGACCAGCGCCACGATGTCGATACCCACAACATCCCGCAGCTCTCGCCGCTGCTGAATGTCATCGCGGCGCAGGTGAACGATGTCTTCACCGAGAAGAAGCCGGATGAGGTCGTCAAGACCAGCACGCCCGGCACGGCCGGCTCGTCCGGCGGACCGTCCGGCCAGAAGGGCGGCGGACAGAGCGCCGGCAACCAGGGCCGTCCGCCCGCGAATATCGTCCCGCCGACCGGGCTCGGTCCGTTGCCGAGCGGGATGCCGCCGCTCAGCGAGACGCGCTTCGCCAGTAACGAAGTGGTGATGCAGCTTGGCCTCGTCCTTACCGACGCCCAGCGGGAGGCGCTGCAGCGCCAATTCGGACTCGAGGTCATCAGCACGCAGCGGTTCGAGCTGCTCGGCCGCACGGTCTTCCGCTTCCGCATCACCAGCGGCATGGACGTGCGCGCGGTGATCGGCGGGGCCCAGAATCTGATCGGCTCGCGGATTTCGCTGCAGCCGAGCTACAACTTCACGCTCGATCAGGGCAGCGGCGCGCCGGCGCCCGCCGCGCAGAATTCGGGCGACTCGGCGCAATACATCGTCGCCAAGCTCGGCCTGGTCGAGGCGCACGGCATCGCGACCGGCAAGAACATCAAGGTCGCGGTGATCGATTCCGAAATCGACAGCCAGCATCCCGACCTCGCCGGCGTCGTCAAGGGCAACTTCGATGCGCTGCCCTCGACCGACCAGACGCCGCATCCGCACGGCACCGGCATGGCCGGCGCGATCGGCTCGCACCAGCGCCTGCTCGGCATCGCGCCCGGTGCGAACATCCTCGGCGTGCGCGCCTTCGGTATCAGCGACAGCGGCCCGCAAGGCACCAGCATGAACATCGTGAAGGGCCTCGAATGGGCCGTCGCGCAGGGCGCGCAGGTGATCAACATGAGCTTCGCGGGCCCGCGCGATCCGATCCTCGAGCAGGCGATCAAGTCGCTGAAGGACCGCGGCATCATCATGATCGCCGCGACGGGCAACGCCGGCGCGAAGTCGCCGCCGCTGTTCCCCGGCGCCGACCCGAACGTCATCGGGGTGTCGGCGACCGACCAGGACGACAAGACCTACAAGAACGCGGTGCGCGGCAAGCAGGTCGCGATCGCGGCGCCGGGCGTCGACATCCTCGTCCCCGCGCCGGGCGGCGGCTATCAGCTCACCACCGGCACCTCGGTCGCGGCGGCGCACATCAGCGGCGTGGTCGCGCTGATGCTGGAGCGCAATCCGCGGCTGACCCCGGCCGAAGTCCGCGCGATCCTGTTGGCGACGGCAAAGAAGCTGCCGCAGGGCAAGAACGAGATCGGCGCGGGCCTGGTCGATCCCGTGCAGGCGCTGTCGAAGTCAGGCGCGAAGCAGGCGCAGGCCCGCTGAGGCGGGCTTGCCTGAAACCAACGGCGCACGTTGCGCGCGACGCCGCGCGCTCGCACTCAATCGCCTGGCCGATCGCTCGAAAACCCGGTGCAGGACGCGGGGCGCGCGCCGAAACGGCATTTGCGCCCGGCGCCATTATGATGTGACATCGGCGGACAAGTCGGATTTTGCATTGGCCGCGTTTTCCACGGCGAACCGGTACCCACGTCGCCGGAAAACGCTTTAGCGGACGAGGATGCCATGGCGACAGCACCTGCGACCGCGGCGACGCCGCGCAAACCTTTCTACACCCATCTCTACGTCCAGGTGCTGACCGCGATCGTGCTCGGCATCCTGCTCGGGCACTTCTATCCGCAGGTCGGCGAGGCGATGAAGCCGCTCGGCGACGCCTTCATCAAGCTGATCAAGATGCTGATCGCGCCGATCATCTTCTGCACCGTGGTGCACGGCATCGCCAGCATGGAGGACATGAAGAAGGTCGGCCGCGTCGGCCTCAAGGCGCTGATCTATTTCGAGGTCGTGACGACGCTGGCGCTGATCGTCGGCCTGATCGTGGTCAATGTGCTGCAGCCCGGCGTCGGCATGAACGTCGACGTCACGCACGATCGACACCAAATCGATCCAGGTCTACACCACCAAGGCCGGGCAGCAGAGCACGGTCGAATTCCTGATGCACATCATTCCCAACACCGTCGTCGGCGCCTTCGCCGAGGGCGAGATCCTGCAGGTGCTGTTCTTCGCGATCCTGTTCGCGTTCGCGCTGTTCATGCTCGGCGAGCGCGGCCGGCCGGTGCTGGCCGTCATCGACATGATCTCGCACGCGTTCTTCGGCATCGTCGGCATCATCATGAAGGCCGCGCCGATCGGCGCCTTCGGCGCGATGGCCTTCACCATCGGCAAGTACGGCGTCGGGACGCTGCTGTCGCTCGCGCAGCTGATGGTCGCGTTCTACCTGACCTGCCTGATCTTCGTCTTCTCGTGCTCGGCGCCATCGCGCGGCTGGCCGGCTTCACCATCCTCAAGTTCATCAAGCTACATCAAGGAAGAGCTGCTGATCGTGCTCGGCACGTCGTCGTCGGAGTCGGTGCTGCCGCGCATGATCGCCAAGCTGGAGAACCTCGGCTGCAAGCAGTCGGTCGTCGGCCTGGTCGTGCCGACCGGCTACTCGTTCAATCTCGACGGCACCTGCATCTATCTGACGATGGCGGCGATCTTCCTGGCGCAGGCGACCAACACCGAGCTGACGCTGTGCGCAGCAGCTCGGCATCATCGGCGATCCTGCTGCTCACCTCGAAAGGCGCGGCCGGCGTCACCGGCTCCGGCTTCATCGTGCTGGCGGCGACCCTCGCCTCGGTCGGCACCATCCCGGTCGCGAGCATCGCGCTGATCCTCGGTGTCGACCGCTTCATGTCGGAGGCGCGCGCCCTGACCAACCTGGTCGGCAACGGCGTCGCGACCGTGGTCATCGCCAAATGGGAGAACTCGCTCGACGAGGAGCACATGCACCGCGTGCTGGATCGCGAGAGCGACACCGAGGCCTCGGAGCCCGAAGCCGCGATGGGTCCGCCCGATCCGCTGCTGCCGCAGCCGGCCGGCCACGCCACATCGTGAGGGCACCGCCATGCGGATCATCGCACGACTTGCGGCCGCGGCACTCGGCGCGCTGCTGATCACGGGCGCGGCGAGCCAGGCTGCGGAACCGGATTGGCCGGATCATTTGACCATCGCGACCGCGTCGCCGGGCGGCACCTACCACGTTTACGGCGAGGGCCTGGCGAAGATCCTCACGCGCAGCCTCGACCTGCCGGTGGCGATGCGGCCGACCGAGGGACCGGCCGAGAACATCGCGCTGCTGGAGGCCGGCGAGGCCAAAATCGGCTTCGTCACCATCGGCATCGCGCTGCAGGCGTGGAACGCGACCGGCACATGGGCCGGCAAGAAGCCGGCGCGCGCGATGCGGGCGATCTTTCCGATGTACGACACGCCGTTCCAGTTGATGGCGATGCAGGAGGCGAACATCCGCTCGATCGCCGACATGGCGGGTAAGCGCGTCGGCGTCGGGCCGCGCGGCGGCACGTCGGCGACCTATTTCCCCGAGATCTTCGCGACCTTGAAGATATCGGCGACCTTCGTGTTCGGCGAATGGGCCGAGCTTGCCGCGCAGATGAACGCGCGCACCATCGACGTGCTGGCGGTGGGCGCCGGCGTGCCCTTCCCGGCGTTCATCGAGCTCGAGGCGAAGAACCGCGTGCGCTACGTGACGCTCAGCGCGGAGAACATCGCGGCGCTGCGGCTGGCGATGCCGGAACTCACCCCGTCGCGCGTGCCGGCCGGCACCTATCCGTCGCTGCTGCGCGATTACCAGACGCTCGGCCTCTACAACTTCGCGGTCGCGCACGCCGACCTGCCGAACGATCTCGTCTACAACATCGTGCGCACCGTGTTCGAGCGGCACGAGGAGATGATGGAGGTGCACGCCGCGGCGGCAGCGACCGTGCCGGCCAACATGGAGCGCAACACGTTCCTGCCGCTGCATCCGGGCGCGATCCGCTATTTCCGCCAGGTCGGACGGGCGGGCACGTCGGACTAGCGCGCGCGCCGCCGGACTGCATTCGCCGGCGAACGTCGCGCATCGTTTTGTCCGCGCCGGTCGCGAAATATATTCGCCGGGCCGCGACGCGCTGCAGGGCGCCGAGGTTAGGGTCGACGGGTCGACAACCCGGAAAGGACCCGAAATGGCAAGCTCCCTCAGCAGACGGCGGCTCCTGCGCGGCGCGGGCAGTGTCGCGCTCGCGACCGCGGTGTTCGTCCGCACCACGCGCCCGGCGCGGGCCGTGAACTACACCCCGGCCAATCCGAACGACATCTTCCCCGACCTTCAGGCGCTGCTGAACCAGCCGAGCGACGACGTGATCGTGCTGCCGCCCGGCAATCTGCGGATGACCAGCGGGTCGCTGACCTCGCCGGTCGGATGGCGAAAGCGGATCGTCGCCGGACGCGGCACGACGACGATCACGCTCGGCTCGTCCAGCGGCAACGGGCCGAACCAGTTCCTGATGGTGCGCGCCCCGCTGTGCTCGGTCGAAGGGCTGACGATCAACGTCAACAACTGTTTCGGGTCGGCGGCGATCTATACCGACGTCAACGCGCCGGGCTTCAGCGCGCGCGACCTCCACATCTACAACGGCACGAGCGCCATCGCGCTCGTGTCCGGCACGCACGACAGCCAGATCAGGAACTGCATCTTCGCCTACATGCAGGATCACGGCATCGCGTCGACCGAAAGCGACAATCTGGCGGTGAGCGACAACACGATGCACCACATCGGCAAATCGGCGATCCAGTTGTGGCGCGGCAACCGGGTCAACATCCGCGGCAACGACCTCACCGCCTCGGTCGGCTCGTTCGGCGGCATCCGCCTGGCCGAGGGATGCGTCGACGCGATCGTCGAACAGAACGTCATCAGCAGCTTCTCGAACGGCATCTTCGTGATCGGCCTGATGCGCGGGCTGATCTCGCGCAACGTCATCAGCGGCGGCACGGGACGGCCGATCTGGGTCACCGCCTACGGCTCCGACCCGCCGAACCAGATCTGCCAGGACGTCATCGTCTCGGGCAACCTGATCTGGGGCGGCGGCTCCGGCGTCGTCGGCATCCACCTCGAGCGCACCGGCAATGGCGTGACGGCGATGAACGGCGTGAGCGTCGTCGGCAATTCGGTGCGCGGCTTCGGCGATCTGGCGGTGGCGTACCGCGACGATTCCGGGGCGCGTTCCGGCGACGTGCCGATGTGGTGGAGCGGCCAGTCGACCTGCTTCATCGACCCGACGTCGAACCGGGCGTACGGACTTCCGTTCTCGTGACGAGACGGACGTTTGCACCGGTCGCGGGTTGAAATGGGCGGTGGCGCTCGTGCCGGGCGACCGCTATGCCGCCCCGGTGTCGGCCGACTTCCTCGTGTGGATGTTCCGCGATGAACTCGCCGACGCATTGAGCCGCGAGGTCGATGCGCTCAAGAGCGAGGGCGCGCTGACCCGTGACGAGCGCGCCGAGAAGCTTACTGCGCTTCGCGCTGCCGCTGCTCGACGTAGAACGTGCCGAGGAAGCGGCGATCATGGCGCGGGCGAGGAAGGGATGCAGATCGCGCGCCGGGCAGATATCGATCCGCGCGCAGTGTTGGAAGTGAGGTTCGTCGGCGCGGTGTCGCAAGCGGCCTGACATCCGCTTCGATGCGAGCGCCGACGCAATCCCCGGATGCCTTCTTCCTCTGCCGCGCCCCATCCAGCAGCTCCCAATTCGGTTTCGCGGCAAGCCGAGCTAAAGGATCGCTTCGATGCCCTTGCGCTTGATCACATTGAGTAAGGCAAGGGCTGCACCCGTCGGCTGCTTTGCACCTCGCTCCAACTGCGACACATAGCCAACGGTGAGGTTGAGGTAGTGGGCGAACACGGCTTGGCTTAGCTTGGCGCGCTCACGCATTGCCCGGATCTGCGCGCCCGTGAGCGGGGCTGCGGCTGTCTTAGGTTCCGCGCCGAGATGACGCATCGTGATCTTCTCATACGTCTCACGACTCATCAGCCCGACATCCCGCATGTCTTTGGCCGTTTCGAGCAACTCTTTCGTCAAGCGGTTAGTCTTTTTCTTCTTGGCCATAGGGCACCTCCATAATCTTTCCTTCTCTCACCGCGCGTGCGATCGCCTTGTCGTCCGACTTGAGCCAGTCGGCGGCGATGTCGCGCAGCGTCTCCAACTCATCCTTGCCAATGTTCTCCATTTCGTTCTTGGCAAAGCCGAAAAGCAGAACCGAGCGGATTCGAGCGCGATAGGCGATAAGGACGCGAAATCCACCCGACCGGCCCTGCCCACGGCGCGCGACCCGCTGCTTGATGACGCCGCCACCCAGATCCGCGTCCACCAAACCACCCTCGGCGCGCGCGACAGCATCCCGCAGATACGCATCGGAAATTCGCATGGCGCGCGCAAAACGCGCGAACACTCTTGTCTTGAAAACGCGCAATCCATCTCCCTATCGTTCTATATACTATAGTACCATGATGCATATTTCGCAACGGTGCTGATCGATCGTCCAAGGAAGCCAGAGCCGAAGGAAATCAACGACGGAGCTCCCAATTAAGGGTTCTTCACTCTTCGATTGCTACAATTCCTCGGTTGGGCCGGCTGAACGAGCGCGGCCAACAGACGCTGCATGACCAAAAATTCGCCTACCCTGAGCCGCGCGAATGTTGCCGGCGCGATTTCGAGCTTCTACGGCGTGGTTGCGGACGCGACCGCCGTCGACAAGCTCGCGGCGCTGGTCTATCCCGACGTGCAACAAGCTTCGTCGCGCGAGGTCGATTTGATCCGCTTGGCTCTCAACGAGCGGTTCGACACGGCCATGCCGACCAAGATTTGGAACCAAGTGGCGACGACCCCGCGCGCACCCGAACCGCGAGCGGTCGCGCCCTTCGGTGTCCCGCGTAGGCCTGCGGAGGACACGCTTGCCGACCTCGCCACAGCGGGTGACTGCGCACGCGAACGCGCGCGCTACGGCCGCGGGAACGTGGCTACGCGACCGACCATTATTTTCGATGGATTTTCGATTTTTCCGGACGGTGCGGAAGCACCGTGGCTTATCAGACTGATTTCGTAGAGAAACTTGGCGCTCCCTACCGGACTCGAACCGGTGTTTTCGCCGTGAGAGGGCGACGTCCTGGGCCGCTAGACGAAGGGAGCGGAGGTTTGAGATAGCGCCGATTGTGCGCCCGCGCAAGCGCGCGGGCGTGTTCCGCTGCCGTCAGTCGGCCTTGTCGTCCGGCTTTTCCGCCTTGCCCTTGCGCAGCGCCGCGACGGCTGAACGCACGCGCACCACCGCGTTCCACAGCGGCGCCGAATGCTTGATTGCGCGCTTGGCGCGCCGCCAGCCGCGCGCGAAGGCGGCGGCCGGCTGGCCGCGCAAGGTCACGGCCGCGGAGTGGTCGAACAGCTGCTGCTCGCTCTCGCACCAGTCGCGCTTGTAGGGCTCGTCGCCGATGGTGAAGTCGAAGCGCTTGCAGCCGCGGCGCAGCGCGTATTGCAACAGCTCGCGCAGGTGCGCGGCGCCGGGGCCGAAGCGCGACACCTCGCCGTCGTCGTAGCTCGCCAGCACGTGGTAATAGCAGTCGCCGAAGGTGAGCCCGAGATTGGTGGCGGCCCAGGTGCCGCCGACATCGAGACGGCTCAGATGCACGAGGTGGCGCGTGCGTTCGCTCACCGCGATGTCGCGGAAGAACGCCGCATGGCCGGGGCGCGCGAACATGTTCGGCACGCCCATGCGGGCGAAGGACTTTTCCTTCTGCACGATCAGCGTCTCGAGCGTGCGCGCGATCTCGGCGGTGTCCTGCGGATCGGCGAAGCGCACCTCGCCCAATTCGCCGAGGCGCTTGACCTTGGTGCGGTCGCGCCGGCGCGTCGCCGACGAGCGCTTCGCCGTATAGAAAGCGTCCCAGCTGTCGCCGAGCGCGGTCTCGTAGGCGCCGCTCGGATTGAGGTGCACGTCGAGCGCCAGCATCGGATTGCGCTGCGCGCCAACGGTTTTTGGCATCTTTTCGAGCACCACCATGTCGTGGCGCAGCCCCGGCGTCTGCTGGACCAGGCGGAGGATGTCGCGCCAGACCGCCTCGAATCCGTCGTGCGGCACGCTGCGCTGGAAATCGCGCGCCAGCAGCGGCGCATTGTAGTCGCCGAGATTCTGTCCGAGGAATGTCAGGCGCCGCACGACGCCGGGCTCGACCGCGAGCGGCAGCAGAAACAGCGGCTCGCCGGCGCGCCGTCCGACGACGATCGCCGGCGTCACGCGTTCCAGCATTCCAATGTTGCGGTGCCAGGCGGCGAGCCAGTCGAACGCCTGGAACGGCGTGCAGTCGCCGTTCGCTTCGAGGTGGCGCCAGTCGCGCTCGGCGGCGGCGAGATCGCCATGCAGGGTCAGCGCGATCGTGCCGGACTGCGCGACGAGTGTCGGCCGCGCGGCACGCGGCGCGGCGTGCAGCGGAGCGCGCGCATGAACGAGATGAGCCTGTCCCACGATCGGCCTGTGATGCTGTCAAAAGGTCGGCGCATCGTGGCCGATATCCCTCAACAAACCGTTGTGGCGAATGAGGAATTCAGGCGGGCCGGCGGATCGGGGTTAAGCCACTGACAACACGATAAAAACGGCCCGGGATGCAACTCTGGCTTTCGTTCCGGGACGCCGCACAACGGCGGGTCCGGACGCCATCACGGCGCACCATGCGCATGGCGTGTCGCGTGCCGTTGCGCGCGCCTTGCCGGCGCTGCGCGCGACCCCGGAATGACAACGCGAACGGGAGGGCGCGCTATTCGCCCTTGCCGTCCTGCTTGCCACCGAGCTGCTTGAGCTTGGCGAAAACCGTGCTGACGTCGAGATCGTCGCCCTTTTTCTTGGCGTCCTGCTCCGCCTCTTCCTTGGCTTCCGCCGCCGCGGTGGTGACCGCCGCGGGCAGCAGCGTCGCGCCGCGATCCTCGATCACCGGCTTTTCCTTCGCGGCGCGCTGCACCTCGAAGTCGAGATCGATCTGCGTGCACAGGCCGAGCGTCACCGGATCGAGCGGCTGGAGCTGCGCGGCGTTCCAGTGGGTGCGCTCGCGGATGCCGGCGATGGTCGACTTGGTGGTGCCGACGAGGCGCATGATCTGCGCGTCCTTCAGCTCGGGATGGTTGCGCACCAGCCAGAGGATCGCGTTCGGACGATCCTGGCGGCGCGATACCGGCGTGTAGCGCGGCCCCTTTTTCTTCTTCTGCTCGGGCAGGCGCACCTTCGGATCGGAAATGTGCAGGCGCTCGTCGTGGTCGGCCTCGCCCTTCTGGATCGCCTCGCGCGTGAGCTGGCCGGTGAGCACCGGGTCGAGCCCCTTGATGCCCTGCGCGGCGTCGCCGTCGGCGATCGCCTTCACTTCCAGCGGATGCAGCTTGCAGAAATCGGCGATCTGGTCGAACGACAGCGCGGTATTCTCGACGAGCCAGACGGCGGTCGCCTTCGGCATCAGGGGCGTGGTCGCCATGGCAAATCTCCTCTGTGCTCCGCCCGCCCTCCGGGCGAAGCCATTGTCATCCTGGATGACGTGAATGGCCGGAATATAGGCGTCCGTACCCGCACTGTCCATGCTGACTGCTTGACAGGCGCACCCGGCGCGGCCCATTTCGGCGCCCGGAACCGCCGGATTTCATGAGGAAATCCGCCAAAGGGACGCGTTATGGCCGTCTATACCGACGTTTCGGCGGAAGATCTGGCGGATTTCCTCGCCGACTACGACCTCGGCGCGCTGCTGTCCTACAAGGGCATCGCCGAAGGGGTCGAGAACTCGAATTTCCTCGTACACACCACCGGCGGCTATTTCATCCTGACGCTGTACGAAAAGCGGGTCGCACCGGAGGATATTCCGTTCTTCCTGGCGCTGATGGAACATCTGGCAGCGCGCGGCCTCACGTGCCCGCAACCGGTCAAGAACCAGACCGGCGACATGCTCGGCTGGATCGCGGGCCGGCCCGCCGCGCTGGTGACGTTCCTCGACGGCATGTGGATCAGGCGGCCGAGTGCGAGCCATTGCGCGGCGCTCGGCGAGGCGCTGGCGCAGTTGCATCTTGCCGGGGCGGATTTTCCGATGCGGCGGCGCAACGCGCTCGCCGCCGACGGCTGGCGGCCGCTCTACGTGGCGGCGGCGGCCGGCGCGGACTCGGTGCAGCCCGGCCTGCGCGAGGCGATCGAGAAGGAGCTGACGCTGCTCGAGGGCGCATGGCCCTCCGGATTGCCGGAGGGCGTGATCCACGCGGATCTGTTTCCCGACAACGTGTTCTTCCTCGGCGACAAGCTGTCCGGGCTGATCGACTTCTATTTCGCCTGCACCGACACGCTCGCCTACGACATCGCGATCTGCCTCAACGCGTGGTGCTTCGAGCCGGACCACTCCTACAACGTGACCAAGGGGCGGGCGCTGCTGCAGGGCTACGTCGCGGCGCGGCCGCTCTCGATCGAGGAGCGCGTGGCGCTGCCGCTGCTGTCGCGCGGCGCCTGCCTGCGCTTCCTGCTGACGCGGCTGGTCGACTGGCTCAACGTGCCGCCCGGCGCGCTGGTGCGCCCGAAGGATCCGCTGGAATATTTCCGCAAGCTGCGCTTCCACCAGGCGGTGACCGGGGTGCGCGACTACGGCATCGACGCATGAGCGAGTCCGCGCCCGAGCAACGCGTCACCGTCTACACGGATGGCGGTTGCGCGCCGACAAATCCGGGACCCGGGGGCTGGGCCGCCATCCTTGTCCGAGGCACGAAGGAAAAGGAAATAAAAGGCGGCGAACCCAATACGACCAACAACCGCATGGAACTGATGGCGGCCATCTCGGCGCTTGAGGCGATAAAGCCTGGCAGTGAGGTCGATATTCACACCGACAGCCAATACGTGCGCGAAGGCATCACGAAATACATCAACAACTGGAAGCGCAATGGCTGGCGCACGGCATCGAAGCAGCCGGTGAAGAACCAGGACCTGTGGCAGCGGCTGGAAGCCGCGCGCGACGCTCACACGGTCCATTGGCACTGGGTGAAAGGCCACTCAGGCCATGAGTTCAACGACCGCGCGGATCAATTGGTCCGCGACGCAAGGGACGAGCTGAAGGCCGACAGATAGCGGTCGTCCACCGGCGGCGCCTTGATCGACACGGTCTGGGTGCGCACCGTTTTCTCCGGCCGCCGTTCCGCGATCCGCAGATCGAGCTGCGGATCGTCGATGCTCGCCACCACCACCATGCGCTTCACCTTGCCGGTCTTGTATGCGCGCAGGAAGGCCTCGTAGTCCTTGAACGAGATGCAGCCGTTCGAGTTGCCGCGCGGGCCGAGCAGATAGGTGTGGGTGAGCAGGCCGGTGCGCCCGAAGATCGCGCCCTCCCCGCCGACCGGGACCAGGCGCAGCGCCTCGACGCCGTGGAACAGCGCTTCGCGCGGGATCAGGTCGTAGACGTGCGGCGGCGTCGCGCCGTGCATCCGCACATTCACATGGCGCGGATCGTCCATCTTCGGACCCAGCCCCGAATGTGCCTCCAGCTTCGTGCCGTCGGGCAGATGCACCATGCGCGCCGTGATGTCATAGATCGCCGTCTGGCCGTCATTGGGCGGCAGGATTCCCGCCGTCTGGCTCTTTCCATTGTTGAAGATGCCGCCGTCGGGCGCCGCATAAGCCAGTGCCGGAACGACGGTTTCGGATTTGCCGAACAGCTTGTGGAACGGATCGTCGGAGATCGACCGCTTGCCTGGCTGGGCCATGACCAGGCTCGCCGCGCCGAGGTTCGCCGGGCGCGGCGTCGGCAACGGCACGCTCTGGACCATGTGCACCGCGGGTGGCTTCGCCTCAGGCCGCTGCGCCGACCGCACCGGCGCATCGGGCGCGAAGACCGCCGGCGGTGCGCCGAACGAGCGGCTGCGGTGCAGCAGGGTCACCTCGACGCGCGGCGCAACCAGATGGACCGGTTCCACCGGCTTCATCGGCAATGTCAGCGCGAGCGGTGCGGGCGTGGCCGGGGCAGCAACTTCCGCCGGTGCCGGCCGCGCGGTCGCGATCGTGACCGTGGGTCCCGCGACGATCGCGTTGTGTTCGGTTCCAACGAGATTGGCGTAGAGCGTCCAGCCGCACGCGAGCGCGATGGCGGCGAGCGCGAGGCCGCCTAACAGATTCTGCGGCAGCGCATTTCGAGCCGGGTGTTCATCACCATGGGTCGCAGAATCGCCCTGTGTACCGACGCCGTATGTCATCCACCCGCACCCGCACGCAACACAACTGGAACTTCGAGCGCACTTGCTCGCAAACACGCGTGCCGCCATTAGGGCGAATTTTAGTTAAATGCCGATTAAGTCCCGGCCGAACTGAGGCGAGAGAACTCGGGCAAGAGAACTCGGGCAAGAGAACTGAGGGAACCGAGCCATGCCGCAAAAACGAAATGGCCGGGCGTGAGCCCGGCCATCACGCAGCGTTGCGAATTGCAAGTGGCAGGTAGCGCTACATACCCTTGAGCAGATTGTCGGCGCCGGAAATGTCGGCCTTGCCCGGTGCGTCCTCGACGTTGAGCGTCTTCACCACGCCATCCTCGACCACCATCGCGTAGCGCTGCGAGCGCGTGCCGAGGCCGCGCGCACCAAGATCGACCGAGAGGCCGATCGCGTTCGCGAATGCCGCGCTGCCGTCGGCGAGGAATTCGATCTTTCCGTCGGTGTCCGTCGCCTTCTTCCACGCATCCATCACGAACACGTCGTTGACGCCCGTGACCGCGATGGTGTCGATGCCCTTCTGCTTGATCTTCTCGGCGTTGTTCAAGAAGCCCGGCAGATGGTTCTTGTGGCAGGTCGGCGTGAACGCGCCGGGCACCGCGAACAGCACGACTTTCTTGCCCTTGAAAATATCGTCGGTGGTTTGCGGCTTGGGGCCTTCCGCCGTCATCGTGGTGAATGTCGCGCTGGGCAAACGGTCGCCGACCTTGATGGCCATGATACGTCCTCTCGTTGGGCTGGTTTCTGAATTGATTGCCGATAACTAGGCGACTTGCGCGCGTTAGTCGAGCCGGTACGGGACCTCGATCGCCCGCCCGTCCGAGACCGCGGTCAAGGTCAGCGTTGCGCCGTCCGGCGTGACGTTGGGAGGCAGCCCGTCGAGCTCGAAGGCAAAGCGCTGCTGGCCTGCAGGCGCACCCTCGACCGGCGCCGGGACAGGCAGCGCCCAGTCCGCCGCCGGACCTTCGGCGAACAGCGCGACGGCGCCGGACGCCGCGACGTCGACCAGGATGCGCTTGCCCTCGCGCGTGACGGCGCGCACCGCGAGCCTGTCGCCCGCGCCGATCGTCGCCGCCTTCGGCACCAGCGCCTCATTCTGCTTCAGCCAGCCGTCCTGTCCGCCCGGCTTGCCGTCGAACGTCAGCTCGGCTTTGCCTTCGGCCGGAATGCAGATCTTCTCGCAAATCGCGTAGTCGGCCTTGAGCGCCAGCACGACCGGCCGCGCCGCATTCTGCGGGACGATCTCGAGCGGAAACACCACGCCGCCTTTGTAGCCGATCGAGATGCCGCTCTCGTCGGCGAGGCGATGCGGCGCCGGGTAACGCACCGCCACGGACTTCACGTTGGTCGAGCCGGCGAAATCGAAGCGCGGCGGAACGCCGGAATTGCCCGGATAGCGCCAGTAGGTCTTCCAGCCGGGTGCGAGCCTGATCTCGATGCCGGCGCGATGGAGCGCGCCATGCTGCGCACCCGCGATGAGGCGGATCGACGCGCGCTGATCGCCGTCCCACCCCGAGGCATCGGCGGCGGCCGCGGGACGCGCCGCCACCGTGGCAACAAGATTGATGGCCAGGATGACCGCCGCCTGCGCGTGGATTTTGTGCGACATGTGAATGATTTAGTGGCAGCGCGGGGCGCATGCCATTGAATTCGTCGTGAACGGAGCCTGCAAGTTTCCATTCCCATGAATCGGCGAACGGAGTAACTTGACCCCATGAAACCCGCATCAAACATCCGCGCGGCGAAAAAGGGCGGCCCGAAGCGCGGCTATCTCGACGGACAGATGCTGATCGCAATGCCGGCGATGCGCGACGAGCGTTTTGCGCGCAGCCTTATCTATGTGTGCGCGCACTCGTCTGAAGGCGCGATGGGGATCGTGGTCAACCAGCCGGCCGACAACATCAAGTTCCCCGACCTGCTGGTGCAACTCGACGTCATTCCGGCGAAGGACTTGATCGAGTTGCCGCCGAAGGCGGACGTGAAGGTGCTCAAAGGCGGGCCGGTGGAAACCGGCCGCGGCTTCGTGCTGCACTCGGCCGACTTCTTCATCGAGAATTCAACGCTGCCGATCGACAACGGCATCTGCCTGACCGCGACGCTGGATATCCTGAAGGCGATCGCGCATGGGGAAGGACCGGCAAGCGCCGTGCTCGCGCTGGGCTATGCGGGCTGGGCGCCGGGGCAGCTCGAGAACGAGATCACCGAGAACGGCTGGCTCAATTGCGACGCCGATCCGGATCTGATCTTCGGCACCGACACCAATGCCAAGTATCAGCAGGCGATGCGCAAGATCGGCATCGATCTCGGCAAGCTCTCAAGCGAAGCCGGACACGCCTGACACCACGTCCGCTCGTCCCCGCGAAAGCGGGGACCCGGTTCCTGGCCCCCGGATTCCCGCTTGCGCGGGAATGAGCGGAGTATGCGTCAACGTCCGTGCGTCAAACTCCAGCGCACGATCTACCGCGCCGGGCACATCGGCGCCGGCGGATTGGCCGGCACGCGCGGGTATTGCTGCTGCACGGTCCGATAGAAGTGCTCGCTGGCGAACTTGTCGCCGGCCGGCACCGCGGCGGACCAGATGCCATCGCAAGCGTCCTGACGGCAATTGCCGCCGAGCGTGCTCATCGCGCTCTGCATCACCGGGCAGGTGCAGGTCGCCTTGCCCGGATCGTTCTGGTCGACCACGCAGGGCGCGCCATAGCACCAGGCCCACGCGGTCTTCTGGCTCTCGCAGGTCAGGGTGCGGTTCGAGTCATTGTAGCGGTTGGAGTAGGTCGAGATCAGATAGGTGCGGCCCTGCTGCGTCACCGGCGCACGGTCCTGGCACGAGCCCGGGCCCATGGAAACTCCCTGCATCACGTCGCAGGCGCACAGCGCGCGGTCGATCACGTAGTTGCCGAGCCGGTCCATGGTCGGAATCCCGGAGCACGCCGCCTTGATGCACAGCGCGTAAGTGCCCTCGCAGAAATTCGCCTGATTCTGCATCTGCCCCGCGGTGGCGGCGGGATCGCGTTGCGCATGCGCCGCGTATGTCGATGCGAGAACAAGCGCCATGGCAACGACAAGGTGCCGGAATGCGTGCATGACACAGCCCCTCTGAAACGAGAGCTTCAGGATGCGCGAGTCCCGTGAGCAACTCAAGATCGTGACGCAGCGGAATTAAGTGCTAGCGCGCCTCGACGTGACGCGGCGTCTCGGCCTGGGTCTGGCCGACCATGGCGATCGCCTGTTCGGGCGGCAGCGGTTCGCCGAACACATAGCCCTGCGCATATTCGCAACCGAGCTGGTAGAGCTCGGCCGCGTCCGAGTTCTGCTCCGCGCCCTCGGCGACCACGTCCATGCCGAGATCGTGCGCCATCTGGATGATCGAGCGCAGGATCACCGGGCGCGCACCCTTGCCGTTCTGCCGCACGAACGACTGGTCGATCTTGATCGTGTCGAACGGGAAGCGCTGCAGATAGGCGAGCGACGAGTGGCCGGTGCCGAAATCATCGAGCGAGAGGCCGACGCCGAGCTCGCGCATGCGCGTCAGCATCTGGGCGGCGTACTCCGGGTTCTCCATCACCAGCGACTCGGTCAGCTCGAGCTTGAGCGAGCCGCGCGCGACCGCCGAGCGCGACAGCACCGTGCGCAGATCCTGGATCAGGTCGTGGCGCAGCAACTGGCGCGAGGAAATGTTGACGCTGCAGAACAGCGGATAGCGCAGCCGCGTGGCGCGCTGCCATGCGGCGAGCTGGCGCGTCGCACGATCGAGTGCGAACAGGCCGAGCTCGGTGATCAGGCCGGTCTCCTCGGCGAGCGGGATGAATTCGGTCGGCGACAGCCGCCCCATCTTCGGGTGATCCCAGCGCATCAGCGCCTCGAAGCCCGCGACCGAACGGTCTTCCAGCCACACCACCGGCTGATAGAGCAGTGTCATCTCGTCGCGCTCGATCGCGCGCCGCAGGTCGGTTTCCAGCGTCAGCCGATCGCTCTTGCGCGTGCGCATCGCCGGCTTGAACACCTCGATGCGGTCACCGCCGATGCGCTTGGCGTGATACATCGCGAGCTCGGCGTCCTTCAGCACGTCTTCCTTGCGCTGCGGCTGCCCGTCGGCGAGCGCGAGGCCGATCGACGCGGTCAGCAGGATCTCGCGGTCGTTGAAGGTGATCGGCGCGCGCAGTGCCTTGCGGATCGTGTCGGCGAACGCCGTGATGCGCGGCGGCTCGCGCTCGGAGAGGATCAGCAGCCCGAACTGGTCGCCGCCGAGCCGCGCCAGCGTGTCCTGCGGCTTCAACAGCCGGCCGAGGCGGCGCGCGAGCGTGAGCAGGATCGAGTTGCCGACCGCCATGCCGACCGAGTCGTTGACCTGCTTGAAGCGGTCGAGATCGATCACCATCACGGTCGGGCGGATGGTGGGGTCGGCGCGCGCGAAGGCGAGCGCGGCATCGAGCCGGTCGAGGTAGAGCTCGCGGTTCGGCAGACCGGTGAGATTGTCGTGCACGGCATCGTGCAGGAGGCGCTCTTCCGCGGTCTTGAACTCGGTCACGTCGGTCAAGGTGCCGACCAGGCGCACCACCTCGCCGTCGGAGGCGACCACGGGCCGCGCCTTCAGGGCGAACCACATGTAATGCCCGTCGATGGTGCGCAGGCGGAATTCGAGGAACAGGCGGCCGCGCCGCTGGTCGAGCACGCCGTCGAGCGCGGCGCGGAAGCGGTCGCGGTCGAGCGCGTGCAGGAGCTCCAGCCAGTCGGCCGCCGAGCCGCCGAGCGTGCCGCGCTTCAGCCCGAGCAACGCCTCGGTTTCATGCGAGGTGAACACCCGGTCGTTGGGAACGTCCCAGTCCCAGATCATGTCGCCCGAGCCCGTCAGGGCGAGAGCCCGTCTTTCGATGTCGGACACGATCGCGATCGCGACGCCGCCGGCAAAGGCGTGCTGCATCACGGTGAACCCGATCAGCATCACGATCAGCACGAGACCGCCGAGCAGCGCGGGACCGACGATGTCGTTGGTGACGATGCCGTTGATGGCAAGGCTCGCGGCGAAGACCCACACGACGAGCAGAAGCCAGGTCGGGATCAGCAGCACCGCGCGGTCGAAGCCGTGCGTCGCGAGGTAGACCACCAGCCCGAAGCCGGCGACCGCGACGACCGCGAGCGACAGCCGCGCCACGCCCGAGGCGATGGCGGGATTGAACACCGCGACCGCCGTGAGCGCGCCGAGGAAGACCAGCCAGCCGGCCGTGATATGCGCATAGCGCACGTGCCAGCGGTTGAGATTGAGGTAGGCGAACAGGAACACGACCAGCGTCGCGGCGAGGATCGCCTCGCCCGAGGCGCGCCAGACACGCTCCGTACCGGCCGAGAGGTCGAACACCTTGCCCCAGAATCCGAAGTCGGTGCCGATATAGACCAGCACCGCCCAGCCGAGCGCGGCCGCGGCCGGAAACATCACCGAGCCCTTCACGACGAACAGGATGGTGAGGAACAGCGCGAGCAGCCCGGCGATGCCGATCACGATGCCGTGGTAGAGCGTGAACGAGTTGATCTTGTCCTTGTAAGCGTCGGGCTCCCACAGATAGAGCTGCGGCAGCCGGTCGGAGCGCAGCTCGACGACGTAGGTGATCACCGTGCCGGGATCGAGCGTGATGCGCAAAATATCCGCGCTCGGGCTGTCCTGCCGCTCCGGCCGGTCGCCCGAGCTCGGCGTGATGTTGAGAATGCGCTGCAGGCCGAGGTCGGGCCAGAACAGGCCGGAGTCGACCATGCGGTAGTGCGGCGCCACGATCAGGCGATCGATCTGCTCGTCGCTGTTGTTGGCGAGCGCGAACACCGCCCAGTTCTGTCCGCCCTCGCGCGAGCGCACCTCGATGCGGCGAATGATCCCGTCGGCGCCGGCCGCGGTCGAGACCTGGATGCGGTCGCCGTCTGACTTGATGCGCTCGACCGCATCGGTAAGATCGATCGCCGAGGCATCGACGCGCACATTGATCGTCTCGACGGCGCGCGCGGCATTGTTCGCGCACGGCACGATGCCGAGCAGGACCGCCACCGCGATCACGGCGCGCAATAGACGCAAAACGGCAACCTCCGGCTCCGCGATCCCGCCAGCCAAGCCCAGCGATGAGTAGCGGGGGCTCGCCGTAAGGGCAAGGATTTCAGTGTCTTGTTAAGGATTATGGCAAACGCGAGGCTATCATCTCTCGCGCAAAGACGCCGAATTTAAGGGCACCGCGGCCCGCCGCAGCCGCGCGTCGCTCGCTTCCAGCATATCGGCGCGCAAACGCCCCTCGCGCGCCGCGGCGAGCAGGGCATACATCATAGGAAAATACTGGTCCGGGTCGTAGCTGACCAGCAGCAGGTCGACACCTGCGTTGAGCGCCGCGACGGCGCCGCCCGCCACCCCTTCGCGGCTCAGCGTCACCGCGCCCATGCTGAAGTCGTCGGTGACCAGGACGCCGTCGTGCTTCCAGGCGTCGCGCAAAAGGCCGGTGACGACCGCATTGGAGAACGATGCCGGACGGTCGCGATCGACTTCGGTGAGGCGCGCGTGGCTCAGCATCGTGAACGCGTCGCCCTGCGCCATGACGTTCCGGAACGGCAACCAGTCCGACCGCTCCAGGTCACGCGGTGCCGCCGAGAGATCGGCTGTCGCGCGATGGGTATCCTCGTAGACGCGGCCGAGGCCGGGGAAATGCTTCAGCGTGCAGTGCACCCCGGTCTGCATCAGCGTCGCGCAGTACAATCCCGCCACTGCGGTGACGACCGCGGGATCGGTCGAGATCGCGCGCGTCGCAATGCGCGAGAGGCGATCGTCCGGATTGACCACGCCGTGATTGAGGTCGACCACCGGCGCGAAGTTGAGGTTCACGCCGATCGCCGCAAGGTCGCGGCCCTGGTGCGCCGCGTAGTGACGGATCGCGACGATGCGCTCCGCCGCATCGCGATGCAGCGCGACGATCTCGGCGAGCGAAGGCCGGCGCAGCAGCGGCGGCGAGAGGCGCGAGACCGCACCGCCCTCCTGATCGGTCGCGATCCACAACGGCGCAAGATCCTGCGCGCGGCGCAGCGCCTGCAGCTCGTCGATCCCGCGGCGAACCTCGTCGCGCGACCGGCCCGCGACATTTTGCGCACTGATGAACACACCGGCGGCGGCGCGCCGTTCGAGCAGCATGCGCAAGTCGGCCGGACTGCGATAGCCGACGATGAAATGCCGGCCGAGCCGCTCGAGCTCCGCCGGCGCGGCCGCCAGCACGACCGAACGCTGGTAGCGGAAGCTCAATTCGAGCGTCGCCGTGATGCCGAACGCGATGGCGGCAAGCGCAAGCGACATGCCGCCGACAAGCCGGAGCGCGCGCGTGCGCGCACGGCGGAGCGTCCAGGCCTCGATCGCGAGCAACAGCACCGGGAGCGCCAGCAGGGCCACGAGCGCGACGCTGCGCCAACTCGCCAGCAGCGGCGTGCGCCAGCCGATCGCAAGCGGCAGGATCGCGACGATCACGGCGATGCGCAGGACAGCGAGCGCCAGATCAAGTTTGGCAGGTCGTCGCACGCGCGGTCCCTTCACTTTGTACTGCAAAGTTAAGGGCATTCGCGGCGGATTTGTGATCGCAGTTCGGCGCAAATGAGCGCGGTCGACCGAAAAAACTCCGACCTCATGGTGAGGAGACCGCCGAGCGCCGCGAAGGCGGTCGTCTCGTACCATGGCCCAAGCGACAGTCGTGCACGTGCCATCCTTCGAGACGCTCGCTACGCTCGCTCCTCATCAGGATGAGGACCGGCGTTGTTTGTCGACGCCGAGAATCGAAGCTCTCAGTTGGTCAGCACGATCTTGCCGATGTGCTGGCTCGATTCCATCAGCGCATGCGCCGCCGCCGCCTCGCGCAAGGGATAAGTCCGGTAGATGACCGGCTTCACCTTGCCGGCTGCGATCAGCGGCCAGACGTTCGCCTCCACGGCGCGCGCGATGGCGGCCTTCTGCTCGACCGGACGCGGGCGCAGTCCCGAGCCGGTATGCCACAGCCGCTTCATCAGCAGCGGACGGAAGTCGACGAGAAACTTGGGCGGGCGCTGGAACGCGATCTGCACGATGCGGCCGTCCATCGCGGCAGCCTCGTAGTTCTTCTGGATGTATTCGCCCGCCACCATGTCGACGATCAGCTCGGCGCCCCTGTTGTCCGTGGCCTTCCTGGTCTCGGCGACGAAGTCCTGCGTGTTGTAGTTGATCGCGACATCCGCGCCGAGCTTGCGGCACGCCTCGGCCTTCTCCTCCGAACCGACCGTGACGATCACGCGCGCGCCATTCGCCTTCGCAAGCATGATCGCGGTGGTGCCGATGCCGGAGGAGCCGCCATGGATCAGCATGGTCTCGCCGGCCTTGAGCGCGCCGCGCTCGAACACGTTGTGCCAGACGGTGAAGAAGGTCTCCGGGATCGCGCCGGCTTCCACCATCGAGAGCTGCGGGATCACCGGCAGCGCGTTGGTCTCGTGCGCGACCGCATACTCGGCGTAGCCGCCGCCGGCGACGAGCGCGGTCACCTTGTCGCCGATCTTCCAGCGCTGCACACCCTCGCCGAGCGCGACGACCTCGCCGGCGAGCTCCAGTCCGGGAATGTCCGGCGCGCCGGGCGGCGGCGGATACTTGCCTTCGCGCTGCATCACGTCGGGACGGTTGACGCCGGCGGCCGCGACCTTGACCAGCACCTCGCCGGATTTCGGCGTCGGCGTGTCGCGCTCCTGCGGCACCAGCACGTGCGGTGCGCCGGGCTCGCGGATTGCAATCGCGGTCATGCGGGCGGGAACGGTCATCGGGCGGTCCTCACTGTGCTGCGCACTGCATAGTTGGCGAACGCCGGTGTGACAACCGGCCGCGTGCGGGCTAATGTTTCGCCAAGGACAACGCCATGCCCGCGACCGACGACGAAGACCGGCCGAAGAAAAAGCTCGCGCACGAGATCGGGCAGGACCTGACCCTGCTGTCGGTGAAGGAGCTCGACGAGCGCGTCGCGCTGCTGAACGAAGAGATCGCGCGGCTCGAAGCCGACAAGGTCAAGAAGCAGGCGCAGCGCTCCGCCGCCGACCAGTTCTTCAGGAAGTAGCGAGATTCGATCGCCGGGCTCTTGTGCCGGGCGCAGGCCGGGCTAGACTGCGTTTGGGCAAAGTCGAGATAATACAACCTCTCGGCGTGGGATGCGGGTGATACGGTCTGCACAAACGCGGTCGCGTTTCGGTCGCCAGCTGGTCGGCTGGATCGCCGCCTATGCGTTCGTGCTGCACGCCGCGTTCGCCGGAATGGTCGCCACGCAATTCGCGATCGCGAGCGCGAAGACCGCCGGCTTCGAGCTTTGCCTCACCGGTCCGGACGGCGGCGCGCTTCCCGGCCACACCCAGGGCCAGCACGAGAACTGCGCCATCCACTGCGCGACGGTGGCGGGCGCCGTGCCGATCCTCGTCCTCGCGCTGCTCGCGCTGCTGTTTCCGCCGCGTGCGCCGATGCGCCTGCGGCAGCCGGTTTTCCTGCGTCGCATCGAGTATCTGCGCCGCGCCGGATTGAGCCGCGCGCCGCCCCTGCCCGCCTGATCGTTTTTTCGATCTCGGCTCCGCTCGCGCACGCGAGCGCCTCAGGCAATGCAGGGAGACACCAATGGCCCAAGCGGGCATCATCACGCGCGCAATTTGCGCAACCACATTCGCGCTCATCGCCACCTCCGCCTTCGCGCATCATCCGGGCGGCGCATCCAACACCGGCGGCGCGGGACCCATCGTCACCATCTCGGCCTCGACGCTGGAAGCCGGGCACGGCGCGGTCGCGTTCCTGACCGAGTATCTGAAGTTCGGCGGCCTCGGCGACAGCGACCTGATCGCCGCCGCCGGCAAGCACATCCACGCGCACAGCATCGACACGATCCGCAGCACCTCGCTCAGCGCCGCCTACGGCGTCACCGACGACTTCACGGTGTCGGTGCGCATTCCCTATGTGCAGCGCACCGACATCCGCGAGGGCCATCACGCGCACGGACCCGGCGGCGTGGTGAACAACACGGTCGACTATCGCGGCGGCTCCTCGGGCCTCGGCGACGTGACGCTGCTCGGGCAATGGCGCGTCCTCAACAATCAGGCGACGCGCACCGAAGCCGCGTTCCTGTTCGGCGTAAAGGCGCCGACCGGAGCGACCAATCGCGTCGATGCGCTCGGCGCGCTGTTCGAGACCGAGTTCCAGCCGGGCTCGGGTTCGTGGGACGTGCTGCTCGGCGCGGCGTTCACGCAGCGCTTCGGTGCCTGGTCGTTCGACACCAACGTGCTCGGCGTGTTCGCCGGTCGCGGCGCGCAAGACACCAGGCTCGGCGACCGCTTCCTCTACAACGCGGCCGTCTCCTACCGCCTCGTCGGCTACGCGCCACCCACGGAGCAGCACGCCGCGCTGCCGGCAACGGCGATGGCGCACGGGCCGGTGCCGCACCGCCATGCCCATCCGCTCGACAAGATCCCGGCCGCGCCGCAATGGACCGTCGACGCCGTGCTCGAGCTCAACGGCGAATGGCACGACTACGAAGACACGGCCGGCGTCAAGGAATTGAACTCCGGCGGCCACGTGTTGCTGCTCTCGCCGGGACTGCGTATCGCGCGCGGCGCGTTTTCCGGCTTCGCGTCGTTCGGCATTCCGATCGTCAACCGGATGAACGGGCTGCAGTCGAAGACCGAGTATCGCGTCTTCACCGGCATTGCCTATGCGTTCTGACCGGAGGCAGCGATGATGATGATGATGATACGCAGGATCCTGGCGCCGGCGGCGGCCGCGCTGTGTATCGCAACCGCCGCGCATGCGCATTCGCACAAGGTCAAAAGCCTCGAGATCGTCCATCCGTGGTGCATCGAGACGAACGACACGGAAAACCCGGTCTCGGTCTTCATGACGATCAAGAACAGCGGACGGCCGGACAGATTGCTGCGCGCCACAACCACGATCGCCCGCAAGGCGGAGCTGCGGGCGGCAGGCGACACGGCAATCTCGTCGGTCGGGCTCGCCACCCGCGGCGCGACCGACCTGAAGCGCGACGGGGCGCACATTCAGCTGTCGGGCGTCACCCGGCAGCTCTCGCCCTACGACAGTTTCATGCTGACGCTGGTGTTCGAGCGCGCCGGCAAGGTGGAGGTCGAAGTGATGGTCGAAGAGGCGTCCATCCTCGCGCCGGCGAAGAAATGAGCCGAAAACGTTCGCGCGCGCAAAGCGAGCAGGACTTCTGATTTATCGTCTCTATCAATGACATAGAACGGAAAGCTCAAACGGACGGCTTTGCGCCCACAAAGCACGGCAAACGTTTCGACATTCAGGAGCTGTTAACCATGAGGCTTAAGATCATCGTAGGGCTTGCTGTCGCGGCCGCCGTCGCGCTCTCGCCTGTCGCGGCCTCCGCGCACGCGGGGCACGACCACGGCAAGAAGGCGAAAAAGGTCAAGACATCAAAAGCAAAGCAGGCAGGGATCGAATTCAAGATCGCGCGCGAGAGTGCGTGAGATCGCCACCGCGGCGTGCGGCCGGGCCCCGCGCTCGCCGGAAAAGATGCAACTGTCCCGGCCGGCTTAACCAGTCGTTAAGCTTTCTCAGTCATTACTGCGATCGTCCAGCTTCTGGACGTCGAGTGGCTCCTGTCCACTCTGTTTGACGCCTCCCTGTTATCACCTTTGAGCCGCCGGCAACGGCGGCTCCTTTTTTTGTCTGACGTTTGCCACTGATTTTGCTGGCTATTTCCGCCCGCCCCTGCGCCGGAAACTATGTCGCCAAGTGTTGCCACGGGGTCCTAGACACGACTGGCTGCCGCGCGATAATCAACAAGTACTGCGTGTGTGTGAGGCGTTGCGTCATGTCCGAGAATTCGGCTCGAGGCGCTGGACCCGTTTCGTTCAGCGAGAAGCTCGCGAGTTCGCAGGCCTTCTCCGGCCTGTTCAAGGAGGGCATGGCGCTGGTCGAGGAGACCGCCGGCTACCTCGATGGCGAAGGCCGCCAGGATTCCAAGAAGCTCGAACGGTCCGCCGCACTCGCTTACGCGACCGAGAGCATGCGGCTGACCACGCGGCTGATGCAGCTTGCCTCCTGGCTGCTGCTTCATCGCGCCGTGAAGGAAGGCGAGATGTCGCTCGCCCAGGCCAACAAGGAAAAGACCAAGGTCAGGCTTTCGCTCGGCGACCGCGCCGGCGACGACACGATGGAACTTCTGCCGGAACGGCTGCGCGACCTGATCGACCGCTCGCTCGCGCTGCTCGACCGGGTGCGCCGGCTCGATGCGACGATGCACAGCCCGGTCGCCGAAAGCGTGCAGAACAACGCGGTCGAGCGCCAGCTCGGCCTGCTGCGCGCCGCGTTCGAGCGCGAGGCGCGCTAGCGGCTTTTATCGGCGCATGATCTGTTATCGCGCTAGAAGCGCTCCGGCTTCGGAACCCAGTTCGTCGCGAGATACTGCGCGTCGGCAAGCTGTCCCAGGCTCATCTTGCCGGCGACGGCATCGCGCAGGCGGATATTGTCCTCGTGCACGTCGCCTCGGGTGCGCGCGGCCGCGAGGTTGAGCCACATGTGCGCCAGCACATAGTCGGGCGGAACACCGAAACCCTTGTCGTACATCAGGCCAAGCAGATGCTGCGCCGCCGGATTGCCCTGTTCGGCGCCGCGGCGATACCAGTAGGCCGCGAGCGTGTTGTTGAGCGGCACGCTGCGCCCGGTCGCATACATGAAGCCAAGCTGCGACTGGGCGCGCGCATCGCCGCGCTCCGCCGCCGCGGTGACGACCGGCACGGAGCGGGTGGTCCGCACGGCGCGCAAGGCCCATCCGCTGAGCTCGGCCGCTCCCGCCGGCATGCAGCCGAGCAATGCGACAACCGCCAATGCGAAACGTGACACCGCTTTCATGACGCAACACCGATACTTCAAAACAGGTTTGCGGCCTAGCCCGGCCGATTCTCCGCGACCGGCACAGTATAGTTGAGCGCGAGCCGTCCGCCATCGACGTAGATGGTCTCGCCGGTGATGTAGCTCGCATCGCTCGACGCGAGGAACGTCGCGACGGCGGCGATCTCGTCGGGATCGGCGATCCGGCCCATCGGCGTGCGCGACAGCAGGCGGTGCCTGGCGGCCTGGTCGTTCGCGACGCCCTTGAGGATATCGGTCATGATCGAGCCCGGCCCGATGGCGTTGACGCGGATGCCGTGCGGCGCCAGCGACAACGCCATCACCTTGGTGAGCTGGTCGACGCCGCCCTTCGAGACGCAATACGGCACCTGATTGGGGATCGCGACGCGCGCGTTGATCGAGCTCATGTTGACGATCACGCCCGGCGGCTTGCCGGCCTTGACCTGCGCGACCATCTGTTTCGCGGCCGCCTGCCCGATCAGGAACATGCCCTTCAGGTTGACGCGCATCACGCGGTCGAAATCCGCCTCGGCGAGGTCGAGGAAATCCGCCGTGTGGATGATCCCGGCATTGTTGACCAGGATATCCAGGTCGCCCGCCACGCCGCAGGCTTCGGCGACGACGTTGCGCGCGTCGCCCGCGGCGCCGACATCCGTGCGTACGAAACGCGCGGCGGCGCCGAGCGAAGCCGCGGCCGCCTTGCCGCCCTCGTCGATGTCGGCGATCACCACGCGCGCGCCTTCGGCGATGTAACGGCGGGCAATCGCGAGCCCGATGCCGCGCGCCCCACCGGTCACGA
This sequence comes from uncultured Alphaproteobacteria bacterium, assembly GCA_963839985.1. Taxonomy (GTDB): domain Bacteria; phylum Pseudomonadota; class Alphaproteobacteria; order Rhizobiales; family Xanthobacteraceae; genus PALSA-894. Next base: position 62,268 of record CAWIXG010000009.1, on the reverse strand, counting down.
TCGCGGTCTTGCCCTCGAGTTTTCCCATCGGCTCCCTCCCCGCCTTGCGCGGCCGAGAATTTCGGATCAAATCCTAGCTGCGAATTCGCCGAAAACGAAATATCGGGACATCATCATGCGCGCGGTCGGCTACAGGCGTTCGCTTCCCATCGAGCAGCCGGAAGCGCTGATCGATCTCGACATCGAGAAGCCTGCACCGCAGGGCCGCGACCTGCTGGTGCAGGTGAAGGCGGTTTCGGTCAATCCGGTGGACTACAAGGTGCGCAAGCGCGCCGACCCGCCGGGCGGCGAGGCCAAGATCCTCGGCTTCGACGCGACCGGGGTGGTGGCGGCGGCCGGGCCCGGCGTCACGCTGTTCAAGGCCGGGGACGAGGTCTGGTACGCGGGGTCGATCATCCGGCCGGGGACCAACAGCGAATTTCATCTGGTCGACGAACGCATCGTCGGCGCCAAGCCGAAGTCGCTCGATTTCACGGCCGCCGCGGCGCTGCCGCTGACGTCGATCACCGCATGGGAGATGCTGTTCGACCGCTTCGCCATCGCGCCCGGCGGAGGCGAGGGAAAATCTCTCCTGATCATCGGCGGCGCAGGCGGCGTCGGCTCGATCGCGATCCAGCTGGCACGGACCCTGACCAGGCTCACCGTGATCGCGACGGCGTCACGCCCTGAGACGCAGGCGTGGTGCAAGACACTGGGCGCGCATCATGTCATCGATCATTCCAGGCCGATGGGGGAGCAGCTCAAGGCCGCCGGCCACCGGTTCGTCGATTATATTTTCGGCGTCACCGAATCCGGCCAGCATTTCGATACGATCTGTGATGTGATCGCGCCGCAGGGCAAGTTCGGGCTGATCGACGATCCGAAGTCGCTCGACGTCGCCAAGCTGAAGGGCAAGAGCGCATCGCTGCATTGGGAGGCGATGTTCACGCGCTCGACCTTCCAGACCGCCGACATGGACGCCCAGCACAGGCTGCTCAACGAGGTCGCCGCGATGGTCGACAAGGGCACCATCCGCACCACGGTCGCGGACAACTTCGGCACGATCAACGCCGCGAACCTGCGCCGCGCCCACGCGCAGATCGAGAGCGGGACCACACGCGGCAAGATCGTGCTCGCAGGATTTTGACATCGTGTCACAGGCATCCGGCAACGGCGGCGCGCGCGACTTCGACGCGGTGATCGTCGGCGCCGGCTTTGCCGGGATGTACATGCTGCACCGGCTGCGCGGGCTCGGCTTTCGCGCGCGCGTGTTCGAGGCGGGCGACGGTGTCGGCGGCACCTGGTACTGGAATCGCTACCCGGGCGCGCGCTGCGACGTCGAGAGCATGGAATACTCCTATCAGTTTTCCGACGCGCTGCAGCAGGAATGGGAGTGGAGCGAGCGCTACGCGGCGCAGCCTGAACTGCTGCGCTACGCCAACCATGTGGCGGACCGCTTCGATTTGCGGCGCGACATCCAGTTCGACACGCGGGTGACGGCTGCGGCGTTCGACCAGGCGAGCGGCGGCTGGACGATCGAGACAAGCGACGGCGCGCGCGCACGGGCGGCGTTCCTCGTCATGGCGACCGGATGCCTCTCGTCGCCGAACACGCCGACATTCGAGGGGCTCGAAACGTTCGCGGGTGAACGCTACCACACCGGCCATTGGCCGCATGAGCCGGTCGATTTCACCGACAAGCGCGTCGCGATGATCGGGACCGGCTCGTCGGCGGTGCAATCGATCCCGATCATCGCCGAGCAGGCGAAGCACCTCACGATATTCCAGCGCACGGCAAATTACGCCGTCCCGGCGCACAACGCGCCGATCGCGCCGGAGGTGCAGCAGGCCGTCAAGGCCGACTATGCCGGGCTGCGCGCGCGCGCGAAGCAGACCATGACCGGGATCGCCTTCGACTATGGCAGCGAATTCGCCCTGGAGGTGCTGCCGCACGAGCGCGAGCGCGAGTTCGAACGGCGCTGGCAACGCGGCGGCCTGTCGTTTCTCGGCGCCTATCGCGACCTGCTGATGGATGCGGACGCCAACAAGACTGCGGCCGATTTCGTGCGCGGCAAGATCCGCACGTCGGTCGACGATCCCGCCGTCGCCGAATTGCTCGCGCCGAAGAACACGATCGGCTGCAAGCGGCTTTGCATCGACATCGGCTATTACGAGACCTTCAACCGTCCGAACGTCACGCTGGTCGACGTGAGCGAACAGCCGATCGAGGCGATCACGCCGCGCGGCGTGCGCGTTGCCGGCAAGGAGTACGCCGTCGACGCGCTGGTGCTCGCGACCGGCTTCGATGCCATGACCGGCGCGCTGACGAAGATCGACATTCGCGGCCGCGACGGCACGGGGCTGGCGGAGCAATGGCGCAACGGACCGAAGAATTATCTCGGCCTCAGTATCGCGGGCTTTCCCAACCTGTTCACGATCACCGGGCCAGGCAGCCCGTCGGTGCTGACCAACATGCTGCCGACCATCGAACAGCATGTCGACTGGATCGCCGACGCGCTTGCCTACATGCGCGAGCGCGGTTTCGCGACCATCGAGGCGAGCGCGCAGGCGCAGCAGGACTGGGTCGCGCATGTCGGCGACCTCGCGAGCCAGACGCTGCGCCACACGTGCGGCTCGTGGTATCTCGGCGCCAACGTGCCGGGAAAGCCGCGCGTGTTCATGCCGTATATCGGCGGCTTCCCGCGCTACGTAAAGCAGTGCCGCGACGTCGCGGCCAACGGCTACGACGGCTACGTGCTGCGCTGAAGCCGATCAATCGCCCATCTGGCGCGTGAACAGCGCGTGGATGCGGCGCAGTTCCTCCAGCGCCTCGCCGGCCTCGACGATCTGGCGCTCGAAGTGCTTGATCTGCTCCTCGCACTTCTCGGCGGTGAGCTTTAGCCCGTGCTGCGTCGCGCGGCCGGCTTCCGCCTCGACCATCTCGCTGATCTCGGTGAGCGTGAAGCCGAGCATCTTGCCCTTCTGGATCAGGGCGAGGCGGCGGCGATCGGCACGGCTGAAGAAGCGGCGGCGGCCCTCGCGGCGCGGCGCAAGCAAGCCGCGGCTTTCATAAAAGCGCAACGCACGGTGCGTCAGCGCGAACTCGTTCGCGAGCTCGTTGATGCTGAACTCGGTCTTGTCGGGCGCGGCCGCAGTCGTGTTGGGTTCGGATTTGACCCAGAACACGTCGTCCGGCGCAGCGACGAGCGCGCGGGGGGGATTGCACGAATGCATGGAATACGCCTTTTCGAATGAATGGGGATCGGCCGGTCTCGGCCGGTGTTCGCGCTCCTTCTATTGACGCAGCGGCGCGGGGGGAGAAATTTGCTGTTAAATGACGATAATGAATCATTAAGTATCGTTATACCGCAAGGCGCGCATGTGACCTTAGGGTACGCCCGAATCCGGAGCCGCAAGGCCGCCGGCCGCGGCCAGATCATCCGCCAAACGCTCGGCGATCACTGACGCATTGATCAGCCGCCCGATCTCGCGGCGCGGCGTTTTGCCCCACGCGGGCTGCAGCGAGAGAATTGCCTGCACGGCGCGGCGCGTTTCCGCGACGTCGCCGTCGGCATGCGCGATCAAGGCGCGCGCAAGCTGGCCGTAGACATAAGTCTCGCTGGTGAGCTGGCTCGCGTGATAGCGCGCCTCCGCGAGGTCGCCGCGCATGTAGTGGCCGACGAACAGCGCGAAGTGACTCCACGACGGCAGAACGGCACCGAAGCCGACGGCATCCTGCAGGATCGCCAGGCCGCGATCGATCTCGCCGCAGTAGATCATCCGTCCGCCGTATTCGGTCGAGATCAGCACGTCGTACGGATTGAGTGCGATCGCCTTTTCGGCAGCAACGATTCCCGCATCCTTCTCGCCGCGCAGGAACAGCACGGTGAACAGGACGTGGTAGGCGCGCGCGCTTTGCGGCTTGAGCTCGATCCCGCGCCGCGCCGCCTTCAGGGCGCGATCGAGCGCGGGCGGATCGTCCGGCCGCTCGCCAAATCCGACCATGTGTTCGCGCGCGTAGAAGGCCGCCAGCAAGGTGAAGCCATTGGCAAAATTCGGATCGAGCGCGACCAGTTCCTCGAGCCGGTCGCGCACCCGCACATGCCCCGCCGGATCGAACGAGCGAAGCACGTCGGCGGCTTCGAGCAAGGCCTGATAGCGCGGATCGAGCGCCGTGAAGCGCTTGGCGCGGTCGTTCGCGAAGGTCACGCCGTAGGGCTGGACCAACGTATTGCCGAGTTCGAGCAGGATGCGCCGCTCGGCCTCGACGTCGTCTCCCGACAACTTTTCGAAGACGCGCGACCAGACGACCGTCCCATCCCACTCGTCGGTCAGCTTGAAGCGCAGATCGACGCTCTGGTTGCCGCGGTATTCCGCCATGCCGTCGAGGCGGTAATCCGGACGCACCGGCGGTGCCTCAGGCTCGGGCGCAATGACGTTGACGCCGTCGAACAGCGCGAACGCCTCGGCGACCTTCGCGCCAAGCGTTTTCGCCTCTATCACGCGCGTGTCCGGCGTCCCGAGAACCGCGAACGGCGCCACGCGCAAGGTCGGCATGCCGTTGCCCGGGGCAAGCACGATCTCGTCGGCCGGCGCGGCTGCGGTGGCGGTCTCGGCTCGCCAGGAGATACGCGGCACATAGCCGCCGCGCGGCAGATCGATCATGATCGGATCGTCGGCGCCCGGGCCTGCGTAGTAGCGTCCGATGGTGCGGCGGAGCCGCGTCGCCTCCACGCGCACGATCGGGTCGATCTGCGGGTCGAAGGTCGGGTCGCGGCGAAGCACCTCGACGCCGATGGTGTAGCCCTTCAGCCGCTCGCCATGGCCGCGCAGCACCGCCTCGACGACAAACAAAAGGAATGCCGCAAGCTGCGGCGAGCTGGTGAAGACATCGCTGGCGGTCATGCGCTGCACTTGCGCGCGCACGTCGTCGGGTGGCGGCTGGCCCTGCTGATGGGTCGGGACGGAGCTCATCGCACCGAACGCCTTGTATTCGGAAAGCCGCGCGCATGGTTGGCGCAACGCGGCCGCCGCAATCTCCCCGCCTGACTGCCCTGCGCAAATCTAGCGCAACGCGGTTCCTATTCACAGTCGAAACCGATGAAAGACCCGACGCACACCTGCAAGGTGCAGAAACTGTTGACAAACTTGGGCGAAATGCGCGCCAAGATGCGGACGCGGCAGCGCGCCGCGGGACGCCGAGCATGGACGATATCGATGTCGTGGTGATCGGAGCCGGTGCGGCCGGTGTGGCCGCCGCGCGCGCGCTAACCCAGCGGCACTCGGTCGTGGTGCTGGAAGCGCGCGACCGTGTCGGCGGCCGCGCCTGGACCTATCGCCACGGCGATAGCGGACTTGATCTCGGCGCGACCTGGCTGCACTCGGCCGATGAGAACGAATGGGGAGCGCTCGCGCCCTCGCTTGGCTTTGCCGTCGACCCGCTGCCGCCGCCATGGGAGCGGCCGGCGCATCGCGCGAATTTCCCGGCCGGAGAGCGCGAGGATTATCACGCCGCGTGGGATCGCTTCTATGCGCGCATCGACGAAGCGGCCGCGCAGGGAAGCACGCGGCCGATGTCGGACTTCTTCGATCCGGGCGGCCGCTGGAACGGGCTGCTCGGCGCGATGGTCACCTACATCAACGGCGTGGAAGCGGATCAGCTCGTCGTCGCCGAGTATGCGCGCTATCGCGACACCGACGTCAACCGCCGGATCCCGCAGGGCTACGGCGCACTGATCGAGGCTTTTGCGGCGCCGCTCGACATCCGCCTCGCCTGTCCGGCGACCTCGATCGATCATGCCGGCAAGCGCGTGCGCGTGACGACGCCGCGGGGCACGTTGAGCGCTCGTGCGGTCATCGTCGCGGTGCCGCCCACCCTGCTGGCCAACGGGACGCTGCGCTTCTCGCCTGCGCTGCCCGACAAGCTCGACGCCGCACAGGCGCTGCCGCTCGGCGTCGCCGACAAGATGTTCCTGGCGCTGGACGGCGGCGACGACCTGCCGGCCGAGACACGGCTTTACGGCGCGACCGATCGGGTCGAGACCGGAAGCTATACGCTGCGCCCGTTCGGCCGCCCGGTGATCGACGGCTATTTCGGCGGCGCCTTTGCGCGCGAGCTGGAGAAAGCGGGCGCCGGTGCATTCGCCGCCTTCGCGATCGAGCAGATTTGCGCGGCGCTCGGGAGCGATATGCGCAAACGGCTGCGTCCGATCGCCGAAAGCGCCTGGGCGCGCGATCCGTGGGCGCTCGGCGCGTATTCGTACGGCTCAGCCGGTGCGCAGGTGGTGCGGGCGAAAATCGCCACGCCGGTGGACGGCCGATTGTTCTTCGCCGGCGAGCACTGCTCGGAGGTGGATTTCTCCACCGCGCATGGCGCCTATCGCACCGGCGTGAAGGCGGCCGAAGACGCGATCAATGCGCTGGGAGGGAAAGCTCCGGCAGATTGAACCGCCGCCGCGCCAGCGTGCAGGAATCGTCTCCAGGCTCGCACGCGCGGCACACCTGCGGCCGCACCGCATAGACCTGGCACGCCGTGGCAACCCCGATCGTGCCGGCGAGCGCGATGCAGCGATTGCCCTCGCAGCGCATCGTCCCGCGCGCATCATCGACGTAATCGCGCGGGATCGCCTCGATCTCTTCCTCGGTCTCGAGCCCGAAGCGCGGCCAATCGGCCGAATACGCGCAGCAGGCGCCGCAGGTTTGGCAGGGCGTTTGGTTCGATGCGTCCATTACTTCTCGTCGAGCTCTTCCAGCATCGGCACGCCGCCGGCCTCCTGCGTGCCCTCGTCCTCCTCGTCGACGCCGGCGACCTCGGCGCCCTCCTCGGCGTCTTCCTTCTCCTCGGCATCGTCCACGCCGGGTGCGTCGGCCTCCTTCAGCGTGCCCATCGCGTTGGCGGTCTGGGCCTTCGGATCATAGGTGCTGCGCGGCGTGGAGCCGTGCCGCCCGCCGCGCACCGGAGGCGGCGGCGCAACGACGTAGACGGTTTCGCAGGTGGGGCAGACGATCGGGTCCTTGCCGAGGTCGTAGAACTTTGCCGCGCATCCGCTGCAGATGCGCTTGGTGCCGAGTGCTGAATTTGCCAATGGGTGTCCTTTGCCGGCCATGCCCGGCGCGCGTGCCTTACAGCATCGCGGCCGGATTGGCGAATATGGGGATGGTGGGGCGCGGGCGCACCTCTTTCGCGGCGTGGCTGTGCCGCAATGGGATACCGCCTTCGGGGTGCAGTGCCCAGCTTAGGCCGCCCACAGGGGGCGGCCATGGTTCCGGCGCCGAATGAAGTCGGCGATGCAGGCTTTCATCGTCGGATTGGCGAATTGCCTTCGCTCTACGTTCCGATTCCCCTCTCCTTCAGTGCGCCGCCGATTTCATCGAGCACCTTCGGGTCCTCGATGGTGGCCGGCATGTTCCAGGTTTCGCCGTCGGCGATCTTCTTCATCGTGCCGCGCAGGATCTTGCCCGAGCGCGTCTTGGGCAGGCGCGGCACCGTGATGGCGAGCTTGAACGCCGCGACCGGTCCGATCTTGTCGCGCACCAGCGCGACGATCTCCCGCTCGATCTCGGCCGGATCGCGGTTCACGCCCGCCTTGAGCACGATGAAGCCGCACGGCACCTCGCCCTTGAGCGCGTCCGCGATGCCGATCACGGCGCATTCGGCGACGTCCTTGTGGCCGGCGAGCACCTCCTCCATGCCGCCGGTCGAGAGGCGATGTCCCGCGACATTGATGATGTCGTCGGTGCGGCCCATGATGAACAGATAGCCGTCCTCGTCCTTGAAGCCCGCGTCCGCGGTCTTGTAGTAGCCGGGGAACTCGGCGAGATAGCTTTCCTTGAAGCGCTCGTCCTGCTGCCACAGCGTCGGCAGGCACGAAGGCGGCAGCGGCAGCTTGACGACGATCGAGCCCATCGCGCCGGTCGGCGACTTCCTTGCACTGCTCGTCGACGACGCGCACGTCGTAGCCCGGCATCGCGACCGTCGGCGAGCCGTGCTTCACCGGCAGCATGCCGAGCCCCAGCGGATTGCCGGCGATCGCCCAGCCGGTTTCGGTCTGCCACCAGTGATCGATCACCGGCACCTTCAGCAGCTGCTCGGCCCATTCGATCGTCGCCGGATCGGCGCGCTCGCCCGCGAGGAACAGCGTGCGGAATTTGCGAGAAATCGTATTGCGCGAACAGCTTGCCCGCCCGGATCCTCCTTCTTGATCGCGCGGAACGCGGTCGGCGCGGTGAACATCGCGACGCATTGGTGCTCGGCGATGACGCGCCAGAACGCGCCGGCGTCCGGCGTGCCGACCGGCTTGCCCTCGTAGAGGATCGTGGTGCAGCCGTGAAACAGCGGCGCGTAGACGATGTAGGAGTGGCCGACCACCCAGCCGATGTCGGAGGCGGCCCAGTACACCTCGCCGGGCTTCGACGTCGTAGTGGTTCGGCATCGACCAGGCGAGCGCGACCATGTGGCCGCCATTGTCGCGCACCACGCCTTTCGGAATGCCGGTCGTGCCCGAGGTGTAGAGGATGTAGAGCGGGTCGGTGGCGAGCACCGGCACGCAAGGCGCGGACTTGTTCGCCGCGATCGCCTTCGTCGCGCAGCGCCGCCCAGTCGTGATCGCGGCCGGCGGTGAGCGGGGCCTCGGCCTGCGGGCGCTGCAGGATCAGGCAGGCCTCGGGCTTGGCATTGGACAGATCGATCGCGGCGTCGAGCAGCGGCTTGTACGGCACGACGCGCGCGCCCTCGATGCCGCAGGAGGCCGAGAGGATCAGCTTCGGCTTGCAGTCGTCGAGGCGGGTCGCGAGCTCTTTCGGCGCGAAGCCGCCGAACACCACCGAATGGATCGCGCCGATGCGCGCGCAGGCATACATCGCGAACAGCGCCTCGGGCACCATCGGCATGTAGAGGATGACGCGGTCGCCCTTGGTGACGCCGAAATCCTGCAGGATCGCGGCGAGCGTCTGCACCTCGCGCAGCAGCTCCGCATAGGTGATGGCGCGCTTGGTGTTGGTGACCGGCGAATCGTAGATGATCGCGGGCTGGTTGCCGCGGCCGCGCTCCACATGGCGGTCGATCGCGTTGTAGCAGGTGTTGCATGAGGCGCCGGTGAACCAGCGGCCGTAGACGCCGGCGTCCGGGTCGAAGACTTTCTTCGCCGGCTCGTACCAGTCGATCGCCTGCGCTCGCCTCGCCCCAGAAGCCTTCCGGGTCGCGCATCGCGCGCGCGTAGACCTCGTGATAGCGGCTGGTGCGGGCGTCCATCAAAACTTGCTCCGGTTTCTCACGCCGTCACCCGTGAGGTGCGCGGCGCAGCCGCGCCTCGAGGGGCGCGGCGCTTGGTGCCATCTTTCGCGGGCGACCTTCGGTCGCCGCCACAGGATGACGGCTCTGTTGGTTGCGCGTCAGGTCAAAACGCGATTCTGCCCGACAGGATCTGCCAGAACATCTTCCAGTCGCCCATGAAGCTGTAGAGCGGCTGCTTGAACGAGGCGGGCTGGTTCTTCTCGAACACGAAATGGCCGATCCAGGCGAAGCCGTAGCCGCACAGCAGGCCGGCCAGCAGCCACCACGGATTGCGCGTGACGATCGAGCGTCACAAGGCACAGCAGCGCCAGCGTCGAGCCCGGCGAAATGCAGGCGCCGGCAGGTGCGGTCGGCGTGTTCGCTCAGATAGAACGGATAGAACTCGGCGAAGCTAGTTGAATTTGCGTCGCGGCCGGCTTTGCGACGTCGCTCATGGTATCCCTCCCAGGCTGCCGTTTCCGCGCGCATCTTGATCCACCGCGCGCCGTTTGAGAAGGCGGCGCGGCATCACGGCCATGCGCAAACAGAGGCTGGCCAGCGCGCCCGTGCCTTGATCTAAGTCGGCGAAATCCCTCATCACCCCTCTCGCCTCGTGTTCACCGATCCGGTTTTCCTCGTCACCGCCTTGCTCGCCGTGCTGCTCGTCGGGCTCGCCAAAGGCGGCTTTTCCGGCATCGGCATGGCGGCGACGCCGCTGCTCGCGCTCGCGGTGCCGCCGCTGCAGGCGCTCGCGATCCTGCTGCCGATCCTGATCGTGCAGGACGTCGTGTCGCTCTGGTGGTACCGGCGCGACTACGACGGCTGGAACCTGAAGGTGATGCTGCCCGGCGCGGTGATCGGCGTCGGCGCCGCCTGGGCGGTCGGCTCGGTCGTGTCGGACGACGTCGTGCGGCTGATCATCGGGATGATCGGCGTCGCCTTCGTGCTCAATGTCTGGTTCGGCAAGCTGCCGCCGCCGGGCCGGCCGAGCGCGGCGAGCGGCGTGTTCTGGGGCGCGGGCCTCGGCCTTCACCTCGACGATCGCGTCGGCCGGCATGCCGCCGTTCTCGGTCCACGTGCTGCCGCAGCGGATGGACAAGCTGCAAGCTGGTCGGCACCGTCACGATGTTCTTCGCGGCCGTGAACATGATGCGGGTCGTGCCCTATTTCGCGCTCGGCCAGCTCAACCGCGCCAACCTGAAGATCTCGCTGGTGCTGCTGCCGCTCGCGATCGCGACCAACTTCCTCGGCTTCTGGCTGGTGCTGCGCATCGCCGACCGAGCTGTTCTACCGCATCGCCTATGCGCTGATGTTCGCTGATCTCGGTCGGCCATCCTGGTCGCAGGGCGTTACCGGATTGTTGCGCGGCTGGGCTATCATCGCCGCCTGATGCGGATGGCGATCGCGATTCGCTCCTCGGCTGCTCGCCGCGCCCGCGCAGGCCTTCGACCTGCAGGGCCATCGCGGCGCGCGCGGGCTTGCGCCCGAGAACACGCTGGCGGCGTTCGAGCTCGCGCTCGTCGATCGGCGTGACCACGCTGGAACTCGACCTCGCGATGACCAGGGACGACGTGCTGGTCGTCAGCCATGACCGCAGGCTCAATCCGGACCATACGCGCGAGCCCGACGGCAGGTTCCTCGAGCGCGAAGGCGCCGGCGATCCGCGCGCTCACGCTCGCCGAACTGCAGCGCTACGATGTCGGCCGGCTCAAGCCGGGCAGCGCCTATGCGGCGAGCTTCCCCGGACAGCGCCCGGCCGACGGCGCGCGCATTCCGGCGCTGACGCGAGCTGTTCGATCTGGTGCGAGCGTCTGGGCGCCGATCATGTGCGCTTCAACATCGAGACCAAGATCACGCCGACCTCGGGCGCCGAGACGCCGGACCCCGAGACGTTCGCGGCCGCGCTTGCGCAAGGCCGTGCGCGAGGCTGGCCTGGCGGCGCGCGTCAGCATGCAGTCGTTCGACTGGCGCACGCTGGTGGCGCTCAAGCGCATCGCGCCCGAGATCGAGCGCGTGTGCCTGACCGCCGAGGCGCTGAACTTCGACACCATCCGGCGCGGCGAGCCGGGCCCCTCGCCGTGGCTTGCCGGGCTCGATATCGACGACTTCGGCGGCTCGGTGCCGCGTCTCGTGGCTGCGGCGGGCTGCACGACCTGGTCGCCGCTCCATCGCAATGCCAAGCCGGAGGACGTCGCGGCCGCAAAGGCGCTCGGGCTCAAGGTGATCCCGTGGACCGTGAACGAGCGCGCCGACATGGAGCGGCTGATCGCGCTCGGCGTCGACGGGATCATCACCGACTATCCGGACCGGCTGCGCGCCGTCATGGCGGAGAAGGGCATACCGCTGCCGCCGGCCATCAAATAGCCCGGTCTGCGGCCTGTGCTGCGGCACGATGCGCACATTCGCCCCCGGGATTGCAATTTGGCTGATCGGCCTTGCGCCGGCCGCCGCCGACGAACCCTTCTCGCCGACCGCAAACGTGCCCGATCATGTGGTGACATCGACCGAGCGGGCCATTCACGGACGGGAGGGACTGGAGCGCATCGTCTACAGCCGTCGCGACTGGACGCACGTCGATGTCAAAGCCGGTGGAGGCGTCAACAGCTACTACCACCAGCGCGACTGCAAGGTCAGCGTGCAACTCCATCGCAACGACACCCGCGACGCGCGCACGCTTTCGATCCGTCGCGGTTGCCAGCGGTCACCGATGCTCGACTACGACGCCGTCAGGACAGACGAGCGACAGTCGATCGCCGGCGAACGCTGCACCGTGTGGCGCACGCGCCGGAGCAAGCCTTCGGCCGGGTTCATCCTCGACTACACGAGTTGCGTTACCGACGACGGCATCGAGCTTTCGTCCAAGGCGATCGGAAGCCGCGGAGATGTCATCACAAGCGTCGAGGCGACGGCCGTCGATCGTCGGCCGGTCGCAGCCGCCGAAGTACACCCGCCGGCCGATCTGCTCGAGATCGGCGGCTGGTTCGCCGACGCCGCGAACCCGCCGGAGCGCGGCCAACCGGACTTCGAAGTCGTGATGCAACGCGACGGCGTCTCCACCGTCATGCTCACGACGCGTCGGCGTGGACACTGGATGTACGAGGACGTGACTTCGGACGGCGTTCTCAAGACCGTCGCGATCTACAATATGGCGCGTGGCCTGAGCTTCGCGGCCGACGGCCTCGACACCGACAAGCCGATCCTCAGCCTGTCGACGCGTTCGCAGGCCGACCTCGCCGCCCAGCTCGCGGCAGCCGACCGGATGAAGCCGCAGCCGCTCGGCCGCCACGACATCATTCTCGGCGAGCGTTGCGAATGGTTCGACATGGCGCCTGGAATGGCGGACGCCTGGCACAGCGCATGCCGCAGCGCTGACGGCATTACGCTGAAAAAACTGCGGGGCGGACGCGGACGTGCGGATCAGGCTGATACGGCGATCCGGGTGGCTCGCCGCGCGATCGCGCTCGACGAGATCAAGCCACCGCCTGCCCTGCTCGACCGCAAGACCTGGAATCTGCCCGACTAGGCCACGATTGATCGCAGGGCACTTCTCTCGCTACGCTGCGCCCGACCGCACATAGCCCGGGCGAGGAAATGACCAATCCCTACGACATCGATCTCGACCGCAACCCGGCAAACTTCCAGCCGCTGACCCCACTGACTTTTCTGCAGCGCGCGGCCTCGGTCTATCCGGCGTACACGGCCGTGATCCACGGACCGCTGCGCCGCAACTACGCCGAGCTCTACGCGCGCACGCGCCGGCTGGCCTCGGCGCTGGCGAAGCGCGGCATCAAGCGCGGCGATACCGTGTCGGTGATGCTGGCGAACACGCCCGCGATGCTCGAGGCGCACTACGGCGTGCCGATGACGCAAGGCGTGCTGAACACGCTCAATACCCGGCTCGACGCCGCGATCATCGCGTTCTCGCTCGATCATGCCGAGACCAAGGTGCTGATCGCCGACCGCGAGTTCTCCAAGGTCGTGAAAGAGGCGCTCGCGCTCGCCACCGTGAAACCGCTGGTGATCGATTACGACGATCCGGAGTATTCCGGCCCCGGCGAGCGGCTCGGCAGCATCGAGTACGAGGCGTTCGTCGCACAAGGCGACGCCGACTACGCCTGGCACATGCCGGATGACGAGTGGGACGCGATTGCGCTGAACTACACGTCGGGCACCACGGGCGACCCGAAGGGCGTGGTCTATCACCATCGCGGCGCGCAGCTGCTCGCGCTCGGCAACATCGTGACCTGCGGCATGGGCAAGCATCCGGTGTACCTGTGGACTCTGCCGATGTTCCACTGCAACGGCTGGTGCTTCCCGTGGTCGATCTCGATCGTGGCCGGCACGCATGTCTGCCTGCGCGCGGTGCGCGCGAGCGCGATGTACGAGGCGATCGCCAACTACAAGGTGACGCACCTGTGCGGCGCGCCGATCGTGATGTCGACGCTGTTGAACGCGCCGGAGGCCGAGAAGCGGCCGCTGCCGCATGTGGTGGAGTTCTTCACCGCGGCGGCGCCGCCGCCCGAGGCCGTGCTCGCCGCCATGAAGGAGGCGGGCTTCAACGTCACCCATCTTTACGGGCTGACCGAATGTTACGGCCCCGCGGTGGTGAACGACTGGCACGGCGAGTGGAACGCGCTGCCGGATGCCGAACAGGCGGCGAAGAAGGCGCGCCAGGGCGTGCGCTACGGCGCGCTCGAAGCGCTCGATGTGATGGATCCCGACACCATGGCGCCGGTGCCGCGCGACGGCGAGACGCTCGGCGAAGTGATGATGCGCGGCAACGTGGTGATGCGCGGCTACCTGAAGAACAAGACATCGACCGATGCGGCGTTCAAGGGCGGCTGGTTCCATACCGGCGACCTCGGCGTGATGTATCCCGACGGCTATATCCAGCTGAAGGACCGCTCGAAGGACATCATCATCTCGGGCGGCGAGAACATCTCGTCGATCGAGGTCGAGGACGCGCTCTACAAGCACCCCGCCGTGCAGGCCGCTGCCGTGGTGGCGAAGCCGGACGACAAATGGGGCGAGACGCCGTGCGCGTTCGTCGAGCTGAAACCGGGAGCGAGCGTGACCGCCGAGGCGATCATCGCGCACTGCAAGGCCAACCTCGCCGGCTACAAGGTGCCGCGCCACGTGGTGTTCGGCGAGGTGCCGAAGACCAGCACGGGGAAGATCCAGAAATTCAAGTTGCGCGAGATGGCGAGGCGGGCGTGAGTCATTCGCGGAGCATGATCGTTTCCGAAAACCGGGATCCACCCCGGATCAAGTCCGGGGCAGGCCTTTCCGGGATCATGCGCTAATACAGCCCGTTTGCTTCCCACCGCTCCGGCGGGATCGGCTCGCCGATCTGGAACGAGAACGCCTGCACCTTCATGTGGTCCGGCGTGGTCTCGCACTTGAACGAGAACTGGTACCACTGGCCCTTGCTCTTGAAGGCACCGCCGGTGCCGCTCATCGTCGCGTTCGCGACCTTCGGATGCGACAGCGCGCTCACCATGCTGCGCTCCGGCCGGTAGGTCTTGTCCTTGCTGATGTGTCTCATCGCCTCGAGGTCGCAGACCTGCTCGAAGCGCGCGTCCGGATCGAGCTGCTTCAGCATGCGCTCGGTCCGCGCATCGTTCGCGGACGCGGACACCGCTGCCGGAGCGAGAATCGCCAACGCCAATGCAACGCGAAGCAAGCCGCCGTCTCCCGCGCCCGTGTGATGCCCCGCCGCCATTTGCCCGATCGATGCCGAATTGGCAAGCGAACGAAGCACGACCAAACGAAGGCACGACTCCTGATTCGGGTGACCGCAGAGTCACGCGGCGGTTGCGCGAGTTCCGGTCTTGTCGGCGCATGACGATCTTGCCCGAAGGCCGGCTTCCATTTCTCGGATCAGGCGCGCGTATCGGCCAGAATCATGTCGGCGGCCTTCTCGGCGATCATGATGACCGCCGCGTTGGTGTTGCCGGAGACGAGCGCGGGCATCACGGAGGCATCGACGACGCGCAGATGCTCGATGCCGCGCACCTTGAGCCGCGCATCGACCACCGCCGCGGGATCGTTTCCCATGCGGCAGGTCGAGGTCGGATGATAGACCGTCGAGCCCTTGCGCCGCGCGAAGTCGAGCAGGTCATCGTCGCTCGCGCAGTCCGGGCCGGGATCGTGCTCGGCCGCGATGAACGGAGCGAGCGCGGGCGCCGCCAGAATGCGCCGCAATCCGCGCAGGCCCGCCACCAGGGTGTCGCGATCCTTTTGCGCCGACAGATAGCGCGGCTCGATCGCCGGCGCCGCGCGTGGATCGCTCGACGTGATGCGCACGCTGCCACGGCTTTCCGGGCGCAGTACGATCAGCGGGCACGAGATTCCGGAGAAAGGGTGCAGCGGCGGTGCGATCGTGTCGCCGGAGAACAACATGATATGGCACTGCACGTCGGGCGTCGCGACGGTTGGGCTGGTGCGGAAGAAGCCGCCCGCATAGGCGGCGCCCATCGCGAGCAGGCCGCGCCGGCGCAGCAGGTAGTTCACCCCGGCCAAGAGGCCGCGCCGTTTGCTGGTGAGAAGATCGTTGACCGACACCGGCCGGGTGCAGCGATAGACCATGCGGGCGTGGAAGTGATCCTGCAGGTCGGCGCCGACCCCCTTGATGTCGGCGACCACCGGAATGCCATGCGGTTGCAGCAGTGCGGCAGGGCCGAGACCGGAGAGCTGCATCAGCTGGGGCGTGTTGAACGCACCGCCCGCCAGGATGACGTCGCGCGCACGCGCGACGCGAACCTCGTTGCCTTGCAGATACTCGACACCGACCGCGCGCCGCCCCTCGAACAGCACGCGCGTCGCGAGCGCCTGTGAAACAACTTTCAGGTTGGCGCGCCGCCGCGCGGGCTTGAGATAGGCGACCGAGGCCGAGCAGCGGCGCCCGTTCCGCGTCGTCAGCTGATAGTAGCCGAAGCCCTCCTGGGCGGCACCGTTGAAGTCGGGATTGCGCGCGTAGCCGCATTGCGCCGCGGCCGCAATGAACGCATCGCAGATCGGCAGCGGCTCCATGTCGGACAGGCACAGCGGTCCGCCGGTGTCGTGAAAGTCGTCCGCGCCGCGGCTCTGGTGCGCGGCCTTGCGGAAGTACGGCAGCACGTCGGCAAAGCTCCAGCCGGGATTGCCGAGCTGGCGCCAGTGGTCGAAATCCTCGGCCTGCCCGCGAATGTAGAGCAGCCCATTGATCGAAGACGAGCCGCCGATCACCTTCCCGCGCGGCTGGATGATGCGCCGGCCATGGCATTCGGGCTCGGGCTCGGTCTGGTAGAGCCAGTTGACCTTTGGATCGGTGAAATGCCGTCCATAGCCGAGCGGAATGTGAATCCAGATGTCGCGGTCTTCGCCGCCGGCTTCGAGCAGCAGCACGGTGCGGCGGCCGTCCGCGCTCAGGCGGTTGGCGAGCACGCATCCGGCGCTGCCGGCACCGACGATGATGACGTCGAACATATCCACGCCTGCGGCGGGCCGCGTCATGCCGCCTTGGCGGCGGGCTTCGCTGTCGCGTCAGCCAGGATCATGTCGGAGGCTTTTTCGCCGATCATCACGCAAGCCGCATTGGTGTTGCCCGAGACCACCGTCGGCATGATCGAGGCGTCCGCGACGCGAAGACCCTGAAATCCGTGCACCCGCAGCCGCTCGTCCACCACGGCGGTGACGTCGGATCCCATGCGGCAGGTCGAGGTCGGGTGAAACACGGTCGTGCCCTTCTGCCGCGCGAACTCGAGAAGCTCGGCGTCGCTCTGCACGTTCGCACCCGGCATCAGCTCTTCGTCGATGAAGCGCGCGATCGCGGGCTGCCCCATCACGCGGCGCAACAGCTTCATGCCGGCCACCATCACGTCGCGATCGACCTGCGCCGTCAGGTAGCGCGGCTGGATCGCGGGTGCCTGCGCGGGATCGGCCGACTTGATGCGCACGAAGCCGCGGCTCTCCGGCCGAAGCTGGCAGATCGAGGCGAGGAAGCCCGGCCAGGGATGCAGCTTCTGGCCGACCGAGTTGGCCGAGAACAGGATGAAGTGGAATTGCACGTCCGGGCTCGGCAGCGACGGATCGGTCTTGAAGAAGCCGCCCGCATAGCCGGCGCCGATGGTGAGGAAGCCCTTGCGGAACAGCGCGTAGCGCAAGCCCGCCGCGACGCGGCCAACCATGCTGCCCATCATGTCGTTGATGGTGTTGCGCGTGGTGCCGCGATAGTTGAAGCGCGCCTGATAATGGTCCTGCAGATCGGCGCCGACCCCCTTCATGTCGGCGATCACCTCGATCCCGTGCTCGCGCAGCAGGTCGGCGGGTCCGACGCCGGAGAGCTGCAGCAGCTGCGGCGAGTTGAACGCGCCGCTCGCGAGGATCACTTCGGCCGTCGCGCGCGCGACGTGTTTCACTCCGTCCTTGAGATATTCCACGCCGACGGCGCGGCGGCCTTCGAACAGGACACGCGTCGTCAGCGCATGCGACACGACGGCAACGTTCTGCCGCCTGCGCGCGGGTTTGAGATAGCCGCGCGCGGTCGACCAGCGCCGCCCGTTGCGCGTGGTGAGCTGGAAATAGCCGGCGCCTTCCTGGGTCGGGCCGTTGAAATCATCGGTGCGCGGCAGGCCCGCCTGCTCGCACGCATCAATGAAGGCATCGCACAGCGGATGACCTTCGCTGACATCACGCACCGAAAGCGGACCGCCGACGCCGTGCAACTCATCCTCGCCGCGCTGCTGGTCCTCGGCGCGGCGGAAGTACGGGAGCACATCCGTGAAGCTCCAGCCGGCATTGCCGAGCTGGCGCCAGTGATCGAAATCCTCGGCCTGCCCGCGGATATACAACAGCCCGTTGATCGACGAGGAGCCGCCGAGCACCTTGCCGCGCGGCTGGATGATCGAGCGGCCGGCACATTCCGGTTCGGGCTCCGAGCTGTAGAGCCAGTTGTTCTTCGGGTCGGTGAACAGCTTGGCGTAACCGATCGGCACGTGGATCCAGATGTTGCGGTCTTCGCCGCCGGCTTCGAGCACGAGGACGCGGTGGCGTCCGGACGCGCTCAACCGGTCGGCCAGCACGCAGCCGGCCGAGCCCGCGCCCACCACGATGTAGTCGAATGAGCCAGTTTCCACGACGCGTCCTTCTTCAAGTCTCTTTCGTTGGCGCGACGGCGCGGAACAGCGCCAGCGCGAGCATACACAATAGCACCATCGCGGCGGCGAACAGCGGCGGCGTCGCAGGGCTGCCGGACATATCGCGCATGAGGCCCGCGGCACCCGGCAGCACCGCCATCGCGACAAAATAGCAGGTGAAGAAAACACCCATGCCGCTTCCTCGCGACTCCGGCCGCAACACCTGCGCGGGCAGTGCAACGATCAGTCCGGCCGGCGCCCCAATCGCCAGCGCGACCAGCGCGAACGCCATAAGCGGCATGTCGGTGAAAGGCAGGACGACCAGCGCCGCAGCCGTGATCGCAAAGGCCGCGATCATGAAAAAAGTCGGCCGGCCTAACCGCTCGATGAGGAATCCCGACAACGGAACGGAGGGGATGAGCACCCAGCCGATCAGGCTGACGATGCTGCTTGCCTCCGCGAGCGACCAGCCGCGCACGGTGAACAGTTCCGGCGCGAAGCTGATGAGCACGATATAGGCGACGTTATACAGCCCCCACATCACACCGGCGATCAGCACGAGCAACCACTCGCGCCGCGCAAGGTTCAACTCGAGCCGCACCGGCACGGCAGCGGGCATGGACGGCGGATCGCGGTAGACCAGCGCGACCAGCACAAAGGCGGCGAGCGCAGCGAGCGCACCGAGATACATGATCGCGCTCCAGCCCACGCTCGCGGCGAGCGGTCCATAGACCACGAGACCAGCCGCAAGTCCGAACGGCCAGCTTGCAATCGAGATCGCCATCGCGGTGACGATCTCGCGGCCGGCAAACCAGTCGGTGACCATCTTGGCGACCAGCACGGTGAGCAGGACGGCGCCGGTCCCGGAGATCAGCCGGCCCGCCGCGGCGGCTGTGAACGATGGACTCAATCCCATCACGACGCCGCCGGTCGCCATCAGCGCCAATCCGACAAGCACGACGCGCCTGGCGCCGAAGCGCTGACCGAGCATGCCGCCGGGCAGCGCGATCACGATGCCCGGAAGCATATAGAGGCCGATCAGCGCGCCGAACGCCGCGAAGTCGATCGCAAGCGCGTCCATGAGGAACGGACGGACCGAGGCGACGGTCTGGAATTGCAATGCAATTGCGGTGCGCGCCAGGAACAGCACGGCGAGCATCAGCCAGCGCGTTTGGAGAACAGGCATCGGGAGGCGAACGATAAATTCCAAAGCATGAACGCGCCATCGCGAAGCGGCCGAAGATCATCGACGCACTTCTTCCATCTCGTCGTCTGGATAATAAAATCATAGTATTATCAATGAGTTATTTTATCATAAGATATATCTATTGACTTGCACGCGACCAATATCATATCTAAAGATATGTCATCAGATGGAGATACAACATGTTTGGCATGAGACGCTGTGAACCCGACAGCCACTTCGCCGGTGGCCGTCACTGGCGCCGGCACTTCGGTGGTGGCGGCGGTGGACGCCACGGCATGGGTGGCGGCGACATGATGCGCGCAGGCCGGATGCTGGCGACGGGCGACCTGCGACTGATCGCGCTCGCGCTGATCGCGCAGCAGCCGCGCCACGGCTACGAGATCATCAAGCTGCTCGAGGACAAGACCGCCGGCTGGTATTCGCCGAGCCCCGGCATCGTCTATCCGACGCTGACGTTCCTGGAAGAAGCCGGCCACGTCACCGGGCAGGCCGACGGGGCGAAGAAGCTCTACACCATCACCGACGAAGGCAAGGCACATCTCGCGGAGAATCAGGACTTCGTCGATGCGGTGCTCGAACGGATGAGCGCGGTCGGCGAGAAGGCCAAACGCATCCGCGAACATTTCGCGCGCGGCGAAGAGGATGACGGGAGACACCGGCGGCGGCGCGGAGGCGGCCGGGATCGCGATGACGGCGAGCGTTCATCCGTGCCGCCGCTGGTGCACGCCGCGCTCGACAATCTGCGCGAGGTCGCGGCGAAGCAGATCGAGGCGAACGAAGACGCCGAGACGCGCATCGTCGAGGTGCTGGCGCGCGCCGCGCAGGAGATACGCAAACAGAACTGATCACTCGACCTTCAGATTGAGCTTGCGGATCAGCATCGACCATTTCGTTTCTTCCTGGTCGATGTCGGCGGCGTATTCCTCCGGGCTCGACGCGAGCGGGTCGCCGCCTTCCGCCGCGATGCGTTTCCTGACCTCGTCATTGGCGGCGAGCTTGCGCAGCTCGGCGTTGAGCCTGTCGACCACCGGACGCGGCGTTCCCGCCGGAGCCAGCACGCCGTAGTGCAGCACCGCCTCGAAACCCGGCATGCCCGACTCCGCAAAGGTCGGCGTGTCGGGCAACAGCTTCGTGCGCGTCGGGCTCGCGACCGCGATGGCGTGCAGCTTGCCGGCGGCAAGATTGCCGAGCGCAGGCGGGATCACGCCGAAGGCGACCGGCACATGCCCGCCGAGCAGGTCGTTCATCACCGGTGCGGTGCCCTTGTAGGGAATGAGCGTGACGTCGAGCCCCGCCGTCGCCTTGAAAAACTCGGCCGACATGTAGCCGCCGGTGCCGACCGCCGAGGTGCCGATATTGAGCTTGCCCGGCTCCTTCTTCGCCAGCGCGATCACGTCGGCAATGGTCTTGGCCGGAAACGACGGATGCGCCAGCAGCACCACCGGCATCGAGGCGATCAGCCCGATCGCCGCGAAGTCCTTGCGCGGGTCGAAACCCGAGTTGGCGTAGAGGCTCGGATTGATCGAGATCGTGCCGGTGTGACCGAGCAGCAGCGTGTATCCATCCGGCGCGGCCTTCTGCACCGCGCGGGTGCCGATCAGACCTCCGCCCCCGCCGCGATTGTCCACGACAACCTGCTGGCCGAGCCCGGCGGACAGCCGTTCCGCGACCACCCGCGCCATCGCGTCGACGCCGCCGCCCGGCGGATAGGGAACGACCAACGTGATGGTGCGGGCCGGATAATCCTGCGCCTGCGCCACGGCCGCGAGCAGCGCGAATGCGGCGGCAAGCAACGGCCGGGTACAACGTGACATCATTCATTCCACCTTTGCGCCGGACACCTTCACGACCTTCGACCACTTGGTCTCCTCGCGGTCGATGTCGGCCGCGTAGTCCGCGGATGAGCCGGGCAGCGGCTCGGCGCCGTCGGCGACGATACGCTCGCGCACGTCCGGATCGGCGAGCGCCGCCTGCATGGCGGCGTTGAGCTTTTCTATGATCGGTTTCGGCGTTCCGGCCGGCGCCACGATGCCGTAATGCAGCACCGACTCGTAGCCGGGCAATGCGGCTTCGGCGACCGTCGGAAGATCGGGCAACAGCGCCGAGCGCGCCGGACCCGTCACGGCGAGCGCGCGCACTTTGCCCTCGCGGATGAGCGCGATCGCGGGCGGCAGCGAGGAGAAATAGATCGCGACGTGTCCGCCGACCAGATCGGTCAGCGCCGGCGCGGAGCCCTTGTAGGGGATGTGGGCCAGCTTCACGCCCGCCATCGTGGCAAACAGCTCGGCGCCGAGATGGATGCCGCTGCCGACGCCGGCGGACGCGTAATTCAGCTTGCCGGGATCGCGCTTCGCCAGAGCAATCAGCTCGGGGATCGTGTTGGCCGGAACGGCGGTGTTCACCAGAACGACCAGCGCGCTGGTCGCGATCAGGCCGACCGGCGCGAAATCCGTGCGCGGATCGTAGCCGACGTTCGGGTACAGCGTCGGATTGATCGCATGCGTGCCGGTGCCGCCGAGGCCGAGCGTGTAGCCGTCCGGCGCGGCCTTGGCGACCTGGCGCGTCGCGATCGAGCCGCCCGCGCCGCCCTTGTTCTCGATCACGATCTGCTGGCCGAGCGACTTGCTCATCTTGTCGGCGACGATGCGCGCCATCACGTCGTTGCCGCCGCCGGCCGCGTAAGGAACGATCAAAGTGATCGGCCGCGATGGATAATCCTGCGCGCCTGCCGGCACGACAAACAGCACAAGACCTGCGATCGCGCACGCGTGCCGGATCACGCTCTCCTCCATCTGCTCAGGCACAGCCTAGCGCAAAACAAAACCGCCGGCCTCTGGGACCGGCGGTGATTTTTTGGAAAACACGCGACCATCCCGCGGCCGCGCCGCGGGCCAGCAATCGCCGCCGTCTCGCCAAGCGACTAGTGTACGGTCTCGTCGTGCTTCAAGCGGGCGATCTCATCCTTCACATGCAACTTGCGGCGTTTGAGTTCTGCGATCGTCACGTCGTCGATCGAAGGGTGGGCAATGGCGTCTGCGAGTTCGCTTTCGAGCGCCTGATGCTTTCGTTCCAATTCCGCAAGATGCGCTTGGATGGACATCTAGGAAGCCTCCTTTGTGAGATTCCTGACCTGAACAGTTTGACAGAAGGGACGCAGCAAGTCGACGGCCGGTTGTTGTGCGGCGCGTCAAATCCCCGTAATCCGCACCAATCCGGGACACCTCCCGCCTTGATGCCGGATTCTCAACGCGCGATACTTGGTGGGGTTCGGCGCCGCATAGGCGGCCTGCCGATGGAACCGCTGCGGGCGCGATGACCAAAGAGGAAGAACGCGAGCTTCGTGACCAGCTTGCGCGCCTTTTGCAGGAGCATCGCGACCTCGATGCCGCAATCAGCGCGCTCGGATCGTCGCCGGGTTCCGATATCCTGCAGGTCCAGCGGCTGAAGAAGCGCAAGCTGCACCTGAAGGACCGCATCACGTTTATCGAGGATCAGCTCACGCCCGATATCATTGCGTGAGGACGGACGACTGCTAACTTTTTGATTGTATCCGACCGCCTCTGCGCGCCGCCTTGCGGGCATACATCGCGTGGTCGGCCTTGGAGACAACGTCCGCGAGTTCATCCGACGGACCGAGCATCGCGAAGCCGATCGACGCTCCGACCGACAGCGCTTCGCCATTCCACGCGACGCTTGTCTCGCCGATGGCGGCTTCCAGAGCCCAGGCTTTGGCGGCCGCGTCGGCCTCGCTCAGGTTCCACAGGATCAGGCCGAACTCGTCGCCGCCGAGGCGCGCCACCGTATCGGAGGCGCGCACCGAGCGCGTCAGCATCGCCGCCAGCGCGGTCAGCACCGCATCGCCGGCGGCGTGGCCGTACTGGTCGTTCACCGGCTTGAACCCGTCGAGATCCACATAGATCAGCGCGGCGCGGGTCCAGTAGCGTTTCACATATGCGAGCGAGCGTTTCAGTTCGCGATCGAAGCCGCGCCGGTTGAACACCTGCGTCAGCGGATCGGTGTCCGCGCTCGCCTCGAGCTCCTTGACCTTGGCCTGCTCGGCGCGAAGTGCGGCCTGCAGCCGCTCGATCTCGCCGAGCAGCAGCGCAAGTTCGGACGGGATGCTGCGGGCGGGCGCCGTGGCGGGCAAAGGATCGCGCCGGACCGGCTGGCGCTCGTCTGCGCGGACCTGCGGCATCGGCGCCGAGCCGGCTTTCGCCCTCGCGGACAGGCCCTTCGACATTCCCCAACCCTGTGTCCCAAGTCTCCAGCATGGGACGACAAGGTTAACGGACGGTGCCGGCTTGCCTGCCGGGCCCCAATTCCGATACACCCGCGCCTTCTTTTCGGGCCTGCCGTATAAGGGGCGCATGACCAAGGCCGTCGCAATCATCATGGGGAGCCAGTCGGACTGGCCGACCATGCGACACGCTGCCGAAACGCTCGACGCGCTCGGCGTGCCCTACGACAAGCGCATCGTCTCGGCTCACCGCACGCCCGAGCGGCTCTATGCTTTCGCGAAGGGCGCGAAGGATGCCGGCCTGAAGGTCATCATCGCGGGCGCCGGCGGCGCGGCCCATCTGCCGGGCATGACCGCATCGATGACGACACTCCCGGTGTTCGGCGTTCCGGTCGAGTCGAAAGCGCTCTCGGGCATCGACTCGCTCTATTCGATCGTGCAGATGCCGCCGGGCGTGCCGGTCGGCACGCTCGCCATCGGCAAGGCCGGCGCCATCAATGCGGCGTTGCTCGCGGCCGCCGTGCTGGCGCTGTCCGACGCGGCGCTGTCGGCGCGGCTTGAAGCCTGGCGCAAACAGCAGACCGACGCGGTCGCGGATAGTCCCGAGGACAAGGCGTGATCGCCCAGCGCGGGCCGCTCGGCAGCGATGCCACCATCGGCATTCTCGGCGGCGGACAGCTCGGCCGCATGCTGGCGCTCGCGGCCGCGCGGCTCGGCTTCAAGTGTCACGTCCTGTGCCCCGACCCGCATTCGCCGGCCTTCGACGTGGTGCGGCGCGTGACCGAGGCGGACTATCTCGACATGGCGGCGCTCGATCGATTCGCCGCCGACGTCGACGTGGTCACCTACGAGTTCGAGAACGTGCCGGCCGAGACCGCAACGTTCCTGTCGGCGCGCAAGCCGGTGCTGCCCGATCCGAAGGTGCTGGCGACCACGCAGGACCGGCTGATCGAAAAGGAATTCGTGAGATCGCTCGGCATCGGCACGGCGGGCTTCGCCGCGGTGGATTCGCCGGAGGGACTGACCGCCGCGCTGGCCAAAGTCGGCCGGCCCGCCGTGCTCAAGACGCGGCGCTTCGGGTACGACGGCAAGGGTCAGGTCATGATCCGCGACGGCGGCGATCCCGCGCTGTTCAACGAGTTGGGCGGGCAGGCGCAGATTCTCGAGGCGTTCGTCCCGTTCGAGCGCGAGATCTCGGTCGTGGCGGCGCGCTCCGGGCAGGGGCAGATCGAATCCTTCGACGTGATCGAGAACGAGCATCGCGACCATATTCTCAAAACCTCGCGCGTGCCGGCTGCCGTCTCGCCGGCGGTTGCCGGCGAAGCGCGGCGCATCGCAGAGAAGATCGCCGAGGCGTTCGGCTATATCGGCGTCCTCGCGGTCGAGATGTTCGTCGTGAAGGATGGCGCGGGGCACGCCGTGCTGGTGAACGAGATCGCCCCGCGCGTGCATAATTCCGGCCACTGGACCATCGACGGCGCCTCGGTGTCGCAATTCGAGCAGCACATCCGGGCGGTCGCCGGCCTGCCGCTGGGACAGCCGATCCGGCGTGCGCACGTCGAGATGACCAATCTGCTGGGCGACGACGTGCAGGACCTTGGCCGCTGGCTCGCGACCCCCGGTGCCGCTGTGCATCTCTACGGCAAGACCGCCGTGCGGGCCGGCCGAAAAATGGGGCACGTGACCCGGGTGTTCGCCGACTAGCAGATCGCCGACTCGGCAGACCGTTCGCGATTCCCTCAGGATTCAGGTATAAACCCGGCGCGGACGGGGTTGCGTATGGTACGGCGCGTTGCGGTGTTGGTCGTTTTGGCGACCTGTGGGCTTTCGCTCGGTGGCTGCGGCCCGTGCGGCTTTGACTGGCCGTGGGCGACGGCCTGCCGTGGCGGCCCGCCGGTGAAATAGTCCGCCGTCGGTGGACTTTCCTACCCCGTTCTGCTATTTGCGCGGCGCCCGGCGAGGATTCGTCCGCTTCCGAGCGACACCCGTTTGCCGGTACCCAATTCTTGCACTGACACTGTCCAGTCCTGACCCGGTCAGGACCACGAGCCAGAAGGAACTTTCGCTTGCAGGTTCTCGTTCGCGACAACAACGTCGACCAAGCCCTCAAGGCGCTCAAAAAGAAGATGCAGCGCGAGGGCATTTTCCGCGAGATGAAGCTTCGCGGCCATTATGAGAAGCCCTCCGAGAAAAAAGCCCGCGAGAAGGCGGAAGCGATCCGCCGCGCGCGCAAGCTTGCACGCAAGCGGGCGCAGCGCGAAGGTCTCCTGCCCGGCAAGCCGAAGCCCGTGCTGGGCGCGGCAGGCGGCCGCGCGGGCGGTCCCGGCGGCGCGCGTCCGGGCGGCGGCTTCGGCGGCGGTGGCGCTGGCGGCGGTGGTGGCGGCGGCGGTGGGTTCAGCCGCGGCCCGCGCTGAGCGGACTTCTAGCATCTCGCACATCCTGGTGCGGCGCGGGGCCCTCTCCGCGCCGTTTGCTTTTTTGCGCTAGTGTGTCGCGATGGCGTGGGCGTTGAGGAACGTGGGGCTGACCGCGCGCGTGGCGTTGCTTTGCGGCGCGACCGTGCTCGCAGCCTGCAGCACGACGCTCGACCTCAGCGGGAGCAGCAGCGCCGCGGTCGAGGATGCCGACGCGCAAGCGACCTCGCCGGCCAATATCGCATCGCTCTCCGAAGTGGTGCAACGCAATCCGAACGACGCGCAGGCCTACAACATGCGCGGCAGCGTGCTCGGCCGCGCCGGGCGCAACCAGGAAGCGCTCGCCGATTTCGACCGCGCGATCGGGATCGATGCCAATTACGCGCAGGCCTACGCCAATCGCGGGCAAGTGCATCGTCAGACGGGCAAGCACGACCTCGCGCTCGCCGACTACAACAAGGCGATCGCGCTCGACCAGAACTATGCGCTCGCCTATCTCGGGCGCGGCCAGGCGTATCGGGCGCAAGGCCGCGCGCTCGACGCGCTCAATGACTACAATCGTGCGATCCAGATGTCGCCCGGCAGCGGGCAGATGTACTACCAGCGCGGGCTTCTGTATCAGGCGCAGACGCAGCACAAATACGCGATCGACGATTTCTCCACCGCGCTCGGGCTGATCCAGCAGCAGGCCGAGCCGTTCATCGCACGCGGCCTGAGCCGCCTCGCGCTGAACGATCCGAAGGCTGCGGCGAGCGACCTCGACGACGCCGTGACGGTCGAGCCGCAGAACCTCACCGCCTGGACCAGCCGCGGCCTTGCCTATGAGCGGCTCGGCGACAAGGAAAAAGCCGCCGGCTCCTACGCCAAGGCGCTCAACATCAACAAGGACCACGATCCGGCAAAAAAGGGCTTCGCGCGCGTCGGCGGGAAAACGGGCGTGACGTATCAGCCGTTCTGAACGCGCGTCCTGCGCTAGCGGCGGCCGAGGAACTTGAGCGCCTCGTCGGCCGCGCCGAACCGGTCGAGATCGCCGTGATAGCCGCCGGCAAAACGCACGAGACGCTTCTCCCCCGGAATCAGCGCGAGCAGGCGTTCGCCGTACCCGATCGGGATGATGTCATCGCCGTCTCCGTGCAGGATCAGCACCGGCGCCGTCACGTTCCTGATGCGCAGGTCGGAACGGAACTGGTCCTTCATCAACCACCGCACGGGCAGGAACCAATAGACGGCCGCGGCGACGTCGACGGTCGCCGTATAGGGCGCATCGAGGATCACGTGGGTGACCGGCCGCTCGGAGGCGAGCGCGACCGCGACGCCGGTGCCGAGCGACTCGCCCCACACCGCGATGCGGCCCGCGTAGCGCTCGGCCGCGAACGCATAGGCGGCGCGCGCGTCCTCGATCAGGCCGGCTTCCGTCGGCGTGCCGCTCGAGCCGCCGTAACCGCGGTAGCTCACGCCGAGCAGTCCGACGCCAGCCGCCACGATTTTGCGGAAGCGATCGACGCGCAGACGGATCGAGCCGCCATTGCCGTGGAAGTACAGCACGACCGGATTGTCGCCCTGTGGCGGCACATGCCAGGCGAGGATGCGTTCACCGTCCGCGGGATTGAGCCAGACCTCCTGCGCCTCGGGAAATCCGGCGGCCGCCGGCGGGGTGCGCACGGTCTCGGGAAAATACATCAGCCTGCGCTGCGTGAAATACATCAGCGCCATCAAGCCGAGATAGCCCCCGAGGAGAAATAGCGCGGTCCATTTCAGCGCGGACATCACGGCTGGAAGGACACGCAGGCCGGCCGCATCACGATGCCGACCGATTTCTGGGCGAACTGCTTGCGGTAGGCATCGGCAACCGCCTCGACCTTGTCGCGCGGAGCCGCATCGCCCGGCACGATGATGCGCAGCACCCTGCTCTTTTCGCGGATGATGACGTCGCGCGCCGGATCGCGCCACTGGCCGGTCGTCTCATAGACCGTGAGCCCATCGGGAAACCGCGGCGTCACTTCGCGCGCGAGAAACTGCCTCCAGCGCGCCTCGCCCGCCTTGCCGCGGCCGAGCAGGAATTCGATCTCCAGCATGGCGGACTGTGGCGCCACGCAGGACAACTGTGCGGATGCGGGGCTCGCAAGCGCGAGAAACAATGCGCCGGGCAGAATGCGCGCGGCACCGCGGGTCATAGCGCCTTGACGATCTCTTCCGTCATTTTCTTCGCGTCGCCGAGCAGCATCATGGTGTTGTCGCGGTAGAACAGCGGATTGTCGATGCCGGCATAGCCCGACGCGAGCGAGCGCTTGATGAACATCACGGTGCCGGCCTTCCACACCTGCAGCACCGGCATGCCGTAGATCGGCGAGGTCTTGTCGTCTTCCGCCGCCGGATTGGTGACGTCGTTCGCGCCGATCACGAACGCGACGTCGGCTTGCGCGAACTCCGAGTTGATGTCCTCGAGTTCGAACACCTCGTCGTAGGGCACGTTCGCCTCGGCGAGCAGGACGTTCATGTGGCCGGGCATGCGGCCCGCCACGGGATGGATCGCGTACTTCACCTCGACGCCTTCGGCCTTGAGCTTGTCGGCCATTTCACGAAGAGCGTGCTGGGCTTGCGCGACCGCCATGCCGTAGCCTGGCACGATGATGACCTTGCCGGCGTTCTTCATGATGAAGGCGGCATCGTCCGCCGATCCGAGCTTGACCGGACGCTGCTCGGCGCCGCCGGCAGGCCCCGCGACCTCGCCGCCGAAGCCGCCGAGAATGACCGAGATGAAGTTGCGGTTCATCCCCTTGCACATGATGTAGGAGAGGATCGCGCCCGAGGAACCGACCAGCGCGCCGGTGATGATCAGCGCCGAGTTGCCGAGCGTGAAGCCGATGCCGGCCGCGGCCCAGCCCGAATAGGAGTTGAGCATCGAGATCACGACCGGCATGTCGGCGCCGCCAATCGGGACGATGATCAGAACGCCGAACGCAAAGGCTGCCAGCGTCAGGAGCCAGAACGCGAGATAGCTCTCGCTGCGCACGAACCATACGGTCAGCAGCACGATCGCAACCGCGAGCGCGATGTTGATGACGTGGCGCATCGGCAGCATGATGGGTGCGCCGCTCATCCGCGCCGAAAGCTTGAGGAACGCGATGATCGACCCGGTGAAGGTGACGGCGCCGATCGCGACGCCGAGCGACATTTCGACCAGGCTCGATTTGTGGATGTCGCCGGGTACGCCGATGTCGAACGCGCGCGGCGCGTACAGCGCCGCCGCCGCGACCAGCACCGCGGCCATGCCGACCAGCGAGTGGAACGCCGCCACCAGTTCCGGCATCGACGTCATCGGCACGCGGCGCGCGATCACGGCGCCCAGGCCGCCGCCGATCCCGAGGCCGACGATCACCAGCGCCCAGGCGAAGAAGCTCGCGGGCGGATGCGAAGCGAGCGTCGCCCCGATCGCGATCGCCATGCCGGCCATGCCGAAGAAGTTGCCCTGCCGGCTCGTCGCCGGGCTCGACAGCCCGCGCAGCGCGAGAATGAACAGGACGCCCGCGACGAGGTAGAGCAGCGCGGCGGTATTGGGGCTCATCGCCTGCCTCTCACTTCTTCTTCTGGTACATCGCGAGCATGCGCTGCGTGACCAGGAAGCCGCCGAAGATATTCACCGCCGCGAGGATGAGCGCGAAGAAGCCGAGCAGCCGCGCCCAGATCGGCCCCGAATCGTTGCGCGTCAGCTCGACGCCGACCGCGAGCAGCGCGCCGACCACGATCACCGAGGAGATCGCGTTGGTCACCGACATCAGCGGCGTATGCAGCGCGGGCGTCACCGACCACACCACGTAGTAGCCGACGAACACCGCGAGGATGAAGATCGAGAAGCGGAACACGAACGGGTCGATCATCGCGCCGGTCGCCGCATGCACGCTCGCGGCTGCCAGCGCGGCGGCCTGATCGGCGTACTGCGCGGCCTGTTCCGCCGCCTGGCGGGCGACCTCGGCCGCGGCCTGCGCGGCATCGGCGGCTTCGCGGGGATTCATCTGAGCCATGTCGACCGCCCTCAAGCCGCGCTTTTGGGTTGGAAGTTCGGATGCACGACGGCGCCGTCCCGGGTCAGCGCGGTCGCCTTGACGATCTCGTCGTCCCAGTTGACGGCAAGCTTCTTCTCTTTCTTGTCGACGAGGATTTCGAGGAAGTTGAGCAGGTTCTTGGCGTAGAGGCTCGATGCGGATGCCGCGAGGCGGCCGGCCACATTGTTGTAGCCGACGATCTTTACGCCGTTGACGTCCTCGACGCCGCCCGCCTTCGCGCCCTCGACATTGCCGCCGCGCTCGACCGCGAGATCGACGATCACCGAACCGGGCTTCATCGAGCTCCACCATCTCGGCGGAGATCAGCCGCGGCGCCGGGCGGCCCGGGAATCAGCGCGGTGGTGATGACGATGTCCTGCTTCTTGATGTGCTCGGCGACCAGCGCCGCCTGCTTCGCCTGATACTCTTTCGACATTTCCTTGGCGTAGCCGCCGGCCGTCTCGCGCCTGCTTGAATTCCTCGTCCTCGACCGCGATGAACTTCGCGCCGAGGCTCTCGCACCTGCTCCTTCACGGCGGGACGCACGTCGGTCGCGGTCACGATGGCGCCGAGGCGGCGCGCGGTGGCGATGGCCTGCAGTCCGGCGACGCCGACGCCCATGACGAACACTTTCGCGGCCGGCACCGTGCCGGCCGCCGTCATCATCATCGGGAAGGCGCGGCCGAATTCGGCCGACGCGTCGATCACCGCGCGATAGCCCGCGAGGTTCGCCTGCGATGACAGCACGTCCATCACCTGCGCGCGGGTGATGCGCGGCATCAACTCCATCGCAAAGCCGGTGACGCCGGCCTTCGCCATGTCGGCGAGCGCGGCCTCGTTGCCGTACGGATCCATGATGGCGAAGACGAGCGCACCCTGCTTGTATTGTGCGAGCTCTTCGGCGGTCGGGCGGCGCACCTTGAGCACGATGTCGGCATCGCGAACCGCGTCCGCGGCGGTGGACGCGATGACCGCACCGGCCGCCTCGTAATCGGCGTCGAGCATGCCCGACTTGCACGCCCGCGCCGGCCTCGACCGCGACCTCGGCGCCGAGCGCCTTCATCTTCTTGACGGTGTCCGGCGTGGCGGCGACGCGCGGCTCGGCCGCATCGACCTCGGCGGGAACGGCGATTTTCATGCAGCCTCCGAACCGCGGGCGGGCGAGGATCAGACGAGGAAGTAGGCCATCAGGATGAGCAGGATGACAAGGAAGATCACGCCCCACTTGGTCAGCGCGATGAACATCGCATAGGTGGCTTCGTGCTCGGCGTAATCGTTGCCGTCTGCCGTCGCGTATTCGACCTCAGCCGTGGTCGGCCATCTCGATTCTCCGCCTGAACGCGTTTGTCGGCGGGAATTAGCCGTAATTGGACGGTGAGGGCAACGGCGCGCAGCGGCCACCCGCTCAGGCTGCGTCGGCCTCGAACAGGCCGACCCGCTTCAACGCAGCGTTCTGGCGCTCTGCCACCTCGGCGAGCGGAGAATTTCTCGATCGCCTCGTTGAACAGCCGGTAGAAATTGAGCCGCGCGTCGAGGTGCAGGAACACGCCGCCGAGCCCGATCGCGGCGCGGTCCATGAACACGAATTCGCGCGGCACCGTCACCGGCCCTGCGCCTTGCAGCGCCTGGTGCACGCGGAAGGCCTCGCGGCGGCCGTATTCGGACGGCTTCACGCCGTCGGCGATGGTGCGCACGCGGTCGTCGAGCAGCGGGCCGTAGATGAACTGCGCCCAGATATTGAGGATGTCGATCAGTCTCGCGCGACAGCCCCTTGAAGCCCCAGGTCTCGTAGGCGTGCACGACCAGATCGTCGTCGCCGTGCAGCAGCCCGCGTAGAGATCGACCACGCCGCCGACGAAGTTCGGCGGGAAGATGCGGATGCAGCCGTAGTCGAGCAGGTTGATGCCGCCGGCCTCGCCGCCTTGCTCGAACACCGTGTAGTTGCCGAGATGCGGATCGCCGTGGATCACGCCGTAGCGGCTGAACGGCAACCACCACGCGGTGAACATCGCCTGGCCGAGGCGGTTGCGCTGCGCGAGCGGCGCGCCTTGTGGTCGAGCAGCTTGGTGCCCTCGAGCCAGTCGAGCGTGAGCAGCCGGCCGGTCGAGAGCTCCGGCCACACCGCCGGCACGCGCACCAGATCGGTCGCCGGCCGAGCATCGGCTGGTAGAGCGCGACGTGCTTGGCCTCGCGCTGATAGTCGAGCTCCTCGCGCACGCGCGCGCCGATCTCCTTGGCGATCTCGCTGGTGTCGATCGCCGGGTCCATGCGCCGGTGGATCGCGAACAGCCAGTCGAGCTGTTGCAGGTCGGCTTCGACCGCCGACTGCATGTCGGGATACTGCAGCTTGCAGGCGAGCAGCTTGCCGTCGTTCGAGCGCGCGCGATGCACCTGGCCGAGCGAGGCGGCCGCGGCCGGCTGATGCTCGAACTCGGCGAACTTCGCCTGCCAGCCGGCGCCGAGCTCGGCCGTCATGCGCCGCTTGACGAAGGCCCAGCCCATCGGCGGCGCTTCGCTCTGCAGCTTCTGCAGCTCGGTCGACGTATTCGGGCGGCAGCGGTCGGGATGGTGGCGAGCAGCTGCGCCACCTTCATGATCGGGCCCTTCAGCCCGCCGAGCGCCGCGGCAAGGTCGGACGCGTTGCGGCCGCGGTCGAGCGCAAGGCCGAGCAAGCGCTCGCCGGCGATCCGCGCCGCCACGCCGCCGACATTGGTGCCGACGCGGGCATAGCGCGCTGGCGCGGGCGGAGAAGCGGTTTTTCTCGCGGTCGGTCACCCGGGCAATCTAGGGAGCGGGACGGCGCGCAACAATGCCTCGGCGCGCCGTCACGCCTCGTCGAGCGCCTCGAGCTCGCCGATCATCCGCTCGATCACGCTCAAGCCGCCCTGCCAGAAGCTCGGGTCGCGCGCGTCGAGGCCGAACGGCGCGAGCAATTCGGAATGATGCTTGGTGCCGCCGGCCGCGAGCATCGCGAGATAGCGCTCGGCGAAGCCCTCGTGCGATTTCTCGTAGACCGCATAGAGCGAGTTCACCAGGCAATCGCCGAACGCATAGGCGTAGACGTAGAACGGCGAATGGATGAAGTGCGGGATGTAGGTCCAGAACGTCTCGTAGCCGGGCCTGAGTTCGATCGCGGGGCCGAGGCTCTCGCCCTGCACGCTCATCCAGAGCTCGCAGAGCTGGTCGGCGGTCAGTTCGCCGTTGCGCCGCTCGGTGTGCACCTTGCGCTCGAAGGTATAGAACGCGATCTGGCGCACCACCGTGTTGATCATGTCCTCGACCTTGGCGGCGAGCATGGCCTTGCGCTGCTTCATGTCGGTGGTCTTCGGCGAGCAGCGCCTTGAAGGTCAGCATCTCGCCGAACACGCTCGCGGTCTCGGCGAGCGTCAGCGGCGTCGGCGCCATCAGCGCGCCGTTCGGCGCCGGCGAGCACCTGGTGCACGCCGTGGCCGAGCTCATGCGCGAGCGTCATCACGTCGCGCGGCTTGCCCTGATAGTTGAGCAGCACATAGGGATGCGCCGACGGCACGGTCGGATGCGCGAAGGCGCCGGGCTGCTTGCCGGGCCGCACCGGCGCGTCGATCCAGTTGCGCGTCGAAGAAGTCGCTCGGCGATCGTCGGCCATGCTGCGGCGAGAACGCGCCGTAGGCGGTCAGCACCGTGTCCTGCGCCTCGCCCCAGCCGATCGGTGCGCGTGTCGACCTTCGGCAGCGGCGCGTTGCGGTCCCAGTGCGGCAGGCGCTTCTTGCCGAACCACTTCGCCTTCAGCGCGTAATAGCGGTGCGACAGGCGCGGATAGGCGTCGCGCACCGCCGCGACCAGCGCCTCGACCACCTCGGGCTCGACGCGGTTCGACAGATGCCGCGCGTCGGCGACGTCCTCGAAGCCGCGCCAGCGGTCGGAGATCTCCTTGTCCTTGGCGAGCGTGTTGGTGATCGAGCGTGAAGGTGCGCAGGTTCTCCTTGAAGGTCTTCGGCGAGCGCCTCGCGACGCGGCCTTGCGCTTCTTGCCGTCCGTGTCCTGCATCAGGTTGAGCGTCGGCTCGATGCGCGAGCTCCTTGCCGCCGACCTTGAAGCGCAGCGCCGCGATCGTCTCGTCGAACAGCCGGTTCCAGGCGCGCAGCGCCGGTCACCGACTTCTCGTGGAACAGCTGCTCGACGCGGTCCTCGAGCTGGTACGGCTTTTCCTTGCGCACATCCTCGATCCACGGCCGGTAATGGCCGAGCGCGCGGATCGCGCATCGCGGCGTCGAGCACGGCGTCGTCGATGCGGTTGAGTTCGAGCGTGAAGAACAGGAGGTGCAGCGAGGCGGCGGTGATCCGCTCCTGCATGTCGCCGTAGAACTTCGCGCGCACCGGATCGGTGGTGTTGCCGGCATAGACCAGGCCCGCATAGGAGATGAGCCGGCCGAGCAGATCTTCGATCGCCTCGTAGCGCTTCACCGCCTCGACGAGCTTCCCGCTCCGCCGTCAGCGCGGCGAGCTTGCCCTTGTAGTCTGCCTCGAACGCGGCGCAGTCGGCTGTCGGCGCGCGCGAGATCGCGCTTGAGCTCGGGCGCATCCATCGCCGGATAGAGGTCGGCCAGGTTCCATTCGGGCAAGAGCGCCGAGGCCCTTGGCGGGGGATGACGACGTTGCGGGTTTGCGGCGGCGGTGCGGGTCGGTTTGCGGCTGGCTTTGGCGGGCATGAGATCCTCGATGTTGCGGCGAACATAATCAGGACCGCGCGGCGATCAACTGCGCGCGAGGCCGCCCGCGTATCTTCGAGCCTTAACAGTGCGTTAAGGCCGCTCGGCCAAGGTACGCCCCAAATCGGTACAGCCGGCTGCAGGAGAATCCATGGCCGAAACGATCCTGATCGTCGATGACGATCCCGTGCAGCGCCGCCTGCTCGAGGCGATGGCGACGCGCTTCGGCTACCAGGTCGTGGCGGTCGACGGCGGGGACGCCGCGGTTGCAGCCGTCACCGCGCCGGACGCGCGCATCGACTGCATGGTGCTCGACCTCGTGATGCCCGACCTCGACGGCTACGGCGTGCTTGCGCGCATGCGCGAGGCGGGCGTGAACCTGCCGGTGATCGTGCAGACCGCGCATGGCGGGATCGACAAGGTCGTGTCGGCGATGCGGGCGGGCGCGAGCGATTTCGTGGTCAAGCCGGTCGGTGCCGAGCGGCTGCAGGTCTCGCTGCGCAACGCACTGTCGACGAGCGCGCTCGAAACCGAATTCCAGCGCCTGAAGCGCAGCCGCGCCGGCACGCTGGGCTTCAAGGACATCGTCACGCGCAATGCCCGCATGCAGCAGGTCCTGCGCACCGCCGAGAAGGCGGCGGCCTCGCTGATCCCCGTGCTGGTGGAAGGCGAATCCGGCGTCGGCAAGGAACTGATCGCACGCGCGATCCATGGCTCGGGCGAGCGGCGCAGCAAGCCGTTCGTCGCGGTGAACTGCGGCGCGATCCCGGAAAACCTCGTCGAGTCGACGCTCTTCGGGCACGAGAAGGGCTCGTTCACCGGCGCAACCGAGAAGCATCTCGGCAAGTTCGTCGAAGCATCCGGCGGCACGCTATTCCTCGACGAGGTCGGCGAACTGCCGCCGGCCGCGCAGGTGAAACTGCTGCGCGCGATCCAGGACGGCCACGTCGATCCGGTCGGCGGCAAGAAGCCGGTCAAGGTCGACGTGCGCATCATCTCGGCGACCAACCGCAACCTGATCGCCGACGTCGGCAGCGGACGCTTCCGCGAGGACCTCTACTACCGCCTCGCGGTGTTTCCGATCACGGTGCCGCCGTTGCGCGAGCGCGCCGAAGACATCGCCGAACTGGTGCGGCATTTCCTCGTCCGGTTCGCCGCGGAGGAAGGAAAGCGCATCCGCGCGGTTGCGGCCGAGGCGCTCGGCGCTGCTCAACGCGCATCCATGGCCCGGCAACGTGCGCCAGCTCGAGAACGCGATCTTCCGTGCCGTGGTGCTGGCGGATGGTGACGAGGTCGGCGTGGCCGAGTTCCCCCAGCTCAGCCAGACGGCGCGGATGGTCGCACCCGCAATCGTGCCTTCGGACGAGGCGCCGCAGCCGGCGCGCATCGGGACGCCGATGATCCTCGACGAGCCGTCCCCCCCTGCTCCGCCGGCTTCCGGCGATGCCCTGGCGCTGACCGGCGCGAACGGCCACGTCCGCCCGCTCGAGGAGATCGAAGCCGATGCGATTCGGTTCGCCATCGCGCATTACCGCGGGCAGATGTCGGAGGTCGCGCGCCGGTTGCGCATCGGCCGCTCGACGCTCTACCGCAAGCTCGACGAGATCGGGCTCGCTGGCGGTGAATCCAGCGGTGCATCGGAAAACGTGGCCAGCGAGTGACACCTGCGGTCGAAATACGCGTTTGTGACCCGACGGATACGTTGCGGCAGTTGATTGTGCAGACAAATTAGAGTCATTTCGTGCGCCAAGGTGGAAGACGGTGCGGCTGTCCCCGGCCGCGCGTATGGGGTCCAGTGTTGCGTTGAACCCACGGGGATCGCGAGGGAATTTCTCCATGCACGGCCGGCGGCTTGAGCAGATTTTGACCGGAACGGCGCTCGCGCTGGTTCTCGGACTGAGCTTTACAGCAGCTGCTGTCGCTCAAGGGGCGGCCACCGCAGACCAGGCCGCGATCGAGGCCAAGGTTCCGCTTCCCGAGTCCGCCAACATGCCGCCGCCCTCGGCCGCCGACCTGGCCCCGGCAACCGACTTGACCGGCTCGACGGCGATCGTCCTGCCCGACCCGCCCGAGCTTCCGCCGCCGACCTTCAAGGACGTTGCTACACCTGCTCCGGGCGCGACGCCCGCGTCGCAAGCGCCCGCTGCGGCCTCCGCACCCGTCGCCCCGGCCGCTGCCGCGCCTGTGACGTCCGCGCCTCCCGCCGCCGTCGTCAACGCGGACCAGCCCGTTCGTGATGCGCTGCGCGATTTCATCAGCAGCCCGAAGCTCGCCCGCATTGTCGAGCGAAAGGCGGATCGCACCGCAGTCGAGGCTTTCTACGCGTCGCGCGACTACGCACCGCTGTTCGTCACCGCGGACGGTGCGACCGAACGCGGCAAGCAGGCGATCGACCATCTGCGCAATGCCGACGCAGACGGCATGGATCCGGCCGACTACCCGGTCCCGTCCATTCTCGCCGCGTCCGGACCGGCTGCGATGGCCGAAGCCGAGATGCGGCTCACCGAATCCGCACTCGACTATGCACGCCAGGCCCAGATGGGACGCGTGCACTACTCGCGCGTCAGCGGCGACATTTTCTATGAGCAGACCGCGCCGCAGCCGCTCGACGTTCTGAGCAGGATGGCAAGCGCGAAAACGGCCGGAGAGGCGCTCGACAGCTACCAGCCGCCGCACGCTGCCTACAAGGCGCTGCGCAAGAAGCTCGCGGAGGTCCGCGGCCGCAAGGGCGAGGCCGCGGAGGCGATTGCACGCGGGCCGGTGCTCGAGCTGTCGGCCGACAAGAAGACCAAGCAGACCGTCCTGATGTCGGACGAACGCGTGCCGGCGCTGCGCGAGAAGCTCGGGCTTGCGGCCGTGCGCGGCGACAATTTCTACGACAAGCCGCTCGTCGACGCGATCGCGCATTTCCAGAAAGAGAAGGGCCTCGCGGCGACCGGCAAGCTGACGCAGCAGACCGTCGACGCTCTCAACGGCAAGCGCCACGAGAAAGACGACCAGATCATAATCGCCAACATGGAGCGCTGGCGCTGGGTGCCGCGCGATCTTGGCAAGTCACATGTCGTTCTGAACGTCCCCGACTTCACGCTGCAGGTCTACAGCAACGGGGCGTCGATCTGGAAAACACGCGTGGTGGTCGGCAAGCCGGGCGGCCACGCGACGCCGCTTCTGTCGGAGACCATGAAGTACATCACGGTCAACCCGACCTGGAACGTGCCGCCGTCGATCGTCTACAACGAATACCTGCCCGCGCTGCAACAGGACCCGACCGTGCTCAAGCGGATGGGCCTGAACCTGCAGCAACGGCCGGACGGCAGCGTGCACATCTCGCAGCCGCCAGGCGCCGGTAACGCGCTCGGCCGCGTGCGCTTCAATTTCCCGAACAAGTTCCTGGTCTACCAGCACGATACGCCGGACAAGCATCTGTTCGCGCACCCGAGGCGCGCCTACAGCCACGGCTGCATGCGGGTGCAGGATCCGAACAAGTATGCCGAGGTGATGACCCGGCTGGGCATGCCGAACGGCCCGGCGTACACGGCCGAAAAGATCCAAAGCATGTACGGCAATTCCGAGATCGACCTCCGCTTCACCAACCCGATCCCGGTACACATCACCTATCAGACTGCGTTCGTTGACGAATCCGGCCACCTGCAGATCCGCGAGGACATCTACGGCCGCGATGGCCAGACGCTCGCGGCGCTGAAGGGCGACCGCCGCAACGCCGAGACGCCGGTCGCGCGAGCTCAGCCGAGTTACAACCGTCCGTCGGTACGACTCCCGAATGGGGTCGGAAACGATGGCTATTCGGGCGGCCAGTCGTTCTTCGACCGGCTGTTCGGTAATCCGATCCGGCCGGAGCCCGCGCCGCAGAAGCAACGCCGGGCGCAGCAGCGGACCGTGACGGCCCGCTAAAGGCGTTGTGGCGATTATCCGGGACTTGACTGGTCTGTAGGTTCGTGGCAATGTCCTTCTCACGGAAGGAAATGCCATGTCCAAACGCCCGAAAGCCGTCCCGCAGATGACTACCGCCCAGTTTGAGGCGACTTTCACGGACGAAGAAGCCTGCAGGACCTACTTGCAGGCCCGCCGCTGGCCGAACGGCGTGCACTGCCCGCGATGCGGAAAGGCCGACAAGGTGTTTCCGGTCAAGTCGATGCCTTTCAAGTGGCAGTGCTACAACTGCGTGCCGAACTCGGGCTATCGCTTCTCGGTGATCGCGGGCACGATTTTTGAGAACACGAACAAGCCGCTTCGCGACTGGTTCCTCGTCACGCACTACATGCTGTCGAGCAAAAAGGGCATGCCCGCCTTGCAAATTCAAAGAATGATGGGCTTCGGCTCATACGAGACCGCGCATTCCATGTGCCACAAAATCCGGGCCGCGCTGATCGAGCCGGAAGAGAAGCTTGGCGGCATTGTCGAGATTGATGAGACCTACGTCGGCGGCAAGGACAAGAACCGCCATTGGGATAAGCGAGAAGGCCAGGTAGGTCGCGGCACGAGCAAGCCCATCGTGGTCGGCGCGATCAAGCGCAAGGGCAACGTCGTGGCCCGCGTGATCGACAACGTAAAGCGTGAAACCTTGGAAGCCTTCGTGCGCGAAACGGTTTCAAGCCGCGTGAGCCTGATCTGCACAGACGATTTCCCCGGCTACCGTCGCCTCAGTCGCCGGTACCGTCATGGCGTCATTAACCATAGCGACGGAAAGCACGTCATTGACGACGGCGTTGTTGGCGCGATCCACACTCAAACGATTGAGGGCTTCTGGTCGCTAATCAAGCGCGGGATCGTCGGCAGTTTCCACAAGGTCAGCAAGAAATATCTGCCGCTGTATGTTGCCGAGTTCCAGTTCAAGTACAACAATCGTAGCAATCCTGACATGTTCGCAACGGCTATTGCAGCGGCGTAAAAACGCAAGAAACGGCTGCGCTACAAGGCTTTCCGTCAACGACGTGAATCCGATTTACGACGCACTTGTAATCAACGTGCAAGACGCCGATGATTCCAAGACTTGGAGCGGGAGACCAAAATCCCTGCAAGGAACCGAAGAAATTCGGTTTGCGTCTACCGGCCTAAGTACGAACGGCCCGAGGTGTTTGGACCACCTCGGGCCGTCGCCCATCTTAGAGCTAGGTACCCTTGCTCTAAGAACCCTTGCTGCCTACCGCGAGCTGAAGCTGTGGGCGGGCAAATTCCGGAAGGCGGTAGACCTTCCCGTCGTGCACGAGCAATCCCTCGTTCTTGAGACGGCTTAAGTTGCTTGCTGCACTACCGCGCAACAGGCCGATGTGGCGCTTGCGGGCCAGCTCAACGGCGCTGCTAGAGTTGAGGCCGGTCGCGCCTACTTCGCGCGCTAGGTCGAGCAACAAAACCTTGAGGTTTGTGGCTGAAACTTGCGTCGGCGCCGATGGTGTCGCCGTCACCTGATCGCCTTTTTCGAAAATCGAAATCGCTAGGTCAATGCCTGCGATCTTGTTTCGGATGGCTTCTTGCTGTTCGTACAGGCGGTACATCTGTTGTTCGAAGCGATCCTTCTCCTGCCGCAGGGCTTTCACCCCCGGATGGACTTTCTTGAGATGGAGCATCGTCGCTTATCCTTGGAACACGGGAACATTTCGTACCGACGACGGGATTCGAACCCGTACACCCTGCAAGGAGTAGCGGTTTTAAAGACCGCTGCGTCTACCGTTTCGCCACGTCGGCACAGTTCCGTATAGGCCCGACTCGGGTCCCGTTGCAAGTAGTTTGACGCGCGTTGCACAACCTGCAAACACGCTGCAAACGTCAATAAGGCTGACCTATTCGGCGCCAGTCAAGTCCCGGATAATCGCCGGCGTTGTTAACCATCCCGGAAGGCTCTGGCGCCAAACGGCTATTTTTCGCCACACTCCCCCGTTAGCCAATTAACGCTAAGGGGGGACGGGGCAGCGCTAATCTCGCGTTAACCCATCCCGACAAGACTGCGCTAACCATACGCACGCGGCGGGGGACGCCGCGGTCGCTCTCACGAGCGACGTTTCACGCGGGATTGCATGCCGAGTCGCATTGCGCGCCAGGCCGTATCGTTCTGTCATCCGCTGCGCGCGCTTCCCTGCGTGGGCCTTGCGGCGTTGGCGCTCATCATCACCACCGACACGTTGCAGACCGTGGTGGCGAACGGCGACACCCGTTCGATCTATCTCCAGCATACCCATCGCGAGGACGAGATCACCGTCACGTTCAAGCGCAATGGGCGCTACGACGAAGACGGCTTGAAGAAGCTCAACTACTTCCTGCGCGACTGGCGCAACGACGACCAGACGCGGATGGACCCGCAGCTGTTCGACATCCTGTGGGAGATCACCCGCGAGGTGAACACCAAGGAGCCGGTCCGCATCGTCTCGTCCTATCGCTCGCCCGCCACCAACGCGATGCTGCGGCGGCGCTCGCGCGGCGTCGCGAAGTTCAGCCAGCACATGCTCGGCAAGGCGATCGACTTCAATATTTCCGGCGTGTCGGTCGAGGATCTGCGCGTCGCCGGCCTGCGGCTGCAGCGCGGCGGCGTCGGCTTCTATCCAGGCTCGTTCGT
Organism: uncultured Alphaproteobacteria bacterium; assembly: GCA_963839985.1. Classification (GTDB taxonomy): domain Bacteria; phylum Pseudomonadota; class Alphaproteobacteria; order Rhizobiales; family Xanthobacteraceae; genus PALSA-894. The sequence continues at coordinate 20,746 of CAWIXG010000009.1, read as the reverse complement.
GCATGTCGATGTCGGCTCGGTGCGGCACTGGCCGCGCATGACGCATGATCAGCTCGCACGCGTGTTCCCGAACGGCCGCACGGTGCACGTCCCGTCGGACGGCCAGCCGCTGTCCGGCTATGCGCTTGCGCTCGCCGACGTCGAGAAGCGCGGTTCGACCCCGTCCGGCATGTCGCTGGCCTCCGCAAAGAGCACAGGCGCGATCAACGGCGAGGAACAGCGCGTCGCCTCGGCCGCCAGGCCGAAGAAGGGCAATGTCCTCTCCCGCCTGTTCGGCTTCTCGACCGACGAAGACGAGGAAGACGAGAGCAGCGCAACACCGGCGCCGACAGAAACCCGTGTCGCAGCCGCCGCAAAGCCGGTGGACGCGCGCGTTCCGATACCGCAGGCGCGCCCGGCGACCGGCGCCAAGCCGGCTGGCGGCTTCGCGCTCGCTTCGGCGACGTCCACGCCGGTTACCCTTCCCTCGCGCAGCGTACCGCGCCCGCCGGCCGACCTCGCCGAGCCGACCGAGCTCAGCGCGTCGCGCAGCGAGACGACCTCGAGCATCACGGCGTGGCTCAATGACGCCGAGTTCGGCCGCACCGACCGCGTGCCGCCCGGCATGGCGCTCGCCTATGCGGCCGCCGCCGCTCCCGACGGGCGGCGTCCGATCGCGCTGACGCCGCCGGTCGGCGCGACCGGCACCGCGTCCGCGGCGACCACGCAGGTGGCGCGCATCCCGCCGAAGGCCGGACAGCGCTACAACGATCCCTGGCTACGCGGCATCACGCTGGCAACCAGCGTGCACTATGCGATGACCATCACGGTCTACGGCAAGCTCGACGTGCGCCAGGTGCGCATGATGATGATCAAGCCGATCGCCAGTGTGCCGATGACGTTCGGCAACGATCCGTATCAGGGCATGCAGACACAGACATTCGGCGGGGCGGCGGTGACATTCCTGCCGACGGTAAGCTACGGGCCGCCGCAGCGTCAGGCGAGCTTGCAGTAACCCTGCGGCTCATTCCCGCGAAAGCGAATCCGACCGTTAATTCCTGAGCCGACCTTGTCGCTCCGGGTCCGCGCTTGCGCGCGGACGACGATCAGCGCCGGGCTGATCGCGCCTACAGCATTCCCAGCGCCTGAAGATACGTCTCCAGGATCGCTTCCTGTTCCTTGCGCTCGTCCACGTCCTGCTTGCGCAGGCGCACCACCTGGCGGAGCGCCTTCACGTCGAAGCCGTTCCCCTTCGCTTCGGCGTAGACGTCGCGGATATCGTCCGAGAGCGCCTTCTTCTCTTCTTCCAGCCGCTCCACGCGCTCGATGAACGCCTTCAGATGATCCTTGGCGAAGCGATGAGCGGTGGCCTCATCCTTGACGGCGGCGGCGGTAGCCATCGGGCACTCCTGACGCAAATTGGTGAGATCGAGCGGCGCCTGGGCAAAACGGAAACCGGGTTTCCGTCCGGCACCGCGACCGAAAACCATGCCAGACGTTTCGGAGGGCGAGCGCCTCAGGTCAAGGCGCGGGCGCGGTCATCCACAGCAGTGCACATCAACTTCGCCGGGATCGGCGTTCCCGCGCGATCTGCGGCGTTCTTTGCTTGACAGTCGCGTCAGTGCTTGTGGGTCTTGTCGAACGCCGCCTGTTGCGCGGGTGATGCGTCCTTCTGATGCTTCGACTTCCACTCTTCGTACGGCATGCCGTAGACCGCCTCGCGGCTTTCGTCCTTGGACAGCTTGACGCCCTCGGCGTCGGCGGCGTCCTTCATCCAGTTGCCGAGGCAATTGCGGCAGAAGCCCGCAAGATTCATCAGATCGATGTTCTGCACATCGGTGCGGCCGCGCAAATGCTCGACCAGACGGCGGAACACGGCGGCCTCCAGCTCGGTACGGGTCTTGTCATCGAGGGCCATGGCGATGTCCTTGGATCATTGGTCGAGACACATAGTCTCGCCGGAGGCGCGCCGCCAGTATCACTCATCCTCGAGCGGCAGGCCGACATAGTTCTCCGCGATGGTCACCCGCCCGGCGCGGGACGACAACAGGTAGTCGAGCTCGCCGAGCTGGATGTTGCGTTCGAACGGTGAATGGCCGGGGAAACGGTGCAGCAGCGAGGTCATGTACCAGGAATAGCGCACCACCTTCCAGACGCGGCGCAGGCAGTGGTCGGAATAGCGGTCGAGCCGCTCCATGTCGTTCGAACGGAAGAACTGCGTCAGCGCGCGCGCGAGCACGCGCACGTCGGCGACCGCGAGATTGAGCCCTTTCGCGCCGGTCGGCGGCACGATATGCGCGGCGTCGCCGGCGAGGAACAAGCGCCCATAGCGCATCGGCGCGGCGACGAAGGCGCGCACCGGCGTGACGCCCTTCTGGAAAATCTTGCCCTCGACGATCTCGCTCTTGTCGTCGTCGTTCATGCGGATGTGCAACTCGTTCCAGAACCGGTCGTCCGACCAGTTCGCCGCGTCCTCGTCGGGCGCAACCTGCACGTAGTGGCGCGAGATCTTCGGCGAGCGGCGGCTGCACAGCGCAAAGCCGCGCGCGTGATTGGCGTAGGTCATCTCCTTGATCGGCGGGGATTCCGACAGGATGCCGAGCCAGCCGAACGGAAACACGTGATCGTAAGTGGTGAGCACGCCCGTGGGGATCGCGGGGCGGCAGACGCCGTGAAAGCCGTCGCAGCCCGCCACGATATCGCAGGTCAGCGTGTGCTCGGTGCCGTCCTGGCGGTAGCGGATCGTCGGCCTCTCGCCGTCGAGGCCTTCGAGCGCGGTGACCTCCGCCTCGAACTGGATCGGCGCGCCGTCGGCCACGCGTGCGGCAATCAGATCCTTCACCACTTCCTGCTGGCCGTAGATCGTCACCACCTTGCCGGCGACCAATTCGGGGAAATGCACGTGGACGAGCTTGCCGTTGCCGAAGCGGATGTCGATCGCCTCGTCGATCATGCACTCGCGCCGCAGCCGCTGGTCGAGGCCGAGTTCGTGCATCAGGTCGACGGTGCCCTGCTCCAGCACGCCGGCACGCACGCGATCTTCCACATAGGCGCGGCTGCGCGCCTCCAGCACGACGCAGTCGATGCCCTCGCGAAACAGCAGGTGTGCGAGGAACAGGCCGGCCGGCCCGGCGCCGATGATGGCGACCTGTGTGTGCATGTGCGCTCCCCGCAGTCCGGCAGCAATTGGCGCGGCACGGACGCGTTTTTCAAGTGCCAATTCGGCGTGCCGCTGGGACAATTCCGGGCCGAAAGCGCCGATCTGGAACGCCGGCGCCATCCGTGGCACATCACAGGCGCTGCGTTTGAGCACCGGAAGTCCGAATGACCGCTGTAATCGCGACCGACGAAAGGCGCCGCGTCGCGCTGGCGATGGTTGCGCTCGTGCTCGGCGCGATCGCGATGGGTGCGTCGGTGCTGTTCGTGCGCTGGGCCGATGTCGGGCCCTATGCGAGCGCGTTCTGGCGCGTATTCCTGGCGCTGCCGTTCCTGTGGCTGTGGATGCGGCTCGATGCGCCGCCGATGGTTCATGCACCGCTGTGGTCGGACCGGGCGGTGTGGCTCGCGGGGCTGTTCTTCACCGGCGACCTGTTTTTCTGGCACCTCGCGATTTTGGGGACGACGGTCGCGAACGCGACCTTCCTTGCCACCACCGCCCCCATCTGGGTCGCACTCGGGGCCTTTGCGGTGCTGCATGAGGCGGTGGGGCGGCGGGCGCTGATCGGGCTCGCGCTCTGCATTCTCGGCGGCTTCGCGCTGCTCGGCGAAAGCTACGGCTTCGCGCCGCAGCGGCTGCTCGGCGACCTTTACGGCGTCGCGACCGCGGTGTGCTTCGGTTGCTACATGCTGGCGGTGCGCGCCGCCCGCGCGCGCCACAGCGCCGCCGAACTGATGTTCGCCTCGACGGCGATCACGGCGGCTTGCCTGTTCGTCATCGCGTTTGCGTTCGAGCCGCGCATCCTGCCCCAGTCGATGCAAGGGCTCGCGACGCTGCTCGCGCTCGCGCTGATCTCGCAAGTCGGCGGACAGGGCCTGATGGCAGCCGCACTCGGCACGCTGCCGGCGACGTTCTCGGCGTTGGTGATCTTCCTCGAGGCGATCGCCGCGGCGGCGTTCGGCTGGCTGCTGCTCAACGAGCCGCTCGGATTGCTGCAGGCGCTCGGCGGCGTGCTGATCCTGTTCGGAATCTGGGTGGCGCGCCCGCGCGCCGGGGACCGGCTCGAGGTCGGACCATGACGGCGCGCGCGTTTCTCGAAGACCTGTTCGCGACAGCGGTCGCGGCCGCGCATCCGGCAAGCTGCCTGCCGCGCCATCTGCCCGCGCCGCCGCGCGACGGCCGGCTGATCCTGCTCGCCGCCGGCAAGGCGGCGGGCTCCATGATCGAAGTCGCGGAACGGCACTATCTCGACGGCGGCTTCCCGGCGAATCGCATGAGCGGCATCGCGGTCGCGCGGCACGGCTACGGCCGCCCGACGCGCGTCATCCCGATGATCGAAGCAGGGCATCCGATCCCCGACGCGGCCGGCCTGCGGTCCGCCGCCCTCGCGCTGGAGCACGCCGAAGGCGCGGGCGAAAACGATCTCGTGCTTGTGCTGATGTCGGGCGGCGCATCGGCGAACTGGATCGCGCCCGCCGGGATCACGTTCGCCGAAAAGCAGACCGTGACGCGCGCGCTGCTGCGCTCCGGCGCGAACATCGGTGAGATCAACACGGTGCGAAAGCATCTCTCGCGTCTCAAGGGCGGACGGCTCGCGCGCGCCGCGCATCCGGCGCGGGTGGTCACGCTCGCGGTCTCCGATGTGCCGGGCGACGACCCGGCGGTGATCGGCTCGGGACCGACCGTCCCGGACCCCTCGACGCTCGCCGATGCCCGCGCGATCGTCGACCGCTTCAGGCTTGACCCGCCGGAAGCCGTGGGGCGGGCGCTGAACGATCCCGCGAATGAGAGCCCGAAGCCGGGTGAGGCGGCCTTTGCCAGGACGGAATTCCACCTGATCGCGCGGCCCGCCGACGCGTTCGATGCCGCGAAGGCTGCGGTCGCGGCGGCTGGCTGCGAATGCGTCTTTCTCGGAGAGCGGCTCGAGGGCGAGGCGCGCGAGGTCGCGGCCGCGCATGCGCGGCTTGCGCGCGACCTGCAGAAGGCGGGGCGCCGCGCCGTGATCCTGTCGGGCGGCGAGCTCACGGTCACGATCCGGGGGCAGGGCCGCGGCGGGCCGAACCAGGAATACGCGCTGGCGCTCGCGATCGCGCTTGCCGGCACGGACGGACTCGCGGCGCTCGCGGCCGATACCGACGGGACCGACGGCGGCGCGGGCTCCGCCACCGATCCCGCCGGCGCGGTGGTGGACGGCGCGACCGCCGCACGGGCGGCGGAACTCGGCCTCGATCCGGCCGCGTTTCTTGCCGACAACGATTCAACCGGCTTTTTCGAGCGCGCGGGCGGTCTGCTGCGCCCCGGTCCCACTTTCACGAACGTCAACGACTTCCGCGCCATCGTCGTTGACAGTCCGGCGTAACCGGCGCGAAGTCCCCAGTTCCATGACCCGGCTACCGCAAATCAGGACCTTTCCTGTCGCTTCCCGCCGAACCTTGATGGCCGCGTATGCGTTGGCCTGCGGTATCGGGGTCGCGACGCCCGCGGCGGCCGATTTCCGCCTGTGCAACAACACCGGCAGCCGGGTCGGCATCGCGCTCGGTTACAAGGATGCGGACGGCTGGACCACCGAAGGCTGGTGGAACCTGTCGGCACGCTCGTGCGAGACACTGGTCAAGGGACAGCTCGTCGCGCGATTCTATTATGTTCATGCGGTCGACTACGACCGCGGCGGCGAATGGTCGGGCAAGGCCTTCATGTGCACACGGGACAAGGAATTCACCATCCGCGGCATCGAGGACTGCCTCGCGCGCGGCTACGACCGCACCGGCTTCTTCGAGGTCGACACCACTGAGCAGCGCTCCTGGACCGTGCAGCTCACCGAATCGACCGACCAGGCGCCGCAACAGCCGCTGCCGCAGTCGACCCCGCTGATCCCCTCGCCGCCCGGCTCCCAGCAAAAGCAGACCAAATGAGACGTCAGCGCCGCACGAAAATCGTCGCGACGCTTGGGCCGTCCTCGGCCGACGAGGCGACGATCGCACGCTTGTTCGAAGCGGGCGCCGACGTGTTCCGCATCAACATGAGCCACACCTCACACGACGCGATGCGCCAGCTGCATGCGGCGATCCGTGCGGTCGAGAAGGCATCCGGACGGCCCATCGGCATCCTGGCCGATCTGCAGGGGCCGAAGCTGCGCGTCGGCATGTTCAACGAAGACAAGGTGACGCTCGAGAAAGGCGCGACCTTCGTGCTCGACGGCGACAAGGCGCCGGGCGACGCGACGCGCGTGCACCTGCCGCATCCCGAAATCCTCGCGGCGCTCGAAGTCGGCCACACGCTGTTGCTCGACGACGGCAAGATCAGGCTGAAGGCGATCGAGACCTCGCCGACGCGCGCAGTGACGCGCGTTGAAGTCGGCGGCAAGCTCTCGGCGCGCAAGGGCGTCAGCCTGCCCGACACCACCATCGGGTCGTCGGCACTGACCGACAAGGATCGCTCCGACCTCGAAGCCTGCCTGAATACCGGCGTCGACTGGGTCGCGCTTTCCTTCATCCAGCGGCCGGAGGACATCGCGGAGGCGAAGAAAATCACCCGCGGCCGCGCCGCCGTGATGGCGAAGATCGAGAAACCGCAGGCGGTCGCCCGCCTCGCGGAAATCCTGGATTTCACCGACGCCCTGATGGTCGCGCGCGGCGATCTCGGGGTCGAGATGCCGCTCGAGAAAGTGCCCGGCATCCAGAAGCAGATCACCCGGGCGGCGCGGCGCGCGGGCAAGCCGGTCGTGGTCGCGACGCAGATGCTGGAATCGATGATCTCGAACCCGGTGCCGACGCGTGCCGAAGTTTCCGACGTGGCGACTGCCATCTTTGAAGGTGCCGACGCCATCATGCTCTCGGCGGAGTTGGCGGCCGGGCAATATCCGGTCGAGGCGGTCAGCACGATGAACCGCATCGCCGAGGAGGTGGAGACCGACGCGATCTACCAGTCGATCATTCACGCGCAGCGCACCGAGCCGGAGGCGACCGGCGCCGACGCCATCGCGGACGCGGCGCGGCAGATCGCCGAGACGCTCGGTCTGCCGGCGATCGCGTGCTGGACCTCGTCCGGCTCGACCGGCCTGCGCGTCGCACGCGAGCGGCCGAACTGCGCGATCGTCGCGATCTCGCCGAACGTCGCGACCGGGCGCAGACTGGCGGTCGCGTGGGGTGTGCACTGCATCGTGGCCGAGGATGCCCGCAGCCTCGACGACATGGTCGATCGCGCCTGCCGGCTCGCGTTCCGCGAAGGCTTCGCCAAGGCGGGCCAGCGCATCATCATCGTGGCCGGCGTCCCGCTCGGCACGCCGGGCGCCACCAACATGGTGCGGATCGCGTTCGTCGGATCGGACGGCGGGGACGACTAGAGTTTGATTCAACTGCGTTGAATCAGACTCCAGCCGCGTTCCCTTTGCTTGCGCATGATCTTTTCCGAACGGTGTCCACTTTTCGGGATCATGCGCCAGGCGTCAGCGCGCGGCTTGTGCCAGACGTTCCGTCTCGGCGACCACCAGATCCGCCGCAACGTGCTGCACCGCATGACCCACCCCGGGCAGCACGATCAGCCTGGCATGCGCCAGCGTCGCGGCAAGCGGCCGCGAATGGATATCCGGCGACACGATGGTGTCGCGATCGCCGGTGATGATGACGGTCGGCGCGACGATCTCCCGGTAGCGGGGTGATTGGCGCGTCACGCTCGCCTTCAGCTGCGCGACGTCGCGCGCGTTCGCCAGAAATGCCGCGGGCCGCAACAGCAGCGCGAGCGCGGAACGGTTCACGTAGTCTTCCGGCATCGGCTGCGGTGCGAAGACCGAGCGCGCGAACGGTTGCATGAACGGAAACGCCGCGGGGAGCACGATCGTGCGGGCAAACAGCGGCCCGATCACTGGCGTCGCGGCGAGCGTATAGAACCACGCGATCCCGCCCGGCCACGGGTGTGTCACCGGCGCGAGCAGGACGAGCCCGGCGACGCGGTCCGGAAACCCGAGTGCAAACGCCGTCACGGTCGCGCCCGCGAATGAATGTCCAACAACGACTGCGCGCCCGACGCCCAGATTGTCCAGCACCTGCGCAATCAACGCGGCCTGGTGCGACGGAGACGCGTCCGCGTCGCCGCCGAGCCGCGAGCTCCAGCCGTGTCCCGGACGGTCGATCAGAATGACGCGATGATTGCGTGCCAGCCGCTCGCCGAGACTGAGCCGCATGTCGTGCAGATTGCCGCTCGCCCCGTGCAGCAGCACGATCGGGACCTCGTCGTTTTGCGCACCCAGATCGAGAACGTGCAGGCGCCCGCCCTCGACCTCCACGAAGCGGCCGGCCGGCGGATGCTTCCGCTCGATCAGGACGGCGCCGACGGCTGTCACAAGCGCCAGCAACCCGACGATGAGCGCAACGGCCAGACAGATATTGAGGATCATCAGAGGAGACCGGGACACGTCTTGTTACGCGCCCGCTGTGGCCGGAGTTTCAAATATCCCGGCCCTCGACCTTCTCGGTCAGGGACTTCACGAAGTCCGGGACCTTCGACAGATGCGGGTTCACGGCGAGCGCCTTGCGGAATGCTTCCAGGGCGAGCTTTTCCTCGTTGAATTCCTGCATGATGACGCCGAGCCCGGTGAGCGCGCCGAAGTGGCGCGGCTCGCGCGCCAGCACCTGGCGGATGTCGGCAAGCGACCTGCCGTAATCCTTGTTGCTGAAGTGAATTGTCGCGCGCCGGTTCCAGGCCTCGACGTAGTCGGGCCTCAGGTCGATCACCGCATCGAGCAGTTCAACCGCGAGCTTGCTGTCCTTCTCGTCCATCGCGGTTTTCACCCGCGTCATCATGAGGTCAGCGGTGTCGCTGCCCGAGGCGAGCCAGAGCGCCCAGATGCGGCTCTCGACCAGCTTCGCGGCGTCCGCGTCGGGCGCGACCTTGAGTGCTTCAAACAGGAAGTCGAGATTCTTGATGCGGTCGCCGCGCGCGGCGCGCGGAAGCTTGTCCGGCGCTTCGGGCAAGGGAGCCGGCTGAGCCCGGACCGGAGAGATCGCCACCAGCACCAGGGCAGCAGCCATCGCTATGGCGAGTCGCGCGCGCATCCGGCAAGTCTATGACTTGCGCATTGCAGTGCAATAGCCGCGACCACGCGGCCGGCTCAAAGACTTGTGAAACAGTGTACCGGCCGCGATCGCCGGGCGGATCAGCCTTGGCGGATCAGCCCTGGCGGGCCTTGAAGCGCCGCTGCGTCTTGTTGATCACGTAAAGGCGGCCCTTGCGGCGGACCAGACGGTTGTCGCGATGGCGGCCACGCAGCGATTTCAACGAGTTACGGACTTTCATGGCCTCGATCCATGGCGCGCGCGCCAAAATGTCAGGGATTTGGAGCGGTTTCTAAGGGGAGCCCGGCCGGGTGTCAACGCAGCGTTTTGGACGAATGGTGGGCGCGACAGGGATCGAACCTGTGACCCCCTCCATGTCAAGGAGGTGCTCTTCCGCTGAGCTACGCGCCCGTATTGGGTGGGACCCTATATCGGCTCGCTCCGGACGGGGCAAGCATGGGAAATGGCTTTCGGGCGCATCATTTTAGCCGAAACCGGTGGCCACTTTTCGGGATGATGCGCCGGGTCAGGCCGCCGTCAGCAGTTTCTGCACCTCGTTGACGAGATCTCGCAGGTGGAACGGCTTGGAGAGCACCTTGGCGTCCTTCGGAGCCTTGGAATCCGCATTGAGCGCCACAGCCGCGAAGCCGGTGATGAACATGATCTTGATGTCGGGATCGAGCTCCGCGGCGCGGCGGGCCAGCTCGATGCCGTCCATCTCGGGCATCACGATATCGGTCAGCAGCAGCTCAAACGGTTCCTCGCGCAACCGCCGGTAGGCCGACATGCCGTTGTCGTAGTCGATCACCTCATAGCCGGCGTTCTCCAGCGCCTTCACCAGGAACCGGCGCATGTCATTGTCGTCTTCGGCGAGGAGAATTTTCTGGGAGGCGGGCTGGGTCATGTACGCGACACGTCCATTGATACTTGAACACCCATAAGCCGCATGGCGGGTAAATATGGGGTGAACCGAAACTTCATCTTGGCAGAGCCGCGCCCACATGGAAATGTAGGACAACGCCCCCGAAACGTGCCGTTGGAATCGCATGAACAGTCCTGTGGACGCAGAACTCGACCCCCCGTTCGAGGTGATCGAGCCGACGGCTTGCCGGTCCCCGGTGGTGTTCAATTCCCCGCACAGCGGCTCGGTCTATCCGCGGGCCTTCCTCGACTCGGCCAAGCTCGACCTGTCCACGCTGCGCCGTTCGGAGGACTCGTTCGTCGACGACCTGATCGCCGGCGTGGTGCCGCGCGGCCATCCGCTGCTACGCGTGCATTTCCCGCGCTGCTATGTCGACGTCAATCGCGAGCCTTACGAACTCGATCCGCGCATGTTCGACGGGCGCCTGCCGTCGTTCGCCAATACCCGTTCGATGCGGGTTGCGGGCGGGCTTGGGACGGTCGCGCGCGTGGTCGGCGACGCACAGGAGATCTACCATCAGCGCATCCCGATCGATGATGCGCTGCGCCGCATCGAGGGGCTGTACAAGCCGTACCACCGCGCGCTGCGCCGCCTGCTGACCCGCGTGCATCGCGATTTCGGCACCGCCGTGCTGGTCGATTGCCACTCGATGCCGTCGCTGGCGGGCGCGAAGGACGACCGGCCGCGCGCCGATGTCGTGCTCGGCGACCGCTACGGCACGAGCTGCGTTCCAATCGTCGCCGAGGTGGCCGACGCGACCTTCCGCGATCTCGGCTATGCGGTGAGCCGCAACAAGCCCTATGCGGGCGGCTTCATCACCGAGCATTACGGCAACCCGGCCGCCGGCCTGCATTCGATCCAGATCGAGATCAACCGCGCGCTCTACATGGACGAGCGGCGCTATGAGCGCACCGCCTCCTTCGCCCGCCTGGCAGCCGACATCATGACGCTGGCGGACCGGCTCGCCGACATTCCGTTGGAGGAGCTCAAGCCGTATCGGGCCGCGGCAGAGTAGCGCTTCCGATATTGCATAGCACAAATTCGCCGCCGCATAGGTAAGAGGCGGTGGCGCAAGCCGCCTACGATTCGAGCAGGGGCGGACCCGATTGCTCTCCTCGCCTCGGCAAATCTCCAAAAGCGGCACGGAATGCCCAAAGAAAAAGGGCCGCTTCGTGAGAAGCGGCCCAAGTCTAGGGAGGAAACGCCCAAGGAGGGCGGCGATAGGTGACGCAAATCACGTATCGCGCTGCACTAACGTACACCGCAGTGCACAAAATGCAAGAGGGTGGCCGGTGAAAATCGTTAACGCATCGTTGCTGTGGCTCCCTCGCCACAGTCTTTGCATGGGGTTGTTTTCGAGTTTTTTTATCGGCGCGCGGTCAGGTAGGCCGCGCTGGCCGCAATGATCGCGACCGCCTGGACGGCGAACACCAGCCGGTAGGCGTCGAGCGGGTAGACGCCGCCTTGTGCCGGAAAGAGGTCGATCAGCGCACCGCTGACCAATTGCACCACGAACGTCCCGCCCATGGTGCCGATGTTGAACAGCGTCATGCCGCGCCCCACAAGATTCGGGGCGAGCAACGAGCGCCCGTGCGCGATCAGCACCGGCAGGAACGCGGGCAGGAAGCCGAATATCATCAGCCAGACCGCCAGGGTCCCGGGCTCGGGCTTGCCGACCACGGCGAGCCACCCCAGCGCCGCAGCGGTCGCTATCGCGCCGGCGAGCACGAGCGGCTTGTAGGCGCCGAAATAGCGCTCGGCGTGGCCCCACAGGACGACGCCGACGATGTGGCTGATCGCCGGCAGCATCAGCAGGTCCCCGCGCGTCGTCAGCCCATAACCGTAGACGTCGCTGAGGAACGGCCCTCCCCACAGCCCGACGATGAGCACGTAGCTCGAGTAGGAGAAGACGTGCATCAGGAAGATGCGCGCGAATGAGGGTATGCGGGTCACCTCCAGCACGCCACGCAGGCTGTCCCGCAACGTTTCGCGCTCTCCTGTCTCGCTGCGGCCGGCTGCATCCGCGCTCACCACGATAGCGACGAGGATCGCGCCGGCCACGACGAAGCCCGACACGACGAGGAACGTGGCACGCCAGCCGATCGCGGCGCTCGCCCAGGCCAGCGGCGCGGTCACGAACAGCGTCCCGACGGTGCCGATGCCGATCTGAATGCCCGCGAGCAGCGTAAAACGCTCGGGCGGGAAGCGCTTTGCATACAGCGCAAGCGGCGCCATCAGATAGCAGGACGAGCCCAGCCCCATCAGGATGCGGGCGGTCACGAGGCCGGCCGGCGTCGTCGCGACCGCGAACGCCACGGTGCCGAGAAACGCGACGGCCGCGCAAAGCAGCATGCAGCGCTTCGGCCCGTAGCGGTCGAGCGCTATTCCGAGCGGGATCTGGGCTGCGGCGAACGAAAAGAAGAATGCGCTGGACAACAGGCCGATCTCGGCCGCGCTCAAGCCGATCTCGCGCGCAAGGTCGGGCGCGATGACGCCGACCGAATTGCGCAGGAACTGGCTGACCAGATAGATCGCCGCGAGCGTACCGACCAGCAGGACGGCGCCGCGCGATGCCCCGGGAGGGCTTTGCATGATGAAGTCCGGCGGTGATACCGCCCCTCACCGGACGGCGCCGTCTGGTGACATACCTCCCGCCAAGCCGCAACGGTTGCCCGGAGGGCCGCACTCCGCTAGGCCGGTTGCGGTTTGTCGGGAGCACGCGGAACTCATGACGGCGATCGATTTCGCGGCCTTTGTCGACGAGCTTGCGGCCGTTTCCGGCGACGCGATCCTGCCCTTCTTTCGCACCTCGCTCGGTGTCGAAGACAAGGGCTCGGCGATGGGCTTCGATCCGGTCACGCAGGCGGACCGTGCCGCCGAGAATGCGATGCGCTCGTTGATCAAGCGCAATTTCCCCGAGCACGGCATCGTCGGCGAGGAGTACGGCAACGAGCGCACCGACGCCGAATATGTCTGGGTGCTCGACCCGATCGACGGCACAAAATCCTTTATCTCCGGCATGCCGGCCTGGGGATCGCTGATCGCGCTGACGCGCAACGGCACGCCCGTGTTCGGCATGATGCACCAACCGTTCATTCGCGAGCGGTTCAGCGGCGACGGCGGGGCGGCGCGCTATCGCGGGCCCGCGGGCGCGCGCAAGCTCATGGTGCGGCCGTGCGCGGGCTTGAGCGACGCGGTGCTGTTCACCACCAGTCCGCTGCTGATGAACGCGGACGACCGCGCCGCCTACGTGCGCGTCGAGAGCGCGGTGCGGCTGCCGCGCTACGGCGGCGACTGCTATGCCTATTGCATGCTGGCAGCCGGCCATGTCGACCTCGTGATCGAGACCGGCCTGAAGCCGCATGACATCGTGGCGCTGATCCCGATCGTCGAGGGCGCCGGCGGCAGGGTGACGAACTGGGAAGGCGGCAGCGCGGTCGAAGGCGGGCGCGTGATCGCGGCCGGCGACAAGCGCGTGCACGAGGCGGCGATGAAACTGTTGTCGGCAACCAGCAGCGCTTGACGCGTCAATCCTTGAACATCGGCGTGCCGGGCACGAAGGCGTCGAACGCCGCCCAGAACTGCTCGCGATAGCGATCCTGCTCCATCAGCAACTCATGCCGCGCGCCGGGGATGACCAGATGCGCGCCGGCGCGCAGCCGTACCGCGAAGGCGCCGGTCGCCGGCGTCGAGACGATCTGGTCCTGTCCGGCAGCGACCAGAAGCAGCGGCTGGCGCAGGCGTCCGGCGTAGCTCTCGTCGGCGAACTCGCTCATCGCCCGAAAGGCGGAATCGATCCAGGCAACCGTCGGCGAACCGATCGCGAGCGAGGCATCCGCCTCGATGATGGCGGCGGTGCGCGCGTAGCGTACCGGGTCGGAGGTCAGCCTGTTGCCGACGAAGGGGAGCGTATTGATCGGCGTGCCGCCGCCGCCCGGCACGTATGAGCCGCCCATGCCGACCAGCCGCAGGACCCGCGCCGTCCCCTGCGCATAACGCGTTCCCGCGGCGCGGACGAGCTTGATCATCGGCGCCGACAGCACGATGCGGTCGAACCATTGCCGCCCATGCTGCACCGAGCGGATCAGCACGGCGCCGCCCATCGAGTGGCCGAGCGCATAGTACGGCGCCGGACAGTCGGGCAGCACGATGTCCTTCACGAAGGCTTCGAGGTCGCGGTCATATTCGGAAAAATCGTGGACATGCCCCTTGCGCGCATTCGGCAGAGCGCGGTCGGAGAGGCCCTGCCCGCGCCAGTCGAGGATCGCGACCGCAAAGCCGCGCGCGCGGGCGTCGCGCACCACCTCGAAATACTTCTCGATGAATTCCGCGCGGCCGGGAAACACGCACAGCGTGCCCTTGCGCCCGGGCGGCGGATCGAAGCGGGCAAAGCGCAGCAGGACCCCGTCGGAGGTCTTGACCGTTCCGACGGTCACGCGCTCGGGTACCGGATTGGCGGGGATATCGACGAGCTTCATGGGAACCGGACAGGAAAAGAGCCCGCCTTATAGCAGGGGATTCGCGGTTCCGAGCCCCGCTTTCCGCCTCTTGAAATGACCGGCAGCTTTCCCAAATGAAAAGCTGCGCCGGCCAATCCAGGCGGCGCGTATCCGGTCCGGCCCTTCGGGGCGGGCTTTCTGCATGTCGCTCAAGGAGGATATGCCATGCGAACTTTCGATCTTGCTCCCCTTTACCGTTCGACCGTCGGCTTCGACCGGCTGTTTTCGATGCTCGACAATACCGCCGGCTTCGATGCCGCGCCCGGTTATCCCCCCTACAACATCGAGCGCACCGGCGATGACGCCTACCGCATTTCCGTCGCGGTTGCGGGCTTCGCGGACAACGAGCTCTCGATCGAGACGAAGGAAAACACGCTGACGATCCGCGGCGACAAGCAGGTGAAGGCGGACGAGAAGCAGGGCGAAGTGCTCCATCAGGGTATCGCGGCCCGCGCGTTCGAGCGCCGCTTCCAGCTCGCCGACCACGTCCAGGTCACCGGCGCCTCGCTGGTCAATGGCCTGCTGCACGTCGATCTCGTCCGCGAGATCCCGGAAGCCAAGAAGCCGCGCCAGATTCCGATCGGCAACGGCAAGGCGAACGGTCAGGCGCAGGTGCTTGAGGCGAAGGCAGCCTGATCCGGCCGCCGATCGCTGACCTCAGAGGGAGCGCCCCGATGCCCGGGGCGCTCTTTTCGTTTGCATCATTCCAATGGCGTGACCGGCGGGGTCGCGGCTGGCGCGGGAGCCGGCGCGGGCGCCGTGTTCTGTGGCGGCAGCGGCTCGACCGATCCTGCGGCCTCCTGCGGCGCGGCGGCGGGGCGCTTGCGCGGCATCGGAGCTGCGCTCGCGGATTTCGCCTTGGGCTTCGGTGCGACGGCCTGCGGCTGTGAAGGAACCTGCGGCGTCACCGCGGCGGAGCGCGGCGTTGGCGCCGCCATATGAGGCGGCATGCGCGCGCCCATGATCGAGCCTGGGGGCGGAAGATCCAGATCATCATCCGGGGCAAGCGGTCCGGAAGCCGGGTACCGCTGGTACGGCGCATAGCCGGCGTGCGGCCCGTAAAGGCCACGCGGCACGCCGGCCTCGATGGCGACGACCTGCGAGCGCCGCGCATCGACCGTCACACTCAGCACCCGGCCGAAGTCGTCGCGCGCACGCTGGACATAGAATACCCCGTTGCGCTGCGGCGGTCCGATCGGATCGAGGCCCATCGCCTGCACGATGTCGGCGACGTCGTAGGCCGACGGCGGAGCGATCGGCATCGCAGGGCGCGGAATGTAGTACTGTGCCGACGCCGGGGCTGCTGCGAACAGAACCCCCGCGACCGCTACAACGACCCTCATGACAAACCTCCAACGCAGGCTGCGGATGCACCCCAACACGTCGCCCGCCGCGAAGGTCGTCAATGAATCAGGCGGAGCTTGGGCGGTGCTGCGGCATCACTTGGCAGCTCAGTCGGCCCGTAAATGGCCAAGGAACCGGTCGACGTCCTCGCCGGTGGTCTGGAACGAGGTCACCAGCCGCACCAGGATCTTGCCGGTCTCGGGTTTCGCGTCAGGCCACGGGTAATACATGGCCCCCGCGGCCTTCAGGCGCTTGTCGGCCTCAAGCGTGATCGGAGCGAAAACCTCGTTGGCCTCGACCGGCCAGATCGGCTTGCAGCCTGCGGCCGTCAGACCCTCGGCAAGCGCGTCCGCCATCGCGTTGGCGTGCCGCGCAAGCCTGAGCCAGAGATTGCCCTCCAGAAAGGCCTCGATCTGCGCCGCGATGAAGCGATGCTTCGAGGCGAGCGCGCCGCCGCGCTTGCGCCGGTCCTGCATATTTGCGCCGCGCGCCGGGTCAAAGAAGATCACGGCCTCGGCGCCCATCGCACCGCCTTTGGTGGCGCCGAACGAGAGCACATCGACGCCCGCTTTCCATGTCGCCTCGGCGAGCGAGACATTCATGCGCGCGAGTGCATTGCCGATGCGCGCGCCATCCATGTGCAGCGCGCAACCGCGTTCATGCGCGATGCCGGCCAATTCCCGCACCTCGGCGACGCGGTAGATGGTGCCGCTTTCGGTCGCCTGCGAAAGCGACAGGACCGCGGGCGTGACGTGGTGCGGACCGCCCCATGCGCCGCCTTGGAGCGCTGCGCGCAGCGTCGCCGCCGAAATCTTGCTCGCCGCGCCTGTCAGGCCGATGAGCTTGGTGCCGCCGCCGAAGAATTCCGGCGCACCGCATTCGTCGGTCGCGATATGCGACGCCTCATGGCACAGCACCGCGCCCCAGGGCGGCGTCAGGTGGGCGAGCGCGAGCGCGTTCGCCACCGTGCCGATCGGCACCAGGAATACCGCGACCTCCCGCTCGAACAGCTCCGCGAAGCGCTTTTCGACCCTCCGGGTCCACTCGTCGTTGCCGTAGCCAAGCGCATAGCCGGTGTTGGCCCGGCCGAGCGCCTCGAGGATTTCCGGTGCCATGCCGGCCGTATTGTCGCTGGCGAAATACATGTTCTGCCTCAACGTCTGCGCGCGGCCGATGCACCCGGGAGATGCAATTGTGTTGCGCTGCGGGATCAATCTATGTTCCTCTTGTTACGTCCCGGGAACGGACGGGGCAACAAACAGTCAGGAGATGGTGGAGGACGCGGCAAACGCTCTTGCCAGGATCACGGCATTTGGGCATATTAGGACAGCATTGCTGTCCCAATTTACCGCCGCGTCAACGGCGGGCAGGTAAACGGCAAGCGGTCCCGCGAGGGACCGGCGGCGGCAAAGCCGCCCCTCACGAGAAGGCTTGGAAATTGCATCGCGGCTTTGGCCGCGAACCATGAAGGTGCGGCCGCGGAGGGCCGCCGGAAGAACGGGGAATGCCATGAGCACGCAACGGTTCGATGTGGGAGTGAACTTCGCTTCTCCTGCGGAGCGGACCGTTAAAGATTCCCCGATCGAATTTCCGCTTTGGCCGACCGTTCCGCGCGCGAACGGGCTGTTCGATCCACGCCACGAAAAGGATTCATGCGGCGTCGGCTTCATTGCCGACATCAAGGGCCGCAAGTCGCACAAGATCGTCGAGGACGCGATCGCGATCCTGTGCAACCTCGAACATCGCGGCGCGGTCGGCGCCGACCCGCGCGCCGGTGACGGCGCCGGCATCCTGGTGCAGACGCCGCACAAGTTCTTCGCGCGCAAGGCGGCCGAGCTCGGCATCGCGCTGCCGGAGCCTGGACACTATGCGGTCGGCTCGGTGTTCATGCCGCACGATCCGGAATGGCGGAAGGTCATTCAGGATGCCTATGCGGCGAAGGTTCCGCAGGAAGGCCTGACGCTGCTCGGGTGGCGCGAGGTGCCGCACGACAATTCCTCGCTCGGTGAATCGGTCAAGCCGACCGAGCCGTTCCACATGCAGGTGTTCATCGGCCGCGGCCCGGACATCACGAGCGAAGACGATTTCGAGCGCCGCCTCTACATCCTGCGCAAAGTCATTTCCGATGCGACCTATCGCAAGCGCGAACGGCGGCTCGCGAACTATTACGTCGTGTCGCTGTCGTGCCGCACGCTGATCTACAAGGGCATGTTCCTCGCCGATCAGCTCGGCAAGTATTATCCGGACCTGCACGAGCCGGACTTCGAGACCGCGCTCGCGCTCGTCCATCAGCGCTTCTCGACCAACACATTCCCGAGCTGGCCGCTGGCGCATCCCTATCGCATGGTCGCGCACAACGGCGAGATCAACACGCTGCGCGGCAACGTCAACTGGATGGCGGCGCGGCAGGCGTCGGTCTCCTCCAAGCTGTTCGGCGACGACATCTCGAAGCTTTGGCCGATCTCGTACGAAGGCCAGTCCGACACCGCGTGTTTCGACAACGCGCTCGAATTCCTGGTGCAGGGCGGTTACTCGCTCGCGCACGCCGCCATGATGCTGATCCCGGAAGCCTGGGCCGGCAATCCGCTGATGGATGCCGAGCGCAAGGCGTTCTACGAGTATCACGCGGCGCTGATGGAGCCGTGGGACGGTCCCGCCGCGATCGCGTTCACCGACGGCCGCCAGATCGGCGGGACGCTCGACCGCAACGGCCTGCGTCCGGCGCGCTGGCTGGTCACCGCGGACGACCGCGTCATCATGGCGTCGGAAGCCGGCGTGCTGCCGATCCCGGAAAGCGAGATCGTGCAGAAGTGGCGGCTGCAGCCGGGCAAGATGCTGCTCGTCGACCTGGAGGAAGGCCGCATCATCTCCGACGAGGAGATCAAGGCGCAGCTCGCCAAGCAGCATCCGTACGCGAAGTGGCTGAAGAAGACGCAGCTCGTGCTGGAAGACCTGCCGGCACTGCAGCCGCGCAAGGCGAGCACGAACATCTCGCTGCTCGATCGCCAGCAATGCTTCGGCTATTCGCAGGAGGATCTGCAGATCCTGATGGAGCCGATGGCGACCACGGGACAGGAAGCGGTCGGCTCGATGGGCACCGATACGCCGATCTCGGCGCTCTCGGACAAATCGAAGCTGCTCTATACTTACTTCAAGCAGAACTTCGCGCAGGTGACGAACCCGCCGATCGACTCGATCCGCGAAGAGCTGGTGATGTCGCTCGTCTCGTTCATCGGGCCGCGGCCGAACCTGCTCGACCTCGAAGGCCTTGCGAAGAAGAAGCGGCTCGAAGTGCGCCAGCCGATCCTCACCAACGATGACCTCGAGAAAATCCGCTCGATCGCGCATGTCGAGGAGCAGTTCGACACCAAGACGCTCGACTCGACCTACCCATCCGACCAGGGCGCGGCCGGCATGAAGGACGCGCTCGGCGCACTGTGCGAGCGCGCCGAAGCCGCCGTGAAGGGCGGCTACAACATCATCATCCTGTCCGATCGCCGCGCCGGTCCGGATCGCATTCCGATTCCGGCGCTGCTCGCGACCGCGGCGGTGCACCATCACCTGATCCGCAAGGGCCTGCGCACCGCCGTCGGGCTTGTGGTGGAGACCGGCGAGGCACGCGAGGTCCATCACTTCTGCTGCCTCGCGGGCTACGGCGCGGAGGCGATCAACCCGTATCTCGCCTTCGAGACGCTGATTGCGATGAAGGAGGAGATGCCGGAGAAGCTCGACGACAAGGAAATCGTCAAGCGCTACATCAAGTCGATCGACAAGGGCATCCTGAAGGTGATGTCCAAGATGGGCATCTCCACCTACCAGTCCTACTGCGGCGCGCAGATTTTCGACGCGGTCGGCCTCAGAAGCGACTTCGTCGGCGAGTTCTTCTTCGGCACCGCGACGCGCATCGAAGGGGTCGGGCTCGAACAGATCGCCGAGGAGAGCGCACAGCGCCATCGCGATGCGTTCGGCGACGTACCGGTGCTCAAGCACGCACTCGATGTCGGCGGCGAATACCTGTTCCGCGTCCGCGGCGAGGCGCATGCTTGGTCGCCGGACACGGTCGCAACGCTGCAGCACGCGGTGCGCGGCAACTCGCGCGACAAATACCGGGCGTTCGCCAAGATCGTCAACGAACAGTCGGAGAAGATCCTCACGATCCGCGGGCTGTTCAGCATCAAGACCCCGGAGCAGGACGGCCGCAAGCCCGTGCCGCTCGACGAGGTCGAGCCGGCCAAGGAGATCGTCAAGCGCTTCTCCACCGGCGCCATGTCCTACGGCTCGATCTCGCGCGAAGCGCACACGACGCTCGCCATCGCGATGAATCGGATCGTCGGCAAGTCGAACACCGGCGAGGGCGGCGAGGAATCCGACCGCTTCAAGCCGATGCCGAACGGCGACTCGATGCGTTCGGCGATCAAGCAGGTGGCGTCCGGCCGGTTCGGCGTGACGACCGAATATCTCGTCAACTCCGACATGATGCAGATCAAGATGGCGCAGGGTGCCAAGCCCGGCGAAGGCGGACAGTTGCCCGGCCACAAGGTCGACGCGACCATCGCCAAGGTCCGCCACTCGACGCCGGGCGTCGGCCTGATTTCACCGCCGCCGCACCACGACATCTACTCGATCGAGGATCTGGCGCAGCTGATCTACGACCTGAAGAACACCAATCCGACCGCCGACGTGTCGGTCAAGCTCGTCTCCGAGGTCGGCGTCGGCACGGTCGCGGCCGGCGTGTCGAAGGCGCGCGCCGACCATGTGACCATTTCGGGCTTCGAGGGCGGCACCGGCGCCTCTC
>CAWIXG010000008.1:0-95798 GCA_963839985.1 uncultured Alphaproteobacteria bacterium | reverse complement strand
GGGCGGCGCGGTCCCGGGCTTGAAGGCTTCGAGCAGCCCGCCAGGCGAGCCGGCCGCGATGCGCATGCCGGACTTCGGATCGATGCGGATCAGCTTGATGCCGGGCGGCACGCGGAACGGCACCGCGGGCTTGTCGGCGAGCGCGAGCTTCAGGAAGTCCTTCACGATCGGCGCGGCGATCCCGCCGCCGGTCGCGCGCGCGCTGATCTGGCGCGGCTTGTCGTAGCCGAGATAGACGCCGACCGTCATGTCGGGCGAGAAGCCGACGAACCACACGTCCTTTTCGTCGTTGGTGGTGCCGGTCTTGCCGGCGACCGGCTTGCCGACCTCGCGCACCACCGTCGCGGTCCCGCGCTGCACCACGCCTTCCATCATCGAGGTGATCTGGTAGGCGGTCATCGGATCGAGCACCTGCTCGCGCCGGTCGACCATCGAGGGCTCGTTCTGGTTCGCCCACTTGTCGGCCTGGCAGCCGCGGCATTCGCGCTGGTCGTGCTTGAAGATGGTGTGGCCGTAGCGATCCTGGATGCGGTCGATCAGCGTCGGCTTGATGCGCTTGCCGCCGTTGGCGAACATCGAATAGGCGCCCACCATGCGCATCACGGTCGTCTCGCCCGAGCCGAGCGCGAACGACAGGTAGGTCGGCATGTCGTCGTAGACGCCGAAGCGCTTGGCGTATTCGGCGATCAGCGGCATGCCGACGTCCTGCGCGAGGCGCACCGTCATCACGTTGCGCGAATGCTCGATGCCGAAGCGCAGCGTCTGCGGCCCGTAGAACTTGTGCGAATAGTTCTCCGGCTTCCACACGCCGCCGGAGCCGGTGTCGACTTCGATCGGCGCGTCCATCACCACCGTCGAGGGCGTGTAGCCGTTGTCGAGCGCGGCGGCGTAGACGAACGGCTTGAACGAGGAGCCCGGCTGACGCAACGCCTGCGTCGCGCGGTTGAACTGGCTCTGGTCGAACGAGAAGCCGCCGACCATCGCGAGCACGCGGCCGGTCCACGGGTCCATCGCCACGATGGCGCCGGAGATTTCCGGAATCTGGCGCAGGCGGTACTTGCCGGCATCCTTGTCGAGCACCTCGACGTAGATGACGTCGCCCGGGCTGAGCACCTGGCCGACCTTGGTCGGTGCGGCGCGGTTGCCGGTCGCGGCACGCGCCCACTTCACGCCGTCGAGCGCCATGTTGGCGATCGTGCGCTCCTTGGAGACCGCGCCGCCCGGCTCGCGCGCCGGCTGCAGGCCGATGCGCGCGGCCTGGTCGCTGACCTCGAGCACGACCGCGATGCGCCACGGCACGTCGGAATACGCCTTCACGTCGGCGATCTTCACGCCCCAGTCGCCGGCGATGTCGACCTTCTGGATCGCGCCGCGATATCCTTGCGTCTCGTCAAACTTCACCATGCCGTCGGTCAGCGTCTTGCGCGCCATCGACTGCAGCTTGGGATCGAGCGTGGTGCGCACCGACAGCCCGCCTTCGTACAGCTTCTTCTCGCCGTAGCGGTCGTTCAGGTCGCGGCGCACTTCCTCGGCGAAATACTCGGCCGCAAAGATATGCGCGCCGGTCGGGCGCGGCGTGACGGCGAGCGGCTCCTTCTTCGCCTTCTCGCCTTCCTCGCGCTTGAGGTAGTTGTCCTCGACCATGCGGTCGAGCACGTAGTTGCGCCGCTCGATCGCGCGGTCGCGCTGACGGAACGGGTGATAGTTGTTCGGCGCCTTCGGCAAGGCGGCGAGATAGGCGGCCTCCGCCGGCGTCAGCTCATGCACCGACTTGTCGAAATAGAGCAGCGATGCGGCGGCGACGCCGTAGGCGCCGAGCCCGAGGTAGATTTCGTTGAGATAGAGCTCGAGGATCTTGTCCTTCGAGTAGGTGCGCTCGATCTTGAGCGCGAGCAGCGCTTCCTTGATCTTGCGGTCGAAGCTCGCCTCGTTGGTGAGCAGGAAGTTCTTCGCGACCTGCTGGGTGATGGTCGAAGCGCCCTGCGGGCGGCGGCCCGAGCCGTAATTCTGCACCAGCAGGAGCGTCGCGCGCGCGATACCCTGGAAGTCGAGCCCGCCGTGGTCGTAGAAGCTCTTGTCCTCGGCCGCGATGAAGGCGTGCAGCATCAGCTTCGGAATGGCCTGGATCGGCAGATAAAGCCGCCGTTCGCGCGCGTATTCGGCGACCAGCGCGCCGTCCGAGGCGTGCACGCGCGTCATCACCGGCGGCTCGTAATCCTGCAGCTGCGAGTAGTCCGGCAGATCTTTCGAGTAATGCCAGAACATGCCGGCCGCGCCCGCGATGCCGACCAGGAACAGCACCGTGCCGACCGCGAAAATCCAGCCGAAGAAGCGAAGCAGAAGTCTCATTGCCGCCCTTTCGCCCGGCCCTTGCGGCCGGCGAATCTCCCATCATGGCCGGATGATACGGCATCCACCCCGGCAACCGCCTTATGCGCCCCGAACCAGTCCGTTAGCAAGTGAGGTAGCCGGCTAACTCCGCCGGTTTTGTGGTCAAACTTGGGCTTGGACGAGCGCTTCGCAGGCTTCTGCGGTTTCATCGTCACGCCTCAGTTTGCGCGTGCGGGCCCGGAACCCGCGAGTCGGGTTGAGAAGAATGCATTGACCGCCTGCGCCACCGCCTCGCTGGTGCGTGCGCGCCAGCCGTCCGAGGTCATCAGCTTGAGATCCTGCTTGTTGGACACGTAGCCGAGCTCGATCAGCACCGAGGGCACGTCGGGCGCCTTGAGCACCTTGAAACCGGCCGACTTGAGTGGATTGCGGTGCAGCTTGGCGGCGCTCTTGAGCTCGCCCACCACCGTGCGCGCAAAGTGATGGGAAAAATTCCGCGTCTCGCGCTGCGCGAGGTCGACCAGGATGCCGGCGACCTCTTCGGGTTCCGCGGACAGATCGACACCCGCGATGGCATCGGCCTTGTTCTCGTCCTCGGCGAGCCGCGCGGCTTCGCCGTCCGAGGCGGTATCGGAGAGCGTATAGACCGTCGCGCCGCGCACATCCGCGTCGCCGCGTGTCGCCAGCGCGTCGGCATGGATCGAGACGAACAGTGCGGCCCCCTCGTGGCGCGCGACGCGCACGCGCTCGCCGAGCGCCACGAAGCGGTCGTCGGTGCGCGTCATCAGCACGCGGTACTTGCCGCTCTTCTCCAGCTTCTCGGACAGCGTCTGCGCGAATTCGAGCACGATCGCCTTTTCCATCTCGCCGCTCGACGCGATCGTGCCGGTATCCGGACCGCCGTGGCCGGGATCGATCACGATCAGCGGACGGCCGTCGTTCGGGCGCTTCGGCGCTTCCCGTTCGGTTTTCCTTGCTTCCCGCGCAGGCCGGTTCTCCAGCGCCAGCGTCCGGATGAAGCTCGCGCGGTCGGTGGCGACGAGGTCGAGCACGAGGCGCGCAGGCTGGTTGTCCGCGGCTGCGACCACGAACGCCCGGTCGATGCGGACCGGGCCGGTCGCGTCGATCACGATCCGCGAGCCGCCCTGCATCACGAGGCCGTAGCGGAACGCCTTGATCAGTCCCCTCGACTGCTCGCCGGTGCGCGCCGGAAACTGGAAGATCACCTGCGGCAGGTCGATCACGACACGGTACGGATCAGCCAGCGTAAAGGCCGCGACCTCGACCGAGCGGGTCAGGTCCATCACCAGGCGCGTGCGGGCGGCGTCGCCGCCGAGCCGCGCATCGCTCGCGACCGGAACCGCATCCGCGGCCGGCGCCGCCGGCCGGACCAGGTTGGCATGCTCCTGAGCGCGTTCCTGCGCGCCGGCCGGAAGGGCCAGCAGCACGCCGCACAGCGCGAAAACGCAGCCCCGCGGGAACACCCGAAAACCCTCACACACTTGCCCGCAACCAGAACTAAGCCTGCATGGTTAATCGGGGTTTAAGCCGGTTTGTGGGCTCGCTTGGGCACAATGGGTTCGTTCTGCCAAACCGATCTTTTAGTTGTATTTCACTATCAATCTATTTTTAACTGCAGTGTAAAATCAGGTTGAACAGGTTCATCCAAGCTAATGGTGCAAAGTGCTATTTCGATTTCGAGCGCTGCGTCCCGAGACCGCCGCATTCGCCGCGCAAGCGAAGCCGCGCAACACGGGAGAGCAGCATGTTGAGCAGACGAGGCCTTGTGCTGGGCGTCAGTGCGGCAGCCGTGGGAGGCGCGGCATTCGCCGGTCCGGAACTGCTGGCCTCCGCATTCGCGCGGATCGAGAAGGAAAGCGGCGGACGGCTCGGCGTCGCGGTGATCGACACGCACACCGGGATGCAGGCGCACCATCGCGCCGACGAGCGCTTCCCGCTGTGCAGCACGTTCAAGCTGCTCGCCGCCGCCGCGATCCTGCGGCGCGTCGATGAGGGCGCGGACCGTCTCGACCGGCGCGTCCATTACGAGGCGAAGGACCTCGTGGTCTATTCGCCGGTGACCGGAACGCACACCGCCGACGGCATGACGCTCGCCGAGCTCTGCGATGCCGCCGTCACCTTGAGCGACAATACCGCCGGCAACTTGCTCCTTGCGGCGCTCGGCGGACCGGGCGGGATCACGGCGCTCGCACGGTCGCTCGGCGACGAGGTGACGCGGCTCGACCGCATCGAGCCGGAGTTGAACGAGGCCAAGCCCGGCGATCCGCGCGACACCACCTCCCCCGCCGCAATGACGGCGAACCTGCGCGCCCTGGTTCTGGGAGATGCCCTCACCACCTCGTCCCGCGCCCACCTCACCGGCTGGCTGGTCGCCAACAAGACCGGCAACGCACGCCTGCGCGCCGGCCTCCCGTCCGGCTGGCGCGCCGGCGACAAGACCGGCACCGGCGGGAACGGCAGCACCAACGACGTCGGCGTGTTCTGGCCGCCCGGCCGTGCGCCGATCGTCGTGTCGGCCTATCTCACCGGAACAATGGCCCCCGCCGACAGAGCCAACGCGGCCATTGCGGCGGTCGGGCGGGCGGTCGCGGATGCGATCGCAGCGTAAACCTCGCCCTTGAAACCCGAACCCGGCAGCACGGCGCACGAGAGAGCTCGCTTGCCAACCCGCCGCACGCGCCGTATGTAAGTGCTGCTGACGGTTGCGAATCCGGATTTGCCGCGTTCGGGCATCCGGCGGCCGCGTAACCCCGGTTCCATGAGGGACCGACTGCGGCCCGCCCAGAGGCCATTTTGCTTGGCGCTACGGCGCTTTAGCGGAAGAGCCAACGCCCTTTAAGGACATCCGGAGACAGGCGGATTCCCGCCCACGGCCCCAGCAACTGAAGAACCCGGTGGCGCGTCAGCGTTGCCGTAAAGTCAGGTTGAGGATCATGCTCAAGGCTCAGACCGCGGGTCACCCGCGTCGCCGGAGCGAACAACAAGGCAGGGTTGAGGACGGCGCCGGTGTGGCCGTCCGATCCCGCATGATCCGACGCCATTCTCACAACCCCCAATACGGCGCCTCCAAGCTCCCGCGCGTGTCGCTCCCGACACGGCGCGGATGCGCCATGGCGCGCCAAGAGACAGTTTCATGGCCAACAAGATGCTCATCGACTCCACCCATCCGGAGGAGACCCGGGTGGTGGTGCTACGCGGCAACCGGGTCGAGGAATTCGACTTCGAATCCGCGAACCGCCGCCAGCTGCGCGGCAACATCTATCTCGCGAAAGTCACGCGGGTAGAGCCTTCGCTGCAGGCCGCCTTCGTCGACTACGGCGGCAACCGCCACGGCTTCCTGGCGTTCTCGGAAATCCATCCCGACTATTATCAGATCCCGGTCGCCGACCGGCAGGCGCTGATCGCCGAGGAAGAACGCGCGCATCGCGACGCCGAGGACGAGATCGACCGCCGCGCGAGCGGCGGCGGCCGCAGCCGGCGCCCGCGCCGCGAAGCCGCGCATGGACGCCACGACGCCACACGCAGCGAGACGATCGAGCAGACTGAGGGGAACGGCGAGCACGCCGAGCACGCCGCGGACCTTCACGCGGACGCAGGCCCGCATGACGCAGCCCCGCATGACGCAGGCCCGCACGAAGACGCAGCCCATCTCGAAGGCCACGACTCAGATACCGCGAGCGGCGCGCATGAGAACGCCGCCGCCGAGGCGACGCCTGCCGCACCGTCTGAGACGCCGGACACGCACCACGCCGAGCCGCCGGCAGCCGAGGCCGCTGCCAGCGAAACGCCGACGAGCGAGCCGGTCACGCTGGCGCCCGAACCCGACGCCGCGCATGCCGCCGACAGCCACGCGGCCGAGGCAGCCGCCGCGAGCGAAGGGGCTTCCGACGCTGCGCTGACCTCCGAAGGTGAAGAAGCGCTCGCCGCCAGCGGCGAAAACAACATCACCGAAATCGAGGAGCCGGCATCCGCCGAGAACGGCGAGGAAGCCGTGGAGTCGGTCGGCGGCGCCGACGCGCTCGAGGAAGCGCAGGAGCGCACGCCGCGCTACCGCCGCTCGTACAAGATCCAGGAGGTCATCAAGCGCCGGCAGATCATGCTGGTGCAGGTGGTGAAGGAAGAGCGCGGCACCAAGGGCGCGGCGCTGACCACCTACCTCTCGCTCGCCGGCCGCTATTCGGTGCTGATGCCGAACACCGCGCGCGGCGGCGGCATCTCGCGCAAGATCACCAATGCGCTCGACCGCAAGAAGCTGAAGGAGATCGCGCAGGACCTGGAAGTGCCGGAAGGCATGGGCGTGATCCTGCGCACCGCCGGCGCCAATCGCACCAAGACCGAGGTGAAGCGCGACTTCGAATACCTGCTGCGGATGTGGGAGACGGTGCGCGACTTCACGCTGAAGTCGCAGGCGCCGACGCTGGTCTACGAGGAAGGCTCGCTGATCAAGCGCTCGATCCGCGATCTCTACAACAAGGACATCGAGGAGATCCTGGTCGCGGGCGAACACGGCCACCGCGAGGCCAAGGACTTCATGCGCATGCTGATGCCGAGCCACGCCAAGAACGTGAAGCTCTATCAGGACAGCCAGCCGGTGTTCACGCGCTACGGCATCGAGAGCCAGCTCGACGCGATGTTCACCCCGACCGTGCAGCTGCGCTCCGGCGGCTACATCGTGATCAACCAGACCGAGGCGCTGGTCGCGATCGACGTCAACTCCGGCCGCGCCACGCGCGAGCATCATATCGAGGACACCGCGACCAAGACCAATTGCGAGGCGGCCGAAGAGGTCGCGCGCCAGCTGCGTCTGCGCGACCTCGCGGGCCTGATCGTGATCGACTTCATCGACATGGACGAGCACCGCAACAACCGCACGGTCGAGCGGCGGCTGAAGGACGCGCTCAAGAACGACCGCGCGCGCATCCAGGTCGGGCGCATCTCGCATTTCGGCCTGATGGAGATGTCGCGCCAGCGCATCCGTTCCAGCGTGCTGGAGAGCTCGACCGACAAGTGCCCGCATTGCGGCGGCACCGGGCATGTGCGCTCGGTCTCGTCGGTCACGCTGCATATGCTGCGCATGATCGAGGAGATGCTGCTGAAGGGCGCGACCCACAACATCATCGTGCGCACGCGCAGCGAAGTTGCGCTCTATGCGCTGAACCACAAGCGCGCGCACCTGCGCGATCTCGAAAGCCGCTTCCAGATCACCATCACGGTCAACGCCGACGAGAACGTCGGCGCCGCGCAGCCCTTCCTGATCGAAAAGGGCGAGTTGGTGCACAGCGTCGAAGCCGCCAAGGCGCTGGTCGCGCAGCAGCAGCAGTTGGTGCCGGCCGCAGCCGACGAGGGCGACGACATCGACGACTTCGTCGAGGAGGAAGCCGACGAGACCGAGGCCGCGACCGAAGGCGAAGCGGAAGCCGAAACCGATGCCGATGCCGGCGAGGCCGCCGAGGCATCGGGCATGACCGCGGAGACAGAGGGCGAGAACGGACAGCGGCGCGGACGCCGCCGTCGGCGCGGACGCGGACGCGGACGCGACCACGAACCGCGCGAAGGCGGCTTGCGCGCCGAAGGCAGCTTGCGCGCCGAAGGCGCGCCGCAGCAGGGCGCTGCGGCAGAACGCGACGACGGCGCGGAAGGCGACGGCGCGCATGCCGACACGCATCATGCCGATCCGCATCAAGGCGAAGCCGGGGCGGCGGGAGCAGACGAAGAGGGCGGACCTCAGCCGAATCCCGATGAACCGCGCGACGGAGACGGTCGCCGGCGCCGGCGCGGACGTCGCGGTGGACGGCGCAACCGGCGCGGCCGCGAGGGCGAAGGCGGCTTTGCGAGCCAGAATGGTGCAGGCGAGGCCGGCCACGACGGCGGCGAACAGTCCGGTGTCGAGCCCGAGGTGGCGGATGCCGTGGGCGACCTGGGCGGGCCGACGCGCGAGGAGGCGCCGGCCGCATCCACGGCACAGACGCCGGAACCATTCGAGCCGGTGGCGCGCCCGGCGCCCGCACCGGCTGCCGAGCCCGTTGACGAGTCGCCCGGTGCGGCGGAGCCGCTGAAGCGCCGCTCGACCGTGCGCGAGCCGGCGCCGATGTTTTCCTCCGGCGCGATGAGCGACGTGCAGCCGGGCGCGCCGACGGCGCCGGAGCCCGCGGCGGCCCTGCCCGAACCGGTCACGGCGATTGAACCGCCGCCGGCTCCGGTCGAGGAGGCAAAGCCGCGCCGCTTCGGCTGGTGGTCGCGACGCGGATAAGATGAAGAGCGCGTGGGCCGATCGCGACGCGCAAGCCGCGGTCGCCCGCTACCTGGACACGCCGCGCGATGTCGCGCTGCGTGTCTACACCACGCGGCTGCTCGGCTCAGACCCGAAGCTCGTCCTGCATGGCGGCGGCAACACGTCGGTGAAGACGCGCGTCGCCGACCTCAATGGCGACGAAACCGAGGTGCTCTGCGTCAAGGGCTCCGGCTGGGACATGGCGGCGATCGAGCCGCCGGGCCTGCCAGCGGTGCGCCTCGATGCGCTGCGCAAGCTGCGCGCCCGCGACGCGCTCTCCGACGAGGACATGGTACGGCTGCAGCGCGCGAACCTGATCGATCCGGCGGCGCCAAACCCGTCGGTCGAGACGTTGCTGCACGCTTTCCTGCCGCACAAGTTCGTCGATCACACGCACGCGACGGCCGTGCTCAGTCTCACCGACCAGCCGGAGGGCGATGCGCTGTGCGAGGAGGTGTACGGCGCGCGCATGGGCTACGTGCCCTACATCATGCCGGGCTTCGCGCTGGCGAAAGCCGCAGCCGAAGCCTTCGAGCGCGACACCGCGGTCGAGGGCCTGATCCTGCACCGCCACGGCATCTTCACCTTCGGGGAGGATGCGCGCGAAGCCTACGAACGCATGATCGAGATGGTGACTCTCGCCGAAGAGCGGTTGAAGCGCGGCCGCAAGGCGGTGTTTGCCGGAGCGCCGCTGCCGCAGCACGTCGCCGCGCTTGCCGAGGTCGCGCCGATCGTGCGCGGCGCGTGCAGCCTGAAGGACGAAAAAACCGAAGGCGCGTGGAAACGCTTCATTCTGGAATTCCGCGGCGGCGACGGTGTGCTCAACTTCGTCAACGGCGCGGATGTCGCACGCTACAGCCAGGCCGGCGTGGTCACGCCGGACCACACGATCCGCACCAAGAACTGGCCGCTGGTCGTGCCGGCTCCGGAGCGCGCCAGGCTTGACGATTTCAGGCAGAGCGTCGCGGTCGCGGTGGAAAACTTCGCCGGCCGATACCGCAGCTATTTCACCGCCAACAACGCGCGCTGCGGCGGCGCCAAGACAAGCCTCGATCCGATGCCGCGCGTGGCGCTGGTGCCGGGGCTCGGCCTGTTCGGGCTCGGCCGTTCGCAGAAGGATGCGCGCGTCGCGGCAGATCTCGCCGAAGCCGCGATCGAGACCATCACCGATGCCGAGGCGACCGGGCGCTACCAGGCCCTCAACGACGCGCAGCTGTTCGACATGGAATACTGGTCGCTCGAGCAGGCCAAGCTCGGCGCGACCGCCGAGAAGCCGCTCGCCGGACATGTCGCGGCGGTGACCGGCGCCGGCGGCACGATCGGGGCCGCGACGGCGAAAGCCTTCGCGGCGGCCGGCGCCGAAGTCGCGCTGCTCGACGTGAACGAGGCGGCGGCACGCGAGAAAGCCAGGGCGATCGGCGGCGCGGCGATCGGCATTGCGTGCGACGTCACCAGCGCGGCGTCGGTGGTGGCGGCGTTCGGCAAGATCGTCGAAGTGTTCGGCGGCGTCGATATCGTCGTCTCCAACGCCGGCGCCGCATGGCAGGGCCGCATCGGCGAGGTCGACGAGAGCGTGCTGCGCGAGAGCTTCGAGCTCAACTTCTACGGCCACCAGCGCGTCGCGCAGGCCGCGACGAAGATCATGCTGGCGCAAGGCACCGGCGGCTGCCTCTTGTTCAACGTCTCGAAGCAGGCGGTGAACCCGGGGCCGAACTTCGGGCCCTACGGCCTGCCCAAGGCCGCGACGCTGCTGCTCGTGCGCCAGTATGCGCTCGACTATGGCGCCGAGGGTATTCGCGCCAACGCGGTGAATGCCGACCGTATCCGCTCGGGCCTGCTCACCGGCGATTTCATCGCCGAGCGCGCCAGGGCGCGCGGCGTGAGCGAGAAGGATTACATGAGCGGCAACCTGCTGCAGCGCGAGGTCACCGCCGAGGACGTCGCGCAGGCCTTTCTGTCACAGGCCCTGGCGTTGAAAACGACTGCCGACGTGACTACCGTCGACGGCGGAAACATCGCGGCGGCGTTGCGGTGAGCCGTAGGGTGGGCAAAGGCGCGCCTTCGCGCCGTGCCCACGCGTTACACAAGGAAGGCGTGACACAAGGAAGGCGTGGGCTTCGCTTCGCTCAGCCCACCCTACGAAAAGAAAGCGATACGGGGAAACGCATGAGGATCGTGATCGCGGCTCTCGCGGCTGCGCTGTGCGCAACTGCCGCGCAGGCGCAGTCGAGCCGGACCATCAAGCTCGTGGTGCCCTACCCGCCCGGCGGCACCGCCGACATCGTGGCGCGCCTGCTCGGCGAGCAGATCGGACGGCAGAACGGTCCCACCGTCGTGGTCGAGAACCGTCCCGGCGCAAACACCACGATCGGCAGCGAAGCGGTGGCGCGCGCTGCGCCCGACGGCAACACCCTGCTGATCAACTCGCCCGAGTTCGTCATCAATCCGCATTTGCGCAAGCCGAACTACGATCCGATCGCGAGCTTCGAGGCGGTGTGTCGGCTAGTCTCCTCGCCGACCGTGATCGTGGTCAACGCGAATTCGCCCTATCGCACGCTGAAAGACCTGATGGAGGCGGCGCGCCAGAAGCCCGGCGAGGTGACGATGGCGAGCACCGGCATCTTCCAGATCCCGATCGAGCAATTGAAGCGCGTCGCCGGCGTCACCTTTACCTACGTGCCGTTTCAGGGCAACGCGCCGGCGAGCAACGCGCTGCTTGGCGACCACGTGACGTCCGTATTCTCCGTCTACCCGACCGTCGCCGAGCTGATCAAAGCCGGCAAGCTGCGGGCACTCGCGATCGCGTCGCGTAAGCGTATCGACGCGATGCCGGACGTACCGACCGTGATCGAGGCGGGCTATGCGGACTACGAGGTCGAGGTCTGGCTCGGCCTGATGGCGCCGGCCAAGACTGACCTGCTCGCGGTGGCGCACATCGCCGACCTGTTCGTCAACGCGATCCAGGCGCCGGAGATCAAGGCAAAACTTGCCGGACAGGACAGCTATCCGTCACTCGCCTGCGGGCCGGATTTTTCAGCGTTCATCCGCAAGCAATCCGAAGACATCGGCCACATCGTTCGCGACTCGAACCTTAAGGCGGATTAACGTCATTGAACATTCGACGCTCCGGGGGAAAACAGCCATGAAGAAATTCGCCATTGCGTTCGCACTCGCACTTGCCGCCATTTCGGGCGCGCACGCCCAACCCTTCCCCTCGCGCCCGATCACGCTGATCGTCCCCTTCCCGCCCGGCGGCTCGACCGACACTGCGGCGCGCATCATGGCGGAGCGGATGCGTCCGATCCTCGGTCAGCCGATCGTGATCGAAAATGTCGGCGGCGCCGGCGGCAGCATCGGCGTCGGCCGCGTCGCGCGCGCGCCGGCCGACGGCTACACGATCGACATCGGCCAGTGGGACACCCATGTCGGCAGCATCATCTACAAGCTCAACTACGACCTGGAGAAGGATTTCGAGCCGATCGGGCTGATCTCGAACAATCCGCAATTGCTGGTCGCGAAGAAAAATCTGGCGGCGAACAACCTGACCGAACTCGTCGCATTGATGAAGAAGGATCCCGGCAAGGTCACGTTCGTGAACCAGAACGCCGCCGCGAACGTGTCGGGCATCCTGCTGCAGCAGCTGACCAAGACCGAGGTGACGTTCATCCCCTATCGCGGCGCGGGGCCGGCGATGACCGATCTCGTGTCGGGCCAGGTCGATCTGCTGGTCGTGCAGGGTGCGGTGGCGCTGCCGCAGGTGCGTGGCGGAACCATCAAGGCGATCGCGAACCTCTCGCCGCAGCGCTCGGCCTCGATGGCGGACATTCCGACCTCGGACGAGACCGGTGTGCCCGGACTTTACATGTCCGGCTGGTTCGGCTTCTGGGCGCCGAAGGGCACGCCGAAGGATGTCATCGGCACGTTGAACAAGGCGATGCGGGAGGCGCTCGCCGATCCGGCCATCAAGGCGAGGTTCTCCGAGCTCGGGCTCGACGTCGCCGGACCTCAACAGCAGACGCCGGAAGGCCTCGCGGCGTTCCAGAAGACCGAGATCGAGAAGTGGTGGCCGATCATCAAGGGCGCGGGGATCAAGGCGGAGTAGCGGCCGAAGACCGGTTCCCGCTTTTCGCGATCAAGCGCGCCCACACGATCAGCCCGACCAGTTCCGCGAGCACGACCACCAGACACCACAAGCCGAACCACAGATATCCGACCGCGCCGGCCGCGGTGCCGAACAGGAATCCGAGGCCGAGCGGGATCAGGACTGCGAGCCGCGACCGTGCCGCGGAATATTGCGCCGCCGCCTGCACATCGCCGCGGCGGCGGCCGTGCCAGCCGATCAGCAACTCGCCGGTGTCGATCGCGAACAGCGTGGTGTTCGTGGTCATCACATTGGTCGAGGCGACGCCTGGCAGCAGGACGCGCACGGCCGCACTCTGCACGCCCATCGCAGACAGCCCGAGCATCGCGGCAAGCAGTGTGAACGGCGCATTCGGGTCGCGCGTGAAGGGAACCAGCAGGCCGAGTATCAGCAATGCGGCGAGCAGCACGCACTCGAGCGCGAGCGTCCAGACGAGCGGTGAGCGCCCGCGCCTGCGCAGCACATCGGCGATGATCGTGGTGAAAACGCCGGCCGCGAAAAACACCGGAATCGCGAGAATCTTGATCAGGAAGCTCTCGTCATGCGCGACCAGTTCGGCGCCGACCACGACGAAGCTGCCGGTCACCTGCGCAACGTAGAGACCGAACAGCGCGAGGAACGTGCAGGCGTCGACGTAGCCCGCCGCGAAGCTGAGTAGTGCCGGAACGATGCGCGGGACCGGGTGCATCCGCCGCCTCCGGATTATTCGTGGAGCATGATCTCTTCCGACCTGCCCTCGCCCGCCGAAGCATCGATCCACGCGAGAGGACTATGCCAAGGCTTCGTGCAGGCGGGAAACCGGTGCCCACTTTTCGGGATCATGCTCCATGGAAGCGCAGATCGGCCGCGTGATGCAAACTATTCCAGCGGCATGCGGAAGGTGAAGCGCGTCTCGTCCGCGGTCGAGGCCACATCGATCATGCCGCCATGCGCGCGTGCGATCTCGCTTGCGATGTAGAGACCGAGCCCCAACCCCTGGTGGTTCGGTCGCACGTCGCCCCGCGCGAAGGGCTGAAACAACCGCGCCATCGTCGCCGGCGCGATCGCCGGGCCCCGGTTGCTCACCGACAGCTCGAAGTCCGCAGCCGTAGTCGATGCCCTCACCCGCACCGGTTCGCCCTCGGCGCCGTAGACCAGCGCGTTGCCGAGCAGGTTCGAGAGCAATTGCGCGACGCGCTCGCGGTCGACCTGAACCGGGCGCGTGAGGTTGAATTCCGCTTCGATCGCGCGGTCCGGATAGGCGTTGCGCAGCTCGCTGACGACATGCTGCAAGGCGGGCTCGAGCGGTTCGGCGGTGCGTATCATCGTCAGGCCGCCGCCAAGCCGCCCGCGGGCAAGATCCATCACGTTGTCGATCAGCGCCGACATGCGTGCGACGCTCTTGCCCATCATGTCGAGAATCGTGACGGCCTTGTCCTCGAGCTTCGTCTTCTGAATCAGCCGCGTGCCCGCCGCGATCGAGGCGAGCGGGTTGCGCAGGTCGTGGCCGAGCACCGCAATGAACTGCTCGCGCAAGAGCGACGTCGCACGCGCATCGTACAGATCGGCCTGCGCGCTCGCGAGGCGTTGTCCCGCCTCCAGCTGGAAGGCGATCAGCTCGGCAAACAGCTTGAACATGCCGATCACACCCGGGTTCTTCAGCTTCGCCGGCCGCGGGTCGATCGCGCACAGCGTGCCGTAGAAGCTGCCGTCGTTGAGAAAGATCGGCATCGAGATGTAGCTCTGGAAGCCGTACATCGCGGGCGTGTGGTGCTTGCAGAACAATTCGTCCTCGGCGACGTGGTCGATCACCACCGCGTCGCGCGCCTGGCGCACCTCGTGACAGATCGTGGTGTCGACCTTGAGCTCGCCGCCGGGTTGAAGCCCGAACGCGATCTCGTCGTTGACGGCCAGACACACCCAGCGCTCCGGCGTGACGCGCGCAACCGCCGCGAAGCCCATGCCGGTGACACGGCAAACGACGTTGAGAATTGTCGGAACCGCCGCAATCGCCTCGACCGCGTCGATGTCCGCGCGGAAATCGCTGTCCATTCTGACGTGAACCAATCCACCCGAAGTGCCCGAGCGGCAGCTTATAGAGACAGAGCGGATAGCGCGCCAACATTTCACATGGGCGGAACCGGACCCTGTCGGCGGGGGCCAAGCCACTCGGTCGTTGCAAAAATCGCGCTTCTCAGCGCGGCGGACGGCCGTCACACCGCGGCGGCGATCTCCGGAACCTCGTCGGTCACCACCTTGAAGTTCACCAGGGTGCACGGCCCGAACGAGGTCACCATCGCGACGTCGGTGGCGTCGCGTCCGCGCGCCATCAGGATGCGGCCGAGGCGGCGCACATTGTTGCGCGGATCGAACAAGTACCAGCGCCCGCCCAGATAGGCCTCGAACCAGGCGGCGAAATCGCCCGGACCGTAGGGCGGTTCGGTGCCCATGTCGCCGAGATAGCCGGTGCAGTAGCGCGCCGGGATGTTCATGCAGCGGCAGAGCGTGACGGCGAGATGCGCGTAGTCGCGGCACACGCCGCGCCGCTCCGTGAAGGCGTCGAATGCGGTCTTCTCCGTGCTGGCGAACTCGTAGCCGAACTTGATGCGCTCATGCGCGAAGTCGCAGATCGCCTGGACCAGGCCCCAGCCCTTCGGGAGATGGCCGAAGGTGGACCACGCGAAATCCGACATGCGGTCGGTTTCGCAGTAACGGCTGCCGAGCAGGAAGATCAGCGCGTCGACCGGGAGCTCTTCCAGCGGGTGCGCCATCGCGTCGGGGACGAACTCGTCCAGTTCGCCGCTGTCCTGGACGAGGAAATCCGTCGACAGCGTGAGCCTTCCCGCGGGCGCCCGGATCACGTGACAGAAGTTGCCGAAGGTGTCGTGGTAAGTGTTGGCCGGGATCACCGGATCGATCTTCAACCCGTCCCAGCTGATCAGATCTGCCTGGCGCGACGGGTGGACGCTGACCTGCAGGATCATCGGCGTCGGCTGCGGGCAATCGTAGGCGATCTCGTAGCCCGCACGGATTTTCATGGGTGACCTTATTCGGTCCGCGCGCCGCGCAGGACCCGGGTTAAGGAATTTGCGGGGTTAAAGTTCCATTAGACGCCGCAACTTTGACCGCGACGTTCATGACCAGATGGTCCGACGCGAAGCCGACCCAGCTGCCCTGCAGCGGGATTGCCTCGTGCGGCGCGTGCACGACCGCGACGCGCACAAGGTTCTTGTTGCCGACCTCGCCGCTCGATGGATCGAGGTCGACCCAACCGGGGCCCGGCACGTAGACTTGGACCCACGCATGGGTGTTGCCGCCGGTGAGGCTTTCATCCCCGGAATCCGCGACATTGAGATAGCCGGACACGAACCGCGCCGCGAAGCCGAGCGAGCGCAGCGCGGCGATCATCAGCACGGCGAGATCGCGGCAGCTGCCGCCACCGAGCCGCAGGGTCATTTCCGGATCATGCGTGCCCTTCTGATGCCGCGCGCCGTGCCGGAATGTGCGCTTGACGGTGTGCGTCATGCCGGAGAGCAGCGCGTGCGTGCCGGCCGTTCCGTCAGGCGACAGGAAGCCTTCCGCCCAGCGCGCGATTTCGCGCGGCTGCGGTGGCTGCGCGATATAGCGCGCAAGCTCGGCGCGCTCGCCTGCCGGATAGGCGAACGGATAAACACGCGCCGACGGCGCGATATCGTCTGCGCGGAAGTCGGCCGGTGCGTGGTCGACGCAGATTATGCTTTCGACATGAAGCGCTGCCGCGCGCTCCGCGAAACGGGCCGTCGCGACATGATTGCCGAACGCGTCGCGCGTCCAGGCGATCTCGCTTGGCTCGGGCGTGATCCTGATTTCGGATTCCAGCACGTTCTGGTCGCAATCGTCACGCGGCCGCAGCATCATGCGATGTTCGCCGAACGCGACCGGATGCCGGTAGCGATAGGTCGTGACGTGCCTGACGGTCAGAATCGGCATCGTGCCTCGTTTGCCGCTCCTGGGTAGCACGCATTCCGGCGCCCAGGCGCCGCCTATTCGCTCGACAAAATCGTGT
Organism: uncultured Alphaproteobacteria bacterium; assembly: GCA_963839985.1. GTDB lineage: Bacteria > Pseudomonadota > Alphaproteobacteria > Rhizobiales > Xanthobacteraceae > PALSA-894. Next base: position 79,010 of record CAWIXG010000008.1, on the reverse strand, counting down.
TCTTCAGCAGCGGATAGATCTGCGCTTCCCATTTCCTGCCGGAAAACACGCCGTAGTGCCCGACCCCCGGCTGCATGTGATGACGCTTGCGGAAAGGCTTGATGCTGCTGCACAGATCCTGCGCCGCAAGGGTTTGGCCGACCGCGCAGATGTCGTCTTTCTCGCCCTCGACGGTAAACAGCGCGGTGCGGCGGATCGCGCGCGGCTCGACCAGTTCGCCGCGAAACTTCAGTTCGCCCTTGGCGAGCGCGTAGTCCTGGAAGACGATCTTCACCGTCTCAAGATAGAACTCGGCCGCGAGATCGAGCACTGCGAAATATTCGTCATAAAACGCCTTGGTGGCGGCGGCCTTGGCGAGATCACCGGCGACCAGATTGTCGTAAAGCTCGCGGTGCGCCTTCACGTGGCGGTCGATGTTCATGCTCATGAATGCGGCAAGCTGCACGAAGCCCGGATAGACTTTGCGGAACGCGCCCGGATAGCGCAGCGGCACGGTCGCGATCAGGTTCTGCTCGAACCACGACATCGGCTTCGACGTCGCGAGCTCGTTCACCTTCGTCGGATTGACGCGGCAGTCGATCGGCCCCGCCATCAAGGTCATGGAATGCGGCTGCGCCGGGTTGTTGGTCTGCGCCATCACGGCCGCCGCGGCGAGCGTCGCGACGCAGGGCTGGCACACCGCGACGATATGCGCGCCGGGGCCGATGACCTCGAGAAACGTGATCAGGTGCTCGACGTATTCGTCGAAGCCGAAGCGGCCGGCCGAGAGCGGCGCATCGCGCGCATTGTGCCAGTCGGTGATGTAGACATCGTGCTCCGGCAGCATCGTCTTCACGGTGTTGCGCAGCAGCGTTGCGAAATGCCCGGACAGCGGCGCCACCAGAAGCACGCGCGGCTGCTCGGTGGTCGCGTCCTTCCTGAAGCGCAGCAGCGTGCCGAACGGCGTGACGTGCGCGGCCTCCTCGGTGACGGCGACCTCTTCGTTCCCGACCAGCACGCTGTCGATGCCATAGGGCGGACGCACATGGGTCAGGCCGGAACGCGCGATCAACTCATAGGCCGCGGTGAGGTTCTTCACGGCCGGACTGCCAAAGCCGTTGATCGGGCCGAAAGCCCGGATAGCCGCACCTGCCCAGGCCCGGACCGGGACCATGATGTCGGAATGCGCCTGATACGCCTGGTAAAGCATGACCTGCGGCGCCGCGGGCGCGGCGCCAACCCCTGACAACAACTCCAACCCGGCACGGAAAAGTTAGTGCATTTCTTGTTGCACTGCGAGATAATAATCGCGGGCCGGATCTACGTGGATAACTGCCCTTGCCGGGTGAAGCGGCGCGTTGCGCTGCGGTTTGGATCTGTTTGGCGCGGGCGCCCTGCCCGTTCCGATGCGTTTGCCGGCAAGCGAGGATGTCCAATGGCTGAGGCCCACCTTTCCATCAACAGCCGCAACTACGGCTCCTGGTCGCTGCGCGGGTGGCTGCTGTGCAAGATGGCAGGGCTCGACGTCGCGGTCGACATGGTGTCGGCGGACGATCCAACCGGACGCGCCGAGCTTCTGTTGCTCTCGCCGTCGTTTCTCGTGCCCTGCCTGACCCATGACGGCATCAAGGTGTGGGATACGCTCGCGATCGGCGAATATCTCAACGAGTTGAAGCCGGAGGCCGGGCTGCTGCCGGAGAACCGCGCAGCACGCGCACACTGCCGCTCGATCTCAGGCGAGATGCACTCGGGCTTCTCCAATCTGCGCTCCGCGCTGCCGATGAATTTGCGCGCGCACTACCCGGCGTTCAAAGTCTGGGCCGGCGTGCAGGCCGACATCGATCGGGTCGCCGCGATCTGGCGCGAGTGCCTGGCGAAATACGGCGGGCCTTTTTTGTTCGGCGAGAAGCCTGCGATGGCCGACGCGATGTATGCGCCGGTTTGCACCCGTTTCAAAACCTATGACGTGAAGCTCGACAGCGATTGCGCCGCCTATTGCGCGGCGATCCTGGCACTGCCCGCGATGAAGCAATGGGCCGAGGATGCGAAGTCCGAGCCCGAAGAAGTCGAAGAGCTCGACGTGGAGTTTTGAAAGCCCCACAGGCTTGCCATCCGCTCCTTTTGCCGCAAAGCCACGGTCTTGATCCCTCGTCCTGGCCCCGGAGCACCTCGGCGGACATGCGCGCGGTTGCGGCGTCGAAGGCTGACTTCGGCATTGGGCACGCCGTCTGCAGAATCTGTGGACGGAAATCCGGCGCTGCGCGCTGGTGAGTGCGCTCGCGCTCGTCGCCGAATTACGCCACCTTCGCGCTCGCCGTTGCGATCTATCAGCCGGCCTACCTGGTCGGCAATGTGCGGCTTCGCCGGACTAGCGCTTCGCCTTATAGGAGGCTTCGCTCGATCAGCTTTCTGCACTGTTCACCGCTAAAACGAAAGCGCCATTCAACATGGCCGCCTGCGAGAGGATTGGCGGAGCCGCCCGTAACGTGGATTTGCAGATCAAAGTTGTCCGCAGCGGCGCAAGCCTCGATGTTAGCGCGCCAGTCAAGCGGATCGTGACGCCACGTGAAGAGTGGATGTGTTAGTCCTTGTGCAATACCGAACCCGACGAGGGCTGTGGCCACGATCCTCCGCGGTTTTGATGCGGTCGTCGCGGCGATCCAGAACAGCGACCACGCAATCAGGATATACGGGTAGAAGAAATATCGCGGTGCTGCCTGAAAAATAAGAAGCTCAGAAGGCTTATTTCGTAAGGCCGTAGCCGCGATAATCGCGATTAAAGCAGCGATGAGTAACGCGAAATTTTGGTCAAGACGGTCTCGGGCGCCGTAAGCAAGGGCGCCGCAGATTGTCAGCATGACAAGGCCGGCGGCCAGTTCACGTGCTGGCGTGCTGGCAAATGCCGACGCGACAAATCCGCCGACGAACTTGCCGATCAGTGGTGCAGCCTCGCTCAGGGAGAGGACAGCGGGCGAAGCGGTGCTGTAATGGACAAGCGCGGTCGCTGATGTGACGAGCGCACATGATAGGGCGATAAAGGCCGCGATGCCGTCTCGCCGCTCCCTTGACGCCAGCGCTCGGAGCACAAAGAGCGGCGCCAAAGGAATAATGATTGGGCTGGAAAGTCCCCCAAGTGCGATGAAGAACGCGCGCAAGGCTTGGTGGCTCTCGCGCCATAGCAAAGCAAGTAAAAGAAGAAGTCCGGCCCACCAAAACGAATAAAGCGTGACGGCATAGTTTTCCGGCCCAGTGGGAATAATCAGCGTCACAGTTGCGCAAAGATAACGCCATCGCAAATGTGTCGGCGACAGATACACGCTCGACACGACGAACGCGGTAAATGCAGTCGTCAGAATTAGGCCAATCCACGGCGCATGGAGGATTGAGAGTTGAAAGCTGAAAACCGAAATCGCGCGTGCGATCAAGTCCGGGAAGCCATGGATTGAGCCAAATATTGCGGCGAGGCCACGTTCAGTGTAATCGCGCAAAACGAAGCTTTCTTCCCCCCAGATGTAAGGATGCGAGAACTGGTCCGGACGGCGCCAGACCAAGACAACAACGGTCAGCAGCCACAGCGAGGCGACGTGCCAAGCCCTTCTCGTCGCGTCAGAACTGAGGAAATAGCGAGTCGGCATTCTGCGCTCAGGTAACAGGCGTTACGACGCTTCGCCAGTCCTTCTGCCGACCTCATGTCGCACCGTGTGGAACGCATCTGAGGCAACCGGCCCATCACCGTGGCAGCCGTGCTGGTGCTCGGCTTTCCGCTCAGGTTGGCTTTCGGGAAAGATTGCCCCTGTGATATTCCTTCGATATTGGGCGGGTGTCGTGGGCGGCCACCAGCGCCGCGGCTGCGTTGCGCGGTCGCACCTCGCTCCGGCCGGTCAATGCTTCGGCGGCCTTCCGACGCTAGGATCCCGGCTTGTGCGCGGTCAGCATTGTCGTGCTTGCGAGCTCGAAGTTCTTCTCGCGTGAAAGCTTGCGCACCCAGGGGCGATCCAGCAGCACGGCGGGATTTTCCATCAGATCGCGAACCGCCATCGACAGGAACTGGTCGCGCGCGCGGCCATCCAGCCCCTCGGCCCAGTTGCGCAGCATCCAGCTCAACGACCAGATCGGCAGGCCCGAGTCCGAGACGAACTGTTCGTCGATCTGCAGCTTGCCGTCGAACAAGGTGCGCAGGCCTTGGTGCGTCATGTTGAAGTAGTGGTGCGGAAATCCATGCAGCGGCTGAAGGAATGGTACGCAGCAAACGAGCTTTCCGCCGGGCTTAAGCACACGCGCGATTTCTGATGCGCATGCAAACGGATTGCGCACATGCTCGAGAACCGCGATGGAAATCACCGCATCGAAGGAGTCGTCCTTGAACGGAAGCTCCTCCCCGACGCCGAGCACGTCGGTCGTGTCGTAGTCGACGATCTCGAAGTTGACGACGTTGGAATGGTAGGTCGGACGCAAACCCGCGCCGCAATCGAGGATGATGCCGTCCTTGAATTCGTCGATCAGCCGCAAGGTGCCGTCGTCGTACTCGTGCGAAGAGACATTCAAGGTGTCGACGACGGCCGCTGAGGAACGAAGCCCCTCGACAAGAAAGTCGTATTTCGCGCCACGCCGGACATGCGGCATATCGAGCCTGAGCAGAGGTTCAATCCTCTGCATCTTCTCCGCGCGCTCTTCGGCTACCGAGCCTTCAATACGCAGCTTGCGCCCCTCACCGCGGCCGAACCGCTCGAAGTGGGAGCGCGCGTCGCGAATGAGGCCCCTGCGATGCGCGTCGGCGACATCGGGATTTGCGGCCAGATATCCCTGCTCGTTGAAATTTTCACTGGTCGCGATGACGTAGAGTGCCGTTGCCATGGAACTAAATATGCCATGGTCTCAAAACTTTGCGAAGAGTCCGTCCGGATCGGCCTCCTGTGCGGTCTGCAGCAACACCAGCGGCGAGACGATCCGCGACCAGATCCCGACGATCGCAATGATCGCCGGCACGCCGCACGGCACCCGCAGCGGCGATCGCGAGGGCGCAGATCGCAACCGACACGATCCCGTTATCGCGCCAACCTAGAGCCCGCGCTTCTTCTTTTTCTTGGCGGCTTTGCGCGCCTCACGCTGCTCTTTCACGATCGCCATGCGGCGCGCGTCTTCCTCCGCCTTCATCAGCACGGCGAATTCGGCTTCCTCGCGCGCCTTGCGCTCGGTCGCCTCCTGCGCCTCCTGAATCGCGCGCACGCGGGCTTCTTCGGCTTCGCGCACCTGGCGTTCGGCCTTGAGGCGAGCCTCTTCGGCGCGACGGGCGGTCTCTTCCGCCTTCTCCTTGAGGCGCAGCTGCTCGCGCTCGCGGCGGGATTCGGCGACGGCCTTCAACTGGGCCTGACGCTCCTCGTATTCCTTGTCGCCCGGTCCAGGCTGCTGCTTGAACCGTTCGAGCAACGTTTTCTTGGCTTCCTGAGCACGGTCAAGGCGCTCTTGAACGCTGGCGCCCTTGGGGCCGCTCCACATACGTCATCGCTCCGATGTTCTGATTTCCTGCCTCGGCGTCACGCGGTGCGGACGCGACTTCGGCCCGGAATCATGGGGTGAATGTCAAGGGATTTAGCGCGACCGGGAGTCCGGCGCAAGCGTGGGTCACGCAGAGGTGAAATGCGTTCAACCCCTGCGTAACCATGTCCCGATCCGCTCAACCGCTTCGCGCATATCCGCCGTGGAACCCGCATAGGAGAAGCGGATGAACTCACGGCCGTGCACCGGGTCGAAATCGATCCCCGGCGTGGCGGCGACGCCCGCCTCCTCCAGCATGCGCTTGGCGAAGTCGAAGCTGTCACCGGTAAAGCGCGAAACGTCGGCATAGAGATAGAACGCGCCGTCGACCGGCAGGAAGCTGTCCAGTCCGGCCTTGGGCAAGCCCCCGACCAGGATGCGCCGGTTCTCCTCGTAGCCGTGCTTCACCTCCTCCATTTCGGCCCGTCCCTCGAAGGCGGCAGCCGCCGCGACCTGCGAGAGTGTCGGAACCGAGATCGCGAGGTTCTGTTGCAGCCGTTCCACCGGGCGGAGCAGCGCGTCCGGCACCACCATCCAGCCGGCGCGCCAGCCGGTCATGCAGAAATACTTCGAGAACGAGTTGATGATGACCGCCCGGTCGGAGAACTGCGCCGCGGTCGCGGCCGGAAACGCGTAGTCGAGACCGTGATAGATCTCGTCCGAGATGAAGCGGATGCCCTCGCCTTCCGCCGCCGCGATCAGCGTGGAAAGGTCGTCGGGGCGCATCATCGTGCCGGTCGGGTTCGCCGGGCTCGCGACCAGCACGCCTTTGAGCGGGGTGCGGCGGTGCGCGGCGAGCAAGGCGTCGACGGTCAGCGCCCAGCGCGTGGCGGCGGAAATCTCGATCATCACCGGCTCGCAGCCGAGCGCGGTGAGGATATGGCGATACGGCGGATAGCCCGGACACGCGACCGCGACACGGTCGCCCGGCTCGAACAGCGCCAGGAACGCAAGGATGAAGCCGGCCGAGGAGCCGGTGGTGACGACCACGCGCTCCGCCTCCACGGTCACGCCGTAGGCCTCGGCGTAGTGCTGCGCGATGCGGCTGCGCAGGCCGGGCATCCCGAGCGCGGCGGTATAGCCGATGTCGCCGAGATCGAGCGCGGCTTTCGCGGCCTCGCGCGCGACGCGCGGGGCAGGCGCGGCCGGCTGCCCGACCTCCATGTGTACGACGCGCCCGCCCGCCGCCTCGATGCGGGCTGCGGCCGCCATCACGTCCATCACCATGAACGGGGGCACGTCGCTGCGCGTCGAGGGAATGAGCAGGTTGCGGGCCGTCTCGAGCATCATCCAGGTTCCGAAATTTTCCGTGGCGGGCCAGCGGGTTGCGCTGCCTCGCTGGTGCCGCAATCGGCGGCTTTCTGCCTCTCGCGCGCCGCAAAACGTGACAGTGCCGCGCGTTGACCCCAGCCGCCGGGGTCCCTAGTTTGCGGCGCAGCAGTCGGGAATCCGGATGGGCGGACGAACACCTAGCAGGGCGCGCCGCGCGATGCCAGTTTCGCGCGCGATTGCCTGTGCGACAGCGTTCGCGATCGCGGTCGGCAGCCAGCCGGCATTCGCGCAGCCCAAGCCCGGCGGCGGCCTGCCGGTCATTCGCGACAGCGAGATCGAGCAACTCCTGCGCGATTATACCGCGCCGATCCTGCGCGTCGCCGGCCTCGCGCAACAGAACGTGCAGGTCGTGCTGATCAACGAGCGCGTCTTCAATGCGTTCGTGATGGACGGGCGGCGCATCTTCGTCAACGTCGGCGCGCTCTACAATTCCAAGACCCCGAACGAAATCATCGGCGTGCTGGCGCACGAGACCGGCCATCTGGCGGGCGGCCATCTGGCGCGGCTGCGTGAGCAGCTTGCCACCGCGCAGACCGCCTCGATCATCGCGCTGCTGCTCGGCGTCGGCGCCATCGCGGCCGGCGTCGCATCCAATAGCCGCAACACCGGCGTGATCGGCCAGGCCGCCATCCAGGCGCCGCAGGAGATGATCCGCCGCACGCTGCTCTCCTATCAGCGCGCGCAAGAAGAGGCGGCCGACCGCGCCGGCGTCAAGTTCCTCAACGCCACGCAGCAGTCCGCCAAGGGCATGCAGGCGACTTTCAAGCGCTTCGCCGACGACATCATGATCGTCTCCTCACGCGTCGATCCCTACCAGCAATCGCATCCGATGCCGCGCGAGCGCGTCGCGGCGCTGGAGGAACTGGTCAAGACCAATCCCCACTGGGACAAGCTCGACCCGCCGGAGCTGCAGCTGCGCCACGACATGATGCGGGCGAAGCTCGCGGGCTTCCTCGAGCGGCCGGACGCGGTCGCGCGCCGCTATCCCTCGACCGACGTGAGCCTGCCGGCGCGCTACGCCCGCGCGATCTCGGCCTACCGCTTCACCGGCGTCGCGAACGCCACCGCGCTGATCGACGCGCTGATCGCCGCGCAGCCGAACAATCCCTACTTCCACGAGCTCAAGGGCCAGGCGCTGCTCGAAGGCGCGCGGCCGGCCGAGGCGATTGCGCCGCTGCGCCGCGCCGTCGCGCTGGCGCCGAATGCCGCGCTGATCCGCATCATGCTCGGACAGGCGCTGGTCGCGACCGGCGACAACCGCTACGCCGCGGAGGCGATTTCGCTCCTCAAGGTCGCGATGCAGCGCGAGCCGGACGCGCCGGATGTGTACGCCCAGCTTGCCATGGCGTACGGGCGCAAGGGCGATCTCGCGGAAGCCGACCTCGCGTCCGCCCAGGCGGCGCTCGCCCGCGGCGACATGAAGACCGCGCGCGAGCTTGCGTCGCGCGCCAAGACGCGGTTTCCCACCGGCTCGCCCGGCTGGGTCAAGGCCGACGACATCGTCGGGCTGAGACCGCCAAAAACCGGTCTCTTCAGCAGCACCAACATTACCTTCGGCCCGGTCAGGACCGGACCGGCCAGCACAGGACAGACCCAATGATCCGCCTTTCCTCCGTGATCGCCGCCGCGGCGATCGCGCTTGCCGGCGTGACCGCCGCGTCGGCGCAAACCTTCTCGCAGCCGCAGCGCGACGAGATCGGACAGATCGTCCGCGACTACCTGCTCAAGCATCCGGAAGTGCTGCAGGAGGTGATGCAGGAGCTCGAGAAGAAGCAGCAGGTCGCGGAAGCCGACAAGGCGCGCGGCGCGATCAAGACGCATGCCGAAGAGCTGTTCAACTCGCCGCGCCACGTGACGCTCGGCAATCCGCAGGGCGACGTCACGTTCGTCGAGTTCTTCGATTACAACTGCGGCTACTGCAAGCGCGCGCTCGGCGACATGACCGCGCTGATGGGCAAGGATCCGAAGCTCAAGGTGGTGCTGAAGGAATTCCCGGTGCTCGGACCGGGTTCGGTCGAGGCCGCGCAGGTCGCGGTGGCGGTGCGGATGCAGGACAAGAGCGGCAAGAAGTACATGGACTTCCATCAGAAGATGCTGCTCGGCCGCGGCCAGGCCGACAAGGCGCGCGCGCTCGCGGTGGCCAAGGAGATCGGCCTCGACATGGCGCGGCTCGAGAAGGACCTCCGGAGCGAGGAGGTCGCCGCCACCCTGCAGGAGAGCGCCAAGCTCGCCGAAGCGCTCGGCCTCAACGGCACGCCGAGCTATGTGATCGGCAACGACGTCGTCATCGGCGCCGTCGGACTCGCCGCGCTGGGACAGAAAATCGAAGCCGCACGCGCGCAGTAAGATGGCCAAGACGATCTACGTCCTCAACGGGCCGAACCTCAACTCGCTCGGCACTCGCGAGCCGGAAAAGTACGGACACGCGACGCTGGCCGACGTTGAGGCGTTGTGCCGCGACGCGGCGCGGCGTTTCGGCCTCGAGGTGGAGTTCCGCCAGTCGAACCATGAAGGCGCCATCGTCGACGCGTTTCACGAGGCGAAGCAGAAGGGAGCGCTCGGCGTCGTCATCAACCCCGCCGGCTACACCACGACCTCGGTCGCGATCCTCGACGCGATCTATGCGGTGCAGCTTCCGACCGTCGAGGTGCACATCACCAACATCCACCAGCGCGAGGAGTACCGTCATCACTCCTACATCTCGAAAGGCGCCAGGGGGGTGATCTGCGGTCTCGGGGTTGAGGGCTATGCGCTCGCGATTGCGGGACTTGCATCCCTTATCGGCATCAAGGCAAAAGCCTAAAGTGACGCCGTCCCATTCCACGACAGAAGCCGGGCGACCGAGTTGAGCGAACAGGACCTGATCCGCGAGCTGGCCAAGCTGCTCGACGAAACGCACCTCACCGAGATCGAGGTCGAGCGCGAGGGCTTGCGCGTGCGCGTCGTGCGCCAGGCGGTGACGCATGTGGTCGCCGCGGGCGGCTCGCACGTGCCGCCGATCCCGGCGAGCGCGCCGGCGCCCGCGATCATGCTGGCGGCTGACACCGATCCGGCCAAGCATCCCGGCATGGTGCCCTCGCCGATGGTCGGCACCGCGTTCCGCGCGGCGCAGCCGGGTGCCAAGTCCTTCGTCGAGGTCGGCAGCGCCGTGAAGGCGGGCGACACGCTGCTCATCGTCGAGGCGATGAAGACCATGAACCAGATTCCGGCGCCGCGCGGCGGCGTGGTCACGCAGATCCTGTTCGAGGACGGCCAGCCGGTCGAGTACGGCGAGCCGCTGATGATTGTCGAATGATGATGCGCAACCGCAGCGCATGCACATGACGCCAGTGGATCGGGCGGCGCGATGTTCGACAAGATCCTGATCGCCAACCGCGGCGAGATCGCGCTGCGGGTGCTGCGCGCCTGCAAGGAGCTCGGCATCGCGACGGTCGCGGTGCATTCGACCGCGGATGCCGACGCGATGCATGTGCGCCTCGCCGACGAGAGCGTCTGCATCGGCCCTCCGCCGGCGCGCGACAGCTACCTGAACATCCCGGCGCTGCTCACCGCCTGCGAGATCACCGGCGCCGACGCGGTCCATCCGGGCTACGGCTTTCTCTCGGAGAATGCCCGTTTCGCCGAGATCCTGAAGGATCACAACGTCGACTTCATCGGCCCGCGACCCGAACACATCCGCCTGATGGGCGACAAGATCGAGGCGAAGCGCACCGCCAGGAAACTCGGCATTCCGGTGGTGCCCGGCTCCGAGGGCGGCATCACGTCGGATGCCGAGGCGCTCGTGATCGGACGCGAGATCGGCTTTCCGGTGCTGGTGAAGGCGGCGGCCGGCGGCGGCGGGCGCGGCATGAAGGTCGCGCGCAGCGAGGCCGAGCTGTCCGAAGCGCTCGCGACCGCGCGCGGCGAGGCGAAGTCCGCATTCGGCGACGACGCGGTCTATCTGGAGAAATACCTCGCGCAGCCGCGGCATATCGAAGTCCAGGTGCTGGCCGACGGCAAGGGCCACGCGATCCATCTCGGCGAGCGCGACTGTTCGCTGCAGCGCCGGCACCAGAAGGTGCTGGAGGAGAGCCCCTCTCCTGCCCTCAACGCCGGTGCGCGCGAAGAGATCGGCGAGACGGTGGCGGCGGCGATGCGCGAGATGAAATATCTCGGCGTCGGCACTGTCGAGTTCCTCTACGAGGACGGCAGGTTCTACTTCATCGAAATGAATACGCGCATCCAGGTCGAGCATCCGGTGACCGAGCAGATCACCGGCATCGACCTGATCCTCGAGCAGATCCGCGTCGCGAGCGGGGCCGAGATGACACTGCGCCAGGAAGACATCCGCTTCCACGGGCACGCCATCGAGTGCCGCATCAATGCCGAGAACCCGGTCTCATTCCGCCCCTCGCCGGGCAAGATCGTGCACTACCACGCGCCGGGCGGCCTCGGCGTGCGCATCGATTCCGCGGTGTACCAAGGTTACACCATCCCGCCGTATTACGACTCGATGGTCGGCAAGCTGATCGTGCACGGCAAGACGCGCGCCGAATGCCTGATGCGATTGCGCCGCTGCCTCGATGAATTCGTGGTCGACGGGATCGAGACCACGCTGCCGCTGTTCCGTGCGCTGGTGCGGGACCAGGCCATCATCGACGGCGACTATCACATCCACTGGCTGGAGCAGTTTCTCGCGCGCGGCGGGATGAAACAGTAAAGGTCGCGCCGGCTTTGGACGGCCGGGCCGCGTTACCGATGTCTACTTGCCGCCGATCCGCGACAGGGTCTGGTCGACCTGGCTGAGCGAATACGGCTTGGGCAGGAAGATCGAGTCGGGCACCGTCGGAATGTCGTTCACGCTGCGGCGGCCCGAGGCATAAACGATCGGCAGGCCGGGGCGCATCTCGCGCGCAAGCTTGGCGAGCTGCGCGCCGTCCATGCCCGCGCCGAGGTCGATATCGGTGAACAGCACGTCGACATCGGCACCGGACAACAGGTAACGCAGCGCACCGCCGGCGTCGGGAACGGCCTGCACTTCGAATCCCTTGTCGGTGAGGGCTTCGGTCATGAGCTCGCCCAGCAGCGGCTCGTCCTCGACAAACAGAATGGTACGTTGTTCGGGTTTCATGGCACTCATCGCCTCCGGTGAGTACAAGACCGAGCGGCGCGATGCGTTCCGGAATTAGAGAAAATTGGAGAGATACAGGGTTATCAAAGCGTTACCGGGAACTTTGCCTGATTCGAGAGGCTCACGCGCAGGTCACATCTGCGGGAACCGGAGCGCCGAGGTGGTTCGTCGCGGACGCTGAATCGCTCTAGGATCGGCGTATGGCCAGCCGCGAGAACGCCCTCCTCGAGCTCACCCCCGAGGTGCTGCTGAAAGCCTATGCCTGCGGGATCTTTCCGATGGCCGAGACCGCCGAGGACCCGGCGCTCTACTGGGTGGAACCGGAGCGGCGCGGCATCATCCCGCTCGACGGCTTCCACATCCCGGCGCGGCTCGCCCGCACGGTGCGCAACACCACCCTCACCGTCACCTGCGACCGCGACTTCGCCGCGGTGATCGAGGGCTGCGCGGCGCCCGGACCCCAGCGCGCGCGCACCTGGATCAACGCGCGCATCCGGCAGCTCTACGGCGACCTGTTCGCGGTGCGCCATTGCCACACGGTCGAGGTCTATGACGGCGCCGCGCTGGTCGGCGGGCTTTACGGCGTCCGGCTCGGCCGCGTGTTCTTCGGCGAGAGCATGTTTCACCTCAAGCGGGACGCCTCGAAGGTCGCGCTGGTGCATCTCGTCGCGCGCATGAAGATGGCGGGTTACCGCGTGCTCGACACCCAATTCCTCACCGACCACCTGAAGCTGTTCGGCGCGATCGAGGTGCCGCGCGCACGCTATCATCGCATGCTCGCCGCGGCGCTGCAGGACGAGGCCGACGCCGATGCGTTCGCGCCGCAGCCGTGGTCCGGCGCGCAGGCGCTGGAGGCGATCGGCAAGAGCTAGGCTAGGCCCACCGGCGGCGGCTTCGGCTGCTGCTGCGCCCCAAAAGAGCCTGACAGTACGCCTACTCAGTTCAGGCGGATGCGCGGAAGCGGGGCGGGCAGCGTGATGCCGGGGCGGCACTTTTCATGGACCGGGCTCAAGACTGCCGTCGCTGGCAGTGTGGCGGCCACCTCTCTGGCGTTCGCCATGTTGAGCGCGATGCTCGACAACGCCGGCGCGCAGACAACGTTCGGCGCGATTTTGTCACCTCCCGCCGATCAACTTGTCCTGCGTTTCGCGCCTCCGCCTGCAACATCGGTTCGAGAGCAATACGTCGGCGCCATGATGTTCCGACGGCTCCTGAGCCGGTTTGCCTTGACGGCGCCGGCCGTCCGCTGGTGCAACCTGATCCCGCTCAGCGGCGAACGCTTCGACGCGATCAGGCTGGTCGTCAACCCGCCAAGACCGGACCAGCGCCTGAATTGCCTTCGGCAGGCGGTGCGCTTCGCCTTGCAGGGCGAGATCGGTGAGGCGGAGTTTTTCGTGGCGCGCCAGCAGGCGGCCAAATTCATCTCCCGGTGGATCAATCCGCCTGCGCGTTTCCCGAACGATGCGGTGTTCGCGAGCGAGCGCCTTGCCTATCGGGTGATTTATCAAAACAAGTCTCCGCTCCATCAGTTGAATTCAATCACAAGCGAAGACTACACGAACCTTCGGTTCGCCGACTTCGTTCAATGGGTGAACGTCAGCCGGCACGATGGCTTGATCACGTTCGACGCCGACCCCGCCACGCCGATGCGCTTGATCTGAAGCCGCCCGGCGAATGGGACCCCACGCCGTTGTCGTCGGCGTTCGTGCCACCCGATATCCTTTTCTATGACGGCGAGCGCCTCGGCGTTCCGGCCATGATCATGATACGCATCAGCGCGACCGGTTTTGACCTGGGGAACAGCGATATCTGGAAACGCTTTTCCTGCAATGGACGGGACCCCGCATCGCCGGATCTCCCCACATCGAGTCCAATTTCAAGCGTGACCTGCTTCTCGCACAGCGAATTCGACGCCGACCACTGGCTTGGCCTGGCGATCCGCAAGACCGCCGACGCCGATGACACCGGGTTTTGCGTGGCGGTGAAGGAATTCGCGAACCGGCCCGACATCGCATCGCTCGCGCGCGATGCGTCTCCGGATTTTCCTCGTCCGTATGTCCTGCTGCCTGAACACTGCCGGCCGACCACATCGTCGCCCTAGCCTGACCGCTGGCCCGGTAGACATCTGAATCCAGCAGACACTTGAACCCGCCAGACATTTTTGAATCAGAACGCGCTTGATTTTTGAATCACGCTTCGAAATCAACAGACCTGCTCTCGTTAACTCAACCTCACCAAACCGATTTGCAGTTCTCGTAACTCGTTCGCGCCAGCCGGGTCCCTCCTCTTCCGGCTAGCGCACCAGCGGCTCTTCCGGCTAGCGCACCAGCGGCGGCGGCGGGAGTTGCTTCGGCTGCTGTTGCGCGCGCGGCTGTTGCGGCGGCGGCAATGTCTGCGGCTGAGCGGAGATCGGCGGCGCGGCCTGCTTGCGCGGCAACTGCTTCTGCGCACCGGTGCGCGCGGGCTCCGGCGTCGCGTCGGCGACCGTCGGCGCCTGCGCCCCCTTACAGTCGGCGAGCCAGATATCGTAGATCGGATGCTCGATCGCGTTCAGCCCCGGGCTCGCGGCGAACATCCAGCCGGTGAACAACCGCTTGATCTCGCCCTGCAGCGTGATCTCGTCCACCTCGATGAAGGAGTCGGTGTTGGCCGCCTCGGTCGGCGGGCGCGTGTAGCAGACGCGCGGCGTCACCTGCAGCGCGCCGAACTGCACCGTCTCGTTGATGGCGACATCGAACGAGATGATGCGGCCGGTGATCTTGTCGAGCCCGGAGAACACCGCCTGCTGGTTCGGGAATCTTCTGCGCCGGCGGCTGGATCACCACCTCGTCGCTCGGCGGCGCGGGGGTAGCCGGCGTTTCGCCCGGCGTGCCGCGCGGCTGGCGCTGGCCCGGCGGCAGGCCGGGCAGCGTACCCGCGGTGCCGCCCGGCGCCGCAGTCCCGCCCGGAGGCGGCGGCAAGTCCTGCTGCTGAATGCCGCCGGGCGGACGCCCGGCCTGCTGCGGCGCGCCTTGCTGCGGGTAGCCCGGAGGCGGCGGCGGATAGCCCTGCTGCGGATAACCTTGCTGTGGGTAGCCTTGCTGTGGGTAGCCTTGCTGCGGATAGCCCGGCGGGGGCGGCGGATAGCCGCCGGGCGGCGGCGAGACCACCTGCGGCTGGCGCGTCCACGGCGAATTGTTCGGGCGGCTCGAGTAATAGCGGTCGTCGTTGTTGAGCGGGCCGGCTCCGGCGTCGGGCACGTCGGCCGGCGGGCGCGGCGGACCGCCGAAAATCGTGCCGAACTGCGCCGCCGCCGGCAGCGCAACGGCAGCCGCGCCGACCAGCGCGGCAGTCGCGATCAGCAGCTTCAACCGGACCATCGAATCGCTCGGGCTTTTCCCGCCGGCAGTCTACCCGCGCAACGGGGAGCGGCTGGTTAACACGCTGAAT
Source organism: uncultured Alphaproteobacteria bacterium (assembly GCA_963839985.1). Classification (GTDB taxonomy): domain Bacteria; phylum Pseudomonadota; class Alphaproteobacteria; order Rhizobiales; family Xanthobacteraceae; genus PALSA-894. The sequence goes on along the minus strand of CAWIXG010000008.1, from coordinate 63,625 downwards.
ACGGCGGGCAAAGGGCGGGCGAAACCCGCTCGCGGCGCGTCAGTTGCCGGCGCCCGGCACCCACGCCTTGTAGTCGCCGGTCGCTTTCGGGCGGCGCCCTTGCGCCAGCGTCGAGCCGATCGGACGCTGCGCGGCGGGCGTGCCGGTCGGGTTTGGCCGATGCGGCTTCTGCCAGGGACGCGCGACGTATTTCACGTCGGTCGGCGGAACGTCGACGGTGTGATGCATCCAGCCGTGCCAGGCCGGGCCGATCATCGAGGCCTCGGCGTAGCCGTTGTAGATCACCCAGCGCCGCTCGAAGCCGAGCGAGGGATCGATTCTGCCGCCGCGGGCGCGGTAGTAGCGGTTGCCGAACTCGTCCTCGCCGACCACCTCGCCGTGGCGCCAGGTCCACAGCTGCGTGCCGAACGTCTGCCCGTTCCACCAGGTGAAGACGCGCAGGAAGAAGGTCTTGAGTTTCATCGGTGTTGCGCTGCTGCCGTTTGCGCCGTTCTGCCAGTTCGCCTTTGCACTGTCCACCGGAGCTGCCGCGACGAACACTTGCACTGTCATGCTCTGTTGCAGCCGCGCTGAAATCGCCGGATTGCACGCGACCCGGACGCGCGCACCGCCGCGTCGCGAGATTCGCCGTTGCGCCACACGGCTTTTCCGCGTTCCTACACCAGGATACCTGCTGCGGCGTCGGCATTTTGCCCCTTGACGCACTCCGACTCGGGTCCGCGGCATCCGGATGACTACGGTTCCGCGATACCTTTTTTCGGTTCCAGCGGGTTCCGTGACAGGCTCGCGACGGCGCCGCGAAATGATTGTGACAACCGCGCTTGCCGAATCCCTCCGGAATCTCCGATACTTCCCGTGCTGCACCCAATTCCATCCCCGGAATTCACAGCACCCCCACCACATTTAGCGTTTGATTCAGATTCACCCGCTACTGCTTGACGGGGGACAGAACTCGTCTTAGCGTTTGGATGTTCGGCGGGGGGCAGTTCGTAGTGCCCGGCGAACGCTCCCAAACAGGGTTTTGGACCTCGCCGCCGGGCTCTCGGCTCGGGCGTGAGGGTCCGCGTGCGAAGCGGCGGATCAACCGCCGTAATGGGACCGGTGCCGGTCGGCGCCGGGGGTGACGGGGAACGTTAGCAGAGCGCCGGGCCAACCCGGTTCACATGGGCGGCACCAGACAGGGTGCGCCTAACAGAAAATGCGTCGGCGGCTTATATTTGAGCGGGTAATTCCCGCGAGCTTTCGGCGCCCAAAGGGGCAACAGAATGCGGATCGAACGCCATTTCACCAAAGCCGGCCAGTCTCCGTACGCGGAGATCGAATTCCGGCTGACCACGTCCGAAATCAAGAATCCGGACGGCTCGGTGGTGTTCAAGGCGGACAACGTCGATGTCCCGAAGGCGTGGTCGCAGGTCGCCGCCGACGTTCTCGCCCAGAAGTATTTCCGCAAGGCGGGCGTGCCCGCACGGCTGAAGAAGGTGGAAGAGGAAACCGTCCCCTCGTTCCTGTGGCGCTCGGTTGCCGACGAGGATGCGCTCAGCGTCCTGCCGGAGAAAGAGCGCATCGTCGGCGAGCATTCCGCCAGGCAGGTGTTCGATCGTCTCGCCGGCACCTGGACGTATTGGGGCTGGAAGGGCGGCTATTTCGACAGCGATGCCGACGCGCAGGCCTTCTTTGACGAGCAGCGCTACATGCTGGCGATGCAGATGGTGGCGCCGAACTCGCCGCAGTGGTTCAACACCGGTCTGCATTGGGCCTACGGCATCGACGGTCCGAGCCAAGGCCACTATTACGTCGACTACCAGAGCGGAAAGCTCACCAAGTCGAAGTCGTCCTACGAGCATCCGCAGCCGCACGCCTGCTTCATCCAGTCGATCAACGACGATCTGGTCAATGACGGCGGCATCATGGACCTGTGGGTGCGCGAGGCGCGCCTGTTCAAATACGGCTCGGGCACCGGCACCAACTTCTCGTCGCTGCGCGCCGAGAACGAGCGGCTCGCGGGCGGCGGCAAATCGTCCGGCCTGATGAGCTTCCTCAAGATCGGCGACCGCGCGGCGGGCGCGATCAAGTCGGGCGGCACCACGCGCCGCGCGGCGAAGATGGTGATCGTCGACACCAACCATCCGGACATCGAAGCCTTCATCGACTGGAAGGTGAAGGAAGAGCAGAAGGTCGCCGCGCTCGTCACCGGCTCCAAGATCAACCAGAAGCACCTGAAGGCGATCCTGAGGGCCTGCGTGAACTGCGAAGGCTCCGCCGACGATTGCTTCCAGCCGGAGAAGAACCCGGCGCTCAAGCGCGAGATCAAGCTCGCGCGGCGCAATCACGTGCCCGACAACTACATCAAGCGCGTGATCCAGTTCGCCAAGCAAGGCTACAAGGACATCGACTTCCCGATCTACGACACCGATTGGGACTCGGAGGCGTATCTCACCGTCTCGGGGCAGAACTCGAACAACTCGGTGCGCGTCACCGATGAATTCCTCAAAGCGGTCGAGGCCGACGGCGACTGGGATCTGACCTGGCGCAACAAGAAGGGCGTCGCCAAGACGCTCAAGGCCCGCGACCTGTGGGAAAAGATCGGCCACGCGGCCTGGGCCTCGGCCGATCCGGGCCTGCAGTTCCACACGACCGTGAACGACTGGCACACCTGCCCGGCGTCGGGAGAGATTCGCGCGTCCAATCCGTGCTCGGAATACATGTTCCTCGACGACACGGCCTGCAATCTCGCGTCGATCAATCTGCTCCCGTATCGCAATGCCGAGACCGGCGCGTTCGACGTCGCGGCCTACGAGCACACCATCCGGCTGTGGACCATCGTGCTCGAAATCTCGGTGATGATGGCGCAGTTTCCGAGCAAGCAGATCGCGCAGCTCTCGTATGAATACCGCACGCTCGGCCTCGGCTACGCCAATATCGGCGGCCTGCTGATGTCGTCCGGCATTCCCTACGACTCGGACGCGGGCCGCGCCATCTGCGGCGCGCTCTCGTCGATCATGACCGGCATCAGCTACGCCACCTCGGCCGAGATGGCGCAGCAGCTCGGGCCGTTCCCGGGCTTCAAGAAGAACCGCGAGCACATGCTGCGCGTGATGCGCAACCATCGCCGCGCGGCCTACGGCGAGAAGACCGGCTACGAGAAGGTGTCGCAGCCGCCGGTGCGGCTCGACCATGCGGCCTGCGCCGACGTGGCGCTGGTCGCGCATGCCAAGTCCGCCTGGGACAAGGCACTGAGCCTCGGCGAGGCGCACGGCTACCGCAACGCGCAGGCGACCGTGATTGCGCCGACCGGCACGATCGGCCTCGTGATGGATTGCGACACCACCGGCATCGAGCCCGACTTCGCGCTGGTGAAATTCAAGAAGCTCGCCGGCGGCGGCTACTTCAAGATCATCAACCGCGCGGTGCCGGAGGCGATGCGCGTGATGGGCTACTCGCCGGCCGAGATCGCCGAGATCGAGGTCTACGCGCTCGGCCACGGCTCGCTCGGCCAGGCGCCCGGCATCAACCATTCGACGTTGAAGGCGAAGGGCTTCACCGACGAAGCCATCGCCAAGGTGGAGAAGGCGCTGCCGACCGCGTTCGACATCAAGTTCGCGTTCAACAAGTGGACGCTCGGCGAGGACCTGCTGAGGAACGAGCTTAACGTCGACGCCGCCACCCTCGCCTCGCCGTCGTTCGACCTGCTCGCCCACATGGGCTTCACCCGGCGCGAGATCGAGGCCGCGAACATCCATGTCTGCGGCGCGATGACGATCGAGGGCGCGCCGCACCTCAAGGTCGAGCACTACGCGGTGTTCGACTGCGCCAATCCGTGCGGGCGCACCGGCAAGCGCTATCTCTCGGTCGAGAGCCACATCCGCATGATGGCGGCGGCGCAGCCGTTCGTCTCGGGCGCGATCTCGAAGACCATCAACATGCCGAACGACGCCACGGTGGAGGACTGCAAGTCCGCCTACCTGCTGTCGTGGAAGCTCGCGCTGAAGGCCAACGCGCTCTATCGCGACGGCTCGAAGCTTTCCCAGCCGCTCAACTCGCAGCTGATCGCCGACGAGGACGACGAGGACGACGCGATGGACGCGTTCCTCGAGAAGCCGATGGCGGCGCGCACCGCGCAGGTGGCCGAGCGCGTGGTGGAGAAGATCGTCGAGCGCATCACCGTGCTGCGCGAGCGCGAGAAGATGCCGGACCGGCGCAAGGGCTACACCCAGAAAGCCGTGGTCGGCGGTCACAAGGTTTATCTGCGCACCGGCGAATACGATGACGGCCGCCTCGGCGAGATCTTCATCGACATGCACAAGGAAGGCGCGGCGCTGCGCTCGATCATCAACAACTTCGCGATCGCGGTGTCGCTCGGCCTGCAGTACGGCGTGCCGCTCGACGAATATGTCGATGCCTTCACGTTCACGCGCTTCGAGCCGTCCGGCCCGGTGCAGGGCAACGACTCGATCAAGTACGCCACCTCGATGCTCGACTACATCTTCCGCGAACTCGCGGTGTCGTATCTCTCGCGCTTCGACCTCGCCCACGTCGATCCGAGCGAGTCGCAGTTCGACGCGCTCGGCAAGGGCGTGGACGAAGGCCGCCCGGCGCCGAGCGCCACGAAGTATCTGTCGCGCGGGCTGACCCGCTCGCGCACCGACAAGCTGGGTGTGATGAGCACTGCCGTTTCGTCTCCGTCCCCGGAGCGGGCCGCCGAAGTCGGCCGGGGTGCGGTGTCTGCGTCCAACGTGACTGCGCTCAACGTCGCCGGCGCGACCGCGCTCAAGGTCGAGCCCGAGGCGAAGGTCTCGCCCGCGACCGCGCTGGAAACCTGGGCCGAGGCCAAGACCAACGCCAAGGCCGCGGCGGCCGAGAAGCGCGCCGAGGCCAAGGCCCAGGGCTACGAAGGCGAAGCCTGCGGCGAATGCGGGAATTTCACGCTGGTGCGCAACGGCACCTGCATGAAGTGCAACACCTGCGGCAGCACCACGGGGTGCAGCTGACGATCGGCGTCATGGCCGGGTGGTGAAGGGCGCGCAACGCCCGACGACCCGGCCATCCTGGCTTTGGAGCACGCGTGAGCCGCAACAACCTCCTTTACCTGGTGATCGGCGCGCTCGCGGTCGGCGTCGCGGTGCTTGGCTATACGGTCTACCAGGACCGGCAGAAGCCGGGCCTGAGCATCAGCATCGGCGGCAAGGAAGGGCTCAAGATCGAGGGGAAATGAGCCTGCGAACCACCCGGCGTTGCGCTATCCTGCGCGTCACGCCGCCGAATCACACAGCCGGGGTCCGCACATGTCTCGCCTTCGCATCGCCATCATCGCGCTTACCGCCATGCTCGCCGGCGTGCTGCCGGCCAGCGCCGACAGCGGCATCGTGCGCATCACCTTCCTGAAAGCGGGCTTCATCGTCGGCGGGGCCGCGGGCAGCGGCAATCTTGAATTCCGCGGCCGCATGTACCGGCTCACGGTCGGGGGCCTGAGCTACGGCTTCACCTTCGGCGGCTCGCAGACCTTGCTGCGCGGCCGGGTCCGCAACATCAACCAACCCTCCGATATCGAGGGCGTCTACGCCGCCGGCGGCGTCGGCGCCACCATCGGCCGTGGACCGCAGGCGATCGTGCTGACCAACCAGAAGGGCGCGATCCTCGAGCTCACCGGCAACCAGATGGGCCTGATGGTGAACGCAGACCTGAGCGGGATGGCGCTGACCTTGCAGAGGTAGCATCAAGGAGGCCACCCAAGCAGCAAGGTCGTGACGTAAAGGATCGGCACACCGGCGAGCCAGACCAGCGCAGGCGTGCCGGCGCCGCGATGGCGGAACCAATACGACAGCGCGGCCGCGATCGCGAGCGGCCCCGCGACGACCATCACGTCGAGCGCCCGCATCAGGCGAGCGGATCGTACGTCCCGAAGGTCCACAGATTCCCCTCCGGGTCCTTCACGGTGTAGTCGCGCCCGCCGTAGTCCTGCGTCACCGGCTCGCGCACGATGGTGGCGCCTGCGGCTTTCGCCTGCGCGCAATGCGCGTCGGCGTCCGCCACCACGCAGTAGACACCCATCGTGACGCCGCCGGCGGCGTCCGCGCGCACCAGGAGCTTGCCGTATTCGGTCTCCTTGGCCGAGCCGAGCATCACCATGCCGTTGCCGAGCGTGAGCTCGGCATGCGCGACCGTGCCGTCGGGCCCGTCATAGACCGCCTTCTCGGCAAAGCCGAAGGCGCGTGTGAGGAACGCGATCGCGGCGCGCGCGTCGCGGTATTGCAGCGCCGGGATGACGGTGAGTTTTGCCATGAGGTTTCCTTCCGTTGCGCCACCACCCTGCCCGCTGCATCAGGCCGTCGGCTCGTACGTCCCGAAGGTCCACAGATGCCCCTCCGGGTCCTTCGCGGTGTAGTCGCGCCCGCCGTAATCCCGCGTCACCGGCGCGCGCACGATCTCGGCGCCGGCGGCGCTCGCGTTGGCGAAGTGGATGTCGGCATCGGCGACGGCGCAGTAGACCGTCATCGTCACGCCGCCGGCGGCTGCGGGCCGCACCAGCAGTTTGGAGAAGCTCGTGTCCGTCTTCACTGCATCGAGCAGCACCATGCCGTTGCCCAATGTCAGCTCCGCATGCACGACCGCGCCGTCCAGGTCGTGGTAGACCGCCTTCTCGGCAAAGCCGAAGGCCTGGGTCAGGAACGCGATCGCGGCGCGCACGTCGCGATACGGCAGGACCGGAGTGACGGTGAGCTTTGCCATATGGTTTCCTTGCGTTCAGCGCCGCTCCCTGAGCCGCGCCTCCCAATCCTGCGCACCGTGAAACACCGCGACGACAATCACCTCACCTCGATCATGCGCCACCTCATAGACGACGATGTACGGCAACCGTGGCACAACCCACTCACGCGTGCCCGCGTCGCGTCCGGCGCGGCCCATGGAGGGGAACGAGGCCAACAGCTCCGTGCTGGCGAAGATGCGATCCACGACGGCCTTGGCGGCGCGCGGGTTGTCCTGCGCGATCCAACGGAAAATCCCTTCGAGATCGCCGAGCGCGCGATCGTCGAGGAGCAAGCCTCATCCAAGCCGGCCCAGCCGTTCTTTCGCGTCCGCCGCCGGGAGGAGCTTGCGCTCCGGATCGGCGCGGCGCCGGCGCACTTGGGCAAGCTGCTCGTCCGACAGCCGCATGTCGTCACGATGCGTGAGATAGTCGATCAGCGCCGCGCCGGCGGCGTCCTGCTCGTCCGGCGATAGTTGTTCGACTTGCTGCAGCGCCTGCTCAAGAAGTTTGGTCATGGACAACCATACCATGCTCCCTACCCGCCCAAAATCCCCTGCCCCAGCCCGGTGATCTCCCCAAGCAGCGCCACCGCGACCCCCACCGCGACCAGGCCGAGCCCAGCCAGGAAAATCCGGATCGCGCGCTCGTAGTTCGCCTGCACCATCGAGGAGATGAACAGCATCGCGCCGAGCGCCCAGATCTGCGCGGCGCTCCCGGCAACGATCAGCGCGACCGCGAACAGGTCCGCGCTGTGCCAGGTGCCGGGCGTGCCGGCCCAGCGCGACAGGAAGGAGAGCGAGAAGCCGACGATCACGCTGATCGCGGTGAGCGAGCCGTTGCGGAATTCCGGCGCAATGCGCGCGCGTTTCGCCTCGTCGTCCATCGCAGCCTCCCGGCGGCAGCGTAGCACAGGCGCGACGGCGGCGGCGCGCGTCCCGCCATGCGGGCCACGCCGTGTGAGCGGCTTCACATTGAAGACGCCCGGCGCGCGGTAACCTCCGGACGGGTGGAAGCGCGGGCGGGACTGCCAAAAGCGGTCCTGCCTTGCGAGTTGCGTGCCCCGGCACGTCACCCCAACCGACGAGGATGTCATGAAACGCACCCTTCTGCTGGCCGCACTGGCCGGCGCAGTGCTCGCACCGATCGGACTCGATACAGCCTTCGCGCAGGACCCCGCCCGCTCCTGTACCGCCTATCAGCGCAAGAACTTCGGCGGCGAAGCCTGGCACCTGAAAACCAACGGCGAGGCCGCGCGCTCGCACCTCGACAACCGCGTGTCGAGCTTCAAGATGCGCAGCGGCTGCCGCGTGTTCGCCTGGAAGGGCGCGAACTTCACCGGCGACCGCAGGGTCTTCGGGCAGGAGACCTCCTACGTCGGCGACGACTGGAACGACCAGATCACGTCGTGGAAGTGCATCTGCGGCAATCAGTGACCGCGCGGCGCGCCCAACGACCGGGGCGCGCTATCCCTTTGCCCGGGCGGCGCGCTCGCCTATCGTGCCGCCCATGGTGCTCAAGCTCATCGCGCTCGCCGCCGCCGCGATCCCGCTGTTCCTGTTCCTGCGCACGCTGCTCGGACGGCGGCCGAGCAAGCTCGGCACCATGATGCGCGAGGCGAAGCGGCAGATCGATCTCGCGATCTGGATCTTCCTCGGCCTGATCGGCTGCGTGCTCGCGGTCGCGCTCGGCAAGATCGCCTGGACCTGGTGGACCGCCGTTTGAGGGCGCACGCACTGCCGCCGGGTTAGCCGCGCCCGAACCGGTCGAACACCGCCCAGCGCAGGAAGCTCATCGCACGCTCGCGCAGGGTCCTGCGCGGACGCGTCGCGCCGACGCCGGTCTGCGGCCCGACCACGAACAACCCGCGCGCCTTGATCGCGCCGGCGATCACCGGATTCCATGTCAGCAGCGCGGCCTCGGCCTCCTGCGCCATGAAGCCGGCGACGATTTGCGGCGGATCGGCGAACACGTCCGGCATGGTGTCGGAGATATCCTTGTCGGTCAGCACCGGCCATTTCGACACGCCGCCCATGTGCGGCGAGGACAGCGCATAGACCACGCGGCCGATGCGGCTTTCGCGGATCGCGTAACAGCAAAAGGCGCAAGGCTCAGCGCTGACATAGATGGTGCAGTCGTCGAGGCTGACCGTGCCGAGCGCCTTCTGCGCCGCCGAGATCGCCACCACCTCGGCGTGGCGCGTCACGTCCTTCTCGTGCGCGACGCGGTTGATCGATTCGGCTGACCGCCGTGCCGTCGCGCATGATCACCACGCCGTAGGGATATTCGCCCGCCCTGCCCGACTCGACCGACAGCGCGATGCAGCGCTGCATCATCGTGCGGTCGAACAGGCTGTCGTCCGTCACGCTCGCCCTACTCTTCCGGCTCGGTGGTGAAGAACAGCGGGAAGCCGTGCGTCTTGCCGAGCTCGGTTGCTTCCGTCGCCTTGGTCTCGGCGACGTCCCTGGTGAACACCGCGATCACGCAGGCGCCGCGCTGGTGCGCGGTCATCATCACGGCGTAGGCCTGATCCTCGTTCATGCGGAACACGGCCTTGAGCACCATCACGACGAATTCGCGCGGCGTGTAGTCGTCGTTGAGCAGGATCACCTTCCACAGCTTCGGCCGCTCGACCTTCAGCTTTGGCCGGGTACGCGGCTTGGTGTCGGTTCGCTGCGGCATCGGCGGCTCAACCGTCTATCGGTCGCATTTGTCGGGAAGACACCTTGAGGTATTGTCGGCGGGCCGCATAGTCATTCGCACATTCCTCGAGGGGACGACGGCCATGTCCACGCGCCCGCATCCAACCCCGTGGATCGCGCACCCTGCGGACCGCGTCAATGCGGTGCGCGCCGCGATCGCGCCGCTGCTGCTGTTTGCGCCCTTCGTCTCGGATTTCGCCGCCGGCTACCACTGGCTCTACGCCATCGGCATCTTCGTGCTGATCGGCAAGACCAACTATCTGCTGCATCTGCACATCCATCATCCGTTCAGCCGCAGCAAGCCGCTCAACTTCGTCTTCGACCTCGCGATGGGCAGCGTCAGCGGGATGACCGCTTCGAACTGGCGCATCCAGCATCTCTACGGGCACCACCGCGGCAATGACGGGCCCTATCGCGGCAGCCGCGCCTGGCAGATGGAGCGCTATTCCGCGCCGCGCGCGCTGTCGTTCTCGATCGTCACGCTGTGGGACACATTCAGCGCACCGATCGTGGAGTCCTTCCGCAAGGGAATCCTGGCCAACGTGACGGCGCCGATCAATTACCGCTGGGCCTTCGCCGAACAAATGCTCCTGCTCGGTTTCGTCGCGGGTCTCGCGCTGTGGCAGCCGTGGCTCACGCTGAGCTACCTTCTGCCGTGGTACCTCGTGACGCACTTCATCACGCGCTATGTCGATTATCTCAACCATTACGGCTGCGAGGAGACGCCGTCGAACCCCTATGCGGTCGCCAACAACTCGCTGTCGCGCTGGTTCAACTTCACCACGCACAATTTCGGCTACCACACCGCGCATCACATGCGGCCGGGCGCACACTGGACCACGCTGCCGCAGATCCACGCGCGCTTCGCCGACAAGATCCCGGCGCAGAACCTGAAGCCGTTCTCGTGGTCCGGCATTCTGCTGCCGTGGCACATGGTGCGCGCGCGCGGCGGGAGGATGTGAGCCTACCGCTCGCTGAACGGCACGCCGGCCTTCGCCTTGTTGATCTTGAGCGATTCCACGATCGTCACCACCACCGCCTCGGGCGCCGCGTTGAAGTTCTTCACCACCGCGTCGGTGATGTCCTTCATCAGCGCGCGCTTCTGTTCCGGCGTGCGCCCCTCGACGGCGTGGACGTAGACTTCAGGCATGCGGTCTCTCCCTGGATCAGGAGAGCAACCTAGCGGGATGCCGCGCGAACGGAAACCTCAACCGAACGTGCGGCGCGGCATCACGCCGGCCGGCAGGCGGCGCGACGGCTTGCGCTCGACCACCACGGCGCGCTCGGTGCCGCCGCGGCTGGTGAAGGCGAGCGTCGGCGCGTTGCGCGGTGCCGGCGTCTTCGTCAGCAAGGCGCGCACCGTGTCCGGTTCAGCTTCCATCAGGCCGGCCGCGATCTCGACCTGCGCGTCGACGTCGTCGGTCAGCCCGCGCGCCGCGGCAATCGCCTCCTCGAGCGTCGGAGGGTCGTGTTTCACCCGCCGCGGGCCGTATTTGGTCTTCCAGGTGGTGGTCATTTCCAGCGCGCTTTCAATGTTACGGTTCACCGGTAAGGTAACATCGGAAGAGTGCAGTGCAATAGCAAGAATTGTGCACCGCACACTCGTGAGGCAAATTACGGTAAACACTCGCGATTTGCGTGAATCGCGTGGGCGCCAGCCCGTGCCGTGGTCAGCCGCCCGCCATCTCGCCTGGCGTAAAAGTCAGGTCGAGGATTCGCCACTCGCGGTACTTCTCGGCCGGCAGGAATGCGTACGGGGCGCAGCCGCGCAGGGCATTCTTCGCCGCCTCCAGCACCTCCGCGCCGCCGCGCGTGACGCCGCTCACCTCGATCACCACAGGCTCGGAGGCGAGCGAGCCGTCCCGGCGCAGATACACGCGGAGCACCGCGCGGGCAGCCGGCGACACGCCCTCGGGCAGTTTCCAGCACTTGCGCAAATGCGCCTTGAACGCGGCACGCTCGTCAGACGAGACGTTGGCGGTCACCGTCGCCTCGAAGTCGAAGCCCTTGTCCGCCGCGCCGCTCTGCTGGTTCGGCAGGTCCATCAGCATCGGGATGCTCGCAGGATCGAACACGGAGGGCGCGCCCTTCGGCGGCGCGGGTGCGGACGGCGCCTGCTGTGCGATCGAGGATTGCGGCGGAGGAGCCGGCGACAATGCGGCCTGCTGGCTGTTGGACGGCGCAGGCTGCGACTGTTGCGCGGGCGGCGCGCTGTTGGCCTCCGCGGGCGGCGGCGCGTTCTTGGCCTGCGCGGACGGCGCGCTCTTGGCCTGCGCGCTCTTGGCCGGCGCGCTCTTGGCCTGCGCGGGTGGGGTCGCGGGAGCCTTGCGTTGCGGATCGGCCGAGAAGTCAGGCAGCTGGATCAGCGGCCTGTCGGGCGGAAAGTCCCACACGTTGGGCTTTTCCGGCTCGGGCTTGTCGGGCTTCGGCTGCTCCCTGGCCGGCTCGATCTCGTCGGCGCGCACCAGTTCGACTTCAACCGAACGCTCGCTCGCAACGAACTGCCGCGGCGAGCTGAGCATCACGAGTGACACAAGCCCGAGATGGCAGAGGGCCGAAGCGAGGACGCCGGAACGCATTGCGCGATTTTAGGTCAGGCGGGCGCGCAAGTCTCGCGCCGCCGCCCGATTAGCGGCGCCAGGCGAGAAACTCGCGGATCGGGTAACGGGCCGGGCGCAGCGCGCGCTTGCGGCCCGATTGGGCGGCGCGCGCCTCGCGCTGGCGAATGTGGCGCGCCGCGCGCTGCTCGGTGCCGGCCGGGCGCGATTGCGGGGCAACGGCGGCGGTTTCGCTCGCGATGCCCACCGGCTGCACCGGTGGAAACGCGGCGGCGGGCGCCGGCGTCGGTGCGGCAGGCGGTGGTGCCGCAGCGGCAACCGGTTCGGCGGGCGGAGGCGGCGGTGCAGATACCGTCACGACCGGTGCGGATACGGCCACCGCTGCGGGCGCGGCTTCGGCCTGACGCTGCGGCTCGGCGCGGACCGGCGCAGGCGGTTCGGACGCGACGGTGCGGAACGGCTCGGGCGGCTTCTCCGGCGCTTTCCCCGCGACCGGCGCCACCAGCGGTACCGGATCGGCTGGCGCGAGCAGCAGCGACGGCAGCGCGCTTGCGCCCGCAGTCACCACCGTCACGATTGCGACGGCACCGGTCCAGAAACGTTTGTCGACCGCCATGCGACTCCCCGTGCCGGAGCGCAGCAGGCCATCGGGGGGCGGCAGCATTGCGGCACGCCCGCGCCACGGTCGGGGCGTTCGTTTGTCCAATTCTTGCCGCTCCAAGACTTGCCGGACCAAGAGACGATCACGCGCTTGTGCTGGCGCCGGCAAGCGCGGCTGACATGCCGGGCGCGCCGATGCGCGGCCCCGCACGGCGTCCCTACCTGTGCGGTGCGCGACCCCGGAGGGCGAGGCCGCCCCAGAGGGGACATTCCCTCACGCACACGGAGAATGTCATGCGCTACCTGATCACGACTGTACTCGTCGCCACCGCTCTCGCCCTGCCGCTCGGCGGCGCGAGCGCGCAAGGCGGCGGCGCCGATCTGATGGCCCGCTGCAACCAGGCCGTCGGACAGATGAAGTTCGAAGGCTGGCCGGCCGATCGCAACCGCGAAATGATGATGTCCGCCTGCCTGCACAATGATGGGGCTATCCCCGGTGCGCAGCAGGAAGCGCCGGTCGCACTGCGCCATGCGCCGGCGCGCCGGCACTAGCAGGCAGCGCTATCGCGCCCGCGCGCTGCGGACGCGATAGCGCCCGTTGCGCACCTCCAACCGCAGCAGTGCGCGTGGCCGGCAAGATCGCGACCGGCGTTTCGGCGCGCAGCGGCGTGATGTGCAGGTCGAGGCTCAGCCTGCGCATACCGAAGCGATGCTTCTCAACCGATTGTGCCGAATAAACTTGCCTCGTCGCTGACGCTGCGGCAACCTGCCGCAGGACCGCTTTCACCCAGGAGATGCCCGTGATCCGCGTGGCCGCAATCGCGCTCGGCTTGTTCATCGGCACCATTGCGCCCGCGTCCGCGCAGCTGGTGAGCCGCACCGTGGTCGATGTCGGCACGGGCGCCGCGGCGGTGCGCTACGTGCTGCTCGCACCGCTGATCAAACCGCGGCCGAGCGCCGCCGTCATGCTGTTCGCCGGCGGCAACGGCCGTCTCGCGATCAACGACCAGGGCGAGGTCACGACAAATCTGTCAGGCAATTTCCTGGTGCGCACCAGCGGGCAGTTCGCGCAGCAAAACCTGTATGTTGCGGTGGTCGACACGCCGGGCGGCGTGGGCATCAACGAGGCGACACGCCACACGCCCGAGTACGCGGAGGCGATGGCCGCCGTCATCGCCGACCTGCGCAGCCGCACCGCGGCGCCGAAGATCTGGCTGGTCGGCACGAGCTCCGGCACCATCTCGGCGACCAGCATCGCGGCCATCTACTACCAGCTCACGATCACGCCGCCGGTCCTGCCGCGTCCGTTGCCGAACTCGGCGCGGCCGAACGGCGTGGTGCTCACCGCGACGCAAACCGATACCGGCTCGACCGGCGGCACGACCTGCAGCGGCACGATCTTCGACAAGCCGACACGGCTCGGCAACATCAACGTGCCGGTCTATGTCGCGTCGGACCGCAACGATGCCTGCCCGTGCAGCCCGCCGAAGCGCACAAGCGCCGTCCTGGCCGCCCTGACGTCGGCGCCGGTGAAACAGTCGCAACTCTTCCCGCTCAACGGCACGACGAGCCCAGCCGGCCCCGGCACCGATGCCTGCACGGCGTTCACGCCGCACGGCTTCTACGGCATCGAGGCAAGCGTGGTGACGACGATCGCGAACTGGGTGAAGAGCCACTGAGGCGGCTGCGCCGCCGGACTACGGCGCGCCGCGCAGAACGCCGTCCTTGACGAAGACGCGGTAGGGCGTGGTGCCGGAGGCCGATCCGTCACGCGCCCGCCAGCGTCCGTTGGTGCACAGGATGCCGCCCTGCGCCGGCACCGCGTCGAACTCGACCGAGTTGTAGTAGACTTTGCCGTCGGGCAGCGTCGCGGTGAAGTCGGTGGTGCATTTGTCGCCGGCGACCACCGGGCGGTATTCGCCGATCATCACGCCGCCGCCGCCGGTGCTCTCGAAGCGCTCGACGTGCAGACGCCACGCGGAGAAGTCTTCCTGCGTGCCTTGCGCGAGCGCGGGGGCTGCTATCCCGGCGATCAGTAGTGCGGCTGCGATGCGCATGGCGTGCTCCCGGCTTGTTGGCGGAGCTACGCAGCGGGCCGGGAAAGGTTTCAGCGCGAATGCGGCGACCCGCAGCATTGCGGCGCGGTCCGCCGTCGCGCGCGCAATCTTGCCGGTCCGCAGACTTCAACCTAAGCTCAACAGGCCGGGCAGCAGGCGTTGCTCCGTGCTGCCGCCCGCCGCCAGCCGTCAATCAATGTCACCGGGAGATTTCGTCCGTGCGGCTTCAGCGCGCAAGTCTCGTCTTCTCGTCCCGCATCAGCAATGCGGCCCGGGCGATTGTCCTGGTGGCCGCGTTCGCGACCCATGCCCAGGCGGCCTCACCGAGCGAGGCGGATTTCGACCTGAGAAAGGCGTTCCTGATCGCCAACGCGTGCGAGATCACATACCTGAAGGACCAGAAGGTGCTCGACACCATCAAGGACATGGGCATCGAGTTCTATCAATTCGCCAATTCGGAGGGCAGCGGCGGCGGACAGGATACCCAGGTGTTCCTGGCGTCCACCGATCATTACACGCTGATCTGCTTTCGCGGCACGCAAGGCTGGCGCGACTGGAAGACCAACCTGGCGATGCAATCGGCTCCGCTCGAAGTCGTTACCGGAAGCAACATCATCGACAAGATCAGGGAGACCGGCTACGTGCACGGCGGATTCCTGAGCGCGTGGCGCGACGTCGAGAAGAGCGTGGTGAGCTATCTCGCCAAGCGCGGCGCCACGCCGGACGACCCGGAAGGCAAGCGCGAGCGCAAGGTCTGTCACGACATCCTGCTCGGAGGACACAGCCTCGGCGGCGCGCTGGCAATCCTTGCCGGGATCGACCTGAAAAGCCGGGGTTACCGCGTGCTCGGCATCTACACCTTCGGGTCGCCGCGCGTTGCAACGCCAAGCTTCCGCAAGATGTTCGACGCGCACAGCGACGCTTTCCCGAAAATACACCGCTATCTGTTCAAGGACGACGTCGTCCCCGAAATCCCGCCCGGATTCCTGCATCTCGGAACGGAAAAGTATTCGTCGCAGATGGGGACGCTTGGACAGGTCGCGCGCTCATGGTGGCGCTGGATTACCGCATCGACCGTCAATCTCGATGCGGTCGCGGATCACAGCATGGAGAATTACGTCAATACGCTCGTCAAGATCGTCACGGACAACGCGAGTGACGATACGACCCGCGCCATGGCGGCGTGGCTGCGCAGCCGCGACAAGCCGTTGACCGAATATCTCGGCAGCGGCATTCCGCGCAGCGAAGCCACATCGCGGATGCAGGGCTTCACCGACGCGCGCGAGGTGTGGAGTTGCAAGTGACCTTGCAGCCTGCGGCCGACGCGCATCGGGTCACGTGTTGAGACGCCCCGGCTCAAGCGCCGGGGTAACAGCTGCGCATGAAAACAGGGTTGGCGGGGACGGCGTGTCCCCGCCGCGCGTGCGCGCCTAGTTGGCGACGAAGCAGTAGAACAAGCCGTCGCCGCCGGTGCCGCGCAGGTCGGCCGCACTGCAGCCGCCGTCCGACCCGCGTGAAGGATGCGAGGAATTCCACGACTTCGACGCCGCATCGTCGCGCAGGCCCTTGCGGTCGATATGGCCGACCATCGCGGCACCCTGCGTGCTGCTGGTCCAGTTGCGGCAGGTGCGATCGTCACCGGCCGGGAAGGCGCGGCCTTCCGCGGTCGATCCGGTCAGCACGTCGTGCCGGTTCGGTGCGAAGCCTGCGCCCGGGATGATGAAGCCGCGCTCGCTCAGCGACGTGTCGAAGCCGAGCTTGTTGCTGTCGCTGTGCAGATCGTCGACGCTCGTCGCGACGACCTGGCCCTTGAAGTTCTGCCACGGGCCCTTGCCGACGCGGTCGCGCGCGTTCACGGCCGGTTTGCCGCCGCCTTCCTGCGTGCTCAGATACGCGCGCCAGGTCTTCGCACCGGCGCCGTGGCGCTGCGCCAGCATCTGGCAGTGCTGGTCGGCACCTTCGATGCCGCCGAGGTCGGCGCCCTTGCCGGGGCCTGCGCCGGTGACGAAGAAGGTCATCTCCGGTGCCTGCGGCAGCGGTGGCGGTGCCGCCGGTTGCTGCTGCGCCTGCGCGCCGGCCAGCGCGAGCAGCGGCGCCAGTGCCGCAGCGAGCAGAAGTGTTTTGCGTGAGTTCATGGTCGCTCCCTCGAGATTTTCTTTGCTGACGTTGATCGTCAGCGTCGAGGGTAGCGATTTTTGCAATCGTACGGAAGATGCATCGTAGCCCGGCTTGAGCAACGCGAAAGCCGGGTCCGGCGAAACGAATGAACGGCCCGGATTTTCGCTTCGCTCAATCCGGGCTACGCATTACGCAGCTTCCCCGCCCCTGATCTGCAGCGCCAGGTACTTCGAATAGATCCGGCACTGCGCGAGACTCCCGGCGATGAACCAGAGGCCCGGTTGCGGCGTGCGCACATACATGTTGCGCAGCTCCTGCTGGCCGTCGAAGCCCCAGATCGGACCGACGCGCTGCGCCACGGCGTCGCCGAACAGCTTGCGCACCAGGTGCTCCTGCCCCTGGTAGCCGGTGGCGAGCACCACGAGGTCGGCACCGATCGTAGCGCCGTCGCGCAGGCGCACGCCATCGCGGGTGAATTCCGCGATGTCGTCGAACTGCTTCAACGCGATCCGCCCCTCGGCGATCATGTCGGAGCAGCCGACGTTGAAGTAATAGCCCCCGCCGCGCGTCAAATATTTGAACTGCCAGCCCGAGCCGTCGTCGCCGAAGTCGAGCCTGAAGCCTTTCGCCACGAGCCCGTCGAGCAATGCCTTGTCGAGCTCCCTGCCCTGCCCCGTGAGCGCGATATGGCTCTTGCGCGCGAGCGCGAACGGCATCGACGTGGCGATCAGGTCGCAGTCCTCGGTCGGCGGCCCCTCATCATAAAGCGCGTAGGCGAGCTGCGCGCTCGGCTCGATGTTCACCACCAAAGTCGGGCTGCGCTGCACCAGGGTAACCTGCGCCCCGCTGGACGTCAGATCCTGCGCTATGTCGTGCCCGCTGTTGCCGGTACCGATCACGAGCGCGCGCTTGGCCGCCCACGCCTCGCCGTCCTGATATTGCGTCGAATGCAGCACGGTACCGGCGAAGTTCTTCAGCGAGGGAATGTCCGGAAGGCTCGGGATGCCGCTCACCCCGGTCGCCATCACGACATGCCGCGGGCGCATCGTGCGCGTCGTGCCGGCGCGGGCAGAGCGTCACGCTCCAGCGCTGCTTACTCTCGTCATATGTGCCGGCGAGGAATTCCGTGCCGGTCCAGTAGTTGAGCTCCATGCTCTCGACGTAGCTCTCGAACCAGTTGGCGAGCTTGTCCTTCGGGATGTAGGTCGGCCAGTTCGGCGGGAACGGCAGGTACGGCAGGTGATTGACCTGCACCTGGTTGTGCAGCGTCAGCGCGTGATAGCGGTTGCGCCAGTTGTCGCCGATGCGCGCCTCGCGGTCGACGATCAGCGTGTCGACCTGCAACTGCGTCAGCCGCGCCGCGATCGAGAGACCCGCCTGTCCGCCGCCGACCACCAGCACCTCCGGATCGCGGTCTGCATAGGCGCGCGACGCATTGCGCAGGTCGAGCCAGTTCGGCCCGCGGAAGTCGCGCGAATAGCTCTCTCCGCTCGGGCGCGCGCGGCCGATCGTCTCCTCGTGGCCCTTCAGTTCGTCGAGTGCGGTGAGCAGGGTCCAGGCCTTCACGTCCTCGCCGGCGTCGGCAACCAGACGCACCACGCCGCTGCCGCGCCCCGCACCGGTCTCGAAGCGGAAGATCGCCTCGATCGCCCGTGTACCGGCGCGGGTGACCTGACGCGGCGGCGTGCGGTTTTGCGCAAGCGTGAAGCCGGACGCTGCGGTTCGCGCGGCTTGCGCCTGCAGCGCGGACGCTATCGCGTCGCGGCCGTGCACCGTGGTGATGTCCCAGGTGAAGGCGAGCACGTCGCGCCAGTAGCCGTCGGCGTGGAACAGCGCCTTCAGCGCGGCCTCGTTGCCGAGCGCCGTCTCGAACTGCGCGAGCCAGGCCTGCGCCAGCGCGGCGAGATTGTCCGTCTTGGCCAGCATGCGGCGTTCCCTCCCGCCCTGCCTACACGGTTTCGATCACGTCCGGGAGTGCGGAATCTGAAACCCCGCCATGGGCCGCGCGTATCGCGTTGCGCCGAAAAACTCGTTATGGTTCCGGACAGGAGACTCGCGATGATCGACCGCAGACGGATTCTGGCGCTTCTCGCGGGGCTCGTGGCGGTTCCGGAGCTGGCACGCGCGCAGGTGAGCCGCATGACCGCGTACGCTTTCTCGTTTGCCGGCCTGAAGGGCGGCGACATCAAGCTCGCCGACTATGCGGGCAAACCGGTTCTCGTCGTGAACACCGCCTCGCAATGCGGCTACACGCCGCAATATGCCGGGCTGCAGGAGCTGTGGACGCGCTACCGCGAGCGCGGGCTGGTCATTCTCGGCGTGCCCTCGAACGACTTCGGCGGACAGGAGCCGGGCGGCGCGAGCGAGATCGAGCACACCGCGCACCAGGGCTACGGCGTCAGCTTCCCGCTCGCCGCCAAGGCGGACGTGCGCGGACCTGCGCAGCATCCGTTCTACAAATGGGCGGCGGCCGAGAAGCCGCTCGAATTGCCGCGCTGGAACTTCCACAAATACCTGATCGGCCGCGATGGCCATGTCGTGGCCAGCTTCCCGGCGCAGGTTGCGCCGAACGATCCGAAGCTGATCGCCGCGATCGACAAGGAGCTCGCACGCGCGGTGTGACGGCGTTCGACCTGCACGGAATGAATCAGACGATTGAACTCGGCCTCGACACGTTCGGCGACATCACCGACGGTGCGGACGGCAAGCCGCTGCATGCCGCACAGGTGATCCGCGACCTGGTCGAGGAAGCCGTGCTCGCCGACACGGTCGGCGTCGACTTCATCGGTGTCGGTGAGCATCACCGCGCCGATTTCGCGGTGTCGTCGCCCGAAATGGTGTTGGCGGCGATCGCCGCCCGCACCGGACGCATCCGGCTCGGCTCCGCCGTCACGGTGCTGTCGTCCGACGATCCGATCCGCGTGTTCCAGCGCTTCGCGACGCTCGATGCGGTGTCGCACGGACGCGCCGAGGTCATCCTCGGACGCGGCTCCTTCGTGAAGTCGTTCCCGCTTTTCGGCTTCGAGCTTGCCAGATACGAGGAGCTGTTCAACGAGAAGCTCGACCTGTTCGCCGCGGTGCTGGCCGAGCAGCCGGTGACGTGGAGCGGCGCGACACGGCCGCCGCTCGAAGGCCAGAGCGTGTACCCGAAGACCGAATCCGGCCGGCTCACGACCTGGATCGGCGTCGGCGGCACACCGCAATCGGTGATGCGCGCGGCGCATTACGGCATGCCGATGATGCTCGCGATCATCGGCGGCGACCCGAAGCGCTTCGCGCCCCTCGCCGACCTCTATCGCCGCGCGCTCAGGGAGACGGGAAAGGACGAACTGCCGGTCGGCGTGCATTCGCACGGCTTCGTCGGCGAGACCGACGCGCAAGCCAGGGAGGACCTGTTCGCGGACTACAAGCGCATGCGCGACAAGATCGGCGGCGAGCGCGGCTGGCCGCCGATGTCGCGCAGCGATTTCGAGCGCGAGATCGAGCACGGCTCGCTCTATGTCGGGGCGCCCCAGACAGTCGCGCGCAAGATCGCCGCCACAGTGCGGGCGCTCGGGGTCAGCCGCTTCGACCTGAAATACAGCGCGGGCCCGCTGTCGCACGACAAGATGATGCGCAGCATCGAGCTCTACGGGCGCAAGGTCATTCCGCTGGTGCGCGAGATGCTGGGCTGACGCGATGCGCGGCCGGCCCGGGCCGGATCAGGTGCGCGGTTCGACCGCCATGCGCAGCCCGCGGTTGAGCTCCGGCTGGACCTTGTCGAACGGCGGCCGGCGGTTGACCAGCGGCAGATGCGGAGCGACCGCCTTCAGCTCGGCCAACGTCCTGTGCGCGTCGGCGATATTGCCCGACAACGCATAGGCGGCGGCGAGCGAACGCAGCGTGATCGGCTGGCGCGGGTTTGCGGCGTGCGACTGGCGCAGCGCGGCGACCGCCTCGTCGTATTGCCCAAGCTCGATCCGGGCGTCGCCGGCGAAGCGCTGCCAGTGCGAGCGCGTCACGTCCTGCGGGCTCAGGCGCAGCGCATAACCGATGTGCGCGATCCCCTCGGCGGCGTGGCCGCGCTGCACGAGCGCATGGCCGATGTGAGCATGGCAATTGGCCGCGCTCGGGGTGATCTCGATGCAGCGTTCCAGCGACGTGGTGGCCTCGGCGAATTGCCCGCGCATCCGCTGGATGATCGAGAGATAGAAGTGCGAGCCCGGATCGTTCGGCCGGTCTTGGATCGCGCGGACGAGAAGCTTCTCACCCTTGTCGAGGTGTTCCGCCCAATCCTCGCCATAGCGCAGAGATCCGACCAGCGTGTGATAGGCGCCAAGCCCCGCGCGGGCACCCCAGTGGTCCGGGTCGCGCGCCAGCATCTCGGAGAACGCCTCGCGCGCACGCTCCAGCGCAGGCATGCCTTCGATGCCGTGCTCGAAGACCGCCTTCCAGCCGAGGCGCGACAGCCCGAACATGCCGGGGGTCGCCGTCGCGCGCGCGCTGTCGGCCTTGAGCACCTCGAAATGCAATTCGCGCGCGATGCGCGCGACGATCTCGTCCTGGATGTCGTGCTGCTCGCCGTTCTGGCGCTCGATGCGCGCGGTCCAGACCGTCAAGCGGTTTGCTGGATCGATCAGCGCGACGTTGACGCGCAGCTTGTCGCCGTGCGGGCGGATGCTTCCCTCCAGCACGTAGTGCACGCCGAGCTCGGCGCTCAGCTTCGCTGCGTCGGAATCCTTCTCGGCATAGTGCCGCATCGTTTGCCGCGAGATGACGCGCAGCTGCGGAACGCGCGACAGGATGTTGGTCAGGTCGTCGGTCATCGCGTCGGAGATCGAAACCGCGACGTCGCCGAACGTCTTGAACGGCGTCACCGCAATCGCGGTGATCAGCCGCGCGGATGTGGTTGTCGCCGCGGCGCCGCCGCGCGACGGCAGCGGCGGCGACTGCCAGGCGTCCGGCGCCGGCGCGAGCGCGATACTCAGGCCGGCATACAGGCGGGACTTCGGATTGCGGCCGAAGCGCTGCAGCAGGTCGCGTTCCTCGACGCCGGCCGCGACCGTCTTCAGCATCCCGACGCGGGCTTTGGCTTTCTCGGCCTCGCCGGCGAGCGCATGCGCGGCGGCGAGACCCGCCAACGGGCGCGGATAGCGCGGCGCGATCACGGCGGACTGCTCGAAACTCGCCGCCGCGTCGGCATAGCGCGACAGCTCGAGATACGCGTTGCCGATGAATTCGTGCCAGATCGCGTGCGCGGCGTCCTTCGGACTGAGCCGCATCGCGTAGCGGATGTGCTCGATCCCCTTTTCCGGCTCGCCGAGGCGCGCGAGCGCGTGTCCGGTATGCGCGTGCGCGCCGGCATTGCTCGGATTGAGCTCGTTCACCGCGCGGAACAGGTCGAGCGCCTCGCGCACCTTGCCGGTCCCCTGCAGCAGGATGCCGAGCTGGTAGAGCGCACTCGGATTGCGCGGCTCGCGCCGGACCGCCTCGGTCAGGATCTCGCGCGCCTGGTCGAAATGCGCCTGCGAGTCCGGGGTGAGCCGCTGCACCGCGACGTTGGTGTGGAACGATCCGAGACCAATGAACGCAGCCATGTGCTGCGGGTCGCGCGCGAGCGCCTGTTTGAACAGCGCCTCGGCCTTGCGGTACTGGTCGAGATCGGTGGTCGCGTAGGCGGTCTGCATCGCGGCCGAGCCGAGAAACGCCGACGCATCCGCGGTCTGGTCGGCGGAGCGGCGTTCGCCCTCGATCGGCAGGATGTCGATCTGCAACTCGCGTGCGATGCGCGCGACGATCTCGTCGCGCACGGCATGACGCTCGCCCTGCTCGCGCTCGACGCGGCCGGACCAGACCGGCGCGCGCGTCGCCGGATCGAGCAGTTGCACGTTGACGCGCAGCGTGCCGTCCTGCGAGCGCAAGCTCCCTTCCAGCACATAGCGCACCTGGAGCTCGGCGCCGATCGCCGCAAGGTCGGCACCGCCCGTGTAGCGCTGCGTCGTCTGGCGCGAGATCACGCGGAACACCGGGACGCGCGACATCACGTTGATCAGGTCGTCCGTCATCATGTCGGCGAGGAGCTGCGTCGACGCGGTCGTGTCGCCGAGCGCCGTGAACGGCAGGACCGCCAGCGCGACGAGGTTTTGCGTGCCGCGTGCCGCGGCAGGCAGGCGCCATGCATCGGCCTCCGGCGCGCTCGGTTGCACGACGCGATCCGGCACGCCGCGATAGACACTGAGCGCGAGGATGCCCGCGGCAAGAATCGCAACGGAAGCGGCTGCCGCCGCGAACCGCGGCCAGCGCGGCCGCGCAACAGGTGTGACGGTCGCGACGGACGCTGCCGGCAGCGCACGCGGCACCACCGCCGGCGCGATATCGCCGTCGCGAATCCGCGCGACAAGCGCCTCGGTTTCGCGTTCAGGCGCGACGTCGAGCTCGCGCCTGAGCAGCGCGGAAAACGCGTCGTATTGAGCGAGCGCTTCGCTCTTGCCGCGGTAGCGCGCATAGGGCGTGAGCGCGAGGCGCTGCCAGTCCTCGCGCAGCGGGTCGAGGGCAAGCAGTCGCTCGGCCGTTGCGACGGCGCGCTCGCCGTCGCCGACCAGGTCCGGCCGCGCCGCGAATGTCGCGCACAGCCGTGCAGCCGCGAGTTGCGTGCGCGCACGTTGCGCCCGCACCCATTCGTTGAAGCCGTCCTCTTCGATATTCAGTCCGGCGAGAAAATCGCCGCAGAAGAGAACCGCCGCCCGGTCGAGTTCGGCCGGATCGGACGACTTCGAGAGCTCTTCGAACTCGAGGGCATCCACCGACCAGAGATTGCGCTGCAGGCGCACCATGTTGCTGTCGGTGGTGAAGACATCGGACGAGCCGAGGTCCTTGCGCAGGAATGCCAATGCCTGGCGCAGGCTCTGCCGCGCCTGCTGGTCGGAACAGCTGCCCCACAGCAGCGTCGCAAGCTCCTCGCGGCTCGCGGTCTGGTCCGGCGTCATCGCCAGATAGGCGACGAGCGCGCTGACCTTTCGGGTGGACAGCCGGATCGGGACCGGATCGTCCCCGCGCGAGAGGATCGGCCGACCCAGAAGACGCAGCCGAAGACGCCCAGGCGCTGTCATTTCCACGATTACGTCCGCCCGGCGGGGGTACCGCCCATTCCCTAAAGTCATTCTAGTTGGGCGGCCCGCGAGCTCAAGCCAATTCAGGTGAAATGGTTGAGACCGGCAGGTTTCATGTGGGTTCCATTGGAACAGCACATCGCATTCGCATCGGATTCACCGTGAATTCCCGCGCAGCGCGGCAAAATTCGCGCCGGACCGGGCGGCCTTTGACGTGTCTTTGACACCCCGTTGACGCCGCTTCGCGTGAACTGCGCGCGCGACGGGGGGATTTCACGCCGCGACGACGACGGCCGGTCGCACGACCGGCACGGCGGCGCGCGAGTTCCATCCCTCCACGCCAACAACACGCTCAACCACCACCACCAGAACGTCCACGGGGGCAGTCAGTGACTCAGACCATCAACGGCACGAACGGCGACGAGACCATCAACGGAACGAACAAGGGCGACACGATCTACGCCAAAGGTGGAAACGACACCGTCAACGGTGGCAATGGCAACGATTTCATCGACGCCGGCTCGGGCAACGACACGGTCAACGCCGGAAATGGCAATGACGAGGTCTACGGTGGAACCGGCAACGACGCGATCAACGGCGAGAACGGCAACGACGAGCTGCACGGCGACGACGGCAACGACACGATCGACGGCGGCAATGGCGACGACTATGTCGACGGCGACAATGGCGACGACATCCTGAAGGGCGGCGCCGGCTGCGACGTGATCAACGGCGGCGATGGCAACGACACCCTGACGGGCGGATCCGGCAACGACCTGATCTATGGCGGCGCGGCACCGATACGGCGATCTTCGCCGGCACCTACGCGTCCTACGACATCCTGAACATCCTCGGTCTGGTCCTGATCAACGGGCAGGACGGCACCGATCTGGTGCTCGACGTCGAATATCTCAAGTTCGACAACGGAACCTACAACGTGGCGACGCGCAGCTTCACGCCCAACACGCCGCCGCCGCAGCCGCTGGTCTCGGTCGTGGCGACCGACGGCGTCGGCACCGAAGCGGTCGACGGCACCGACTTCACCTACACGTTCAAGCGCACCGGCGATCTCTCGCAGGCGCTGACGGTCAACTATTCGATCATGCCGGCGCCGGTTAACGGCGCGACGCCGGGCGTCGACCTGCAGCCGGTGACCGGCACGATCACCTTCGCGGCCGGCAGTTCAGACCGCAGTGCTGCAGTTCAGCGCCATCGACGACGCGATCGTGGAAAACACCGAACTGTTCTCGGTCGTGGTCGGCGTCGGCACCGGCTATCAGGTCGACATTCCGAACGCGACCGCCGGCGGCCAGATCATCGACAACGACTTCACGCCCGCTGTCGTGTCGCTGACGCCCGCGACCGTGACGACGACCGAGGGCGGCGCGCTGACCTTCACGTTCACGCGCACCGGCGGCAACCTCGCGGCGCCGCTGACCATCAACTACATCGTCAACGATGGCCCGCCTGCGGGCGGCGCGACCCGCGCCGACGGCGACTTCTCGTATGCCGGCGGCATCCAGCAGATCACCTTCGCGGCCGGGCAGACCAGCGTCAGCATCACGGTGCAGACCAATGACGATACCAGGTTCGAGGGCACCGAGAGCTTCCCGGTGCGCTCGCGGGCGGCGTGACCTATACGGTCGACCCGGCCAATAACGGCTCGACCGGCGTGATCCTCGACAATGATCCGGCGCCGCAGGTCTCGGTCGTGGCAACCGACGGTGTCGGCACCGAGACGATCGACGGCACCGACTTCACCTTCACGTTCAGCCGCACCGGCAACACGTCCGGCGCGCTGACGGTCAACTATTCGATCTTCCCGGCGCCGGTCGACGGCGCGACACCGGGCGCCGACTTCCCGGCGCAGACCGGCACGATCACATTCGCGGCCGGCAGCGCGACCGCGGTGCTGCAGTTCAGCGCCATCGACGACGCGATCATCGAGAACACAGAATTGTTCTCGGTCGTGGTCGGCGTCGGCACCGGCTACCAGGTCAACATCCCGAACGCGACCGCAGGCGGCCAGATCATCGACAACGACGTCACGCCAGCCGTGGTGTCGCTCATGCCCGCGACCGTCGAGACCACTGAAGGCGGGTCGCTCACCTTCACGTTCACCCGCACGGGCGGCAACCTCGCCGCCCCGCTGACCATCAACTACATCGTCAACGACGGCCCGCCGTTGGGCGGCGCGACGCGCGCCGACGGCGACTTCTCCTATGCCTCGGGCCTGCAGCAGCTCACCTTCGCGGCCGGACAGACCACCGCAACCATCACGGTCGTGACCAACGACGACGCCAATGTCGAGACCGACGAAAGCTTCCCGGTCCTGCTCGCCGGCGGCGTCGAACTACACCGTCGATCCGGCCAACAGCGGCTCGACCGCCGTCATCCACGACAACGATTTCCCGCCCGCCCTGGTGTCGCTGACGCCCGCAACGGTCGAAACGACCGAGGGCGGCGCCCTCACCTTCACGTTCACGCGCGCGGGCGGCAACCTCGCCGCGCCGCTCACCGTCAACTATGTGGTCAACGACGGTCCGCCCGCGGGCGGCGCCACCCGCGCCGATGGCGACTTCTCGTATGCCGGCGGCATGCAGCAGATCACCTTCGCGGCCGGGCAGACTGTCGCGACCATCACGGTGCAGACCAACGATGATGCGAAATTCGAAGGCGACGAGAGCTTCCCGGTGCTGCTCGCGGGCGGCGTCGACTACACGGTCGATCCGGCCAACAGCGGCTCCACCGCCGTCATCCACGACAACGATCCCGCCCCGCTGATCTCGGTCGCGGCGACCGACGGCGCCGGCACGGAAACGCTCGATGGCACCGACTTCACCTTCACGTTCAGCCGCACCGGCGACACGTCGGCGGCGCTGACCGTCAACTACTCGATCTTCCCCGCCCCGATCGACGGTGCAACGCCGGGCACAGACTTCCCGGCGCAGACCGGCACGATCACGTTCGCGGCCGGCAGCAGCACCGCCGTGCTGCAGTTCAGCGCGATCGATGACGCGATCATCGAGAACACCGAACTGTTCTCGGTCGTGGTCGGCGTCGGCACCGGCTATCAGGTCGACATCCCGAACGCGACGGCCGGTGGCCAGATCACCGACAACGACTTTACGGCCGCGGTGGTGTCGCTGACGCCGGCGACGGCCGAGACCACCGAGGGCGGCGTCGCTCACCTTCACGTTCACCCGCGCGGGCGGCAATCTCGCCGCGCCGCTCATGATCAACTACGTCGTCAATGACGGTCCGCCCGCGGGCGGCGCGACGCGCGCCGACGGCGACTTCTCCTATCCGTCCGGCATGCAGCAGGTCACCTTCGCGGCCGGGCAGACCAGCGTCAGCATCACGGTGCAGACCAACGACGACGCCACTGTCGAGACCGACGAAAGCTTCCCGGTGCTGCTCGCCGGCGGCGTCGATTACACGGTCGATCCGGTCAACAACGGCTCGACCGGCGTCATCCATGACAACGACGTGGTGGCGAACCCGCTGGTTTCCGTTGCGGCGACCGATGGCGTCGGCACCGAGACGGTCGACGGCACCGACTTCAGCTTCACGTTCAGCCGCACCGGCAGCACCGCGAACGCGCTGACGGTGAACTACACGATCCAGCCCGCGGCAACCGATGGCGCGACGCCGGGCGCCGATTTCCCGGCACAGACCGGCACGATCACGTTTGCGGCGGGCAGCAGCACGGCGGTGCTCAGCTTCGACGCGATCCACGATGCCGTGGTCGAGAACACCGAGTTCTTCTCGGTCGTGCTCGGCGCCGGCGCCGGATACGACGTCGACACCCCGAACGCGACCGCGAATGCATCGATCGCCGACGGCACCATCATCGGCACTCCGCTTGCGGACAATCTCGATCGGCACCAACGACCCCGACGCGATCCTCGGGCTCGGCGGCGACGACGGACTGAGCGGCGGACTGGGCGCGGACTATCTCGACGGCGGCGCCGGGTTCGACCGCGCGATCTACACCAATGCGGGCAGCGCGGTGAACATCCAGCTCGCGGCCGGCACGGCAACGATCGGAGCCGTGGTCGACACGCTGCGCAGCATCGAGTTCGCCCGCGGGTCGGCGTTTAACGACGTCTACAATGCGACCGGCTTCGGCCCAGCCAGCACGCCGAACGCCAGCAGCGAGGGCAACAACCTCAACGGCTTCGAGGGCCTTGGCGGCAGCGATCAAATCATCGGCAACGGCAACACCCGCGCCGAATACACCAACGCGACCGCGGGCGTGACGGTGACGTTCACGACCGGTAACTCCGGCAACGCCGTCGGCGACGCCTCGGTCGGCACCGACACTCTGACCAACATTTTCTCGGTGCGCGGCAGCCAGTTCGACGACCTGCTCATCAACTTCGGGACGACGAACAACACGTTCGACGGCCAGGGCGGCTTCGACACGGTCAGCTATGCGAGTGCGGGTGCGGCGGTGATCGTGAACCTGCAGACCGGCAACGCGTCCGGCGGCGGCGGCAACGACGTGCTGCGCGACAATACTCAACAATGTGACAATCGAAAGCGTGATCGGCACCGGCTTCAACGACACGTTCCTCGCCAGCGGCAACAACCAGTTCGACGGCGGGTTCGGCAGCGATACGCTGAACATGAACAACGCCGTCAATAATACCGTGACGGCGATCTCGATCGAGACGATCAACGGCGGCACCGGCAACGACACCGTGACCTTCGTGCTGAACGACGGCTCGGTGAACCAGATCGATCAACGGCGGCGGCGGCGCCAACACGCTGAACCTGGCCGGCAGTTCGACCAGCTATAGCGTGACGTTGACCAACTTCGCGCAGGTCAACGGCCACGCCGGCACGATCAACGACAACCTGAACATCCTCAACCAGGTCGCCGGCACGACCTTCGACTTCGGCGCCGGCAATGCGGACGAATTGCACGTCGCCGGCTCGACCGGGATCAACGTTTTTACGGTCAACAATATCGAGAACGTGTTCGGGGCCCTGTCGACCGGCGACCAGATCCACATCGGCGGCAATGCCGGCGGCACCACCACGGTGACCGCCGGCGGCGGACCCGACCAGATCTGGGCGAGTGCGGACGCGGACCACTTCCGCTTCATCACGACCGGGGACTCGTCGTTCGATCTTCCGGGTGCCGGGTTCCGCGACCAGATCACCGGACTTCGACGCCAGCGAAGACGCATTCGTGTTCGACCACATCGCCGGGCTGAATCCGGCGAACTTCAACTGGATCGAGATCAACTTCGGCGGCGCGGACATCGTGCTCGTCGACATCGACGGCGGGGGCGCCAATATCGGCGGCAACTATGTCGGATACGAGATGGCGATCGAACTGCCGGACCATGTCGGCACGCTGACCAACGCCAACTTCATCCTGCTGGTCTGATACTCGTCGGCAAATTTCGACGCGAGGCCCGGCGCAAGCCGGGCCTTTCGTCTTGAGCAGGAAAGGCCGGGCCTTATATTGAGGCAATGACCGCCCGCCCGCCCCGCCCGCTCAACATCTGGACCGACAATCCCGCCGCCGCGCTCGACTACGAGATCGCGCAGGAGAAGGCTTCCACGCTCGGCCGGCTCGGCCGCGCGCTCGAAGCGGCGCTGGCAGCGCTGCGCGACTTCGACGCGCAGGCGCGCGAGCCGACGCCGGAAACGCGCCAGCAACGCCGCGCGCGCGTCGATGAGGCCGGCCACGCGCTGTGGCTGTTCGTGGTGCAGCGCGAGGCGCTCGGCCTGCGCGATGCGCGGCAGCTGATGCGCGACTACCGCGTGCCGGCCGAGGTGCAGGCGCGCATGGGCGTGCTGCCCGCCAAGACTGCGCGCTGAGGCATGTCATGAATGTCCTGGTCACCGGCGGCGCGGGCTTTCTCGGCGCCTACACGGTGGCCGCGCTCGAAGCCGCCGGGCATACCGCCTTTGCCTACGACATCGCGCCGCCGCCGCCGGATTTGCTGAGCGTGGCACCTGCCCTCGCGGCGCGCTTCCGCGCCGGCCAGATCGGCGACCTCGCGCGGCTGTTCGAGGTGTGCCGCGCCGAGAAGATCGACGCGATGGTGCATGCGGCCGGGCTCGTCGGGCTGGAGCCGTCGCTGGCGCAGCCGCTTGCCTTCTACCAGACCAACATCATGGGGCTGGTGCACGCCTGCGAGGCTGCGCGGCAACTCGGCATGCGAAAGCTGGTCGCGATCTCGAGCAACGCCGCCTATCACCAGGGCGGCGACAAGCTTGCCGAGACCGACCCGCCGTTCTCGATCACCGCCGCCAATCCGGCCGGACACTACGGTACCTCGAAGATGGCGGGCGAAGCGATCGGCATGGCTTACGCGCACTTCCAGGAGCTGGATTTCGTCGCGCTGCGCGTCACCGCGATCTACGGCTTCGGCATGCGCAGCCCGATGTACGTCAAGACGATGGTGGAGAACGCGGTGCGCGCGCTGCCGACCCGGTTTGCGACCGGCGGGCCGATGAAGCGCGACTACACCCACGTGCTCGACTGCGGCGACGCGATCGTGCGGGCGCTGAACGCGCCGCGCAACGAGCCGGGCGCGCAGCGCGTGCTCAACGTGTCGGCGGGCGCGGCGCATACCGCAGCCGAGGTGGCCGGAATCGTGCGCAAGGTCGTGCCTGGCGCCGACATCGAGATCGGCGATGCGCTGACGCCGCTGGAGGCCGAGAACGTGAAGATGCGCGCGCCGCTCGACATTGCGGCGGCAAAGCGCGTGCTCGGCTGGTCGCCGCGATGGCCGCTGGAGCAAGGCGTCCGCGAATATGCGGCGCGCTATCGCGCGTTCATCGCAACACCCTAGACCGCTCGTCCCCGCGAAAGCTGGGACCCAGGGCCAAGCCAAAGACTGGATGCCCGCTTTCGCGGGCATGGCGGAGTTTGTGTCGGCAGCAGGGCCCATTGTTGCCCATTCCCACGCGCGCCAGTTGCTTGTGACCGCGCGTTCGGCCTGACACACTCGCGACAACAAGACTGTGGGAGGACGCCATGCTGCGGATCGTGTTGCTCGCGCTGGCCGGTGCGCTTGGATGCGGCGGAGCCGCGCAGGCGCAGGCACCGAAGCTGGAGAAGCCGCGCATCGCGCTCTCGGTCGGCGGCTCGATCAGCCAGATGAACAAGGTCGCGTATGTCGTCGCGCTGCACCGCAAGTATTTCGAGCAGGAAGGGCTGCAGGTCGACTCGGTCGCATTCGCGTCCGGGACCGCTGCGCTGCAGAACCTGATCGGCGGCAATGCCGACGTGGTCGAGGGCTCGTTCGAGCATACGCTGCGCATGCAGACCAAGGGCCAGCACCTGATGTGCATCGCGGTGTTCGGCCGCTATCCGGCCAACGTGCTGGTGGTGCGCAAGTCGCAGGCCGACAAGATCAGGACCATCGCCGACCTGAAGGGCAAGAAGATCGGCATCTCGGCGCCCGGCTCCTCGACGCATAATTTCGTCGCCGGCCTGATGGAGCGCGCCGGCGTCAACTACAAGGAGGCGAGCTTCATCTCGATCGGCACCGGCTTGAGCGCGGTCGCGGCGATGCGCTCGGGAAGCGAGCTCGACGCCATCGTCAATCTCGATCCGGCGATCAACGCGCTGGTCGACAATGGCGAGGCGGTGGTGCTCGCCGACAGCCGCACCGAAGAAGGCACCTTCGCGGCGTTCGGCGGCCCGTATCTGGCAGACTGCCTCTACGCCAAGATCGATTTCGTGAAGGCGAACCCGAACACCGCGCAGGCGATCGCCAACGCCATCGTGCATGCGATGCAGTGGCTCAAGACCGCCTCGATCGACGACATCATCAAGTCGCTGCCGCCCGAGTATTACCAGACCGACGAGAAGCTTTATCGCAAGTCGCTCGAGAAGAACCTCGCGGCGTTCCAGTGGGACGGCATCGTGTCGAACGAGGCCGTCGCCAGCGTCTGGAAGGCGATCTCGATCCTCGAGCCGGAGCTGAGAACCGCGAAGGTCGAATTCGAGAAGACGTATGACAACAAGCTCGTGGAACGCGCGCTTGCGAAGTACCGCGCGCCGCTGAAGGAGTAATGTCGTAGGGTGGGCAAAGCGCGTCGACGCGTTAGCGGCGAGGCGCGTGCCCACGCGCACACGACACCGTGTTTGCGGTGGGCACGGCGCGTTCCGCGCCTTTGCCCACCCTACGAAACCGTCCTCAATCCAGTTTCGCGCCGGACGCCTTCACCACCTCGGCCCACTTGGTGCGCTCGCCGTCGATGAACCTGGTAAACTCCTCCGGCGTCATCGGTGCCGCGATCGCGCCGATCTCGAACAGCTTGTCCTTCACGTCGGGCAGTTCGAGGATGCGCTTCATCTCGGCCGCCATCGCGTCGACGATCGGCTTCGGCGTCCCGGCCGGCGCGAACACGCCGTGCCACGAGGTCGCGTCGAACCCCGGAATGGTTTCCGCCACCGTCGGCACTTCGGGCGCGATCTCGCTGCGCGCGGTGGACGACACCGCGAGCGCGCGCAGGCGCCCGGCCTTCACCTGCGGCCAGGCCAGCGTGATGTTGTCGAAGGCGAGATTGATGTGCCCGCCGGTGAGGTTGTTCATGATGTCGCCGGAGGAGCGGAACGGCACGTGCGTCATGGTCGTGCCGGTCTTGATCTTGAACAGCTCGGCGGCGAGATGGATCGAGGTGCCGGCCCCCGACGAGCCGTAGGAGAGCTTGTCCGGGTTGGCTTTCAGGTGCGCGATCAGCTCGGCGACATTGTTCGCCGGCAGGCTCGGATGCACGACGAGAATATTGGGCAGCCGCGCAATCAGGCTGACCGGCTGGAAATCCTTCGCGGTGTCGTAGGGGAGCTTGGAATAGAGGAACGGGTTGATCGCGTGCGTCGACACCGTGCCGATCAGGAAGGTGTAGCCGTCGGGTGCCGCCTTGGCGACCGCAGCGGCGCCGAGATTGCCGCCCGCGCCGGCGCGGTTTTCGACAATGAACGGCTTGCCAAACTTCTGCTGCATGTGATTGGCGAGCAGGCGCCCGAACAAATCGGTGGTGCCGCCGGCCGAGAACGGCACGATGAAGTTGACCTGCTTCTCCGGCCAGCTCTGCGCGGCCGCGGGCGCCGTCAACGCGCCCAGAACCGCCAATGCACCGATCATCGCCCGCATGCGTTACTCTCCCCTTACAGGTCTGCGCGCCTTGCGCCGTGTTGGGCGGCGTTCTATCAGAGCGCCGCGATCAATGTCATCTGTCCTGTCGTGAAGCATGATCTTTTCCGAAAACCGCTGTCCATCCCCGATCGGATCGAGGACATGCTTTTCGAGATCATGCGCGATGCGGCAAAACGTTGCGGGGGAAACGCGTGACCAAGCCATTGAGTGAAGCCGCGCGTCTCGCGCTGTCGGGCGTCAGCACCGCGACCCTGACCACGCAGCTGTTCAAGCGCGGCCTGCGCAACACCTTCATCCAAGGCGCCCGCCCGCTCAATCCGGACGCGCCGCCGATGGTCGGTCCGGCCTACACGCTGCGGTACATCCCGGCGCGCGAAGATATCGACACGCTCGACGTGTTCGCCGACCGGAGCCATCCGCAGCGCGCCGCAGTCGAGGCGATCCCGCCTGGTTCGGTGCTGGTGATGGACTGCCGCGGCGACGCCAGCGTCGCCTCCGCCGGCAGCATCCTGGTCACGCGCATGATGATCCGCGGCGCGGCCGGCGTGGTGAGCGACGGCGGCCTGCGCGACTCCACCGAGATCGCGAAACTCCCCTTCCCCACCTATTGCCAGGGCGGCTCGGCGCCGACCAACCTGATCAAGCATCACGCGGTCGATCTCAACGTCCCGATCGGCTGTGGCGGCGTACCGGTGTTCCCCGGCGACATCCTGGTGGGCGACGGCGAAGGCGTGGTGGTGATCCCGGCCAATATCGCCGAGGAGGTCGCGATGGATGCGGCCGAGCAGGACCTGTTCGAGACCTTCGTGACCGAGAAGGTGCGCGAGGGGCAGTCGATCTTCGGCCTCTACCCGCCGGATGCCGCCAACAAGGCGGCCTACGAGGCCTGGCGCGCCAAGCGGAAATAGCGACCGTTAACCCGGCCTTAACCGACAAGGCGCGGCGCCCGCGCAAGCCAATCTTCATTCCTCGTTTGTAAAACTGGCCGGTGATGCTGTCACCGAGCCTGATCGACGAGATCGAGGACGCGCTCGCCGCGAAGTCGGACGAGAAGCGCGCGGCCGCGCTGTGGCGCATCACCGACCTGTTCATCGCCGGCGCAGACAGCTTCTCCGACGACCACGTCACCCTGTTCGACGACGTGATGGAACGGCTCGCCGCCACGATCGAGAAGAACGCGCGCGCAAAACTCTCAAGCCGCCTCGCCCGCATCGCCAACGCGCCGCACGGCGTGGTGCGCGACCTCGCGCGCGACCACGACATCCGCGTGGCGCAGCCGGTGCTGCGCCATTCGCCGCGGCTCGACGACCGCTACCTGTCGGAGACCGCCGCAACCCACAGCCAGCAGCATCTGCTCGCGATCTCGCAGCGCAATGCGCTGAGCGAGGCGGTGACCGACGTGCTGGTCGAGCGCGGCGACCGCGACGTGGTGCGCTCGGTTGCGCAGAATTCCGGCGCGCGTTTCTCCAGCGCGGCGTTCCGCACGCTGGTCGAGCGCTCGGTCGGCGACGAGGTCCTCGCGGTTCATGTCGGAACGCGGCGCGACCTGCCGCGCCAGGACTGGCTCAAGCTGGTCGAGCGCGCCTCCGCCGCCGTGCGTCACAAGCTTGCCGCGGCCGATCCTGCGGCCGCCGCCGCGATCCGCGAGGTCGTGGCCGAGATCGACGGCAGCATCCGCGCTGCCTCGCGCCGCGCCTCGCACGACTATGCGGCGGCGCGCGCCCAGGTCGAGGCGATGCAGGGAGCCGGACGGCTCGGCGAAGCCGAAATCCATGCATTCGCCGACGCACGCAAGTTCGAGGAGACCGCGGTGGCGCTCTCGCTGATCACCGGCGCGCCGATCGACCTGGTCGAGCGCGCGATGCTCGACGACAACCCCGACATGGCGATGATCCTGGCCAAGGTGGCAGGCTTCTCGTGGAGCACCGCCCAGGCGATCCTGCTGCGCGCCGCGAACCGCACGCTGTCGCCGCAGGATCTCGACCGCGCGCTGTCGGGCTTCTCGCGGCTCAAATCCGGCACCGCGCGCAGCATCATCGCGTTCTACGACGCGCGGCGCGGCGGCGAGGCGCCGTTGCAGGCGCCGGGTTAGAGCCGGACGCGCGAAGGCCTTGCCGGCGCATCGGCATAGCGTCTGAGCGCGGCCACGATCGGCCGTTCAATCGCGACATGCACCGCGACCGGCAGCGCGATCACGGCCACGCCAAGCACTGCGGCGTAGAGCGGCCACCACGCCGCCACGTCGATCCGCAGATAGGCCGCCGCGCTCGCGACGACGATCAGCGCGGGGACATGGACGAGATACAGCGAATAGGACGCCGCGCCGAGATAGACGAGGACGGGCGAGCGCGCCCGATCGGGCGTGAGGACGGCCGCCGCGACGATCGCCGCCGCCGGCAATCCCCAGACCAGCGGCCGCAGGTCGGTCGCAGGCGGAATCAGATAGCCCAGGCCGAAAGCCGCAATCCCACCCCAGAAGAGAACGTGGGAAAGCCATCGCGCCAGCCGCAGCCCGGACAGATGCGCGAGCGCGAGCCACATGCCGAAGCAGAATTCGAGAATGATCGGATTGCACCAAAATGAAAATGGGAGCGGCAGCGCGACACTGCGCCCGACGAGGACGCAAGCCGCCATGACGGCGCTGAGCGTCCAGACCGCGGACCTCGCGGACAGCAAGATCGCCAGGGCAAACATCGCATAGAACATCATCTCGAAGTTCAGGGTCCAACCCACCTCGAGGATGGGCAGCCATGTGCCGTCCGGCCGCGCATACGGAATGAACAGGAACGACCGGAGAAGGTTCGCCGGGGTTACTTGCGCGGCGGCGTCGGTCCACTTCAGCACCACGAACAGCGCGGCCGTCACCGCCGTGCAAATCCAGTAGAGCGGCACGATCCGGCCGAGACGCCGCGTTATGAAAATGGCCGGCGCGTCCGGACGCCCGAACAGGCGCGTTGACGAATAGACCATGACGAAGCCGGAGATGACGAAGAACACGTCAACGCCGGCTGCCCCGACCAGCAGATCCGGAAGCGGCAGTCCGGCGCGGTTCACCAATTCATTGCGGACATGCATGACGACGACGCCGAGCGCCGCGAGCGCACGCAACACCTGGACCGATTGCAGTTCCCGCCGCGCCCCGTCAGGCATGCGCCATCCTAGCGTACGCAAAAACCGGCCGCATCATGTCCTAGGCGGGTGGTGGGCGGCTGGAGGTCGTCGCGTGGACGGTCGCTGACGTTGTCGACGGCGCGCGGGCCGGCGCGCGAGACAACATGCCCGACCGGATTGCCGGCCGGATGACCGGGTTCAGCTATCGCTGCCGCGGCTGCGGCCGGTGACCTTGCGGCCGGGGCGCGAATTGGCCTTGCCAAGATTGAGCGGCGGCTTGACCCCGCTCGAGGCCGCAGCCTTGCGGCTCGGCTTGCTGGGGCGCGCCACCTGTTTGGATTTCGATGAGGCCGCCCGGGCCGACTTCGACCTGCCGGACTTCGCGGCGAACTTTCCGCGCGCGCCGCGCTTGCCGGCGTATTTTCCGCCCTTGAGCCGCGCGCTCGCGACCGTGCGGCCGCCGTCCTTGATCTCGACCATCAGGGCGCGCACCGGCGCATCGGTATCGTTCTCGACCGTCGGGGAGACCGCCGGAAAGACCGCCGTCTCGCCCGCATGGAGCGCGAACTCGTAGGGCGCCTTGCCGGGCGCCGCGAGCACCAGCGCGCCGTCGGAGAGCATGTAGAGGAAGCGGTCGCGGCCGGCGGGCGAGTCGACGTTGACCTTGGAATGCGGCTTGATGTGCACCTCGATGATGCGCACGCGCTCGTTTTCCATCACGACCCGGTAGCTGTCGGGCGGCGTGACCGGGCGTTCGGGATCGGCGGTGTTGCCGCTTTGCGCGAGCGCACCCGAGGCGAGCGCGAGGCATGTGGCCGCCGGAAGCAGCGCAAGACGGATCAGGAGTTTGTACATCAACGAGCCCTCGCGCGGCGCTCCCCATCGCGGGAGCGCATGAAACAGCCAACCGCTCCGCGCCAGTCCCGACGGCAGGTGTGACCAATAAGCCGCAAGTTATGGCGATATCACGGCAATCGGCGCGCGAAAAGGACCGGGACTACGCCGCTTGTGCGGCCTCCGTCTCCGCCGCCACGGCGGCAGGCGCCGCCGCATCGGAGGCCGCGAGCAGTTTCAGGAACGAGGAACCCGGCAGCGGCGGCGCGAAGACATAGCCCTGCGCCTTGCGGATCCCGCGCGCCCGCAGATGCTGCACCTGCTCGAAGGTCTCGACGCCCTCGGCGATGATCTCCATCCGCATGTCGCGCGCCAGGCTCACCAGCGTTTCGATGATCGTCGTGGAATAGCGTTCTGTATCAATGGCATCGACGAATATCTTGTCGATCTTGATGAAATCGACCCCGAGCTTGAGCATGTAGGACAGCCCGCTGTGGCCGGTGCCGAGGTCGTCGATGCCGACATGCACGCCGAGTCCCTGCAGCGCCGCGATCACGCGGCGCGCCATCGTGAGGTTGTCGAGCGCCTGGCGCTCCGTGACCTCGAGCAGCACCTGATTCGGCGCAATCGGCGACCCGGTGAAGATGTCGCGCACATCCTTGACGATCGTCTCGTCGGTGAAGTGGCGCGCCGAGAGGTTGAACCCGATTCGGAAGTGCGGGCGCTTGCCGATCTCGGCGCCGGCTTCGACGCACACGCGCCGCATCAGCGCGCGGGTCAGCTCGACGATCAGTCCGCTCTGCTCGGCAAGCGGGATGAAGTGCACCGGCGGCACCAGCGAGCCGTCGCTCTTGCGCCAGCGCACCAGCACTTCCGCGCTCACCACGCGGGCGTCGGTCAGGTCGACGATCGGCTGATAGTAGGGAACGAGCTC
The DNA here is from genome assembly GCA_963839985.1 of uncultured Alphaproteobacteria bacterium. Lineage (GTDB taxonomy): Bacteria > Pseudomonadota > Alphaproteobacteria > Rhizobiales > Xanthobacteraceae > PALSA-894. The sequence goes on along the minus strand of CAWIXG010000008.1, from coordinate 25,747 downwards.
GCCGTTGCGGATCGCACGCGCGAGCTCGGCGGCCGGATCGTCGCCGCCCTTGCGCCGCAGGCCGAAGGCCGCCAGCGCGAGGAGCAGCGCGACCGTCGCGCCGGTGCCGGCCGCCGCCGCCTGGATCAGGCCGTCATGGGAGCGCAGCGCGCGCGTGCGCGACATCCAGGCGGTCACCTGGACGCCGAAGCGCGCCGACGCGGTGCGCGCGATGAGCGCGTCCTGCAGGCCATCCTGTACGCCATTGGTCGGACCACGCTCGCCGATCACCATGTCGCCGGCAACCAGGTTCGCGGAGACGACGACCGGGCCGCCGGTCTGCGAGATGCGCGGCAACAGCATTTCAACCGGCACGAGGGCCGCGAGCGCCGCCCCCTCGCCGATCGAACGGCGGACCCGGAAGGCGTTCTCGCGCTCGCCGACCTGCACCACGTCGAGCACGACGTCGTCGCGCGCGCTGGCGATCGGCTGCGACAGCACCACCCGCGTGCCGAACGGTATCGCCTGGGTGCTGCATCGGGTGTGTCCGTCGGCGTCCGACAGCGACAGCTCCTTCACCGGCACGGCGCGGAACATCACATCGTGCATGGCGGCACGGTCCTCGCCGCTGCAGGCGCGCACACCGCGCGCGGTCAGCTCGTCAAGCGCCTCGACGGCGCGCCCAAGCCGCATTTCGGTGAGCGCGATGATACGCCGGCCGGAAACTCCCAGCTCGCTGACGCCCTGCTGCTCGACATAGCCGACGATCAGCGCATGAACGCCTGCCGCGGACGCAGCGGCGAGCGTCAATCCGATGAGGATCGCGGCAAGGGTTGTGAGCTTCGGCGCGGACACGGGCCCTCCCGCCCGCCGGCGGTCGGCCGGCGCAGCCGTCAAGCTTTCGACCCGTTATGGTTAGCGCCCGGTTAACGTCACGCGGCCGCGACCCGGTCGCGCGCCGCCATGAACTCGCCGACCGCCGCGGGCGCACCGGCGTGCGGCCCGCCCGGCATTCCGATCGGGTGCGCGGCCTCCAGGAGCTGGCGGAACAGCACGCCCGGCAGCGCCGGCGCGAAGGCGTAGCCTTGCGCCAGGAAGATGCCGCGGTCGCGCAGGTATTTGACCTGCTCGAAGGTCTCGACGCCCTCGGCGAAGATCTCCATGCGCATGTTGCGCGCGAGATCGATCAGCGTCTCGATGATGGTGGTCGAGTAGCGCTCGGTGCCGATCGCATCGATGAACATCTTGTCGATCTTGATGTAGTTCACGCCGAGCTTGAGCATGTAGGACAGCCCGCCGTGGCCGGTGCCGACGTCGTCGATCGCCACCTTGCAGCCGAGCTCCTGCAGCGCCGCGATCACCCGGCGCGCCATGTCGAGATCGTCGAGCGGCTGGCGCTCGGTCAGTTCGAGCACGATCTGCGACAGGCGGATCGGCGACGCGGCGAACACCGCGCGCACTTCCTCGACGACCGCCTCGCCGCGGAAATGCTCGGCCGTGAGGTTGAAGCCGAGCTTGACGCGCGGGCGTAGCCCGAGCGCGGGGCCAAGCTCGTCGCGCGCGGCGATCATCAGCGCCCTGGTCATGGCGAGGATCAGGCCGGAGGATTCGGCCAGCGGGATGAACAGCGCGGGCGGCACGATGCTGCCGTCCGGCTTGCGCCAGCGCATCAGCACCTCGGCGCCGACGATCGCGCCCGAGCGCAGGTCGATGACCGGCTGGTAGTAGGGGATGAACTGGCCGTCCTCGAGCGCACGCTCCATTTCGACGATCGGATTGGAGCGGCTGCGCCACGGGAATAGCAGTGCCAGCGCGAAAATCAGCACCGCGAGCACGGCAGCGCCGATCGTGCCGAACAGGCGCAGGTCGGCGCGCGCCGCAAACGCGGCCTCGCGCGACACCGTCGCGGTCACGATCAGCGGATAGCGGGTCGAGTTGTTCTCGGCATTGATCGCGTCGGTGCCGGCGTTGGCGCCGTCGGCGGCCTCGTCGCGCGCCGCGATCAGCGTGCCTTCGTTGAGCATGATGCGCACGACCGGGTTGCTCGCCGCTGTGCTGGCGGCGCCGTCGGGCAGGAAGACGTCGGCCGGGATCTGTGCGGCGAGATGCAGCGGATCGCCGGCGCGGCGCCAGGTGAGCCGCAGCGCGCGTTCGCCCTGCTCGCCGCGAATCACGCCGAGCAGGACGCGATCGTCGGCGGTGCGCAGTTCGCGCGACAGCGCGCTCGCCTCGGCCGGCACGAACGGCAGGCAAAGCGAGCGGCCGGCCGCGTCGACGACCGCGACCTGCTTGATCGGCGTGGTGCTCATCACGATGCGGCGCACCACGTCGGGATCTACGTCGGCGCAGCTGCGCAGGCCGGCGCTCCCGATCCGCTCCAGCGCGGCGATCGCCTGGCCGATGCGCCATTCGGCGCGCGCGACGGTGCGTTGCGCGGCGACCCGCGCCTCCTCGCGCGCTTCCCGTTCGATGTAATTGTCGAGGCCGCGCAACAGCAACGCGACCGGCACGCCGGCGCTGAGCGCGCCGACGAGGATGGCCACATACGCTCGCAGCCTGCGGGACACCGGAAACCTCGACGGAGTGACCGTGACAAATGTGCCGCTCGCGGTTAAAGCCGCATTTACGCAAGCAGGCTTTTCACGCGGAACCCGCGCGCCCACCATGGTTAAGCGGGGATTAACGCCCACTCCGACCGGACGACCTGAACGACCATGCAAGCCCTCTTCATCGGCCAGACCTACATCGACGTCACGTTCCTGATCGACCGCATCCCGATCGGCGACGAGAAGGCGGTCGCGCGCGACTACGCGGTGAGTTTCGGCGGCAACGCGGTATCGGCCGCGTTCTGCTGCGCCAAGCTCGGGATCGCGCCGGATCTGCTCACCTCGCAGGCGGACGACTGGCTTGCGCGCATGTTCCTCGACATGGCGGCCAAGTACGCCATCCCGGTGCATGGCCGGAAAGTGCGCGAGTTCCTCGCTGTCGTTCGTGATGCCGCATCACGGCCAGCGCGCGATCCTGCGCTGCCGCGACGATCACTATCTGCACCCGGTGCCGCCGCTGGATCTTTCGGGATGCCGCGCGCTGCATCTCGACGGGCACCAGGCCGACGCCGCGATCTACTATGCGCGGCTCTGCCGCGAGAAGGGCATTCTGACCTCGCTCGACGGCGGCGGCCTGCGGTCCAACACGATGGAGCTGCTGAATTCCATCGACGTCGCGATCTGCTCGGAGCGGCTGTGCGAGCAGCTCAAGCTCAGCCCGGAAGGGCTGTGCGCGCTGCTCAAGCAGAAGGGCTGCCGGATCGGCGGCGTCACGCTCGGCGCCAGGGGACTGCTCTGGTACGGCGAAGACGGCGACATCAGGATGCTGCCCGCGCTCGCCGTGCCGAAGGATGAAGTGATCGACACCAACGGCGCCGGCGACATCTTCCACGGCGCCTATGTGTATTCCTATCTCGCCAACCCGCGCGAGCCGTGGGGATCGCATTTCCGCTTCGCCCGCGCGGCCTCGGCGCACTCGGTGCGCTACCTCGGGATCGAGCATTCGCTGCCGACCCTGGCCGACATCGCCGCCGCCGAACGGGATTTTCGCGAGGCGGCGTGATGTCGCGGGTTTTCGGGCGGACGCTCCGCTAGGATGGCCCGGATTTCGGGGGCCGGCCGATGAAAACGATCGTCAGGACTGCGGCGCTGGCACTGCTGCTCGCGGCGACCGGGGCTGCCGCTCAGGCGCCGCTGAAGATCTTCGACGCGCACCTGCACTACAATCAGGAGCCGAGCCCGTACTACGAGCTCGACAAGGTGCTGGAGATCTTCCGCCGCAACAACGTCGCCGGCATTTTGGCGACCAGCCGCCCGAACAAGGGCACGCATCAGCTGATGGACGCGAAGGCGCCGGGCCTGTGGGTGGTGCCGTTCATCCGCCCCTACCGCCAGCGCAGCGACATCCAGACCTGGTTCGACGATCCGGCGATCTGGGAGCTGATCCAGTCCGAGTACAAGCGCGGCTACTACCGCGGCATCGGCGAATTCCACATCTACGGCAAGGCCGCGGCGGGCGAGCAGGTCAACCGCATCGTCAACTTCGCGGTCGAGCGCGAGCTGTGGCTGCACGCGCATTGCGACGAGGAAGCGCTGCTGCTGCTGTTCGGGCACAATCCGAAGGCGCGCATCATCTGGGCGCATACAGGTTTTTCAACCGCGCCCGCACGGGTGAAGGAGCTGCTGGAAAAGCATCCCGGGCTGATGGGCGAGCTCTCCTATTACGGTGGTGTTACGCAAGGCGGCAAGCTGACGCCCGCGTGGCGCGAGCTGTTCGCCAGCCATTCGAACCGCTTCGTGATCGGCTCCGACACCTGGATCAACGAGCGCTGGTTTGCCTACGATGACATCATGAAGACGTATCGCGAGTGGCTGGCGCAGTTGCCCGACGACCAGGCGAAGCGCATCGCGCATGGGAATGCGGAGAGGTTGTTCGGGGGAAAGGTGGAGTAGACCTCATGGTGAGGAGCGGTGCGCAGCACCGCGTCTCGAACCATGGCCCGAAGCGAAACCGGTGCACGTGGCCATCCTTCGAGACGGCTGCTTCGCAGCCTCCTCGGGATGAGGATCGGAGCTACTTCTTCTTGGCAGCCTTCACATGCTCGGCAATGAAGCGCGGCAGCGCGAAGGCCGCGGCGTGCACCTCGGGCGTCCAGTATTTGGTCTTGAAGCTGCCCGCCTTCTTGTAGCGCGCCGCGATCGTGCGCACCGGGTGCTGGCGCAGCTTCTTGTCCTTGGCAGCCCAGCCCATCGCCATGTGGCCGCCGACATAGGTCGGGATCGCGGCGACGTAGCAGGCGCCGTCGGCGAACAGGCTCTTGAACATGCCGACCGATGAGATCAGCTCGTCCGGCTGGAAGAACGGCACGCCGTTCTGCGTCACCATCACGCCGCCGGGCGCCATGCAGCGCTTGCAGGCGGAATAGAACTGCCTGGTGAACAGGATCGCGCCCGGCCCCACCGGGTCGGTCGAGTCGACGATGATCACGTCGAAGCGCCGATCGGTCTCGGCGACGTATTTCATCCCGTCGGCGATCACGCTCTCGAAGCGCTTGTCGCGGAACACAGGTTTGGTGAACTCGGGGAAATGTTCCTTGGAGAACTCGACCACCGACGCGTCGATTTCGACCTGCACCACGCTCTTCAGCGTCTTGTGCTTGAGCACCTCCTCGGCGATGCCGCAGTCGCCGCCGCCGATGATCAGCACGTTCTTCGCCGCACCGTGCGCCAGGATCGGCACGTGGGTCATCATCTCGTGATAGATGAACTCGTCGCGCGTGGTGACCTGGGTGGCGCCGTCGAGCATCAGCATCTTGCCGAAGTGCTTCTGCTCGAACAGCACGAGATGCTGATGCTCGGTCTGCTGCTCGTACAGCACCTTGTCGACCGCAAAGGTCATGCGGAAGCCGAGGTCGTCGAACAGCGTCTCGGGAAGCCAGCGTTTGTCGGGCATCGCATTGTCCTTTCGCACGACTGTCATCCCGGGCGACCGAAGGTCGACCCGGGACCAACACGGTCCGGCGGTTAAATGAGATGTTCGGGATATGTGGGTCCCGGCTCTCGCTGCGCTCGGCCGGGATGACATCCCAAAGTGCAATGCCCGGGCACCAGGGCGTTCACGCCCGTCTTCGACGGGCTATGCCCGGGCATCGCCAATCCACATCTGCTCGGGAGGCTTAAGCGCCCTGCCCGCGCAGGTGCTCGCCGACCACGATGCGCTTGGGCTTGAACGCCTCGCGCAGCACCGGGATGCAGGCTTCGGGCTTGGCGTCGCCGCACATGAACACGTCGAGCGCGGCGTAGTTCGCCTCCGGCCAGGAGTGGATCGAGATGTGGCTCTCCGCCAGCACCGCGACGCCCGACACACCGCCGTTCGGCTCGAAGTGATGCAGGTGGATGTGCAGCAGCGTCGCGCCGGCGGCGGCGACGCATTTGCGCAGCGCTTCCTCGATCCGGTCGATATCGGCGAGGCCCTCGGCCTCGTAGAGATCGACGATCAGGTGCACGCCAGCGCAACGCACGCCGTTGCGGACGACGAAGTGGTCTTTGCGATCATCAATGACCGGCGAGATGTCCGTCGCCGTGGCGACGGGTTTTGCTTTCTTTCGGTCGGTACCTGGAGTTCCCAAGCCCTTGTCCGATCGCAAGAGGGCTGCTTGGCGCATGCCGTCCTCCCCAACCAGAATGTGAACCCCGATTACCGGCGTGCCGGAGTCTCGGAAAGCGAAAGCCGCCCGACCAAGTCCCGAAATGGAACCGATCTACAGCGGCAAGGTCCCGAAATAAGTCCTGAGGTCATGTCATGCAAGAAGATTCTTGCGTCATCCGCAACTTCGCGGATTCGACTTAGGTGACACGCGATGTCGAGTCAGGAAATCCCAGCGCCAGTTGGCCTTCTTCGAGCTGCTGCGCCTCGACGACGGCGAAGGCCGTCATGTTCACGACGCCGCGCGCGGTGGTCGAGGGCGTGAGAATGTGCGCCGGACGCGCGGCGCCCATGAGAATCGGCCCGACCGGCAGCGCGTCGCCGAACACCTTCACCATCTGGTAACTGATATTGGCGGCATCGATGTTGGGCATGATCAGCACGTTCGCCTCGGCGGTGAGGCGCGAGTGCGGATAGACCCGGTTGCGGAACGCCGGCATCAGCGCGGATTCGCCGTTCATCTCGCCGTCGACCTCCAGCTCCGGCGCACGGGCGCGGATCAGCGCGAGCGCCGCGCGCAGCTTGTGGCCCGACTCGCACTCGTAGGAGCCGAAGTCCGAGCGCGACAGCAGCGCGATCTTCGGCTCGGCGCCGAAGCGGCGGACGTGAGCGGCGGCCTGGATCGCCATCTCGGCGATCGCGGCCGCGTCAGGGTCGGGATTGATGTGGGTGTCGGCCAGGAAATAGACCCCTTTGGCGGTGATCACCGTGGTGAGCGCCGCGAAGATGCTCGCGCCCGGCGCAAGCCCGATGATGTCGCGGATATGGGCGAGGTGGGCCATGTAGCGGCCCTCGACGCCGCAGATCATGGCGTCGGCAAGCCCCTGCTTCAGCGCGATCGCGCCGATCACCGTCGCATTGGTGCGCACCAGCGTGCGGGCGGCGTCCGGCGTCACGCCCTTGCGGCCTGCCGCCTCGATCATGGCATTAACGTATGTGCGGTAGCGCGGATCGTCGTCCGGGTTGATCAGCTCGAAGTCGCGGCCCGGCCGGATCGAGAGGCCGTAGCGCTCCAGCCGCGTCTCGATGATCGCCGGGCGGCCGATCAGCAGCGGGAACGCCAGCCCCTCCTCGATCACGACCTGGGTGGCGCGCAGGATGCGCTCGTCCTCGCCCTCGGCATAGATCACGCGCTTGCGCGCGGCCTTGGCCTGGGTGAACACCGGCTTCATGATGAAGCCGGAGCGGAACACGAACCGATTGAGCCGCTCTTCGTAGGCGGCGTAGTCGGTGATCGGGCGCGCCGCGACGCCGGATTCGCTGGCCGCTTTCGCCACCGCCGGCGCGATGCGCAGGATCAGGCGCGGATCGAACGGGTTCGGGATCAGCGAGCCCTTGCCGAACGTGCGGGTCTCGCCGCCATAGGCGCGCGCGGCGACCTCCGAGGGTGCTTCGCGTGCCAGCGCCGCGATCGCGTCCACCGCCGCGCGCTTCATCGCCTCATTGATGGTGCTGGCGCCGACGTCGAGCGCGCCGCGGAAGATGTAGGGAAAGCACAGGACGTTGTTGACCTGGTTCGGGTAGTCGGACCGCCCGGTGCAGATCATCGCGTCCGGCCGTGCCGCGACCGCCTCCTCCGGCGTGATCTCCGGCGTCGGGTTGGCGAGCGCCATGATCAGCGGCTGCGCCGCCATGCGCTTGACCATCTCGGCCTTGAGCACGCCGGGCGCCGAGAGGCCGAGGAAGACGTCGGCGCCGTCGATCACCTCGCCGAGCGAGCGCAACGGCGTCTTCTGCGCGTAGACCGACTTCCAGCGGTCCATCAGCTTTTCGCGGCCCTGGTAGACCAGCCCCTCGATGTCGCAGACCCAGATGTTCTCGCGCTTCGCGCCGAGCGAGACCAGCAAGTTGAGGCAGGCGAGCGCCGCGGCCCCTGCCCCTGAGGCGACGATCTTCACCTCGCCGATGGTCTTGGCCGTCAGTTCCAGCGCATTCTGCACTGCCGCCGCCACGATGATTGCGGTGCCATGCTGGTCGTCATGGAACACCGGAATCTTCATGCGCTCCTTCAGCCGGTCCTCGATGTCGAAGCATTCCGGCGCCTTGAAGTCCTCCAGGTTGATGCCGCCGAAAGTCGGCTCGAGCGCGGACACCACCGCGACGACATGATCGACCGCGTGCGCGTCGATCTCGATGTCGAACACGTCGATGCCGGCGAATTTCTTGAACAGCACCGCCTTGCCTTCCATCACCGGCTTGCCGGCGAGCGGCCCGATATTGCCGAGGCCCAGCACCGCGGTGCCGTTCGACACCACGGCGACGAGATTGGCGCGCGCGGTAAGCTCGGCCGCGGCGGCGGGATCGGCGACGATCGCCTCGCAGGCGGCGGCAACGCCGGGCGAATAGGCGAGCGCGAGGTCGCGCTGGTTGCCGAGCGGCTTGGTCGGCTGAATCTCCAGCTTTCCGGGCCTCGGCGACCGGTGGTAGACCAGCGCGCCGGTACGCAGATCATCGGAGATCGTCGAGGCCATTGTCACCCTCCAGTCGGGTGCACACTATGGCACTACTCGGCGCGACAATCACGGAGGCCGCCTGATGGTCAAAGTCCTCGCCGGTTTCGTGGCCGCGATCCTGATCGCGGCCGCGGCCTTCTTCGGCTTCCAGTTCTACCTGCAGCGGCAGATCGTAAACGAGGTCGAGGCGGCTTTCGCGGCGGTGCGGCAGAGCGGCGCCACGGCGAGCCACGGCCGGGTCTCGTTCGACATCTGGACCCGCACCATCACGGTCGAGGATATCGCGGGCGAGTCGGCCGCACAGCCGCCGGTCAGCGTGAAGATCGGGCGGTTCACCGCAAGCGGCGTGAGCCAGCCCGCGGCGGGCCGGCTTTTCGCCGAGCGCATCGTGGCGGCCGACGTCGACATCGGCGGCCCGCGGTTGACGCAGCCGCAGCAGCGCTTCGCCTACAAGGCGCCGCTGGTCCAGGTCATCAATTACGCGGGGCCGGCCGGCCCGCTGCGCCGCCTCGATCCGTCGGCGCCGACCGACCTGCATCGCTTCCTGCTCGAGCATGTCGCGGCGGTCTCGGCGACCGCAATCTGGCTGCCGAGCGTCACCGGGACCATGATGGTCGCGAGCACGCCCGGCGAGTTCGGCTACACCAACCTCGCGCTGCGCGAGATCCGCGACGGGCGGATCGGCGTGATCGCCATCGATCGCATGGCGTTCAGCGCCACGGTCGAAGCCGCCGGCAAGCCGGACAAGATGACCGGCTCGCTCGCCGACATCGCGGTGTACGATTTCGACGCCACCGCGGTGCACGCCCTGTTCGATCCGGAGCGGGCCAAGGACGACAAGATCTACCGCGCCTACCGGCAGATGAAGTCCGGCGCCTACACGGCAGCCTTCGACAGCGGCGTGAAGATCCGCATCGACGGGATGACGGCGGACGAGATCGGCATCAAGCCCTCGAAGCTGCAGTACGCCCAGATCATGGCGATGATCGGCGCGCTGCCGCCGCCCGGCAGCACGCCGACGCCGGCGCAGACGCGCGAGATGCTGGACAAGGTCGCGATGCTCTACGAAGGCATGGCGATCGGCGCCGCCGAGATACGCGGCCTGTCGCTCGATCTGCCGGACGGGCCGTTCCGCCTCGGCACGATCCGCCTCGTCCGGCTGGAAAACGGCAAGCTCGCGGAGTTCGCCCTCGAGGGGACCGAAGGCCGCACGCCCGAGGGACAGTTCAAGCTCGGCCGGCTGGCGCTGAAGTCGCTCGACATTGCGAACCTGGTGCGGCTGCTGGCCCAATTCGCGACGACCCGCGGCAGCCCGGGACCCGAGCAGCTTGCCGCGCTGTTGTTGCTGCTCGAAGGGACCGAGATCCGGAATCTGGCGGTCACGCCCCCCAATGGGCCGGCACAGCCGATCGATATCGACACGCTCAATCTTGCGTGGGGCCAGTTCGTCGGACCGATCCCGACCCGCGCGCGCGCCACCCTGAAGATGTCCGGACCGGTGGAACGCGGCGCCAAGGGCCCGCTCGGCGTGCTCGCGGATGCCGGCATCACGACCGCATCGGTCACGGCCGATCTCGGTGCCGGCTGGAGCGAGAGCACGCGCGCCTTCGCGCTCGAGCCGGTCACGCTGGAGATCGGCGGCCTGTTCACGGCGGCGGCACGCGCCTCGTTCGCCAATGTCGCGCGCGAGATGTTCTCGGTGAACCCGCTGCAGGCCGCGATCATGGCGGCGCAGGTCGAGGCCGGTCCGCTCGAGATCGCGCTGCGCGATACCGGTGGCGTCGAGCTGCTGATCGGGAATTTCGCCCGCACGCAGCGCGTGTCGCGCGACGATGCCAGGGTCGCGCTGGTGACGCAGGTTCGCGCGACCGCGATGCAGTTCGCCGCCGCCAATCCGGATGCCATGGCGATCGCGGGCGCGGTCGCACGCTTCATCGAGGCCCCGGGCGGGACGCTGACGATCAAGCTGACGCCGCGCGGCAAGGTCGCGATGATGGGGCTGATCGACGCGATGCGCAGCGATCCGTTCGCCGCGCTCACGCGCTTTCAGGTGGATGCGAGCAACGGGCGGTAGTTCAGCAGTGCCGTAGGGTGGGCGAAGCGTGTCACCGCGATAGCGGGGACGCGCGTGCCCACGCGTATGAAAACGTCGTGTTGCGGTGGGTACGGCGCCTGCGGCGCCTTTGCCCGCCCTACGAATTCTTCTCCGGCAGGTTCAACCGGATGTGCAGCTCGCGCAGCTGCTTCGGCGTGACCTCGGACGGCGCGCCCATCAACAAATCCTCGGCGCGCTGGTTCATCGGGAACAGCACGACCTCGCGCAAATTCTCCTCGCCGCAGAGCAGCATCACGATGCGGTCGATCCCGGGCGCGATACCGCCGTGCGGCGGCGCGCCGAGCGAGAGCGCGCGCAGCATGCCGCCGAATTTCTCCTCCAGCACCGCTTCCGGATAGCCGGCGATCGCGAACGCCTTCTTCATCACGTCGGGGCGATGGTTGCGGATCGCGCCGGAGGACAGCTCGATGCCGTTGCAGACGATGTCGTACTGCACCGCCTTGAGCGCGAGCAGCGTGTCTTTGTCGCCGGGATCGAGCGCGAGGAACGTCTCCGCCTCGATGTTCGGCATCGAGAACGGGTTGTGCGAGAAGTCGATCTTCTTTTCTTCCTCGCTCCACTCGTACATCGGGAAGTCGACGATCCAGCAGAACTCGAATTTGTCCTTGGCGATGAGGTCGAGGTCCTGGCCCACCTTGGTGCGCGCGGGACCTGCGAACTTGACGAACACGTGCGGATCGCCGGCCACGAAGAACACAGCATCGCCGGCTTTCAGGCCGAGCTGCACACGCAGCTGCTCGGTGCGCTCCGCACCTACGTTGTTCGCGACCGGGCCGCGGCCCAGCGTCTGGCTGTTCTCCTCGACAAAGAAGATGTAGCCGAGCCCCGGCTGCCCCTCGCCCTGCGCCCACGCGTTCATGCGGTCGCAGAAGGCGCGCGAGCCGCCGCCCGGCGCCGGGATCGCCCACACCTGGTTCTTCGCGTTGGCCTCGAGGATCCTGGCGAACACCTTGAAGCCGGAACCGCGGAAAATCTCCGAGACGTCCTGCATCTCGATCGGGTTGCGCAGGTCGGGCTTGTCGGTGCCGTATTTGCGCAGCGCGTCGGCAAACGGGATCAGCGGAAACTTCTGCGTCACCGGCTTGCCGTCGGCGAACTCCTCGAACACGCCGCGCATCACCGGCTCGACCGCGCCGAACACGTCGTCCTGCGTGACGAAGCTCATCTCGACGTCGAGCTGGTAGAATTCGCCGGGCGAACGGTCGGCGCGCGCGTCCTCGTCGCGGAAGCATGGCGCGATCTGGAAATAGCGGTCGAAGCCCGCGATCATGGTGAGCTGCTTGAACTGCTGCGGGGCCTGAGGCAGCGCGTAGAACTTGCCGGGATGGATGCGCGACGGCACCAGGAAGTCGCGCGCGCCTTCCGGCGACGACGCGGTCAGGATCGGCGTCTGGAATTCGAAGAAGCCCTGCTCCTTCATGCGGCGGCGGATCGAGTCGATGATCTGGCCGCGCTTGATGATGTTGTTGTGCAACCGCTCGCGCCGCAGATCGAGGAAGCGGTACTTCAGGCGGATATCCTCGGGGTAGTCCTGGTCGCCGAACACCGGCATCGGCAGCTCGGCCGCGGGACCGAGCACCTCGAGCTCGGCGATGTAGACCTCGACCGCGCCGGTCGGCAGGTCGGCATTCTCGGTGCCGCCGGGACGGCGGCGCACCTTGCCGTCGACCTTGATCACCCACTCGGCGTGCAGCGTCTCGGCGTCCTTGAACGCCGGCGAATCCGGATCGGCCACCACCTGCGTGATGCCGTAATGGTCGCGCAGATCGATGAACAGCACGCCGCCGTGATCGCGCATGCGATGCACCCAGCCGGAGAGCCGCACGCTCTCGCCGATATGGCTGTCGCGCAGCGCGCCGCAGGTGTGGGAACGGTAGCGATGCATGGTCTGGCTTGGCCCGTCTTGCGGGCCAAAATAGGGCCCTTCAAATCGGGGGGCACAAGCGCATGCGTCGCGCGGCCTTGTCAAGCCGCCGGGCCGTTCCCGAATCCGCGATCACTCGGTCGCCGCGGCGGCGCGCACCGCGACGAGAACCGCACGGCTGCCGGCGTTGGCGGCGGGCGCGACCGTGAGCGGGGCGGTGTGCTTCACCGATGCGGCGCTCACCACCAGCGCGCGCGTGCCAAGCATCACGCCGAGCACGGCGCCGGTCCCGACCACGAAGGCTCCCGTGCCAAGGACGGCTCCCACGATCAGGACTCTCTTCAGCACCGGACTCTCCTCGATGTTCGCTCGTGTTCGTCGCTCCGCCGGCCCGGCCGGTTCAGCCGCGGCGGAAAATATATCGCCGGAATCGACAATCCCCGGCTCCCCTCAGGGGCGAGAGGGACCGGGGACGCCCGCTCCCGGCCGTGAACGACATGGCGGCCGGGAGCAGACCCCCGTTCGTCGGCCCACACGGCTGTGCGGTTCGCCGCGCCCCGGCGCATTCGCCCGAAACGTGATGACGGTCACACATCGGCTCGACAGCGTTCCTGCGATATGCACATTCGCGCCATGACCCAGATGACCACCGCCGAGGCGATCGTCGCATCGCTGCTCGCACACCGCCTCGACACGCTCTATGCGCTACCCGGGGTGCAGAACGACCATCTGTTCGACGCGCTGTTCAAGTCGTCCGATCGGATCCGCACCGTGCACACGCGGCACGAACAGGGCGCGGCCTATATGGCGCTCGGCGCAGCGCTCGCCACCGGCAAGCCGCAAGCCTGCGCGGTGGTGCCGGGGCCCGGCCTGCTCAACGCATCCGCCGCGCTGCTCACCGCCTATTCGATGAACGCGCAGGTGCTGGCGCTGGTCGGACAGATTCCGCACGGCGACATCGGCCGCAAGCTCGGCCACCTGCACGAGATCAACGACCAGGCCGGCATTCTCGCGCGCCTCGTCGATCATGCGGCGCTGGTGCCCGATGCGGCAGCGGCACCGCGCATGGTTGCCGAAGCGTTCCGCGCGATGGCGTCGGGACGGCCCGGTCCGGCCGCGCTCGAATGCGCGATCAACGTGTGGGGCAAGCCGGGCGATGCCGCGCCGGTGGCGCCGCTGCCTGCCGACCAGCCTGCGATCGACGAAGACGCGCTGCGCGATGCCGCGAAGCGGCTGGGTGCGGCGAAAAATCCGCTGATCGTGGTCGGCGGCGGCGCGCAGGATGCCTCGCCCGAGGTGACGGCGCTCGCCGCGATGCTGCAGGCACCGGTGCTGTGCGGGTTCCGCCGCGGCCAGGGCGTGCTCGACTCGCGCAACCCGCTCGCCGTGACGCTGCCGCTCGGACGCGAGCTGTGGGGCGAGGCCGACGTAGTGCTCGCGGTCGGCACGCGGCTCTACTTCCAGCACACGATGTGGGGCGTGGACGACGACCTCGCGATCATCGCGGTGAACGCCGACCCGGAGGAGCCCGCGAAGCATCGCAAGCCCGCGGTCGAACTGATCGGCGACGCGGCGCCGATTTTGCGGCGGCTGGTCGACGCCCTCGGCGCGCACAACGCGAAGCGCGCATCGCGCGCTGACGACATGCGCGATCGGCAGGCGCGCTGGAATGCAAAGCTCGCCGTCCTCAAGCCGCAGCGCGCGATCCTCGATGCGATCCGCGCCGAGCTGCCCGAGGACGGCATCTTCGTCGACGAAGTCACTCAGGTCGGATTCGCGGCGCGGCTGGCGTTTCCGGTGTACCGGCCGCGCACGTTCCTCTCGCCCGGCTATCAGGACAATCTCGGCTGGGGCTACGCCACCGCATTGGGCGCGCAGGATGCGCGGCGCGACACGGCGGTGCTGTCGATCAACGGCGACGGCGGCTTCATGTACACGGCGAACGAACTCTCGACCGCGGTGCGCCACCGCATTCCTCTGGTGGCCATCGTGTTCGCCGACGGCTCGTTCGGCAATGTGCGGCGCATCCAGGAAGAGAACTACGGCAACCGGCTGATCGCGAGCGATCTCGCCAATCCGGACTTCGTGAAGTTCGCCGCGGCGTTCGGTGCGGCGGGCGAGCGCGCGCGCACCCCCGAGGAATTGCGCGGCGCCTTGCGGCGCGGCTTTGCGCGGCGCGACGGACCGACGTTGATCGAGATGCCGGTCGGGCCGATGCCGAGCCCGTGGGAGTTTATCCTGATGGGCAAGGTAAGGGGGTAGCAACTGGATGCAGTCACTGACATCCGCCCCCGGCGTACCTACATAAAGCGCCTCGGAATGATGAATGTGTTGGATGTGGCATGCAGTCGCTTGAGGAATTCATTTCAAAACTAAACGCGATGGCATTTCTTGAGGAATTCACCTTTTCAAAGAACAAATTCTCTCCCGACCCAAGGCATGAGCTTGAATTAGCAGACAGTCTTATTTGGCTAGGAGATCACCTAACAATCCTACAGCTAAAGGAACGCAGCAAACACGATGTCTGCGATGCAGAAACCGAGCGTCAGTGGTTTGCAAATAAGGTCCTCAAGAAGGGCACAAAGCAGATACGAGACTCATGTAGATATTTGGCGGAACACGAGAGTATCCAGCTAACAAATGAGCGAGGGCACACCTTCGATATCGCCGCCAAGTCATTCAACAGAAGAATAAATCTTATCGTATATCTTGCCGGTCAGGCCCTTCCTGACGACTGCCGCCAGCGCAAGGGCCATGTAAGTAGCACGGCGGGCTACATCCATATTGTTGAAGCCCACGACTACTTAGAGATTTGCAAAACGCTTCGCGTGCCGGAAGACATTTTTGACTACTTTTCTTATCGGGAGAGGACATCCCGAGCGTTCCCTAATGTCATGGCTGCGACCCCGGAACCCGCATTGGTGGGACAGTTTCTCTCAGGAAGACTTGAAGTAGAGCCAACAAGAGATTCCATCGGGTATCTTCAGCATCTGATTCAAGACGCCGAAGAGTTCGACTTGTCTGAGCTACTGAGAAGCCTCCATAGAAACATTGAATATGCAGAAAAACCGCACGACTACTATCAAATTATGATCGAATTTGCTCGCCTGCCCAGATCGGCTTGGCGGGAAGTAAAGACGCGGGTTCGCCTATCCATCGAAAAGGCGAAAGAAGGAAAATTTGCCCGGCCTTACCGTATGACTTATCCCGGAACGGGATGTGGATTTGTGTTTGTTCCGATTGCTTCAGAGGTTGTTCAGCACCCCGATTGGCCGACCTCCCGCGTTAACGGCATTAAAAATTTCACACTAATGCACAAGTATGATCAGAGGCTCGATAGATGTATTGGCGTTCAGTTCGCTAGAGAAGGCGAAGACTTTCTGATTGATTGGTGTAGAATAGAATATTCTTGGAAGCGGGATCTTCATCTAGAACAGGTGCTTGCTCGTGGCACTCCATTCAGAGACGTCAAAGAAAAGGAACTATACCGCTTTCGGTTTGCAAATTCCTAGCTCTATCTCCTCGTAGTCGCAACTAGGCGGCTACGCGCCTCCCCCACGCCGGGACGCACACCAGACGGCGTGTCCGCGGCGGTCACCTCGGTGCGGTAGATCGCCGACAGCATCTCGGCGGTGACCACGTCCTGCGGCGTGCCGACGGCGCGCAGGCCCCCTTCGGCGATGATCGCGACACGCGTCGCCACGAGCAACGCAATGTCCGGATCGTGGGTCGAGAGCACGATGCCGTAGTTCTCGCGTGCGAGATCGCGGACAAGACCGAGCATCGTCGCCGCGTTGCCGAAGTCGGACTCGCGGTCGGCTCGCCTTGCGGCGCGGCTTTGCGCGGCGCGACGGACCGACCTTGATCGAGATGCCGGTCGGGCCGATGCCGAGCCCGTGGGAGTTCATCCTGATGGGCAAGGTAAGGGGGTAGTGCATTCCCCGTCCTGCCGTATTTTTCGTACTTTGCATGGGGTTGTTTTGCGATTTTTTTTCCGGCGGCTCAGCGCGAGCCCCACGCCGGCACGCACACCCGCCGGCCGGACGGCGTATCCTCCACGATCACCTCGGTGCGGTAGATCGCCGACAGCATTTCGGCGGTGACCACATCCTGCGGCGCGCCGACGGCGCGCAGGCCGCCCTCGGCGATGATCGCGACACGCGTCGCGACCAGCAGCGCGTGGTCCGGATCGTGGGTCGAGAGCACGATGCCGTAGTTCTCGTTCGCGAGATCGCGAATGCGGCCGAGCACCATCGCCTGGTTGCCGAAATCGAGACTCGCGGTCGGCTCGTCCATCACCAAAATCGGCGCCTCCTGCGCGAGCGCGCGCGCAATCAGCGTGAGCTGGCGCTGCCCGCCGGAGATGCGGGTGTAGTCGTGATCCTCCAGTTCGCCGATCCCGAGCGCGGCAAGCTTCGCGCGTGCGATGGCTTCATCGGCGGCGCCGGGGCTCGCGAACGGCTTCAGCCGCGCGGTGCGGCCCATCAGCACCACGTCGAGCGCCGTGTAGGAGAACTCGGTCGCGTGCGCCTGCGGCACGTAGGCCATCTGGCGCGCGATCTCGGCCGGGCGCATGCGGTCGATCGGCTTGTCGTCGAGCAGCACGGCGCCGCCGAGCGCACGCTGCAGCCCGAGCAGCGTGCGGAACAGCGTGGTCTTGCCGGCGCCGTTCGGCCCGAGCAGGCAGAGCACCTCGCCTGGCGCAAGCGAGAGCGAGATGCCGCTGCCGACGAGATGGTTGCGGTAGCCGATCGACAGGTCGCGTGCCGAGAGCTGCATATGTCAGCCCCACGTCTTGCGGCCGCGCGACAGCAGCCAGAGGAAGAACGGCGCGCCGAGCACCGCGGTCAGGATCCCGAGCGGCGTCTCGACGCGCGCGAGCGAGCGCGCCAGCGTGTCGACCAGCAGCAGGAACGAGGCGCCGAGCAGCATCGCGGTCGGCAGCAGCCGGTCGAAGTTCGGCCCGACCATCATGCGCGCGATGTGCGGGATCATCAGGCCGATCCAGCCGATCACGCCCGAGATCGCCACCACGCTCGCGGTCATCAAGGTGGCGGCGGCGATCACCAGGATGCGCAGCCGCGGCACGTCGACGCCGAGCGCGCGCGCCTCATCGTCGCCGAGCGAGAGCACGCCGATGCGCCAGCGCAGCAGGATCAGCGGCACGAGGCCGATCAGCACCAGCGGCGCCACGATCGCGAGGTCGGCGAGCTTGACGCCGGCGAGGCTGCCGAGCAGCCAGAACGTGATCGCCGGCAACTGGTCGTACGGGTCGGCCAGGATCTTCACCAGCGAGATGCAGGCGCCGGCAAGCGCGCCGACCACCACGCCGGAGAGCACCAGCACCAGCGTGCGGTCGTGGCCGTGCAGCGCGGCGGCGATCAGGTAAACGAGCGCGACGGTCCCGAGCCCGAGCAGGAAGGCGAGTCCCTGGATTCCGGCGACCGGCAGCGAGAGCAGAATGCCGAGCACGGCGCCGAAGCCTGCGCCGCCCGACACGCCCAGAATGTCCGGCGAGACCAGCGGATTGCGGAACAACGTCTGGTAGGCCGTGCCGGCGCCGGCCAGCGCCGCGCCGACCAGTGCGGCGGCGGCGACGCGCGGCAGGCGGATGCGCGTGAACACGATTTCGCCCGAGGTCATGGCGCCGTCGGCGAACCCGAACATCCGTGCGAACGAGTTCGCGATGTCGGCTGCGCGCAGCGGAAACGGCCCGATCGCGAGCGCAAGAAACAGCGCCGCCGCAAGCACTGCCAGCAGCGCGGCGACGACCGTTCGGCGCATCAGCGGCCCCGGCCGCCCGGCTGCGCACCGGCGAGGATGCGGTCGAGCTGCGCGTCGCTGACGTCGTACTGATAGAACAGCTTGATGAAGTCGCGCGCGACGACGCGGATGTCCTCGGGAAAGCGCTCCGGATAGAGCAGCCCGGCGATCCAGCGCAGCCCGATGGTTCGGTTGATCGAGGGTGGCGCATCGATCCAGCCGAACGGCAGGCGCGGTCCCTGATAGATGCGCTTGTTCGCGACCGCCGGCACAGTGGCCCAGGACGGATCGTCATAGACGCGGGCAAAGAAGTTCGCGTCCCAGGTGATGATCGTGTCGGGCGCCCAGGCGATCACCTGCTCGATCGACACATTGGCGATGCCGCCGCGCCCGGCCGCGCGCTCGGCGACGTTGATGCCCCCTGCCCGCTCGATGATCTCGCTGTTGATCGAGCCGGTCAGTCCGGTCTCGAGCCCGTTCGGCTGGCGCGCCAGATAGACGCGCTTGCGCGCGCTCGCCGGCACATCTTGCAGCCGCTCGTCGATCAGGCGGTCGGTCTCCTCGACATAGCGCGCAATCTTTTCGGCCCGCTCGGACACACCGAGCACGCGGCCGAGTTCGCGCAGCGATGCGGCGGTGTTGTCGAGCCGACCGTTGAACAGCAGGTACGGAATGCCGGTCTGCTCCTGCACGCGCTGCGCCAGCGACACGAAGGTCGGCGAGACCGAGCCGAAATCGAAAATCAGGTCCGGCTTTTCCTTGAGCACCACCTCGACATTGGCGGTGTCGCCACGCCCGGCGAGGCGGCCGAGTTCGGGCAGATCGCGCGTCGCGGCCAGCAGAAACTCTCGTTCATTCGGCCGTGGCGCCGCGGTCCAGCCGATCATCTTTTCCGGCGCCAGCACGTAAAGCACGGTCGAAGCCGGCGAGCCCGCCTGCATCACGCGTGTGACCTTGTCCGGAACCGCCACAATGCGGCCGGTGGCATCCTTCACATCAGCCGCATGCGCGACGCTGACCCCGATAAATAACCCTGTTACAGCAAACAGATATCGCACGAACTTCGATCCTTTTATGATCGAGCCGACAGCCCCTCCATGCCCGCCGGCATGGCCATGAAACGCCGCGCGCAACCCGCGACAGCGATGCCCGACTCCGCTAAGAAGCCGAGATGGAGCCTATCACGACCACGAAGGAATTGGCCGCCGTCTGCACCAGACTGGCGAAGCATCCTGTCGTGACCGTGGACACCGAGTTCCTGCGCGAGACGACGTACTTCCCGATTCTGTGCGTCGCCCAGATGGCGAGCGCGGACGAGGCCGTGGTGGTCGATGCGCTGGCCGACGGGATCGACCTCGCGCCGTTCTTCAAGCTGATGGCGAACGAGAAGGTGCTGAAAGTCTTCCACGCCGCGCGCCAGGACATCGAGATCGTCTGGCATCGTGCGAAAATCATTCCGCATCCGGTGTTCGACACGCAGGTCGCCGCGATGGTGCTGGGCTATGGCGACTCGATCTCCTACGACCAGTTGGTACAGCGCATCACCGGCGACGCGCTCGACAAGTCGCATCGCTTCACCGACTGGTCGCGCCGGCCGCTCACCGCCGCGCAACTGAAATATGCGGTCTCTGACGTGACGCACCTGCGCGACGTCTACCAGGCGCTCGCCGCCGACATCGCCAAGCGCAAGCGCGACGAATGGGTCGACGAGGAGATGCGCATCCTCACCTCGCCGGAGACCTATCGCGCCGAGCCGGAGAATGCCTGGCAGCGCCTCAAGACGCGTGCGCGCAAGCCGAAGGAGCTTGCGGTGCTGATGGAAGTCGCCGCATGGCGCGAGAGCGAGGCGCAGGCGCGCGATGTGCCGCGCGGGCGCGTGCTCAAGGACGAGGTGGTGGGCGATCTCGCCGTACAGGCGCCGACCTCGATGGAGAAGCTCGCGGCCTTGCGCTCGCTGCCGAAGGGGTTCGAGCGCTCGAAATGGGGTCACGACATCCTGGAGGCGGTGAAGCGCGGGCTTGCGCGCGATCCGAAGTCGCTGCCGCTTCTCGAGCGCAGCCGGCAAGCCGCCAACGGCACCGCGACCGTCGAACTGCTGAAAGTGCTGCTGCGCATGACCGCCGAGCGCAATGGCGTCGCCGCCAAGGTGATCGCGACGGTCGACGATCTCGAGCAGATCGCCGGGAGCGACGAAGCCGACGTGCCGGCGCTGAAGGGCTGGCGGCGCGAGATGTTCGGCGAGAAGGCGATCGCGCTCAAGCACGGGCGGCTCGCGCTCGCGGTGGAGAAGCACCGCGTGGTCGCGGTGGAGCGGTAGCGCGAACGTTACCCCCTGCGACGTTGAAAGCTGTTTGGTTGCAGCCACGCATCGGCTAGTGAAACCCGGACCTTGAAAGGATCGATCCCATGTCGGCAGACGGCACCTGGAACCTGACGATGCAGACCCCGATGGGCGAACGGCGCAGCACGCTGACGCTCGCGACCGCCGGCGGCACCTTGACCGGCAAACAGGAGGCGGAAGGCAACACCACCGATATCTCCGACGGTTCGGTCAGCGGCAACGATGTGTCATGGAAGGTTGCGATCACCAATCCGATGCCGCTGACGCTGACGTTCAGCGGGTCGGTCAGCGGCGATACGCTGAACGGAACCGCCGATACCGGCATGTTCGGCAGCTTTCCGTTCGAGGGCACGCGGGCGTAATCGCATAGCAGTTCCGCATCAGCATCGCTGCTGCGCAGCATCAACTTTACCCATGAGACGGTCGCCGCCGCGCGTGGTAAAGTGAGCGCATTCTCACCCGAGGAGTCCGCCATGCACCTCGTGAACCGCGACCTTCCTCTCGTGCCGGTCCTGGTGCCGGTGATCGCAATCGGGCTGTTCCCGCTGACGCTGCTGGTGCTGGTCGGCTATCTCGGTTTCGTGGCGCTGGGCGTCCTGATCGGCTTCGCCGCCGTGATGGCGCAGCTCGAGGAACAGGGCGCGCACACCCGCCAGGTCATCAGCCATGGCAGCCTGAGCCGCGCCGAACAGGCAGGCTACAATTCCGACCAGTTGGCGCTGATGCGCTCGCTTGCCGCAGCGAAGATCGTTGCCGCGGGTCTGGTCGTGGTCGGCACCGCCGGGTTCATGCTGACGCGGTAACGCGCCACTCTTTCACGTCTTCCCCGTCTCCATCACCGGCTCGCGCCCGATCAGGCGCGCGAGCTGGCGCAGCCGGTTGAACAGCCGCTCGCCGGCGAGCGAGGAGAAGCGTCCGGGCAGCTTGAGCTTCAGCTTGCCGCGCTCGACGACGAGCGGCGTGCGCGGCAGCACGCCCGGCATCGAGGCCGAAGCGAGATAGGCGACGCGCAGCGATGCGCCGAGCACGCGCGCGCGGTCGAGCATGCGGGCGCTGGCAAGCTCCAGCACATGCGGCGAGAGATCGTCGTCGACCAGCCCGACGTGGCGGAAGAACACCGCGAGCGAGATGAACGCGCGGCCGGGATGGTCGACCGACACGAAAGCGCCGTTGGCGATGATGTTGAGCGACTGCTCGCCGCGATAGTCGGGGTGCGCGCGCCAGCCGATGTCGGCGAGCAGGCACGCGGCGTGGCGCAGGCGCCGCTCCTCGGCGGTCTCGTCGAGACCCGAGGACGCCATGAAGCGGTCGGTCCACGGGATCAGCTCCTGGCAATGCAGCGGCGAGCGCGAGCGCAGCTGATTGAGCTCCTGCGCGGCCGAGATCAGCCCGTCCTCGGCCCGCGCGTGCGCCGGCAACTGCGAATAGAGCAGTCCTTCGCGCACGCCGAGCGCCGAGATGACGATCTCCTTCGGCTTCATGATGCGCACGACGTGCTCGAGCACCAGCGCCGCATAGGCAAGCAGCGGACGGCGCGCCTCGTTGACCATCTCGATGCGCGACAGCGTCTCGGGATTGACCCGATGCACCAGGCGGGAAAATTCCAGCGCCTCGCGCGCTGAAATGACATAGCCGTGCATCACGTGCAGCGGATAGCCGGTCTGGAACATGTGCAGCCGCGCCAGCGCCCGCCAGGTGCCGCCGACCGCATAGAAGCGGCGCCCCTCGCCCTGCTTGAGCATGCGCGCCTGCTGCAGCGTCTTGCGCACGATCTTCTCGGCCTTCTTGACCGAGTGTTGCGACAGGTCGAGCAGCGCGAGGCTGCCGAGCGGCAGCGTGATGCCCTGGCGCGCGCGATGGCCGTGCACGTCGACGAGCTCAAGCGACCCGCCGCCGAGATCGCCGACGATTCCGTCCGGCCGGTACATTCCGGAGACGACGCCGAGCGCTGAAAGATGCGCTTCACGCCGTCCCGACAGCACCTCGATCTTCTTGCGGCAGATGCGCTCGGCCGCGGCGATGAACTCCGGCCCGTTCTGCGCGTCACGGCAGGCGGCGGTCGCGACGCACCACACCCGCTTGACGCCGGCGCGGTCACACAGCGCGCGGAACCGGCGCAGTGCATCGAGCGCCTTCTCCACCGCATCGGCGGCCAGCAGCCCGGTCGACTGCACTTCGCGGCCGAGACCGGCAAGAACCTTCTCGTTGAAGATCGGCGTCGGCGAGCGCGTCAGCCCCTCATAGATGACGAGACGCACCGAGTTCGAGCCGATATCGATGACCGCGATGGAGTGTCCAACGTCGAGCCGACCCTGCGCCGGAACGATGGCGCGCGCCCGCTTTTTCTTCAGGCGCTTTGTCCGCGGCGAACCGGTTCGCGCTGCGCCGGAAACTGCCTTAGCCGCGCTGGCGGCGCGTAAGGCTGCGGGGCGACAACTCTTTGAGCGATTTGCCACGGCCCGACAAGCTCGGATTGGTCATGAAATACTTGTGGGCGTTGAACGGTTCCTCGCCCGGCGCGGCCTTGATACGCATCGAGGTGCCGTCGGGCAAGAGGGTCCAGCTCTGCTCGTTGTCCTTGAAATTCGCCACCATGATCTGGTCGAGCACCTGCTCGTGCACGGTCACGTTCACGATCGGGCAGAGAACCTCGACGCGGCGATCGAGATTGCGCGGCATCATGTCGGCTGAGGAGATGTAGACCGCGGCCTTGCGGTGCGGCAGGCCGTGGCCGGCGCCGAAGCAATAGATGCGGCTGTGCTCGAGGAACCGGCCGATGATCGACTTCACGCGGATGCGCTCGGAAAGGCCCGGCACGCCCGGCCGAAGGCAGCAGATGCCGCGCACCACGAGGTCGATCTCGACGCCGGCGCCGGAGGCGTCGTAGAGCGCGTCGATGATCTGCGGATCGACCAGTGAGTTGAGCTTCATCCAGATCGCGGCGGGGCGCCCGGCCCTGGCGTGCGCCACCTCATCGGCGACGTGATCGAGGATGCGCTTCTTCAGATTGAGCGGCGAGACCGCCATCTTCTCCAGCTCGGCCGGCTCGGCGTAGCCGGTGATGAAGTTGAAGATGCGCGCGACGTCGCGCGCGATCACGGTATCGGTGGTGAAGAACGACAAGTCGGTGTAGATGCGCGCGGTCACCGGATGGTAGTTGCCGGTGCCGACGTGAACGAAGGACTTGAGCGCCCTGCCCTCGCGCCGCACCACCAGCGAGAGCTTGCTGTGGGTCTTGAGCTCGATGAAGCCGTAGACCACCTGCACGCCGGCGCGCTCCAGGTCACGCGCCCAGCGGATGTTGGCCTCCTCGTCGAAGCGCGCCTTGAGCTCCACCAGCGCGGTGACCGACTTGCCGGCTTCGGCCGCCTCGGCGAGCGCCTTGACGATCGGCGAGTCCGAGGAGGTGCGATAGAGCGTCTGCTTGATCGCAACCACGTTGGGGTCGCGCGCCGCCTGATTGAGGAACTGCACCACCACGTCGAAGGATTCGTAAGGGTGGTGGACGATCAGATCCTTCTGCCGGATCGCCGCGAAACAGTCGCCGCCCTGATCGCGGATGCGCTCGGGGAAGCGCGGATTGTAGGGCACGAACTTCAGGTCCGGCCGGTCGACCGAGACGACCTGCGACAGCTCGTTGAGCGCCAGCACGCCGTCGACCAGGAACACCTCGTCATCCGCAACGCTGAGCGCGCGCTGCACGAAGGCGCGCAGCTCCGGCGGCGTCGCGGCATCGACCTCGAGGCGGATCACCGAGCCGCGGCGGCGTCGCTTCAGCGCGGACTCGAACAGGCGCACCAGATCCTCGGCTTCTTCCTCCACCTCGACGTCGGAGTCGCGGATGACGCGGAAGCCGCCCTGCCCCTTGACGGCGTAGCCGGGGAACAGGCGCGCGATGAACAGGCCGGTCGCGTGCTCCAGCGTGATGAAGCGCTGGCCGCCGCCTTCCGGATCCGGCAGGCGGATGAAGCGGTCGATCGTGCCGGGCACGCGGATGAGCGCGTTCATGCCGCGCCCGTCGCTCGCGCGCGCAAGCTGCAGCGCGATGGTGAAGCCGAGATTGGGAATGAACGGGAACGGATGCGCCGGGTCGATCGCGAGCGGGGTCAGCACCGGGAAGATGTGCTGCAGGAAGTGATCGTCGAGCCAGGCCTTCTCGGCCTTGGTGACGTCGGTGCCGTCGACCAGCACGATATTTTCCTTGCGCATGTCCTCGCGCAGCGCGCGAAAGCGCGCCTGCTGGTCCGCCGCGAGGCTGCCGACCGCCTCGCCGATGCGCACAAGCTGCTCGGCCGGCGTCAGCCCGTCGGGGCTCTTCTCGATGATGCCCTCGCGCACCTGATCCTTCAGGCCGGCGACGCGGACCATGAAGAACTCGTCGAGGTTGTTCGCCGAAATCGACAGGAAGCGCAGCCGCTCGAGCACCGGGTGGTTCTGGTTCTCGGCCTCCTCCAGCACGCGGCGGTTGAAGTGCAGCCAGGAAAGTTCCCGGTTGATGAACCGCTCCGGGCTCTTGGAAAGTTCATTCGGCGGCGCGACCGGCGCGGGGCCGGCCCCGCCGGGCGCGAGGTTCGGGGCGGATTCTTCCTTTAACACAATGGTTTCGCTGCGATCTGTCATGGGGGAAAACGTGCTGGTATCAACAAAACTAACCAGACCGTATGTCGGTTCAGTGACATGATGCCGCTTCAAACGGGGTCGGCGTCAAGCCGTCCGTGCTCCATGGCGCGGCAATCTTGCCGGGCATGGTTTCGGGTTTCGCGGGTGCGGATCGGTGGCGGACGGGGGCGCGGCAACAGAACCGGCGCGCGGCTATCGCGACACGATCGTCGCGGCCGCCTGCCTCGGGCTGGTGTGGCCGGGGGACGCGCTGATCTACGTGGTGCTGCCGCTCTACCCTTCGGCGTTCGGCGTCGAGATCGCGACGGTCGCGATCCTGCTGTCGGTCAACCGCGTCATCCGCATCCTCGGCTACGGCT
>CAWIXG010000007.1:0-72636 GCA_963839985.1 uncultured Alphaproteobacteria bacterium | reverse complement strand
AGTGAGAGTGCGATCGCGAGGGCCGCAAGCGCGCCTTTCCCTCGTCCCGCGAAGCGGGGAGCCACCCTCTCCCCGCAAGTGCGGGGAGAGGGAAAGCAGCAACTACCGCGCCTCATACGAAATGCGATAGAGCGCCCCGGCGAGATCGTCCGACACGATGATCGAGCCGTCCGGCAGCTGCGCGACATCGACCGGGCGGCCGAGATATTCGCCGTTCTCGGTGAGCCAGCCCTCGGCGAACGGCTCGGTCTTGTCCGCGGTGCCGTCCTCTTTCAGGCTGGTGAACATCACGCGCGCGCCGACCGGCGCGGTGCGATTCCACGAGCCGTGCTGGGCCGAGAAGATGCCGCCGCGATACTTCGGCGGGAACATGCGCCCCGAATAGAACGTCATGCCGAGGTCGGCCGCGTGCGCCACCATCTCGACCTGCGGGAAGGTCAGGCCGTCGGGCGGCGTCTGGTCCTTGTATTCGGTGGTGCGCGTCTTGCCGCCGCCGTACCACGGGAAGCCGAACTGCATGCCGGGTTTGTCGGCGCGATTGAGCTCGCCCGCCGGCACGTCGTCGCCCATGCCGTCCACCTGGTTGTCGGTGAACCACAGCGTCTTGTCCTTCGGGTTGAAGTCCATGCCGACCGAGTTACGCACGCCCCAGGCGAACACCTCGCGGTCCTTGCCCTCGCGGCTCATGCGCACGATGCCGCCGATGCCTTCCTTCTTGTACAGCTCCATCTTCTCCGGCGCGAACACGTTGAACGGCTGTCCGAGCGTGACATAGAGCTTGTCGTCCGGCCCGATGCGGCAGGTGCGCGCCGTGTGATTGTAGGATTCCTCGCCCGGCGGGATCAGCTCGCCCTGCTTCACCACCTGGAACGCCGCGACGTCCGGGCCCTCGTAGAAGAATTCGGCCGCCGGGAACAGCAGCACGCGGTTCTGCTCGGCGATGAACAGGAAGCCGTCCTTGGAGAAACACACGCCGTTCGGAATCTTGAAGTCGACCGACGGCGCGAACTCCTTGACCTCGTCGGCGACGCGGTCCTTGTCGCGGTCGGTGACCGACCAGACCTTGCTCTTGCGCGTGCCGACGAACGTCACGATGCCTTGCGGCCCGACCGCGATGTGACGCGCATCCGGCACGATCGCATAGAGCGAAATCTTGAAGCCGCGCGGCAGCTTGATCTTGGCCAGCGACTTCTTGATCGCCTCGGCCTTCGCGCCGGTCTGCGGGATGTGCGCCATCTCGGCGGTCCCGGTCTGCTGGAAGTTGCCGAGCTTTTCGAGATTTCCTGCTGAGGGCTGCTGCGCCTGAGCAGGGAGAGCCAAAGCGACGACGAGCGCTGAAGCGCCGAGCAGCACTTTCATGACGTCCTCCCGGAGTGATCGACTGTTCTTGGGGCCACGATCATCGCACAACCACACGAATGTGTCGCGCTTTTGGCTTGGACAAATTGTCATCGCACCGATGCACGGCGCGATGACCGGTGTCGCGCGCGTGGGCAGGCATCGTGGGCGGGGCTTTGGAAAATTCTTTCCGGCCGGATGCAAAATGCAGAACGCCGCGGTCAGCGGAACCGGGCAAGATAGTGAGATAAATCCGCGATCTCGGCGTCGGTGACCGGGCGCATCACTTCATCCATCGTCGGTTCATAGCCCGGACGCTGCTTGCTCTTGTAGTCGCGCAGCGCCTTCAGCAGATAGTCCTCGCGCTGCGCGGCGAGCCGCGGCATCTGGTCCCGGCCGGCGAAATTCGGATTGTGGCACGATGCGCAGTGATGCCTGGCGACCGCCGCTTTGGCACGCTCCGCGATCGCCGGATCGGGCGCCTCCGAGGCCTGCGGCGGCGCCAGCTTGGCGAAATAGTCGCCGAGCTTGCGCAGATCGTCGTCGGTCAGGTCCTTCGCAACGTCGTTCATGATCTCGACTTTGCGGGTGCCCTGGCGGAACAGGAACAGCTGGATCAGCGTGGCATCCGCCGGCATCCCGGCGAGCGAGGGCACTTCGCTGGTCTCCGAGATCCCCTTCTCGCCGTGGCAGGCGAGACAGGTCGCGAGCTTCTCGTCATATGTCGCGGCGCCGGCGCCGGTCGCGAACAGGCCGGCAAGAATCGCCGCGGTGAGCAATGTCCGCATGACTGTCCGGAATGGCCTGAGCCGGGAAAGCGCGAGGGCGGCGACCGCCGCCCTCGCCGTTGTCACCGGACGTTACTTCGCCGCGGCGCTTTTCGGATTGCCGTAGGTGACGCGCCACACCGCGCCGTTGAAGTCGTCGGAGATCAGCATCGAGCCGTCCTTGAGGAACAGCACGTCGACCGGCCGGCCGATGTAGCTGTTGTTCTCGAGGAAGCCCGAGATGAACACTTCCGTGCTCTTCACGGTGCCGTTCGGATTGAGGAACACCGCCAGGATGTCGCCGCCGAACTTCTTGGTCCGATTCCACGAGCCATGGCGCGCCATGAAGATCGCGTTCTTGTACTTCGCCGGGAAGTTGCCGCCGGCGTAGAAGCGCATGCCGAGCGAAGCCGAGTGCGGACCGGTCTTCAGCACGGGCTTCTCGAACTCTTCGCAGGTGCGGCCCCAGCCGAATTCCGGATCGAGGAAGTCGCCCTGGTAGCAGAACGGCGAGCCGAAGTGCTGTCCGACCTTGCTGACGCGGTTGAGCTCGTCCTCGGGCAGATCTTCCGACGCCCAGTCGCGCGAGTTGTCGGTGAAGTAGAGCTCCTTCGAGACCGGGTGCCAGTCGAAGCCGACCGTGTTGCGCACGCCCTTCGCGATGACTTCCATGCCGCTGCCGTCGAGATTGATGCGGCGGATCTGCGCGTGCGTGTCCGGCGGCATGCAGTTGTTGCACGGCTGTCCGATCGGAATGTAGAGCTTGTTGTCCGGTCCGATGCCGATGAACTTCCAGCCGTGCGCCTCGTCCTTCGGCAGGTTGTCATAGATCATGACCGGCTTCGCGCTGGTGAGATTGTCCTCGACCTTCTCGATCTTGGAAATCTTCGACAGCTCGGCGATGTAGAGCGTGCCGTCCTTGATGGCGAGGCCATTCGGGCGATAGAGGCCCGACACCAGCACCTTCACGTCGCGCTTGCCGCCGCTCTCGGTGATGTAGTGCACCTTGTCCTGCAGGCGGCTGCCGACGAACACCGTGCCCTTGTCGCCCTGCCGCATCGAACGCGCGTTCGGCACGTTGGCGGCGTAGAGCTCGATATTGAAGCCCTTTTGCAGCTTCAGCTTGCCCGGCACGGTCGCGAGCTTCTCGGCGCTGGCCGGAAGCGGCGGCGGCGCGACCGGCGCGAGCTTCATCGCGCCTTCATTCTCGGGACGGCCGATCAGCGGCGAGCCGGGTGGCAGCGGCGCTGCTGCGGCGGGCGCGGCAGGCGCCGGTGATTGCTGGGCGACGGCCGGAAGGGCCGCGAAAACCAGAGTGCCGAACGTGCCGGCGAGCAGCATCGCACGCCGGGCAGAAAATCCGCCTGTCATCTGTAACCTCCCTTGCGCGGGAAACCATTCCGCCGTGCTCGTGGCGAGCCAAAGCGCCGCCAACGCCCACAGGTGTGGCCCCATCGCGGGGAGTTTCCGCCTTTTGCCGGGCGAGCGCAATCGGGACGTGCGGCGCGGTCTCTGGCGACACGCGGATTTGTGCGCTATGCGGGCCTTGCGACGGTGGCGCGCCGATTTTTCCACCCCAACCAATGTCGGCGGCGCGGGATCCAGACTGCGGCAATGACGGATCGAGCGAGCGGGACGTTGTCTGGCGGTTTGCGGTCGCTCCCGGCTCCCACCCTGTCCGAAATCAGGCAGGTTTTTCGCGACTACCATAACGCCTTTGGACGCTATCCCAATCTGGTCCGGCCGCGGCGTTTCAGCGAAAAGATTCAGTGGCGCAAGCTGTTCGACCTCGACCCGGTCTATGCCGAGGTGACGGACAAGCTGGCGGCGCGCGAGTTCATCGCCGCGCGCGTGGGCGCCGCCTACCTGCCTCCGCTGCTGTGGACCGGCGACACGCCGGACGACATTCCGTTCGACCGGCTTGAGCCCCCCTACGTCCTCAAGTGCAGTCACGGCAGCGGATATAACGTGGTGGTGTATGATCGCGCCACGCTCGACGTGGCCGCCACGCGAGAGGTGCTGCGCGGCTGGCTCGCCGTCAACTACGGCCACCGGTTTCGCGAGCCGGGCTACATCCCGCTCCGGCCGCGCCTGCTTGCTGAACGGATGATGCTCGAAGCGGACGGAACGCCCGCGCTCGAGCACAAGATCTTCGTGTTCGGCGGCAAGGCGCGGATGATCCACTCGGTCGCGGTCAAACGCGAACGTGCGCGGTTCGATTCGTTTCACGACCGCGACTGGCGCCCGCTTGCCTGGCGCGGCATCAATCCGCCGGTCGAGACGGAGCTGGCGCGGCCAGCGCAACTCGACAAGTTCCTGGCGCTGGCGGAGCGCCTCGCCGCCGGATTTGATCACTTGCGCGTCGACCTTTACGAATGGGGGGGAGAGCCGCGCGCCGGCGAGCTGACCCCGTACAACTGGAGCGGCTTGACCGAATTCCAGCCGGAAGAGGCTGAACTGGCGCTCGGCGAATGGTGGAGACTGCGGTTTCCCTTCCGCCGTGCCGTTGCGGCGATGCTGTCATTCTAGCGGCGAGCCCTTCGCTCGCCATCCGAGGAGCACGACCATGCCGGAAGCCTTTATCTGCGACGCCGTGCGCACGCCGATCGGCCGCTACGCCGGATCGCTCGCCAAGGTCCGCACCGACGACCTCGCCGCCGTGCCGCTGAAAGCCCTGATGGCGCGCAATTCGAAGGTCGACTGGACCCGCTTGGACGAGATCTATTTCGGTTGCGCCAACCAGGCGGGCGAGGACAACCGCAACGTCGCCCGCATGGCGCTCCTCCTCGCCGGCCTTCCCGACAACGTGCCGGGCGTGACGCTGAACCGGCTGTGCGCCTCCGGGCTCAACGCGGTCGGCGCGGCCGCGCAGGCGATCCGGTCGGGCGACATCGATTTCGCCATCGCGGGCGGGGTCGAGTCGATGACGCGCGCGCCGTTCGTGCAGGGCAAGGCGGCGGAGGCCTTCGCGCGCGCGGCCGAGATCTACGACACCACCATCGGTTGGCGCTTCATCAACCCGCTGATGAAGAAGCAGTACGGCGTCGACGCGATGCCGGAGACCGGCGAGAACGTCGCGGAGGAATTCCAGGTGAAGCGCGCCGACCAGGACGCCTTCGCGTGGCGCTCGCAGCAGCGCGCCGGCAAGGCGATCGCGGCCGGATATTTCGCCGAGGAGATCGTCCCGGTCGAGATCGCCGGCAAGCTGCCGGTCAAGGTCGACACGGACGAGCATCCGCGTCCCGAGACGACACTCGAGGGGCTCGCCAAGCTCCGGACACCGTTCCGCGATCCCGGCACCGTGACGGCCGGCAACGCGTCGGGCGTGAACGACGGCGCGGCTGCGATGATCATCGCATCGGAGGCGGCTGTGAAAGCCCATGGTCTGACGCCACGCGCAAGGATCACCGGGATGGCGTCGGCCGGCGTCCCGCCGCGCATCATGGGCATCGGCCCGGTGCCCTCGACGCGCAAGCTGATGGAGCGGCTCGGCCTGAAGATCGGCGACTTCGACGTGATCGAGCTGAACGAAGCGTTCGCCTCGCAGGGACTCGCCTGCATGCGCCAGCTTGGACTGCCCGACGACGCCGAGCACGTGAACCCGAACGGCGGCGCGATCGCGCTCGGCCATCCGCTCGGCATGTCGGGCGCGCGCATCGCGATGACGGCCGCGCACCAGCTCGAAAAGATCGGCGGCAAGCGTGCGCTTGCCACCATGTGCGTCGGCGTCGGCCAGGGCGTGTCGCTGGCGATCGAGCGCGCGTGACCCGAAAAGCGCGAACCGGTTTTCGGATCAGGTCACGCGCAGAAACAGCATCGATCTCAGCCGCGCTGCGTTGACGCCAGCGCGGCTTTCACCTTGTCCGGCGTGAACGGGAGCGAGCGCAGCCGCGCGCCGGTCGCGTCGAACACCGCGTTGGCGATGGCGGCCGGGATCGCGCAGGCCATCGGTTCGCCCGCGCCCCACTGCGGCGTCCCCGGCCGGTCGATCAGCGTGACCTCCACCTTCGGCGCCTGGGTGTGGCGCATGATCGGATAACTCGCCCAGTCGACGCTGGTGATCTTCCGGCGATCCCACGTCACCGCTTCCATCAGCGTGCGGCTTACTGTCTGCAGCACGCCGCCCTCGACCTGGTTTGCGACGCCGTCGGGATTGACCATCTCGCCGCAGTCGTGGCCGGCGCAGACCCGCGTCACGCGGATTTCACCGGTCGTCTTGTCAACCTCGACTTCGGCAACAGCCGCCACATAGGTGATGGCGTTGTTGTAGCGCAGGTATGAGATACCGCGTCCCTGCACGACAGATCCCCCGCCAACGCAGGGTTCGGCCCGGGCCGCGCCTGCCAGCCCGCCAGCTTCATGGCGGCCTCAACCACATCGATCGCGCGCTGATCCTTCAGGTACCGCAGGCGGAACTCGGCGGGATCGGCATTCGCCGCCGCCGCAAGCTCGTCCATGAACGCCTCGTTGGCGAAACTGTTCTCGATGCGGCCCGGGCTGCGCAGATGCGAGGAGCGGAAGAACGTCTCGGCGATGTGCCGGGTATTCACCCGCACATTCGCAAACTGGTAGGGCTGTCCCGAGTTCTGGAACAGGAATCCGACCCAGTTGCCGGGCTTCGGCAGGCCGGTCTCGCTCGCCGCGAGCAGCGGGAAGTCGAGCGGCTTGAACGCCACGATGTGGTTGAGCGCGATGTAGAAGTCGCCCGACCACGCCGTCACGTTGCCCTGGGCGTCGAGCCCCGCCTCCATGTCCATCGCGCGCGGCGGACTCTTGGGCGAGCGCGCGGTCTCGTCCGCACGTGACCACTGCACGCGAACCGGCTGACCGATGATGGTCGAAATCAGCGAGGCGTCGGCGGCGGCATCCTCGGTGCCGTTGCGGCCGTAGCATCCCGCGCCTTCGATGAACACGAGACGGATCGCCTCGCGCGGCAGCCCCGTGATCGACGACAGCTCGTGCTGCATCGAATGGGTCGCCTGCGACGACGTCCACACCGTCAGCTTGCCGCCCTGGAAATCGGCGACCGCGCACGACGGGCCGATCGTCGCGTGGGTCTGCACCGCGAAGTCGTAGGTCGCCTTGACGCGCCTGGCACTCGTGTCGATCGCGGCCTTCGCATCACCGACGTTCTGCGTGACCTCTTCCTTGGCGACCGGGAGCTTGCGCCAGTGCTCGAACACCGAAGCCTGTTCGGGCAGCGTGGCGCCGCCGCTCCACGTCGCGCGTATCGCGCGCGCGGCCTTGATCGCCGCCCACTCGTTGCGCGCAACGACCGCGAGGAAGTCGCCCTTGCGCACGGTCTGGACGAACCCGTTCACCTGTCTGGCCGCGCCGTCATCGACCGACGAAAGACGCGCGCCGATCTCGTCCGGCCGGATCACGCGTGCATGCAACATGCCCGGCACGCGCACATCGTGGATATAGGTGAACTCGCCGGTGACCTTGCCCGGAATGTCGACGCGCCGGATCGACTTGCCGATGACCTTGTAGGCCGGCGCCTTTTTCAGCTCGACCTTGGCATCGACATCGAGCTTCACGCCCTCGCCGATCAGCTCGCCATAGCTGAGCTTGCGGTTCGGGTCCGCCTTCACGCTCACCACGCCGTCCTCGACGGTGAGATCGCCGGCCGGCACGCCGAGCCGTTGCGCTGCGCGTTCGACCAGCGCCCGTCGCGCGCTCGCGGCGGCGCGGCGCAGCTCGCCGCCGCCCTGGAAGATCGTCAGGTTGGCGGCGGTCAGCCACTGGTCCGGCGTGGTCGCGGTGTCGCCCATCACCATCTCGATGCGCCCGAACGCGACGTCGAGCTCCTCGGCGGCGAGCTGCGCGAGCGCGGTCCGCGAGCCGGTGCCGAGATCGACCTTGCCGACGAAGATCGTGATCTTGTTGTCGGGCGTGATCGTCAGCCACGAGTCGACGGCCTCCTTGGCGACCGATTTCGGCGCGTGCAGCGTGTTGGCGCCGGCCGTGGCCGGCAGCGAAAATCCGATGGCCAGAATGCCGCTGGCCTGCAGGAAGGCGCGGCGGTCGAAGGCTGTCTGGTGAACGGTCATGGGTGCCTCCCGTTCAAGCCGCAGCCGCGCGCTTCACGGCGGCGACGATGCGTTTGTGGGTGCCGCAGCGGCACAGGTTGTCGTCCAGTGCCGCGCGGATGTCGGTCTCGCTCGGGTTCGCGTTCTTCGCGAGCAGCGCCGCAGAGGTCATCACCATGCCGTTGATGCAGTAGCCGCACTGCGCCGCCTGCTCGTCGATGAAAGCCTGCTGAAGCTTCGAAGGCTTCGCGCTGGTGCCGAGGCCTTCCAGCGTGGTCACCGCGGCATCCTTCAGCGTCTCGATCGGGAGCACGCAGGAGCGCACGGCCTCGCCGTTCACATGGACCGTGCAGGCGCCGCACTGCGCCAGGCCGCAGCCGAATCTCGGTCCCTTGAGCGCCAGATTGTCGCGCAGAACGTAGAGCAGCGGTGTATCCGGATCGACGTCGACGGTTCGCGCTTCGCCGTTGACCTTCAGCGTGAAGGTAGCCATCCGCGCCTCCCTTTGTCCCTGCCGTCGCAGGCTTCCCGAATGCCCGCCATCGCAGGACTTCCGGGGGTATCCGGGCTCTTGTGGGCCCGGTGAGCAGCCGTATCAGCTTGTCACCCGTGCGCATGGTCCGCAACGGCGCCAGCGGCCGCCGAACACTTTGCCGCAGGCGGCGCGAGCGCAAAAAAAGGCGGCAAGCCTTGGCCTGCCATCTCGTCGGTCCGTGGACGCGTCAGCGATGAGCGGGCGCGCTCAACTCAATGCAGCCGCCGCCACCGATCGATCGAATACGGCCCGCCACCCGCGACGTAGAGCAGGCAGAACGCAGCGGCGATCATCATGTTCTCGAAGTGCGCAGTCTGCATCATGCGCGCGTCGGGCGGTGCCTGCCAGAACCGGTGCGCGATGAATGCCGCCGCGACCGTGAATGCGATCAGCGCAAGGCTCGCCCAGCTGGTCGCGAGGCCGAGCACGATGCACAGCCCGCCGACCGTTTCGACCGCTGCGCCGAGCCATGCCAGCATCGGCGCAACCTGATCCGGAATCCCGTTCTTGACCAGCGACGCGGCGAACTGGTCGATCCCCGAAAGCTTCTCGATCCCGCTCATCAGGAACAGGCCGCCGAGCACGACGCGCGCGATGAGCCAGATCGCGCCACCACCGGCCGCACGGTTTGCGAGTGAAGGCGCGACGTAATCTCGATTGGCACTCCAGTCTGCCGTGGTCATGAGTCACCTCTCAATCAATCCTTGCAATAAACCGCGGAATATTCTGAAAGGTTCCGGAACCGCGAGTTTTTCCCCATGCCCGAGTCCTTCCGATGCCCATGAGTGCCGGCTATATCCCGTTCCATCCGAACCCGTCGAAGCCGGGATATCGGCCGCCGGCCGGCGCGGTCGATGCGCACTGCCATGTATTCGGCCCGGAAGCCGTGTTCCCGTTTGCGCCGAAGCGCAAGTACACGCCCTGCGATGCACCGAAAGAAAAATTGTTCGCGCTGCGCGACTTCCTCGGCTTCGACAGGAACGTGATCGTGCAGGCGACCTGCCACGACACCGACAACCGCGCGCTGGTCGATGCGCTCGTCAGCTCCAACGGCAAGGCGAAGGGCGTAGCCTTCGTGGGCGAGGAGATCACCGACGCGGAACTCAACGACCTGCATGAGGCCGGCGTACGCGGCGTGCGCTTCAACTTCATCAAGCGGCTCGTCGACTCGACGCCGCGCGACGTGATGCAGCGGATAGCGACACGCATCGCCGCGCTCGGCTGGCACATCGTGATCTACTTCGAGCACGCCGACCTCGACGAGATGGGCCCGTTCCTCAAGTCGCTCCCGACCACGCTGGTGTTCGACCACATGGCCTGCCCGAACGTGACGGAAGGCGTCGACGGCAAGGCGTTCCAGAACTGGCTCAGGGCGATCGACGCCAACAAGAGCTGGATCAACAAGGTCACCTGCCCGGAACGCTTCACGGTCGTGGGCGCGCCCTATGACGACGTCGTGCCGTTCGCACGCGCGATCGTCGAGCGCTTCGGCGACCGCGTGCTGTGGGGCACCGACTGGCCGCATCCGAACATGAAGAACGAAGCGCCGGACGACGGGGTGCTCACCGACATGATCCCGAAGATCGCGCCCACGTCCGCCCAGCAGCAGGCGCTGCTGGTCGACAATCCGATGCGGCTGTACTGGGGCTAGCTCCGTCCTCAACCTGACGCTTCGCGCCCCCTCGACACGAGGTCCGGCGATGGCCACCGCGCGGGATTTGCTGGCCACGTTGCCAAGCATGGCCTCGCCGAGTATGTGAAGCCCGACACCGTACGGATGCGGCCGCTTCATGCGGGATGCAGGGAGAGAACGCCGATGGCGAAGGCGAAGCCGACAGAGAACGAGTACGAGGACATTCCCGGCACGTTCGTCTTCAACGCGGACCGGTCGCGCCAGGGCTACGGCATCAACATGTTCTGCATGTCGCTGATGAAGGACGCGAACCGCAAGGCGTTCAAGGCGGATGAAGCCAGGTATCTCAAGCAGTATCCGCTCACCCCCGAGCAGACCGAGGCGATCCTCAAGCGCGACTACAACCGCATGCTCGAGCTCGGCGGCAACATCTATTTCACCGCCAAGCTCGGCGCGACCGACGGGCACTCGTTCCGCCATCTCGCGGCGGTGATGACCGGCTCGACCCAGGACGATTACGCCGCGATGATGCTGGCCGGCGGCCGCTCGATCGAAGGCAACCGGTCGAAGTCGAGCAGGAAAGCCAAGGCCGGCACGGCGAAGCCGAAGTCCAAACCCGCGGCGAAGAAGCCGGCCACCGGGAAATCTGCAGCCAAGACATCCGCGAAAAAATCCCCAGCAAAGAAACGGAAGTAAGCCCGTGGCCAAGATCATCGCAGGCATTTCGTCGTCGCATGTGCCGGCCATCGGCGCGGCAATCGACAACAAGCAGACCGAGGAGCCGTACTGGAAGCGCGTGTTCGCCGGCTTCGAGAAGTCGAAGCAGTGGATGGCGGACACAAAGCCCGACGTCGTGATCGCGATCTACAACGACCACGCCTCGGCCTTCTCGGTCGAGCTGATCCCGACCTTCGCGCTCGGCTGCGCGGCGGAATTTCCGCCCGCCGACGAAGGCTGGGGGCCCCGCCCGGTGCCGGTGGTGAAGGGCCATCCGGAACTGGCCTCGCACATCGCCACATCGGTCATTCTCGACGGCTTCGACCTCACCATCGTCAACAAGATGGAAGTCGACCACGGGCTCACCGTCCCGCTCAACCTGATGTTCGGTTCGCCGAAGGAGTGGCCCTGCCCGGTCATCCCGCTCGCCGTCAACGTCGTGCAGTATCCGCCGCCGACCGGCCAGCGCTGCTTCGATCTCGGCAAGGCGATCCGCCGCGCGGTCGACAGCTTTCCGCAAGACCTCAAGGTCGTGATCTTCGGCACCGGCGGCATGTCGCATCAGATCAGCGGGCCGCGCGCCGGGCTGATCAATTCCAAGTTCGACAAGGCGTTCCTCGACGGAATGACCAAGAACCCGAAGGCGCTCGCGCGCATGCCGCACATCGAATACATGCGCGAGGCCGGGGCCGAGGGCATCGAGCTCGTGATGTGGCTCGTCATGCGCGGCGCGCTCGATGACAAGGTCAAGGAGCTCTACCGCTTCTACACCGTGCCGGCGTCGAACACCGCGGTCGGTCACATCATCCTGCAGAACGGCGGGAGCGTGAAGAAGGCTGCGGCGAAGAAGGCCGCGGCGAAGAAGAAACCCAGGGCAAGGAAAGCCGCATGAGGATCTGCGTTGCCGGCCAGGGTGCGTTCGGCCAGAAGCATCTCGACGCGCTCAAGCGCATTCCGGACGTCGAAGTAACCTCGCTGGTCGGCGGCAATCAGGACGCGACCGCCAAGGTCGCCGAGAAATACGGCGTCAAGCATTACACCGGCGATCTGTCCGAGGGCATCAAGCGCGCCGACGCCGTGATCCTCACGACGCCGACCAAGATGCATTTCAGCCAGGGCGAGCAGGTGATGCGCGCCGGCAAGCATGTGCTGGTCGAAATCCCCGTGACGGATTCGGTCGAGGACGCCGAGAACCTCGTGAAGATCGCGAACGAAACCGGCGTCGTCGCGATGGGCGGCCATGTGCGCCGCTTCAATCCGAGCCACCAGTACATTCACAAGAAGATCGAGAAGGGCGAGCTGAACATCCAGCAGATGGACGTGCAGACCTATTTCTTCCGCCGCAAGAACATGAATGCCGCCGGCCAGCCGCGTTCGTGGACCGACCATCTGCTGTGGCACCATGCCGCGCACACGGTCGACCTGTTCCAGTACCAGACCGGCGAGACGATCTCGGACTGCTACGCCGTGCAGGGCCCCGCGCATCCGGAGCTCAAAATCGCGATGGACATGGGCATCGTCTGCAAGGTGCCGTCGGGCGCGATCCTGACGCTGTCGCTCTCGTTCAACAATGACGGGCCGCTCGGCAGCTTCTTCCGCTACATCTGCGACAACGGCACCTACAAGGCGTTCTACGACGACCTGTCCGACGGCAAGGACAACAAGATCGACGTCTCCAAGGTCGACGTCTCGATGGACGGCATCGAGCTGGAGGATCGCGAATTCATCGCGGCGATCCGCGAGAAGCGCCAGCCCAACGGCAGCCTCGCGCAGTTGCTGCCCTGCATGCGGGTGCTCGGCAAGCTCGAGCAGATCGTCGACCCGAAGCGGCAGGCGCACGCCTGAGGCGGGACGCCGCGCCTATTGGCGCGCGCGATCCCCTCGGAGAGCCGGGACCGTCGCGGATCGCGTCCGGGACAAGCCCGGCCGGATCCTGCGCCAACATGTCACTCCCGGTAATGTGCAAGCATTTCCGGGTTAATGGTGCTGCGTAAAGCCGCTTTTCCGCGCATAAAATCCGCGCTACGAGGACATGACCTGAGTGGGCGAGCGGCTATTGGGCGGCCGGTTTTCCGGGTAGCTCGCGACCCCTCTCCTCGGCAAGAAAAGCCCCAACCGGAGGACCCGATGACCTTGCGCAGACACCTGCTTCTCAGCGCCGCTGCCGTTGCGGCAGGCGCGTTTCTCGCCCAACCCGCCGCCGCCCAGGACACCGTCAAGATCGGCCTGATCGTGCCGATGACCGGGCAGCAGGCCTCGACCGGCAAGCAGATCGACGCCGCCGTGAAGCTCTATCAGGCGCAACACGGCACCACCGTCGCCGGGAAGAAGATCGAGGTGATCGTCAAGGACGATGCCGCGGTTCCCGACAACACCAAGCGCATCGCGCAGGAACTGATCGTCAACGACAAGGTCAGCTTCATCGCCGGCTTCGGCGTGACGCCGGCAGCCCTCGCCGCCGCCCCGCTCGCCACGCAGGCGAAGGTCCCGCTGGTCGTGATGGCGGCCGGCACCTCGATCATCACCGAGCGCTCGCCCTACATCGCGCGCACCAGCTTCACGCTGGCGCAGTCCTCCGTGATCATCGCGGACTGGGCGCTGAAGAACAACATCAAGAAGGTCGTCACCATGGTGTCGGACTACGCGCCCGGCGCCGACGCCGAGAAGTCATTCTCCGACCGCATCAAGGCGAACGGCGGCGAGATCACCGCGGCGATCCGCGTGCCGCTCGCGAACCCGGACTTCGCGCCGTTCCTGCAGCGCGCCGCCGACGCCAAGCCCGACGCGCTGTTCATTTTCGTGCCCTCCGGACAGGGCGGCACCTTCGTGAAGCAGTTCATCGAGCGCGGCATGGACAAAGCCGGCATCAAGCTGATCGGCCCCGGCGACGTGACCGACGACGACCTGCTGCCGAACATGGGCGACGCCGTCATCGGCGCCGTGACGGCGCACATGTATTCGGCCGCGCATCCGTCCAAGATGAACAAGGACTATGTGGCGGCCTTCGAAAAGGCCAACAACTTCCGCCCGAACTTCATGTCGGTCGGCGGCTATGACGGCATGCACCTGATCTACGAGGCGCTGAAGAAGACCAATGGCGACACTGACGGCGACAAGCTGATCGGCGCCATGAAGGGGATGAAGTGGGAAAGCCCGCGCGGCCCGATCTCGATCGATCCCGAGACGCGCGACATCGTGCAGAACATCTACATCCGCAAGGTCGAGAAGGTGGACGGCAAGCTCTACAATGTCGAGTTCGCCACCTTCGAGGCGGTCAAGGACCCGGTGAAGGCCGAGAAGAAGTAACCCGAGCGATAAACGCCGGTGTGCCCCCTCCTCCGCCCGCGGGCGAGGGGGCAGACCGCGCCCGGTCGCTGCCGCTTCCCCTTCCCTAGCCCTCCCCGTAAACCGGGGAGGGAGCAGACCGAGCAAGCGGCCACCTCATGCTGACCATCCTGTTCGACGGTATCGCCTACGGCATGCTGCTGTTCGTGCTGGCATGCGGGCTGTCCGTCACGCTCGGGCTGATGAACTTCGTCAACCTTGCGCATGGCGCGTTCGCCATGGCGGGGGGCTACATCACGGTCGTCCTGGTCAACCGGATGGGCCTGCCGTTCCTCGGCGCGCTGCCGCTCGCGTTCGTGCTCACCGCGCTGGTCGGCGTCGCGCTGGAGCGCACGCTCTACGTTCACGTCTACGCCAAGACCCATCTCGAACAGGTGCTGTTCTCGATCGGCCTCGTCTTCATGTCGGTCGCGGCGGTCGACTACGTGATGGGATCGCAGCAGCAATTCGTCTCGATCCCGTCCTATCTGCAGGGCCAGATCAACCTGTTCGGCGTCGGCATCGGCCGCTACCGGCTGCTCATCATCCTGATTTGCGGAC
This sequence comes from uncultured Alphaproteobacteria bacterium, assembly GCA_963839985.1. GTDB lineage: Bacteria > Pseudomonadota > Alphaproteobacteria > Rhizobiales > Xanthobacteraceae > PALSA-894. Next base: position 57,729 of record CAWIXG010000007.1, on the reverse strand, counting down.
TGCTCACCGTCGCGCTGCAATTCTCGCTGATGCGCACGCGCTTCGGCTCGCGCCTGCGCGCCGCGGTGGATGACGCGCGCGTCGCGCGCGGGCTCGGCATCAACGTCAATGCGGTGTTCGCCGTCACCTTCGCGGTCGGATCCGGGCTTGCCGGACTGGGCGGCGCGCTCGGCGCCGAAATCCTCGGGCTCGATCCGCATTTCCCGCTCAAGTTCATGATCTACTTTTTGATCGTGGTGACCGTCGGCGGCACCTCGAGCATCACCGGACCGTTCATCGCCTCGCTGCTGCTCGGCTTCGGCGACGTCGCGGGCAAATACTACGCGCCGCAGTTCGGCTCGTTCATCATCTACATCATCATGATCGTGGTGCTGATCTGGCGGCCGCAGGGCCTGTTCGCGCGCGCGATCGCCAAATGACATGACAGACCGCGCCGCAAACCCGCAGCTTGTCGCGCAGGCCCACGGCCTGCTCGCGTCGCGCGCGCGCTGGAGCGTGCTGGAGATCGCGTTCTGGCTCGTGGCGTTCGCATCGATCTTTGTGCTGCCGAGCAAGCACCTGATCCTGACCGAGATCGCGATCCTGGCGCTGTTCGCGCTCTCGCTCGACCTGCTGCTCGGCTACGCCGGAATCGTATCGCTCGGACACGCGGCCTTCTTCGGCTTCGGCGCCTATGCGGCCGGCATCTTGGCCAAGTACGGCATCATCAAGGAGCCGGTGCTGGCGCTGCTCGCGTCGGGCCTCGCCGCGATGGCGCTCGGCTTCGTCACCAGCTTCCTGGTGCTGCGCGGCACCGACCTGACGCGCCTGATGGTAACGCTGGGCGTCGCGCTGGTGCTGCGCGAGATCGCGAACCGGCTCGAGATCACCGGCGGCGCCGACGGCCTGCAGGGCGTCGTGATGGAGCCGATCCTCGGACACTTCCAGTTCGATATCTTCGGCAAGACCGCCTACGTCTACAGCCTGATCGTGCTGTTCCTCATGTTCCTGATCGCGCGGCGCATCGTGAACTCGCCGTTCGGCCTCTCGCTGCGCTCGGTGAAGGGCAATCCGCTGCGCGCCTCGGCGATCGGCATTCACGTCAACGGGCGCCTGGTCGCGGTCTACACCATCGCGGCCGGCATAGCCGGCATCGCGGGTGCGCTGCTGACCCAGACCACCCAGTTTGCGTCGCTCTCGGTGCTCGACTTCGAGCGTTCCGCCGATGTGCTGCTCATCCTGATCATCGGCGGCGCCGGCTACCTCTATGGCGGCCTGATCGGCGCGGTGCTGTTCAAGCTGGTGCAGGACTATCTGGCCAACGTCACGCCGCAGTACTGGCAGTTCTGGCTCGGCCTGGTGCTCGTCACCATGATTCTGTTCGGCCGCGTCTACGGCGCCGTCATCGCCGCGCTGATCTTCGCGTTCTGCACCGCGCTGAAGCTGCCGTTCATGCAGAGCATCATCGTCACCGTCGCGATCGTGATGGTGATGGGCGTCGCGCGGCCGCATGTTCTGCAGGTGACTTCCGCGATCACCGCGCGCGCAGTCGCGCTGCAGCGTCACCTCAAGCGCCTGACGCGCCGGGACAAGGGGGGCACCGATGCCTCCCGTCCTTGAAACCAGGGGCCTGACCAAGCAGTTCGGCGGCATCACGGCGGCGAACGATGTGTCGTTGTCGGTCGAAAAAGGCGCGCGCCACGCGCTGATCGGGCCGAACGGCGCCGGCAAGACCACGATCATCAATCTGCTGACCGGCGTGCTGCGCCCGACCGCCGGCACGATCACGCTCGACGGGCAGGACATCACCCATCTGGAAGCGCACAAGCGCGTGCAGCTCGGCGTCGCGCGCACCTTCCAGATCAACCAGCTGTTCGCCGAGCTGACCCCGCTGGAAACCATCGGGCTCGCAGTCTCCGAGCGCATGGAGCTGGGCCGCCAGTGGTGGCGCCCGGTCGGCTCGAAGGGGATCGTGATCGAGGAATTGGTCGAGATTCTCCGCAGCTTCCATCTCGCCGACGTGATGGACGAACGCACCATCAACCTGCCCTACGGCAAGCAGCGGCTGCTCGAGATCGCGCTCGCGATCGCCTGCCGGCCGCGCGTGCTGCTGCTCGACGAGCCGGCCGCCGGCGTACCCGAAGCGGAGCGGCGCGACATCCTCGACGCGGTTGCGGCGCTTCCCGACGACGTCACCGTGCTGCTGATCGAGCACGACATGGACATCGTGTTCTCGTTCGCGGATCGCATCTCGGTGCTGGTCAACGGCGCGCTGTTCGTCGAAGGCCCGCCCGAGCAGGTCGCCGCGGATCCGCGCGTGAAAGCCGTCTACCTCGGCGAGGAAGCCCATGCCTGAGCTTCTTGCCATCGAACAGCTGACCGCCGGCTACGGCGAAGCGGTTGTGCTGTCGAAGCTCTCGCTTGCGCTCGACGAGGGCCAGTCGCTCGCGCTGCTCGGACGCAACGGCATGGGCAAGACCACGCTGGTCAATTCGATCATCGGGGTCACGCGCTACCGCGGCGGCACGATCCGGCTCGGCGGTGAGGACATCACGCCGCTGCGCGCCGACCAGCGCGCGCATCGCGGCGTCGGCTGGGTGCCGCAGGAGCGCAACATCTTCAAGTCGCTCACCGTGGACGAAAACCTCACCGCGGTCGCGCGGCCGGGCCCGTGGACCACCGCCAAGGTCTACGCCATGTTCCCGCGGCTTGCCGAGCGCAAGCGCAATCTCGGCAATCAGCTCTCGGGCGGCGAGCAGCAGATGCTCGCGGTCGGTCGCGCGCTGATCCTCAACCCGCGCATCATCCTGCTCGACGAGCCGCTCGAAGGGCTCGCGCCGATCATCGTCGACGAGTTGCTCGCCGCGCTGAAGCGGATCATCCGCGACGAAGGCCTCTCGGCGATCCTGGTGGAACAGAATGCCAAGAAGATCCTCGGCGTCACCGACCGCGCCGCCATCATTGAGCGCGGCAATATCGTGCATCAGGCGCCGAGCGCCGCGCTCGCGACCGATGCGGCGGTGCTGGAGAAATATCTGGGCGTGACGCAGAGCGAGCGGGTGACGCCGGGGCGGCGCGGTAAGCCGGCACCCTGAGGGCCGCCGGAAAAAAACTCGAAAACAACCCCATGCAAAGGCAGAATTGGGCGCGCTAAGCCTGGGCAGGACGAAGCAAGCCCGCCTTGTCCATGACGCGGCCCGGCGCTGCCGGACTCTGCGTCCACAGAGTCCGCTTTGCCCGCCCGCGACGCCAACCTCGCGATTGACCCGCATAAAAGGCCTGTATACAGACTGTATCCAACAACAAAGGGGACTCTGTCGGCCCCCGGGAGTGAGCGTGTGACCCAGTTGGACGGGCAGTCGTCGCAGACCGTCAAGGCATTGCTCAGCCTGCGCGACCTGATCCTCACCGGCGAGCTGAAAGCCGGCGACCGCATCTCGGAGTTGGCCGTCGTCGAGCGCCTCGGCGTGTCACGCACGCCGATCCGCATGGCGCTGGTGCGGCTCGAGGAAGAGGGCCTGCTGGAGCTGATCCCCTCCGGCGGCTTTGCGGTGAAAGCCTTTTCCGAGCGCGATATCACCGACGCGATCGAAATCCGCGGCACGCTCGAGGGGCTGTGCGCCCGCCTCGCCGCCGAACGCGGCCTCACCCAGTCTGCACTCGGCGAGTTGCGCGACTGCGTCGCCGCGATCGATGCGCTGCTGGCGCGCGACGACGTGACCGAGGAGCTGTTCTCGCAATATGTCGGCCTCAACGAGCGCTTCCACGCGCGGCTGATCGAATTCGCCGACTCGCCGGTGCTGGCGCGCCAGCTCAAGCGCGCGCTGAACCTGCCGTTCGCCTCGCCCAATGCCTTCGTGCGCGTGCAGGCCGAGCTTCCGCAAGCCCGCATGGTGATGACGGTCGCGCAGGATCATCACCGCTGCGTCGTTCGCGCAATCGAGAACCGCGAGGGCACGCGCGCCGAAGCGATCATGCGCGAGCACGCGCGGCTCGCGATGCGCAATCTCGAATTCGCGCTGCGCAACCAGCGCACCCGCCACATGGTGCCCGGCGCGGTCCTGATCAAAGGCCGTGCCGGCGCCGCCGCCATGATGTGACATCCGCAAAGACCGAGGAGAGAAACGTGCAGAGGACCAAAGCCCCGTTCCGCGCCGACCAGGTCGGCAGCTTCCTGCGCTCCGAGCCGCTGAAGCAGGCGCGCGCGCAGCGCGAGAAAGGCGAGATCAGCGCCGCCGACCTGAAGAAGGTCGAGGACAGCGAGATCGAGAAGCTGATCAAGAAGCAGGAAGAGGTCGGCATGCAGCTTGTCACCGACGGCGAATATCGCCGCGCGTGGTGGCACTTCGACTTCCTCGAAGGGCTCGGCGGCGTCGAGGGCTACGAGGCCGATCAGGGCATCCAGTTCGCCGGCGTGCAGACCAAGGCGCGCGGCGTCAAGGTGACGTCGAAGCTGCACTTCAAGGATCATCCCTTCATCGACGCGTTCAAATTCTTGAAGGACCACACCAAGGTCACGGCGAAGATGACCATTCCGGCGCCGTCGGTGCTGCACTTCCGCGGCGGCCGCAAGGGCATCAGCAAGACCGTCTATCCGGAACTCGACGCGTTCTTCGACGACCTCGCCAAGACCTACAAGGACGCGGTCGCGGCCTTCTACCAGGCCGGCTGCCGCTACCTGCAGTTCGACGACACCGTGTGGGCCTATCTGTGCTCGCAGAAGGAACTCGATCTCGCCAAGCAGCGCGGCGACGATCCGGCCCGCCTGCCCGAGATCTACGCCAAGGTGATCAACGAGGCGATCAAGGACCGCCCGTCCGACATGGTGATCACCACGCATGTCTGCCGCGGCAACTTCCGCTCGACCTGGATCTCCGAGGGCGGCTACGAGCCGGTGGCCGAGACGCTGTTCGGCAAGGTGAACTACGACGGCTATTTCCTCGAATACGACACCGAGCGCGCCGGCGGCTTTGAGCCGCTGCGTTTCGTCCCGAAGGGGAATAAGCAGATCGTGCTCGGGCTGGTGACCTCGAAGTCCGGCACCCTGGAGAAGAAGGACGACATCAAGGCCCGCATCAAGGAGGCCGAGAAATTCGTCGCGCTCGACCAGCTCTGCCTCTCGCCGCAGTGCGGCTTTGCCTCCACCGAGGAGGGCAACGTGCTGACCGAGGACGCCCAGTGGGCCAAGATGAAGATGATCGTGGACCTGTCGAAGGAAGTGTGGGGCTAAAGCCCACCTGCCCTCCCCTCGCAATCAGGCGTTTACGGGGGGAGGGAGTTGATTTCTGCCGCCGGCAAAACCACACTCCGGCCAACGAATTCGGCGCCCGCCGCGCCTTGAAACCCGGGAGAGCCCCATGGCCTATCCGTCGGAAGAAAAGCATACCAAAGCCGTGTTGAAGCGCTGGGAGGACATCCCTGATCCGCGCCTGCGCGAGGTGATGCAGTCGGCGCTCAAGCACCTGCATGCCTTCGTCAGCGAAGCGCGGCCGAGCGGCGCCGAATGGTTCAAGGCGATCGAGTTCCTGACCCAGACCGGCCAGAAATGCGACGACAAGCGCCAGGAGTTCATCCTGCTGTCCGACACCATGGGCGTGAGCATGCTGGTCGACGAGATCAACAACCGCCGCGTCGCCGGCGCGACCCCGAGTACGGTCGAGGGCCCGTTCCATATTCCGGACGCCCCGGAGGTCGCCCACGGCGCCAGCATGGCCGGCAGCGCGCCGGGCATCCCGTGCTTCGTCTCCGGCACGATACGCGGCCTCGACGGCCGCCCGGTCGCGGGCGCGGTGCTCGACCTGTGGCAGACCGACGGTGAGGGCCTTTACGAGGAACAGCGCCGCACCGCGGAGCCGTGGATGCGCGGCATCTACAAGTCTCAGGCTGACGGCTCCTATTCGATCCGCACCGTCGCGCCGATCAGCTACACCATCCCGATGGACGGCCCGGTCGGCGCGTTCTTCAACCGCACCACCATGAGCCACATGCGGCCCGCGCACATCCACTTCGCGGTGTCGGCGCCCGGCTACCACTATCTGGTGACGCATCTGTTCCAGAAAGGCGACGAGTACATCAACAACGACGTGGTCTACGGCGTGAAGGACGCGCTCATCGTCGAGTTCGTCAAGAAGCCGCCCGGCAAGGCGTCAAACGGCGAGACGATCGACACGCCGTTCTACGAGGTGAAGTACGACTTCGTGCTCGAGGAGCAGAAGCAGGCGGCGCTCGCGGCGGCGGAATAATTCATCGCCGCCAACTTCCCCGTGAGGGAAGGCGAACAAGGATATCGACGTGCAGCGTAGACCGCCCTTCCGGGCTGACCATGTCGGCAGCCTGCTCCGCCCGGCGGCGCTGAGAGAGGCACGTGCGCAGCGCGACCGCGGCGAGATCGATGCCGCGGCGCTGACCGCGCTGGAAGACGCCGAGATCAAGACGCTGATCGCCAAGCAGGAGGCGGTCGGGCTGACATCGATCACCGACGGCGAGTTCCGCCGCGCCTCGTGGCAGACCGATTTCCTGCAGTCGCTCGACGGGATCGAGACCTTCCTCGGCGACCGCAAGATCCAGTTCAAGGGCGGACCGCAGCCCAGGCAGTGGGTCTCGCGGGTGAAGGAGAAGCTGGGCCGGTTCTCCGGTCATCCGCAGATCGCGCACTGGAAGTTCGTCGCCGATCACACCAGGGCGACCGCGAAGGTCACCATCCCCTCCCCCTCCGCGCTGCACTTCCGCCAGGGCCGCGCCGCCGTGCCGGAGGCGATCTATCCCGACATGGCGGACTTCTATCGCGACCTCGGGGCGCTCTATGCGAAGGCCGTGCGCGGTTTCGCCGATGCCGGCTGCCGCTATCTGCAACTCGACGAAGTGAACCTCGCCTATCTGTGCGACCCCGCGCTGCGCGAGCACGTGACGGCGCGCGGCGACGATCCCGATACCCTGCCGATGACCTATGCGGGCATGATCAATGCCGCGGTGTCGGACATTCCGGCCGACATGACCATCACGATGCATCTGTGCCGCGGCAATTTCCGCTCCACCTTCGTGGCGAGCGGCGGCTATGAGCCGGTCGCCGAGATCCTGTTCAACACGATTCGTGTGCACGGCTACTTCATGGAATACGACTCGGACCGCGCCGGCTCCTTCGAGCCGCTGCGTTTCCTGCCGAAGGGCAAGACCGTTGTGCTCGGCCTCGTCACCTCGAAGAGCGGGCAGCTCGAGAGCCGCGACACCATCCTGCGCCGCATCGAGGAGGCCGCGAAGTTCACGGCCCTCGATCAGCTCGCGCTGTCGCCGCAATGCGGCTTCGCCTCGACCGAGGAAGGCAACACGCTGGCCGAAGACGAGCAGTGGGCGAAGCTGCGCATGATCGTGGAGATCGCCGACGAGGTGTGGGGAAACACATGAAGCGTACCAAGCCGCCGTTTCGCGCCGATCACGTCGGCAGCCTGCTGCGCCCCGCGGCATTGCGCGAGGCGCGCGAAAGGCGCGCCAAAGGCGAGATGTCGGCGGCCGACCTGACGGCGATCGAAGACCGAGAGATCGCACGCGTCATCACGAAGCAGGAAGAGGTCGGCCTGAAGGCCGTGACCGACGGCGAGTTCCGCCGCTCCTGGTGGCACCTCGATTTCCTCTGGGGCCTCGATGGCGTCGAGCGCCACGTGATGGGCGAGGGCGTCGCCTTTGCGGCGGTGAAGACGCGCGCCGAAGGCGTGAAAGTCACCGGCAAGGTCGGCTTCACCGGCCACCCGATGATCGCGCATTACAAGTTCGTCGCCGACCACACCAAGGTCACGCCGAAGATCACCATTCCGGCGCCCTCCGCGATCTACGGCCGCCCGACGCCGACGCCGATCGACAAGCAAGCGTATCCGGACCTCGACGGCTTCTTCCATGATGTCGGGCAGGCGTACCGCAAGGCGGTGCGCGCCTTCGCGGACGCCGGCTGCCGCTACCTGCAGCTCGACGAAGTGTTCATCGCGATGCTGTGCGACGAGAAGTATCGCCAGCAGATGCGCGACCGCGGCGACGATCCCGACAAGCTCGGCGAAATCTACGGCGACCTGATCAATGTCGCGATGTCCGACATCCCGTCCGACATGACGATCACGATGCACATGTGCCGCGGCAACTACAAATCCACCTTCATGGGCGCCGGCGGCTACGACGCCGTGCAGGAGATCCTGTTCAACAGGATCAACGTGCACGGCTATTTCATGGAATACGACGACGCGCGTTCCGGCGGCTTCGAGCCGCTGCGCATGCTGCCGAAGGGCAAGCAGGTCGTGCTCGGGTTGGTCACCACCAAGACCGGCAAGCTCGAAAGCAAGGACGAGTTGAAACGCCGCATCGACGAGGCGGCGAAGTACGTCGCACTCGATCAGCTTTGCCTCTCCGGCCAGTGCGGTTTCGCGTCGACCGAGGAAGGCAACACGCTGACCGAAGACGAGCAGTGGGCGAAACTCGCCCGCATCGTCGAGGTGGCCGAGGAAGTCTGGGGCTAGCGTCATCACCGGGCCGCCGCGCAGCGGCGAGTCCCGGTGATCCCGACAGACAGGGCATGATCGTGCCCTCCTTATCGGGATGGCCGGGACAAGCCCGGCCATGACGAAAACAGAGAGATGAGTTTTAGATGAATCGTACCAAACCGCCGTTCCGCGCCGACCATGTCGGCAGCTTCCTGCGCACCGCCGCGATCAAGGAAGCGCGCGCGCAGCGCGACAAAGGCGCGATCACGGCTGAACAACTGAAAGCGGTCGAAGACGCCGAGATCAAGAAGATCATCGCCCGCCAGCAAGACTGCGGCCTGCAGCTCGCGACCGACGGCGAGTTCCGCCGCTCGTGGTGGCACTTCGATTTCCTCTGCGCCCTCGACGGCGTGGTGATGAAGCAGATCGAGCACGGCATCCAGTTCGCCGGCGTGCAGACCAAGGCCGAGCGGCCCGACATCGTCGGCAGGATCGGCTTCTCCGGCCATCCGATGATCGAGCACTTCCGCTTCCTCGCGGCGAACACGCGCGTCACGCCGAAGATGACGATCCCCTCGCCGACCCTGCTGCATTTCCGCTTCGGCCGCGCCTCGATCCCGCAGGCGATCTATCCCGACCTCGACGTGTTCTTCGACGACCTCGGCCGCACCTACGCCGAGGTGGTGAAGGCGTTCTACGACGCCGGCTGCCGCTACCTGCAGTTCGACGACACCATCTGGGCGTTCCTGTGCTCCGAGAAGGAGCGCGCGCAGTCGCGCCAGCGCGGCGACAATCCGGACGAATTGCCGGCGAAGTACGCCGCGATGATCAACCAGGCGCTGGCGGCGAAGCCTGCCGACATGACCATCACGACGCATATCTGCCGCGGCAATTTCCGCTCGACCTGGATTTCCGAAGGCGGCTATGAGCCGATCGCCGAGGTGCTGTTCGGCAAGCTCGACTACGACGGTTACTTCCTCGAATACGATACCGACCGCGCCGGCGGTTTCGAGCCGCTGCGCTTCGTGCCGAAGGGGAACAAGCAGATCGTGCTCGGCCTGGTCTCCTCCAAGCTCGGCGCACTGGAGGCGAAGGACGACCTGAAGCGCCGCATCGACGAGGCTTCCCAATACGTCGCGCCAGAGCAGCTCTGCCTCTCGCCGCAATGCGGCTTCGCCTCGACCGAGGAAGGCAATGTGTTGAGCGAGGACGAGCAATGGGCCAAGCTGCGCATGATCGTTGAGCTGGCGAACGAGGTGTGGTGATGGCGTCACCCCTGAGGTGCGCGCCATAGCGCGGCGCAGATGCGCGTAAACGCGCTCATGGCGCGCCTCGAAGGGCGGCGTTGCGAGCATGTGGCCATCCTTCGAGGCCCGGCTTTCGCCGGGCACGTCAGGATGACGAAAACAATGGGGCGGAACGCATGACGGGATTTGTTGCCGGCAAGGTCGCAATCGTGACCGGCGGCGGGCGCGGCATCGGGCGCGCCATCGCGATGCTGATGGCGAAGGAAGGCGCGAGCGTCGTCGTGGTCGACATCGGCGCGGCGCTCGACGGCTCCGGCAGCGACCAGGGTCCGGCGCAGGAGGTGGTGAACGAGATCAAGCAGGCGGGCGGCAACGCCATCGCGTCGACGCTCTCGATCACCGAGCCGCAGAACGCCGAGGCGATCGTGAAGTCCGCCATCGACACGTTCGGCCACGTCGACATCCTGGTGAACAACGCCGGCATCCTGCGCGACCGCATCTTCCACCGCATGAGCTGGTCGGACTGGCACGACGTCATCAACGTGCACCTCAACGGCTCGTTCAACATGGCGCGCGCGGTCGCGAACCATTTCCGCGACCAGAACAGCGGCGCGATGGTGCACATGACGTCCACGTCGGGCCTGATCGGCAATTTCGGCCAGGCCAACTACATGGCGGCGAAGCTCGGCATCCACGGCCTGTCGCGCGGCATCGCGCTCGACATGGCGCGCCACAACGTGCGCTCGAACGCGATCGCGCCGTCGGCCTGGAGCCGCATGATCGGCTCGATCCCGACCGAAACCGACGCCGAAAAGCTGCGCGTCGAACGCCTGAAGCAGATGACGCCGGAGAAGATCGCCCCGCTCGCGGTCTATCTGTGCTCCGACAAGGCCGACGGCATTTCCGGGCAGATCATCGGCGTGCGCAACAACGAGATCTTCCTGTTCTCGCAGACGCGGCCGATCCGCGTGCTGCACCGCTCCGACGGCTGGACCCCGGAGAAGCTCGACGCGCAGCTCAAGGGCGCGTTCAAGCAGTCGCTGACGCCGCTCGAGCGCTCCGGCGACGTGTTCACCTGGGATCCGGTTTGACCTCTCTCCGTGTCATCCCGGGGCGCCGCGAAAGCGGCGAGCCCGGGATCCATAAACCCAAGACCTGCAATCATGCCGCCGACATTGCCCGTTTCGATCCTTTCGTGGTTATGGATTCCGGGCTCCTCGCTGCGCGAGGCCCCGGAATGACGGAGTCCCCGTGATGACGATCGTCTACGACAGACTGCTGGCTCTCAAAATTCCCGATGTCGAGCGGACCTACACGCCGCGCGATCCGATCTTCTATGCGCTCAGCCTCGGTTTCGGTCAGGACCCGATCAACGAAGATCAGCTTGCGTTCGTGCTCGAGAACGACCTGAAGGTGCTGCCGACCTTTGCGGTCGTCGTCGCGCAGCCGGGCATGTGGGCGCGCGAGCTCGATACCGGCATCGACTGGGTCAAGATCGTGCACGGCGAGCACGACCTCGTCATCCACAAGCCGCTGCCGGCGTCCGGCACGGTGCGGAGCCAGACGCGCGTGCTCGACGTGATCGACAAGGGCCCGGGCAAGGGCGCACTCGTCTATTCGCAGCGCAAGGTGCACGACAAGGCGAGCGGCGACCTGCTCGCCACCATCACGCAGACGAGCTTCTGCCGCGGCGACGGCGGCTTCGGCGGTCCGCAGCGCCCAACGCCGGCGCCGCACGCGATCCCGGATCGCGCGCCGGACGCTACCTGCGATTTGCCGACCCGTCCCGAGATGGCGCTGCTCTACCGCTGGAATGCCGACATGAACCCGCTGCATGCGGATCCCGCAATCGCCAAAGCGGCAGGCTATCCGCGCCCGATCCTGCATGGGCTCGCGACGTTCGGCGTCGCCGGCCACGCGATCCTGAAGACGATGTGCGGCTATGACCCGGCGCGTCTCACGTCGATCGCCGGGCGGTTCTCCGCACCGGTCTATCCGGGCGAGACCATCCGCACCGAGATGTGGCGTGACGGGCCGATCGTGAGTTTTCGCGCACGGTTGGTGGAGCGGGATGCGATAGTGTTGAATAATGGCCGGGCAGAGATAGGAACTTGATGGCTGGACTCCACGACAGCGAAGAGATCGCCGGCATCCGCCGGGCCGTGCGCGCGCTCTGCGCCGACTTCCCCGGCGAATACTGGCGCAGGCTCGACCGCGACCGCGCTTACCCGACCGAATTCGTCAATGCGCTGACCGAAGCGGGATTTCTCGCCGCGCTGATCCCGGAAGAGTACGGCGGCAGCGGGCTCACGATGTCGTCGGCCATCGCCATCATGGAGGAGATCCAGGCCTCGGGCTGCAACGGCGCGGCGTGCCACGCGCAGATGTACACCATGGGCACCGTGCTGCGGCACGGCAACGCGGACCAGAAACAGCGCTATCTGCCGAAGATCGCGAGTGGCGAATTGCGCCTGCAGGCTTTCGGCGTGACCGAGCCGACCTCGGGCACCGACACGCTCGCGCTGCGCACCACCGCGGCGCGCGAGGGGAATGACAGCTACGTCATCAACGGGCAGAAGATCTGGACCTCGCGCGCCGAACATTCCGACCTGATGCTGCTGCTTGCGCGCACCACACCGCGCGAGCAGGTGAAGAAGCGCACCGAAGGCCTGTCGGTGTTTCTGGTCGAGATGAAGGCGGCGGGCAAAGGGCTGAAGATCAACCCGATCCGCACGATGATGAACCACGCGACGACGGAGGTGTTCTTCGACGACCTGCGTGTGCCGGCCGGGAACCTGATCGGCGAGGAAGGACAGGGCTTCCGCTACATCCTCTCCGGGATGAATGCCGAGCGCATCCTGATCGGCGCCGAGTGCATCGGCGATGCAAAGTGGCTGATCGAAAAGGCCGCCAACTACGCCAGGGAGCGCAAGGTGTTCGGTCGCCCGATCGGCCAGAACCAGGGCATCCAGTTTCCCATCGCGCGCGCCTACGCGCAGATGCGCGCCGCCGAGTTGATGGTGCACCAGGCGGCTTCGCTCTACGAACAGGGGCTCGACTGCGGCGCCGAGGCCAACATGGCCAAGATGCTCGCCGCCGACGCGTCCTGGGCGGCCGCCGACATGTGCGTGCAGACCCATGGCGGCTTCGGCTTCGCCGAGGAGTTCGACGTCGAGCGCAAGTTCCGCGAGACGCGGCTTTACTCGGTGGCGCCGATCTCGACCAACCTGATCCTGTCCTATCTCGCCGAGCACGTGCTGGACTTGCCGAGGTCTTACTGATGGCGCACCGGCGTTGCCGCGCGCTCCACCTCTCCCCTCACCCGCCCGCCGTTGGCGGGCGACCTCTCCCCGCAAGCGGGGAGAGGTAAACTCGCGGCACCATCATGCCCCTCCCGCTCGAAGGCCTTCTCGTCGTCTCGCTCGAACAGGCGGTGGCGGCGCCGACCTGCTCGTGCCGCCTGGCCGATGCCGGCGCGCGCGTCATCAAGATCGAGCGGCCCGAGGGTGACTTCGCCCGCGGCTACGACAGCCTCGCGCACGGCGAGAGCGCCTATTTCGTCTGGCTCAACCGCGGCAAGGAGTCGGTCGTCCTCGACCTGACCAGGGCCGAGGACAAGGCGCTGCTCGAGCGCATGCTCGCGCAGGCCGATGTGTTCATCCAGAACCTGAAGCCCGGCGCGGTCGGCAAGCTCGGCTTTGCGATCGAGCGGCTGCGGCGCGACTATCGCAAGCTGATCTGCGTGTCGATCTCCGGCTTCGGCGAAAGCGGCCCCTACGCGACGCGCAAATCCTACGACCTGCTGGTGCAGGCCGAGAGCGGACTTGCCTCGGTCACCGGCGGGCCCGAGGCCCCTGCCCGCGTCGGCGTGTCGGTCACCGATATCGCGTCCGGCATGAACGCCTACGAGGCGGTGCTGGAGGCGATCATCGCGCGCGGCCGCAACGGCGGCGACGGCGCGACGATCGCGGTCTCGCTGTTCGACGCCATGGCCGACTGGATGACCGTGCCGCTGCTGCACCACGAGGGCGGCAGCTCGCCGAAGCGGCTCGGCCTCTCGCATCCCTCGATCTCGCCCTACGGCGTGTTCAGGTCGAAGGACGGCGCCGATATCCTCATCTCGATCCAGAACGATCGCGAGTGGCGCATTCTGGCGAAAGACGTGATGGGTGACGCCGCGCTCGCGGCCGATCCCGCCTTCGCGACCGTGATGGGGCGCGTGGAGCGGCGCAGCGAAACCGACGGCAAGGTCTCGGCCGTGTTCGCCACGATGGATGTCGCGACGCTGGCGCAAAAGCTTGCCGCAGCCGACATTGCCTTCGGGCGCGTCAACGACGTGGCGGGTTTCATCAACCATCCGCATCTGCGCCGCATCAGCGTCGAGACGCCGAGCGGCCCGGTGTCGTATCCGGCCCCCGCGCCGATCCGCGACCAGCCGCGCAGTTACGGGCGCATTCCGGCGCTCGGCGAGCATACCGGGAAGGTGCGGGAGGAATTTTCGTAGCCGTCACCCTGAGGTGCGAGCCGCGCTGGCGGCGAGCCTCGAAGGGCGACGGCGTGTGTGCCATCCTTCGAGGCCCTCGCTTCGCTCGGGCACCTCAGGATGACGACAGCGCTTACTCCACAACCTCGACCGCCACCTTCGTGCCGCGCAGCGACGCGGTCGATCCGATCGCGAACACGAACGGGATCGACAGCACGCAGATCGCGGTCAGCAGCATGAAATCATTGGCATAGGCCATGATCACCGCCTGCAGCGTGATCATCTGGTCGGCGAGCGCGCGCCCCTGATCGGTTGCAAGATCGAGCCAGCGCGTCACGTCGACGCTCTGCAGCGCGTCGTTGAACGGCGAGATGTGCTCGGCGAGCTGGCTGCGGAACGTCGTCGTCATGTTGGTCAGGTTCGCGATCACCACCGAGATTCCGGCCGAACTTGCGACGTTGCGCACCAGTGTCAGCATCGCGGTGCCGTCGGTGCGGAAGCGCGGCGCAAGCGTGAGGAACGCGACCGTGCTGAGCGGAATGAACACGAAGCCCATGCCGAAGCCCTGGAGCAACCCGCAGACGACGATCGTGCGGGCGGACGTGTCGGCGGTGAAGCCGGCCATCTGGTACATCGTGAGCGCCGTCAGCGTCAGCCCGAGCAGGATCAGCCAGCGCGCCTCGAACATTCGCAGCAGGCGGCCGATGATCGCCATCCCGAACAGCGTGCCGAGCCCGCGCGCGGCGAGCAGCCAGCCGGTCGTCTCGATCGGATAGCCGAGCACGTTCTGGATGAACGGCGCCGAGAGCGCCATCGAGGAGAACAGCATCAGCCCCATGATGACCATGAAGAAGCAGCCGACCAGGAAGTTGCGGTCCTTGAAGATGGCGAACCGCACGAACGGCTCGTCGGTGGTCAGCGAGTGCGCGAAGAAATAATAGAAACCGGCAATCGAGATGATCAGCTCGGCGACGATCTCCGGCGAGCCGAACCAGCCGAGCTGTTCGCCGCGGTCGAGCATCAGCTGCATCCCGCCGATGCCGGCGGCGAGCGCCAAAAAGCCGAACCAGTCGAAGCGCAAATGCGCCTGCCGCTTCGTCTCGTCCATGAACGCGATCAGCCCGAACACGGTGAGCACGCCGACCGGCAGGTTCACCAGGAACACCCAGTGCCAGGAGTAATTCTCGGTCAGCCAGCCGCCGAGCGTCGGGCCCATGATCGGCCCCAGCATGATGCCGACACCCCAGATGCCCATCGCCTGTCCGCGCTGCTCGATCGGATAGGCGTCGAGCATCACCGACTGCGACAACGGCACCAGCGCGGCGCCGCACATGCCCTGCAGCAGGCGGAACGCGACGATCTGCTCGATGTTCTGCGAGACCGCGCACAACAGCGAGGCGACGGTGAAACCGCCGACGCACACGAGGAACAGCTTCTTGCGGCCGAACCGGTCCGAGAGCCAGCCGACCGGCGCCGTCATCACGGCGGCGGCCACGATGTAGGAGGTCAGCACCCAGCTGATCTGGTCCTGCGAGGCCGAGAGCGAGCCCTGCATGTAAGGGAGCGCGACGTTGGCGATCGTGGTGTCGAGCGCCTGCATGATCGTCGCCGTCATGGTGCAGACGGTGAGAAGCGTACGCCGCGTGCCCGCCGGCAGGCTTGCGGCCTCGGCGGTCATTTGCGCGGCTCGGCGGCCTTGCTGCTCAGGCCGAGCCCGGACAGCACGGTGTTCTGCCGCCCGGTGTCGATATCGACCGTGACGCTCATGCCGGCGCGCAGGTCGCGCACGTCCTCGGTTTGGGCGAACTCGATGCGCACCGGCACGCGCTGCACCACCTTCACCCAGTTTCCGCTGGCGTTCTGCGGCGGCAGGATCGCGAACTGTGCACCCGTGCCGGGGCTCACCGCCGCGACCGCGCCGCGGAAGGCGCGGCCCGGGAACGTGTCGACGTAGATCGACACCGGCTGGCCGATGCGCAGATGCGTGATGTCGGTCTCCTTCGGGTTGGCGTCGATCCACGGGCGCGCGTCGTCGATCAGGCTGAACACCGGCGTGCCGGCCGAGACATAGCGGCCCATCTGGATGCTGGCGACCTGCGTCGCCATTCCGGCGATCGGCGCGCGCAGCACGGTGTGGTCGAGATCGCGCCTCGCCTGGTCGAGCGCGGCGGCGGCTTGCGCGTAAGGCGGATATTTCTCGATCGCGAGGTTCTCGTCGCCGAGCAGCTGGTTGCGGATCGCCTCCTGCTGCTGCTGCAGCATTTCGAGCTGCGTCTTCGCCGCCACCACGGCATTGAGCGCATTGTCCATGTCCACTTGCGAGCCGGTGCGATTGGCAAGCAGCGTATTCTTGCGCTCGACGTCGCGCTGCTTGAGGTCGGCGGTTTCGCGCGCGAGCGCGATGCGGCGCCCCAGCGAGGCGAGATTGGTCTTCAGGTTGGCGAATTCGGTGCGGATGCCGGCGAGCCGCGCCTCGGCCTGCGTCACGCTGATGCGGAACGGCTCGGGATCGATCTCGAGCAGCGGATCGCCGGCATTGACGCGCTGGCCTTCGGTCACCGTGACCTTGGCGATCTTGCCGGAGATGTCGGGCGTGATCAGCACCTTCTGCGCGCCCACATAGGCGTTGTCGGTGGAGATGTAACGTCCGGAGGTCAGGTAGAAGTAGGAGCCGACCGTGAGCGCCATGAGCGGCAGCACGACCAGCAGCACGAGGCGCAGCCGGGCGCGCGAACGCGCAGGCTTCGCCTCCGTGGTGGGCGCGGCGGCCTCGTCCTGGGTCTTGCGCAGCTCGACGACGTTTTTCTCGGCCATGACCCGCCTCACGCAGCCGCCGCGGCTTTCACCGCGGGTTTCTCGGCCGGTTGTCCGGTCGGCTTGTTGGCGATCGCGCCCTTCAGGTTTTCCTTCGCGTGTGACAGCTCCAGGATCATCCGTTCGATGGTGGCGAGATCGAAACCGTCGAGCACCGCCTTCATCATGTCCTGGCCGAGCTCGGCGAGCCGGTCCATCAGCGGCCGCGCCTGCGCGGTCAGATAGAGCCGTTTCGCGCGCCGGTCGTCCGGATCGGGGCGGCGCTCGATCAGGCCGTTGGCGCACAGGCGGTCGACCAGCCGGGTCAGCGTGATCGGCTGCAGGTCGAGCATGTCGGCGAGTTCCGACTGCTTCAGGCCTTCGTTCGATTCGAGCCGCGCCAGTACCGCCCACTGGGCCCGGGTCATGCCGAACTGGCCGGCCCGCTGGTCCGCATGGGTGCGCAGCAGGCGGGCTACGTCACTGATCAGAAAGGCAAATTCACGTCGAGGGTTGCGCGGTCGCATCGTGCTTCGGTCCCGTAGGAAAGCACGGATAAAGTAAGCTAGCTTATAATATTTTCAATGCGTGGAAATGCATATCAGAGGAGAGGTCGCGGCAGGGCGGCTCAGACCTTGCCGAGCGCCTTCAGCACGACCGTCGGCGTGATCGGCATTTCGGTGATCAGCTTCGCACCGAGCGGCGCCAGCGCGTCATTCACGGCATTCATCACGCAGGCCGGCGCACCTGCGGTCCCCGCCTCGCCCGCGCCCTTGGCGCCGAGTTCCGAATCCGCCGTCGGCGTCACGACGTGTCCGACCTCGATGTCGGGCATCTCGGCCGCCATCGGCACCAGGTAATCCGCCATGTTGCCGTTGAGCATCTGCCCGCGCTCATCATAGAGGCAGTGCTCGAACAGTACCGCGCCGAGCCCCTGCACGACGCCGCCGCGCACCTGTTCGTCGACCAGTTGCGGATTGATCACCGTGCCGCAGTCCTCGACGCACCAGTGCTTCAGCAGCTTGATGAAGCCGGTATCGGTGTCGACCTCGAGCCAGCTCGCCTGCGCGCCATTGGTGAAGGCGAACGCGTAGGCGCGCGGAACGTAGTGCCGCGTCGCCATCAGCTCGGCCTGGAAACCGGGCGGCAGCGTGTCGGGGCGGAAGTAAGCGATACGTGCGACCTCGTCGAGCCCGATGCGCTCGCGCCCGGTATCGGCATCGACCACCACGCCGTTGCGAATGTCCAATGCCTTCGGGTCAGCCTGCAGGATCGACGCCGCGACCGCGACCACATTGGCGCGCAGCGCCTTGCCGGCCTGCCACGCCGCCTCGCCGCCGATGCCGGCGGCGCGCGACGCCCAGGTGCCGCCGCCGTACGGCGTGTTGTCGGTGTCGCCGGTGAAGACGCGCACGCGCTCGATCGGCACGCCGAACGCGGACGCCGCAACCTGCGCCATCACGGCCTCGGCACCCTGCCCTTGCTCGGTCACGCCCGAGTGCACCGACACGTTGCCCTGCGCGTCGAGCTTCATCGTGGCGCCGTCCTGCGCCGAGATCTTCGCGCCGCCGACGCCGTAGAACGCCGCCGACGGATTGGTCACCTCAATGAACGAGGCAAAGCCGATGCCGCGATAGACGCCCTGCTTGCGCAGCTTCTCCTGCTCGGCGCGCAGGCCCGCGTAATTCATCAGCGCGTCGATGTGCGCCAGCGTCTCGTGGTGCGACAGCTTCTCGAACTTGATGCCGGACGGGCCGGACGCCGGATAGGCATCGTCCGGAATGAGATTGCGTCGCCGGATCTCCAGCGGGTCCATGCCGATCTTCATCGCGGCGAGATCGACCAGGCCTTCGGTCACGCCGGTCGCGATCGGATGGCCGACGGCGCGGTACTGGCACATCACGTTCTTGTTCTGGAACACGACGCGGGCGCGCGCGCGATAGTTCGGGCAGGTGTACGGCCCGCCGGTCAGGTTCACGACCTGATTGGCTTCGATGCCGGAGGTGCGCGGATAGACCGAATACGGCCCGATGCCGGTGAGGTCGTCGATTTCCCATGCGGTGATCGTGCCGTCGCGTTTGACACCGACCTTGCCTTTGACGCGATGATCGCGCGCGTGGATGTCGGTGACGAAGCTCTCCAGCCGGTCGGCGACGAACTTCACCGGCCGGCGCAGCAGCTTGGACAGCGCGACCGTCGCCATCTCGTCCGCGTACGTATGCACCTTGATGCCGAACGAGCCGCCGACGTCCTTCGTGACGACGCGCACCTGTTGCTCTTCCAGGCCGAGATGCTTGGCGAACAGGTTCTGCATCATGTGCGGCGCCTGCGTCGCGTGATACGCAGTCAGGCGCTGCTCGGCGGAATTCCAGTCGCCGATGATCGCGCGCGGCTCATTGCACACGCCGGTATGGCGGCCGAAGCGGAACGTCGCCTCGATCACCTCGTCCGCATCGGCGAAGCCCTTGTCCGGATCGCCCGCCTCGTGCTTGCGCTCGAAGGTGAGATTGTCGCCGAGCTCCGGATGGATCACCGGCGTGCCGGTATCGAGCGCGGTCTCGGCGTCGGTGACGGCGGGCAGCTCTTCGTAGGCCACCTCGACCAGCTCGCACCCGTCCTCGGCCTGCGCGCGGGTCTTCGCCACCACGGCGCACACCGCCTCGCCCTGCCAGCAAGCGCGTTCGGTCGCGATCGCGTATTGCGGCGCAGACTTGATGCCCTTGAGATGCGTCAGCACGCCGACCCACGGCGTGATGACCTTTGCCAGTTCCGGTCCGGTCACGACCGCGATCACGCCAGCGGCCGTCTTCGCGGCGTCGGCCTTGATCGAGACGATGCGCGCATGGGCGTGCGGCGAGCGCACGAAGGCGACATGCGCCATGCGCGGCAGCACCACGTCGCTGACATATTGCCCGCGCCCTTCGGTCAGCCGCGTCAGGTTCGGCCGCGGCACCGAGCGGCCGATGTACGAATTTGGCCGGTCGAGCGCGGTCAGGGCGGACGGATTGTCCTCGACGATCTTCATGACGAAGAGCATCTCGCCGCTCGTCCCCGCGAAAGCGGGGACCCGGTGTTTTGGCCAAGAGCTGGATTCCCGCTTTCGCGGGAATGAGCGGAGATCGGGGGTTCACTCATCGCGTTCACAAGAACCGGTTCGGCCACATCATGGTGCGCCACATGTGCGCCGACGGGCTGTCGTCGAGGCCGAGCCCTTCCTCCGGCTGGCGGAAGTTGCGCCCGACGATATCGACGAAGTCGTCGAGGTTCACCTTCATGTTCGGGTCGAACGAATAGATGTCGTTCACGCAGATCAGGCGCGACGTCATGTACCACTTGTGATTCCGCGCGCGTTCGTACTCGGCGACGATGTAGGGCTCCGGTCTGTAGTCGTCGCCGAACAGCTTGATGTACATGTCCGGATACTTGTAGCCGGCCGCCTCGTCGGGAAAGAAGCGCAGCGCCTGGTGCGTGCGCACCGCCCAGCTCACCTCTTCGTCGACATAAGGCTCGATCATCTGCGCGCCCCAGTAACCGTGGTCGCACCGGATGAAGCTGACGACGCCGATGTCGTGCAGCAGGCAGGCGAGGATGACCTTCTCGTTGTGCCCGGCCTTCAGCGCATGCGAGGCGCTTTGCAGCAGGTGCGCATGCGAGGCGAAGCGATGACGGAAGTAATCGATAAGGGTCGGCTTCTCCGGCATTTTCGGCAGGCGCGGGTCCGGTCCCATGTTGAAGACGGCGCCCGGATGCTTCTTCCAGAGGTCGGCGCTCGAATCCATCGCGACCTTGCCGTCGGCGAGGTAGTGCAAGGTCGACTTGGTCACCACCCGCTCGAGCTCGTGCATCATGTGCTCTTCGAGCTCGTCGGCCTGCTGCGAGATGCTCTGCGGCTTGGTGTGCTCGTTCATGGCCTCACCTCTTTGCGCGCGCCTGCGCGACGGATTCGATCGCATCGACGATCGCCTGATAGCCGGTGCAGCGGCAGTAGTTGCCGGAAATGTGCTCGCGGATTGTGTCGCGACTGGGTACGCCGCCCCGGGCGAGCAAGTCCTGTGCGGTCAGCAGCATCGCGGGCGTGCAGAAGCCGCACTGCAGCGCGTTGCGCTTGCGGAACGCGTCCTGCAGGTCGGCGATGCCGCCCGCATCGGACACGCCCTCGATGGTTTCGACCGCTGCGCCGTCGCATTGGGCCGCGAGGGTGAGGCAGCCGCGCACGATCTCGCCATCGAGCCGCACCGTGCAGGCGCCGCAGACACCGTGCTCGCAGCCCACATGGCTGCCGGTCAACCCTAACGTCTCGCGCAGGAAGTCGACCAAGGTCAGGCGCGGCTCGACCGTCTCGGCGACGCTTTCGCCGTTCACCGTCAGGCGGATGTCGAGCGTGCTCATGCGCCACCCATGAGCTGCGTGGCGACGCGGCGCAGCAGCACGCCCGCGAGATGCGTCTTCACCGCGGCGGTCGCCTGGATGTCGTCCGGCGGGTCAAGGGCGAGCGCCTTCACGGCGTCATCGACCGAACCACCGGCCAACGCATCCTCGGCCTTGCGCGCGCGCACCGGCGTCGCACCGACGCCGAAGTAGATCAGCCGGACCTCCGACAGCGACCGGCCGCTCGCGGTCGCTGCGGCCGCGAGCCCGACCATGGCGTAATCACCGTGCCGCCGCGCAAGCTCGGCGAAGCCGACCCGCGTCCGGGCGGTCGCCGCCGGGAAGCGCACCGCGGTGAGCACGTCGTGCGGTCCCAACGCGGTCTCGAACAGGCCCTTGAAGAACGCGCCCGCCTTCACGGTCCGCTTGCCATCCGTGGCGGCGATGTCGATCTCGGCATCGAGCGCCACCAGGCAGGCCGGCAGTTCCGCGGCCGGATCAGCGTAGGCGACGGAACCCCCGATGGTGCCGCGGTTGCGGATCGCCGGATGCGCGATATGCGGCATGGCGCGCGCGATCAGCGGCGCGTGTTTCGCGATGTCGGAAGAGCGTTCCAGCGTGACGTGGCGTGCCATCGCGCCGACCTCGACCATGCCGTTCTTGACCGAAACGCCGTCCAGCCCGCTGACGCCATTGATGTCGACCAGCAACGACGGCTGCGACAGCCGCATGTTCAACGTGGCGATCAGGCTCTGCCCGCCGGCGAGCAGCTTCGCCTCGCCGTGATGCGCGTCGAGCAGGCGAATCGCGTCGTCCACGGAGCGCGCTTTCGCATAGGCGAATGCTGCCGGTTTCACGCCGCCTCCCCGCGCGGATCACCTGTCCGCTGGTCTCGAATGGCTCCAGATTGGCGGGGAATGGGGGTGCGAAGTCAAGGGCTTGCCCGCCGCGCCCATGCGGGCTTTAACCGCCGCAACAAGGGAGACGGCGCGTGAAGCAGGTCGAGGTGGGGTGCATCGGTGTCGGCTGGATCGGGGGCCTGCGTGCCGAAACGCTGGCGCGCACCGCGCTGGTCGACAAACTGCATCTCTGCGACATCCGCCCCGATCGGCTCGCCGAGGTGAAGGCGCTGTACAAGCCCGCCACCACCACGCTCGACTACAACGACATCATCAACAATCCGAACATCTCGGTCGTCTTCGTCTCGACCACGCCGGAGGCCAATCACTACCCGATCGCGCGCGACTGCCTGAAGGGCGGCAAGAACGTGATGCTGGAGAAGCCGATCGCGCTCGAATTGTGGGAAGCCGACGAGCTGATCATGCTCGCGAAGCGCAACAACCTGAAATTCACCATCGGCTACTCGCAGCGCTTCAACACCAAGATCGCCTACGCCAAGAAGAAGATCACCGACGGCACGCTCGGCAACGTCGTCTCGGTGCTGGTCAGCCGCCATTTGTCGCGCGCGCTCGGCAAGAAGATCGCCAAGCGCGTGCGCCTCTCACCGGTGGTGATGGAATTGACGCACGATCTCGACTTCGTGTTCTGGTTGCTCGAGCCGGCGAAGCCCGTGCGCGTCTACAGCCAGGGCGCCTACGGTTACATGCAGCCGGTCAACGGCTCGCACGACATCATGTTCACCACCGTCACGATGGACAACGGCGTCGTGGTGATGATCGGCGGCGGCTGGAATTTCCCCGAGAGCTACACGAATTACTGCTCGACCTGGATCGAGATCACCGGCACCGAGGGCGCGCTCACGCTCGACGACACCCAGCGCGACAACTGGCTCAACACCGAAAAGACCGGCCAGGTGTTTCCGATGTCGACGATGCCGGGCGAGATGGTCGATCACGTCTTCGCCGGCGGCATCGGGCCCGAGACGATCCATTTCGTCGAAGCCTGCATCCGCGACACGCCCGTGATGGTGACGCCGGAAAGCGCGCGCCGCGTGATGGAGACTTACAGCGCGGCGGACTTGTCCGCGGACCTGAACGAACCGGTCGACCTGCCGCTGACCAACCAGACGATTTCGCAGATCGCCGAGTTCAAACTGAAGATCCGCGCGGGACTGAACAATTGAGAATGCTCGCCGCAAACGCGATTCCCGCCACGTTTGCCGAAAACGAGGTGCCCGCCATGTTTGCCCTCTCCCCTTGTGGGAGAGGGCATCTCCGCTGCGTCAACGGACTCAATCGGGAGAGGGGTGGCACACGCACCCCTCTCCCATCCTTCATTGTTGAACGATCGAGCTGCCCTCTCCCACAAGGGGAGAGGGCACTGCGACGAGCACCGCGTTCGCGGCATCAGACCAACGCGGAGCGCCATTCATGAGACCCCAAGCCAAAGAACTCGGCGTCGCGATCATCGGCGGCGGGCGCGTCGGCCTGTTCCGCGGTGAGGTCGCAAACCGCCATCCGGCGGTGAAGTGGATCGGGCTCGCGGAGAAGAACCCGAACCGCGCCGGCGAGGTCGCGCCCAAGGTCGGTGCCGACTTCGTGACGCAGAGCCACGTCGAGCTGCTGCGCCGTCCCGAGGTCAATTGCGCGATCATCGCGACCGACGAGCACCTGCACGTCGAGCCGATCCTCGCGGCGGCCGAGCGCGGCATTCCGCTGCTGATCGAGAAGCCGCTCGCAACCGATCTCGCCCAATCGGCGAGAGTGCTGAAGATCATCAAGGACGCCGGGATCGACGCGGTGGTCGGCTACACCCAGCGCTTCCGCCGCAAGTGGCTCGCCGGCAAGGAGAAGGTGCGGTCGGGCGCGCTCGGCGATGTCACGCTCGTCACCTCGCGCGCCTTCATGAACCGGCTGGTGGCGATCGACAACTACAAGCGCACCGACGACCCCTCGACCATTTCGCCGATGGTGATTTCCGGCACCCACGCGCTCGACATGTGCATGTGGTACCTCGAAGCGAAGACGCCGGTCGAATGCTACGCACGCTCGATCGACAAGGTGCTCGGCCCGCTCTACCAGGGCATCGACGCCACCGCCGGCATGATCATGATGAGCGACGGCACGATCTATCACCTCAACATCTCATGGGCGCTGCCGGTGACATGGCCCGGTGCGGTCTACTCGCTCGAGGTCGGCATCACCGGCACCGACGGCGTGCTCACCATCGACGACACCCATCGCGACATGGTGCTGGCGGTGTCGAAGCCGCAAGGCGAAGGCTATGCGCCGGACCAGACGCGGCTGGTGGATTTCCTCGGCTCGTACCCGCCCGGCGACATGGCGCTCGGCGAATTGCGCGGCCCGATGGCGGATGAGACCATGTCGTGGCTCAACCGCGTGGCGCTCGGCCTGCCGACGCCGGCCGCAACCGTGGAAGAAGCGCACAAGAACCTGATGCTGACCAAGGCGCTCGACCTGTCGGCGAAACGCAAGCAGCCGGTCGCACTGCCGCTGGAGCCCTAACCTCTCGCCGCTCATTCCCGCGAAAGCGGGAATCCAGTTCTTGGCCCCTGGGTCCCCGCTTCCGCGGGGACGAGCGGAATTCAGGCGCGCTGTGCCAGCGGCTTGATCGACAGCTCGCCCGCCATCTTGTCCAGTTGCGCGACCAGCGGCGCCGCGAGCGGCACGCCGTCGCGCAGCCGCTCCGTGCGGCACTGGCGGCGGCGCTCGCCCGGCATGCGGATCTCGTCGACGCCGGGCAGGCGCTTCGACTCCTTCAGCTCGCGGATGTGCCGGTCGACCTCGGCCTTGTAGGCCTCGAGCGGCAGGAAGCGCGCCACGTCGAGCGCGACGATGAAATGCCCGGTGTTGGTCTCGCTCGCATCGTCGGCGTTGAAGTCGACCACGTCGCGCCCGAACGCCGCGCGGTTGAGCGGCCCGCCGATCAGCCCGAGCATCACCGCAAGGCCCGAGCCCTTGTAGCCGCCGATCGGCAGCAGCAGGCCTTCGGCGGCGCGGCGCGCGTCGATGATGTCCTGGCCGGTCTCGGTGTTGACCATCCAGCCCGGCTGCATCGGCCTGTCCTGCAGCGCGTAGTTCTTCACCGTGCCGTAGGAGACAACGGTGGTCGCCATGTCGAGCACCAGCGGTCCGCCGCCCGCCGGCACGCCGAACGCCAGCGGATTGGTGCCGAGCAGCGGATCGGCGCCGCCCCACACCGCCATGTGGTTCGCGTTGGCGACCGCCGCATACATCCCGATCATGCCTTCATTGGCCGGCATCTCGGCATAGAGCCCGGCCGGTCCCGCATGGTTCGAGCGGCGCACGCCGACCCACGACACGCCGGTCTCGCGCGCGACCGCGATCGCGGTCTCGGCCGCGCGGCTCATCACCAGGTGCCCCATGCCGTTGTCGCCGTCGACCAGCGCCGTTGCCGGCGCGCTGCGCGTCACCGTGATGTCCGGCCGCGGGTTGAAGCCGCCGGCCTTCAACCGCCGCACATATTGCGGCAGCCGGAAGACGCCGTGCGCATCGGCGCCGGTGAGGTCCGCCTCCCCCATCAGCTCGGCGCACCTCGCCGCGTCCGGGCGCGGCAGCCCGGCAGCGCTCAGCGCATCGGTGATCAACGCCCGGATCGCCGCAATCGGCACGTTCGACTGACTCATTCCCGTCCCCAGGTTTGCCGCTCCGTTTAGCACGGCGATACCCTCGCGCACTCGGCTCGGTGGCGTCGCGATATGTCAGGACTTCAACTCTTTCCGGGCACGATGCGGACCGACCGAAGTTGCTCTATATGAAAGAAGGGTCCCCAGCGGGGAAGCAGCCATGACCAATCCCCGAATCGTCATCGTCGGCGCCGGCTTCGGCGGAACTCTCGGTCGCCAAGGCGCTGGCCGGGAAACCGTTCGACGTCACGATCATCGATCGGCACAACTACCACCTGTTCCAGCCACTGCTGTATCAGGTCGCGACCGCGGGACTTTCCCCGGCCGAGATCGCCTCGCCGATCCGCGGCATCCTGCAGCGCGCCCAGAACGTCAACGTGATGCTCGGAAAGGTCGCCGGCATCGACGTCGCGAACCGCGAGGTTCTCGCCGAAGGCCGCCGCGTTCCTTACGACACGCTCGTGCTCGCCACCGGCGCGCAGCACGCCTATTTCGGCCACGGCGACTGGGCCGCATTCGCGCCCGGACTGAAGACCATCGACGATGCCACCTACATTCGCCGCCGCATCCTGCTCGCCTTCGAGAAGGCCGAGACCGAGACCGATCCGGCCGAGCGCGCGCGGCTGCTGAACTTCGTCATCGTCGGCGGTGGTCCGACCGGCGTCGAGATGGCCGGCGCGATCGCCGAGCTTGCCAACCGCGCGCTCGCCGAAGACTTCCGCTCGATCGATCCGCGCGCGGCGCGCATCATCCTGGTGGAGGCGGCGCCGCGCCTGCTCACGCCGTTCGATCCTCCGCTGTCGGAAGCGGCGAAAACATCGCTCGAACAGCTCGGCGTCGAGGTGCGGCTCGGGACACCCGTGACCGCGCTCGATGCCGCCGGAGTCTCGGTCGGCACCGAGCGGATCGAGGCGCGCACCGTCATCTGGGGCGCGGGCGTGATCGCGTCACCCGCCGGGGAATGGCTCGGCGCCGAGACCGACCGCGCCGGCCGGGTCAAGGTGACCCCCGATCTTTCGGTGCCGGGGCATCCGGACATCTTCGTGATCGGCGACACCGCGGCGCTCGACGACGCGAACGGCAGGCCGCTGCCGGGCGTCGCGCCGGTCGCCAAGCAGCAGGGCAATTACGTCGCCGCGCTGCTGATCGCGCGCCGCAACGGCAAGGCGGTCGCACCGTTCCACTATCGCGATCTCGGCTCGCTCGCCACCATCGGGCGCAAGCGCGCGATCATCCAGATGGGACGCTTCAGGATGAAGGGCTTCCTTGCCTGGCTGCTGTGGTGCGTGGCGCACATCTACTACCTGATCGGCTTTCGCAACCGCTTCGTGGTCGCGATCAGCTGGCTGTGGAACTACATCACGTTCCAGCGCGCCACGCGGCTGATCACCGGCATGTCGGGGGCCAGCATGGAGGCGCTGCCGATGCCGGAGGAGGAGAAGAAGATCGTGCGCCGGGCGTCCTAGGACGGCGCCGTGTCGATCTTCACGTCCGCCACAGCTCCTTGCGCCAGCGCAGCGCGATGATCAGCGTGAACACGAGCCCGACGATCGCGTAGAACGACGCGGTCCCGCGAAAGCCGACCGATGCGATCAGCGGCCCGGCGGCGAGCAGTCCGAGCGGCAGGCTGTAGATCGCCATCATCCGAACGCCCATCACGCGGCCGCGGAAGCGCTCGCCCGACTCGCGCAGCAGCATGATCTGCAGCGACACCATGCTGAAGCTCTGCATGATGCCGCCGAGGATCAGGCACGGGATGCCGTAGCGCGGCGAGGGCATCTGCGCGAAGGCGAGCAGCATCACGAACCAGATCGCGGTCGCGACCATCATCAGCCGCGTGAGGCGCCAGGCGCTGCTGATGTTGCTCAGGACGATCGATCCGATCAGCGCCCCGCCGGCAAAGCTCGCAACCAGGAAGCCCAGGCCCGTCTGGTCGACCAGGTAGATGTTCTTGGCGACGTAGGGCAGCAGGCCGGTCGTGACCGGAAACGCCGCGAGGTTGGTGAGGAAGGCGAGCGACACCAGCGCGAGCAGGACCGGCGTGTTCCAGGTGTGGGCGAGACCCTCCTTGAGGTCGCGCCACGGCGACTTTCCGGCCGCCTCCTCGGGCGTCATCGCCAGCGAAATGTGGCGCAGCGGCGCGGTGTCGCCGAGCATCAGCACGACGCCGACGATATAGAAGCTGACGATGATCATGTAGGCCGGCGCCATGCCGAAGAACGTGAAGATCGTCGCGCCGGCGAGCGCACCGGCGACGCGCGCCGAGTTGGTCGTGGTGCGGGACATGCTCAATGCGCTGACCATGGTGCTGGCCGGCATGGTCTCGGCGATGAGCGCGCTGCGCACGCCGAGATCGGACGGGCGCACCAGGCCCATCAGGGTCGCGATGATCAGCACCGTGAGCGGCGTGACGGCGCCGAGCAGCGCGAACGTGAGCAGCGCGCCGGCGAACACCGCGTAGGCGGCACGCATCACGAGCAGCAGCGACTTGTGCCCGAGGCGATCGCCGACCACGCCGTACACCGGCGCGATCAGCGTTCCGAGATATTGCAGCGCGCCGAACACCGTGAGCCAGAGCACCGATCCGGTCTCGACCAGCACGTACCAGGCGAGGATGATCGTCTCCATCTCGAACGCCCACGAGGTGAGCAGGTCGGCCGG
Source organism: uncultured Alphaproteobacteria bacterium (assembly GCA_963839985.1). Classification (GTDB taxonomy): domain Bacteria; phylum Pseudomonadota; class Alphaproteobacteria; order Rhizobiales; family Xanthobacteraceae; genus PALSA-894. Next base: position 29,169 of record CAWIXG010000007.1, on the reverse strand, counting down.
CCACTGGAAACGGAAGCTGCGCGTCGCGAACGGCGCAAGCATCGCGACGCGCGCGATCCCGGTGACGGGCGCGTCAGGCGATCGGTCCAGCTTGCGTGAGGTCTCGGTCCGGCGATCGAGCATCATGAAAAAGGTTGCGGCGCAACGCGACCTTACCCGATCGCGCCGCTCGCACGACCGTCAAAACCGCATAGGCACCGTGCAGGCACCATGCTGCGATGCAGCGAGCTCGAGTAGCTTTCGCCGCGCGTCGCGCTGGCTGCATTTGTGCCCTCTCCCCATAGCCCGTCGCAGACGGGCGTGAACTCCCTTTTGCAGGGAGAGGGCATCGACGAGCATCGCGCTCGCGGCACTTGTCGCGCCGCGCATCGCGCAATGAGGACGGAACCGTCGCGATCCTGACCCTGTTCCTCAATCCGAGCGACCAAAACCGGGTCTTCCGCTTGCCGGCACAGAACGTCCCCGCGCCTAGGCGCAGCGTTGCCGCTCTCACGCGAACGTGAACGTCACATCAGCTTCTCCTCGCGCAGCACTTCGGCGGCGATCCGGTGCGCCTCGTTCGCCGCCGGTATCCCGCAGTAGAGCGCAAGCAGCAGCAGGACCTCCTGGATCTCCTCGCGCTTGCAGCCGTTCCTGATCGCGCCCTTGAGGTGAACCCGCAGCTCGTTGCCGTGCCCCGCCGCCGCCATCATGGCGATCATCGCCAGCGACTTGACGCCGAGCGGCAGCGCGGATCGGCTCCACACGTCGCCGTACGCATAGGCGTTGATGATGTGCTGCAGCGGCTTGCCGAATTCGCCGAACGCGTTCGAGCGCTTCTCCACCGCCTCGCGCCCGAACAGCTCGGTGCGCAGCGCCAGTCCGCGGTCGTGTTGCTCCTGGATGTCCATCCTTGTCTCCTGTGATTGTGGTTGCGATCATGGCACGACCGCCCGCCGTCCCGCACATCCCGGACACACATGATCGACGCAGCCATCATCGGCCTCGGACGCTGGGGCAAGGGAATCGTCCAGTCGGTTCAGGGCAAGAGCGCCCGCCTGCGCTTCATCCGCGGCGTCAGCAAGGAGCCCGGCGAGGTGCGCGAATTCGCCGCCACCCACGGATTCGAGCTCTCGACCGACTTCGCCGACGCCATCTCGGATCCGCGCGTGCAAGCCGTGGTGCTGGCGACGCCGCACTCGCTGCACGTCGACCAGATCGCCGCGGTTGCGGCACTTGGCAAGCCGGTGTGGTGCGAGAAGCCGCTGGCGCTGACGCTGAGCGAGGCCCGGCGCGCGGTTGCGGCCGTGCGGGAGGCCGGCGTGGTGTTCGCGCTCGGCAACAACAAGCGCTGCTTTCCCTCGATGCAGGCGCTGCGGCGCACGGTGACGGATGGCACGATCGGCGACGTGCTGCACGTCGAGGCGCATTTCTCGAACGAGCATTCGACCCGGGTCATGCCCGGCGGCTGGCGCGACGATCCGGCCGAATCACCGGGCGGCGGGCTGACCGGCGCCGGCCTGCATCTGATCGATGCGCTGGTCAGCCTCGGCGGACCGATCGCCGAGGTTCACGCCCGGCTGTTCGAGCGCAAGCCGCCGCCCGATCCTCGCGACGTCGTCGCGGCGCAAGTGCGGTTCGCGAGCGGCGCGATCGGACAGCTCGCCAGCGTGCGCGCCGCACCGGCCTACTGGCGCGTGCACGTGTTCGGCACCAAGGGCTCGGCCGAGGCACGCGACGAGACCACGCTCACGGTCGCGCTGATCGGGCAGGCACCGCGGACGCAGACCTTGGCCGCCGCCGACTCGCTCGGCGCATTGCTGGACGCGTTCGCGCAGGCGATCGAGCTCGGCACGCCCTTCCCGGTCACGACCGACGAGATGCTCGCGGTGGTCGCCGCCTTCGAAGCGGCGATCGAGTCGCTGCGCGCGGGCGGCCCGGTCTGCATCGACGGCCTTGTTGACGCATGATCTTTCCGAAAACCGGCGTCCGCTTTTCGGGATGATGCGCTAAGCCGGCTTCTTGCGCCGCGCCATCAGGGCGAGCACGACCGCGAAGGCGGACGTCGCCGTATACATCATGAAGGCGTTCAAATAGCCGATCATCGCCGCCTGGCGGTTGATCTCGTTGGCGATCTTCGCAAGCCCCGTCACGCTGTCGACGTTCCACGCGCCCGCCGCCGACGGCAAGGTCAGCGCGGGATTGTACGGCGTGATCATCTCGGTCATGCGGCTGTAGTTGGCGCCGGTGGTGCGCACGATCTCGGCGATCGAGAGCGAGATGAAAAAGCTCGACCCGATGTTGCGCAGCAGGTGGAATACCGACGACGCCTCGGCGCGGTCCTTCGGCGGCAGCGTGTCGAACGCCACCATCGTCATCGGCACCCACACGGTGCCGACCGCGAAGCCCTGCACGGCGCTGTTCATGACGAGAATGTCCATCGTGACGTTCAGGTCGAAGGTCAGCATCCACAGCCCGGCGAAGGTCTGCAGCGCGAAGCCGAACGCCATGTTGATGCGCGGGTCGATCCGGGTCATCAGCCCGGCGGTCAGGAAGCCGACCGTCATGCCGACGCCGCGCGCTCCGATCACCTGCCCGACCAGCGCATCGCTGAACCCCACGTACTGTTGCAGCAGCGGCGGCAGCAGCACCATCGGGGTAAAATTCAGCATGCCGTAGATCGTGACCAGCACGAGGCCGATCGCATAGTTGCGGTCGGTCAGGAGCTTCAGGTTGAGGAACGGCGACTTCGCCGTGAGGCAATGAAAAATGAACACGTAGAACGCAACCGCCGCGATCAGGCATTCGGCGATGATCTCGGTGGAGTTCGAGCCAGTCGAGCCGCACGCCGCGCGCGAGCACAAGCTGGATGGCGGCGAGCGCAATGGACAGCGCGATGAACCCGGTCCAGTCGAAACGCGCGGCCGCGGGCGGGCCGTCCGCCCGCAGGGTCAGCTGCATCCCCATCAGCGCCGCGACGCCGACCGGCACCAGCATGTAGAACGCCCAGCGCCAGCTATAGGCCTCGGCGAGATAGCCGCCGAGGATCGGTCCGAACACCGGCGCGACCGCGACCGCCATGCCGAACAGCCCGAGCACCATCTGGTGCTGGCGGCGCGGGAACGTGTTCAGCAGGATCGTTTGCGACAACGGAACGACCGGCGCGCCGGTGCCGCCCTGGACGATGCGCCAGAACACCAGCGCCTCGAGCGACTGCGCCATGCCGCACAACAGGGTCGCGAGCGTGAAAATCCCGATCGACCACACCATGACGCGCTTCTCGCCGAAGCGGGCCACCAGCCAGCCGGTCATCGGGGTCACGATCGCGGTCGCCAGAATGTTGAATGTCATCGCCCAGGCGATCTCGTCCTGGGTGGCGGACATCGCGCCCTGCATCTGCGGCAGGATTGTCGAGGTGGTGAGGATTGCCGTCCCGTACAGCGATGACGCCAGCACCACGGTGGCGAGCGTCAGGAACCGCTGCATGGCGGTCAGCCGGTGAACGCTGGCGGGGTCGGTGGCGGCGGCGGTCATGTTCCGGCCGGGGTCGAGCAATGCGATTGTAACCTAGCTTACTAATTAGCTCCGCGCTACAATCCCCGGGTGCCGAACACCGAAGATTTCATTGGCGCCGTCATCGCCGACGTTGCCCGGCTGCTGCGCACGGCGTTCGACCGCCGGGTGCGCACGCTCGGCCTCACCCGCGCGCAATGGCTGGTGCTGACACGCCTGCACCGCCACCCCGGCGTGTCGCAGTCCGAGCTCGCCGACATCATGGAAGTGGAGCGCGCGAGCGCCGGCCGCATGATCGACCGGCTCGAGAAGAACGGCTGGGTCGAGCGCCGCGCGCAGGACGGCGACCGGCGCGTGCGGCGCGTCTATCTGACGTCCGAAGCCGAACGCGTGCACCGGCGCATCTGGCGCGTCGCCGAGGCGACGGTCGACGACGCGCTCACCGATCTGTCGGCGCGCGAAAGCGCGCAACTGCGCGTGCTGCTCGGGCGCGTCAAGAAGAACCTGCTCGCGGTGGTCGATGGCGCACCGGCAAACGGCGCGGCTCATGCGCGACCGGCACCGCGCCGCGCGCAACGCCTCAACGGGAGCGTTGCACCGTGAGAAGCTTCCGCACATTGGCGCTGTTCGGCGTGCCGGTGCTGGTGCTCGCGGGCGCGCTGATGTTCTGGCTGCAGGGCGGGCGTTACGCGGCGACCGAGAATGCGTTCGTCAAGGCCGACATCGCCCAGATCGCGAGCGAAGTCGCCGGACGCATCGTCGAGGTGCGGGTGCGCGATCACGCGGCGGTGGCGGCGGGCGACGTGCTGCTGCGGCTTGATCCCGAGCCCTATCGGCTCGCGCTCGCCAAGGCGGATGCCGAGATCGACTCCGCCCGCGCCAGCGTCGAGCAGCTCAAGGTGAGCCTGCGCGAGACACGCGCCGACTCGAAGGAAACCGAGAACCGCCTCGCCTATCTCGAAGTGCAGGCGAAACGCCAGCGCGAGCTGTCCGGCCGCGGCGTCAGTTCGGCGGCGCGGGTCGAGCAGGCCGACAGCGAGGAGCAGCAGGCGCGCGACCGCCTCTCGATGCTGCAGCAGCGCATTGCGCGCGTCGAGGCGGCGCTCGGCGGCCATCCGGCGGAGCCGACCGACCGCTATGCCGCCGTGCGCGAGAAGCAGGCGCTGCGCGACCGCGTCGCGCTCGATCTGTCCTATACGGAGATCAAGGCGCCGCGCGCCGGCACCGTGCTCAATGTCCGGCTTCAGTTGGGCGAGCAGGTGAAGGCGCAGACGGCGCTGTTCTCGCTCGTCGCCGACCGGCGGCCGTGGGTCGAGGCGAATTTCAAGGAGACGGACCTGACCCACGTGTCGGTCGGGCAGAAGGCGACCGTGGTGCTCGACATGCACCCCGACATCACATGGGAGGCCGAGGTCGAAAGCATCAGTCCCGCGACCGGCGCCGAGTTCGCGATCCTTCCGCCGCAGAACGCATCCGGCAACTGGGTAAAGGTAGTGCAACGCCTGCCGGTGAAGCTGCGCCTGATCGAACGGCCGGGCGAGCCGCCGCTGCGCGCCGGCATGACGGCCTATGTCAGCATCGACACGAAACGTTCGCGCAGCCTCGCGAAGATCTTCGGCAGCGGCGACGCGGCGGCGGCGAAGCCGTAGCTCTTCTCCTCATCCTGAGAGATCGTAGCAACCATTAAGCCGATGCCGGCCGTTCGGTCCAAGGCGTCCCGCGCTCGACGACGGTGTTGGCATAGATCAACAGCTTCCTTGCGCATGCGATGAGGGCTGCGTTGTGTGCCTTGCCGCGGAAGGTGAGACGGGCGTAGAGCGCGTTGAGCGCCTTGTTCCAGCGGAAGGCGGCCGGGAGGGCTGCGGCAAACAGCGAGCGGCGCAATCGGTCTCTACCACCGGCGATCCGGCGCTTCCCCTTGTGTGTTCCGCTGTCATCATCGAAGGGTGCCAGGCCCGCAAGGGCGGCGGCTTCCTCGCGGCTGACGCGTCCGAGCTCGGGCATGCGGATGACGATCGCGAGCGCGGTGCGTTCTCCGATGCCGGGAACGCTGAGCACAAGATCGAGGCGGCGGGCGAGATCGTCGTGGCGGCGGAGCTGTCTGGCGATGCGCGCGAGTTCAGCCGCGCGCCGCGCTTTGAGGCGTGCAATGTCGGCCAACACGAGACGTCGCAGACGGGGCGCGTCGATATGTTCGAGCCGGACCTTGAGGCGCGCGATGTCCTCCTCGATCTGCTCGACGAAGGTCAGATGTCCCGTCAGTTCGGCCAATCGCGGGTCAGGCTCGATCCTCGGCTGGTCGATTGCCGCCGCGCAGGCGGCGATCAGCATGGCATCGAGCCTGTCGTTCTTGGCCCGGCGCAGATGCATGCAGGCGTAGGCCTTCACCTGAAGCGGCTGCAGAACAACAACGACGAGGCCCGCCGCCCGCAGATGTCCGACGACGCCGCGCTCATAGCCGCCCGTCGCCTCGATGCCGACGCGCGTGACGCCGGCCTTCGCAAGCGCGACGGCAAGATGCCGCCAGCCTGGCAGATCATTGGCGACCTGCCAGCGTTCAATGTGCCCATGAACCGCGATGTCAAGCTTGGCCTTGGACGTATCGATTCCAGCCGTCCGCGTGATAATATTCTCCATCTTCGTCGACCCTGCCTTGTGAAGCGAACCAGGTTGTTCCGGCAACCATCCGGGTCCGTTGAAGGCGCTGGTGCGATCACGCTACGAGGCAGCCACAAGCAGCTCAGGGTGGGCTCGATCCGATCACCAGCGGCCTGCCGCGGATGGCCATCCGCGGCAGCCCATTCCTTTCGGAACAGCCCGACAATAATCGATCGCGCTATTACAAGGGTGGGCTAAGCTTGGCGCTGCGAAAGCGGTGCCAAAGCGAGCCCACGCGCTTCAGGCACCGTGCTGTGGTGGGCACGTCGCTACGCTCCTTTGCCCACCCTACGAATTCGCTCAGCGTGAGGACTGTTACTGCTGCGCAATTCCCGCCGCCTCGCGCACCTTGTTCCAGCGCACAAGCTCACCCGCCATGAATGTGCCGAACTCCTCCGGGGTCGAGCCCTGCACCGAGACTCCAGCCTTGGTGAGTTTTTCGCGCACGCCCTCATCCGTGAGCGCTTCGTTCAGCGCCTTGTTGAGCTTGGCGACGATTTGGGGAGGAATTCCGCGCGGCCCGAAGAAGCCGTACCAGGTGGAGACATCATAGCCCGCCATCGCTCCGGATTCGGCGATCGCCGGCACATTGGGCACGATCGGAAAACGGTCTTTCGAGGTAACGGCGATCGCCTTGAGCTGCCCGGACTGCACCTGACCGATCACCGCCAGCACCGTGTCGAACAGGACATCCACCTGCTTGCCGAGCACCGCCGTGACCGCTTCCGGCGTCGTGCGGAACTGGACCGACACCATATCGACGCCCGCCATCTGCTTGAACAACTCTCCTGACATGTGCTGCGTGGCGCCGAACCCGGGGCTCGCGACATTGATCTTGCCGGGATTGGCCTTCGCGGTCGCGATCAGATCGGTGACGTTGCTGGCAGGAAAATCAGCGCGCGCGACGAGCATCAGGCTTGCGGTGCCGACCTGCGAGATCGGCTCGAAGGCGGTCGCGGTATCGTAGCGCAGCGACTTGTTCATCGCCGCCGCGATGATCTGCCCGGCCGTCATCACGCCGATCGTGTAGCCGTCCTTCTCGGCGCGCGCGATCAGCTCGTTGCCGAGCGTGCCGGCGGCGCCCGGCTTGTTCTCGATCACCACCGGCTGGCCGAGCTTCTCCTGCAGCGACTGCCCGAAGATGCGGCCGACGATATCGCCGCCGCCGCCGGGACCGAACGGCACGATGATGCGGATCGGCTTGTTGGGGTAATCCTGCGCCGCAGCGGGCGCGATCAGCGCGCACGCCGCCAGCACGGCGGTGACGAACTTCAGCATGAGCATCCTCCGGGCACGCCGCTGTCAGGCGCTTGGGAGACAGTTTGCCGCCTTGCTCGCCCGCATGTCGAGAGACGAATCGCAGCAGCGTATCGCCGGCGTTGCCGATGTGCCCTCTCCCTCAAGGGGGAGAGGGCAGCTCAGTGGTTCAACGAGCGAGGTTGGGTGAGGGGTAAGTTTAGTGACCCCTCACCCGATCGCATATGTTGACACATCGGCGATGCCCTCTCCCTCAAGGGGGAGAGGGCAAACGTGGCTCGCACCGCGCGCGCTGCAGCGATCAATCGAGCTGCTCGATGCCGAGCTCCTTGATCATCGTGGCGGCGTCCCTTGCGGTCTCGGCGATGACCGCCGCGAACTCGTCGATCGAGGACGACAGCGCAATCACGCCGGTCTTCTCGATCACGCTCTTGAAGTCGGGCGACGCGACCGCCGCCGCGATATGCTTGTTCAACGTCTCGAGGATCGGCCGCGGCGTGCCGGACGCCGCGCACACGCCCCACCAGCCGTAGTTCACGATATCGGTGCCCTGCTCTTTCAGGGTCGGCACGTCCGGCGCGACCGCCAGCCGCTCCGGGCTGGTCATGCCGATGATCTTCACTTTCTTTGCCTCGTGCAGCGGAACGGTGACCGCCAAAGGCCCGACCATGAAATCGAGACGCCCGGCCGCGATCTCCTGCACGGCGGGTCCGGTGCCGCGGAACGTGACGCCGGTCATCGAGATGCCGGCAGTCTTCTCCAGCTGCCTTGCCAGCAACTCGGTCACCGAGCCCGAGCCGACCTTGCCGTAGTTGAGCGCGCCCGGCTTGGTCCGGGCATGCGCGATGAAGCCCTGCAGGTCGTTCGCCGGCAGCTCGTTCGAGATCGTGAAGGCGTAATAGGCCTTCTGGATCAGCGACACCGGCGCGATGTCGTCGAGCTTGTACGACACCTTCTTGTAGAGCAGCGGGTTGATCGCATCGATATAGGAACAGAGCAGTAGCGTGTGGCCGTCGCGCGGCTGCGCCAGCACGTCGTTGAGCGCGATCATGCCTGCCGCCCCGGTCTTGTTCTCGACGATCACCGGCTGGCCGAGCACGCGCAGCTTCTCGGCGAGGATGCGCGCCGGCACGTCGCTCGGGCCGCCGGCCGGGAAGCCGACCACGATGCGGATCGGCTTCACCGGAAAATCCTGCGCCGATGCGGCGGACGCGAACAACACAAACCCGATCAGCACTGCGCGAAACATCGTTTCCCCCGCTCGCCATTGTCGCCCCTGCATTATATGCATTCCCATCCACGCGATGAAACGAACTTCGGAATCGGGACACCAGCGCCATGACGCCGCAGGAATTGAAGGACGCCGTCCCGCGCGGCATGCTCTCCTTCCCGCTCACCGATTTCGACGCCGGCGACGAGTTCGATCCAGCCGCCTGCGTGCGGCGGCTCGAATGGCTCTCGGCCTATCCGTCATCCGCGCTGTTCATGGCCGGCGGCGCGGGCGAATTCTTCTCGCTGACGCCGCAGGAGTTCAGCGCCGTGATCGGCACCGCCGTGACGGCAGGTGGGCGCACGCCCGTCATTGCGGGTTGCGGATACGGCACCCGCACCGCGATCGCGTACGCGCAGGAAGCGGAGCGCCTCGGCGCCGCCGGATTGCTGCTGATGCCGCCGTACCTGGTCGAAGCCTCGCAGGAAGGCCTGCGCGCGCATATCACGGCGATCTGCCGCGCGACCCGGCTCGGCGTCATCGTCTACAACCGCGCCAACTGCCGCCTTGCCGCGGCGACGACCGCGCGGCTCGCCGCGGATTGCCCGAACCTGATCGGCTTCAAGGACGGCGTCGGCGACCTGGAGCTGCTGGCCGCAACGCGCGCCGCCGTCGGCGACCGGCTGCTCTACATCAACGGCATGCCGACCGCCGAGACCTATGCGGCCGCGTTCCGCGCGGCCGGCGTCGTCACCTACTCGTCGGCCGTGTTCAACTTCGTTCCACGCACGGCGCTGAGATTCCATGCGGCGATCAACGCGCGCGACGACGCAACGGTGGATACGCTGATGCGCGATTTCTTCGTGCCCTACGTGCGGCTGCGCGCGCGCCAGCCGGGCTATGCGGTGAGCATCGTCAAGGCCGGCGCCGCAATCGTCGGACGCGGCGCCGGAAAGGTGCGCCCGCCGCTGTCCGACTGCACGGCGGAGGAAATCGCCGAACTGAAGGCGCTGATCGAGAGGCTCGGCCCACAGGATTGATATACGCGGCGCGGCCTGGCGCAACCCTGCGTCAGCCTTCCATGGAGCACGATCTTTTCCGAAAACCGGTATCCACTTTTCGGGATCATGCTCTATCATCCCGCCCCTATCAACATCCGGTCACAGATCCCATCTTTTCCGGACGGCACGCCGCGAGAAGTCGCGATGCGCCCACCTATTGATCAGGAGCGATCATGAAATTCGGCGTTGGCCAGCCCGTTCGGCGTTTCGAGGACCAGACCCTGATTACCGGCAAGGGCCGCTATACCGACGACATCGCGCTGCCCAACGTGTCGCATGCGTTCGTCGTGCGCGCGCAGGCCGCCCACGCCGATATCCGCAGGATCGATGTGGCGGCGGCACGCGGAATGCCCGGCGTGCTGCTGGTGCTGACCGGGGACGACGTGAAGGCCGATGGGCTCGGCGATGTGCCATGTCACGCGCCGCTCAACAACCGGGACGGCTCGCCGCGCCACGATACGCCGCGCCCCGCGCTGGCGATCGGGAAAGTGCGCCATGCCGGCCAGCCGATCGCGTTCGTCGTGGCCGAGACCCTCGCCCAGGCGAAAGACGCCGCCGAGGCGATCGAGGTCGAGTACCAGACGCTGCCCGCCGTCACCGACGCGCGCGCCGCGCTCGCAAAGGATGCGCCGCAGTTGTTCGACGGCATCCGCGGCAACCTCGTGTTCGACTGGGACAACGACACCTCCGATTTCGCCGCGACCGACGCGGCCTTCGCCAAAGCCGCGCATGTCACCACGCTGGAGCTCGTCAACAACCGCGTGGTCGCGAACTCGATGGAGCCGCGCAATGCGATCGGCGACTGGGACGCGGTGGCCGGGCGCCCGGTGCTCTATACGGCGACGCAGGGCTCGCACTTCGTGCGCGATCCGCTCGCCGAAGCCGTGCTGAAGATCCCGAAGGAAAAGCTGCGCGTCGTGACGCCGCCGAATGTCGGCGGCGGCTTCGGCATGAAGGCGTTCGTCTATCCCGAACAGGTGCTGGTGGTGTGGGCGGCCGAAAAACTGAAGCGCCCGGTGCACTGGCAGTCCGACCGCTCCGAGGCGTTCCTGTCCGACAATCAGGGGCGTGATCACTTCACCACGGCCGAACTCGCGCTCGACGCCAAAGGCAGGTTTCTCGGCATCCGCGTCTCGCTGATCGCGAACGTCGGCGCATACCTTTCGCCGATGGGGCCGTTCATCCCGACGCGCTCGACCGACCTGATCTCCGGCCTCTACACGACGCCGGCGATCGCCATCAACGTGAAGGGCGTCTGCACCAACACGGTGCCGGTCTGCGCCTACCGCGGTGCCGGCCGGCCCGAAGCGTCGTATCTGATCGAGCGCCTGGTCGATGCGGCGGCGCGCGAGCTGAACATGACCCCGGACCGCATCCGCCGCATCAACCTGATCCCCGAGAAGGCGATCCCCTACACCTCGCCGACCAAGCTCACCTTCGATTCCGGCGCGTTCGAGAAGATCATGGACGCCGCGATGGAAAGCGCCGACTGGAAGGGCTTCAAGGCGCGCCGCCGCGAGAGCGGCAAGCGCGGCAAGCTGCGCGGCATCGGCATGGCGACCTACACCGAACGCTGCGGCGGCGGTTTCCCCGAGACGGCCTCGATCGAGTTCAAGGGCGACCGCGTCGACCTGGTGATGGGCAATCAGGAATACGGCACCGGGCTCGTCACCGCCTACAAGCAGGTCGTGTCGGACCGCCTCGGCATCGACGCCGATCAGATCGATGTCGTCTACGGCGACTCGGATCGCAGCCCGCGCGGGCTGACCGGCGGCTCGCGTGCGCTGCCCGTCGGCGGCTCGGCGCTGCATGAGGCGTCGCTGAAGATCATCGACAAGGGCAAGCAGATCGCCGCGAACCTGCTGGAGGCATCCGCCGCCGATATCGAGTACGGCGACGGCACGTTCCGCATCGTCGGCACCGACCGCATGATCGACCTGTTCGCGGTCGCCGAGGCTGCCAAGGATCCGGCGAAGCTGCCGCCCGGCATGACGCCCGGCCTCGACACCACGCAGGTGCAGAACCCGACCGCGCCGACGTTCCCGAACGGCTGCCACATCGCCGAGGTCGAGATCGATCCGGACTCGGGCGTGACCACGATTCTTCGCTACACGGTGGTCGACGATTTCGGCGCGGTGATCAATCCGATGCTGCTCGAGGGCCAGGTGCATGGCGGCGTGGTGCAGGGCATCGGCCAGGCGCTGCTGGAAGAGACGGTCTACGACGAGGAACTCGGGCCAGCTCCTGACCGGCACGTTCATGGACTACGCGATGCCGCGCGCCGACAACGTGCCGAACTTCTCGTTCGCGACGCGCAACGTGCCGTGCAAGGCCAACCCGCTCGGCGTGAAGGGCGCAGGCGAAGCCGGCTCGGTCGGCTCGCCGCCCGCCGTGATCAACGCCATCGTGGATGCGCTGCATGCGAAAGGCGTGCGCCACGTCGACATGCCGGCGACGCCGAAGCGCGTGTGGGAGGCGATTCGCCGCGCGTGATCCCGAAAAGTGGGGACCGGTTTTCGGACAAGATCACGCGCAAAAACCGGTATCGTGATCCTGTTGCCGGAGCGGCGGAAAAAAATCGCAAAACAACCCCATGCAAAGTACATAAATCGGCTTTTCGCGATGATCGCTTGACTTGCGAATCGAGCGCCTCTTCGCTCTGGGCACGCCCGTCTTGTTGACGGCGGGCCGATGCGGAGGCTGACATGAGCGAGAAGACAGGCGCACCGCGTGTTGCGCAACGAGACGACACGCCGGCGTCGCACGCGAAGGCCCCGGCGGTGGCCCATACAGCGCTGCGGCCGACTGCGGACAATCCGGTCGCTGCGCAACCGACGGCGGCTTCGGGTGCGGCGAATGATGCCTTCTACGGAGCGCTTCTCCGCCAACTCGCCGTAACCGCTTTCCAGGGAGACGAGATCAACAAGGACGATCTCGGTTTCATATGCTCGGTCGTCAATGGAACCGAGTCGCGGGATCTACTCGAGTACATGCTGGTGGCGCAGATGGCGGTGGTGCATATCGCGACCATGACGTCGGCGCGACGGCTCAGAAGCGCCGACACCATGCCAAAGCAGGACAGTGCCGAGCGGGCGTTCAACAAGCTGGCCCGAACCTTTGCAACCCAGATGGAAGCGCTCACGCGCTACCGGACCGGCGGGGAACAGAAGGTGGTACAAAATGTTTCGGTCAGCGACGGCGGCCAGGCGATCGTCGGCAATGTGACGCAGGCCCCGCGCGCGAGCGCCGCCAACGGCGCCGCACCCCGCACATGAGCGGCAGGTTCCCGCGCAACAGTGGACCGATGCTCGCGAGCCTGCGATGCGGCGCCCGGACCCGCGCGGGAAAATCCTGCAGCGCGCCGGCCGTCGACGGCAGGACGCGCTGCCGGATGCATGGCGGTGCGCAGGGATCGGGTGCCCCGCCGGGAAATCAAAATGCCGTCAAGCACGGCCTCTATACCAGGGCCGCGATCGAGGAGCGAAAGCAGCTCCGGACGCTGATGCGCGACGCGCGCGAGCTGCTGCACGGCATGGAGTGATGCGGGTGCCGGCAGGCGGCGAACGCGTCCCTGGCTATCCGGTCTTTCTTCGCAACGCCGGATGATCCGCCGGCACGTCGATCGTCATCGCCAGCAGGACGGCGCTGCGCGACTTGCCGTGCGTGTCGAGGTTGAGGCTGTCGTTGACGCCGCCCTGCAGCGCCTCCTCGAGCACGAAGTTGAATGCATTCAGGTTCGGCAGCGCGTAACGCGTGACCTTGCCGCGCACCAGTTTGCCGAACTGCTTCGCCACCGCCTCCGCGGTGACCTGCCCGTCGAGCAGCGCGTAGTCGCCGGCATCGTAGGGAATGAGCGACATCGTCTGCGAATTGCCTTTGTCGCCGGTGCGGCTGTGCGCCAGGTAGAACAGCTCGATCTGCGTCATCGTCATGCGTCCACGAAAGTCCAGCGCGGCGTCACTTTCGCGCGCGGAACGAAGGCCGTGTAGGTGCGGATCGTCGGCCGCGTCGCGAAGCGCACGCCGCCGCCGCCCGCCGGCCCGTTGACGTAGAGCGCCTCGACCTCGGTGACGAGTTCGTCGGCGGCGCGCTGGTCCGGCACGCGCGCCGCGACGCGCAGCCGCACGTCGCGCATCGGCGGAATGCCCTCCTCCGGCCAGACGCTGTTCACGCCGATCAGGTCGTACTGGATCGTCTGGTTGCCGAGCATCGGGTTGCGCGCCGCGCGTTTGGCGACGATATCCGCGGCCAGCCGCGCGCGCTTCTCGGCCTGGATGCCGCCATAGGAGATCTCGATCTCGGCCAGCACGCCGCTGTCGACGCCGACCAGCACCTTCAGCATGTCCGGGCGCGCATGCCCGCGCGCGCCGTCGAGCCTGACCTCGTCGGTGCCGGTCTCGGCGAGATTGAGCGTGGTGACGTCGAGCGTGACGTCGGGCGTGATATAGGCCGCCGGGTCGTGCATCTCGTAAAGGATCTGCTCGACAATGGTGTGGCGGTCGACGCGCCCGCCGCTGCCGGGCGGCTTGGTGATCGTGATCGAGCGGTCGTCGCGCACTTCCGCGATCGGGAACCCGATGCGGTCGACGTCCGGCACGTCCTTCAGCCCGGGCTCCGCGAAATATCCACCGGTCGCCTGGCCGCCGCATTCGAGCAGATGCCCGGCAAGCACGCCGCACGCCATCGCATCCATGTCGTCGGCCTTCCAGCCGAGCGTCGCCATGATCGGCCCGAGCGCCAGCGCCGAATCCGTGACACGCCCGGTGACGATCACATCGGCGCCCGCGGCGTAAGCCGCCGCGATCGCGTCGGCGCCGAGATACGCATTGGTCGCGATGATGCCGGTCCCGAGCTTCGAGAACGGCTCGCCGGTCTCCAGCAGGATCGGATCGCTCGCGTGCACCAGCTCGGTCACGTCGTCGCCGCTGACGGCGGCGACCTTCATCCGCAGCCCGCGCGCGCGCGCGAGCCGCGCGATCATCGCGGCGCAGGCTTCCGGCGCGGCGCCGCCGCCATTGGTGACGAACCTGGTGCCATGGCGGGCGCAGGCCGGCAGCAGCACGTCGAGCCGGTCGGCCAGCTTGTCCCAGTAGCCGCTCCCGCCGGCGCGCTTTGCCGCATGCAGCAACGCGAGCGTGCGTTCCGCCAGCGTCTCAAGCATCAGCACATCGATGTCGCCCTTCTCGACCAGTTCGAGCGCGGCATCGAGGCGATCGTTGAAGAACGCCGAGCCGCCGCCGAGCCGGATCTTTCCGCCTGCAGGTCGCCGGGCCATGCGCTTCCTCGTTGTCTTTCCGTGCGCTGCACGCGCCGCGGCAGGCGGCCGCATTATCGCAGCGTCTGCACGCGCGATCGAATGAAATATCGCATCGCTGGTTTGCGCGCCGCCGCGCTATCGTGCGATCCTTCGATCCACCAGAATAGACGAAACAAGAGCGGAGGAACGCATGCGACGCCGCCGGTTCGCGCTGTTTTGCGCGGCAAGTCTTGTGGCGGCCCTGAGCCCCGCCGCGGCGCAGCAGCCGGAAATCCGCATCTCGCGCACCACCACCATGGCCTATCTGCCGCTGATGGTGGTCGAGCACGAAAAGCTGCTGGAAAAGCATGCCGCGCTGGCCGGCATCGCCAACCTGAAAGTCTCCGTTCACACCTTCACCGGACCGAGCGCGCAGTTCGATGCGCTGTTCTCCGGCAATGTCGATGTCGTGGCGGTCGGATCGACGGCACTGATCACGCTGTGGGCGCGCACCAGGGGCACGGTGAACGAAGTAAAGGGCATCTCGGCGCTCTCGAGCATGCCGATCGCGCTCAGCACCCGCAACCCGGCCGTCAAGTCGATCCGCGACTTCACCGACAAGGACCGCATCGCGGTGCCGTCGGTCAACGTCTCGTTCCAGGCGATGCTGCTGCAGATGGCGGCCGCGAAGGAATGGGGCACCGACGGCTACAAGAAACTCGACCATCTCACCGTCGGGCTCGGCCAGATGGACGCGGTCGCCGCGATGGCGCAGCCGAACCATGAGGTGAACTCGGACTTCGCGACGCCGCCGTTCCTCTACATCGAGCGCGAGATGCCGGGCGTGCGGCCGATCATCACCATGAAGGAGATTCTGGGCGAGAACGGCACCATCGGCACCGCGGCGACGACCACGCGCTTCCGCGAGGGCAAGCCCGAACTCTACAAGGTGCTGCTCGCCGCCCTGACCGAGGCGATGCAGATCATTGCGGCCGACAAGGGCCGCGCCGTCGACGGCTATGTCGGCGCCACCGGCGACAGGAAAACCACGCGCGAGATGCTGCTGAGGATCGCGAACGACCCAGACGTCGAGTTCACCACGACGCCGCGCGCGATGAAGTCCTATGCCGACTTCATGTACAGGACCGGCACCATCAAGCGGCTGCCGGACAAATGGTCCGACCTGTTCTTCGGTGAGACCGCCGCGCTCAACGGCAGCTGATGGACCTCGATCTCAAAGGCCGCTCGGTCCTGATCAGCGGCGCCTCGAAGGGCATCGGCCGCGCGTGCGCCGAGGAGTTCGCACGCGAGGGCTGCAGCCTGGTCCTGGTGGCACGCACCGCCGCCGATCTCGAACGCGCGCGCGACGAGATCGCGGCCCGCTACAACGTGCCGGTCGCGATCCATGCGGCCGATCTCGCGCGGCCGGAGGCGCGCCAGGCCCTGGCGGCGAAGGCAGGCAGCGTCGACATCCTGGTCAACAATGCCGGCGCGATCCCCAAGGGCGACCTGCTCGAGCTCGACGATGCGCGCTGGCGCGAGGCCTGGGACCTGAAGGTGTTCGGCTACATCAACATGTGCCGCGAGTTCTATCGCGCCATGCAGGCGCGCAAATCCGGAGTCATCATCAACATCATCGGCTTCTCGTCCGAGAAGCTCGACTACGATTATCTCGCGGGCTCGACCGGCAATGCCGCGCTGGTGGCGTTCACCCGCGCGCTCGGCAGCCTCAGCATCGAATTCGGCGTGCGCGTGCTCGGCGTGAACCCCGGATACGTCGAGACCGAACGCGCCGTGCGGGGCTTGCGCATCCGCGCGCAAAAGGAGCTCGGCGACCCGGAAAAATGGCTCGACCTCGTGCGCGACCTGTGGCCGCGCGGCAGGTTGATCGCCCCGCAGGAGATCGCCGACGTCGTGACGTTCCTCGCGTCGGACCGCGCAAGCGCGATGTGCGGACAGATCGTCACCGTCGATGCCGGCTTTGCGTCGCGCTCCTACGGGCGCCGCGTGACCAGCTAGCTCAGGAGCAGGAATGTCCAGCGACAAGATGAAGATCTATTGGCCGATCGGGCTCACCCGCGAGATGCCCGGCCGCACCAACCGCTCCGACCTGTTCGACCAGACGCTCAACGACTACGCCCGCGCCGTGATGGGGCCGAACGTCGAGGTCACCATCGCGTGGATGAAGCGCACCACCGGCATGATGTCGTCGGCATACCTGGGCCTCATCAACGACACGCAGATCGTGTCGGACATCCTCGATGCCGAGCGCGACGGCTATGCGGCGGCGACCGTGGGCGGTCACTGGGACCCGGCGCTCGCGGCGGCGCGCGAGGCTGCGACGATTCCGGTGGTGGGACCGGGCGAAGCCGCGATGCTGCTGGCCGGCACGCTCGGGCGCAAATTCGCCTTCCTCACCGTGATGGAAGGCTACGTGCCGGTGATCGAGAGCAATATCCGCAGCTACGGCCTGGAGGCGCGCGCGATCGCGCGCCGTCCGGTGCGCAAGTTCGGCATGACCTACGAGAACATCGTGCGCTGTCTCGAAGGCAAGGACGACGAGTTCCTGGTCGAGCTCGCCAGGACCGCGCGCGACTGCATCGCCGACGGCGCCGATGTGATCATCGCAGGCGGGCAATTGTTCGGTCCGATCTTCCAGCGCCACAAGTTCTTCACCGTGCCGAATACCGGCGTGCCGGTGGTCGAAGTCTCGGCCTGCGGGCTGAAGCTGGCCGAGACGCTGGCGCAGCTGCAGCGCAGCGTGAACCTGCGCAAGAGCGAACACGTGAACGCGCCGTTCCGCACGCCGCCGCGCGAGGTGGTGGACGAGATGCGCAAGAAGTTCGGCATCACGTAAAGCGGGACGACAGAACCAAAGACTGGCGGGAGGACATCATGTTCCGGAATTTGCGCAAAACCGTGCTGGCGACGCTCGCGCTGCTTGCGGCGGCCGGCCACGCATCGGCGCAAGACTACCCCAACCGTCCGGTCCGCTTTCTCGTCGGCTTCGCGGCGGGCGGGTCGAGCGACATCGTGGCGCGCGTGATCGGACAGAAGATGTCGGAGATCCTCGGCGTCGCAATTCCGGTCGAGAACCGCACCGGCGCGAACGGCACCATCGCGATGCGTCTCGCCGCGCAAGCCGCGCCCGACGGATACACGATGACCATCGCGGGCGCGACCGTGATGGCGATCAGCCCGCACACCACCGCCAATCTCGGCTACGACCCGCTGAAGGACTTTGTCGGCGTCGCGACCGTCTCGAAAAGCCCAATCGTGATCGCGACCAACCCGGCGGTCGAGGCGCGCAGCCTGAAGGAGCTGATCGAGGCCTCGAAAGGCGGCGACCTGACGATGGGCTCGTCCGGCGTCGGCGGCATCGCGCACCTGGCGATCGAGATGTTCAACACCGCCGGCGGCAAGGCCATCCATGTGCCGTACACCGGCGGCGCGCCGGCCGCGACCGACGTGGTCGCCGGCCATACCAGGTCGCTCGCGATGGATCTCGCACCGCTGCAGGCCTTCATCGAGGACGGCAAGATGCGCGCCATCGCGGTGGTCGGGGAAGGCCGCTCGATCATGCTGCCGAACGTTCCGACCGCGATCGAGCAGGGCTTCGCCGGGATGAGCGCCGACAACTGGTACGCGATCGTGGTGCCGGCCGGCACGCCGGCGCCGATTGTCGCGAAGCTGCATGCTGCCGCGCTCGCCGCCACCAACGCGCCGGAGGTGAAGGAGAAGCTCGCCAAGATCGGCTCCGAGACGCTTCCGATGGCCTCGCCCGCCGACTTCCCGGCGTTCCTGCGGCGCGAGCTCGATCGCTGGGGCGCGGTGGTGAAGGCCGCCAAGCTCGAGAGGAAATAACACCGCGGGGACGAAGCGGCATGCGCGAGCGCTTATTCGCCGGATTCGGAATCGCGTCAGGCAGCAGTCTAACCAAAGCAATCACGCTGTAGAGTCTGATCCAACGCGATTGAATCGCTGACCTCCGCTCGCCCCCGCGAAAGCGGGGACCCAGTTCTTGGTCCCTCGGATTCCTGCTTGCGCGGGAATGAGCGGAGTTTGTTTCAATGCTCGCGGATCAAACTCTAATCAACGGTGATATTTGCGCTGCGGACGACGTCGCCCCAGCGACGCCGTTCCCCGCTGAGGAAATCGATCATCTCGGCACGGCTGCCGCCCGCGCCGACCAGGTGCAGCTCGCGGAAACGCGCCTCGATCTCCGGCAGCTTGAGGATTGCGTTGATCTCCCGGTTCAGCAGCGACGTGATCGGCTCCGGCGTATTGGGAGGAGCCGCGATCGCATTCCACGTCGTGGACAAAAAACTCGCGACGCCGGCCTGTTCGAGCGTGGGAATGTCGGGCAGTTCCGCAAGACGCTGCGACGTCGCGACCGCCAGGATACGCGCCTTGCCGGCCTGGTGCAGCGCCAGCACGGCGGTCACGTCGACGAACATCAGGTCGACATGGCCGGCGACCAGATCGTTCAGTGCCGGCGCCGTCCCGCGATAGGGCACATGGAGAAGGGTCGTGCCGGTCAGCCGCCGGAACAGCTCGGCGGTCAGATGCGATGTCGTTCCGCTTCCTTGCGATGCGTAAGTCAGCGTCTGCGGATTTGTCCCGGCGAGTGCGATCAACTCTTGCGCGGACGTCACCGGCAGGTCCGGTCTGACCGCCAGGACATTGGGACTGAACGCCATGACCGCCACGGGCTCGAACGCCGCGCCGTCATACTTCAGGCTCTTGTAGAGCGCCGCGTTGATCGCGAGCGGGGCCGGCGAGGAGGCCAGCAGCGTATAGCCGTCGGGGGCCGCGTTCGCGACTGCTTCGGCTCCGATGTTTCCAGCCGCGCCGCCGCGGTTTTCCACCACGACCGGCTGCCCCAGGCGCTGCTGCAGCTTTTGCCCGATCAGCCGCGTCACGATATCGACGCCGCCGCCGGCCGGAACCGCCGCGATGATGCGGATCGGCCGATCAGGGTAATTGGCAGTATCCCGTTGCGCGCCCGCCGGCTCGATGCCGGCCGTAAGCCACCCCGCCGCAAGCGCCACAATGGCGCCGCCTGCAACTCCCGGACATCTAGCCTCCCGATGCGGCATCCGCACGCCTGTCGCGGTTCGCATTGCGCTATCCGTCGGTTTTCGAAAAGCCTTCACCCACGGTGCGCTCATGCGGGACGTATCGTCGTCCGACGCGGTTGCACCAGTTCTCCCATCCGCGCTCGAACGTGAAACCGGCGCGCCCTTTGGTGATCGCCGCGATCTCGCCGTCGGACAGGTATGTCACCTCGCCCATCGAGAGCGCCTTGATCAGCATCTCGGCATTGATTTCCATGTAGACCGACGTGAACACGGCCTCGCGCACGGAGCGGCCGACGACGGTGCTGCCGTGACCGCGCATCAGCGCGACCGTGTGTGGCCCGAGCGTTCTCGCGAAATCACGCCCCATCTCCATGCTGGTGACCAGCAGGTTCGTCTCGCCGAACTTCGTCCTGATGTCCCAGTTGGGAATCTCGGATCCGATCGGCCCGCACATGTGCATGATCGGCCGCATTTTCTGTTTGGTCACCGTGAACGGAACGACGTTCGGACTGTGATTGTGCACCGCCGCCATGACGTCCGGCCGCGCTTCGTAAATCGCCCCATGAATGAAGCGCTCGGAATACGGCTTGCCGCTCTCCGGCCCGACCACCTTGCCGTCGAGCGTGAACTCCATGATGTCGCCGGCCTCGGCGAGCTGCGGCGCCCGTGCGCGCGACAGGAAGTACCGGTCCGCGTTGTCCGGATGGCGCGCCGAGATATGCCCGAACGAATCGAGCACCCGCTCGTGCGCGAGGATACGGTTGGCGGTGACCAGCTCTTCCTTGAATTGCTCCAGCGCGGTCATGCCTCGTGCCTCCGTCCGGGCCGTTTGCGTGCGGCTTCAGTGGAGTCCAGCACAGCGTGCCGCCGCGCGCTACTCCACCTGTGCGCCGGTCGCGCGCACGATCGGCGCCCATTTCTCCGCCTCGTCGCGGATGAATTTTGCGGTGCTCTCCGGCGTCGAGCTCTCCACCGCGTCGATGCCGAGCTTTGCGAGCCGCTCCTTGACCTCGTCGCTCGCCATCGCGGCGTTGGCCTCGCGGTTGAGCCGTTCGACGATCGGCCGTGGCGTGCCTTTCGGCGCCAGCATCATGATGCAGGAATAGGTCTCCCATTTCGGCATGCCGGCCTCGGCCGTGGTCGGCACGTTCGGCGCCAGCGAGGAGCGCTTCGGCGACGGCGTCGCCAGCGCGCGTACCGCGCCCGCCTCGATGTGCGGCGCAACCGTCGGCGTGCCCGAGAGCATGAAGGTCAGCCGCCCGCCGATCATGTCGTTCAGCGCCGCCGCCTCGCCGCGATACGGCACGTGATTGGCCGCAACGCCGGTCAGCGACTTGAACAGCTCGGGCCCGAGATGCATCGGGCTGCCGGTGCCGGCCGAGCCGTAATTGGCCTTGTCGGGATTGTCCTTCAGGTATTTGACCAGCGATGCAAGATCCGTGACCGGCGACGAGGGATGCACCACCAGGATGAAGTTGATGATGCCCATCAGGGCAACCGGCTCGAAATCCGCGATCGAGTCGTAGGGGAGCTTCTTCTGCAGTGTGATGTTGATCGGATGCGCCAGCGTCGTGATCAGCAGCGTGTAGCCGTCCGGCTCGGCTTTCGCCACCGCGTTGGTGCCGACGATCACGCCGGCGCCGGGGCGGTTGTCGATCACCAGCGGCTGGCCGAGCCCCTTCGCCATCCGCTCGGCGACGACGCGCGCGCCGACGTCGGTCGCACCGCCCGCGAGATACGGCACGATCAGCTTGATCGGGCGATCCGGATAGCTCTGCGCGAAAGCCGGCGCGGCGAGGCTCGCCGGCAGCGCCGCCATGGCCTTGAGGATCGATCGGCGGTGCAAGGTCATTGCTGGTCTCCTTCTCAGGCCGCCCCAAGCGCAAGCAGCTCCGCGACGTTGCCGAGCCCGCGCACGTTCCATGACGCGTCGAGCAGCGCCTTCGCCTTGCCGGCGGACAGGACCCCGCCCGCCTGCGACAGGAACTTGGCGCTCAGCTCGTCATCCGACATCGGCTTGATCAGGCTGCCGAGGCCGTGCGCGATGCTCACCGCATGCGTGGTGCCGTCGCGCATCCGCATCACGGCCCTGGCCTGATCGATCGCCAGCGCGGGATCGGAGGTGGCGTCGAGCCGCGACTGCAGCGCACGCACGCGCAGGTCGGCGATGCAGGCGAGCTGCGCCTGCGTCACCGTCGCCTCGCCGCAAATCAGCGTCGCGGCGAGCCAGTGATAGAGGCTGACCTGCGCTTCCAGCTCGGTGTCGGGCAGCTTGCGCCAGCACAGCGCGAGCGCGCCGGGTGTCACGTCGAACGCGACCTGCGCGATGTCGTCGGGATTGGGCTTGTGCCGGCGCACCAGTTCAAGGCACGCGTCGATCGCCGAATGGATGACGATGCCGCACGGATACGGCTTGTAGGCATTGCCGAGCACTTCCCAGTGCCGGCCGAAGTCGCGGCAGATCGCGGCATGATCCGCCTTCGGGGCGATCACCTCGACCACGCCGTTCCTCCCCGCGACCGCCGCCGGCCCGCATTCGAAGCCGGCGCGCGCCATCATGGCGGCGACGAAGCCCGCTTGCGCGGCGATCGCCGGCACATAGGCGCAGGCCATGCTGGCATGCGTGCCGCGCGTGCCGCAGGATTGCGCCGCCGCGAGACCCAGCGCGCTGACCATCCGTTCGCGATCGAGCCCGAGCACGCGGCCGACCGCCGCCGCCGCCCCGATGCTGCCGGTCACGCCGGTGATGTACCAGCCGCCGCTCGATCCGCTGCCGGGCGCGACGATGACGCTGCTCAAGCGGCACTCGATCTCCATGCCGATCATCAGCGCGGCGAGGAACTCCTCGCCGCGGATGGACTGCTGCTCGGCAAGCGCGAGCAGCGCGGAGATCACCGGCCCGGTCGGATGCGTGATGGTCGCCAGATGCGTGTCGTCATAGGCATGCGCCGCCGAGGCGAGACAATTGATGACGGCGGCACCCGGCGGGTCGAAGCGTTCATGCCGCCCGAGCACGCGGCATTGACCGGGCGACGAATAGCTCTGCAGTCCCTTGATCGCCGCCGCGACCGTCGGCGTCGGCGCGCCGCCGAGCGCGCAGCCGGCCCAGTTCACCACCGTGCGCACGCTCTCGCGCTGCACCTCGGCGGACAGCGTTGCGAATGAACCGGACAGCGCGAAGTCGGCGATCGCCCGGGTGATCGCCGGATCTGCCGCGCTCGTCGTCGCACTCACGTTGATGCCCATGCGGTTTTTCTTTCTTGTCAGCGCGCGCCGCCGGTGACGTTGATGAACTCGCCAGTCACGTAGGAGGCCTTGTCGGAGAGGAGCCACACGATCGCCTCGGCGACTTCCTGCGGCGTGCCGGCACGCCCGATCGGCATCTTCGGCCCGAAACGCGCGACGCGATCCGGAATGCCGAGGTCGTTGTGGATGTCGGTGTCGATCAGCCCGGGCCGCACCGCGTTGACCCGGATGCCGCTGCCGACCGTTTCTGCCGCAAGCCCGAGCGTCGCCGTGTCGAGCGCGCCCTTCGAGGCCGCATAGTCGATGAACGCGCCCGGCGAGCCGGTCAGCGCGCCAAGCGAGGAAACGTTGACGATCGCGCCGCCCTTGCCGCCATGCCGTGTCGACATGCGCTTCACGGCTTCGCGCGCGCAAAGCAGTTGTCCGGCGACGTTGACGCGCATCGTCTCCATGATTCCGGCGAACGTCAGTGTCTCGATCCGGCGCTTGGTGCCGCCCGTGATCCCGGCATTGTTGACGAGGCCGGTCAGCGCACCAAACACGCGGTCGGTCTCGGCGAACAGGCGCAGGATGTCGTCTTCGTTGCCGACATCGCCTTGCACCGCGATGGCTTTTCCGCCCGACGCCGCGATGTCGCGCACCACCGCATCGGCCTCGGCCTTGGCGCTGCGGTAGTTGACGACGACGGACGCCTTGTCGCGCCCGAGCAGCCGCGCGGTCGCGGCGCCGATGCCGCGGCTGCCGCCGGTGACGATGACGATCTGGCTCATGCTGTTTCCTAAAGCCCGAGATATGCGCGCTGCACGTCGGCATCGGCGAGCAGCGCCGCCCCGGTGCCGGATTTGATCACGCGGCCGCGCTCGATGATGTAGCCGCGGTTCGCCATGCCGAGCGCGTCGCCGACATTCTGCTCGACCAGCAGCACCGCGATGTTCTTCTCGCGCGCCAACGACAAAATCAGCTCGAACACGCGCTCGACCATCTGCGGCGAGAGGCCGAGCGACGGTTCGTCCAGCATCAGCAGCTTCGGCCGGCTCATCATCGCGCGCGCGATCGCGCACATCTGCCGCTCGCCGCCCGACAGGCTGCCGGCGAGCTGCCCGCGCCGCTCGGCAAGGATCGGGAAGTGCGCCAGAACGTCATCGAGCGACGCCTTCAGGCTCGCCCGTGCGCTCGCGTTGAAGGCGCCAAGCTCGAGATTCTCCAGCACCGTCATGAACGGGAACAGCCGTCCGCCCTCCGGCACCATCACGAGGCGGCGCGTGACGACGTCGTGCGCCGCCAGCCGTTCGATCGGCTCGCCGTCGAAGCGGATCGCGCCGGACGTGCACGGCAATAGTCCGGAGATCGTGCTCAGCAGCGTGGTCTTGCCCGCGCCGTTGGCGCCGACCACCGACACGATCTCGTCCGCACCCACGGTGAGACTGACATCGCTCAGCACCGGCACGTCGCCGTAGCCGGAGCCGACGCCCTGCACCTCGAGCAGCGCGCTCATGCGTGCGCCCCGTGCTTCTTGCCGAGATAGGCGCGCACCACCTGCGGATCGCTCAGCACGTCGGCCGCGGTGCCCTCGGCGATCCGGGCACCGTGATCGAGCACGATCACGCGCTGCGAGAATGCGCGCACGACCTTGAGATTGTGCTCGATCACCAGGAACGTCATGCCGCGTGCGTTGAGCCGCTTGATCAGCTCGATCACCTGCGTGATCTCCGTCGCGTTCAATCCGGCCATCACCTCGTCGAGCAGGATCAGTTCGGGTTCGAGCGCGAGCGCGCGCGCCACTTCGAGGCGGCGGCGCTCGCTCAAGGTGAGTTCGCCGGCCGGCACTTCGGCGCGGGCGTCGAGCCCGACCTCGACGAGAACTCTGGCGGCAGCCGCGTAAGCGGCATCGTGGCCGGCGTGGCGCAGGAACGCGCCGACCATGACGTTCTCGCGCGCCGTCAACCCGATCAGCGGCTTGGCGATCTGGAAAGTGCGCCCGATGCCGCGCTGCGCGCGCGCGTGCGGCGGCAGCATGTTGATCGCCTCGTCGCGGAACACGATCGCGCCCGCGCTCGGCTTGAGCTGGCCGCTGATGAGGTTGAACAGCGTGGTCTTGCCGGCGCCGTTCGGTCCGATCAGGCTGAGGATCTCGCCGCGCTCCAGCGTGAAGGAGACGCTGTCGACCGCAAGCAGCCCTGCGAAGGGCCGGCTCGCCTGCTCGACCCGGAGGAAGCTCATCGCCGCCTCCAGCGCCGGTGTGCCGCGGTCAGTGCGCCGACCACACCGCGCTTGAGAAACAGCGACGCGATCACCAGCACGGCGCCGAGGATGATGAGATGACCGCCCGGAATGTCGCCACCGAGCCAGCCGCGCAGGAAGTTCTCCAGCGGCACGATCAGAATTGCGCCGATCACCGGGCCGATGATCGTGCCGATGCCGCCGATCAGCGCGATCAGGGCGAACTTGACGCCGATGTCCGGCAGGGTGAACAGGCTCGGCGGATCGAGCACCCGCACATACATCGCGAACAGCCCGCCGCCGATGCCGGTGAGGAAGGCCGAGAGCGCCATGCCCTGCAGCTTGGCCTTCAGCACGTTGATGCCGGCCGCCCCGGCCGCGTCCTCGTCGGCGCGAATCGCCATCAGGTAGTGGCCGAGCCGCGCGCGGCGCAGCCACACGGTGATCAGCACCACCACCGCCATGAAGGCGAACATCAGCAGCGCGTACTTCCAGCGCTCGACGAAGATCATGCTGGAGAAGCTGGCGCGGAACGGAATGAGGATGCCGCGCGGACCGCCGGTGATGCGGTCGCTGTAGTTCGCGAGCGCGAAGCACGCCTCGTTGATCGCCATGGTAGCGATGGCGAAGAACGGCCCGCGCAGGCGGAACGTCGGCCAGGAGATCAGCAGCGCCACCACGGTTGCGAGCGCCGCCGCGGGGAAAATGCCGAGCCACGGCGTCACGCCGAGATCGAGATGGAAGCGCGCCACCGTATAGGCGCCGATCGCGAAGAACACGCCGTGGCCGAGCGAGAACTGCCCACCGAAGCCGCCGATGATGTTCCAGGCGGCCGCGAGCGCCGCAAACAAGTAAGTGTAGGCGAGGATGTTGACCCAGTACGGATTGCTCCACAGCAGCGCGAGCGGCAGCGCGGCGAGCAGCAACAGCCCGCAATTGCGCAACATCGCGCCGCCGAGGGAATGCGGCACGGCTTGCACGGTCTGTGCGGGCACGCTCATCAGTTCTGCTCGCGCAGGCCGACTTCCTCGGCGCCCGCCTGCCCCATCAGGCCGGATGGTCGCACCACGAGGACGACGACGAAGATGATGAACCAGATCGCCTGCTTCAGCGCCGGATCGATGTAGTACCCGGCAAAGCTTTCCAGGATGCCGACCGCAAGCCCGCCGATATAGGCGCCCGGCACGCTGCCGAGCCCGCCGAGCACCACCACGGCGAAGGCCGCGAGGATGAAGTTGCCGCCGATGTAAGGCGACAGCGTGTAGATCGGCGCAAGCAGCGCGCCGGCGACGCCGGCGAGCGCCGTGCCGAGCGCAAAGGTCAGCAGATAGGTGCGCGAGACGTTAATGCCCATCAGCCGCGCCGACTGGCGGTCCTGGATCACGGCGCGGATCGCCTTGCCGGCCATCGTGCGCTGCAGGAACAGCATCAGCGCCAGCGCGATCCCGGTTGCCGCCAGGAAGACGATGATGCGCGAGACGCTCGCCTTGAGACCGAAGATGTCGATCACGGCACGCGAATAGGTGCCGGCGAGGCTGTAGCCCTCGCCGCGCGTGATCGCGAGCACGGCGTTCTCGAACAGGATGAGCAGGCCGAAGGTCGCGAAGATCTGCATCATCGGCTCGTTCTGCAGCGGCTGCAGCACGAGGCGCTGCACCGCAAGCCCGAGCAGGAACATCAGCGGCGCGACAAGAAACACCGCGAAGTAGGGACCGATGCCGAACTTGGCGAAGCAGAAATACGTCGCGTACATCGCCAGCATGACGAGCTCGCCCTGCGCGAAGTTGACGATGCGCACGACGCCGAAAATGAGATTGAGGCCGATGCTGACGAGGCTGTAGATCCCGCCGAGCAGGATTCCGGACAGCAGGATGTTGAAGAAGGTTTCCATCGGCCGCGGCCGGGCCCGTCGAGCCCGGCCTTCGCCTCGTCAGGTCACTTGCGCGGCAGGTTGACGAGCTTGACGTTCGGCTGCGCGGCTTCCTTCGGGAAGACGGTCACGATCTTGCCCGACTGCCACTGCACCACCGTCGGGAAGGCGCGCGTGTTCTGGAACTTGTCGTCGAACTTGGCGCCGAATCCGGTGGCGTAGCTCTTCGCCGGCTTGTCCATCCTGGCTGCCGCCGCGCGCACCTTCTCCATCTCGACCGAGCCGGCGGCCGCGATCGCCTCGATCAGCATCTGCACGCCCACGTAGGCGGTCATCCCCTGCGGCGCGATCGGGTCACGCTCGTACTTCTTCTTGTAGGCCGCCAGGTAGGCGGCGGCGCCGGGGCCGTAGCCTTCGGTCTGGTCCGGGCGCGGATAGGCGACGATCGTGACGCCTTCCAGATACTCGGCGCCGAGCGCATCGAGCGTCTCGAACGTGTCGCCGGTGCCGACCAGCAGGACCGCGGCCGGCTTGAAGCCCTGGTCGCGCATCGTGCGCAGCAGCAGGTTGCCGTCCGGCACGTAGCCGGTGTTGATCCACACGTCGGGCGACGTGCCTTTCGCGCGCAGCACGGAGTCGGTCAGGTCGATGGCGCGGAAGTTATGCGCGCCGACGCCGACCACGGTCGCGCCTTCCTTCTCGAGCAGTTCCTTCTGCCGCTTCGCGATCGAGGTCCCGTAGATCGAGTCCTCGCTTTCGATCCACACCTTCAGCCCCTTGATCGGCTTGCCGATCGCGGGCGCGATCAGGTCGCGCGCCGCATTCGCCGACACCTCGGCAAAGCTCGCCGCATAGGGCCCGCTGCGCACGAAGTTCGGCAGGCCGCGTTCGGTGAGGTCGGCGGCGAGCGCATTGGTGTCCCAGTAGATCTTGCTGTAGCGCATCGCAGCGTCGCTCGCCGCGTTCGAGACCGCGCTCACGTAGGTGCCGACGAAGATGTCGATCTTGTCGCCGACCAGCTTTTCCACCGCCGCGATTCCCTGCTGCGGGTTGCCGGCGTCGCCGCGGAACAGCTCGATCTTGCGCCCGATCACGCCGCCCTTCGCATTGGCCTCGTCGATCGCCAGTTGATACCCGCGCGCGACCTCATCGCCGTAAAGCGCGACCGGGCCGGAATACGGATTGATCGCGCCGATGCGGATGGGCTCCTGCGCCAGCGCGCTCGCGCCGAGAAGCGTGGCGAACACCGTCGCCAACAGACCTGCCTTCGTCATATTCCGTCTCCCGGGTTTTGTTTTTTGCGTCGTCAGTTCAGAGCAACGCGAAGCGCGCCAGCGCGACGCCATGCTCGTCCTCGATTTTCACGTGCACCGGCCGCTCGGCCGCGAGGCCGGCTTCCGGATTGACGATGTTGGTGATCAGGCGCGGCCCTTCGTCGAGCTCGACCAGCGCCACGTTGTAGGGAAGCTTGTGCTTGAACGCCTCGTGATAGGCGTGATGATAGATCACCCAGCTGATCACGCGGCCCTTGCCGGATGCCGCGGTCCAGTCCGATTCGGCCGCGAGGCAATTCGGACACTCGGCGCGCGCCGGCAGCCACGCGTGCGCGCATTTGCGGCAGCGCTGGAACGTGAGCCGGCCCTGCTTCAGCGCATCCCAATAGGGCTGCGAGATCGGCGTCGGTTCGGGCAGCGGAAAGCTCATCGCTCAATGTCCCAATATCAACGTCGAGTGAGTCGTCATGATGCCGCCCTGGTTCGACACGATGCAGGTTGCGGCGTCCTTCACCTGGTTGACCGAGGTGCCGCGCATCTGCCGCACGCCCTCCATCACGAGCT